>CAVTBP010000006.1:0-160823 GCA_963732985.1 uncultured Actinomycetes bacterium | reverse complement strand
GCGCCTGTACGACCTCGGGGTCAGGCTGGCCGACGCGGTCGTGGTGCAGTCGACAAACCAGCTCGTCCTCGCCGGGGAGGCACTACCGGAGCTGCGCACGCTCGTGCGGATCCCGAGCTTCGCGGAGCTGCCCCCGGTAACGCCGGCGTTGCGCCGCCCGGAGGTGTTCGTCTGGGCGGGTCGCCTCGTCGCCGAGAAGGAGCCACTCCGGTACGCCGAGCTCGCAGCGGCGCTGCCGGAGGCCCGGTTCGTGCTGGTACCGCACCTCCGCAGGGATCACCCCCGGCCGAGCAGGCCGTGCGCGCGCAACCCGTGACGGCCGAGCGGATCCCGAATCTCGAGGTGACCGACCCGCTGCCGCACGCGGAGCTCATCGAGCTCCTGGCAGGAGCCGTCGCCGTCGTCAACACATCGCCGGCGGAGGGCATGCCGAACACCTTCCTCGAGGCGTGGAGTCTCGGGGTGCCCGCGCTGTCCCTGTCGTTGGATGCGGAGGGCGCCATCCGAGGCACGGGCTCGGTGTCGTCGCCGAGGGCTCGTGGGAGCGGTTCGTCGCAGGCGCGCGCGACCTGTGGGCACGCGCGACGACCGCGTGGAGCTCGCCGAGCGCACGCGGGCGTACATCAGCGAGGTGCACTCGACGCGATCCGTCGGGGATCAATGGGAAGCGCTGCTCGGGCAACTCGGAGTGGTACGCTCGCCGCGGGAATAGATGTCGCGCGTACGTAGACCCCGTGCCGGCAGCGGCAGATTCCAGCCGCTCATCCTCTGTTACCACGCGGTGTCGGACACCTGGTCGAACACGCTGTCCGTGTCGCCGCGCGCGTTCGAGGAGCAGGTTCGGCACGCCCTCGGCGCCGGGTACGCGCCGGCCACGGCAGACGAGGTGCTGCCGGGCTCGGGGAAGCTGGTCCACGTGACGTTCGACGATGCCTTTCGCAGCATCGGCGGTGCGCTCGACCAGCTCGCCGCGCTGGGCGTTCCGGCGACGGTGTTCGCGTGCTCGGACTACGCCGACGAGGGGCGGCCGCTCGACGTGGGCGACCTGGCGGGCGACCGCGAGCCTGTCAGGGAGCGAGAGACGATGACGTGGGACGAGCTCCGGAGCGTGGCGGATCGCGGCTTCGAGGTGGGGTCGCACACCGCGAGTCACCCGCATCTCCCCGAGCTGACCGACTCGGAGCTCGATGACGAGCTGCGGCGCTCGAAGGAGCGCCTCGAGGGCGAGCTCCGGCGCCCGTGTCATTACCTCGCCTACCCGTTCGGCGAGCAGAGCCCCCGTGTGCGTGCAGCAGCCAGGGCGGCCGGGTACCGGGGGGCGTTCGCGCTGCCCGGCCGGCAGAGCCCGATCGACGCATGGGCCATCCCCGCGTCGGCATCTACGGACGTGACGACCAGCGTCGCGCCGCGCTGAAGATGTCGGTGCTCGGGCGGTATGCCACCTCGAAACTCCGCGCACCGAACCGAGACGCGCTAGAGACGCCCTGCAACCTCGGGCCGACAGCACCGGGTCCGGAGCGGCCCTCAAAGGCTGTCGAGGAGCACCCGCGGGGCGATGAGAGCGGCTCGCCGCCGCGCTACGGGTCCGATGCCCCACGAACGACCAGCCCGTCCTGACCATGGGCTAGGACTGCCCGCATTTCTTGACACAGCCTCGATTTGCGCTGAAATGAGAGCGAGGTGATCGGCGGCCTCAGCGGGAGGCGAGGGGGAGGGTGTTTGTCTGAGAGCTCGTTGAATCGGGTCGGCGGTCAGCCGCGGCCGCCCGATCGGCACGTTCGAGCGCCGGGCGACTCGATCGCACCCTCAAGCGCAGCCTCGACGTCGTCCTGGCAGTGTCGCTTCTGGTCCTCCTGTCGCCGTTCCTCTGCATGTTGCGCGGCGATCAAGGTCGAGTCCCGCGGACCGATCTTCTATCGCGCCACCCGCGTCGGATGGCGCGGGCGCACTCTCGAGTCCTCAAGTTCCGGAAGATGTACGACGGAGCCACCGGGCATGCACTCACCGGTGACGTCGACCCACGCTTCACCCGCATCGGCCGACTCCTCGCCCGAACGAAGCTCGACGAGCTCCCGCAGCTCTGGAACGTCCTCCGCGGCCAGATGAGCCTGGTCGGCCCGCGCCCGGAGGATCCGGAGTTCATCGGCCTGTTCGAGGAGGAGTATCGGGAGATCCTCTCTGTCCGACCCGGCATGACCGGGCTCGGCCAGCTCGCGTTCGCCAACGAGGCCGAGATTCTCGATCCCGTCGATCGCGTCGGGCACTACGTCGACCGAATCCTCCCGCAGAAGGTGCATCTCGATCTTCTCTACGCGCGACTCGCGAAGCCTGCGCAGCGATCTGCGCATCCTCGTGTGGACGGTGCTGCCGGTGATCCTGCGAGTGAACGTCGCCGTCAATCGCAGCACCGGCGAGCTCACCGTTCGCCGCCGCGTGCGATAGCGACTCAACCTTCCGGCGCTGATGTCCGACAACAGAGGTATGCCGGATCTCGACGCTGCGCTCGAGGCGGAGTTGCTTCGCCTGACGCACCACACCCCGGTGACCATTCCCTTCCCGCGCGACACCCGCGTCGTCATCTTCGCGGGCGGGCGCGGACGGCGCCTCGAGCCGTACACCTCCGTGCTTCCGAAGCCGCTGATGCCGATCGGGAATCGCGCCATCCTCGAGATCCTCGTCACCCAGCTCGCCGATGCAGGCTTCCGGAACCTGACGTTCTCCGTCGGCTACCTCTCACACCTCATCCGGGCGGTGTTCGACAACGGGCCAGGCTGTCGGGTGAACATCACCTGGGTGAAGGAGCCGGAGCCGCTGGGAACGGCCGGCCCTCTCCGGCTCATCGAGAGTCTCGACTCCACCTTCCTCGCCATGAACGGCGACCTGCTCACGACGCTCGATCACGGTGCGCTGCTGGAGCACCACCGCGAGAGCGGCAACGTCCTCACGATCGCCACGCACCGGCGTCGAGTGCAACTCGACTACGGCGTCCTACATCTCGATGACGGCGCCGACAGCAGCGCGTGTTCGGCTACGAGGAGAAGCCGGAGATGACCTGGAACGTCAGCATGGGCGTCTACGCGCTCGAGCCGTCGGTGCTGTCGGTCATCCCGCCCGAGGGAACGTTCGACTTCCCCGACCTCGTCCAGGCGCTCCTCGAGTGACCTGCCGGTCGGCGCCTTCGTCCACGAGGGCCTCTGGCTCGACATCGGGCGGCACGAGGACTACGAGAACGCCGTCGAGCTGTGGGCTCACGGGGCGCGGCTCGCCGAGGCCGAGGCGCTGCTCAGCCAGGACTGAGCGCGGCGGGCGCGGATGTGACATGCCCGCGGACGGCGCGTGTCGACACGATGCGTCGTTCCTTACCCCGCGCCCCACCGGGTACAGCGCCCGTAGGAGCCGCTAGACGCCCAAGGGCTCGAGGTGGTGAGCGGCGGGGGTGGGATTCGAACCCACGGAGGGTTGCCCCTCAACGGTTTTCAAGACCGCCCGATTCGGCCGCTCTCGCACCCCGCCGCGCGGTATTGTCGCTCGAAGGCGTGCCATGCGTCGCAGGCGGCGCGCGCGGTCACAAGGCCGGAGGTCAGCTCGGTCGCCCGTATCTCGCCGCGGCTCATGTCCTGGATTGTCGCCGCGACGCGTCAGCGCTCGATGCGGGCCGGCGCGCCGTACGAGTGGAGCACGTCGGGCACCTCGCCCTGGAAGTTCTCCAGGACGGCGAGCGCCATTCGGTCGACGACGGCGGTGCCGTTGAGCGTGTGCACGTGCTCCGGCCCGTGCTCGCCTCGGTAGCGCGTGCCGAGGCGCCGGGCCTGGAAGTCGGTGGTGTTGGAGATCGACGCCGTCTCGCGGTACCGGCCCTGGCTCGGGAACCAGATCTCGACGTCGTACGTCTTGGCCGACGCGGTGGACGATGTCGCCCGCCGGAAGGACGACGACCCTGTACGGCAGCCCGAGCTCTGCCACGATCTCCTCGGTGTTGGCGAGCAGGCGCTCGTGCTCGTCCCACGACTCCTCCGGGCGCGTGAACGCGAACTGCTCGACCTTGTTGAACTGGTGCACGCGAACCATCCCGCGTGTGTCCTTGCCGGCGGCCCCCGCCTCGCTGCGGAAGCACGGCGAGAAGCCCACGTACCGGAGCGGCAGCTCGTCGGCGGCCAGGATCTCCTCCATGTGCAATCCGCCGACGCGGGATCTCAGCGGTGCCCGCGAGGTAGAGATCGTCGCCCTCGATCTCGTACACGTTCGGGTCGTCGGACGGGAACCAGCCGGTGCCGACGAGCGCCTGCTCGCGGACCAGCACCGGCGGGAGCACCGGGACGAACCCCTTGGCGACGAGCCGGTCGAGACCGCAGCCGGTAGAGCGCGAGCGCGAGGAGCGCCGTGTCGCCGATCCAGTAGCCGAAGCGCGACCCGGAGATGCGAGCGGCGCGATCCATGTCGAAGCGACCGATCTCCGTGTGCTCGCGCGCGTCCGCGAGCTCGGGTACGTCACCGGCGCGGCGAATCTCCTCGACGTCGTTCTCGGTGTCGCCGCTCGGAACCGACTCGTGTGGCGGGTTCGGCACGCGCAACGCGCGTGCGTCGCGGTCGGCCTCTGCCGCGGCGAGCTCGGCCTCCGCCGTCTTGAGCTCCTCCTTGACCTGCTGCAGCTCCGCGAGCTGCTCGGGGCTCGGCTTGCCCTTGAGCTTCGTGCGGCCGCGCAGCTCGTCGACGTGGGGGACGAGAGCACGCCATCGCTCGTCGGCCGTCGAGCAGCGCGTCGAACGCCTCGGCCGCGCCCTTGCGGGCGAGCGCGGCCCTGAAGCGATCGGGATCGGCGCGCGCGGCCTTCAGGTCGATCATGGCGCTGAGTGTACGTCGAGGTACGCCTCGATCACGGCTGCCACGCCCTCCTCCTCGGGCCCTGGGCACTCGGCGTCCGCGACGGCCCGCAGGCGTGGGTGCGCCTCACCGACCGCGAAGCCGAAGGCGGCCGCCTCGAGCAGCTCGACGTCGTTCTCGCCGTCGCCGAAGGCCACGATTCCCTCTCGCGCGAGGCCGAGCCGCGTCGCGACGAACGCGAGACCCGAGCCCTTCGAGACGGCCGGGTTGCCGACCTCGAGCAGGTACGGCAGCGAGGTCGTGAGGAAAGCGCGGTCACCGAGCCGCTCGTGGAGCTCGAGTCGCAGCGCCGGCAGCGCATCCGGCTCGCCGACCGCGACGAGCTTCGTCGGCGGCGCGTCGAGCCACGCGAGCAGGTCGCCGACCTCGGTCACCGGCAGGTGCTGAAAGCCCGCGTAGGCGCGCGAATACGGCGGTGTGCTCGGCGACGAAGAGCTCGTCGTCGACGTAGACGTTCGGCGGATGACCGAGCTCCTCGAGCGCAGCGATCGCCTCCCGCGCCACGGCCAGTGCCAGCGGCTCGTGCAGCAGGAAGGTTCCGTCGCGCGGGTCGACGACGGCCGCGCCCTGGTAGCAGACCACCGGGTCGTCGATCCCCGCTCGCTCGAGGTACGGCGCGACCGACCGGAACATGCGTCCGGTGGCGACGACCACGGGGATGCCCGCGCTCGCGGGCGCGGCGTCACTGCGTCGATCGTGCGCGGTCGCAGCTCGCCGTCGGCGGCGATCAGCGTGCGGTCGAGGTCGACCGCGAAGGCGGAGACGCGCGCCGGGAAGCCGAGCGGGAGGATCAGCCGCCGGTCGACTCGACGACGTACTGCGCAACGTCCGCGATCTGCTGCGGCTCGAGCTGATCCTCGAAGGACGGCATGCCGCCCTGCCCCTTGGTGACCCGCGTCACGGCCAGCTCGTACGACGGCTGGGCGTCGTCGAGGTTCGGGCCGACGGTGCCGGTCGAGCCCTGCCGCGGAAAGGGTGTGGCAGGCACCGCAGCCGCCGCTCTCGAAGACGCTTGCGCCGGCGGCCGCGTCACCCGTGAGGGACGAGCGCGGGCAGGTCCTCGCCGCCGGTGCTCCGTGGTCTCGGTCGGGAGCTCGCCGACGACCGTCTCCGGCGTCGCCTCGACGTCGCCCTCGCTGCAGCCGGCGACGACGAGCGCCAGCGCGGCGAGGAGCAGGACGGCGACCAGAGCGGTGCGGCGCATCGCGCGGAGTCTAAACAGGCCCGCAGGACACGCGCCACGAGAACATGTCCGGGGTCAGACCCCAATTGTCCGGCTCGCGTCGCCGACGCGAGAACCTGCCCCGAGCCCGTCCCAGGCCGTCCGAGCGGACATGTCCGGGGTCTGACCGCGGACATGTCCGCAGCGGACGATACGGTGCCTGCCCGTGCGCTTGGTCGTCGCCCGCTGCGAGGTTCGCTACACCGGCCGGCTCAACGCCGTGCTGCCCGAGTCGACGCGCCTGCTCCTGATCAAGGCGGACGGCTCCGTGCTCGTGCACGCCGACGCCGGCGGGTACAAGCCGCTCAACTGGATGACGCCGCCGACGGTGATCGAGGAGGAGGCCGACCGCATCGTGGTGCGCAAGCGCGGCGGCAAGAGCGAGGACCGGCTCGAGATCCTGCTCGCCGAGGTGCTCTCGGACGTCGACAGTCGACATGGGCGAGGCGGCGGCGCTCGAGAAGGACGGCGTCGAGCGCGACCTGCAGGAGGCGCTCGCGGCGAGCCCCGACGCGCTCGGCGAGGAGCTCCGGCTCGTGCGGCGAGAGTGGCCGACCGACGTCGGCCCGGTCGACCTCATGTGCCGCGACGAGAGCGACGGCTGGGTCGCGGTCGAGATCAAGCGGATCGGGACGATCGAGTCGGTCGAGCAGCTGACCCGCTACCTCGACTTCATCCGCGTCGACCCGGCGAAGGCGGCTTGCCGAGGCATCCTCGCGGCGCAGCGGATCGCACCGCAGGCCGTCGTGCTGGCCGAGTCCCGCGGCATCGCCTGCGTCGAGGTCGACCTGGCCGTGCTGCGCGGCGAGCGCGAGCCCGAGCTGACGCTGTTCGGCTGAGCCCCTAGGGCATCGCGCCCGCTCAAGGCACGACAGCGGCCTTGAGGTAGTCGCGCGGCGGATCGGCGAGCAACGCCGCGACCGCCTCGAGCCCGACCCGGTGCGTGACCAGCAGCTCGAACGGGTACGCGCCCGAGGCGAGGAACGCGAGAGCCGCACGCACGTGGCGCGGGGCGTGATGGAAAGCGCCGCGGACGGTGACCTCCTCGTAGTGGATCCGATACGGGTCGAGCGTCACGCGGGCGTCGCGCGGCAGCCCGCCGAACGCGAGCACCGTACCGCCCGGCCGCACGAGCTCGAGCGCCCGCTCCCAGGCGTCCACCGCTCCGACGGCCTCGATCACGACGTCGGCGCCCACGCCGTCTGCCCAGGACGGCACCGAACTCCGGCGCCAGTGCGCGCCGCTCGTCGCGGCCGCCGACGCCGACCGGCGTCGCGCCCGCGTCACGCACGCAGGCGCACAGCATCAGCCCGACCGGGCCGAGGCCGACGATCGGCGACCGTGTCGCCCTCGTGCCGACACCTGCCGCCTCGACTCCGTGGAGGCAGCAGGCGAGAGGCTCCACCATCGCCGCGACCTCCGCCGGGAGCCCGTCGGGGACACGGAGCACGGCCGCGGTCGGCGATTCGCGCCGGGACGAGCAGGTACTCGGCGTACGCGCCGTTGAGCAGTGGAAACAGCCGCTCGCACAGGGTCTCCTGGTCGCGCCGGCAGGGCGCGCACGCTCCGCACGGGGCCGAGTTCGGCGCCACCACCCTGCGTCCCGTCGCCACGTCGACGCCGCAGAACTCGTGCCCGAACGGGCTCGGCGGCGGCCCGAGGAGGACCGGGTGCCCGCGCCGGAACGCCTTGGCGTCGGTGCCGTCGGTCAGCGCCACCTCGACCTGCACGAGCATGTCTCCCTCGGCCTGCGGCTCGGGTCGGGGAACGTCCTCGAGCCGGAGGTCTCCGGGGCCGTGGAAGATCAGCGCGCGCATCCCACCGTTACCTCGCAGGGCGAGACGTATCGGCAAGTGGCCATCACCCTAGGGCTCGCTGCGGCGCGGTTGGCCCGCTCGCTGCCACGCCTCGTCGAGTTGGTCGCGGTAGAAGACCCAGAGCAACGCCGCCGACGACCAGCAGTACGGCTTCATCGAGAGGGCCTGGAATCGGGAGTGCCCCGAATGCTCCACCCCAGCGCAGCGGCCGCGGGATGCGACCGTCGCGCACGACGATCTTGACGGCGCGAAGGGTTCGACCGATGAAGCCGCGCGCTCGGCTCACGCGGCGAGTCTAGGTGTTCGTCGTCGCGGCGGTTCGACTCCACATCCATTCGACGAGGCATCCGCCGGTTAGGTCTGCGGTGCGAAGACGACCTTGAGGACGTCTCGTCGCCGGAACAGCTCGAGACCTTCGTGGAACTGCTCCAGCGGCAGCACTGCCGGCGCCGGCAGGTCGAGCTCGGGGAGCAGTTCCACTGCCATGCGTCATGTACCGCGGTGCGGCCGATCGCATCCCGGTCAGCGTGAGCTCCCCGCGGTAGACGCGCGACGCCGGGATCGAGCCGGCGTCGGCGAACACGAGCACCGTGCCACCCGGCGAGAGCGCGTCGAGGGCCGTCTCGACGCCGCCACCGCCCGTCAGCACGGCGGCGGCGACCGGCCCGTCCGGACGTGGCCCGTCACGTCGGGGGTCCGTGTCTGCGACGAACACCTCGTCGCCGCGTCGCCGTAGCACCCACGCGAACAGGTGCCCGATGAATCCATGGCCGACGACGACCACGCGGCCGGATGGGACGCGCTCTGCACCGCGCAGCACGCATGCCAGCGGCTCGGCCGCGGTGGCGGTGGCGTCGTCGACGCCGGCGGGGATGTCGACCCACGCCTGTGCGCGCACCACCTCCGCGAATCCTCCAGGCCTGATCGTCGGCGCGGAGAAGGCCTCGCAGGTCGACTCGTGACCCGCGCGGCACCGGTCGCACTCACCGCACGAGGAGTGGTGGACGAGCGCCACGCGGCGACCCTCGGCGGTCTCGGCCACGACCTCGTGGCCGAGCACGGCGCCGTGCAGGGCCGGGTTGCCGAGCTTCTCGACGTCCGAGCCGCACAGCCCGCAGGCGAGCACGCGGACGAGCTCGCCGGCCCCCTCCGGCTCCGGCACGTCGGCGAGCGCCGGCTCCCCGTCCGGCCCTAGGACGACCGCGCGCATCGGCGTATCGTAGGTCGCGTCCGACGACGAGGCCCTGAGGAGGTTGGGATGGCGGTCAAGCTGCACCGCTGCAGCAACATGTGGGTCAAGCTCGACAGGCACCCGTGCTGGCGCGTGCAGCGTGCGCTCGACGACGAGCACATCGAGTACGAGGTGGTCAAGGGGCCGCAGCGCAAGGGGAAGCGCGACGCGCTGGCAGCGATCTCCGGCCAGCGCCACTACCCGGTGATCGAGTTCGAGGACGGCACGGCGTACCGCGACGACTCCTGGGAGATGGCCGCGCGCATCCGCGCCGGCCTGCTGTTCGAGGGCAAGGGCGGGGAGGAGCCCACCGCGACCAGCTAGAATTGTGCGCTCCCGGGGCTATAGCTCAGCTGGGAGAGCGCCTGGATCGCACCCAGGAGGTCGCCGGTTCGAGCCCGGCTAGCTCCATCGCCAGAACCCGCACGAACACTGGGTTCGGCGTTTTTCGCTGCATCGCTGACCACCGTCCAGAGGGCGTGTGCTCAGCGATGTCGTCTCGACGTGCGCCGTCGTCCACGACGAGCTTCGAGCTCGCAGAGCCTTGCGAGCGTTTGACGGATCGCGATCCGGGTGAAGAGGGGCCAAACGCTCGCCCGCCGCGAACCGGCCTCGGCGGCGCCGCGTACGTGCTCTACGAAAACGCCATTCGAGCGAAGGAGGGGGTATGAGGACCGGAAGAATTGCTCTGTCGCTGGCCGGGGTCGCCGTTACGGCAGGCATCGTCCTCGGAACCGCTTTCGGCCAGGACAAGAGCGGTTCGGACACGAAGACCTGGACGACCGTGTTCAAGAGCCCGATCTCCGTCGAGGGACTGACGCTCGACGGGAGGGGAAACCTGTACGTGCCACAGCGGGGAGGGGCCGCCGGATGCTCGATCGTGAGGATCTCCTCGACGGGCGGCGCCGACCAGGACGGCGTCACCGTCGCGAGGATGAATCCGCCGTGCAACCCGGCTGGGATCGCATTCGGGCCCGACGGACGGCTCTACCTCACCGGCTTCGGTGCGAACGGCGACGAGATCGGCGTCGTCAGACCGAGCGCGTGCGAATCCCGCAAGCCCTCCGGTCGCGACCGGCTTCGCCACCGGCACGCCGGGCGCCAACGGGGTCGCGTTCGACGAGGACGGGAACCTGTACGTCTCCGACGGCGGCACCGCCCAGGGGCGCGTGTTCCGCGTCGGTCGTTCGGGAGGCGCCGCAGCCGTGCTCTTCCGGATCCCGACGATGGCGAACTCGGTCGGCGTCGGCCGGCAGAACCAGGCGCTTGCGCCGGGCCTTGCGCCCGCGACGCAAGGGATCGTCGCGAACGGGCTGGCATTCGACCGGAACGGCAACCTCTACGTCGCGGACACGGCGCGCGGCGCCGTGTGGCGAGTCGAGCTGAACGGGCGGGGCGATCTCCGCACGCCGACCGGCTGCGACACGACGTTCACGCCCGACACGCTCTGCCTGGACGCACTCTTCGTCCAGCATCCTGCCCTCGACGGCGCCGACGGCATCGCTCTCGACCGCGGCGGCAACCTGTGGGTGGACGCGAACGAGCGGAACGCAATCGTCGTCGTCGACCGCCGCGGGGACGTCGAGGAGTTCTTCCGCAACCCCGTCGGCGCGGGAAGCCTCCGCAACGCGGGGCCGCTCGAGTTCCCGACCAGCCCGGTTCTTGCCGAACGGAAGCTGTGCACGACGAACTCGGACGGCAACCGGCGGGACAACGCACCGAACAGCTCTGGGCGAGGCCGCGCCGGGAAGCCCGGTCGTCGGCACGGTCTTGTGCCTCGACCAGCGCCTCGACCAGGCGGGCCTCGAGCTGCCGGTCGACTGACGGATCGAACGAGGGCGCGCCGGGAGCTCCGGCGCGCCCTCGCGCAAGGCCGACAAGCATCGGCACTCAGCGCGAGAGCACGGTGCCGATGCCGCGCACGGCCTGGCGGATGCGGTGCTCGTTCTCCACGAGGGCGAAGCGCACGAAGCCCTCACCGCCCGGGTCGAAGCCGACGCCCGGAGAGACCGCGACCTTGGCTTCTCGTGCGAGCAGTTGCGCGAAGCCGAGGGAGCCGAGCTCGGCGAACTGCTCGGGCACCCGGGCCCAGGCGAACATCGTGGCGCGGGGGAGAGGAATCTCCCAACCGACCCGAGCGAGACCGGCGCAGAGCGTGTCGCGCCGCGACCGGTAGATGTCCGCCACCTCCTGCGGCGTCTCCGGGGCCTCGTTCATGGCGGTGATGGCGGCGATCTGGATCGGCTGGAACGTGCCGTAGTCGAGCCAGGACTTGAGCCGCGCCAGCCCCTGCACGATGCGCGGGTTGCCGACCAGGAAGCCGACGCGCCAGCCGGCCATGGAGAACGACTTCGTGAGCGTGTACAGCTCCACGGCGACATCGGCGGCGCCGGGCACCTGGAGCACCGAGGGCGGCCGGTAGCCGTCGAAGGCGAGATCCGCGTAGGCGAAGTCGTGCACGACCACGACCTCGTGCTCCCGTGCGAAGGCGACGACCCGCTCCATGAAGTCGATCTCGACGGTCGAGGTGGTCGGGTTGTGCGGAAACGACAGCACGATCACGCGCGGGCGCGGGCGGGCCAGCTCCCACGCCTGCTCGAGGTTCGCGTACAGGTTCTCGTCCGGCCCCATGGGCACCTGGAAGACGCCTGCCCCCGCGAGCATCGGGCCGTGGATGTGGATCGGGTAGCTGGGGGCGGGGACGAGCGCCGCATCGCCGGGCTCGAGCAGCACCCACATCAGATGCACGAAGCCTTCCTTGGCGCCCATGGTGGCCACGACCTGGGTCTCCGGGTCGAGCTCCACGCCAAAGCGCCGCGCATAGAGGTCGGCACAGGCGGCGCGGAGCTTGGGGATGCCCTTCGAGGCCGAGTAGCGGTGATTGTGCGGCTTTGCCGCCGCCTCCTGCAGCTTCGCAACGGCGACCTCGGGTGACGGCAGGTCGGGGTTGCCGAATCCGAGGTCGACGACGTCCTCGCCCGCGCGGCGCAGCTCGAGCGTCAGCTCGCGGATGGTGGCGAACACGTACGGCGGCAGCGAGTCGATGCGGCGCAAGTCCATCTGCTGCGAGTTCTACGCGACGCGGCGCTGCCGGTGTCGATCATGGCTCACTCGTTTCGCGCTCGAGGGAGGGGGCTCGGGGTCGGTCTCGGCCCGTCTTCCCCGCCCCGCCACCGCATGGATGAGAGACAGTCCCGACGCCGTCTGGTAGACAACAAGGACGAGCCCGGCGCGTGTTCGGCAAGCCCGGCGAAGAGTCACGTTGGAGCAGGAGGAGGAGAAAGAAGATGGCCCTTCAGATTGGCGACACCGCACCCGACTTCCAGGCGGAGACGACGGAAGGCACGATCGGCTTTCACGATTGGATCGGTGATTCGTGGGCGGTGCTGTTCTCGCATCCCAAGGACTTCACGCCCGTGTGCACGACCGAGCTGGGCTACATGGCGAAGATCAAGCCCGACTTCGACAAGCGCAACGTGAAGATCATCGGCCTGTCCGTCGACCCCGTCGACAGACACGCGCAGTGGTCGGCCGACATCGAGGAGACACAGGGGCACGCCCCCAACTACCCCATGATCGGCGACGTCGACTTCAACGTCTCGAAGCTGTACGGCATGCTGCCCGCGAGCGTCGAGGGCGATCCGCTGCGAGCGCACCCCGGCCGACAACCAGACCGTGCGCAACGTGTTCGTGGTCGGCCCCGACAAGAAGATCAAGCTGATCCTCGTCTACCCGATGACCACCGGCCGCAACTTCGACGAGGTGCTACGCGTGATCGACTCGCTGCAGCTCACCGCCGGCCACAAGGTCGCCACCCCCGTCAACTGGCAACAAGGCGACGACGTGATCATCGCCGGCTCCGTCTCCAACGACGACGCCAAGGAGATCTTCGGCGACTGGGAAGAGCCCAAGCCCTACATCCGCATCGTGCCGCAGCCCGCTGATCCGTCGCGACGCACGACGATGACGAGCAGCGACACTTCGCGCCCGCTTCAGGGCGCTGCATGCGCGCGAGCAGTTGTTCGTGATGCCCAACCCGTGGGACGTGGGCTCCGCACGGCTGCTCGCGTCGTCCGGCTTCGAGGCGCTCGCGACGACCAGCGCCGGGCTCGCGTGGTCGCTCGGCAAGCTCGACGGGACGGTCCTGCGCGACGAGCTGGTCGCGCACGTCGCGAGCCTCGCCGCGGCCACGAGCCTGCCCCTCAACGTCGACAGCGAACGGTGCTATCCCGGCGACCCGGGCGGGGTGGCCGAGACCGTGGCCATGCTGGCCGAGGCCGGGGCAGCCGGCTTCTCGATCGAGGACTACGACCCCGACACCGGTGGGATCGACGACGTCGGCGCCGCCGCGGAGAGGGTCTCCGTCGCGGCCGAGGCCGCCCACCGGCTCACGGATCCCCTGGTGCTCACCGCTCGGGCGGAGAACCACATCCGCGGCGTCGACGACCTCGACGACACGATCGCCCGCCTGATCGCCTACCGCGACGCAGGCGCAGACGTGGTGTACGCGCCCGGCCTGCGCCGCCTCGAGCAGATCGCGACCGTGGTCGACGCCGTCGGCGTCCCGTTGAACGTCCTTGCGCTGGCGAGCGGCCCGACCATGGCCGAGCTGGCATCGGTCGGTGTGCGTCGCGTGTCGACGGGCGGAGCGCTGGCCGCAGCTGCCTACGGGGCGCTGCACGCAGGCGCGCGCGAGCTGCTCGGCGACGGCACCTCGAGCTATGCGCAGGGCGGCGTGCCGGGCGATGCTCTGCGAGCCGCGTTCGGATCGAGGCGCAACAGAGACCGAGTGAACGTCGGTCGGCGGAGCCTGAGCAGAACGCCGTCGTAACAGACCACTGCGCTCGCGCGTGGCACCCTGTGCAAGCGCCTGCAGCTGTCACGATTCGGTCAGGAGGGGTCCATGAGCGAAGCCAGGGGGGAGCCGCGGCTCACCCGTTCGTCCGCACTGCAACTCGCAGCGGCAGGTGCCGCCGGCCTCGCCCTGGGTGTCAGGCCCGCCAACGCGGCGCCCACCGTCGCGCAGTCGGTGGGCAGCGCCGCAACCGCGTTTCTCGCCTCGCTGTCGCAGGACGAGGCGGACCGCGCGAGGTTCGCGTTCACGGACGACCAGCGCTTCGTCTGGCACTGGACGGCGCCGTTCAACCTGGACCGCGAAGGCCTACCGCTCAAGGCGATGACAGAAGCGCAGCGCAAGCTCGCGCTGGCGCTGTTGCGGTCGAGCACCTCGGCGCGGGGCTACCGCAAGGCGCTCGAGATCATGTCGCTGGAAGGGGTGCTCCGCACCATCGAGCCGGAGAGCCCCTGGGACCCCGACCTCTACTTCGTGTCGGTCTTCGGCACACCGGGTGACGCTGCCTGGGGCTGGCGCTTCGAGGGGCACCACTTCTCACGCCACGTCACCGTCGTCGGCGGCACGGTCATCGCGGAGCCCTTCTTCCTCGGAGCCTGGCCGACGCGCACGGGGACGGCCTACCGCTCGGTCGGGAAGGGCTACAGGACGATGCCCCGGGAGGAGGACGCTGCCAGAGAGATCGTTCGCTCGATCGGGCCACGGCTGCGCCGCAAGGCCGTGTACTCCTCCCAGGCGCCGGAAGATCACGCCACCCTGTACGACGTCCGCGTCGCGCCGCTCGCACCGGTCGGCGTGCTCATGCGCGAGCTGCCCTCGTCGGCGCAGAACCGCGTGCTGGAGATCGTGCGCACCTACCTGGCCAACCATCCGCTCGCGGTGGCACGCGACGCGCAGGCCCGCATCGACCGGGCGGGCCGTGGCCGCATCCGCTTCGGGTGGGCGGGCGGCCTGCGACCGGGCGAGCTCCACTACTACCGGCTGCAGGGCCCGACCTTCCTGCTCGAGTTCAACAACGCACGCAACGACGCCACGCACATCCACAGCGTCTGGCGCGACTTCCAGCGCGACTTCGGCCGTCACCTGCTGTAGCCGCTCTCGAGCCTTCGACGCGGTTATCCGTCGAGGCCCGGCAGACCCGGTGTCTGAACCGGCGGCACCACCGGGAGAGCATCGACGATCGTCGACGCCGCGTTCGGATCGAGGCTCACGGGAAGCTCGGGTGTCGTGATCGTCGGAAGCTGCGACGGCCTCCACCACGCTTTCCAACGCGCCCTCCACCACCTCGACGACCTCCGTCACGGGTGCCGGGAGCGGCAACTCGCGAAGAGGCGTCTCCGGCGTCACGGCGGGTCGTGGCGCCGCGGGCTGTGGCCGAGGCGTCGGGTGCGGCGCCTGCGTTGGCCCGCCCGGAGAGGGCTGCGCCGAGGCGACGAGCCCGGGATTCGGCGCCGTGGCGGCCGCGGCCGCGGCGATCTCCCGCGGCGGGTGCGTCCGGGGAGCGTGGGTCCGGGAGCCGGACCTGGTCGGCGCCTGAGCGCGGGTCGCAGTCGCCCTGGATTGCGGCGTGGCCGTGGACGTCTCGGTCCGTGTCACCGTCGTGCTTACTGCCCGACCGGCCGGCTCCGAGTCCTTTCCGGCCAGCACGGCCCGGTCCGTGGCTGCCGCTCCGACTGCGATCGCGAGCACCGTCGCCGCCTTGACTCCGACGCCGGCGGAGCCGACGGAGCCGGCGAGTCGCGAGACGAAGTCCCAGGGCAGCACGAGGATCGAGGCGAGCCGCTTCCGGGCGCGAAGGCTTCGAGCCCGGCTGGCGCAGCTGGAGCACGTGCGCAGGTGAGCGCGGAGCGCCGCCTGCTCGCGATCACCCAGCTCGTGGTTGCGTTGGCGCTCGACGAGCGCCGGCGTGCTCGCGCAGCCGACCGGGTCGTCAGCCGACCGGAGCTCCTCTCGCAAGGCCGAGCGTGCGCGGAAGAGGAGCGCATCCACACCTGACGGCCGTAGACCGATCCGGTCGCCGATCTCCGCCGTCGAATAGCCGTGCACCGCTTGCAGCACGATCGCCTCGCGTTGTCGCGGCGGGAGAGTCCCGAGTGCGTCGAGCAACCCCGGCGCGACCGCCTCGCTTCCCTTCGATGACGGCAGTCGCCATTCGTCGAGTGGTTCCTCCGGGGGACGCTGCGCGAGCGAACGGAAGCGGTGGCGGCAGACGTTTCGGGCGATTTCGAGCAGCCACGCGCGCTCGTTCGCCGGACGGGCGCCGCGGATCATGGCCCGGTGCGCGTTCAGGAACGTCGTCTGAGCGACGTCCTCGGCATCCGAGCGGCTGCCGACCGTACGGTGGGCGAGGGCGAGCACATCACGCGAGTACCGGCGATAGAGCGCCTCGACCGACGCCGGCGCTGGCGCGTGCCCGGAGGCGAGAACCTCCACGTTCCCTGTATCGCGCCGGCGGCGGTCGGGGACATCACTCCAACGAGTGATCAGCCGACGTCCGTCGCGCAGAAGGGGGAGGGCCGCCGCCGCCGACGGCCCTCTCCCCTGGCCGCACAGAGCCGGCCCGAGCCCTGCTACGTGGGGGCGACCCTTGGCAGGAGCACCGAGCCGACCGTCACCGCACGCACCGACGGAGTGCGCGCGGTGATCCTGAGCAACAGACGACGGCCGAGCATGGACCTGGTTGCCGGGACGACGAGCCTCGCCTGGCCGAGCCGGTTGCTGAAGGTCGATGTCGTGCCGACGACGGTGCGCCTCGCGCCGGCGACGGGGCCGGCCGACACGATCGCGTGGCGGACCCGACGGCCGTTGAGATCACGGAGGCTGACCACCACGCGCAGGCGCTTCGTCGCAGCGACGTCGTTGACGAAGTACTGGACGCGCACGATGCGCAGCCCGCGTGCGCTCGATGCGGATACCCACTTCCTTGGCGGCCGAGCCTGACGTGGTGGCTGCGCCGGGCACGCCTCCGCGCCACCCGTCGAGCCCGTCGTCTGGCCACCGGCGGACGCCTGCGAGCCGCCCGGGCCCGACGGCGAAGCGCCGGCGCTTGCCGCGCATGCGCTGTCGTTGACCTGCACGACCCGTTCGACCGGTGCGGGTTGGCGCCCGAGTGCTGGCCGTTGACGCACGCATCCGCCTCGCCGCCTGACACGACCGTGCCGGACGCCGTCTGCGATCCGTCCGGGCTGGCCGACACCGACGGTGCCGATCGGCGGATCGGCGGCATGCGCCGCCGCAGCGAAGCAGGCGAGGGCGATGAGCACGACGCCGGTGACGACGGGATAGGTACCTCGATCTCTGAACAACGGTGTCCAACTCATCCTGTCCTCCTGGGTGGCGGTGAGTTGCGTCGACAGAGAAGAGGCCGCCGGCCGGCTCGTTCTTGCGCGATGCTCGCGCAGATCACCCTTTCGGGAAGGCCGATCCCTCGCTCGAGCTACGAGCTGGGCCCGCGCGATTCAGGCAGCCACGATGACGGGCGCACTCGGGTGCCGTGTGAGCAGCTCGATCACTTCGGCGGCCGGCGCCGGCCGGCCGATGAAGAACCCCTGTGCGATGTCGCACCGCAGCGCTTCGAGGTGCGCCCACTGGGCGGCGGTCTCGACGCCTTCGGCGACGACCGTGGCGTTGAGCGTGTGCGCCAGCTCGACCGTGGCGCGGACGATCGCGTCGACACTCGGGTCGTTGGGGACGCTCGCGATGAAAGTCCGATCGAGCTTCACCTGGCGGACGGGGAGCTTGTACAGGTAGGCGAGCGAGGAATACCCCGTGCCGAAGTCGTCGATCGCGAGCCGGACGCCGGTGGCGGAGAGGCGGTGCAGGCCGTCGTGCGTTCGGCGCTCGTCACGGACGAGAGTTCGCTCGGTGATCTCGAGGACGAGATGCTCGGCCGGGAGGTCGTGCCGGCGAAGAAGATCGTCGAGCTGATCGGCGAACCCGGCGTCGAGCAGGTCGATGGGAGAGAGATTGACAGCCAGGTCGACGACCACGCCTTCCGCGCGGAGGGTGATCCAGTCCGTGATCGCCTGGCGTAACACATAGCGGTCGATCTCGGTGATGAGCCCTGCGCGCTCGGCTTGCGGGATGAACGTGTCGGGGAGCAGCGTGCCGCGCGTCGGATGCTCCCAGCGCACGAGTGCCTCGATGCCGCGAATCGCGCGCGTGGTGAGGTCTGCCTGCGGCTGGTAGTGGACGACCAGCTGGCCGGTACGGAGCGCCTCTCGGAGCTCCGCCGTGAGCTCGAGCCGACCGCGGTCGGCGACGTCGTCCGACGGGTCGTAGATCCGAACGATCACGTTCTCTTCCTTGGCGCTGGTCAGCGCGATATCGGCGCGGCGCAGGATCTGGTCGCGGTCTACGCCGTGGTCCGGCAGGAGCGTGATTCCGATGCGCGGCTCGATCCCGATGCGCACGCCCCTGACGGTCATGGGCCGCGCGAGGGCGTCGTGAAGCCGTTGGCCACAATCGGCGGCGTGCACCGGGTCGTTGGTCGCAAGCAGGATTCCGAACTCGTCCTCCCCCAACCGTCCGACGTGTCCGTCGCCGGTATGTGCCAGGAGCCTCTGGGCGATCTCGACGAGCAACGTGTCGGCGCCCGATGAGCCAAGTGCGTTGTTGATCTCGTGGAAGTCGTCGAGGTCGAAGAGGAGCAGCGCTGCCTCTCCCTTGCCGGCCACGGCTGCGTCGAGCTGGCGCTGGAACCCGAGCCTGTTCGGCAGGCCCGTCAGCTCGTCGTGGGTCGCTACGTAGTCCAGTTCGTGCACGTGCCGTCGCATGCGCGCGGCCGATCGGGCCAGCACGGGAACGAGCAGAGCGCACAGAAGCAGGAGCAGCACCTCGAAGACGGCGGCCACGACGAGCGACGAGCGTCTGGCGGCGGCCTCGATGGGGCCGTAGTCCCTGTCGAGCCGAATGACGCCGATGGTGCGCCCACCGCTCGACCGGATCGGCAGGAACGTGTTCACGGTCCGCCCTGCGGGCGTGGAGCTGACGTGCGACACGACGTTCCCTGTCAGCGCCTGGCGTACCTCGTCGAGGGCTGGGTCGACGCCGCGCCGGGCCGAGCTCGTGAACGTGATCCCGCCGCCGCGGCTGTAGAGCGTCGCGGCCAACGTGTCCACACCGAGCGCGCCCTCCGACGTGAGCAGGCGCAACTGGCTGCGACGGCGGGCCGTGAGACCCGCGCGGAAGTCGCCGGGACGGAGCTTTTCGCCGAGTACCGACGCAACCGTGAATCGAGCGTGCTCGTTCGCCTGCCGCTGGGCCTCGCGCGCGTAGGCGTGGTTGACGATCACGAGGATCGCAATGCCGGCTGCCAGAAGGCCGAGCGCCGTCAGCGCGACGAATCGCAGGACCAGTCGCGGCTCCGTCCCGGGGCGGAGCCGCGACCTGCTCGACGAGCTGCCGCGCCTCACGGCAGCGTGACGCCACCTCCGGGCGTCGTCACCGTGGTGCCGCCGGGGAGCGTGGCCGAACCTGAGACCCCATCCTGGCCGACGTTGACCTCGGCACCGCCGGACTGTCCGCCCGCGGAGCCACCCGTGCTCACCCCGACCTGGCCGTCGGATGCATCCACGGTGGCGCCGGCGTCGGCCGTCTCGCCACCGGCCGATGCGGTGCCCGACACTGTCGCCGAGCCAGACGTCGTGGCCTCGACCGAGACGCCTGCCTCCGGTGCCCTCCGGCCCGTCTGCGACACCGGCCTCGGCGGATACGCCGCCGCCGCCGGCAGTCACACCAGCGGTCACGGACGGAGCCGTGGCTGGCGTGGTCCCGCCACCCGGGCCGGGCCCGGGGTTGCCGCCCGGCCCTGGGTTGCCACCGGGTCGGGTTGGCACCGGGTCCGGGGTTGCTGCCCGGTCCGGGGTTGCCTGCTCCGGGTCTCATCGACCACCCGAACCTCCCGTGCCTCCGCCGCCTTCGGCTGCCGTACCGCCCGAGCCGCCCTGTGTCTCCCCGGGCCTCCCGGGCTGGTCGACGGCGGTTGTGCCGCTCGTCGCTGTCGGCGACGAGCTTCCAGGCCGGGTCGAGGATGTCCCTCGGGCGCCTCCTGTGTCTCGCGGCGCGGTCTTGGCATCGCCGCCGCCCGGGACAAGTGCCGCGATGCCGCGTTCGACGAATCCGGGGAGCGGCACGAGGTGGCTCACCGCGAGCAGCAACGGAACCAGGAGCAGCGTCGCGATGCCGACGACCCACGTGTCGCGGCGGGTCAGCCTCGAGCGTCCCAGTCCCCATCGCCGCGCCTCGCTCCCCTCCACGCCGTGCTCCGTGTACTCCACCGCAGACCTCCGCAAGTGACAACCGGTTCATCGCACGGTGGGCGCAATCAGGCGAGAAGCAATCCCTCCGTTGCGTCATGTGAGGAGTGGCACGAACGGGTGACGCCTGCGACGGGGGAGTCGCCGGGTGAGACGTGGCCTGGCTGCCGATCGTCGACGAGGTGGACAGGCGAGCAGGGACGCCGTCTCTGGCGTCCTCCGAGGTGAGCTCGGCCATCCCTCATCTTGACACCCCTCGTAGTGGTTTCAGGCTGTCCGGCACGGCGTGCGCGGCTACCCTGACGGGGATCCGTGCGCCGCCCCACGATCGTCCTCGCCGTTGTCCTGACCGTCGCCTGCGCAGTCGCCGCCGGTTGCGGCGACAGCCACCCGGAGGCGGAAGCGCCCGCGAGCACGGCGACCGAGACGACGTCGCAGGAACCGACTCCGACCAGACCGTTCCGACCAGACCGTTCCGACCGAGGCCGCTCCGACGGACACCGCTCCGACGGCACCGCTCCCGCCGCCCTCGCGGCCCATGTCGTGGCAGTCGGCCGGTGCCTTCGTCTGGCACGAGACCGACGTCGACCCGGGCATCCTCGGGCCGGCCCTGCGCGACAACGGCTTCGGCTGGGTCGCGGTCTACCTGCACGACGGCCTGACGGAGGATCCGGTCGAGGCCGACTGGGTGCGTCGCTTCCGCCTCGCCAGCGGCCTGCCGGTCGGGGGCTGGGGCGTGCTCCGTGCGGAGCCCCGGCGTGAGGCCGAGCTCGCGGACGCTCTCGTGCGTCGCTACGGGCTCGACTTCTACATCGCCAACGCGGAGGCCGAGTACGGGTATACGGGGCCGTCGGGGCCGGACGGGGTGCGCTACCGGCGCTCACAGCGCTTCGTCGACGCGTTCCGAGCGCTGCAACCGTCGCTCGCGGCAGGGCTCTCGTCGTACTGCCGTGCCGACATGCACGACCTCGACTGGGGTGCCTGGCGAACTGCGGGGTTCGTGTTCCTGCCCCAGGCGTACGTCAACGATCTCGGGCCTGCCGCGACGCCGGCCGTGTGCGCGCGGGCCGCCCGAGCGTTCTTCCCGGTCGGAGCGGTGCACCCGACGATCGGCATGCATCCGGGGCAGAGCAGCTCTCTCGGTGCGGCGACCTACGCGCCGCTGCTCGACCGGGCGGGAACGACCGGCTTCTCCGTCTACCTCGCCGAGACGCGCATGACGCCCGAGGAGTGGCAGTCGCTCGGCTCGGCGATCGCCCAGCTCGGCATCGCCCGCTAGACCGGCGACGCGAGCCTGCCGCTGCAGCGGGGCGCATCGGTGCCGGATCTGTGCCGATCGCTCCACAGGGGCGCATGGATCCAGGCGATGTCGGCGCATCGTCCCCGGGGGACACTTTCGGACGCCGCGGATGCCGCGTACCCCTCCACGGGCAATCGACCAAGGAGGAAGCCTGGTGACCAGGCAAACGATCGCGCTCGTCGCGCTGCCGCTGGCCGTACTCGGCGGTGCGGCCTCGCTGGCAACCGCCGGCAGGAGCGACGACACGACCATTCACGCGTGCAAGAACGTCCGCACGGGCCTCGTTCGCATCGTGCGCGCCGGCGCGAGCTGCCGGCGCAACGAGACGCCCGTCTCCTGGAACGTGCGCGGGCCGCGCGGAGAGGCGGGCCAGCCCGGGGCGGCCGGCCCGCCGGGCCCGCAGGGAGGCACAGGGCCTGCCGGTGCGCAGGGGCCGGCCGGCTCGCAGGGGCCACCCGGACCACCAGGCGAGCGTGGCCCTGCCGGCGCGCCCGGTGCGGCCTCCCTCGCCGCGCTCGCGGGGAGCGACTGCACGACGTTTGCCGGGGGTGCCGGCACCGTCGACATCGACCTGACGCCGGAGAACACGGTCGTCCTGCGCTGCGCTCCCGCGGGTGGGCCGCCGCCGCCTCCGCCGCCGCCTCCGCCGCCCGGTCCTTCGGAGCTGGTGATCAACGAGGTCGACTACGACCAGGTCGGAGCGGACACCGGTGGCTTCGTGGAGATCGCGAACACCGGCGACACGACAGCGACACTCGACGGGATCGCGCTCGTGCTCGTGAACGGGGGCGACGGCGCCGAGTACGCCAGCAGGGCGTTGACGGGCACCCTCGCATCCGGTGCCTACCTCGTCGTCGACATCGACGCCGCAGAACGGGGCGCCCGACGGCGTGGCGCTCGTGAACACGACCGCGGGAACGCTCCTCGACGCCCTGTCGTACGAGGGCGAGATCCGGTCGGCCACGATCGGCGGCTCGACGTTCGACCTCGTCGAAGGAACGCCGCTTCCGGCCACGACCGCCGACTCGAACACCGAGAACGGCTCCCTCGCGCGCCTGCCGGACGGGCAGGACACGGACGACGCGGCCGCGGACTGGAAGTTCACCGCCACGCCCACACCGGGAGCACAGAACGCAGGCTGAGCCGAGCGCCGGCTGTGGACTGCCCCCGATGTCGGTGGGGGCAGTCCCACCGTCGGCCGCGAACCTACTCGCGCCCCTTCTCGCGGCGCCGCTCTCGGGCGTCCCGGTCGAGCGTGCGGTAGCGGCGGCGCGCCTGTGACTGCGCTTGCCTGTCGAGGCGTAGCTCGAGCGCCGCCAGCTCACGCTCGAGCCTGCGATAGCTCTCCCAGCGCTCGGGTGTCAGCCTTCCGTCCGCGAGTGCGGCGAGCACGGCGCACCCGGGCTCGACCTCGTGGCTGCAGTCGTTGAAGCGGCACTCGGAGAAGAGCGACGTGACATCGTCGAAGGCCTCCTCGAGGCCGTGGTCTGCCACCCAGAGCTGGAGCTCGCGCATGCCGGGCGTGTCGATCACGAGACCGCCGTGGGGCAGCTTCACGAGCTCGCGCCGGGTGGTGGTATGCCGCCCCTGCCCGTCGCCGCGCACTTCCTGGGTGGCGAGCAGCTCCTCGCCGAGGAGCGTGTTCACGAGCGTCGACTTGCCGACGCCCGACGAGCCGAGCAAGGCGGCGGTGGTCCCCGGCTGCAGCTCCGCCAGGACGGCGTCGAGGCCGGCGCCGGTGCGCACCGAGACTGCGTGCACCGGCACGCCGACGGCGACCGACATCACCTCTGCGACGGCGATCGAGGGGTCGTCGACGAGATCCGCCTTCGTCAGCAGCACGACCGGGCGCGCACCGGACTCCCAGGCGAGCGTGAGGTAGCGATCGAGTCGCCTGGCGCTCAGGTCGTCGTCGATCGGAGAGACGACGAAGACCACATCGACGTTCGCCGCCACGACCTGCTCGTGTGTCGTATGCGATCCGGGGTCGTGCGCCGCCAGCCGCGAGAACGCCGTCCGCCGCTCGAGCACGGCGTGGATGACCCCGCGACCGGGGTCGGTCGGCTCGACGGCGACCCAGTCGCCCACGGCCGGGAGTGCTGCGGGGGTCGCGGCCTCGCGCACGAGGCGCTGGGGGACCTCGCAGCGCAGCTCGCCTTCCTCCGTGAGGACGTCGTAGGCGCCACGGTGCTGGACGGCGATGCGTCCCGGGACGAGGCCTTGCTGTGCGTGCTCGGCGAACTCTGTTGTGCGCACGGCATCCCAGCCGAGCGATGCGAGAACGGTCAACCGACTCCCTTCGGTCCGTACATGAAAGCGGGAACCGGCGACGGTCACCGCTTCACGCGGCGACGGTCACCCGGAGCCTCGCCGCGAGACCGTCGGGTCGTGCCTGGACGGTCAGACGGTCGGCGCGGCGGGCGTGGAGGTGCGGGCAGTCGTCGTCATCGGCGCACCTCCTTCCGTCGCGGGTACAAAGGGATGCTAGCGCTGACGTGGCCCGGTGTGCCAGAAGACGGCCGCAGCTGCAGCAGCCTCGGCGGCGAGGCTGACGAGCGCGACGAGCTTGAGCCAGGAAGGAACGTGCCGCATGTCACGTATATCGGCCGAAACCGCCTCGAGAATGAGCGTCCGGTTACGACGGCGGGCGCAGGGCGGCAAACGGATCGGTGACCGCCAGCCGGCGGTCGCGAAAGCGAAACACCTCCGCGGGACGGCCACCCGCCCGGCCCGGAGCGCGGTGCTCACCGGTCGGCGTGAGCGCGCCGCGTCGCAGCAGCACGCGCTTGAGGTTCGTCGCGGACACCTCGTGCCCGAGGGCCGCGACGTAGATCTCGCGTAGCTCGCCGAGGGTGAACGTCGCAGGGGCGAGCGCGAACCCGACGTTGGTGTACGAGAGCTTCCCGCGCAGCCGCTCGCGGCCCGAGAGGACGATCTCGCCGTGGTCGAAAGCGGTCTGCGGGAGGTCGTCGACCCGGTGCCAGGCCGTGTCGGCGGGAACGTCGGGGTCGACGCCCAGAGGCACGAGGCCGAGGTAGGCGGTGGCGAGCTCCCAGCCGGCCGGGTTGCGCTCCGGCGCACTCCAGGTCCCGAGCTGCTCGAGGTGGGCGACCTCGCGCAGGTCGACCTTCGCGGCCAGGTGCCTCCGGATCGACTCCTCGAGCGTCTCTGCCGGAGCCAGGCGCCCGCCGGGCAGGCTCCACTGCCCGACGAACGGGTCACGCGCGCGCTGCCAGAGCAAGACCTCGAGCTCGCGCGTCGCGCACCTGCAGCACCACCGCGAGGGAGGCCTGCTCTGGTCTGGTAGACTCGGGCGCAGGTTTCTGACTCATAGACAAAAACTAGCGGAAGGAACGAAACGATGACACGGTCGAGGCGCGCAGGGGTCGCAATCGTTGCGGGTGCGCTCCTGCTCGCGCTGGCGGCAGGCTGCGGAGGACGGCGGCGGCGACGAGCGGCGACGGCGAATCCGACGCGCTCAAGGTCGGGCTCATCACCGACGCGGGGCAGCTGAACGACAACGGCTTCAACGAGCTGGCGTACAACGGCCTGCAGCGCGCGATCGAGGAGCTCGGCATCGACGGCCGGGTCGTCGAGTCGAAGTCCGCTGCGGACTACGTCCCGAACATCGCCGCCCTCGTGCGGCAGGGATACCAGCTCGTGATCGGAGTCGGGTTCGCCCAGGGCGATGCGATCGCCACCGCGGCGAAGCGCTTCCCCGAGGTCAAGTTCGCGATCGTCGACTACGACCACGCGTTCCTGAAGGGCAATCCGCCGAATGCTCAGGGTCTCCTGTTCCGCGAGGAGCAGGTCGGCTACCTCGTCGGCACCCTCGCAGCGCTTTCCGCCCAGCGCGCGAACGGGTCGACGGTCAGCGCGGTCGGGGGCTTCAAGGAGCCGCCCGTCGACCGCTTCATCGCCGGCTACCGCGCAGGCGCGGAGGCGGCCGTCCCCGGCACGAAGGTGGTCTACAACTACTCGCAGGACTGGGAGGACCAGGCGAAGTGCAAGGAGCTCGCGCTCGACCAGATCGCCAGAGGCTCGAAGGTCGTCTTCCAGGTCGCGGGTGGTTGCGGGCTCGGCGCCCTCTCGGCGGCGAAGGACAAGTCCGTGTGGGGGATCGGCGTCGACGCCGACCAGTCGTTCCTCGGTCCGCACATCCTGACGAGCGCGCTCAAGGGCGTCGATCAGGCCGTCTTCCTCACCGTCCAGGCGGTGCAGGACGGCACCTGGCAGGGAGGGGGCAACGCCGTCTTCGGCCTCGACCAGGAAGGCGTCGGTCTCGGCACGGTCAGCGACAAGGTGCCGCAGGAGGACATCGACGCGGTCGACGATGCCGAGCAGAAGATCGCGGACGGGGAGATCACCGACATACCGACCACGCTCGGCTCGTAAGCTCACGTCGTCGCGGGATGACCGCGCGCGCCCCGCGCGTTGAGCATGCCTGACGGCGATTCGCAACAGGGAGGAGACCCCGTGACACAGCTGTCGGACGAACAGGCCGCGTTCCTGCGCGACAACCCCTACTACGGCGTCCTGACGACGCTACGACCCGACGGCTCGCCGCACTCCACGGTCGTCTGGGTCGATGTCGACGACACCGGCACGCCGGGCTTCAACACCGCCCGTGGCCGTGCGAAGCCTCGGCACATCGAGGCCGACCCGCGCGTGACGCTCACCGTGGTCAACCCGAGCAACGCGTATCAGTGGGTCTCCGTCACGGGACGGGCCGAGCTCGTCGACGAGGGCGCAGACGCTCAGATCGACAAGCTGGCGAAGAAGTACCTCGACGCCGACTCGTACCCGTTCCGCAAGCCGGAGGAGCAACGCGTGAGCGTGCCGATCACGCCCGAGCTGATCGAGGCTCACGGCATCGGCGAGGAGTAGCTTCGCGAGGTCGTAGGGGCCGGCGTGTCCGGCCCCTACCTGGACCCTGTCTCAGGCGGCTCTGACCGAGTACACCGGCGGCAGGCGCTCCGCGACCGAGTACCAGGTCTCGCCGGCGTCGCTCGAGCCGAACACGTCACCCGATGTGGCGCCGAAGTACAGCTCCAGCCCGGCCGCCTCACCCGCGGAGTCGAACGCCTCGCGGAGGACGGTCAGGTAGGCGTCCTGCTGAGGCAGGCCCTCGGTGCGCGCCTGCCAGGTGCCGCCGCCGTCGCGGGTCTCGTACACGACGACCTTGCCGCCCGGCGTGACCCTGTCGCCTGCGCCGTCCAGGGGGATCACGTAGGCCGAGTCCGGGTCGGCCGGGTCGACCACGATCGGGAAGCCGAAGTCGGAGCCGAGGCTGTCGCCGACGTCGAGCCACGTCTCGCCGGCGTCGTCGGAGCGATACACGCCGCCGTGGAACTGCATGAACAGACGCTCCGGCCGGCTCGGCGAGCGCCGCACGTCGTGCACGCAGTGCTGGATCGGGTTGTCGCGGGCGTCGTCGGGCACGTACTCGGGGACGATCCCGGTGTTCGAGTGGCGCCAGCTGGCGCCGCCGTCCTCGGACAGCCAGACGCCGACAGCCGAGATCGCCACCATCAGCCGGCTCGGGTCGCCGGGCCACGGCGCGATCGTGTGCAGGCAGAGACCACCGTTCCCCGGGCCCCAGTCCGGCCTGGTCGGATGATCCCAGAGCCCGCGGTTGAGCTCCCACGTCGCGCCGCCGTCACGGCTCTCGAACAGGACACCGGGGTCGCCGCCGCAGTAGACGAGGCCGTCCTCCTCGCCCGGGACGATCACCCACAGGCGCTCGAGCGCCTTCTCCTCGCCTTCGGGCATCTCCAGGCCCTCGCCCTGCTGCCACTCGCCGGACGGGTCGTCGGTGACCCACACCTTCGGGCCGTAGAACCACGACGTCACCGACGCGAGGTAGCGGCCGGTGCGCGGGTCGCGCGTCGCGTACTCCACCGCCTGGCCTGCGAACGCCCGTGCCGAGACCTCGAACGGCCCGCCTGCGTCCCCCTCCAGCACGAACAGCCCTTTTCGCGTCCCACCAGTAGCTCTGTCACCACTCTCCTCCAGTGATCGAGGGCAGGACGTGCATGCGGTCGTTCGGTCCGACCGCCTCCTCCTCCTGCGCAGGTTGACCGTTCACATAGACGTTGACGTGCACGCGGATTCGTCGCCGCTCGTCGAGCACCCAGCCGGCCACCGCCGGGTGATCGCGCTCGAGCGTCTCGAGCACTTCGAGCACCGTCGCGCCGGCGAGCTCGTGATCGGAGCCGCCGGTGAGCTCGGAGAGCGGAGCGCGCAGCCTCACATGCGCCATCGCCTGATCCTTGCACGCGGCATGTCCTCCGGACGAATGGCAGGTCAGTCGAATCGACATCTACCGCTCAGACGCTCGCGGCCGGGCAAGAACTCATCGGAGCAGGTCCCGCCGAGGTCCGACTCCGACGCGAGCCGTCAGTCGTGCAGCGCCGATGTGTCCGTCCTACGGGTCGAGCTCGAGCACCCCGTGGGGCGCGCCGTGCGCGGCGAGCTTGTCGAGGAACGGCTGGGGCGGCGATGGCCTCCGGCCCGAGCACCCCCGCTCCCGACCACGCTCCCTCGGCGAGCAGCTCCAGCGCGACGACCGGGTTGAGAGCCGTCTGCCACACGACGGCCTGGGCGCCGTACTCGCGCATCGACCATTCGTTGTCGACCACGTGGTAGAGGTAGGTCTTGCGTGGCTTGCCGTCCGTCCCGAGGCCCGTCACGAGCGTGCCGGCGCACGTCTTGCCCGACATTCGGTCGCCCAGCGTCATCGGGTCGGGGAGCGCCGCAGCCACGACGTCGCGCGGCGCAACGTCGACGCCCTTGACACGGATCTTGTCCTTGCCGTCGAGGCCGAGCTTGTGCAGCGTCTGGAGCACGTCGATGAACTCGTCGCCGAGCCCGTACTTGAACGTGACGCGCCGGCATTCGACCCAGCGCGGGACCAGCAGCACCTCCTCGTGCTCCACGTTGACGCACTCGACCGGCCCGATCCCCTCGGGGAAGTCGAACACCTCGGGCTCGGAGAACGGGGCGGTCGTGAACCAGCCGCGGTCGCGCTCCCAGATCACGGGCGGATTGAGGCACTCCTCGATCGTCGTCCAGATGGAGAAGGTGGGCGCGAAGTCGTAGCCCTCGACGACCAGGTTGGCGCCGTCACGGATCCCGACCTCGTCGATCTCCGAGAACAGCTCGTCGGCGGCGTGGCGCGCGAAGACGTCCGCCGCGCCGGGCTCGATCCCGATCCCGACGAGGGCGAGCAGGCCCTTGTCCTCCCAGGCCGCAGCGCGCTCGAACTGATAGTCGCCGAGCTTGACACCGGTCTCCTCGTACGGCTTCGTCGGGTGTGGCTCCGACAGCGTCATCGCCATGTCGAGGTAGGTGACGCCGGCTTCGAAGCAGGCGTCGAAGATCGGCACGTTGAAGCACCGGGTCGACGCTGTTCAGCACCGCGTCGGCGCCGGTCTCACGGATCAGCTGCGTGACCGCAGCCCGACTCGACGCGTCGATCGCATGCGCGCTGAAGCGGCCGTCGTCGAGCGTGGCGACCAGCGCCTGCGGGCGGGCGGCGTCGTAGTCCGCGAGGGCGCAGCCGTCGAAGAAGTCGCGCCGCTGGACGATCCGTGCAAAGGCCGAGCCGACACCGCCGGTGCCTACGACCAGGATCTTCATCGCGGGCGAGTTCTACCTGACCGCCTGGTCAGCCGTCGAGGCCGCGCCGACGGCACGGTGGTACGCTCGCGGCGCGGCCGCGAAGCGGACGCAGGGGCGATGCCTGGCCACGCCCCCGCCGTTCGTCTCGGTGCGGAGCGCCGCCGCGGGCAGAGGAGCGCTTCCCGCGGACAACCACCAGCGGAGGGCGTCAAATGAGCGTATCGGTGACCCAGCACAAGATGTTCGTCGGCGGCGAGTGGGTCGAGTCGTCCTCGGGCGAGACGATGGAGGTGCTCAACCCCGCGACGGGTGAGGTGATCGCGGAGGTGCCGCGCGGGACGGCCGACGACGTCGAGCGGGCGGTCAGCGCGGCGAAGAAGGCCTGGGTCGAATGGCAGGACAAGACGCCGAAGGACCGGATGGAGCTCCTGCTCGCGCTCGCCGACGTGATCGACGAGAACGCCGAGGAGCTCGCCCGGCTCGAGTCCCAGAACGTCGGCAAGCCGTGGTGGGTTGCCGTGGACGAGCCGGGCATCATGTCCGACAACCTCAGGTTCTTCGCAGGCGCCGCCCGCAACCTCGAGGGCAAGGCGGCAGGGGAGTACGTCGCCGGCTACACGTCGATCATCCGGCGTGAGCCGCTCGGGATCGTGGCCGGGATCTGTCCGTGGAACTACCCGCTCTTCATGGCGGTCTGGAAGATGGGCCCGGCGCTCGCGGCCGGGAACGTCCAGATCATCAAGCCGGCCGAGCAGACGCCGCTGACGATGCTCCGGTTCGTCGAGCTCGCGCAGGAGGTGCTGCCACCAGGTGTGCTCCAGGTCGTGACGGGCGACGGTGTGCCCGTCGGCGACGCGCTCGTCAGGCACCCGGCGATCTCGCTCGTCTCGCTCACGGGCGACACCGCCACGGGCAAGCTGATCGCCAAGAACGCCGCCGAGACGGTGAAGCACGTCCACCTGGAGCTCGGCGGCAAGGCGCCGATGGTCGTGCTCGACGACGCCGATCCGGCCACGGTCGCCGAGGCGATCAAGATCGGCGGCTACTTCAACTCCGGGCAGGACTGCACCGCCTCCTCCAGGATCCTCGTCAGCGAGCGGATCTACGACGACGTCGTCGCCGAAGACGACCGAGGCTGTCGTCGTCGCTGACCGTCGGCGACCCGGGCGCCGACGACGAGATCGGCATGGGCCCCGTCATCTCGGCCGAGCAGCAGGAGCGCGTGCTCGGTTTCCTCGCGCGTGCAGTCGACGCGAAGGCGACCGTGTTGACCGGCGGTGACATCGCACGGCGACCGCGGCTTCTTCGTGCAGCCGACGCTGGTCACGGACGTCGCGCAGGACGCGGAGATCGTGCAGAACGAGGTCTTCGGGCCCGTCGTCACCGTGCAGCCGTTCGCCTCGGACGATGCCGCGATCGAGATGGCGAACGGCGTCCGCTACGGCCTGGCCGCATCGGTGTTCTCGGAGAACGTGGGTCGCGCGATGAAGGTGGCGGCCAAGCTCGACTTCGGCACCGTCTGGGTGAACGAGCACCTCTTCCCGCTGACACCCGAGATGCCGCACGGGGGCTTCAAGGAGTCCGGCTACGGCAAGGACATGTCGCTCTACTCGATGGAGGAGTACACCCGCATCAAGCACGTGTGCGTGAAGCTCGCCTGACGGGTCACCGGTGCCTGGCACCGCGCGCGGTGCCAGGTGCTGCTGCCGGCCGTGCCTGGGTTGTCGCCGCCCGCGCCGTCCAGTAGCGTCGCCCCACCGATGGCCGACGCCGACTCATCAGCAGCGGGCGCCGGCGAGTCGCCGGAGCTCGATCACAACGCGATCGGCTTCCGCGGCGCGCTCGTGATCGGGCTCGCATCCACTGCGCCCGCCTACTCGCTGGCGGCCGTGATCGGCACCGTCACGGTGATCGTGGGCTTCCAGGCGCCCGGTGCGCTCCTCGCGTCGTTCGTGCCCATGTTCCTGATCGCGGCCGCGTTCTTCTACATGAACCGCGCCGACCAGGACGCCGGCACGACCTTCTCCTGGGTGACCCGCGCGATGGGCCCGTGGCTCGGCTGGATCGGGGGGTGGGCGATCTGCACGACGGGCATCCTCGTCGTCGGCTCGCTGGCCGACGTCGGCGCCCGCTACACGTACGAGCTCTTCGGCTGGGACGATGCGGCGGGCTCGAAGGCGGCGGTGATGGCGCTCGCCGTCTTCTACATCGTCGCGATGACGGCGATCTGCATCCGCGGCACCGAGCTGGCCGCGTCGCGTCCAGGACGTCCTGATCGTGCTTCAGGTCGGCGCGCTGCTCCTCTTCGCCGGCTTCGCCCTCGCGAAGGTCTACACGGACGACGCGCCGGCAGGCTCGTCGAAGCCGGAGCTCGACTGGTTCTCGCCGTTCGCGTTCTCGGACTTCTCGTCGCTGGTATCGGCGCTCCTGATCGGCGTGTTCATCTACTGGGGCTGGGAGAGCGCCGTCAACCTGACCGAGGAGACGCGCGACTCGCGTCGCGCACCCGGGCTGGCGGCCGTGGTCAGCACGGTGATCCTGCTCGTCACCTACGTCGGCGTCACCACCGCGGTGGTCGCGTACGCAGGGCTCGAGACGCTCGCCGAGTACGACGACGACGACGCGATCTTCGCCGCGCTCGGCGCCGACGTGCTCGGGTCGCCCTGGGACAAGCTCGTCATCCTCGCGATCCTCACCTCCGCGATCGCCTCGACGCAGACCACGATCATCCCCGCGTCGCGCACGTCGTTCTCGATGGCGCGCCAGTCGGCGCTGCCGCGCCTGTTCGCGGCGATCCACCCGCGCTTCCACACGCCCTGGTTCTCGACCGCGGTGATCGCCGGCTCTCGCGATCCTCTGGTACGTGCCGGTCAACGCGCTGTCCGAGAACTTTCTCTTCGACACGCTCTCGGCGCTCTCGCTGATGATCGCGTTCTACTACGCCCTGACGGGCGTCGCGTGCGTGATCTTCTACCGGCGCGAGCTCACGAAGTCGGTGAAGAACTTCCTCTTCATCGGCGTCGGCCCGCTCGTCGGAGCGGTGATCCTCGGCTTCCTGTTCGTGAAGTCCGCCATCGACCTGTCCGACGCCGAGAACTCGTACTCCGGTGAGTCCATCCTCGGCATGGGCATCCCGTTCGTGATCGGGATCGGGTTCCTGCTCCTCGGCGGCGTGCTGCTCGTCCTGTGGCGGCTGGCCGGCAACGAGGCCTTCTTCGGGCGCAAGCCGTTCGAGGCGGTCGACCCGCGCCTCGCCACGGCCGAGCCGGTCCCCGCGGCGTCCGCGGGCGGCGAGCCGTGAGCCGCGTGATCGTCGTCGGCGTGGACGGCTCGGCCGGGGCCGGCGCCGCCCTGGCTGCGGCGATCGAGCTGACGAGCGCGCTCGGCGACGAGCTCGTGGTCGTGCACGCGGCCGAGCCGCCCTTTCGCAGCGTGGGGGAGGAGTGGCGCGAGAGCGAGCGTGCACTCGAGGAGCTGGGCTCCGGATTGGTGGAGACAGCGCGGGAGCAGGCAGCCAAGGCCGGCGTGACCGTCGCTGCGACGCGCGTGGCGATGGGCCCGGTCGAGGGGCTGCTGCACGTTGCAGCGGAGCACGACGCACGGCTGATCGTCGTGGGCACGGCGAGCACGCGCCCGTTGACCGGCCTCATCCTCGGCTCGGTCCCGCACAAGCTCCTGCACCGCTCGAGCGTGCCGGTGCTCGTCGTCCCCGTCCCCGACGGCGCGTAACGGGATGGCCGGGCGGCAGGACGTGCAGTCAGAGAACGCGCCCTCTACGATTGGCCTCCCGACGATGCGGCCCGGAGGGTGATGAGCGAGACAGTGACTGCAGCTGCCGACGTTCGGCTCGAGGACGTCGTCAAGCGCTTCGAGGACGTCAACGCGGTCGATGGGATCTCGCTCGAGATACCACGCGGCTCGTTCTTCGCCCTGCTCGGGCCCTCGGGCTGCGGAAAGACGACGACGCTGCGGATGATCGGCGGCTTCGAGGAGCCGACGTCGGGGAGCATCTACCTGGGCGACCGCGACGTCGTCGGCCTGCCTCCGTACAAGCGTGACGTCAACACGGTCTTCCAGAGCTACGCGCTGTTTCCGCACATGTCGATCTTCGACAACGTCGCCTTCGGGCTCGAGCGGCGCGGCCTGCCCAAGGACGAGATACGCGTGCGCGTGCTGGAGATGCTCGACCTCGTCGATCTCGCGGGGCGCGGGGCGCGGAAGCCGAAGCAGCTGTCCGGCGGGCAGCAGCAGCGTGTCGCGCTGGCACGCGCGCTCGTCAACAACCCGCAGGTGCTCCTGCTCGACGAGCCGCTCGGCGCGCTCGATCTCAAGCTGCGCAAGCAGATGCAGCTCGAGCTGAAACGCATCCAGCACGAGGTCGGGATCACCTTCGTCCACGTCACGCACGACCAGGAGGAGGCGATGACGATGGCGGACACGATCGCCGTCATGAACGCCGGTCGGATCGAGCAGCTCGGAACGCCGACCGAGCTGTACGAGCGTCCGCGCACCGCCTTCGTGGCCGGCTTCCTCGGCAAGTCGAACCTGCTCGACGGGGTCGTCGAGGGACAGGGGACGGTTCGGCTCGACGACGGAACCATCGTCCGGGTGAGCACGGCGGACGCGAGCGGACGGGTTGCGATCGGCGTGCGCCCGGAGAAGGTCGTGCTCGGAGGCGAGGGCGAGAACCGCATCGCCGGAAGCGTGCTCGAGAGCGCCTACATCGGCGTCGCCACCGAGATCGTCGTCGCCACGGCGGCCGGCGACATCAGCGTCTTCCATCAGAACTCCGAGGCCGGCGGCTTCGTGCCGGCCGTCGGATCACATGTCACCGTCACATGGGCTGCGGCGTCGACGTTCGTCGTCGACCGCCCGAACCAGGAGGTCAGCGAATGAACGTCATCATCACCCGGCGCCAGCTTCTCCAGCGCGGGGCCGCAGGCGCCGCCTTGCTGTCGTTGCCAGGGCTGCTCTCGGCCTGCGGTGGAGGAGGCGGAGGCGGGACGGGCGGCGGCACGTCGGAGACGCTTCGCTTCTCCAACTGGCAGTACTACATCGACATCGACGACAAGACGAAGAAGTCGCCGACCCTGGAGCAGTTCACGGCGGAGACGGGGATCAAGGTCGACTACTTCGAGGACATCAACTCGAACGACGAGTACTTCGGGAAGATCCAGGGCCCGCTCTCGCAAGGGCAGTCGATCGACCGCGAGATCATCGTCATGACGGACAACTCGCGCTACCCGGGGCTCCTCATCGAGGAAGGCTGGCTGGAGAAGCTCGACAAGGACGAGATCCCCAACATCTCCAACCTGCAGGACGCGCTCCTGAGCCCGCCGTTCGACCCGGATCGCTCGTACTCGCTGCCCTGGCAGTCGGGCATGACGGGCATCGCCTACAACGAGAAGCTGACCTCGACACCCATCACCACGGTCGACCAGCTGCTCGAGGACTCCAAGCTCAAGGGCAAGGTCACACTGCTCAACGAGATGGCGGACACGCATCGGCGTCGTCATGCAGGCGAACGGCGACGACCCGTCGACGGTGACCGACGATTCGTTCCAGAAGGCGATCGACCGCGTGCAGGCGGCCGTCGACTCGGGGCAGATCCGCCAGTTCACCGGCAACGACTACACGGGGCCGCTGTCACAGGGCAACCTGATCGCGGCGCTAGCGTGGTCCGGCGACATCGTCCAGCTCGCGCCCGACAACCCCAACCTCAAGTGGGGCGTGCCGGAGACGGGCGGCATGATCTGGACCGACAACATGCTCATCCCGCTCGGTGGCGACGTCGAGAAGGCCTCGACGTTCATGAACTTCGTCTACGACCCGAAGATCGCCGCCCAGATCGCCGCGTACATCAACTACGTGACGCCCGTCAAGGGCGCCAAGGAGGAGCTCGCGAAGACCGATCCCGAGCTGGCGGCGAACACGCTCATCTTCCCCAGCGAGGAGACGCTCTCGAGCGTCAAGCAGTTCGACTCCGAGGCGCTCAACAACGAGGAGTACATCGCGCAATGGCAGGACGTGGTCGGCGCGTAAGCCGTTCCTGACGTGGGGTTCTTCCACCGGCATCGCTCTGCCGCTCCGGTCGCGCTGCTCGCGCCGGGCATCGCCTGGCTCGTGCTGTTCTTCGTCGTCCCGCTCGGCTACCTGGGGTACCAGTCGCTGCAGAGCGGCTCGTTCCCGAACTACACGTTCACCTGGGCGTGGTCGAACTACGGGGACGCGATCGCGGACAACCAGGAGCAGCTGATCCGGTCGTTCGTCTACGCGGGGATCGCGACGGCCATCGCGCTCGCGTTCAGCTACCCGCTCGCGTACTGGATCGCGTTCAAGGCGGGCCGGTGGAAGAACGTCTTCCTCGTCATCGTGATCGCGCCCTTCTTCGTCACCTATCTGATCCGCACGATCGCCTGGCAGACGATCCTCTCGGACGAGGGGTTCGTGCTGGACGTGCTCAGCGCCGTCGGGATCGTGGAGGACGGCGGCAGGGTGCTCGCGACGTCGACGGCCGTGGTGGCGGGGATCACCTACAACTACCTGCCCTTCATGGTGCTGCCGATCTACGTCTCGCTCGAGCAGGTCGACCGGCGGTTGCTCGAGGCGTCCGAGGACCTCTACGCGAATCCGCGGCAGGCATTCCTGCGCGTGACGCTGCCGATGTCGATGCCCGGCGTGGCCGCAGGGACGCTGCTCACGTTCATCCCTGCGACCGGGGACTTCATCAACGCGGAGCTCCTGGGCGGGCCGGGGCAGCAGATGATCGGCAACGTGATCCAGGCGCAGTTCCTCGTGCAGATCAACTACCCGTCGGCCGCTGCGCTGTCGTTCGTGCTCATGGCCCTGATTCTCGTCGTCGTGATCGTCTACGCGCGCCTCGTCGGGTCGGAGAGGCTCACCTCGTGACAGCAGCCTGGAGGTTCGTGAAGCGCCACACGCTCGGCGTGTACGCGGCGCTCGCGATCGGCTACATGCTGCTGCCGATCGCCGTCGTCTTCCTGTTCTCGTTCAACCAGCCGGCCGGACGGTTCAACTACGTCTGGCAAGGGTTCACGCTCGACAACTGGCTCAACTGGAACGCGCCGTCGGGGATCCAGCATGCGCTCGTCACATCGTTGAAGATCGCGGTGCTCGCGAGCCTCGTGGCGACCGCGCTCGGCACGCTCATCGCGCTCGCGCTGGTGCGCCACCGGTTCCGCGGTCGTGGCGCCCTCAACTTCCTCATCTTCCTCCCGATGGCCGCGCCGGAGATCGTGCTGGGCGCTTCCCTGCTGACGCTCTTTCTCAACCAGAGCGTGTTCCTGCTCGGCTTCTGGACGATCTTCATCGCGCACGTCATGTTCGTCATCTCGTTCGTCGTCGTCACGGTCCGCGCGCGGCTGGTGGACTTCGACCGGCACCTCGAGGAGGCGGCGGCCGACCTTGGCGCGAACGAGTGGATCACGTTCCGCAAGATCACCCTGCCGCTGCTTGCGCCGGCGATCCTGGCGGGCGGCCTGCTCGGGTTCGCGATCTCCGTCGACGACTTCGTGATCACCTACTTCAACTCTGGCAGCGAGATCACGTTCCCGGTCTACGTCTGGGGGCAGGCCGCCCGTGGTGTGCCGCCGCAGGTGAACGTGATCGGCTCGGCGATCTTCTTCATCGCGGTCGGCATCATGCTCGTGCAGGCCGTCGCCCAGATCCGCCGCGAGAGAAGACCCGCATGAGGCCACCGATCTCGACCTGCAGCGCATCGCCGGCGAGCACTGCGTCGCCCAGCTAGGCGCCGTGCCGGCAGGCCCCCGCGAGGCGCTCTCCGGTGCGATGCGCCGCCCGGCAGACTGTCGGAGATGAGCTCTGCTGGAGGCAGGCTGGCGGCAGTTCGGCGCCGCCGAATGGTCCGAGGCCAGGGATACGTTCAGCGAGTTGCTCGAGCTGATGCCGGGCGACCCGGCGGTGCTCGACGGTCTTGGTCAGTCGCTCTGGTGGCTCGGTGATCGCGACGCCGCGATCGAGCGCCGCCGGGAGGCGTACGCCGCCTATCGCCGCAACGGCGACGCACTGAACGCCGGTCGTGTGGCGGTCTACCTGGCGAGCGAGCGCCGCATCGACGGGCAGTCCGCCGAGGCGTCGGGCTGGCTGTCACGGGCTCGGCGGCTGCTGGAAGGCGAAGGCCCGTGTGTGGCGCTCGGCTGGCTGGCGATCGAGGACGCGAAGCGCTCCGACGATCCGCTTGACGCGGAGCGACACGCCAACGCCGCACTCGAGATCGCGCACGCGCTCGAGGATCCGGACATCGAGTGCATGGCCCTGGCGCAGCTCGGCCGCTCCGTCGTGGCCCAGGGGCGGGTCGACGAAGGTCTCGCGCTGCTCGACGAGGCGCTGACCGTCGCGCTCGGCGGCGAGACCAGCGATCCGCTCGCCTGCGGAGATGCATGCTGCACCATGCTCGTCGTCTGCGACGGGCTCGCCGACCTGCAACGCGCTGCGCAGTGGTGCGAGGCGGTCGTCGCTTTCAACGAGCGGCGCAACTTCACGCCGGTGCAGTCGTGGTGCCAAGGGATCTACGGCGGTGTCCTCGTGCGGGCCGGCGACTGGGGGCGAGCCGAGACGGTGCTGCTCGAGGCGCTGCGGCGTCAGTCGGATCGCCGCCGAGGCGGCGGTCGCGCGCTGCCGCTCGCCGTTCTCGCGCAGCTCCGCCTGCGTCAGGGTCGTCTCGAGGAGGCCGAGCAGCTCCTCACCGGCCTCGATGACGAGCCGGCGGCGCTCGTACCGCTCGTCGAGCTGCAGTTGCAACGCGGCGACCTGGAACTCGCCCAGGCGCTGCTCGATCGCCGCTGCCAGCGACGGCGACGGCGGCCTTCTGGTGCTGGAGGGATCGGTCGGATTGGCGACCGGAGACCTCGACGCCGCGACCGCAGCCGCCGACAAGCTGCGGGCGCTTGGCCAGGTGCTCGCCCGCGACGATCTCGTCGCGCAGAGCGCCCTCCTTGCCGGTCGTGTCGCCGGCGCGCGCGGCGATGGGGCGACCGCCGAGCGTGAGCTCGCCGACGCGGCGACGAGGTTCGCGGCTCTCGCGTTCCCCTTCGAAGAAGCCCAGGTCCCGCCTCGAGCTCGCGCGCGTGCAGGCGGAGATCGGATCCCCGCTCGCACTCTCCTCGGCACGGGCTGCGTGCGAGGCGCTGGAGCGTCTCGGTGCCAAGCGTGACGCCGATCGGGCCGCCGCGCTTCTGCGCGATCTCGGAGCGGCCGGCCGCAGCGCGCCTCGTGGAGAGCTGGACGAGCTCACCGGACGCGAGCGGGAGGTCCTGGCGCTCATCGCGGCGGGGCTGTCGAACGCGGAGATCGCCGACCGCCTGGTCATATCGCCGAAGACGGCCGAGCACCACGTCGGCAAGGTATTGGCCAAGCTCGGCGTGCGCAGCCGCACGGAGGCGGCCACGCACGCCGTGCGTGAAGGACTGTAGTCGACTAGCCGATTCCGTTCCCCGCGAAGACGCCGTCCGGGTCGTAGCGGCGCTTGACAGCCACGAGGCGATCCCAGATCTCGTCCGTGTAGGCGTCCCGCGTCGAGCGGTCGGGGCCGAGCGCGTTGACGTAGACGCCACCGGTCGCAAAGCTCGCGGTGTCGTCCCAGAGCCGCCGCACCCAGTCGGCGACCGGCCCGACCGGCTCCTCACCCGAGCAGCCGATGATCCAGGTGAACGCACGCGCCGTCCGGTGCCCGAATGCGGTCTCGCCCGGCGCGACGCGGTCGATGGCACCACCCATCCAGCCGGTCACGACATGCGTCTGCGGCGTCGGCACCGTCTCGAAGCCGGCGAGCAGAGCCTGGACGAACTCGTCCGTGACCTCGGGCAGATAGTGCATGCGGTCGTAGAAGTGCCATCCGGGCGGAGCGGTCTCGTCGAGCATCGTCTGCAGGGCGACGTACGGCATCGGGCCGACGAGGTCGACGGCAGGTGGGCAAGCAGTGCGCAGCGCGCGCGAGAGTCTCTTCGCCCTCGGCGATGTCGCCGCACCAGGCGACGCCGACGACGGCGACGGGGCGGCCCTGCAACTCGGGCTGGAAACGGCTCCTGCGGCGGCGCTGTGAGCACGACGTCGAAGATGGTCAGCTCTTCGGGGGCATCGGCAATGAGGTCGCGGCTGGCGCGAAATGCGTCGAGCGCCTGCTCCCACGGGTAGACGAGCAAGCCGGCGAGCACGATCGGGCCGACCCGATGGGCGCGAAACTCGAAACGCGTGACGACGCCGAAGTCCCCACCGCCCCCGCGGAGGGCCCAGAACAGGTCGGGATGGTCGTCTGCGGTGGCATGCACGAGCGTTCCGTCGGCGAGCACGACGTCCGCTGACTGCAACGAGTCGATCGTGAGACCGTGCCTGCGCATGAGCCACCCGATGCCGCCGCCGAGCGTGAGGCCGCCGACGCCGGTGTGCGAGATCTGTCCTGCGGGCACCGCCAGGCCATGCTCCTGCGTCGCAGCGTCGACCTCGCTCAGCAGAGCGCCTCCGCCGACGCGCACGATTCCGCGCTCGGCGTCGACGTCGATTGTGTTGAGCGCCCGCAGATCGATGCAGAGAGCTCCGTCGCGGACCGAGCGTCCCGAGACCGAGTGCCCGCCCGCGCGGATCGTGAAAGCGACCCCGGAAGCCCGGGCAGCACGGATGGCGGCGGCGACGTCATCGGCGTCGGTCGCGTAGGCGACGGCCGCGGGGTGGCGGTCGATCGCTCCGTTCCAGCCTGCGCGGGCGTCGTCGTAGTCGGCGTCGGGCGGCTCGACGAGTCGGCCGACGTAGCCTGCTGCGCGCAGTGCTGACGCGAGCGGCGAGATGGGTGTTGTGGCTGAAGGTGTCATGCCGAGCACCGTCGCAGCTGCGGGGTCGGCAGAGCATCGGGGATCACCCCCATCTGTGCCCCCTATGTGCGCGTCAACCTCGTGACCCGCCGCTGGTGCCCGACCGCGCGACCAGGTAAAGTCCGTCGACGCGCTGCCGAGGGGTCAGTTCGACGGCAGCGCCGTGGATCGATACCACACCAGGGGGGTTGCGGGGAGATGAGGAATCTGTGGGGTGGCCGCAAGGCTGTCGTCGGCGTGGGGGCGGCGCTCGGCGTGCTGGTGTTGCTCGTGGTGCTGCCCGCGTTCGCAACGTCGCCGGGGCAGCCGATCAAGCCGGCCTCGATCCCGAAGGGGATCGTTCCGGTGGACGTCAACACGGGGGGTCAGTCCACCGACTGCGCGGTCTTCTACGGGTCGAGCGCGGCGCCCGCGTACCAGTACCGCATCAACAACCCGAAGAGCCAGACCTACAAGACGACGGTCGGCGGCGTGGCGGTGACCTTCACGCTCACCATGAATCCGCCCAACACGACCTCGCCTCTCCGCCCGGCCTATGCGTCGGACAAGTACGTGAGCTTCTCTTCGACGAACGCGGCAATCGCCGATGTCGGCATCAAGGGCGGGACGGACACCGCGCGGTACAACTACACGGGCAAGTCCGGTGTCGCCGGCAACCCGACCTACCCGTCCGTCGCGAGCGACGGCTACCTGCACGCTCCGGCCCAGTCGGCGGACTCGAGCGGAAACCCGACGTCGCTCTACAGCATCAGCAACCTGACGTTCTGCTTCGACCTCTCCGGTTCCGTGGCGGGCACTGTCTATCTGGACGGGAACCAGAACGGGACGCAGAACGCCGGTGAGCCCGGTCAACCCGGCTGGACGGTCGACCTCTACAAGGACGTGACCGCGGGCGTCGCCGGCGGTGGCACCCTCGTCGACTCGACGCCGACCGGCGCCAACGGCGGCTACAGCTTCGCCCTGCCGCTGTCGACGACGTCGACCTACCGGGTCTGCGAGTCGCCGCCGTCCGGGACATGGGCGCAGACGCAGCCGCTGCCCTCGACGACGAACCTCTGCACGTCGGGCACCCAGCTCCGCAAGGGGTACGACTTCCAGCCGACGTCCGCCACGCAGGCGATCACGGGGAAGGACTTCGGGAACGTCGGGGCGGTTCCCTGTTCGGACGAGCCCTTCGGCACCAGCGACGGCAGCTACCTCATCCGCCTCGCCGAGTGCAAGGAAGGCGCGTTCTTCACCTTCAACTCGGGCACGGACGCGGGCAAGCCGTTCGTGAGCGTGTTCCCCGCCGACGAGACCGGCACGAACGTGCCGCTCGTCGAGAGGATCGAGTGGGCCTTCGGCGGGAACGCGCAGAACCCGTTCACGGTCATCTTCGACGACGAGTTCCCGTTCGCACGGGCCGAAGCTCACGACATGCTCTACTGCGAGGTCGACCCACGAGACGGCTCCGAGTTCGGCCTCGACGATGCGTACGACCAGGTGGCGGTGACGGAGTCGGGCTTGGTGCTTCCGGGCAGCGAGACGTCGTGCCTCATCCAGACGACCGAGCACGCGGACACCGCCACGGGCGGCACGTTCGTCGCCCACGTCTACTCCTCGATCGACGGCTGGCGGAGCGTCGGCTAGCCGACCGCGAGACCGATGCCGAGGAGCTGTGCGAGGCGGTGCGCCTCGCGCAGCTCCGACGCGTCCGGCTCGGCACCGAGCAGCGGTGCAAGCGCGGCGCGCTCGCGCATGATGAGGAACTGCTCGTACAGCAGCGACTGCCGGCGCGCCCGCTCGAGAGCCCGGTCCAGACGGGCTGCGGCCTCGTCGAGCCGGCCGAGCGCGACCAGGGCAGCTCCCTGGACGCGGTCGATCGGCACCGACAACAGCGCCGCCTCGTCGCCGGCCGCGCGCGCGGCGTCGTCGAGCGCCGTGAGCGCGCGCTCGGCCTCGCCCGCCGCCGTGGCCGCCGCCGCGAAGTAGACGGCGATCTCGAGGGCGATCCCTGCGTGCCCGACGTCTCGTGCCTCCTCGGCAATGCGGACCAGGGCCTCGAGCGCCTCCTCCGGAAGCCCGCGAGCCAGTGAGATGCGCGCGAGCTGAGTCTCCGCGAAGAGCGCGTACGGCGTCGCCCCCGAGGCGCGCAACACCCTGCGGGACTTGCGCAGCTCCGCCTCGGCGTCGTCGAGCAGTCCGCGGCTGACGAGCAACTCGCCCAGGTTCGCGGCCGCGATCGCTGCGTTCTGGCGGTCGCCCGCGGCCATGCAGTCGACCTCCGAGCGCCGGTACCAGTCGAACGCCTCGTCCCAGCGGCCGTCGGCATACGCCTGAACGCCGACGTTCATCTGGATGATCCCCACGGTCCGAGCCTGACCCAGCTGCGCCCAGATCTCGAGGGCCTTCAACTCGTTGACTGCCTTGTCGGGCTCGCCCAGCATCTGGTACGCGCCGTCGAGGGCGCTGTACGAGCGCGCCACTGCCTCGAGCTCCTCGACGGGTGCACCCTCCTCCAGGGCTCGCCGGGCCAGCTGCACAGCCTCCCGAGGATGGCCCTGCAGCAGCCGCAGCTCGGCGCGCTGCGCGAGCAGGCGTGCTCGCGTGCGCTCCCTCTCGGGCGGCCCGAGCGCATCGGCCACCTTGAGGCCGATCGCGATCTCGCGCAACGCCCGCCCGTACGCGCCGGCCCGGATCCGTGCGCGCGAGCGCTCTTCGTACGTCCGGGCCCGCTCGAGGTCCTCGCCCGCGAAGAGAGCGGTCGCGCGCTGGAGCGCGGCGTGGGCTCGATCGAACAAGCCCGATGCGTCGCGTACGGCGCCGAGTGACCTCCAGACCCTCGCCCGCTCCGCTGCGGGGACGTCGCGGCAGCGGCGCGCCGCTTCGAGCGCCCGCTCGTAGAACCGCGCGGCCTCGACGGTCGCGGCGATCGACCGGGCGCGGTCCCCGGCGAGACGGCAGTAGTGCCAGGCCTTCTCGAACCGCTCGGCCTCGTAGAAGTGGAGAGCGAGCGCGGACATCTCCTCTCCCACGGCCGACGAGTCCCCGGAAGCCTCGATCGCCTCCGCCACGCGGCCGTGCAGCTCGCGACGTCGCCTGAAGGGCAGGCCCTCATAGGCGACGTCGCGCACGAGGGTGTTCCGGAACCGCATGCCAGCGGCGGCGTCGGGGTCGACGAGACCGCGGAGCCGCTCCCAGACAGCGGCGCCGAGCTCCGCTCCGTCACCGAGCGCGGCCGACAGGAGCTCAGGGTCGAACGTCGCGCCGAGCACGGATGCGTAGCGGAGCACCGTCCTGTCGGCCGGCGCGAGCCGGTCGATCTCGCCCGCGATGACCGCCTCGACCGACTCCGGGAGGGCGTCCGCGGTCCCGGCCGACGTGAGCGCGTCGAGCAGCTCGAAGAGGAACAGCACGTTCCCGTTGGAGCGCCGCGCAACGGCTTCGGTGTCGTGCGGTGACAGTGGGTGCTGCTCGGTCGCGAGCGCGATGATGTCGTTGAGATGCCGCTCGGAGAGCGGCAACAGGGCGAAGGCTGCGCTGAGCAGCTCCTCGTCGGCGGGCGGCGCCCACGTCGTCGCCGGCTCGGAGTGCGTCACGACGATGAGCTGCCGTCTCGCGCGTCCGGCGCGCGCCAGGCGGTGCAGCAGGTCGGCGCTCGCCTCGTCCAGGAAGTGCGCGTCCTCGACCACGAGCATCCACGGCTCCTCGCCGAGCATCGCGTCGAAGAGGCCCGTCGTGACCTCGGCGAGCATGCTTCGCAGGAACCGCTCGTCGAGCCGTGCGGTCTCGGGCGTCGCGGCGAGGTCGAGGCCGAGGAGGACGCCGAGCAGCGGGATCCACGGCGCCAGCGAAGGGCCGGCGTCTGCGACGACGTCGCGCAGCCGCCGCTCTGCCTCGCCTGCATCGGCACCGGGCTCGAGGCCGAGCGCCGTACACACCGGGCTCCGAAGCGCGTAGTAGGGGGTGGAGGCCTCGTACTCCTCGCAGCGCGCGCGGAGGACGGTCAGGTCCGGGCAGCGTGCGATCAGCTCGTGAACGAGCCTCGAGCGCCCGCTCCCCGGGGCGCCGCTGATCTCGACCACCCAGCCGGTGCCCCGCCGCACGTCGCCCGCGATCTCGAGCAGCTCTGCGAGCTCGCCGTCGCGCCCGACCAGCGGCGTCTCGGCGACGCGTTCGGCCCGCGTCCCTGCCACGGCGCCCACGACCGAGGCCCTGACCGGCTCGGCCTTGCCCTTGGCGCGAAACGGCGCGATCGGCGTCGTCTCGAAGAGCGTGCGCGACCGCTCGAGCACCGTCTCGGTGGCCAGGATCTGCCCCGGCTCCGCACGGCTCATCACGCGCGCGGCCGTGTTGATCGCGTCGCCGAAGACCCGATAGGCACGGCGATACGGAGGGCCGAAGTCCCCCGTGAAGACCTTTCCCGTGTTGACGCCCACCCGCATGGGCACGGCGCCCGGGCGATCCATCACCTCGCGCAGCGCGCGGAGCATCTGCTCCTCGTCGTGGCCGGTACTGGAGGGCGCGCCGGCCGTGAGCAGCGCCTTCACGCTCCCCTTGCCGATGTCGGTCTCGTAGAACGGGACGCCGTACCGCAGCGCCGCCTCCTGGATTGCGGTGATGCGCTCGTCGACGGCTGCGGCGAAGGCCTCGGGGCCCAGCCGCGCGAGGAGCTCGTCCGTGTCCATCAAGTCGATGAAGGCGGCCGTCACCGTTCGGTGCTCGGGCTCGCTCTTCTCGAGCAGAACGTGTGCGCGGGCAGCCACGGGGATGCATCCGGCGACGTCCTCCTCCCGGACGATGCCGACGTCGGGAGCGCGCTTGCGCTCGATGTCGGGCGGTGCCGCAAGGAGCAGGGCCTGCTCCTTGGGCGCGCCGATGCAGGCGGGGTCGAGGCACGCCGCGAGCGTGTGGCTCAGCGCGATCTCACCTGCGTCGGCGATCGACTCGAGCGTGACCGCTTCGGTCGCGGCCGGGCCGGCGACCAGCAGCTCGCGATGCACGCTCCCGGCCGTGAAGAACTCGATCTTCCCCGTCGTGACGCCGATCGACATCCGGAGCCTGACGCTCCCTCCTGCGACCCGCAGGCGCCCGACGCGGTCGATCGTCCGCTGCATCTCCCACGACGCACGCGCCGCACGCTGCTCGTGGTCGGGCCCGTCGAAGAGGATGAGCAGCGCATCGCCGCCCCACTTCAGCAGCCCCGCGCCCCAGTCGTACGCCTCGTCGAGCAGCGCCGTGAAGACCCCGTCGAGCGTGTCGTGCATCAGCTCGGCACCGATCTTGCCCTTGCGCGAGAGCCGCTCGGTGAGCGCCGTGAACCCCGAGATGTCCACGAATGCCAGCGATCCGTCGATCGCGCGGTAGCGCTCCTCCGGAGACTCGCGGACCCACGTGATCAGGAGCCGTGGGACGTAGGGCTTGAGCGCCTCGCTGCGATCCCGCGCGATCGATGTCGTCATCGCAAAGTCCCTGCGTGCGCGGGGCGGTTCTCACTGTGCACGATTGCGAGTATGCAGGCGCACGCGTCCCGCGGGGGCCGCGCGCCCCCGTGCCGGCTTGCCTTTTCAGGGTTGCGCCAGAGCCCGGGGAGTTGACGCAGCTGACGCGAACGTACGAACCCCTGCTTCGCATCCTGCTCACCGTATTCTCCGTCCATCGTGCCCGTTGACCCGCTCTCGTATTCCCAGCGCGCGAAGGACCACCTGTGGATGCACTTCACGCGCATGGGCGGCTACGCCGACGCCGACGTGCCGATCATCGTGCGCGGCGACGGCTGTTACCTCGAGGACGTGAACGGCAAGCGCTACCTCGACGCGCTGGCCGGCCTGTTCTCGGTCAACATCGGCTACGGGTACGGCGAGGAGATCGGCCAGGCGGCGCTCGAGCAGATGCGCGAGCTGCCCTTCTACACGAACTGGACCTACGCCCACCCGCGTGCGATCGAGCTCGCCGGCGAGGTTGCATCACTCGCCCCGGGCGACCTGAACCGCGTGTTCTTCGTCTCGGGCGGCTCGGAGGCGGTCGAGTCTGCCTACAAGCTCGCCCGGCAGTACTACCTCGTGCGCGGCGAGACGCGGCTCCGCGCGGTCGCCGGCGCAGGCCCGGAGAGGGATCACGACGCGATCGCGGCCAACCTTGGCACACCGCCGCGCCGCTACAAGGCGATCACCCGGCAGACCGCGTACCACGGCACCACCATGGGCGCCCTGTCCCTCACCGGGATCCCGCCGATCAGGGCTCCCTTCGAGCCGCTCCTCGCCGAGGTGCGCAACGTGCGCAACACGGGCCGGTACCGCAGGCCCGAGGGGGAGACGGAGGAGGAGTTCACGGCGGCGCTGCTCGAGGAGCTCCGCTGGACGATCGAGTCGATGGGCCCCGAGACGGTCTGCCTCGTGCACATGGAGCCGGTGCAGAACTCGGGTGGCGCGTTCACCCCGCCCGCCGGCTACTTCCAGGGCGTGCGGGCCCTCTGCGACGAGTACGACATCCTGCTCTCCGCCGACGAGGTGATCACCGCCTTCGGTCGGCTCGGGCACTGGTTCGGGTCGGAGCGCTACGACATCCGGCCGGACATCGTCACCACCGCCAAGGGACTGTCGTCGTCGTATGCGGCGATCGGGGCGGTGATCGCCACCGACCGCGTGATGGAGCCCTTCCTCGAGGCGCGGTCGATGTACAGCCACGGGATCACGTTCGGCGGGCACCCGGTGATGTGCGCCATCGCGCTGAAGAACATCGAGATCATGAAGCGCGAGGGCATCGTCGAGCACGTGGCCGCGCACTGGAGGAGACCTTCCGCTCCAAGCTGGCGCAGCTGCTCGACCTGCCGATCGTCGGCGATCTGCGCGGCGCCGGCTTCTTCTGGGCGCTCGAGCTCGTCAAGGACGACGAGACGAAGCTGACCTTCGACGACGCAGAGTGCGAGGAGCTGCTGCGCGGCTTCCTGTCACCCGCGCTGTTCGACGCCGGGCTGATCTGCCGCACCGACGACCGCGGCGACCCGGTCGTGCAGGTCTCGCCGCCGCTCGTCGCCGGCGAGGCCGAGATGGACGAGATCGTCGGCATCCTCGGCGACGTGCTCGCCGAGGCCGGGCGCCGCCTCAGCTAGGCGGCCTGCTCGACGAACGAAAGCCTCGACCGCTCACGGCCTGGCCAGGACCTCCGCGGCGATCCGGTCGGCGGACGGCAGGAAGTCGTCTTCCAGCGGCGGGCTGTACGGGATCGGCGTGTTCGCATGCGTGATGCGCCACGCGTCGTCGAGGTCTCCGAGGCAGAGCTCCGTGACGAGCGCGAGGAGCTCGGCGCTGAACCCACCGGTGAGAGGCCCTTCCTCCACGATGCAGAGCCGGTTCGTGCGACGCACGGAAGCGGCGACCGTCTCGTGATCGAGCGGTCGGATCGTGCGGAGGTCGATCACCTCTGCGTCGACACCGTGGCCTGCGAGCAGGTCCGCCGCGGCGAGGGCATGGTGCACGCCCATCATCGCGGACACGATCGTCACGTCTCGGCCGGGTCGCACGACGGCCGCACGACCGAGGGGCACGACGTGCTCGCCGTCCGGGACCTCCCCCTTGGCCGGCGTAGAGCCGCTTGTGCTCCAGGAAGAGTGTCGGGTTGTCGTCCCGGATCGAGCTCGTGAGAAGCCCCTTCGCGTCCGCCGGGGTCGACGGGGCGACGATCTTGAGGCCCGTCACGCCCATGAACCACGGCACCGGCATCTGCGAGTGGATGGCGCCGAACCGGCCACCGGCACCCACGACCGAGCGGATCGTGATCGGCGACCCCTGGGTGCCCCCGGTGAGAAACCACTGCTTCGTCGCCTGGTTCACCAGCATGTCGCCGACGAGCAGCAGGAAATCGCCGAACATGATCTCCACCACCGGGCGCAGGCCGCACGCAGCGGAGCCGAACGCCGCCCCGGCGAGGGCAAGCTCGGAGATGGGCGTGTCGAACACGCGCTCACGTCCGAACTCCTCGTACAGGCCAGGCGTGACGGCGAACACCCCGCCCGCCTTCGCGACGTCCTCGCCGAAGAAGAGCACGCTCTCGTCGCGGGCCAGCTCGTCGCGCAGCGCCTGCCGGATCGCCTCTCGGAACTCGATCTCTGCCATGTCGTCCCTTCTGCTACAGGAGGAGCGAGAGCGGCCGCTCCAGGAGCTCTCGGATGCGTTGCAGGAACCGGGCGGCGTCCGCCCCGTAGACGGCGCGGTGATCGCAGGCCAGCGTCACCTCCATCAGGTCGCGGGCCTCGAACGACCCGTCGGCGCCGACGGCCGGCCGGCGACGGACCTCTCCGACCGCCAGGATCCCCACCTGCGGCGGGTTGATCACGGCGCTGAAGCTGCGGATGCCGAACATGCCGAGGTTCGACACGGTGAAGGTCGCGTCTGCGAGCTCGGCCGGCGTCAGCCGGCGCGCGCGGGCGCGCTCGACGAGCGAGCGGGACTCGGCCGCCAGCTCGTGCAGGGTCTTCAGGTCGGCGTCGTACAGCGCCGGCACCACCAGGGCGTCGTCGAGCGCGACGGCGATGCCGACGTTGACACGCGAGAAGCGGACGACGTCCTCGCCGAGGACGCCGGCGTTGAGCCCCGGGTGCTCGCGCAGCGCCAGCGCCACCGCGCGAACGACGAGGTCGTTCAGCGACGGCACGTCGCCGTTCTCGAGCTCCGCGAGCTCCGTCCGCATCGCCACCGCGCGGGTCATGTCGATCTCGGCGGTGAGCTCGAACTCCGGGATCTGCGTGCGCGACTCGACCATCCGGCGCCAGATCGTCCTCTGCACCGAGCTGAGCTCGACCCGCGTCTCGGCGCCTCGACCGTCGGTCGAGCCGCGAGCCCCGCCTCGGACGGCGCGGCCTGTGCCTGCGCGCCGTCGGAGGATGGCCGCCGCCGCTCGCACGTCGGCGCGCACGATGCGACCTCCGGGGCCGGTGCCCGAGACGGAGGCGAGCGGCACGCCGAGCTCGGCGGCCGTACGACGCGCGACGGGGGTTGCCGCAACGCGTGCCGCGCGCTCATGCGATGGTGACGACGTCGGGCCGCTCACCGGCGCCGACGCCACCGCAGGGGTTGGTGCCGCGACAGGTGCGCTCGGTGCGGCCGGCGCCGTCGTGGCAGCGGCGGCGAGGCGTGCGACGACGGCCCCGAGCGCCGCGGTGCCGCCCTCGGGGACGACGATCTCGGCCAGCGTGCCGGTGGTCTCCGCCTCGAGCGAGACCGTCGCCTTGTCGGTGTCGATCTCGGCGATCTCCTCGCCACGCGTGACGGTGTCACCCACCGCTTTCAGCCACTTGACGACCGTGGCCTCCTCCATCGAGTCGGAGAGCCTCGGCATCAGGACGTCGACCGTCGTCTGCTCGCCACCGCTCAACTTGCGTACTCCGGCTGGCCGTCGGGTGTCGGGAAGGGAGCAGCGAGGGCATTCGCCTCGAGCTCCTGGATCCGCGCCTCGATCTCCTCGTCGACGCGCGTCACCTGCTCCTCGCCGATTCCGAACCGGCTGGTGAGCGCCTCGGCCGAGACGCGGAGCGGATCCCGCTCGCGCCAGCGCTCGAGCTCGCCCTCGGGCCGGTAGCGGCCCGGGTCCGACCGCGAGTGGCCGACGAAGCGATAGGTGCGTGCCTCCAGGAAGTACGGCGTCGCGCCACGGGCGACGGCCACCGCCGCGGGCCGCGGCCTCGCGGACGGCGAGCACGTCCATGCCGTCCACCGCCTCGGCCGGCACCTCCATCGCCTCCGCGCGGGCGATGATCGTTCCCGCGGTGACCTCCTCGTACGGCGTGTACTCGCCGTACTGGTTGTTCTCGCAGACGAAGAGCACCGGCAGGTCGAGCACCTTCGCGAAGTTCAGGCACTCGAAGAAGTACGCCTGGTTCGTCGCGCCGTCCCCGAAGAAGCAGACGGCGACGCCGCCCGTGCGCTTGGTGGCGAGCGAGGCGCCCGTCGCAGCGGCGATGCTGCCGCCGACGATGCCGAAGCAGCCGAGATGACCGATGGCCGGGTCGACGATGTTCATCGAGCCCGCACGCCCACCGTTCGTACCCGTCGCCCGGCCGAGGAGCTCGTCGAGGAGAGCTTGCGGGTCGGAGCCCCGGGCGAGCAGGTGACCGTGGCCGCGATAGGTGCACGCCACGCGGTCGCGTTCCTCGAGGCAGTCAGCAACGCCGACCGCGACCGCCTCCATCCCCGAGTAGAGATGCGTGGTGCCGTAGACCTCACCGCGGAGGAACAGCGACTGGACGACGTCCTCGAAGCGGCGGATCAAGCGCATCCGCCCGTAGAGGTCGAGCAGGTGGGCGCCGTCGACGGTGCTGTGGTGATCGCTTGTCATTGGTGGCTGCTCCTCGCTGCCGGTTGCACGGTAGTGGCGTCTGATACGGCCGGCTCGGCGCTCGTGTAGGGAGCGGGCCGCCACGAGCCGCCGATCGCCGCGTCGGCGATCCTCGGGTTCTTGATCGCCTCGGAGAACAGGAAGTCGCGACTCTCGACGGCGAGCCGCCGCACGCGGTCGAGGTCGACGCCGACGAGGGCTCCGTCGCGCTTGACGACGCGGCCTGCCACGATCACCGTGTCGACGAGGCCGGGATGGCCGTTGTAGACGATCGCTCCTTCGGGGTTGTTGAGGGGCGTCAGCGCCAGCGCGTCGCCTCGCAGAACGATCACGTCGGCTTCCTTGCCGGGTGTGATCGAGCCGACTCTGGAATCGAGCCCGCAGGCCGCGGCGCCCTGCGCGGTCGCGAACTCGACGACGTCACGACACGTGATCTCGAGCTGGTCGAGGCTGGACGCATTCAGCCCCGCGGCCTCGGCCGCCGCATTGTCGAGGCCGCGCTGGCATCCGATGGCGGTGCGGATCGTCCCGAACATGTCGCCTCCGTTCGACGTGCACACGTCGATCGAGAAGCTCGGTCGGATCCCCGCACGGAGGAGCCGGCCGGTAGCGGGCCAACCGTGGCCCATCTGCAACTCGACGTCCGGAGCGACGGACGCCGTGCCCCCGGTTGCTGCCATGCGGTCGAGCTCGTCGTCGCCGATCGTGTTGCAGTGCACATAGGTGACGTCCGGCCCGAGCAGCCCCAGGCCGTCGAGCGCGTCGATCGGCCTCGTCTTGCCCCATTCGCCGTCGCCGACGTGCACGGTGATCCGGAGGCCGAGCTCGCGCGCGAGGCCGAAGTCGTGCGCGGCCACGTCGAGCGGTGTGAACTGCGGCCCACGCGCGGCGAGCGCGAGAGTCACGAGACCGTCGTCCGACGGGAAGCGCTCGTTCCGGAGCCTGCGGATGTCCTCGTCGTGCGCCAGGCTGCTCGGCACCTGCCAGTGCAGTGCCCCGCAGCCGTGGGCGAAGATCGACCTGCCGCCGGCCTCGACCAGCGCGTCCGCCGCGGCATCGGCATGGGCGGGCGTGCCCAGGTTGTGCGACCAGTCGAGCATCGTCGTGATGCCCGACTCGAGTGCCTCCAGCCGTCCGAGCAGGTTCCCGATATAGGTGTCCTCGGGCCGAAAGTGCGGTGAGAAGCCGAAATGAAGACCCGTGAAGTAGTGACCGAGCGTCCAGTCCGAGGCGATGTTGCGCAGCGCGGCCTGCCACGTGTGCCGGTGCGTGTCGACGAACCCCGGCATCACGATGCCGCCTGCGGCATCGATCACCTCGGCGTCCTCGACGTCCCCCGCCTCGCCGACGGACACGATCAGGCCGTCGTCGATCACGACGTCGGCTGCCGTCAGGTTGCCGAGTCGGTGGTCGACGGTCACCACGGTGCCGCCGCGGATCACGAGGCGGGCTATGGCCGCACCTCGGCCGTCGCGACGCCGGGCTCGGATGCCGTGCGCATCATTCCCGCATCATCCCGAAAGGCGGCGCGCCGGGCCGCGCCGTCCGGCTGCAGCACGCGCCCTGTGCCGTCTGAGGGCTCGAGAGGCACCGGCTCTAGGAGAAGAGCCGCTCGCTGGCGAGCGCTGCGCCCGCGGTGAGCGACTCCAGCTTCGCCCAGACGACGTCCTCGGCGACCATCACCCAGCCCGCGTTCGTCCCGAAGCCGCAGTCGGTCGAGGCGATGATCCGGGTCGGGTCGCCCACCACCTCTGCGAACTGGCAGATCCGGTCGGCGACGACCTCCGGATGCTCGACGTAGTTGGTGGTCACGTCGATCACGCCCACGATCAGGAGCATGTCGGCGGGCAACGGGTGGTCGCGGAAGACCTTCCAGTCGTGCTGGTGCTGCGGGTTGCCGCACGGCAGGCTGATCGCGCCCACGTTCGCCCGGTACAGGTGCGGGAGCACCTCGACGAGCTCCACGTCGTCGATGTGCGGCCCGTCGTAGTTGCCCCAGCACGCGTGCAGGCGCACGCTGTCACGCGGGATCCCGGCGACCGCGCGGTTGATCGCCTCGATGTGCACCTCGACTCGCTCCAGGAAGACGTCGAGCGGATCGTCCTGGAACCCCAGCGTGCGCTCCATCGCGAGATCGGGGCAGTCGAGCTGGAGCACGTGGCCCTGGTCGACCACGTACTCGTACTCCTTCCTCATCTCCTCGGCCACACCGAACACGTACTCCTCGTCCGTCGCGTACGCGGGGTTGTCCGGATGGCGGGTCATCGCCATCGTGATGATCCCGGGCGACGCCGCCGTGACGAACGTCTCGGCAAACTCACCCGCGTCCCTGCTGCGCTCGAGCGCCTCGCCGAACAGCCGCAGCTCGGTGCGCAGCTCGGTCATCTCGGGGTCGTAGGCCATCCGGTCGACGGCGGCGGGTGCGCTGGCCGTCTGCGTCAGGTTGTCGTCGTCGGCGTCGTCCATCACCGACATCCCCATCTTCAGCCTCGCCCACTCCGGGAAACGCCGGACGTCCGAGTAGGTGCCGCGCTCCGTCTTGCCGCCGAAGCCGCTCATCCGCTCCTTCACGTACAGATGGAACGCGACGCGGGGCAGCTCCCCGTCGGAGCCCACGTCGATCCCGGCGCCGAGCTGCTGCCGGACGACGCGGTCGGTCTCCGTGGAGACCAGGCGCTCGAAGGCATCCCGGTCGGCCAGGCGGCCCTCGTTCGCGGCGACGAGCATGTCGACGAGCTCGTCGCTGCGCGGCAGGCTGCCGGTGTGCGTCGTCAGGATCCGGCTCTCGCTCCGCTTCACGGCAGCAGCTGCCCTTCTCCTGCGCGAGCGCTCTACTCGTCGTCGCCCGGCAGGTGGTAGCCGGCGTCCTCGAGGCTTCCAGCGCCGCAGTAGCCCCAGATGGTGACGAGCGGCTCCTCGTTCTCGGCCGGGTTCTCGAGGCCGTGGTAGACGTTCTGCGGGCAGAAGACGACGTCGCCGGGGCCCATCTCGAAGGCCTCGTCTCCGACGTGCTTGATCCCCTTGCCGCTCAGGATGTACTCCCATTCCTCCGCGTTGGGATGCCGGTGCAGGGCGTGCTTGCTCCCGGGCGGAAAGTACGTCCGCCCGACCACCGTCTTCGATGAGCCCATGTTCGCCTTCGTGATCAACCACTTGACGTCCATGTCGTGCCATCCGCGCTCGGAGCTCAGCGACCCGTCGGAGTCGATCTCGTCCTCCCGGGTCAACAGATGGTGGTGGCCGTTCCCTTCGCTCGACATGAGCACCGTCTCCTTCCTGACGCAGCGACATCACCGGTGATCCCGCTACCCACGTGCTGTGGCGTGGGGCGCCGGCGGCTGCCTGAGTGTCAATGTTGACACGATGTTTAACACATTTCAGCGCCGATTATTAAACGGAGGAGGCCAGGTGACCTGCGATCGAGCGCGTTCCTCCTCGTGCACCACGCAGCACCGGGGTCGAGTCACGTCGCCAGTCCTTCTGCCTGTCTGTTAACCGCTTGTTCATGCGGAAATCCGCCGACACGGCCCACGCTCCGCGCGGCGCGTCGCCGGGACTCGGACGCGATCTGCGAAGCGCCTGCCGCTACCTCGTCGTGGGGCTCCGCTGTACATGTGGCGCGATCCTGACTATCGTCACTCGGGCGAGTGTGTTAATCAGATATGAACGGTGCCGCACGTGGGGAGTGTGAGTGGCGGAGGTTGGGTTCATAGGGCTTGGAGTGATGGGCAACGGGATCGTGCGCCGACTGCTCGCAGCCGGCCACGTGGTCCGCGGCTACAACAGGACACCCGGCAAGGCCGAGGCGCTCGTGGCCGAAGGCATGGAGCTCGTCGAGACTCCACGCGAGGCTGCCGAGCGTTCGGACGTGATCTTCTCGATGGTCACCGGGTCGGAGGCGGTGGAGGCCGTCGGTCACGGCGCAACCGGCGTGATCGCAGGGTTGCGACCCGACCAGGTGTGGGTCGACATGACCACGTGCTCGCCGTCCGTCTCGCGCGCCCTGGCAGTCGACGTCGCGAGAGCGGGTGGACACCTGCTCGATGCGCCGGTTGCCGGCTCGATCGTCACGATCGAGCAGGGGAAGCTGTCGATCATCGTGGGCGGCTCGCCCGATGCTTTCGAACGCGTGGAGCCGATCCTCCGCGACATCGGCCCGTTCGTCCGCCACGTCGGCGAGAACGGCAAGGCGCTCGAGCTGAAGCTCGCCCTGAACATCAACATCTACCTGCAGATGGTGGCCTTCTCGGAAGGGCTCGTGCTCGCGGAACGGGCGGGGCTCGACAAGGAGTTGGCTGTCGACGTGATGCTCAACTCGGTGATCGCCTCGCCCATGCTCCAGTACAGAGGGCCGCTCGTCTTCGGTCAGCCGGACGAGGCGATGTTCGACTGCACGCTGATGCAGAAGGACGTCGAGCTGGCGCTGGAGGCGGGCCGCGAGCTCGGAGTGGCGCTCCCGACACTCGCGGTCGCAGGCGAGCTGCTCACCGTCGCGCGTTCGACGGGAGTCGGCCATCACGACTTCTCGATCGTCTACGAGGTGGTGTCGCGCTTCGCCGGTCGAGCGGCAGTCGACGTAGGAAGGTTGCTCGGAGCACGCCGCGACGGGGAGAGAGGGGAGACGAAGGATGGCGATACGAACCTACGGGACGATGGGCGTCGACTGGGAGCAGCGGGTCGACTTCGACCGGCTGCGCCGCGAGCGGCTCGCCCGTGCGGACGAGCACCTGCGCTCGTCGGAGCTGGGGGCGCTGCTGTGCTTCGACATGAACAACATCCGCTACATCACGGCGACGCACATCGGCACGTGGGCGATGGACAAGCTGATCCGGTTCTGCCTGTTGCCGCAGGGCGACGAGCCGATCCTGTGGGACTTCGGCTCCGCGGCACGTCACCATCAGATCTACTGCCCGTGGCTCGGCGAGGACCGCTCCCGCGCGGGCATCTCGACGCTTCGTGGTGCCGTGAAAGGCCGCGCCGAGGACGTCGCGCACAAGATTCGGGTCGAGCTCGAGGAACGAGGGTTGCTCGGCGAGCCTCTCGGCGTCGACATGGTCGAGCTGCCGGTGCTGCGGGCGCTCGAGGCCGAGGGCATCCAGGTCGTCGACGGCCAGGCGCTGATGCAGGACGCTCGGAAGATCAAGACACAGGACGAGATCACGTTGCTCGCGACGGCGTGTGCCATGGTCGACTCGGCGTACGACCAGCTGTTCAACGCGATGCGGCCCGGGATCCGCGAGAACGAATGCGTCGCGCTCGTCAACAAGGTGCTGTTCGAGCTCGGGTCCGAGCACGTCGAGGGCGTCAATGCGATCTCCGGCGAGCGCTGCAGCCCGCACCCGCACGTGTTCACGGACCGCATGCTGCGACCGGGAGAGCCCGCCTACTTCGACATCCTGCATGCGTACAACGGCTACCGAACCTGCTACTACAGGACGTTCGCCGTCGGCTCGGCCTCGAACGCGCAGGTGGACGCCTACCGGCGGTGCCGGGACATCCTCGATCAGGCGATCGCTGCCATCCGGCCCGGTGTCTCGACCGCCGAGGTCGTGTCCCTCTGGCCGGAGGCGCAGGACTTCGGCTTCCCGGACGAGGAGGCCGCCTTCGCGCTGCAGTACGGGCACGGCATCGGGCTGTCGATCTGGGAGAAGCCGATCTTCTCGCGCCTCGTCTCCTTCGACCACCCGGAGGTGATCGAAGAGGGGATGGTGTTCGCGCTCGAGACCTTCTGGCCGGCCACGGACGGATGGTCGGCGGCGAGGATCGAGGAGGAGCTCGTCGTCACGTCGGACGGCTGCGAGGTGATCACGAGGTTCCCGGCCGAGGACCTGCTGATCACCGCCGGCGGCCAGTACACCGTGAGCGGCACGCTTCCTGGCGTGCGTGAACAGGTGGGCTGACACCTGAGTATCCTCAGGCAGCCGATGGCCGACGCCGTGGACACCCGTCGCTCGCCCAGCGGCGAGCGGGGCAGCGCAGAGCGCGAGCCGGGTGCCGCCCTCGGCGAGCGCCTCAGAAAGCGCCGGCAGGAGCGTCACATCAGCCTGCGCGAGCTCGCCCGCCGGCTCGGCATCTCGGCGAGCCTCGTCTCGCAGATCGAGACGGGACGGCTGCGGCCGTCCGTGCGAACGCTGTACGCGATCGTCAGCGAGCTCGGCGTGTCGCTCGACGAGGTGTTCGCACCGGACGACGAGGCGTCGGCGCCCTTGCCGGAGGCCCGGCCGCGCACGGCAGCCGCGGACGGTCAGGGTGACGCCGACGGCGAGGGTGACGCCGACCAGGACTCCGGCCGAATCCGCATCGCGCGCGGGTCGCGGCGACGCGGCATCGAGCTGCAGTCGGGGATTCGCTGGGAGCGGCTCGCCGCCTGGGCCGACCCCGAGGTCGAGTTTCTCTACAACATCTACGGAGTCGGAGGCGCGTCGAGCGCGGCCAATGCGCTCGTCAGGCACAACGGCCGCGAGTTCGGGATCGTGACGAGCGGCCAGCTCCACGTCACGGTGGGCTTCGACGACTACGTGCTCGGCCCGGGCGACTCGATCTCGTTCGAGTCGACGATCCCGCACCGGCTGTACAACGAGGGCCCGGACCCCGTGCACGCCATCTGGATCGTCTTGATGGACTGAGTCGCGGTCGAACAGGCGGAATGTGAGACTTCGTGGCCTTGCGGCCGCGAAGCGGACGCCTTCAGGGTTATGCGCGGGAGGAATCCGCGTGAGCGGATTCCGTGATCTCGCGAAGCGAGATCCCGCTTGCCAGCTAGCGCGCCGAGGTAGGTGTCGACGATGCGGTCGATCAGGGCATCGCGCTCCGCGTCGACGGTCTTCCGCGCGGGATCGGCATCGAACCATTCGAGCGAGCGCTTCACGCCCTCTTCCAGCGGCACCACTGCCTCGAAGTCCGGCACGAACCGCTTGATCTTCGAGTTGTCGAACACCGCCGAGTGAGACTTGTCGCCGAGCAGGTTGGCGCCGAGCTCGGCGTCGATCGCGCCCATGAAGTCGGACGGGACGTGGACGATGTTCGCCTCGACGCCGGCGGCCGCGGCGATCGTCTGCACGATCTCGTCCCAGGTGCGCACGTCGTCGGAGGTGATGTGAAACGCCTCGCCGACCGCATCCGGGTGACCGAGAAGCCCGGCGAACCCCTTCGCGAAGTCGCTGTTGTGCGTCATCGTCCAGAGGCTCTGGCCGTCGCCGGGCGTGATCACCGGTCGTCCCGCCAGCATGCGGGCGACGAGCGTGTAGTCCTGCCCTGCGATCACGGCGGGGATCCACCGCGTGCCGTAGGTGTACGAGGGGCGGACGATCGTCACCGGGAAGCCGCTCTCCTCGTGTGCGCGCCTGAGCCGTTCCTCGCAGGCGATCTTGTCCTGCGCGTACTTCCAGTGCGGGTTCCCGAGCGGGGCCGTCTCGACCGTCACGTAGTGATCGCCGGGCCGGCGGTAGACGGTCGCCGAGCTGATGAAGACGTACTGCTTCGTCCGGCCCGAGAACAGCTCGATGTCCGTCTCGACGTGCTTCGGCTCGAAGCCGAGCCACTCGACGACGACGTCGAACTCCTCGTCGCCGAGGGCGGCGGTCACGGACGACGGGTCCCTGATGTCGGCCGTGATCGACCGAACGCCCTCGGGCACCGCCTCCGGTCGCGTGCCGCGGTTGAGCACGCTCAGATCGTCGCCTCGAGCGGCGAGCAGCTCGGAGACCCCGGTGGAGATGTTCCCCGTGCCGCCGATGAACAGTGCCTTCATGGTGCCTCCTCCGTCTCAGCGGTACAGACGCGCGAACGCGCGCATCGAGCCCTCGTCGGGGAACGCGACCACAGCGCCCTCCGCCCCGAGGGCGAGGTAGTCGTCGACGCGCTCGGGGGGTGTGCGGGGGACGAGCCGCAGGTCGGGATGGTCGGCCATCACCTCTGCGACGAAGCCCATCTCGACGTTCGAGCTCGGATGCCACACGTCACCCAGCTCGAGCGTCCGCCGGACGGCGGTGCGCTTGACGCCGCCGACCCAGATCTCGGGCATCGGCGACGGGAGGGGCGCGAAGGTGGCGTCCTCGAACTGCCAGAACTCGCCCTCGAAGGCGTCGGCGCCGCTCCACAGCGCCCGGATGACACGGATCGCCTCGTCGGTGCGCCGGCCGCGGCTCGGGAAGTCGACCCCCATGAAGCGGAACTCGTCCTCGTGCCAGCCGGCGCCGACGCCGAGGCGGACGCGCCGGCGGCCGAGCTCCGACAGCGTCACGATCTCCTTGGCGACGCGCATCGGGCTGTGCAGCGGCGCGATCACGATCGACGTGCCCAGCTCCACGCGCTCGGTGAAGCCGGCGATCCAGCCCAGCGTCGCGAACGGGGAGTAGGCACGGCCGTAGGTGGCCGCGGCGGCCGGGCCGACGAGCACGTGCTCGGTGGCCCAGACCGAGTCGAAGCCGAGCAGCTCGGCGGACTCCGCCATGCGCCGGATCGCCTCGGGCGACGCCGCCTCGCCGTAGTTCGGGAGGGCGACTCCGAGGTGCGGCCGTCCGCCGCCGTTCCCCGAGGCCGGCGCGGGCTGCGCCGAGGTCGCGCCGATGGTGTCCGTCACGAAAGGCAGCGAGTGTGGCGGACGCCGGCGGGTCCCGCCACGTCCGGGTCGAGGCGCCACGGGGGCGAGGTGATCGCGTGGGGGGTCGGCATCGTTCCAGGCATCGCGCGGTCGGTGCGGATGCGTACAGTATATTTTAACACTGCGCCTGTCGTATCAACGGCGATGTTAAGGAGGCCAACGTTGGCACGGATCCGCGAGGCTGAGGCGATCGATCTCACGACACTTCCCGACAGCACGGCGTTCGAGCGCCGGATCGCCGGCATTCGCGCCCACCGGCCGGCAGCCGCCCGCGCCGTGCGCGAGCTCGCGTTCGCGCTCAACGAGGAGAGCACGCTGCCGGCGCGTCTCGTCGAGCTCGTGCGGCTGCGCGTCGCCTTCCACAACCAGTGCCGCAGCTGCATGGCGATCCGTTACAGCGAGGCCGTCGAGGCAGGGCTCACAGAGGCGACGGTGTGCTCGCTGGAGCGCCCGGCGGAGGCCGACGACCTGTCCGACGCGGAGAAGGCGGCGCTGCGCTACGCCGACCTGTTCGCGACCAATCACCTCGCGATCGACGACAGCCGTCTACGACGACCTGCGCACCTACTTCGACGAGGGTGAGCTCGTCGAGCTCGCCATGCGCTGCGCGCACATGGTGGGCTTCGGGAGGATGGTCGCCACGCTCGGCGTGGTCGACGACCTGCCCGACCGGTTCCTGGTGCCGACCGACGGGCCCTACACGCCGTGGGGCGGCGACATCGTCGTGCGGCCGACGCTGCGCAGCTCGGCGGTACCGAGCTAGCGGAGACCGCGATCTGCGTCGACCACGCCCGGCTTTGCGGCCGCGAAGCGGACGCCTTCAGGGTCTTGTGCGATCGGGGATCCGCTCTTGCGGATTCCCGATCTGCGCTGGTAACTCTGCGCAGCTCGCGGTACGCGATCTCGTCGCCACGCCCGGCTTGCGGCCGCGAAGCGGACGCCTTGATCTTCTCGCCGCAGGCGGATTCCCGATTCTCGCCGGTAACTCAGCGCCAGTCGTCGATCGAGATGCTGGTCTGCACGCCGGGCGCCCAGTAGCGGCGGTCGAGGCGTGAGCCGCTGAACGCGCTCCACTGCCCGTTCGTCGAGCCGCCGACGACGAGCACCTCGATCTTCTCCTTCGGGAACACCGGGATCAGCTCGTCGGGCGCCGCCGTGTAGTAGCTCGCGAAGGGCTCGATGCCGTTCACGGCGTCCTCGCGGATGAAGGTCTGCGCCGCGTAGTAGTTCCAGTAGAGGCGTGCCGGCGTGCGGACGTTCTCGTGCACCCAGTCGATCAGCTTCTCGCGCGTCGTGAAGCCGAGCTCGGCGAGCTCGCGTGCCACGTTCGGATCGATCACGAGCACGACTCCGAGGAACGGGTCGAGCCCCGAGAGCATCCCCTTGACCTTGTCCTCCCAGTGCTCGCGGAGCCCTTCCGTCCAGACGTTGCCCCAGGTCGCGAACACGGACACGGTGCTCGTGTCGCGGTCGAAGCCCTGCGAGACGTGGTACGGCGCCCACGGGCTGCCCTCCTCGTTCTCGGCGAACGTGACGCTGTTGTAGGCCATGTTGTTCCCCTGCGAGCCGACGTACGTCTCGCCGGGAACGGATCCCCCCTGGAGGTTCTGCGACAGCAGCCCGTAGGCGCGGCCGATGGCGGCGTTGGCGTGGTTGTAGGGGCCGAGCGCGCCGATGCCGCTGTTCATCTCGATCTCGTGCCGGATGGGGCCGTTGACGACGACCATCGCAGCGAGGGACGAGGTGCTGCTGTTGCGGGCCGTGAGGCCGCTCGAGGCGAGCGCGAGGATCACGGGGAAGTGGGAGGGGTCGGCGCCGGCCATCACGGCGTTGACGGCGACCTTCTCGACGGTGAACTCCCACAGCTCTCGGTAGTTGGTCGGCTGCAGCTTGCCGACGATCTCGTCCCGCCCGCGGCTCGTGCCGGCGAGCATCGCCTCGACCCGCTCCTCCGTCGGCAGGATGATCGGCAGGAAGTCCGTCCAGCGGTTCTCGCGGAAGAGCGCCTGCAGGTTGTCCTCCGTGTCGGGCTCGAGCAGCCGCGGTGTCGAGCGGTCGAACCCGACCCCTCGCAGGTCGGACTCGTCGAGCGGGCGCGTCAGCGACGCGAGCAGCCGGGCCATGAACGGCTCCTTGGCAATCGGGTCGTCGCCCTCGACGTAGGCCCGCAGCTCCGCCGGCGTCTTCTCCATCACCGGGGTGGGGACGAACACACGCCGGGCGTTCGGCGTCCCGTTGACGCGCAGGACGGAGTCGACGAGGCGCGCAAACGCGTCTGCGTGGACGGCGACCGTGGGGACGCCGTACTCCGTCTCCAGGTACATCGCGTGCCCGGAGACCTCCGGGCTACACGTGCTTCAGAGGCCGACCCCGAGGATCGCGGCGTCGCCTTCCGCCTTGATCCGCGTCGAGAGCTCGGGGTCGGGCAGGTGCTGGTTGCGCCAGCGGACGATCTCCGTCTCCACCGACGGCTCGTGCTCGGCCAGCCAGCCCTGCAGCTGGATCATGAAGTTGTCGGAGTTCTCGAAGCCGACGTCGACGAGGAACAGCCGCTTCCCGTCGAGCGAGGCCAGGCTCTGCGCCAGCCCGTTCGCGGTCACCTGAGGCGGAAAGCCCAGCGGGCTGAGAACCGTCAGCTTGTCGGACACCTCTGCTCCTCCGGTGTTAAGGGGAACATTCAGTAGGACTGTACAAAGAACGCCGGAGCGGACGGCGTCATTCCGCCCCCACGCGACGCGCGGCCAGCTCCTGCGGATTGACGAACTCCGTCGGCAGGTCGTCGGCGAACCCGGTGCGCTCACCCTTGATCAGCTGGAAGACGTGAGTGCGGAGCTGCGCGAACTCGGGCAGCGCCTTCGTCGCCAGCTGGTCGCGCGGGCGCGGCAGGGTGACCGTCACCATCTCCTTCACGCTGGTCGGTCTCTGCGACAGCACGATGATGCGGTCGGCCAGGTAGATCGACTCGTCGATGTCGTGTGTCACGAACACCACCGTGATCCCGAAGCGCGCGTGCACCTGCAGCACGAGGTCCTCGAGGTCGGCGCGCGTCTGCGCGTCGACCGATGCGAACGGCTCGTCCATCAGCAGCAGCCGCGGCTCGTACGCGAGCGCGCGGGCGATCGCGACACGCTGCTGCATCCCTCCGGACAGCTGCCACGGGTGCGAATTTTCGAACCCGTCGAGGCCGACGGCGGAGAGCGCCTCGAGCGCGCGGCCCTGGCGCTCGGTCTTCCGCATCCCCTTGGCGAGCAGCGGCAGCGTCACGTTGCCACGCACCGTCATCCACGGCAGCAGCGAGCGGCTGTAGTCCTGGAAGACGAGCGCGAGCCGGTCGGGCGTCCCGTCGATCGGCTGTCCCTCGAGGAATGCCGACCCGGTCGTCGGTCGCAGGAGGCCGGACAGGCACTTGAGGAGCGTCGTCTTGCCGCAGCCCGACGGCCCCAGGATGCAGACGAACTCACCCGTGTTGACGCTGAACGTCAGCTCGTCGATCGCCTCGACGGCCGAGGGGCCCGTTCCGTAGGTCTTGGAGAGCTGTCTGACCTCGAGCTCGAGCACTAGCCTGCACCTCCTGCTTCACGTGCGGTCGCCCGCCAGCCTCGATGCCAGCCCATCACGCGTCGCTCGACCAGCACGAAGACGAGGTTGACGAGGTAGCCGAGGATCCCGAGGAGCAGGATCCCTGACCACATCTCGGTGATCCTGAACGTGTCCTGGGCGAACAGGATGAAGAACCCGACGCCGTTCGTGCCGGCGAACATCTCGCTGAACGCCATCACGAGCAGTGCCACCGCCAGGCTGATCCTCAGCCCGGCGAAGATCTGCGGGCTCGCGGCGGGGAGGATGATCTTCACGATCCTCTGATGCGAGCGGATCTTGTACGCGCGCGCCAGGTCGAGCTGCACCGGGTCGACGCCGCGAACGCCGTCGATCGTGTTCAGGAGGATCGGGAAGAACGCCGCGAAGGCGATCGCCGTGACCTTGGCGAGGTCACCGAAGCCGAGCATGACGATGAAGACCGAGACGAGCGCGACCGCCGGGATCGAGCGCAGGAAGTCGATCGTCGGCGCCGTCGCCTTGCGCGCGAGCGGGGTCATCCCGAGGAGCACGCCGATCGAGACGCCGAGGATGACCGCGATCGCGAAGCCCTCGAGGAAGCGCTTCAGGCTCGGCACGACGTCGGTCCCGAAGCGCTCGAAGATCCAGGTGTCGTTGAACACCTGCAGGATCTCGCGCAGCGGCGGGAAGAACGGCGAGCTGCTGTTCTCGCTCAGGTACCACCAGAGCGCGACGAGCACGACGGGCAGCCACACCTCGAGGAGGAGGTTGTAGAGCTTCCTGTTCATGTCGGCCGTTCGATCCGCTGCGAGGGGTGCCAGCGCAACGTGATGCGCTCCAGCCTGTTGAACCCGATCGCGATCAGCAACCCGATCAGCCCGGTGGACACGATGAGGGCGTACATCTGAGCGAGCTGCCCGGCGTACTGGGCCTTGAAGATGCCGGCGCCGAGCCCGGGCACGCCGACGATCAGCTCGGTCGCGACGCAGACCACGAGCGACACCGAGGCGGAGATCCGCAGGCCGGTCGCGATGTACGGGGTCGCACCCGGCAGGTCGACGAAGACGAAGCGGAAGAAACGGTTGAGCCGGTAGGCGCTGGCGGTGTCGCGGGCGACGGGGTCGACGTCCTGGACGCCGTACATCGTCTGGAAGAAGAGCGGGAAGAACGCACCGAGCGCCGCCATGAACACCTTCAGGTCGACGGTGATGCCGAACAGCAGGATCAGCAGCGGCAGCAGCGCGATCGACGGGATCGGCCGCAGGAAGTCGACCACCAGGCGTACGGAGCGGTACAGGAAGTTCGACGTCCCGACGAGGATCCCGAGCGGGACCGCGACGAGGATCGCCAGGCCGAGACCAAGCGCCCAGCTCTTCATCGTGTTCCACACCGCGAGCCAGTAGTCGGAGGTGCCGAAGCTGTCGATCAGCGCGCGGAAGACGGCGGTGGGGGTCGGGAACGCCGTCTGCAGCACGAGACCGCCGCGGACGATCAACTCGACCGTGACGATCACCGCAAACGTCGTGGCGACCGGCAGCAGCCAGCCCGCAACCCGGACGCCGCGCTCCCGCCGCGTCGGCTGCGGGGCTCTCCGTGCGGTCGACGGATGCCCGGCGGCGGCGACAGGTGCCGGCGGCGTTCGCTGCGTCTCCATGTGGCTTCCGACGCCGGCCCCCGCGTCAGGCGGCGGCGCCGCCTCCTGCCAGCGCTGCGTCCCTGTTCGCCGGCCACGGCGCCCCGTCGAGATACGCGTGGGCGGTGGAGGCCGCCGTCGCACCGTCTCCGGCGACGGCTACCGCGTGCGCCGCGGAGTCCCGGCGGACATCCCCGGCTGCGAGGAGGCCCGGAGCCTCCGTGCGCATCCCGCCGTCGGTCGGGATCCGGCCGTTCTCGTCGAGCTCGAGCACCTGAGAGAGAAACGCGGTGCGTGGCACCGTTCCGACATACGGGAACAGCGCCGCAAGCTCGACGGTCGACGTGTCGCCCGTCCCGGCGTTGCGCAGCGAGACGCCCTCGACGGAGGTCTCGCCCAGGATCTCCTCGACGGTCGTGCCGAGCAGCACTCGGATGCGCGGCGACTCGAGCACACGGCGTCGGTATGCGTCCTGACCCGTGAGCGCGTCACCGCGGTGGATGAGGAGCACCTCGGCCGCATACTCCGCGAGCTCGAGAGCCTCCTGCAGAGCCGAGTCGCCGCCTCCGACCACACCCACGATGCGTTCACGGTACAGAGGGCCGTCGCAGCTTGCGCAATGCGAGATGCCGCGCCCCGCGAGGCTGTGACTCTCCCGGGACGCCGAGCACGCGGAGGCTCGACCCCGTGGCGACGATCACTGCCCGGGCGCGGACCTCCCCGCTGTCGGTGGCCGCCAGCCACGCGGCCCCGTCCGGCTCGAGCGCAGTCAGCTCGTCCATGCTGAACGTTGCGCCGGCGGCGGCCGCCTGCTCCTGAGCGATCGGGCAGAGGTCAAAGCCGGCGACGCCGTCGGGGAAGCCGGGGTAGTCGTCGATCCGGGTGATGCTGAGCAGGGGCCCACCGGGGGCGCCGCCGGTGAGGACGAGCGTCGATCGCCCATGACGGGCGGAGAACATGCCTGCGGTCAGCCCTGCCAGGCCTCCTCCCGCGACGAGGACGTCGATCTCGCCGTCGGTCACGGGCTCTCCTGGCTCGGGGACGGGTACGCCGAGGTCATCGCCACGCGTCGACGGAGACGATCCACGGGTCGTCGGGGTTGTTGCGGAAGCGCGGGTCGAGCGGCCGGCCGTTGAACGAGCTCCACTGCCCGTTCGACGAGCCGCCGACGACGACGATGTGGATGACCTCCGGCTCGAACATCGGGATCAGCTCCTCCGGCCCCGCTTTCGCATACGTCGCGTACGGCTCGAGTCCCAACTCTGCATGCTCGCGCATCAGGTTACGCATCGTGAAGTTGTCCCAGTACCGCCGTGCCGGTGAGTGGACGTTCTCGTGCACCCAGTCGGCGAGCTGCTGCTTCTTGGTGAAGCCGAGCTGCACGAACTCGCGCGCCACGATCGGGTCGAGCACGAGGATGCAGCCGAGGTACGGATCCTGACCGCCGAGCATCGACTTCACCTTGTCTTCCCAGGTGTCGCGGAGCCCTTCGGTCCAGACGTTGCCCCACGAGTAGAACGTCGCGACGGTGCTCTCGTCGCGGTCGAAGCCGTGACTCACATGGAGGGGGTCCCAGGGGCTCGCCGACTCGTTCTCGGCGAAGGTGACGCTGCTGTACCCGTAGGCGTTGCCCTGCGCGCCCATGTACGTGAGACCGGGCACGGAGCCGCCTTGCAGGTTCTGCGAGAGGAGGCCGTAGGCCCGGCCGATGGTGGCGTTGGCGTGGTTGTACGGGCCGAGCGCGCCAAGCCCGCTGTTCATGCCGATCTCCTCGCGGATCGGGCCGTTCACGACGACCATGTTCGCCATCGACGAGGTGCTGCTCTGGCGCGCCGTGATGCCCGTCGACGCGAGCGCGAGGATGATCGGGAAGAACTCGGGCTTCGCGCCGGCCATGACGGCGTTCACCGCGACCTTCTCGACGGAGAACTCCCACAGCTCGCGGTACCCGGTGGGCCGCATGCGCCCGACGATCTCGTCGGGATCGTGGCTGGTGCCGGCGAGCATGGCCTCCACCCGCTCCTCGGTCGGGAGCACGATCGGGAAGAAGTCGGTCCAGCGGTTCTCGCGGAAGAGATCCTGCAGGCTTTCCTCGGTGCCCGGCTCGACCAGCCGCGGCGTCGAGCGGTCGTACTCGACACCCCGCAGGTCCTCCGGGTCGAGCTCCTGCGTGAGGGCATCCATCACCATCGCCATGAACGGACGACCGGTGACGGGGTCGTCACCCTCGATGTAGGCACGCAGCTCGGCAGGCGTCTTCTCGAGGACGGGTGTCGGAACGAACGCACGTCGCTGGCGCGGCATCCCGTTGACGCGGGCGACCGACTCGACGAGACGGGCGAACGCGTCCGCGTGCACCGCGACCGACGGGACGCCGTAGTCCACCTCGAGCTCTCTCGCGTGGCCGGAGACCTCCGGCGCACACATGCTTCACAAGCCCACCCCGAGGATCGCGGCGTCCCCGTTCGTGCGGATCTGCTCGCAGAGCTCGGGATCCGGCTTGTGCTGGTCGCGCCAGCGCACGATCTCGGTCTTGATGCGCGGCTCGTGGTCTGCGAGCCAGCCCTGCAGCTGCCGCATGAAGTTGTCGGAGTTCTCGAAGCCGACGTCGACCAGGAAGACCTTCTTGGCGTCGAGCGTGCCGAGGCCGGGCGCGAGTCCCTGGGCGACGACCTTGGGCGGGAACCCCTCGGGGTTGAGCACCGTGAGCTTCGTGGTCATTGCGGTGGCCTCCGTTCTCGCTCGCTCTCCGGCCGGCCCGCACCGTGGGCCGGCCGACCGCTCCTCGACGGTCGCTCGGCGACCGTCGAGGAGCGCGCATGCCTACGGTCCTACTTGCCGTCCCACACGATCTGGTCGTAGGCCGGCACGGTCTGGATCCAGCCGTACCTCTTCGCCAGCGCGAGCATCGGGCCCAGCTGGCCCTTCGACGGCTTCCTCGCGATCCAGTCCGGCGGAGTGATCTGGTTGGCGACCGCCTGGGTGATCCCCGTGTACTTCGGGATGATGGTGCGCGTCAGCTTCGGCTGCCTCTCGGCCGCCGCGACACACTCCTTCCAGGCGGTGAAGAACTTGCGCAGCAGCGCCGGCTTGGCGTCGGTCACGCTGTCCGTCGTCCAGAACGCACCGACCGGCATGCGGTACGGCACCTCGGCGAACGGGTTGCCGAGCGAGCGGAAGGCGTTCCCGTGCTGTTGCTTGGCCGTGGTCAGGAACGGGTCCTGCAGCACGATCGCGTCCAGCCTGCCCGCCGCGAGCGCGTTGGGCTCGTCTGCCGGTGACATGGCCAGCGCGCGCATCGACTTCGGGTCGCCGCCCGCCTTCTCGACCGCGTACGCCGTGCCGAGATGGAACAGGCCCTGCAGGTTGATCGTGGCCACGGTCTTGCCGGCCAGGTCACCGAAGTTGCGGATCGAGCTGTTCGACCGGACGAGCACCTCGGTGTTGCCCTTCGTCGCCTGCAGCGCCGCCGCGGTCAGCATCTTGAGCGGCAGTCCCTGGGCGATCGCGTTCGACCCGGCGGTCGGCGAGTTCGTGGCCAGGTCGGCCGACCCGCTCGTCAGGGCCGCGAACAGCCCGGCGCCGGTGTAGACGTACGTGATCTTCAGGTTGAGCCCGTGCTTCTTCCAGATCCCCTGCTTCAGGCCCAGGAACAGGGGCGCGTAGTCGAGTGACGGGAACAGCGCGAGCTTCACCTCGCGAGGCGCGGCCGCCTCCGACTGGCTGCTCGCGGACGTGACCGCCAGCGCGAGCACTGCCGTCGCGGCACAGAGCAGCGCGACGGGGAACATCCTTCGCTTCGACATCATCTAGTGCTCCTCTCTCGACCCCGAGGGCCCGCGGTCCGCGTCCCGCGTCCCGACCCTGGGATTTCTCTGACCGGTCCGATCCTCGAGACGCCTGTCGGGCTCCAGAGTCGAGCCGTGGCCCGGTGACAACCGCCTGGCGGATGTCACCGGGCCGGGGACCGGCTCGAACTGTGCGCCGTCCGGCAACTACTTCCCGTTCCAGACGAAGTCGTCGTACGAGGGCGGCGTGCCCTTGATCCAGCCGAACTTCTTCATGAGCGTGACGAACTTCCCGATCACCCGAGGCTCGAGGACGGTCGTGAAGTTCGGCATGGTGATCTGGTTCGTCACCTCCGGGGTCAGACCGGAGTACTTCGGGATGATCGCCTTGGTCTGCTTCGGATGGGAGGCCGCATATGCCACCGCCTGCTTCCAGCCACGCACGAACCGCCGCAGCGTGTCCGGCTTCTTCTGGAAGATCTCTCCGCAGGCGATCATCACGCCGGCCGTCGTCTTCTGGTCGAACAGCCCGAGCGGGTTCCCGATCGAGCGGACGGCGTTGTTGGCCTTGGCGAGCGTGTTGAACGGATCCTGCAGCACGACTGCGTCGACCCGCCCGGCGAGCAGCGTGTTGAGGGAGTCGAACTGTGCCCCCGGCACGGCCCTCACCTTCGTGTAGTCGCCGCCGTCCTTGTCGACTGCGTTCAGCGTGAGGAGGTGGAAGAAGCCCTGCAGCCCGACGGTGCCGACCGTCTTGCCCGCGAGATCGCGGAAGCGGCGGATGTCGCTGTTCGCCCGGACGAGGATCTCGGTGTTGCCCTTGGTCGGCGTCGTCGACGCGGCCGCCAGCAGCTTGCAGGGGATGCCCTGCGAGACCGCGGTCATCGTCGCGGTGGCGGAGTTCGTGGCGATGTCCACCTGACCGCTCAGTGACGCAGCGACGAGCGAGGACGGCGTGATGTTCGTGTTCGTCGTCTTGAGGTCGATGCCGTTCTTCTTGAAGATGCCGAGCCTCAATCCGAGGAAGATGGGCGCGTAGTCGGTGATCGGAGCGTAGGCGAGCGTGACTTTGCGGAGCTTGAGCGGCTGCGCGTCGGTGCGCGCGGACGCCACGGATGTCGCGAGCACGCTCACCACCGCGCAAGCGAGTGCGATGGCGAGCGCCTTCTTCTTGGACACCATGTTCTCTACCCTCCTGTCTCTGGCTTGACCGCGTCGTCTACCAGCGGGCGTCGAGGACGCTGCGTGCCGTTCGGGCGCGACGGAACACCGTCCGGGTCGCACCTGCGGATCCCCACACGACAGCGTGTGATCGTGACTCGTTCAACTATCGCCCACACTTGTTCATGTCGACCGTACAGCGTTTACGCAAAGATTGGAAGGGTTTGGTGAGAGAGTGGGTGTCGTGGGCGCTGGAGGCGTTCAGTAGTGTTCAATCAGTGCGGTGGCGGAGATCGTGTCCGGCCGCGCCGCTCGTGAGACCATGAGGAGGTCGCGATGAGCACCATGACCGCCGCCGTCTACTACGGCCCGCGCGCCGTGCGGGTCGAGCAGGCCGCACGACCCGCCGCGCCGCAGCCGGGCGAGCTACTGCTCGACGTGAGCCTCGGCGCGATCTGCGGCACGGACGTGGGTGAGTACCTGCGCGAGCCTTCCTACGTCCCCCTGCATGCACCCCATCGCTCGAGCGGCCACGTCGGCCCGATGATCATCGGGCATGAGTTCTGCGGCAGCGTCGCGGCGGTGGGCGACGAGGTGGAGGGGTACGAGGTCGGCCAGCGCGTGGTCAGCGGCGCAGGCGTCTCGTGCGGCGCGTGCGAGGCCTGCACGTCGGGCAAGACCAACGTCTGCGAGCGCTACTACACGATCGGGCTGCACACACACGGCGGCCTCGCGGAGCAGGTGCGCGTGCCGGCGACGACATGCGTCCACGTGCCCGACGCGTGCTCGGAGCTCGACGCGGTGCTGGCCCAGCCCCTCTCGATCGGCGTGCACTGCGCCCGGCGGGCCGGTGTCGTGGAGGGCAGCTCCGTGGTCGTGATCGGCGCCGGCGGCATCGGCACGCTGATCGTCGCCGCGGCGGCGAGCCGCAACGCCGCCTCCGTCACCGCCGTCGACATCGACGAGGCGCGCCTCGACATCGCACGTCGCCTCGGCGCGACCGCCACGCTGAACGCCGCCGACGACGGCCTTGCGGAGGTGGACGGGGCACCGGTCGTGATCGAGGCGACGGGGACGGCGGCCGGCCTCGAGACGGCCCTCTCGATCGTGCGCCCCGGCGGCAGGGTGCTGATCGTCGGCCTGCAGCACGCCCCTCCCGCGATCGACTTCGTCCGGCTGACGGTGAACGAGGTCGAGCTGCTCACCTCGCAGGCGCACGTGTGCGCCACCGACCTGCCCGAGGCGATCGAGCTGCTCACCGCCCAGCCGCTCTCGGAGATCGTCGTCGACCGGGTGATCGACCTGGAACGGGTCGTCGAGGACGGGCTCGAGGCGATGGCCGCCGGCCGGGCGCACGGCAAGGTCGTGATCGACGTCGCCGGCGCCGCCTGACTTAAACACCGCCAGCGCTGTTCTGCATTGCTGGACAGAACGGGCAGCTTGTTCAAGCGCCCGCGACCCGCTGCCGCCGAGGTGAAGGGGTCGCTACCTGCCGAGCACGAACCAGATCGCGCTCAGGGGCTCGTCGCCGTCGTTGTGCAGCCGGTGCGGGATGGTCGAGTCGAAGGAGATGGAGTCGCCGGCCTCGAGGACGTACTCGTCGTCGCCCACCTTGACGCCGAGCCTGCCGCTGAGGATGTACCCGAACTCGCGCCCATGATGGCGCACGAGCTGTCCCTCGGGGCTCGACGCGCCGCCGACGTCGTACACGGTGGCGTGAAAGTCGACTGCGTCGTCGCCCGTCGTCGTGAGGCGCTCCCAGCGGACGCCGGACTCGAGCTCGATCACGCGGCGGTCGTTGGCCCGCTGGACACGGTCGTGCGGGCCGAGCCGCTGTCTGCTGCGCAGCGGAGCGGGCTGCGGATCGGGATCGGCGCCGGGCTCGGGGCCGGGCTCGTGGTCTCCCTTCGCCGGCGTGCCGGCGTCCGCGAAGAGCTGCTCGACCGACACGTCGTATTCCTGCAGCATCGCGTAGAGCGTGCGCACCGACGGCCGGATCTTCCCGGTCTCGATCTGCGAGATCAGGCTCGGCGACACCTCGAGGCGCCGGGCGAGCTCCCGCAGCGTCAGCCCCTTGCGATCTCGCTCCAGTCGCAGCCGCTCTCCCACACTGTGGTTCGACTCGATCAGCTCGGCCGTGGCGGCATGCGCCGTGACACGGCCCTTGGATGTCGGTTTGCTGCGCTCAGTCACGACCCGGGACGCAAGTCTAGATGGTTGATTCCGGCCTGGCTCCATCGCCGGCCGGCCGGCTCTCGGTGAACGTCGGGTTTACCGCACCCACCTCGATGGCGAAGCAGCTAGCCTCAGAGCCAATTCCTTCAAGCGGGAGAGGAGCAGCCAGAGTGGAGGCAAGCAACGGAGCAGTCGTGGTCGCCCGCGACGTGACGCGGCGCTACGGCCAAGGCGAGACCGTCGTGGACGCGCTGCGCGGCGTCACCGTCGAGATCGCGTCCGGTAAGGCGACCGCCGTGATGGGCCCGTCGGGATCCGGCAAGTCGACGCTGATGCACATTCTCGCGGGCCTCGACAAGCCCACGTCCGGGTCCGTCGACATCGCGGGAACGGAGATCACGACGCTGGGCGACAACGCCCTGACCAAGCTGCGGCGCGAGCACATCGGCTTCGTCTTCCAGTTCTTCAACCTGCTGCCGATGCTCGATGCGAGGGAGAACATCATCCTTCCGCTGACGATCGCCGGCGAGAAGCCGGACGACGACTGGCTCGACAAGGTCGTCACGGACGTGGGGCTGAAGGACAGGCTCTCCCATCGGCCGGCCGAGCTCTCCGGTGGTCAGCAGCAGCGTGTCGCGATCGCCCGCGCGCTCATCTCGAAGCCGACGGTTCTCTTCGCCGACGAGCCGACGGGGAACCTCGACTCGTCCACGAGTGCCGAGATCCTCGAGCTCCTGCGCCGCTCGGTGGAGGAGTACGGCCAGACGATCGTGATGGTCACGCACGACGCGCGCGCCGCCGCGGTCGCGCATCGCGTGCTGTTCCTCGCCGACGGCGAGATCGTGCGCGAGCTGGGCGAGTGCACCCAGCACGAGATCCTCACGGTCATGGAAGAAGTCGCCGCAGCGTGATCAAGGTCGCCCTCCGCGGCCTCGCGGGCCGCAAGCTCCGCGCGGTCCTGACCGCCATCGCGATCGTCCTCGGCGTCGCGATGATCAGCGGCACCTACATCCTCACGGACACGATCGACCGTGCCTTCAAGACGCTGTTCACGGAGTCGTACGCCGGGACGGACGCGGTCGTCACGGGCAAGGGGCTCGACATCTCGATCGACGGCGAGGCGCCGCCGAACCCGCCCGTCGATGCTTCGCTGCTCGAGACCGTGCGTGGCGTCGACGAGGTCGCGCTTGCGTCCGGGTCGGTGCTCGACGAGCGCAACACGAAGATCCTGAACCGCGACGGCGAGGCGGAGAGCTCGGAGGGGGCGCCGACCTTCGGGTTCGGCATCGACACCGACCCCGCCCTCGCACAGTTCAACCCGCTGAGCATCCTCGAGGGGCGGTGGCCTGCCGCTGCGAACGAGGTCGTGATCGACGCCGGGACCGCGGACGACCTCGGATACGACGTCGGCGACACCGTCGAGATCACGACGCTCAAGCCGAAGCGCCCGTTCGAGCTCGTCGGCGTCGCGCGCTACGGCAGCGTCGACAGTCTCGGGAATGCGAGCTTCGCGGTGTTCACCGTCCCCGCGGCGCAGGAGCTGCTGGAGCGGGAAGGGCAGTACGACGCGATCCTCGCCGCCGCGACGGAAGGTGTCACGGAGGACGAGCTCGTCGGGGCGATCTCACCGGTCCTGCCCGCCAGCGCGACGGTCGTGAGCGCGACGGCGGAGGCTGCAGAGGCGGTCGACGAGGTCAGCGAGTTCACGGCGATCTTCCGCTACTTCCTGCTCGTCTTCGCCGGCATCGCGCTCTTCGTGGGCGCGTTCGTCATCTTCAACACCTTCTCGATCACGGTCGCCCAGCGCACGCGCGAGTTCGCGACGCTGCGGACGATCGGCGCCTCGCGGCGGCAGATCCTCGGCTCGGTGATCCTCGAGTCGCTCGTCATCGGGCTTGCTCGCGTCGCTCATCGGCCTCGCCCTCGGCGTGGTCCTGGCGGAGGCGATCGAGGGGCTGTTCCGCGCTCTCGGTGTCGAGCTGCCGACGGCCGACCGCGTCTTCGCGGCTCGCACGGTGATCGTCGCGCTCGTCGTCGGTGTCGGCATCACGCTCGCGGCGGGGCTGTTCCCCGCCATCAGGGCGACCCGGGTGCCGCCGATCGCGGCGGTCCGCGAAGGCGCGACGCTCCCGAAGTCACGGCTCGCGCCGTTCGTGCCCTGGATCGGAGGGCTCGTGATCGTCGGCGCGCTCGCGATCCTGGCTCGCGCGATGTTCACGGACGAGCTCGGCACGGGCGATCGCCTGCTCTCGATCGGGGCCGGCGTCCTCCTGCTGTTCCTCGGTGTGGCGATGCTCTCGAAGCACATCGTGCGTCCGCTCGCCGTGATCAGCAGCCCGATCGGCCGCTGGGCCGCGTTCGCTCTTCACCGTCCTGGTCTGGCCGTTCTTCCTCCTGCCCGTACTGGCTCCTGCGTCACGGGGCGTGGGGGCCGGGACCGGCTGCGCGCCGCCTGCTCGCCTTCCTCGGCGGCGCGTTGCTCAACCCGCTGCTCCTGCCGATCGTGCTCGTGATGTGGCTGCGACGGGCGCTGACGTCCTGGGAGCCGGAGTGGCCGATGGAGTTCCCGAGCGTGGTCCCGGATCGCGTGGCCGCGCGCACGGGCGGCGAGAACGCGCGCAGGAACCCGAGCCGGACGGCGGCCACCGCCGCCGCGCTGATGATCGGGATCGCGCTCGTCTCGTTCATCGCGACGCTGACGAACGGGATGAAGGCATCCAATCGCGAGGCGATCGAGGAGCAGGTCGCGGCCGACTACGTCGTGACGTCGCTCGACGGGTACACGCCGTTCGTCGCCGCTGCGGGTGACGCACTCGCCGCGTCCCCCGTGCCCGAGGTCGTGACCAGCGTGCGCTCCGACGCGGGCCTCGTCGACGACGTGACGACGGAGGTCGGCGGCATCGAGCCCGACACCATCGCCGAGGCATACGTCTTCGACTGGCGCGAGGGCGACGAGAGCGTGCTCGCCACGCTCGGCACGACGAACGCGATCGTCAGCTCGAACTACGCGGAGGACCACGACATCTCCGTCGGCGACGTGCTCACGCTCCGCTCGACCGCCGACAAGTCGGCGGAGGTCACCGTCGTGGGCACCTTCGAGCCCCCGCCGTTCTACCCGCTGATCGAGAGCGTGAACGTCTCGACCGAGCTGTTCGACTCCCTGTACGACCGCCCCCGCAACCGCTGGACGTGGGCGAACGTCCCGGGCGAGCCGAACGCGGAGAACCGCGCGCAGATGGAGCAGGCGATCGACGGCTTCCCCGACACCCAGCTCGAGACCCGCGAGGAGTGGATCGAGCGCGAGGACGCGGACTTCAACGAGTTCATCTCGTTCCTGTACGTGATGCTCACCCTGGCCGTCTTCGTCAGCATCTTCGGGATGATCAACACCCTCGTGCTGTCGGTGTACGAGCGCACGCGCGAGATCGGGATGCTGCGCGCCATCGGCATGACACGCCGGCAGGTGCGGCGGATGATCCGTCAGGAGAGCATCATCACGGCGCTCATCGGTGCGGCGATCGGGCTGCCGCTCGGGATCTTCCTCGCGGCTCTCGTCAATCGTGCGCTCTCGGAGTACGACGTGCGCTTCGCGATCCCGTGGGTGCCAGCTCGTCGTGCTGACGATCGTCGCCGATGGTCATCGGGATCCTCGCGGCGATCATGCCCGCGCGCCGCGCGGCGAAGCTGAATCCGCTCGAGGCGATCGCGTACGAGTGAGCCCGTCGTGAGCACCCGGTGGAGCCGAAGAACACGTCTTCCTTTCACGAGCAGTAGCCACCGGCCATGATCCGCTTCGCGCTCAAGGGCATCCTCGGCCGGAAGCTGCGCACCGCGCTCACGGCCGTCGCGATCGTGCTCGGCGTCGCCATGGTGAGCGGCACGTACGTGCTCACCGACTCGATCGACAAGGCGTTCGACACGATCTTCACGGACATCTACCGCGGCACGGACGCCACGATCACGCCGCAAGTCCGCCGTTCGACGTCGAGGACGGCTCCGGCTCCACCGAAGCGCCGTTCGACGAGTCGCTGCTCCCGAGAGGTCAGGGCGTTGCCCGAGGTCGCCGACGCGATCGGCGGCGTCGCGAGCGAGAACACGCAGCTCGTCAAGGACGGCAAGGCGATCGTCTTCGGCGGCGCCCCGAACCTCGGCTTCTCCGTCGACCCGTCGAAGCCCGAGTTCAACTCGCCTCACCCTCGTCGAGGGCAGCTGGCCCGGGGCCGACGAGGTCGTGATCGACCAGTCGACTGCGAGCAAGAAGGACCTCGACGGTCGGCGACTCGATCGGCGTGCAGGTGGAGGGGCCCGGTCGAGACGCTACGGATCTCCGGTCTCGTCAAGTTCGGCTCGGTCAGCTCGATCGGCGGCGCCACCCTGTCCGGCTTCGACCTCCCCACGGCGCAGAGGCTCTTCGGCAAGGAGGGCAAGCTCGACCAGATCCGTGCGTCCGCCAAGCCGGGTGTCACGCCCCAGCAGCTCGTCTCCGAGATCAGGACGATCCTGCCGCCCGGGCACCGAGGTCCGCACCGGTGACGCGCAGGCACGCGAGGACGCCGCGGAGACGGACGAGTTCATCTCGTTCCTGCAGTACTTCCTGCTCGCGTTCGGCGTCGTGGCGCTCTTCGTCGGCGCCTTCGTGATCGTCAACTCGCTGTCGATCACGATCGCGCAGCGGACGCGTGAGCTCGCCACGCTGCGCACGCTCGGCGCCTCCCGGGGTCAGGTGCGCCGCTCGGTCGTGGTCGAGGCGCTGGCGATGGGCGTCGTCGCCTCGGTGATCGGGCTCTTCATCGGGCTCGCGCTCGCGAAGGGGCTCTTCTGGCTGTTCGACGCCGTCGGCTTCACGCTCCCGAACAGCGGGTTGCTCCTCGAGACGCGGACGATCGTCGTCTCGCTCGCGCTCGGGATCGTCGTCACCCTGATCGCGAGCATCTTCCCGGCGCTGCGCGCGACGCGCGTGCCGCCGATCGCGGCCGTGCGCGAGGGCGCGACGCTGCCACCCGGGCGGTTCGCCCGCGTCCGGACGCCGATCGCCGCCGCTGCTCACCGCGGTGGGCTTCGCGCTGCTGATCTGGGGGCTCTTCTCCCACGGCACGTCGAAGGTGCTCCTGCTCCTGATCGGCGGCACGCTGATGGTCTTCGTCGGCGTGGCCATGCTGTCTGCGCCGGCCATCCCCGTGCTCTCGGGGATCCTCGGCTGGCCGGCCATGCGACTGGGCGGAGCTGCGGGCGTGCTCGCGCGCGACAACTCACGCCGGAACCCGCAGCGCACCGCGTCGACCGCGTCGGCGCTGATGATCGGCCTCGCGCTCGTCACGCTCGTGGCGACACTCGCGGCGGGCATCACGCAGACCTTCCGCGGGGCGGTCGAGGACCTCTTCGTGGCCGACTACGCGATCACGGCGGAGAACAACTACTCGCCGATCCCGACGTCCGTCGCCGACGCCGCGGCCGCAGGCGCCCGGGGTGACGTCCGTCGGCAGCGTGCGCACCGGCAACGCGCTCGTCTACGGCAGCACCATCTTCGCCACCGCGGTCACGCCCGGCATGAAGGACGTGATCACGATGGACTGGGCGGAGGGCTCGCAGGACGTGCTCGCGACGCTCGGGAGCGACGGCGCGTTCGTCGACGACGGCTACGCCGACGATCACGACCTCACGCTCGGCTCGGAGGTTCCGGTCACGTTCGTCACGGGGGCGACGAAGACGTTCACCGTCGAGGGCATCTTCGACCCGCCGACCGGCGGCTCGCCGTTCGGCCCGGTCACGATCTCGGCCGAGGCGTGGGACGCCGAGAACCCGCAGCCCAAGGACCTCTACTCGTTCGTCCAGATGGAGGGCGGGGACACCGCCGGCGAACGCCGCCGCGCTCGAGCAGGCGCTCGTCGCCTACCCGAACTCGAAGGTGCAGACCCGCGAGCAGTTCATCGACAACCAGATCTCGGGCCTCAGCTCCGTGCTCAACATCCTCTACGTGCTGCTCGCGCTGTCCGTGCTCGTCAGCCTGTTCGGGATCGTCAACACGCTGGTGCTGACGGTGTTCGAGCGCACGCGCGAGATCGGGATGCTGCGGGCGATCGGGATGACGCGCCGCCAGACGCGGCGCATGATCCGCCACGAGAGCGTCATCACCGCGCTGATCGGGGCAGCGATCGGGATCGTGCTCGGCCTCATCCTCGCCGGCCTCCTGATCGCGAAGCTCGACTTCGTCGACTTCGCGTTCCCGCTCTTCCAGGTGATCGTCTTCGCGGTCGCCGCGGTGATCGTCGGCGTCCTGGCGGCGATCTTCCCGGCCCGGCGAGCAGCGAAGCTGAACCCGCTGGAGGCGCTGCGCCACGAGTGACGTGCGCGTCGGGCGCCCGCGTCAGGCGCGGGTGCGACGCGCCACGCCGTCGCGCTCCGCGGCGTCCGCGACTGCGGCCGCGACCGCGGGCGTCACGTCGCGGTTGAAGACGCTCGGGATCACGTAGTCGGGAGCGAGCTCCTCGTCGGGGATCACCGTCGCGAGGGCGCGGCTGGCGGCCACGTTCATCGCCTTCGTGATCTCGGTTGCCCGCACGTCGAGCGCTCCGCGGAAGACTCCCGGGAACGCGAGCACGTTGTTGATCTGGTTCGGATAGTCCGAGCGACCCGTGGCGATCACCGCCACGACGTCGCGGATCGTCTCCGGCGGCACCTCGGGCGTGGGGTTCGCCATGGCGAACACGATGGCGTCCTTCGCCATGCGGCGCACGCCGTCGACCGAGATCGCGCCGGGGCCGGAGAGCCCGATGTAGACGTCGGCTCCCTCCAGCACGTCGTCCGGTGCGCCCTGCGCCCCCTCCGGGTTCGTCCGCTCGGCAAACGCGAGCTTCACCGGGTCGAGACCCGGCCGATCCCGGTGCACGGCTCCGGCGCGGTCGCAGCCGATCACGTTTCGCGCGCCCGCGTCGGCGAGCAGGTCGCTCGTCGCGATCCCGGCCGCGCCCACTCCGGTGATGACGATCTTGACGTCCTCGAGCCGCTTGCCGACGATCTTGAGCGCGTTGACGAGCGCCGCCAGCGTGACGATGGCCGTGCCGTGCTGGTCGTCGTGGAAGACCGGGATGTCGAGCTCGTCGCGCAGGCGGCGCTCGATCTCGAAGCAGCGCGGGGCCGAGATGTCCTCGAGGTTGATGCCGCCGAAGCCCGGGCGCGATCGACCGGCACGGTGGTCACGATCTCGTCGACGTCGGTGGTCGCCAGGCAGATCGGCCACGCGTCGATGCCGCCGAACTCCTTGAACAGGACGGCCTTGCCCTCCATCACCGGCATCGCCGCCTCGGGGCCGATGTCGCCGAGACCGAGCACGGCGGTCCCGTCCGAGACGACCGCGACCGTGTTCGACTTGATCGTCAGGTTCCAGGCGGCCTCGGGCGAGTCGGCGACCGCGCGGCAGATCCGCGCCACGCCGGGCGTGTACGCCATCGACAGGTCGTCGCGCGTCTTCAGCGGCACCTTCGACGCGACCTCGAGCTTCCCGCCCAGGTGCATGAGGAAGGTGCGATCGGAGACGTGCAGCACCTCGACCCCGTCGATCGCATGCGCCGCCTCGACGATGCGGCTGCAGGTGATCGTCGTCGGCCGCCGCGACCGTCACGTCGCGCACCTTGTGGTCGCTCTCTGCGCGCACCAGGTCGATCGCACCCAGCGATCCGCCCGCGTCCCCGATCGCCTGCGCGAGCCTGGCGAACGAGCCCGGCGCATCGGCGAGACGCACGCGGATCGTGGCCGAGAACGACGCGGACAGGTGGCTCACGTGCGGATCACCCCTTCGGCCGCGAGAACTGCGATCTCATCGTCGCCATAGCCTGCCTCACGCAGCACCTCGGCGGTGTCCGCGCCGACATCGGGCGGCGCGCCTGCGAGCGGCATCCGCTCACGATCGAGCGAGAGCGGCAGCGCCGTGAGCTGCAGCCCGTCGATCCGCGGGTGGTCGAGCGGCTGCATCATCTCCAGGGCGCGTGTCTGAGGGGATTCGAGCACGTCGCGGACGCTCGCCACGGGCGCCGCAGGGACGCCGGCGTCGGTGAGCCGCTGCTGCCAGCTCGCCGTGTCGTCCTCCCGTAGCCGTGCCACGAGGAGGGCGTACAACTCGTCCCGGTGCACGACACGATCGGGGTTCGTGGCGAAGCGCGGGTCGTCGACGAGCTCCGGGCTGCCGACGGCGCCGCACAGCGCTGCGAAGATCCGGTCGTTGCCGCCGGCGACCAGCAGCTCTCCGTCGCGCGTGGGGAAGACCTGGTACGGCGCCACCATCGGGAACACGGTCCCTTGCCCCGTGGGGATGGTCCCGTCGGCCAGGTACCCGGCGAGGTGGTAGCCGATGTACGCCAGCGACGTCTCGTACAGAGAGACGTCGACCACCGATCCTTCGCCGGTCCGTTCGCGCTCGAGCAGCGCAGCCAGGATGCCGACCGTCGCCCAGGTGCCGGTGCCGATGTCGATCACGCTCGATCCGACGCGGACGCCGGGCCGACCCGGCTCGCCGGTCATCGAGATCAGACCGCCCGCGGCCTGCATGAGCGCGTCGTAGCCGGGCTCGTGTCGCAGCGGCCCGACGTGACCGTACGCGCCGACCGAGCAGTAGACGAGCCGCGGGTTGCGCGTACGCACGGCGTCGGCGCCGAGCCCGAGCCGCTCGGCGAGACCGGGGCGCAGGCTCTGGAGGAACACGTCGGCGCCCTCCGCGAGCCGCAGCAGCGCCTCGCGCCCCCGCGCGTCGCGCAGCGAGATTGCGAGCGAGCGCTTGCCCGCGTTCGCCGAGAGGAACATCGTGCCCTCGCCGTTCCAGAACGGCGGGCCCCAGGCGCGGCCGTCGTCACCCGTGTCGGGGCGCTCGACCTTGATCACGTCGGCACCGAGCGCGGCCAGCGCCTGAGCGCAGTACGGGCCTGCGATCGAGGTCGTCACGTCGAGCACGCGCATCCCGGCGAGCGGCTGGTGGGCCATGGCGCCCATCATCGCCGCTCGCTGCGTCGGGGCGCGCAGCTCATGCGAGGATGGCCCCGTGTTCGACCAGTTCAGGGATTGGGTCTCCGGGGAGTGGTGGAGCTACCTCGTCATCTTCGCCGTGTCGGCGATCGACGCGTTCTTCCCGCTCGTTCCGAGCGAGAGCATCGTCATCACCGCGGGCACCCTGGCGTCGAGCGGCGACCTCGTCCTGCTCGGTGTGATCGCGTGCGCGAGCGCCGGGGCGATCGTCGGAGACAACATCTGCTACTTCATCGGCTCCTGGGCGGGGGAGCGGACGGTGAAGCGGCTCTTCCGCTCCGACCGCGCACGGCACGGCTTCGAGTGGGCCGAGCGCCAGCTCGAGACCCGAGGCTTCTACATCATCATCATCGCGCGATTCATTCCCGGCGGCAGGACCGCCATCACGTTCGCGTCCGGCTACACACACGGCATGACGTGGCGCCGGTTCATCGTCGCCGACGTCGTCGCCGGGCTCCTCTGGGGCACGTACGCGGCGCTGCTCGGGTACCTCGGCGGCAAGACGTTCGAGGACGCCCCCTGGAAAGGGCTGCTCCTCGGCTTCGGGATCGCGGTCGGGGTCGCGTTCGGGATCGAGGCCGTGCGCTGGTATCTCGGTCGCCGTCGCGCGGCGCGCGCCACTCCCTCCTAGGCCGTCGTCGTCGGCGAGGCGCCGCGGATGCCGAGCGCCCGGGCCGCTGCGTCGAGGTACACGACGCCGGCCAGGAGCACGATCAGCGCCAGGAAGCCGTGCAGCCCGTTCACCCAGCCGCCCTGCTCCTCGGTGTCGCCGAGGAAGCCGAGCTGGGCGAAGGACAGCACGAGGAAGGCAATGGCGAGCCCGACGGCCTTCCAGTTGCCCCACCACGCCACGATGGCGCCGATCACGATCGCCAGCTGGCCGATGTGCACGATGAGCGAGCCGCCGCCGTGCGCGTCCAGGGCGCCCTCGCCGGCGCCGCGGACGTACGCCGCGATCGTGAAGGCCTGCCACAGGACACCCACCACGACGAGCACGCCTCCGACGAGCACGGCCCAGAGGAACCCTCTCTTCATGGGGCGACCGTACGACATGCGCGCGTCGGATACAAGGTCGTCATGGGATTGCACCTGACCGGAGCCACGGGCTTTCTCGGGCGTGAGCTCGCCCGGCTCGAGCCCGGCATCTCGACGGAGCGCGTCGACGTGCGCGACGCCGGGGCCGTCGCCTCGCTGCTCGAGCGTCTGCGTCCCGCGGTGGTGCTCCACACGGCATATCGCCAGGACGGCCCCGAGGCCGAGGCGGTCAACGTGGGGGGTGCGGAGAACGTGGCGCAGGCGGCCGCAGCGGTCGGGGCGCGTCTCGTGCACGTCTCCACCGACGTCGTGTTCGACGGCCGCAAGGGGTCGCCGTACACCGAAGACGACGCACCGTGCCCGTGCAGCGACTACGGGCGCACCAAGGCCGAGGCAGAGCTGCGTGTCGCTGCGGTAGGCGGCGACGCGCTGATCGTGCGGACGTCACTCATCGTCGGCGGGCCGGGGCACGAGCCGTCGAAGCACGAGGTTGCTGCGCGTGACACGGGCGCCACGTTCTACGAGGACGAGCTCCGCTCGCCGGTGCAGGTGACCGACCTCGCCCGGGCGTTGCTCGAGCTCGCCGCGCTCGACGTCACCGGTGTGCTCCACGTCGCAGGTCCCGAGCACGTCTCACGCGCCGAGCTCGCCGAGCTCGTCACCGGCCGTCCCGTGCGCCGGGCGGCAGCGCCGTCCGGGGCGCCCGCTCGACTGCCGGCTCGACTCGTCGCGTGCACGGTCGCTGCTCCGGACGGAGCTGCGCGGCATCCGTGCTGTGCTCGGCCTGCGGCCGTGAGCGGAGCCTGACGACCGATCAGCCGAGGAGGCTGCGGTGCAGCGCCTGCGTCTCGGCGCTGGGTGCGACCCCGAGCTCCTCACGCAGACGGTGTCGCAGCTCGTCGTACACGAGCAGCGCCTCGGCACCGTTGCCCCGCTGCGCGTAGACGTCCATCAACAGCCGGTACCCACTCTCGCGATAGGGAGCACTGACGAAGGAGGCTGCGTGCGCATCGTTCGGCGGTGCCGTACTCGGTGCCGCCGATCTCGGCGCAGGATCTGCCGACCAGCTCGAGCGAACGGACGTAGATCTCGGCGAGGCGGTCGCGCACCTCGTCGACCCACGGCATGGACTCGCCCGGCAGGAACGTACGAACGGAGATGTGCTGGGCCACGCGCCCGGGCCCGTAAACGCCATACCAGTCGCCACGACCGAACGCCGACTCGGCCCGATGGAGCCCCTCCGCGGCAGCCTCGAGGTCGATCCAGGCGTCGGCGGCGAGGCGCAACCGGAGGCTTGCCCGGCCGGTCAGGGCGTCGTGACCGAGAATCCGTCGGAGCTTGGAGAGGAGCGGGGTCAAGCTGCGCTCTGCCTCCCTCGGGTCATCGGCGGGCCACAGGCCGCGAGGATCTCGTCGCGAGGGCATTCTCGGCGCCGGTTGACCGCGAGGTACACGAGCAGGAGCCGGCCCAGCCTGCCCGGCAGCCCTCCGTCGATCCGCCGCCCTTCGTACCGAAGCGCGAGGGGGCCGCACAGCTGGAATCGCGTTTCCAAGGTGGCACCAAGGTTATGGCAACCTCCGCCTGCCATCGTGCCCGGCATGGCACGAATCCTGGTTCACCTCACCAACGGTCCGGAGAGCCCGACGCGTGCAGCGCTGGGCTTCCTCGTCGCGTCTGCGGCCGTCGAGGAGGGGCACGATGTGGCGCTCTTTCTCGCCGGCGATGCCGTGCAGCTACTGCGAGACGAGACCCTCGACGCGGTCGTCGGCGTCGGCACCGGCAGCATGCGCGACGCCTATGACGCAGTCGTCGCGGCAGGCGCGACGATCTACCTATCGGGCATGTCGAGCAAGGCTCGTGGCCTGAGTGAGGCCGACGTCGAAGGAAAGCGGTGCAGTTCGCCCCGTCCAACCGCCTGGTGCAGCTTGCGGTCGAGAGCGATCGCGTGCTCTCGTACTAGCCGAACCGGGAAAGGAGCCCACGATGGGAAAGCTGATCAACTGCGAGTGTGGAGAAGTCGTGCGCGGCGAGGACGACGACGACCTGGTCGCCCACGCGGAGGCGCATGTCGCCGAGGCGCATCCCGAGCTCGTCGGCAAGATCTCACGCGAGGATCTGCTCGGCATGTCCGAGGAGGAGTAGCGCGAAGCGGGGTAACCGTACGCTGCAGGCATGAACCGGCTCGCGGACGCGACGAGCCCCTACCTCCTGCAGCACGCCGAGAACCCGGTGGACTGGCACGAGTGGGGGGAGGACGCCTTCGCGCGCGCCCTCGCGGACGACAAGCCGCTCCTGCTGTCGGTGGGCTACAGCGCGTGTCACTGGTGCCACGTGATGGCCCACGAGTCGTTCGAGGACCCGGCCATCGCCGAGGTCATGAACGAGCACTTCGTCAACGTCAAGGTGGATCGCGAGGAGCGTCCCGACGTCGACGCCCTGTACATGGAGGCGACGGTCGCCATGAGCGGCTCGGGCGGCTGGCCGATGACCGTCTTCCTCACGCCCGCCGGCGAGCCGTTCTTCGCGGGGACGTACTACCCACCGGAGCCGCGGTACGGCATGCCGAGCTTCGCTCAGCTGCTGGCTGCGGTGGCGGAGGCGTGGCGCGACCGGCGTGCCGATGTCGGCGCACAGGCGCAGAAGCTCGTCGCCTCCCTCGGTGAGTCCGCCCGGACAGCGCCGTCGACCGAGCCGCTGACGTCCTCGCTGCTCGTCGAGGCCGAGTCGACCATCGCTCGTTCCTTCGATCCCGTCCACGGCGGATTCGGCCGCGCGCCCAAGTTCCCGCCTGCGTCGACCATCGAGCTCCTCCTGCGGCGGGGGACGGACCGCGCCCTCGAGATGGCCGTGCGGACGCTCGACGCGATGGCGGCCGGCGGCATGTACGACGTCGTCGGCGGCGGCTTCCACCGCTACTCGGTCGACGAGCGCTGGCTCGTGCCGCACTTCGAGAAGATGCTGTACGACAACGCGCTGCTCGTCCCCGCGTACCTGCACGCGTGGCTCGTGACGGGGAAGGACCGTCACCGCGAGATCGTCGAGGAGACGCTCGAGTACATGCTGCGCGACCTGGCGCTCGAGGGTGGCGGGCTCGCGTCGGCCCAGGACGCCGACACCGACGGTGTCGAGGGGCTGACCTACACCTGGACGCCCGAGGAGGCAGTCGCGGCCGGCCTCGACCCGGCGCTGTTGCTGCCGTTCGAGCACGGGCGCCTGATCGTGCGCGGTGTCCTCGAACCCGAGCTCAGAGCGCGCCTGCTCGCCGTGCGGTCGGAGCGGCAGCAGCCGGCCCGCGACGACAAGGTGGTCGCCTCGTGGAACGGGCTCGCGCTCGCCGCGTTGGCGGACGCGGGCTATCGGCTCGAACGTCCGGACTGGGTCGAGGCAGCACGCGCGTTGGCGGAGTTCCTGCTCGGGCCGCTCTCGAGCGACGCGGGACGCCTTCGTCGCTCGTGGCGGGAGGGCCGTGTCTCAGGTGACGGATTCCTCGAGGACTACGCCGACGTGGCCCACGGGCTGCTCGAGCTGCACGTCGCAACGGGCGAGGTGCGCTGGCTGCACGAGGCGCGTCGCCTCGCGCTCCTCGCCGTCGAGCTGTTCGGTGACGGCGAGCGCGGCGGGTTCTTCCTCTCGCCGTCGGACGGCGAGGCGCTCGTGGCGCGCACGAAGCCGCTCGACGACAACCCGACGCCGTCGGGCAACTCGATGCTCGCCCACGTGCTGCTGCGGCTGGCGCGGCTGTGGGGGGACGACGAGCTCGAGCGGCAGGCCGTCTCGGTGTTCCGCCTGGTCGAGCCGTCGCTACGCCGCGTCCCGGCAGCCTTCGGCTGGGCGTTGTGCGCGCTCGACCTGTGGCTTGCGCCACCGCAGGAGATCGCCGTCGTGGGCGGGGTGGACAGCCCTGTGGCACGTGCCGCGCTGACGCCCTTCCGACCGCGTGCGGTGGCCGCCGTCGGCCCGGCGGACGACGTGCCGCTGCTCGCCGGCAAGGGCCTCGTCGACGGCAAGCCCGCCGTCTACGTGTGTGAGCGCTTCGCCTGCCAGGCGCCGGTCACGGATCCAGCCGCCCTCGAGGCGTGAGAAGGTAGAGCATGCGGGTCTGCCTCATGATCGAGGGTCAGGAGGGGGTCTCCTGGGAGCAATGGGTCGCCCTCGCGCACGCGTGCGAGAGCTTCGGCATCGAGGGGTTGTTCCGCTCCGATCACTACTCGGGCATCGGGGGTACCAGCCAGCACGCACTCGACACCTGGGCGACGCTGGCCGGGCTCGCCGCGTGCACGCAACGGATCCGGCTGGGCTCGCTGGTGTCGCCGGCGACGTTCCGCCACCCGAGCGTCCTCGCACGGATGGCCGTGACCGTCGACCACATCTCGGGGGGTCGCGTCGAGGTCGGGATCGGCGCCGGCTGGTACGAGCAGGAGCACCTGCACAACGGCTTTCCGTTTCACGACGCGCGCACGCGATTCGCCGTCTTCGCCGAGCAGGTCGAGATCGTCGTGCGCTCGTGGACGGAGGAGGACTGGAGCTTCGCCGGCGAGCACTACCGCCTCGAGCATCAGACCGCGTCTCCGCGGCCGCTCCAGGGCCCGCACCCGCCGCTCCTGCTCGGTGGGTCGGTGAAACGAGGACTGGCGCGCCTCGCGGTGCGATGGGCGACCGAGGTCAACACCTTCCTCGCCACCGCACAGGAGTGCGCCGAGCGGCGACAGAGGCTCGACGAGGCGTGCACGGCTGCGGGCCGTGACCCGGCGACGCTGCCCCTCTCGCTGATGGTGCAGTGCACTGTCGGCGAGGATCGGGCCGAGATACGCGATCGGGTCCGGCGCGTCCTGGCGCTCCAGGGTGACGGGCGCGATGCGGACGAGGTGCTCGCCCACCCCGACGACACCTGGCTGGTCGGCACGGTCGAAGAGGTCGCCGAGCGCCTCGACGCGTTCCGCGCGGCCGGAGTCGAGCGGGTCATGCTCAAGCACCTCGACCACGAGGACCTGGACATGGTGCGCCTGATCGGCGAGCACCTCGCGCCTGCGCTTGCAGCTCGCCGGTAGGCTCACGCTCATGGCGACGATCGAGCTGACCGGTGCCGAAGAGGTCGCGTGGGACCTCACGGATCTCTACGCGGGACCGGACGACCCTGCGCTCGAAAACGACGTCAGCGAGACGGAGACCGCGGCTGCCGCATTCCGCGAGCGCTACCACGGCAAGGTCGCCGAGCTCGACGCGGCCGCTCTGGCCGAGGCGATCGCGGAGCGAGAGCGCATCGACGAGGTCTTCACCCGCGCCGCCTACTTCGCGCACCTGAACTTCTCCACCAACATGGCGGACTCCGCCCGCGGCGCCCTCGTCGCCAGGATGACCGAGAAGGGGGCCGCGGTCGACACCGAGCTCCTGTTCTTCACGCTCGAGCTCGCCGAGATCGACGACGAGCCGGCAGAGGCGCTGATCGCGGCGCCGGAGCTCGCCGACCGGCGGCACTGGCTGCAGTCGCTGTGGAAGTTCCGGCCGTATCTCCTCACCGAGCCGGAGGAGCGGATCCTGACCGAGAAGTCCGTCTCCGGCGTCTCGGCCTGGTCGCGCCTCTACGAGGAGCTGCTCGCGTCGCTCCGGGTGCCGCTCGACGGCGAGGAGCTCGCGCTCGAGACGGCGATGGCGAAGCTCTACGACCCCGAGCGGGACGTGCGCAGCGCCGCGGCCGAGGCGATCACGGCGACGCTCGAGCCGGGCCTGCGCACACGCGCGTCGGTCTACAACGCGATCCTGCTCGACAAGTCGATCGACGACCGGTTGCGCGGGTACGCCAACTGGCTCTCGTCGCGCAACCTCGCCAACGAGACGACCGACGAAGCCGTGCAGGCGCTGATCGACGCCGCGGTCTCCCGCTTCGACGTTCCGCAGCGCTACTACCGCCTCAAGGCGCGCATGCTCGGGCTGGAGCGGCTCTCGCACTACGACCGCTTCGCGCCGGTGGCCAAGGACACGAGCAAGACGCCGTGGGACGAGGCGCGAGCGCTGGTCGTCGAGGCGTACGCGGACTTCGCGCCCGAGGCCGGTGAGATCGTGGAGCGGTTCTTCGAGGAGAACTGGATCGACGCGCCGGTCCGCACCGACAAGCGCCACGGCGCCTTCTGCGCGACGACCATCCCCGGCGTGCACCCGTACGTGCTCACCAACTACACGGGCGACCGGCGCTCGATCCTCACGCTGGCACACGAGCTGGGTCACGGGTTGCACGGTGCCCTTTCGCAGCCGCTCGGGCTGTACAACGCGTCGACCCCGCTCACCACGGCGGAGACGGCGTCGGTGTTCGGCGAGGCGCTCACCTTCAAACGGCTCGTGGCGGTCGAGGACGACCCGCGCCGCCGCCTCGACCTCCTCGCCGGGCGCATCGAGGACGCGATCGCCACGGTCTTCCGGCAGATCGCCATGAACCGCTTCGAGCACGCCGTCCACACGGAGCGCCGCGAGGCGGGCGAGATCGCACCCGAGCGCTTCGGCGAGCTCTGGCTCGAGCAGCAAGCGGCGCTGTTCTCCGACGCGGTCGACCTCGACGGGTACACGCCGTGGTGGAGCTACATCCCGCACTTCACCGGTGTGCCCGGCTATGTCTACGCGTACGCGTACGGCTACCTGTTCTCCCTGGCCATCTACCGGCGCTACGAGCAGGAGGGCGAGGCGATGGTCGAGCCGTACCTGGACCTGCTGCGCGCGGGTGGCTCGCGAACGCCGGAGGAGCTGGCTGCGCTCGTCGGGCTCGACCTCTCCGACCCGGCCATCTGGGCCGCCGGCATCGAAGCCCTCGCAGTCGATCTCGACGAGGCGGAGAGCCTCGCGGCGTCGATCGGTCTCGCCACCTAACCGCTCCGCGGGCGCGACGTCCAACATCTTGGCAATCCGGTGAACGGGCGGTAAGGTCGCCCGGTCACAGGCGTTCAATCTCGAAGGAGCCCGCATGAAGAAAGTCGTGCTCACGGCAGCGGCGCTGGTAGCGGTGCTCGGGGTCATGGCATCGAGCGCGACGTCGGGGACGGCCGAGACCGGCGTCACCGCGAAGACGATCACCATCGGCGGCACGTTCCCGCTCACCGGGCCGGCGTCTCTGTACGCGCCGATCCCCGTCGCCATGAAGGCGTACTTCTCGTGGATCAACGCCCGCAAGGGGCCTGACGGCAAGCGCGGCGTCGGCGGCCGCCAGATCGTCTTCAACTTCTACGACGACGGGTACAACCCGGCCAACAGCGTGCAGCTCACGCGCAAGCTCGTCGAGCAGGACAAGGTCTTCGCCGTCGTCGGGTCGCTCGGCACCGAGGTGAACCTCGCCGTGCGGCCGTACCTCAACTCGCGCAAGGTGCCTCAGGTGCTCAATGCGACCGGCGCCACGGTCTTCGGCTCGGACGCGACGAGGTACCCGTGGACGATCGGCTGGCAGCCGCCGTACAAGCTCGAGGGACGGATCTACGGGCAGGCGATCGCGCGCAACAGCCCCAATGCCAAGATCGGCATCCTGTACCAGAACGACGACTACGGGAAGGACATCCTCGAGGGCCTGAAGACCGGTCTCGGCGAGCAAGACGTCGAACATCGCCGGAGAGGAGGCGTTCGAGGTCACGGCCACCTCCGTCGCGTCGCAGATCGCGAAGCTCCGCGCGAGCGGGGCGACGGTGTTCGTCATCTTCGCGACTCCACGGCCCACGATCCAGGCGTACGTCACCGCCCGCGTCCTGGGTTGGAATCCGTCGGTGATCTACACGAACTCGGTCTCCGGCACCGACACGTTCCTGACGACCGCCCAGCGTGGCGGTGCGGGAACGCTCGTGAACAACACGTTCACGGTGCAGTACCTGAAGGACCCGGCGAACCCGGCCTGGAACGACGATGCCGCGATGAAGCGGTACCGGCAGGTGATGACGAGCTACTACCCGAACGGCTCGTCGGCGGCGGTCCAGGGCAACGGCCTCAACTTCTACGGTGTTGCGGCCGCGCACGCGTTCGTCCAGCTCCTGTACCGGGCCGGTGCGAACCCGACCCGGGCAGGCCTCATGCGGGCCGCGCGGAGCTGGAACGAGGTCAACCCGTTCCTGCTACCCGGGAACCGGCAGCTGACGCGGGGACGGATCAGTTCCCCGTCGGCTGCGAGTGGATCGTGAAGTTCACGGACGGCGTCTTGCGTCCTGTCTCGAAGCTCAAGTGCAGCGCAGCCTCGGGGCTGTAGACAGCCAGCAGCGCGCGGAGGGGCCGGCACATGCCGGCCCCTCCGGCCGCTTCCTGTGTGACGGCGGCGCGCCGCTACGGCCGGACACGATCCAGGTAACCGGGGCTGGCCACGCAGCAGCCGTGCCTCGACCGCAGCGACGAGCGACGCGTGGTCGCCGTCTCTCAGGTCGCCGGCGCGCAGCCGCTGCGCCAGCGCGACCTCTGACGGGTCGGGCGCCGGGGGCCGCGGGCTCTCGCGCTCGACGATGGAAAGGGCGTTCATCGCCACGAGCGTGCGAAACCGGAGGCGCTGGTCGTCGGTCGCGGGGAGCACCTCCTGCTCGAGGAACTCCCGCACCGCGGTCGCGAGCTCGCCCGCGGACGGGCGGCCGCCGGTGACGGTCGGCGCCGAGCCGGGCACTGCGTCCGCGCGTCCCTCGATGCGCCGGATCAGGTCGAGCAGCTCCCACTCCATCTCCACCGCGAGGCGTCCGAGGATGGCGAGCTCGACGCTCCGTTCCTCGCCCGAGAGGTGGCGGCGTGCCTGGTTCAGCGCGCCCACGGCCCACTTGCAGTTCCCGAGCACTTCCCAGGCGTCGAGCTCGTCGGGCGGCACCGCCAGGCCCGTGAGCTCCTCGTAGCGCGCCAGGTACGGCTCCAGCTCGTCGACCCCGCCGAGGCGGCGCTCGTCGGCGCCGAAGCGCCAGGCGCGCACCAGCGGCCAGGCGAGGTCCTCCGCCGGGTCGCCGAGCTTCGCGAACTCCCAGTCCAGCACGGCCACGAGCCCGTCGTCGCCGACCGCGAGGTTGCCGATGCGGAAGTCACCGTGGCTGACGACCGGCGTCCGCTCGAGCGGCAGCCGCGTGCGGCACCAGGCAAGGCCGTACTCGATCGCGGGGTGGGGCTCCCCGACCGCGTCGAGCTCCTGCTCCAGCCTCGCGAAGAGGTCGGGCGCGGGCAGGAAGGGCACCCGCTCGGCGGGAATCGCGTGAATGCGCGCCAGCTGCTCGGCCATCTGGATCCCGAGGCCAGGCGGAGGGCCCTTCACGATGCGTCGGCCGATCGTCTCGCCGGCGACTCGCTCCATCGCGAACGCCTCGCGACCCTCGACCGCGCCGAGGTAGGCGATCGGCCCCGGCACACGGACGCCAGCCTCCCGCGCGGCGACGAGCATCTCGAACTCGTCCCGCAGCGGCAGCGTGTCGACGTGGATCACGCCCCCGAGCGCCCGCCGCACCAGCAGCTGCCGGCCGTCGGCGGTATCGACCGCCCAGGCCTCCTTGGAGGCGCCGCCGGCAAGCAGCCGGGCGTCGGCGACCTCGACGCCGAGCGCCAGTGCGAGCGCGTCCTTCACCCGACGAGCTCGGCGAGCAGCCGCAGCGCCTCGGGCTGGCGCGCCTGGAGAAGCAGGCTCGTCGCCCCGCACGCACGCCATGCCTCCAGCCGGTCGGCGATCCGCGCACGGTCGCCCACGAGCGCGATCTCGTCCACGAGCGCGTCGGGGACGGCAGCGCTCGCCTCCTCCTTCTTGCCGTCGAGGAACAGGTCCTGGATGCGGGCCGCCTCCGCTTCGAACCCGTAGCGGCAGGCGAGGCGGTTGTAGAAGTTCTGGCCGCGGGCTCCCATGCCGCCGACGTAGAGCGCCACCACCGGCCGCAGGAAGTCACGGGCGAGGCCGACGTCGTCGGCGACGACGACCGGGACGAGCGGCGCCACGTCGAAATCGGCCGGTCGCCCTCCGCGTCTCGCGAAGCCCTCCTCGAGATGCGGCCCGTGCACCTCGGCCATGCGCTCGGGCGAGAACAGGATCGGCAGCCAGCCGTCGGCGATCTCCGCGGCGAGGGCGACGTTGCGGGGGCCGATGGCGGCGAGGTAGATCGGCACCTCGGCTCGCAGCGGCCTCGTGATCAGCTTCAGCGGCTTGCCGAGACCCGTCGCACCTTCGCCCGTGTACGGGATGTCGTAGTGCTCGCCGTGGTGCTCGAGCGGCTGCTCGCGGCGCAGGATCGTGCGCACCACGCCGACGTACTCGCGCGTGCGCTCGAGGGGCTTGCCCCAGCGCTGCCCGTGCCAGCCCTCGGCCACCTGCGGGCCGGACGTACCGAGCCCGAGCAGCGCCCGTCCGCCGCTCAGCAGGTCGAGCGTGGCGACGGTGGCCGCCGTGGCGGCCGGCGAACGGGCGGGCATCTGCATGATCCCGCTCCCGATTCGCACCTGCGACGTGCGACCCGCGAGCCAGCCCATCGGGGTGACGGCGTCGGCGCCGTACGCCTCGGACGTCCAGACGGAGTGGAAGCCGAGCCGGTCGGCCTCCTCGGCGAGCGCCACCGCCGCGACGGGATCGTCGTATCCCAGTTGCAGCCCCAGGCGCATCTGGTCGATCCTACTCGGCATGCCCGCCACGCTCTTTCCGCCCGAGTACCTCGAGGCGCGTGCTCGCTACCGCGCCTTCATGGAGCAGCACGTCTATCCCAACGAGTCAGCCCTCGAACGTGAGGACGACGCGTCGTTCGAGCTCCTGGCCGAGCTTCAGGCGATCGCCCGCGAGGCGGGGCTGTGGGCGCCGCACGTGCCGCCGGAGGCGGGCGGTACCGGTCAGGGGTTCCTCTACTACGCCTGTCTCAACGAGGAGATCGGCCGCTCGTTCATGGCGCAGCTCGTGCTCGGCTGCCAGGCGCCGGACGCGGGGAACGCCGAGCTGCTGCACCTGTTCGGCACGGCCGACCAGAAGGACAGGTTCCTGCGGCCGCTCGTCGCCGGCGAGGTGCGCTCGTTCTTCGCGATGACCGAGCCCGAGGTGAGCGGCTCGGATCCGACCATGCTGCGCGGCAGCGCGACGCTCGACGGCGACGAGTGGGTCATCGACGCGCACAAGTGGTTCTCCTCCGGCGCCGACGGCGCGGGGTTCGCGATCGTGATGGCCGTCACCGACGCGGATGCGGAGCCGCACCGGCGCGCCTCGATGATCCTCGTCCCGGCCGACACGCCCGGCGTCGAGGTCGTGCGACCCGTGCCCGTGCTCGGTCACGCGGGACGCGGATGGGGAACACACTGCGAGGTGCGCTTCGCCGGCGCGCGCGTGCCGGCGGGCAACGTGCTCGGCGAGGTGGGGGACGGGTTCCGGCTGGCGCAGAAGCGGCTCGGGCCCGGCCGCATCCACCACGTGATGCGATGGCTCGGGCAGATGCAGCGCGCCTTCGAGCTGATGTGCTCCTACGCGCTCGAACGTGAGACCTTCGGTGGGCCGCTCGCCGAGAAGCAAACCGTGCAAGGCTGGATCGCCGACTCGGCGGCCGAGATCCAGGCGTGCCGCCTGCTGACGATGGACGCGGCGCGGAAGATCGACGCCGGGTCGGAGGCGCGGGTCGAGGTGTCGCTGCTGAAGTTCTTCGCGGCGCGCGCGCTGAACGATGTCGTCGATCGGGCCGTGCAGACGCACGGTGCGCGCGGGCTGACCGACGAGACGCCGCTCGCGACGATGCTGCTCCACGCTCGCAGCGGCCGCATCTACGACGGCCCCGACGAGGTGCACCGCATGGTCGTCGCCCGGCGGATCCTGAAGAGCTTTGCCGACGGCGACGGTTGGTCGTTCTCGCCGTAGGCCCGAAGGCAGCCGGCGGCGCCGCTACGACGAGGCGAGTGACGGGGGCGCGCCGACCGGGCGCTCGTCCGCTCCCCGCGGGCCGGGGACGTTCGGGAAGCGGAAGTCGAGCGGCGGCCGACCCGGTTGCACGACCCACGCGTGGCCCGTCTCGCCGGAGCCGAGAGCCAGCCAGACCGCATCGGCGACGTCCTTCGGGAGCAGCAGCGGGAAGCCCGCCTGCTCGAGGCGCTCGCGCGCCGCACCCTGCACCATCGGGGTGTCTGCGATGCCCGGGCACACGAGGTTGATCGAGATGCCACGGCCCTGGAGCGGCGGTGCAACGCTGCGTACGAACCCGACCACGGCGTGCTTCGTGGCCGCGTACACGGGGTCGTCGGGCATCGCGGTGAGACCGCCGAGTGACGCCGTGCACACGATCCGTCCACCCGGCGGCATCACCTGGGCGAGGCGGCGAACGCCCAGCACGACGCCGTCGACGTTGACGCTCAGCGCGCGACGGTAGCCGTCGATCGAGAGGCTCGCCGGGTCGGACGGCCCGCCGAGCACACCGGCGTTGAGACAGCCGACGTCGACCGGTCCGACGGCATCCCAGGCGGCTGGATCGGCGACGTCGAAGCCGGTTGCCAGGTCGAGGACGTCGACGTCGCAGGCCTTCCGACCGGAGCCGCTCGACGATCGCAGCGCCGATCCCGGAGGCACCGCCCGTCACCAGCGCCTTCACGGGACGAGGACGACCTTGCCCGTGGAGCGCCGCTCCTCGATGAGGCGGTGCGCCGCTGCTGCCTCCGCGAGCGGGAAGGTGGCGCCAACCGTCGGGTGGAGCAGGCCCTTGACCCCACATGCGCAAGAGGTCGGTCGCAGCCGTGCGCACCACGTCGGGCCTGTATCGCATCAGGCGACCGAGGTAGAAGCCCTGCACCCCGATGTTGCGCCCGACGAGCAGGGCGGGGTCGACGGGCTGCCACCATCCACCCGCGAACCCGATCCCGATCGCGACGCCGAGCGGGCGGAGCAGTGCGAGCGACTCCTGGAACAACTCGCCGCCGACGAGGTCGAAGACCACGTCCACGGGCTGCAGCGTGGAGAGCGCGTCGTACGTCACGGCTTCGGCGGCTCCCAGCGCGCGCGCTGCCTCGAGCTTCGCCTCGCTCCCGCAGGCGGCCACGACCTCGGCGCCGAGCAGTCGCGCGACCTGCACGGCGGCGCCTCCCGTTCCGCCGGCCGCGGCGGTGACCAGCACCCGTGCTCCGGGCCGGGCGTCCGCCTGGCGGGTGAGCGGGATCCACGCGGTCAGGAACGCCATCAGAAACGCGGCACCCTCCTCGAACGACGCCTCGTCCGGCAGGTCGAAGAGCCACTCACGGTCGACGACCGCGCGCTCCGCATAGCCGCCGCCCGTGTCGCGGGCGAGCCCGAGCACACGGCGCCCTTCGGTCTCACCGGCAACCTCGATCCCCGGAATCCACGGCAGCGCCGGCGCCTGCGGGTAGCGGCCCTGCCGGACGAGCACCTCGAGGAAGTTGATCCCCACCGCGCCCACGGTCACGACCGACTGCCCGTCGGCGGCCTCGGGCTCGGGCACCTCCCGCAGCACGAGCGCCTCCGGCCCGCCGGTCTCCTCGAGGACGACCGCCTTCATGGCCCCCGTCCCTCTAGCGTCCCACGAAGTCGGGTTCCCGCTTCTCGATGAACGCGGTCACGCCCTCCAGGCCGTCCTCGCTGGCCAGGCAGCGGCGGAACCCGTCGGCCTCGCGGCGCAGTCCTTCCTCCAGCGGTAGGTCGCGCGTCGTGCGGGCGAGCTCGCGCAACACCGCCACCGCATGCGGCGACCTGGCCGCGATCGTCCTCGCCAGCTCGAGCGCGGCATCGTGGAGACCCTCTGCCGGCACGACCCGCTCGACGAGGCCCCAGCGCTCCGCCGTGGCCGCGTCGACGAACTCACCGGTCAGGTTGAGCAGCATCGCGCGGCCCAGGCCGACGAGCCGCGGCAGGCGCTGTGTGCCACCGCCGCCCGGGATCAGCCCGAGCTTGATCTCCGGTTGCCCGAGCTTCGCGTCGTCCGCGCACACGCGAATGTCGCAGCACATCGCCAGCTCGAGCCCGCCACCCAGGCAGAACCCCTGAATCTCGGCCACGAACGGCGTGTGCGCGCCGTCCATCCGTGCGCCGAGCTTCTGGATGCCGCGCGCCGAGCCGCCCTCGGCGCTTGCCGACTCGCGGAGCGCGGGGAACTCCTTGATGTCCGCCCCCGCCACGAACGCTCGCTCGCCACCGCCGCGCAGGACGATCGCCCGCACCTCCGGGTCGGCGTCGAGACGCTCGATCTCCGCCTCGAGCTCCTCCAGGAGCGCGGCCGAGAGCGCGTTCATGGGCGGGTTGTCGAGGGTGACGACCGCAACCGGGCCGTCCTGCTCGCTCGAGACGTACGTGCCCATGCTCCCTAGCCGGCCACGTCGGTCGCGACGGGAACGGAGGCGAACTGCTCGCGCAGCGCCGTCTTGCGGAACTTGCCCACCGCCGTCTTCGGGATCTCGTCCACGAACTCGAAGCGGTCGGGCAGCCACCACTTGGCGAAGCCCGGCGCGAGGTGCTCGCGGAGCTCGTCCGGTGTCGCGGTCGCGCCTTCGCGCAGGACGACCACCGCGAGCGGCCGCTCGGACCACTTCTCGTCGGGCACCGCGATCACGGCGGCCTCGGCGACCGCCTCGTGCCCCATCAGCGCGTTCTCGAGCGCGACGGTCGAGATCCACTCGCCGCCCGACTTGACGAGGTCCTTGGCTCGGTCCTGCACCTCGACGTAGCCGTCCGGGTGGATCGAGACGACGTCCCCGGTCTTGAACCAGCCGTCGTCGGTCCAGCGGTCGGCGCTGTCGGGCGAGTCGTAGTACGACGACGAGATGGCCACACCCCGCACCTCGAGCTCGCCCATCGTGCTGCCGTCCCACGGCACGAGCTCGGTGGCGCCGCGAGCGCGGATCTCGACGAACGGGATCGGCGGCCCCTGCATGGCCCGCTTGTCGTATGCCGCTGCGCCGGTGAGACCCTCCTCCTGGCCGGGGGCACCCGAGATCGTCCCGATGGGGCACATCTCGGTCATGCCCCAGCCATGCGTGACGTGCAGTCCGTGCCGCTCCTGGAAGGCCTCGATCATCGCGCGGGGCGGCGCGGCTCCTCCGACGGTCATGGTGCGAATCGAGGAGAGATCCCAACCGCCCGGGTTGGCGTCGAGGGCCTGCAGGATGCCCATCCAGATCGTGGGCACGCCCGCGGTCACGGTGACGCGCTCCTGCTCGAAGTCCTCGAGCAGGCTCACCGGGTCGAGGTGCGGCCCGGGAAGCACCTGCTTCGCGCCGATCATGGTGCAGGTGAAGGGGAAGCACCACGCGTTGGCGTGGAACATCGGCACCACGGGGAGGCACGTGTCGGCCGTCGTCATGCCCAGCAGTCCGCCCGCGGTCAGCGCGTGGATCGCGATCGCGCGGTGCGAGTAGACGACGCCCTTGGGCCGGCCGGTGGTCCCGCTCGTGTAACACATCGCCGCCGCGGAGCGCTCGTCGAGGTCGCGGTAGGAGAATGCGCCTTCGTCCGCGCCCGCGAGCAGCTCCTCGAAGTCGATCGCTCCGTCGGGTGTCTCGCCGTCGCCGACCGCGATCACGTGCTCGAAGCCGCACCGCTCCACGAACTGCGACAACAGCGGCCACAGCACCTTGTCGGCGACGAGCACGCGGTCGCCCGCATGCGTCGAGATGTAGGTGTTGTCGTCGGGGTGCAGCCGCAGGTTCAGCGTGTGGGTGACGAACCCGCCGACGGGCGCACCGATGTACGTCTCGAGATGCTCGTGGTGGTTCCACATGAACGTCGCCACGCGATCTCCGTCCTCCAGACCGAGGCCGCGCAGCGCCACCGCGAGCCGCTTCGCACGGGAGGTGAAGTCGGCGTACGTGTAGCGGTGCCAGCTCTTGTCGGGCAGCCGCGAGGCGATCTCGCGATCACCGAAGAGCTCCTCGCCGCGGCGCAGGATGGCCGGGACGTTGAGCTGGTAGTCCATCATCAAGCCCTGCATCTCACTCCCCTTCGTCGAGAAGGACAGACGCGACCTCCGCACGCAGCTCCGCACCGGAAGCTTCCCACGACCGGATCCACATTGCGCGCTTGTAGAGCCGGTGCAGGACGTGCTCCCACGTGAAGCCGACGCCGCCGTGTACCTGGATCGCGCGCTCGCACGCCGTGACGGACGCTTCCGACGCGTGCGCCTTCGCGGCTGCGACGGCCAGGTCGCCGGCCGGGTCGCCGGTGTCGACGCACCACGACGCCCAGATGGCGAGCGAGCGTGCGAGCTCGAGCTCCATGTAGCTCGTGGCGAGCGGGTGTGCGACCGCCTGGTACGAGCCGATCGGGCGGCCGAACTGCTCCCGCTGCGAGACGTGCTCGGTCGCGAGCTCGAGCGCTCGTTTGCCGACGCCACACGCCTCGAGCGCGAGGGCGGCCAGCGAGCGGCGGCGGATCTCCGGCAGCACCTCGCTCGAGCCGAGCCGCTCGCCGATCTCGCCGCCGACGAGCACACCGAGCGGGCGCGTCTCGTCGCTCGTGTCGAACGGCTCCCGCTGCGCGTCGAGCAGCTCGAAGATCCCGTCGCCCTCCGCGACCGCGATGCGCTCCGCCGTGTCGAGGTCCGGCACGAACGGCCCGAGCGCGAGCACCCAGCTCGTCTCGCCTGCCGCGACGCGCGCCTGCTCCTCCGCGGGCAACGCGGGCAGCGCGACGGCGACGGTCGAGAAGAACGGCCCGGGCGTGAGCGCGCGGCCGAGCTCCTCGTGCAGCACCGCCTGCTCCAGGAAGCCCAGCCCGGCGCCGCCCAGCTCCTCCGGCACCGAGACCCCGGTCCAGCCGAGCTCCGCGAGCTGTGCCCAGGTCGGCTCGGGCGTCGCGCCGAGAAACGCGCGGGCCTGGGCGCGCAGCTCGTCCTGCTCCGGTGTGAACGCCGCGTCCATGCCCTAGCGCGACCTCGGGAGGCCGAGCACCCGCTCGGCGACGATGCTGCGCAGGATCTCGGACGTGCCCGCCTCGATCGTGTTGCCGCGGCTGCGGAGCTGCTGCTGCGCCCACCAGCCGGCGTACGGCGCACGCTCGCCGACGAGCTGCGCCTCGGGGCCGAGGATGTCGAGCGCCAGCGCGGTCAGCCGCTGGTTCGCCTCGGACCACTGCAGCTTGAGGATGGAGCCCTCCGGTCCCGGGATGCCGGTGCGGGCAAGCGCCGACAGCGACCGGTAGGCGGTCAGGCGGAGCGCCTCGAGCTCGATCCACTCGCGTGCGATGGCGTCGCGTTGCAGCGGCGTCGCACCGCGGGTGCGCGCCAGCTCGAGCAGCTTCCGTACGGCGACCTCGAGACGCGAGACGAGAGCCACCCCGAGCGTCCCCCGCTCGTGCAGGAGCGTCGTCATGGCCACCTGCCAGCCGCCGCCGATCTCGCCGATCAGGTTCTCGCAGCGGCACCTCGACGTCTGTGAGGAAGATCTCGTTGAACTCCGCGTCCCCGGTGATCTGTCGCAGCGGGCGCACCTCGACCCCGGGTGCATGCATGTCGACGATCACGTAGGTCAGCCCGTCGTGACGTTGCGAGCCGGGGTCGGAGCGGGCGAGCAGGATGCAGAAGTCGGCCACGTGCGCGTACGAGGACCACACCTTCTGCCCGTCGAGCACGAACCTGTCCTGCTCGACGCGGCAACTCGCCCGGACACCGGCGAGATCGGATCCCGCCTCGGGCTCGGAGAAGCCCTGGCACCAGATCTCGTCCCCGGCGAGGAGTGGCGCCAGGTAGCGCGTCTTCTGCTCCTCGGTCCCGTGGGCGATGATCGTCGGGCCGGCCATGCCGAGCCCGATCACGCCCACGTGCGGCGGCGCCTCGGCACGCGCCAGCTCCTCGAGCAGGATCGCCTGGTGCGAGACCGGCGCGCCCGTGCCGCCGTACTCCTGCGGCCACGTCAGCCCGGCGTAACCGGCGGCGTGGAGGGCACCGCTCCAGGCACGCATCGCGGCGAGGTCGTCCGTCTGCAGGCCGAAGCCGTACCCGCGCAGCTCCTCGGGGACGTGGTCGGCGAGCCAGGCGCGTAGCTCCGCCCTGAACGTGGCCTCCTCCGGGGTGTCACGGAAGTCCATCGCGGCGATGCTAGTCCGCGGCTCCGCCGCGGACTAGTACGGGCTCGAGCTACGCGCCTGTGCACTGCGGCCGCGAAGCGGACGCCTTCAGCTTTGCCTCGCCGCCAGGCGGCGGGTTGGGATCCGCGCGAGCGGATCCCAACCCTTGCAGGCAAGCACAGCCGCTTCACGGCCGCTTAACACCGTGGCCTTGCCCGCGAGGTCTAGCATCGGCGGACGGGCACATTCCGCCCGTAGCCCGGCTCACGGAAGGAGCAGCATGCCCGGAACGGAGCGCGAGCCACAGGCGTCGGGCGGCGCCGGTCCCGATCGCGAGCGCCTCGAGCAGGCCCTCGTCGAGATCAAGCGGGTGATCGCCGGCCAGGACGAGATGCTCGAGCGCGTCCTCGTCTGCCTCGTCGCCGGTGGCCACCTGTTGATCGAGGGTGTTCCCGGCCTCGCCAAGACGCTGACCATCAAGACGACCGCAGCCGTGCTCGGCGGGACCTTCCGCCGGGTGCAGTTCACGCCGGATCTCGTGCCCTCGGACCTCGTCGGCACCCGCATCCTGCGCCCCGATGCGAGCGGCTTCGACACCGAGCTCGGGCCGGTGTTCTGCAACTTCCTGCTCGCGGACGAGATCAACCGTGCCCCGGCGAAGGTGCAGTCGGCGCTGCTCGAGGTGATGCAGGAGCGTCAGGTCACGATCGGCCACGACACGCATCTCGTCCCGGACCCGTTCCTGGTCATGGCGACGCAGAACCCGATCGAGTCCGAGGGCACCTACCCGCTGCCCGAGGCGCAGGTCGACCGCTTCATGCTCAAGGTGCTGGTCGACTATCCCGAGCGCGACGAGGAGCTGACCGTCGTGCACCGTGCGCTCGACCTTCCCGTCGCCGTCGAGTCCGTGCTCAGCCTCGACGAGCTGCGGGCGCTGCAGGCAGCCGCGCTCGACGTCTACGTCGACCCGGGTCTGATCAGCTACGCGGTCAGCCTTGCCGAGGCGACGCGGGCGCCGGCTGCACACGGGCTCGGCGACCTGGCGGAGCTCGTCGCGTACGGCGCCAGCCCGCGCGGCCCGATCTCGCTGATGCACTCGGCCCGGGCGCTGGCGCTGATCCACGGTCGCGACTACGTGATCCCGGCGGATGTCCGCGTCCTCGTGAAGGACGCGCTACGGCATCGCCTCGTGCTCACCTACCGCGCGCTCGCCGAGGAGCGCACCGCGGACGACGTGCTCGACGCCGTCATCGCGGCCGTGCCGCAACCACGCCTCGAGCTCGGGAGACCAGCCGCGGCATGACCCCGCTGACGCGCGCATTCGGCGTCGTCGGGACACCGGAGCGCCCGGGCCCGGGGCCGATGCCCGACGCCCTGCTGCGGGCGCTGGAGCTCACCATCGGGCGCCGCGTCGAAGGGCTGCTCGCGGGCGATCACCGGTCGGCGCTGCTCGGTCGCGGCAGCGAGCTCGCCCAGGTGCGCCCGTACGTGCCCGGCGACGACGTGCGGCTGATCGACTGGAACGTCACAGCCCGCACGCGAGAGCCTCACGTCCGCGTGCACCTCGCCGAGCGCGTGCTCGTGACGTGGATCGTGCTCGATCGCACGGCGTCGATGCGATTCGGCACCGTCGACCGTCGCAAGGACGACGTCGCGCTGGGTACGACCATCGCCGTCGGTCACGCCGCCAGCGTGCGGGGGAACCGTGTCGGGCTGGTGGCGTTCGGGGAGGGCCCGACGGCGCCACTGCCGCCGCGACCGGGCCGGACGGGTCTCGTCGGAGTGCTGCTCGCGCTCGAGGACGACTCCGGGCCGGGTGCCGCGGCGACCCTCGCCACGGCGCTCCAGGTCGTCAACTCCGCGGCGCGCCAGCGTTCGCTCGTGACGATCGTGTCGGACTTCCGCGGCACGCTCGACTGGAGCCGTCCGCTGCTCGACCTCGCCGGCCGCCACGACGTGCTCGCCGTCGAGGTGCGCGACCAGCGCGAGCAGGAGCTGCCCGACATCGGCGAGCTGTGGCTGACCGACCCTGAGACCGGCGAGCGCCTGCGAGTGGACACGCGCGACCCGCGCCTGCGCGCCCGCTTCGCGGAGGCCGCCGCGGCGGAGCGTGTCGCGGTTGCGCGGGAGCTCGGCCGTGCCGGCGCGACACACGTCGTCCTCGGAACCGACTCCGACTGGCTGCGCCTTCTGGCGGCGAGCCTGCAGCGGAGACGCAGATGACGTTCGTCTGGCCCCTTGCGCTGCTCGGGTTGCTCGCCGTGCCCCTCGCCGTGGTCCTCTACCTCCTCGCGCAGCGCCGCCGGCGGCGTGAGGCCGAGCGCTTCGGTGCGCCGGCGCTCGTCTCGGGGCTCGTCTCTGCACGACCCGGGTGGCGGCGCCACGCGCCGTTCGCTCTGGCGCTGGCCGCGCTGACCGTGCTCGTGCTCGGGGTCGCACGGCCGGAGGCGACCATCTCCGTGCCCAAGGAGGAGGCGACGATCGTCCTCGCGCTCGACACGTCACGGTCGATGGCCGCGGACGACGTGCTGCCAAGCCGGCTGCAGGCGGCGCAGGAGGCGGCGCGCGGGTTCCTCGAGCACGTGCCGGAGAAGTACCGCGTCGCGATCGTGTCGTTCTCGACCGAGGCGCAGATCGTGCTGCAGCCGAGCGTCGACAGGGAGGCCGCGGCGCTCGCGCTCGGCGAGCTCCGCCTCGGCTCGGGCACCGCGATCGGCGATGCGATCGTTCGCTCGCTCGAGACCGTGCGGCCCGCGCTCGCTACCGTCGAGCCCGGCGGCCCGCCCCCGGCGCCGAGCCCGGACGACGTTCCCGCCACGGTGCTGCTTCTCTCCGACGGCGCGCAGACCTCCGGGCAGGCCGAGCCGGCCCAGGCCGCGAGTCTTGCGCAGCGTCTCGGCGTGCCGGTCAACACCGTCGCCCTGGGGACGGCGGCCGCCGTGGTCGAGGTGCCGCTCCCCGGCGGGTTGCGGCGAGCGGGTCATGGTCGAGCCCGACCCCGCCACGCTGCGCGCGGTTGCGGAGCAGACGGGCGGACGCTTCTACGAGGCGCCCGATGCGGACAGCCTTCAGGAGGTGTACGCGGAGCTCGGCTCGCGCCTCGGCTCGAAGGAGGAGAAGCGCGAGCTGACGCAGGTCTTCGCCGCGGCGGGCGGGGCTCTCCTCCTGGTCGGCTCGGCGTTGTCGATGGTCTGGTTCAGGAGGCCGCTATGAGACGTCTCGCACCGCTGCTCGCCCTTCCTGCCGCGGTCGGCGCGATCGCCTGGGGTGTCGGGGCGGCTCACGCCGCGGACGAGTGCCGTGGGCTCCAGGTCTGCCTGCCCGTGTCGGGGCCGTGGGTCGTGATCCCGGCTCGCACCGGCGCGCAACCGGCGCGCGTCGAGTTCGAGCTGCGTTGTCCCCTCCCGGGGTACATCGTCGCCGGAACGGACGCCCGGCTGGCAGATCCCGACATCGACGTCTTCATCCGCGGCGAGACGGGTAGCCCGGTGGGGCCCGGCGTGACGACCTCGCGTGCCGTTGTCTTCGTCGGTGTCTACGCGGGTGACCGGCGCGCGCCGACGACGTTCCGTCCGTTCATCGGCTGCGTGCCGACCTCCGGCGGCGGTGGCCGCGCGCTGACCGGTGCCGCAGGCTCGTCGTCGGGCCAGGCGCTGCGACCGACCCGGCCGGTGACCTACCGGTCGGCGCTGCGAAGGGTGCCCTCGGGTGGTCGCGTCCAGGTGGTCGCCAGATGCCGCGCCAGGGAGACGGCCGTCGACGCGAGCCACGCCGTCGCCTTCCGCACGCCCGCGCCACCCGCCCGGGCGCTGATCGACTCGGTCACGGCTTCGCACAGGGTCGCGCGCCGGCCGTGCGGTGGCCACCGCCGGCGCGACGGCACAGCTGCCGGGTAGCGTGCGGGCGGTCGCCCAGGTGATCGCCCACTGCCGCAAGGACGCACGGTGAGCATCGCGTCGCCGATCTGGCTCGTCACGCTGCTCGTGCCGGCGCTCGCGCTCGGCGCGTACCTGTGGGTCGAGAAGCGCCGGCGCCCGGGCCGCTACGCCGTGTCGTTCCCCAATCTCGCCGTGCTGGCCGGTGTGGCACGCGGCAGGCGCCAGTGGAGGCGCCATCTCACGGCCGCTCTGCTCGTGGCGTCGATCGGGTTGCTCTGCGTCGGGGTCGCACGTCCACACGTGACGCTCATGGTGCCCTCCGAGCGGGCGACGGTGATCGTGACGCTCGACGTCTCGGGCTCGATGCAGGCCGAGGACATCAAGCCCACACGACTCGACGCGGCGAAGAGTGCAGTGCGCGCGCTTCCTCGACCGCGTGCCCGACCAGGTCAGGGTGGGCCTGATCCTCTTCTCGTCGGAGACGTACGTCGCGGCGCCGCCCACCCGCGACCGGGACGCGGTGCGCGCCGCGATCGATCTCGCGTTGCCGCAGTTCGGTACGGCGATCGGGGACGCGGTGGCACGGTCGGCCGAGCTCGCGAACGAGGTCATGGAGCACCCCGAGGCGGTCGGGTCGGAGGCCGGCGCCCCCTCCGGTGACGGTCTCGCCGCCGCGGAGCCCCTCGCGGCGATCGTCTTCCTGTCGGACGGCTTCCAGACGCGCGGTGTGCTCACGCCCGAAGAGGGCGCCAGGCGTGCAATCGAGGCGCGCGTGCCCGTGCACACGATCGCGCTCGGCACCGACGCCGGCGTGATCGAGACCGAGCGGTACGGCGAGCAGCGCATCATCCCGGTGCCACCCGACCGGCCGACGCTCAAGGCGATCGCGGAGTCGACCGGCGGCTCGTCCTACGAGGTCCGCGACGCAGACCGCCTCATCGACGTCTACGACAGCCTCGGCTCCTCGATCGCCCGTGTCGAGGAGGAGCGCGAGGTGACGGCCGCGTTCGTCGGCGCGGGAGCGATCCTGCTCGGTGCAGCCGGCCTCTTCGCCGGTCTCTGGGCGCCGCGGTTGCCGTAGGTCGTGCGCATCGCCGTCACAAGGTGGCCGCCGCGGCTTCATTGAGACAGCGGCGGAGCCGCCGGCAGTAACACACCAGCCTGAAGCGTTGATCTGCCGCGAGCGAGGCTGGTGTTTCCCACCGGCTGCTCTGCCGCCGCTCCGTCCTCGTCCTCGCGACCCGTCCATCGACGGACGTCGCCGTTGCGACGTGAGAAGCCAGGCGTCCACACGAAAGCCCGACGACCCCGCTAGGCTCCCACGCTCAGATGGCGGCGTTGCTCTCCGTGCGCGACGTGACGCTCCGTTTCGGGGGCATCGTCGCGCTCGACGAGGTCTCGTTCGATGTCGAGCCCGGGACGATCACCGGGCTGATCGGGCCGAACGGAGCCGGCAAGACGACGGTGTTCAACGTCGTGACCCGGCTGTACCGCCCGGACGGGGGCGACGTCGAGCTCGACGGCGACTCGTTGCTTCGTACCCCGGCGCACCGCATCGTGGAGCGCGGCATCGCACGGACGTTCCAGAACCTGAACCTGTTCCGCACGATGTCCGTGCTCGAGAACGTGCTCGTCGGCGGTCATGCCCGCGGTCGCGGCTTCGACGAGCGCCGCGCGCTCGAGACGCTCGACGTGGTCGGCCTGGCCGGACGAGCCGCGCAACCTGCGGCAGCGCTGCCCTACGGGATCCAGAAGCGCGTCGAGATCGCCCGCGCCCTCGCCGCCTCACCGAAGCTCCTGCTGCTCGACGAGCCGGCCGGTGGCCTGAACCACGAGGAGGTGGACGAGCTCGGCGGCTTCGTGCAGCGGCTCCGCGACGACCTGGGGCTCACCGTGCTCCTGGTCGAGCACCACATGGGGCTCGTCATGCGCGTCTCCGACCACGTCAACGTGCTCAGCTTCGGCCGCAAGATCGCCGACGGCTCGCCGGCCGAGGTGCAGGCCAACCCGGCCGTGATCGAGGCCTACCTCGGGACGGAGGCCTAGCGGTCTGATGGCGGCGCTGCTCGACCCTCGAAGACGTCCACGCGCGCTACGGGCCGGTCGAGGCACTGCACGGCGTCAGCCTGGAGGTGCCCGAGGGAGAGGTCGTGGCCGTGCTCGGCGCCAACGGCGCCGGCAAGACGACGACGCTGCGCGCCGTGTCCGGCACGGTGCGGCGCTCCGGTGGCGAGATCCGGTTCGCGGGCGCCCGCCTGCGCGGCGGGCCCGAGGCGGCTGCGAAGGCGGGTATCGCTCACGTCCCCGAAGGGCGCGGCACCTTCACCGAGCTGAGCGTGATCGAGAACCTGCGGCTCGGCGCGTACACGAGGCGTGACCGGGAGGTCAAGCAGGACGTCGACCGGGTGGCCGGATGGTTTCCGTGGCTCGGGGAGCGGGCCGACCAGCAGGCCGGGACGCTGTCGGGTGGCGAGCAGCAGATGCTCGCCCTGGCACGCGCGCTGATGGCGCGGCCGCGGCTCGTGATGATGGACGAGCCGTCGCTCGGGCTGGCGCCGATGATCGTGAGGGAGATCTTCCGCATCGTCCGCGAGCTGAACGCCCAGGAGGGGCTCACCGTCCTCGTCGTCGAGCAGGACGCGCGGATCGCGCTGGACAGCGCGTCGAGCGCCTACGTGCTCGAGGTGGGTCGTGTCGCGATCGCCGGGTCGAGTGCCTCGCTGCGCGAGGACGAGGCCGTGCGGCGGAGCTACCTGGGGTACTAGATGCCTGACCGGACACTCACGCACGCTGGATGGCGGCCGACACACGTCGCGCTTCGCGCCGCTCATCCTTGCCCGTATTCACCGATACGCGCTGCGGATGATCGGCGCGAATCGCTCGGTGTCGACCGTCCCCAGCCGCACGTAAGCGTCCGGTCAGGCATCTAGACGATGTCCGACCTGATGCAGCAGATCGTCTCGGGCCTCGCGTCCGGCGGCGTCTACGGCGCGCTGGCGCTGGCGCTCGTGCTGATCCACCGTGCCACCGGGATCATCAACTTCGCCCAGGGCGAGATGGCGATGTTCTCGACCTACATCCTGTGGGCGCTGACGGTGAACCACGGCTGGCCGTACTGGCCCGCCTTCGCGGTGACGCTCGCCGTGTCGTTCGGTGGGGGGCTCGGCATCTACCAGCTCGTGATCCGGCCGAACGAGCGCGGCTCGGTGCTACGCGTGGTGATCGTCACGATCGGCCTGCTGATCCTGATCAACGGGCTCGCGCAGCTGATCTGGTCCGGCGAGGTGCGCGCGGTGGAGAGCCCGTTCCCGTCCGGGACGTTCCGGGTGGGCGACGTCGCGATCGCCTACCAGGACATCGGCACGATCTGCGTCTCCCTGGGTGTCGTCGTCCTCCTGTGGCTGTTCTTCCAGTTCACGAAGGTGGGTCTCGCCATGCGTGCCTCGGCCGTGAATCCCGCCGAGGCGCGCCTCGTCGGCATCCGGGTGACGTGGATGCTGGGGCTCGGCTGGGGCCTCGCGGCGCTGCTCGGCGCGGTCGCCGGCGCGCTCGCGGCTCCGAGCGTGTTCCTCGACCCGACGATGATGCAGCCCATCCTCATCTACGCGTTCGCGGCGGCCGTGCTCGGAGGCATCGACTCGCCCGTGGGCGCCGTGGTCGGCGGGCTCGCGCTCGGAGTGCTCCTGAACCTGCTCAGCTGGGGCAGCCAGTACTCGATGTTCGACTGGTTCACCGAGGAGCTGCGGCTGCCGATGGCGCTCGCGATCATCCTCGGCGTGCTCCTGATCAAGCCGTCGGGCCTGTTCGGCCACACGGTGGTGAGGAAGGTATGACGAGTGGTGCCCGCCGGATCGTGGTGCCGCTCGCCGCCTTCGCGGCGCTGGCCGTCGTGGCGTACGTGCTGCCCGCGTTCGTGAGCGACTTCCGCGCGCAGCAGTTCGCGTACGTGTGGATCTACCTGATCGCGCATCGTCGGTCTCAACGTGCTCACCGGCTACACGGGGCAGATCTCGCTCGGGCACGGAGCCTTCATGGCCGTCGGCGGCTTCACGACGGCGATCCTGATGAGCGACCACGGCGTGAAGGACATCTGGACGATCCCGATCGCCGGGCTCGTCGCGGGCACCGTCGGCTTCCTGTTCGGCTTCCCGGCCCTGAGGCTGTCGGGTCTCTACCTGGCGCTCGCGACGTTCGCGGTGGCGGTGGCCACGCCGGGGCTGATCAAGCGCTTCGAGGGCTTCACCGGCGGCGGCCAGGGGATCAACCTGTTCGGGACGGAGGAGCTGACCGCGTCGCTGACGCCGGTCTCGGTCCTCGGCCAGGAGCTGAACTTCAACAACTGGCTCTACTACCTGACGGCCACTGTCGCGCTCGTCCTCTACGTCGCGGCGTGGCTGTTCCTGCGCGGCAGGACCGGGCGCGCCTTTCGCACGGTGCGCGACAGCGAGACGGCCGCCGTCTCCTTCGGTGTCAGCCTGGCTCGCTACAAGACGCTCGCGTTCGGGATCAGCGCCGCGTACGCGGGCGTCGCCGGGTCGCTGTTCGCGATCGCGACGACGTTCGTCAATCCGGACACCTTCCCGATCGCGCTGTCGATCTACCTCCTGGTCGGCGTGGTCGTGGGCGGGCTCGGCTCGCTCGTCGGGCTGCTCGCCGGTGCGGTGTTCATCCAGTTCATGCCGCTCTGGGCGCAGGACGGCGACAGCGTGATCCCCGACTGGCTGCCGGTGCTCGGTGATCTCGACACCAACTCGCCCGGTGCCCCGGCGGTCGTGTTCGGCGGCGTGCTGATCCTGCTCATGTTCGTGCTGCCGACGGGGGTGGCAGGGCTGATCGGGCGCGTGGGCTCCCGCACGCGCCGGGCGGGCCTCAGGTCTCCTTAACAACCCGTGGCTACCATCGTCCGAAGGACTGACCCCCCGTTGGACAAGGAGCCGTTGAGACCGATGAGAAGCAAGCTCGTGCTCGCCCCGATGCTGGCGGCTGCCGCACTGGTGCTCGGAGCCGCGGCCGCGACTTGCCGCAACCGCCGACGACCCGGGAGTGACGTCGACATCGGTGCTGCTCGGTGGCACGTCGCCGCTGACGGGCTCGGCCTCCGCGTATGCGTCCGTCGCGCGCGGCGCCGACGCCTACTTCAAGTATCAGAACGGCCGGGGCGGGGCGGCCGGGCGCCAGATCACCTACAAGTACGTCGACGACGGGTACAACCCGGCGCAGACGGTGCAGGCGACGCGGCAGCTCGTCGAGCAGGACAAGGTGTTCGCGATCTTCAACGCGCTCGGCACGGAGCACAATCTGGCCACGCGCGACTACCTGAAGGCGCAGGGCGTGCCGCAGCTGTTCGTGGCCTCGGGCGCGACGACGTTCGGGAGCGATGCCGCCGACTACCCGGGCACGATCGGCTTCCAGCCGAGCTATCAGGCCGAGGGTGTCATCTACGGTCGCTATCTGGCCAGGACGCGGCCGGGTGCGAAGGTGGCGGTGCTGTTCCAGAACGACGACTACGGCAAGGACCTGCTGCTCGGGCTCAAGCGCGGTCTGGCGCGGTCGAAGGTGAAGGTGATCGCGGCACAGCCGTACGAGGTGACGTCGCCGGACGTCGGCTCGCAGATCGCGAAGCTGAAAAGCTCGGGCGCAGACGTGCTGGCGCTCTTTGCGACGCCGAAGTTCGCCATCCAGGGCTACGTGTACGCGAACAAGCTCGGCTGGAAGCCGAAGCTGACGATCAACAACGCCGTCTCGTCGGCCTCCAACATCATGACGCTCGCCTCCGAGGGTGGTCAGAACAAGGTCGTCAACGGGTCGATCTCGATCGTGTTCCTCAAGGATCCGACCGATCCGAAGTGGGCGAAGGACGCCACGATGAAGCTGTACCGGACGATCATGAAGCGCTACGCGTCGAGTGCGAACGCCAACGACGTGTACCACGTGTACGGGATGGCGGTCGCGTGGACGACGATCGAGCTGCTGAAGAAGGTCGGCAAGAACCTCACCCGGGCCGGCCTCGTGAAGGCGGCGTCGGCGATGAACCTGCCGAAGAACCCGTTCCTGCTCCCCGGGATCGCGATCAGGACGAGCGCCACCGACCACTTCCCCCTCGAGCAGATGCTCCTCCAGCGCTGGGCCGGCGGCAGCTGGCGCTCGTTCGGCGGCATCTGGTCGCAAAGGGCGAGCTAGCGCAGAGCGTGTCCCCGCCGTAGGCGGGGACACACCGGGGGTGTCTGCCTTCAGGCAGACACCGGGTCTGCGGCCAGTGGGGGTACAGGGCACGCCCGAGGTGTCTGCGCGCCTGAGGTGTCTGCCTTCAGGCTGACACCGGGGTGGGGTGTCGCGCGCCCGAGGTGGCGCTTCGGGCAGGCACCGGCCTTGCCCGCCTCGACCCGAAGCGCGTTGCGTATGCTCTGAGCTATCCGGAGCGAGGAGACCGCCCGGGCCGGAACCGAATCGACCCGACCTCTCCGCGCATGCGCGACCTCGTCTCCGACCTTCTCCACACGCCGCTCGACGAGCTCATGACCGAGGCTCGGCGACTCCGTGGCGAGCGACCCCACCCGGCTCGCATCACCTACTCGCCGAAGGTCTTCATCCCGCTGACGACGCTCTGCCGCGACGTCTGCGGGTACTGCACGTTCGCCCGGCCGCCGAGGCGCGGCGAGCGCGCGTTCCTGGCCGAGAGCGAGGTGCTCGCGATCGCACGAGCAGGGGCGGCGGCCGGCTGCACCGAGGCGCTGTTCACGCTCGGCGACAAGCCGGAGCTGCGTTACAAGGTGGCGCGCGAGGAGCTCGCGGCGCGCGGCTGCGCGTCGACGCTCGAGTACCTCGAGCGCTGCGCGAGGCTCGTGCTCGACGAGACCGGGCTTCTGCCGCACCTCAACCCGGGTGTGATGAGCGGCGAGGAGATCGCGGCGCTGCGACCGGTCTCCGCGTCGATGGGGATCATGCTCGAGACCGTCGCCGACCGGCTGTCCGGGAAGGGCCTGCCGCACTGGGCCTCGCCGGACAAGATCCCGGCGCGCCGTCTGGAGACGATCCGAGCCGCGGGCGAGCTCCGCGTGCCGTTCACGAGCGGGATCCTGATCGGGATCGGCGAGACGCGGGAGGAGCGGATCGATGCGCTGCTCGCCCTCAGGGCGCTCGGCGAGGAGTACGGCCACATCGGCGAGGTGATCGTGCAGAACTTCCGCGCCAAGCCGGGGACGCGCATGGCGGCGCATCCGGACGCGCCGCTCGAGGAGCACCTCTGGTCGATCGCCGCGGCGCGGATCCTGCTCGGACCGCGTTGGCACGTGCAGGCGCCGCCGAACCTCGCCTACGACGAGTTCCCCGTGCTCCTCGACGCGGGCATCGACGACTGGGGCGGTGTCTCGCCGGTGACGATCGACCACGTCAACCCCGAGGCGCCGTGGCCCGACCTGGAGCGGTTGCGCGCGCGGACAGAGGCGAAGGGCTTCGAGCTCGTCGCGCGCCTGCCGCTCTACCCGGAGCACGTTGCGGAGCTCGACCGCTGGGTCGATCCGTCCGTGCAGCCGCACGTCCGCCGCGCCGCCGACGCGCTCGGCTATGCCCGCGAGGACACGTGGGCGCCCGGCGAGCCGGGAGACGTGCCGTTCCTCGTGCGTCGCGATGCCCTCCCGGTCGAGCTCGAAGGGGACGAGTTGGGCGAGGAGGAGCTGACGCGCCTCTTCGAAGCCCGCGGCGAGGAGCGGGCCCGTGTGCTTCGCCGCCGCCGACGCTCTGCGCCGCGAGGTGTGCGGCGACGACGTGACCTACGTCGTGACGCGGAACATCCAGTACACGAACGTCTGCTACTTCCGCTGCGGCTTCTGCGCGTTCTCGAAGGGGAAGCTGGCGGCGAACCTGCGAGGGCCGGCGTACCTCGTCCCGAACGAGGAGATCGCGCGGCGCGCGCAGGAGGCGTGGGAGCGCGGCGCCACCGAGGTGTGCCTCCAGGGCGGCATCCACCCGGCGTTCACGGGCGACTACTACGCGGACGTCGTCCGGGTGATCAAGGACGCGGTGCCGGAGATGCACGTGCACGCGTTCTCGGCGCTCGAGGTCTGGCAGGGCGCCGCGACGCTCGGGCTGGGGCTGCAGGAGTACCTGACCCGCCTGCGCGATCTCGGGCTCGGCTCGCTGCCCGGCACCGCCGCCGAGATCCTCGACGACGAGGTGCGAGCCGTCATCTGCCCCGACAAGGTGACCACCGACCAGTGGCTCGAGGTGCACGACGCGGCGCACCGGGTCGGCCTGCGCTCGAACGTGACGATCATGTTCGGCCACGTGGAACGGCCGCGCAGCTGGGCGCGTCATCTGATCCGCGCGCGTGAGCAGCAGCGGCTCAGCGGCGGGTTCACCGAGTTCGTGCCGCTGCCGTTCGTCCCCATGGAGGCGCCGATGTACGTCGCGGGCGTGCCCGGCGCGGGCCGACGTTCGGCGAGGCGCTGCTCGTTCACGCCGTCGCGCGCCTCGCGCTGCATCCGTGGATCACGAACGTGCAGGCGTCCTGGGTGAAGCTCGGGCCGAGCGGCGTGCGCCAGGCGCTCGCAGCCGGGGTGAACGACCTCGGCGGCACGCTGATGAACGAGTCGATCTCGCGCGCAGCCGGGTCGGAGTGGGGACAGGAGCTGCCCCCGGAGCAGATGGAGGCGCTGATCCGCTCCGCGGGCCGTGTCCCGCGGCAGCGGACGACGACGTACGGCGTGCGCGCCCGCCGAGCAGGTGCGCGCATCGTTCGGCGCCGCGCCGCTTGCCGAGCCGGTCAACCCGCCGGTGCGCGAGGCGGGGCTGCAGGCGCCGCCGCGGCTCGTGCGACCGGGTGCGCTGGCGGCAGCGGCTCCGGGCGGATAGACCCGCCGTCCTGCCGGCGCGATCGGATCTGCTCGACCGGACCCGAGTGGGCTCGCCGGCCGTCGGTCCTGCATGACGCGCATTGCTCTGCTTGTCGTAGCGCTCGCCTTCGTCTCGGTTCCGCGGCGCGCCCGAGCGGCCGGATCGTCTCGGACAACGGTGTGCGTCTCGTCGTCCCGGTCGGATGGCAGCGTGTCGAGGCCGCGGCCGACGGCGCTGTGATCGACCCTCGGACGCTGCTCGTGGTGGGAACCGCCGGCGTGGGGCCGCGTCCGTCGGCGTGTCAGATCGCCGCCTACCGGGTGCCACCGCGTGGAGCCGTGGTGGTCGTCGTGGGTTGGAAGTCTGCGGCCTCGGGCGGAGGCAGGCCGACGCCGGGCCGAACCTCACTCGCCGCGCTACGGTCGGTGACGCGACCGAGCTTCGAATGCTTTGCAGGACGCGGCGCCGTCGTCCAGCTCACGATGGGACGGAGGGCGTTCCAGGTGAACGTGATGGTGGGGGACAAGGCATCGAGACGGGTCGTGACCGACGCGCTTGCGGTCGGCCGCTCGTTCGACCTCTCCCGTTGAGGGCGTCGATCCGGGTCTCAACCGTGGCGCCGGCGACGCGCGTCGAGCGCGAGCCCCGGCACTTTCCGCACCACGTGGACGAGCCCGGTGCGCGACGTCCGCAGCGCCTCGCGCAGCGCCGGGGCCGCCTCGGCGCCGCTGATCCCCCGGCCGTGCCCGACGAGCAGGTGCCGGGGCTCGAAGCCCTCGAGCTGGCGCCGCGGCGGGGTGAGGCGGAGCAGCAGGTGCACCCCGACGTCCCCGCGTCCGCCGGTGAAGAACACGTTCGTCCCGACCGCCTCGGCGACGACGAGCACCCGCTGATCGGGCCACCAGAGCGCGATCTCCCGCCAGCGCCGTGAGCGCTTGATCTCGACGACCTCGAGCTGGGATCCCGGCAGCGAGGTCGGGGCGATCAGGTGCGGGACGTCGAGCCGGGCGGCAAGCGCAGCGCAGTCGCGATTGTGGCGGTCGAGGAGCTGCACCACCGCGGCCGCCTTGCCGAGCGTCAGAGCGCGATCGATCGCCTGCGGCCAGTCGACCGGGTCGACGAGCCACACCTGCCCGTCATGCGCGAGCGCGTGCGAGGTACGCGTCGCCGGCTCGTCGACGATCCACGAGAACCCTGCCGCGCCGCGCTCGTCGCAGAAGGTCGCGGTCATGTCGCGAGGGTACTCGCGCCCGAGTTCGCGCTTGCCGTCTCGATCTCGCGTGCTCGCGTGCCCCGCGTCCCACGCCCCGTAGGGGGCACGCAGGCCCCCTGGAGTCAGGCTAGCTCTGCGAAACGTCACGTGTCCGTGCCGGCTTCGCGCCGCCTTCGTGCCGCCGTGCTTCGGTCGGTCGCCGGGTGAGGGTCCGGCGCGGCCAGCGCCTCGATCGCCTCCGAGAGCGTGAACCGGCCGGCGAGGAGGGCGCTGCCGACCACGGCTCCTTCGCAGCCGAGCCTCCGAGCAGCCAGGAGGTCGTCGATGGAGCCGATCCCGCCCGCCGCGAGCACCGGGAGCCCTTCGGCCACGACATCGGCGAGCAAGCCGACGTCGGGACCCGTGAGCGAGCCGTCCCGGGTCGTGCTCGTCACGAGGAGTCGCGTCACTCCTGCCGCCGCGCAGCGTCGTGCAAGCTCGACCGGCTCGAGCTTCGAGGTGTCCGTCCAGCCGTCGACTGCGACGCGGCCGTCGCGAGCATCGACCGCCACGACGAGGCGCTCGCCGGCGCGGTCCGTCGCGTCGCGGAGAAACGTGGGGGAGACGGCGCCGGTTCCGATCATCACCCGGTCGGCCCCCGAGTCGAGTGCCGCGGCAATGCGCCACGACCGAGCGGTACCCGCCGCCCACCTGCACCGGCAGGCCGACCGCGACGAGACGCTCCAGCAGGCCACGCGACGGCGAGCCGGAGAACGCGCCGTCGAGATCGACGACGTGCAGGCGTGTGGCTCCGTCCGCGGCGAATCTCCGCGCGAGCTCGACCGGATCGCCGCCCTCCAGCGTGATCTCCTCGCGCCGTCCTCCGCGGAGTCGCACGGCACGCCCTGCGAGCACGTCCACTGCAGGGATCACTTCGAATTGACGTGCTATCACGCTAGCATGCTATCATGATGAGTAGAGATGGCACGCACACGCTCTCAGGACGCCGGCGCGACGTCGCCCGAGCACTCGGTCGAGCCCGTCGCCGGCCTGGACGACCTCGTCGGCGCGTTGCTGACGATGAGCACGCGCGATGAGGCGAAGCGGTTCTTGCGCGATCTCTGCACGCTGACCGAGCTGGAGGCGCTCGCGCACCGCTGGCAGATCGCGCGCCTCGTCGACGAGGGAGTCCCGTATCTCGAGATCGCGCAGCGTGTCCCGACCTCGACCGCCACGGTGACTCGCGTCGCCCAGTGGGTGAGGCATGGGGCCGGCGGCTACCGCATCGCGCTCGAGCGGGCACCTCGACGATGAGCGCCGCGACGTTCACGCGTGTCGGCGAGAACGGACGGCTGACGCTCGCCGTCCCGTCGAAGGGCCGCCTGGGCGAGCCCGCGCTCCGGCTCTGCTCCGACGCCGGGCTGAGCTTCGAGGTCACCGAGCGCTCGCTGCTCGTGCCCTGCGCGAACGCACCGGTCGACCTGCTGCTCGTGCGGCCGAGCGACATCCCCGAATACGTCCAGGACGGCGTCGTCGATCTCGGTATCACCGGGGCGAACCTCGTCGTCGAAGCCGAGGCAGACGTCGTCACGATCGCCGAGCTCGGCTTCGGCCGGTGCACGCTCGAGGCGGCAGTGCCCGACGACGCGCCACACGATGCGATCGAGTCGCTGCACGGCTCGAGAGTGGCAACGGCCTATCCCGTGTCCACCCGGCGACTGCTGGCGGAGCGTGGGGTCGAGGTCGAGCTCGTCCCGGTCTCGGGCTCGGTTGAGGCGGCGCCTCGGCTCGGTCTGGCCGATGCGATCGTCGATCTCGTCTCCACAGGGTCGACGATCACCGCCAACGGCCTGCGGCGCATCGGGCTCCTGCTCTCGTCGCAGGCCGTCCTGATCGGCGGCGCCGGGTCGATCGACCGTCGGCGGGAGCTGGTCGAGAGGCTCGACCTGATGCTGCTCGGGGTCGTCGCTGCGCGCCGCAGGCGCTACGTGATGATGAACGCTCGCTCGGAGGATCTGCCGGCGATCAGCGCCGTGCTTCCGAGCATGGGCGCCCCGACCGTGCTCCCGCTCGCCGAGGAGGGACAGATCGCCGTGCATGCCGCGGTCGATGCGGACGCGATCTGGGAGCTGCTGCCCGCGCTCAAGGAAGCCGGTGCGAGCTCCATCCTCGTGCTCCCGGTCGAGAGGCTCGTGGCGTGAGGTCATCGCTGCTCGACGAGGCGATCGCTGCCGTCATTCCGATCGTCGCCGACGTGCGCGACCGCGGTGACGCGGCGCTGCGCGAATGGACCGAGCGGTGGGACGGCCCTCGTCCGGGGCCGTTCCGCGTTCCTGCCGAGCAGATCGCGTCCGCTCGGGTCGATGCGGACGTGCTCGACGCCCTGCGGCTGATGATCGACGCGGTGCGCCGGTTCAACGAGGCACAGCTCCCGCCGTGGACGAGCGTCGAAGCGGCTCCGGGCATCGTGACCGAGAGGCGTTGGCTGCCGGTTGGGTCGGTGGGAGCGTGCGTGCCGAGTGGTCGTGTACCGCTGCCGTCGTCACTCGTGATGACCGTGGTGCCCGCGCAGGTCGCCGGGGTGCAGCGCATCGCCGTCGTGACGCCGAGGCCGGTCGACGCAATTCTCGTCGCGGCCCGGGAGCTGGGGATCGACGAGGTGTACGCCGTGGGTGGCGCGCAGGCGGTGGCGGCACTGGCCTACGGCACCGAGACGATCCCGGCGGTCGATGCGATCGTCGGGCCCGGAAACGCATACGTGACAGCGGCAAAGATTCTCGTCTCGACCCGCGTGCGGATCGATCTACCGGCGGGGCCGAGCGAGATCGTCGTGATCGCGGACGGCTCCGCGTCTGCCGACCGTGTCGCCGCAAACCTGCTCGCACAGGCGGAGCACGGGCCGGACTCCGAGGCACTGCTGCTCACGGACGACCCGTCGCTGTCCGACGCCGTCGCTACCCTTGTTGGCGAATATGACAACAGAGCGGACAACGTCAGGGTCGAGCTGGTCGCCTCGTTGGACGAGGCGCTGGAGCGGTCGGAGGCGTACGCCCCGGAGCACCTGGAGCTCCACGTACGCGATCCCGAGCGTCTGCTGGGGAGGGTCAGGAACGCGGGCTCGGTGTTCGTCGGGGGCTCCACCGCGATCGGCGACTATGCAGCCGGCGCCACGCACGTCCTGCCGACGGGAGGTCTCGCGCGCTCCGCCGGTGGGCTCGGCGTCGAGACATTCCTGAAGCCGCTGCAGGTGGTGCGGATCACGCCCGAAGGCGCGCGAAGGGCAGCCGACGTCGTCGGTCCGCTGGCACGCGTCGAGGGACTGCCGCTCCACGCAGCGTCGGTGTCGGGCGCTGGCGGGGACGGTGCAGCCGCCGGCAGGCTCGGGGCGGAAGCGTGAGCGCGGCAGCCGCCCTGGCGGTGCGCGCGAAGGCGCAACCCGTCGGAGCGGGCTTCGGCCCGTATGCCTGGTCGCCGACGGTCGCCGACGTTGCCGCGAAGCACGGGCTGCGGCCCGAGACGGTGTTGAAGTTCGACCAGAACACGCCGCCGCTCCCGGGAGTGCCGCAGGTACCGCTGGCCGAGAGCATGGCTCGGCTGAACGAGTATCCCGAAGGGGCCTACGCGCGGCCTGCGCGGTGCGGCGGCGGCATACGTCGGGCTCGCCCCCGAGAACATCGTCATCGGTGCGGGCGCGGACGAGCTGATCCTTCTGCTCGCGCACACGTTCCTGGGTCCCGGCTCAGCGGCATCGCTCCAGCCGCCCACCTACGCGCTGTACCGGATCGCCACCGACCTTCGCGCCGCCAGCGTGGTCGACGCGGACGCCCCCGCCGATCTCCACTGGCGCTGCAATCCGAACAACCCGACCGGCGAGGTCGTGGAGCCGGAGGAGCTCGTCGAGCTCGCGCGTCGCGCTCCGGGCTCGGTCGTCGTCGTCGACGAGGCGTACGTCGAGTTCGGTGCCCGCTCGGCGGCGCCGTGGGTCGACGAGCTCCCGAACCTCGTCGTCCTGCGCACCCTCTCGAAAGCGTTCGGGCTCGCCGCGCTTCGCGTCGGCTACGCGCTCGCTCACCCCGACACGGCGGCGCTCCTCGACGCGCGTCGGGCACCAGCCTCGGTCTCCGCTCCGGCGGCGCGCATCGCGGCAGCCGCGCTGGCCGAGCCGCGGCTGCTCGACCTCGAGCCGACGATCGCCGAGCGCGAGCGCGTGCGTCTTGCTCTCGTCGCCGCCGGTCACGATGCCCCGCCGGTTGCCGGAAACTTCGTCTGGATCCGCTCCGGCGAGCCTCTCGCCGCCGAGCTCGAGCGTCAGGGCATCGTGGTGCGGGCCTTCGCAGAGGGGATTCGAGCCACCGTCCGCCGGCCGACCGAGAACGACCTGCTGCTGCGCGCGCTCGGCGCAGAGCCCGGGCCGCCACAGGGCCGTGAAGCGACGGTGATCCGCACCACGACCGAGACCGCGCTGCGACTGACGCTGGCCATCGACGGCACCGGCCGCGGGCGCGTTGCGACGGGGATCGGGTTCCTCGACCACCTGCTGACGTTGTTCGCGTTTCATGCAGGCGCCGACCTCGAGCTGCTCGCAGGCGGCGATCTCGAGGTCGACGAGCACCACCTCGTCGAGGACGTGCTCGCAGCGCTCGGGGTGGCCCTCCGCGAGGCGCTCGGCGGGAGAGAAGGCATCACGCGCTACGGCTCTGCGGTGGTTCCCATGGACGAGGCTCAGGCGTCTGCCGCCATCGACCTCGTGCGACGACCGCACGCCGAGATCCAGCTCGGCTTTCACGGAGATCGCGTCGGCGCGCTTGCGCCGTCGCTCCTCACCCACGCGCTGGAGCGGTTCGCGATCGAGGCAGGGTGCACCGTGCATGTCCAGTCGTCGGGCGCCGACGACCATCACGTCGCCGAGGCGGCATTCAAGGCGCTCGGCCGGGCGCTTCGCGAAGCGGTGGCGCCCGGAGACGCGGGAATCCGCTCCACGAAGGGAGAGGCGTGACGGCCACGTGCGTCGTGCTGGCCGACTACGGCGCGGGCAACCTTCGTTCGGTGACGTCGGCTTTCACGCGCGCCGGGGCCGACCCGGTGGTCAGTGTCGACCCGGACGTGGTGCTCGGCGCACCGCTGGCCGTGATCGCCGGCGTCGGGCACGTCGAGAGTGCTGCGCGCGGCCTCGCCGCCAACGGCCTCGACGACGCCGTGCGCGCGCGCACCGCCGCCGGCCGGCCGACGTTCGCGATCTGCGTCGGGATGCAGCTTCTGTTCGAGGAGAGTGACGAGGGCGGTCGAGGGCTCGGGCTGCTCGCCGGCCCCGTGCGGCGGCTTCGCGCCCGGCGGATCCCGCACATGGGGTGGAACACGCTTGCCGTCCGCGGGAGCGACGGGCTGCTGGACGGCCTGGACGGCGCCGACGTCTACTTCGCACACAGCTTCGCCGCCGAGCCGGCGGACCAGGCGGCGACGATCGCGACCGTCGACCACGACGGCACGGTCGTCGCGGCGGTGCGGTCAGGCGCCGTGGCCGGCGTCCAGTTCCATCCCGAGCGGAGCGGCGCGGCGGGCGCCCGCCTCCTGGAGAACGTCCTCGCATGGTCAAGAAGCGCGTGATCCCCTGCCTCGACGTCGCGGCCGGACGGGTCGTGAAGGGCGTCAACTTCGTCGATCTGCGCGACATGGGCGACCCGATCGAGCTCGCGACCCGCTACTCCGAGCTCGGCGCGGACGAGCTCGTGTTCCTCGACATCACGGCCACCGTCGAGGGGCGGGGCCCGATCGTCGCGCTCGTGGAGCGCTCCGCCGAGGAGCTGTCGATCCCGTTCACCGTCGGCGGCGGGATCACTGCGCTGGCCGACGCGCAAAGCCTGCTGCGAGCCGGGGCCGACAAGGTGGCAGTCAACCGCGCCGCATTCGACGACCCGACCATCCTCACGTCGCTCGCCGACGAGTACGGCTCGCAGGCGGTCGTGTGCGCGATCGACGCACGTGCGACGGACGACGGGTTCGAGGTCGTCACGCACGGCGGCCGGACACCGCGCGGACGCGACGCCGTCGAATGGGCGAGCGAGGCCGTCGAGCGCGGTGCGGGCGAGATCCTGCTCACCTCGATCGACGCGGACGGCACCCGCGCCGGCTACGACCTCGGGCTGACGGAGGCAGTGGCGAGCACGGTCGACGTGCCGGTGATCGCCTCCGGAGGCGCAGGCGACGCGTCGCACATGGCGGATGCGTACTCCGCGGGCGCAGAGGCGGCGCTGATCGCGTCGATCGTCCACGAGCGGCCGGAGCGTCTGCCCGAGCTCAAGGCCGAGCTCCGGGAGCTGGGATGGAACGTCCGGAGCTGACGCCGGTCATCGTCCAGGACGCCGGCAGCGGCCGTGTCCTGATGCTCGCCTACGCGGACGACGAGGCGCTGCGCCGCACGCGCGAGAGCGGCGAGGCGTGGTTCTGGAGCCGCTCGCGCTCGGAGTACTGGCGCAAGGGCGAGACGTCCGGCAACACGCTCGCGATCGAGGAGGTCCGTGACGACTGCGACGGCGATGCGCTGCTCTACCGCGTGCGGCCGGCCGGTCCCGTCTGCCACACGGGCGCCGAGTCCTGCTTCGCGCCGTGGCTGTGGCGCGTGATCAAGGAGCGGCAGGCGGAGCGTCCCGAGGGCTCGTACGTCGTCACGCTGCTCGACGCGGGACCGGCCGCTGCGTCACGCAAGGTGGGCGAGGAGGGTCTCGAGGCCGCACTCGCAGGCACCGCGGAGACCGACGAGCGCCTGATCGAGGAGGTCGCCGACCTGTGGTTCCACAGCTACGTCCTCCTGGCTGCTCGCGACCTCGACCCGTCCGCGGTCGAGGACGAGCTCCGTCGCCGGCACGGCATGCATTAGCTGACCCGGGGCCGCGCGAGCCCAGCGTTCGGTCACTACAGGCCGTCGGCGCGAGCGACGTCCGCGAAGTGTGACTTCCGCCACGTCGTCGCGAATGGGCCCTCGCCTGCGCCGATGGCAAGCAGCATCGTGCCCGGTGTGCGGGCGACCGCCCGTCTGCTCACCAAGGGGTCGGTGACGGCAACGACCGTCCCCTTCGTCGCGCGAACCCGTTCGCCGGACAGCTCGAAGTCGGCCTCGCCCTCGAGCACCAGGTACAGCTCCTGTTGCCCACTCGATGCCTCGTCGTGCTCCTCGACGAGTGTCTCGCTCCCCTGTGTCGCCACGAAGAGGTTGGCACCGAATGTCGTGATCCCGAAGAAGTGCTGGATCGGATGCCAGTCGGGGTCGTCGGCGTCATCGGGCGTGACCTTCGGAATCGCAGTGATCGTCTGGGTCGCCCAGCCGGCCATGGCACGAGCGTAACGGCCGAGCTAGCCCGGCGAGACCGGCGTGCAGCGCGCGATCTCGGCGACGACGTGGTCGACGTGAGGGCGGATCAGGCCGCGGATGTCGTCCCAGTCCTCCTCACGGTCGCCGACGTAGATCGCGCGAGCATGTTCCAGGACTTCGCGATGCGTGTCGGGCAGGCGAGGAAGCGCCCAGTCGGCAGCGGCGTCCTTCGACAGGATGACCCCGGTGGCGAGGCTGCACCAGATGCGTGCCAGCGTGAGGATGACATTGCGTGTGTCCGTGTCCACGTCCTGCAGCAGGGGCGCGACACCGTGCGTGATCGCACGCTCGAAGTCTGCGCGCGGGACCGCGTCGAGCACCTGGGTGGGCGGCGGCCCGCACAAGGACCGGTCGGCGAGGAGGGCCATCGTGATGAGCGACGCGAGGTCGGGATTCGTCGGGCTCGGCCACGGCTCGAGGTTCCCTCGCTCGAACTCGCTCCGCCACCAGTCGCCGTACTGGAAGTCCATCCGCGGCGGATACCGCCACGGTTGCACCTCGTCCTGCACGACGATGGTCAGCTCGACGGGTCGCGGTCGCATGGAGATGTGCAGCAGCCGATCGACCAACTGCCTCTTCTCGTCACGCGTGGTCGGCCGACCGGCGACCGCGAGGACGTCGATGTCGCTCCTGGGACGCAGCCCGCCGAAGACCGCGGAGCCGAACAGGTAGGCGCCCACGAGGTCCGAGCCGAGCAGGTCCCGGACGCAGGCAACGATCTGGTCGATGACGGCATCGGCGGCTGCGTCGGTTCGGCTCGGCGGTCTCGGTGTCTGCGGGTCTGATGTCATCGCGCGTGCGCGGGCCGGTCCTGGCAGATGATGAGCTCTCGACATGCCCGGGAATCGGCCTAGCGCAGATCCAGCCGCAGCAGGACCTCGTCGTCGAAGACGATCTCGCCCGTGCGCTCGAACCCGTACCGCTCGTAGAACGGGATGGGGCTGCCTTCGCCCTGGCCGGCGCTCGTCCACATGACGTCCACTCCGGGCCGATCGCGGAAGTAGCCGGCGATCAGGTCGAGCGTCGCCGTGCCGTACCCCCGCCGCTGGTACCGCTCGTCGATGAGCAGCTTCCAGAGGTAGTGCGGGATGTAGTCGGAGCCGTCGACGTCGTCGCTGATCATCACGAACCCGACCGGCGTCTCGTCCGCGTAGACCGCCCATTGCAGCGCCCTGCCGCCGGGCTCCTCCTCCGCCTCGAGCAACGACTCGGCGACGCCGCTGACGAACTGCTCCTGCCCGGGCATGACGCGGAGCGCCAGCACCGCCTCGCGATTGCCGTCGGTGAGCGGCCGCAGGGTGATCACGCCCACCCCTGTCACCCGAGCCGCCGGCTCGCGACCAGCAGGCCGGCAACGGACGCGGCGCCGCAGATCTCGCCCGCGGCGACGAGGTCGAGCGTCTCGGCGAAAGTGACGAGGACGACGTCCGGCGTCTCCATCTCGTGCGCCTCAGGCTCGTGCAGCCGCTCGGCACGGCGACCGAGGAAGATGTGGCCCTGGTTGGCCGCCTTGGAGGCGTCGACGTCGAGTGAGGCGAGATGCTCGAGCGCATGCGCCTCGTAGCCGGTCTCCTCGCGGAGCTCCCGGGCCGCGGCTTCGACAGCCGTCTCGCCGGGATCGAGCCTGCCGCCGGGGAGCTCGAGCGTGAAGCGCCCAACTCCCTGCCTCCACTGGCGCTGCAGCACGACCTCGCCCGCCTCCGTGAGGGCGACGACGAGCGCATAGTCCTCGAGCGCACCGACGAAGAAGTCGTCGACCACGCGTCCACTCGGCAGGCGTACGACATCCCTGCGCAGACGAAAGCCCGGGTCGTCGAAGACGAGCTCCGAGCCGAGCTGCTCCCAGGCCTCCGCCATCGCCGGATGCTAGCCTCGCGGCCATGAACGGCATCGACCGCCCGGGCGCGGAGGCGTCCTGGCGCTCTCTCATCTCGAACAAGAACGGCTGACCGCCGCTTCCTGACACCGCGTCGGAGGAAGCGGCGGGACACGACGCAACCCGAGCGCCGGGCTGCTGCGTGCGCCTGCACGAGATGGAAGGAGAGAGCGATGCCGATGCCGCATCGCACGTTCGCCCAGGTGGCGAAGAGGCGACTACAGGGAACGGACGGAGCCGAGCGGGTGCGGGTGATCAACGGGCTGCTCGCGGAGCTGCCCGACTACCGGAACGGCCCCTACGCCGACCTGCGCAAGTGGCTGCAGGGCGAGCTCGACCGCACCCGCATGCGTGCCAAGGTCGTGCACCGCGACTCGCTCGCCGTGCGCCGCGAGGGAGCTGCACAGGTGGCGTTGGTCGGCGCACCGAACGCAGGCAAGTCGTCTCTCCTGCAGGCGCTGTCCGAGATCCAGATCAAGACGGGCGACTACGCCTTCACCACGCTACGGCCGGTCCCGGCACTGACGCGCATCCGCGGCGTGCTCGTGCAGCTCGTCGAGATCCCGGGTCTGATCGAGGGGGCGGCCGACGGGCGTGGGGGAGGGAAGGCGCTGCTCGGTGTGCTGCGCAACGCGGACGCGATCGTCTTCTGCCAGGCCGCGGGTGGCGATCCGGTCGAGCTGCGCACCGTCCTGGCGGAGGTCGCTGTGGCCGGCATCGAGAAGCCCGCGCTGCTCGCTGCGACGAAGCTCGACGACGCGACGCCGGGTGACGTCGAACGGCTTGCGGCTGCGTTCCCCGGCCTGCCGGTGCTCGGCGTCTCGGTGCTCGACGAAGCCAGCCTCGACGCGTTTCGGGAGGCGGTCTGGGGCCTCACCGGGCTGATCCGCGTCTTCCTCCGACACGCTGGCGCGGTCGAGGACGAGCCGGTGGCACTGCATCCCGGGGCGACCATCGTCGACGTGGCCGACACGATCCATCACGAGCTCGCCGCGGCATGCCGCGGTGCGCACACGTGGGGGCCGTCGGCACGGTTCGACGGGCAGCGGGTCGGCCGCGACCACGAGGTCGCGGACGGAGACACCGTCGAGATCCTGCGGTGAGGCGGTCGCGTGTCGCTGCGTACAGTGCGGCCGTGGGCATGCATCACGAGCTGAAGGGCACGGGCCCGCCGGTCGTGCTCCTGCATCAGGGGATCGCCGACAGCCGCGTGTGGGCGCCGCAGTGGGTGTCCTTCGCGGACCGGTACCGGCTGCTTCGATGCGACCTGGCAGGCTTCGGTCGCTCGCCGATCGACCACGTTCCGGTGCGCTACGCGAGCGATGTGGCCGCGCTGCTCGACGAGCTGGGGATCGCCTCCGCCGGCGTCGTCGGCGGCTCGATGGGCGGTCGCGTCGCGCTCGAGCTGGCCGTGGCGCGACCCGAGCTCGTCGGCGCCCTCGTGCTCGTGGCAGCGGGCCTGCCGGGGCTCGACTGGTCGCAGTCGGTGCGTGCGTACGGGAAGGCGGAGGACGAGGCTGTCGCGCGTGGCGACCTCGATACCGCGACGGAGCTGAACCTGCGCATGTGGGTGGACGGCCCGCGTCGCTCGCCGGCGGATGTCGATCCGCAGGTCCGCGCCGCGGTGGGCGAGATGCAACGGCACGCGCTCGAGGTGCAGGCTCCACACTGGGAGACGCTGGACGAGGAGCTGCTCGCCCCCGATGTCGCCCAGCGCCTGGGTGAGATTCGAGCGCCGACGCTCGTGCTGGTCGGCGACGAGGATGTCGACGACATGCAGGCTCTCGCCGACCGGCTCACGACGGAGATCCCGGGGGCACGCCGTGCGACCATCGCCGGTGCAGCCCACATCCCGAACCTGGAGCAGCCGGCCGCGTTCGACGCTCTGGTGCTCGGCTTCCTCGCCGAGGTTCTCTAGCCCGTCTCGGTCTCGAGCGAGAGCACGTCGGCGACGGTCTCGCGCCGCCGGATGAGGCGCGCTTCGCCGTCGCGCACGAGGACGGCCGCAGGTCGCCCGACGCCGTTGTAGTTCGACGCCATCGCGAGCGTGTACGCGCCGGTGGCCGGCACGGCCAGCACGTCGCCCCGTCTCGGAGACGGGAGCGAGACGTCGTCGATGAGCACGTCCCCGGACTCGCAATGCATCCCGGCCACGCTCACCGTCTCGGCGGCGGGCTCCTCGGCACGGAGCGCCGACATCGCCGTGTACCGCGCGTCGTACAGCTGCGGTCGCGGGTTGTCGGACATGCCGCCGTCGACCGCAACCCAGGTTCGCTCCGGCAGCCGCTTCACCGCGCCGACCCGATAGAGCGTCACGCCCGCGCGGCCCGCGAGCGAGCGACCCGGCTCGAGCCAGATCTCGGGCTCGGGAAGGCCCGCCTCGGCGAACGCGGTTCGCGCGGTGGCCGCGGCCGCGTCTGCGAGCTCGGCCGCGTCCGTCACGTGCTCGTCGGGGTGGTGGCGGATGCCGAAGCCTCCGCCGAGGTCGGCGACTCGCGCCGTCCAGTCGAGCTCGCGCCTGCAGCGTGCAGCGAACGACGCGAGCCGGACGATCGTCTCGCCCTGCGCGTCGAAGTCCCCGAGCTGTGAGCCGACGTGTACGTGGAGGCCGTGCGCGTCGAGCCCTCGGCTGAGCGCGTCGGCGAGCAGCGCCAGCGCCTGGTCGGGAGGCAGACCGAACTTCGAGCCGTGGTGACCGGTGCGGATCGCCTCGTGCGTATCCGCGTCGACTCCCAGGGTGACCCGCACGAGGACGCTCCCGACGCCGGCGCTCGCAGCCAGCTCCGCCTCGTCGGGCGCGTCGATCACGACCGGCGCTCCTGCCTGCGCAGCCGCAGCGAGAAACGCCGGGCTCTTGTTGTTGCCGTGTACCACGAGCTCGGCCCCCGAGAGCCCGGCTGCGAGCGCAACGGCGAGCTCACCCTCCGAGGCGACGTCCGCTCCGACTCCCTCCTCGCGGAGCAGGCGGAGCAGCGCCACGTTGGGGAACGCCTTCGTCCCGTAGACGATCCGGCCCGCACCGATGGCCGCGCGCAGCCCGCGCGCACGCGCACGCAGGGTCTCCTCGCAGTACACGACGAGCGGCGTCCCGAAGCGCTCCACGAGCTCCGAGGCCGCAACGCCGCCGAGCTCCAGCTGCCCTTCCGCGAGGCGCGCCGAATCCGGGAAGAGATCGAGCATCCGGCGATTCTGCCTGTTACCATCAGAAGGCATGCAGCAGCTTCTCGCGTGACGCAGGGAGCGACGCGGCGACGCCGTGACGACTCCCCCTGAGCCTCTCGACCGAGAGGCTTTTTTGTTCCCCTCGGCGAAGAAGAGAACGATGGAGCGAAACGACACAGTCGCATACGACCCCGCCGCGATCGAGGCGAAGTGGCAGCGCGTCTGGGAGGACGAGCAGGCGTTCGTCGTGCCCAACCCCGAGCCCGGCACGGTGCGCGACGCGAGCAAGACCTACGTCGTCGAGATGCTCCCCTACCCCTCGGGCGAGCTGCACATGGGTCACACGCTCAACTACACGATCGGGGACGTGCTCGTGCACCTGCGCCGGCGCAGCGGCCTGGAGGTGCTGCGCCCGATGGGCTACGACGCGTTCGGCCTGCCCGCCGAGAACGCCGCCATCAACGAGCGGCGCCATCCGCGTGAGGTGACCGACCGGAACATCGCCACGATTCGCGCGCAGATGGGTCGCATGGGCTGGGCGATGGACTGGTCGCGCGAGCTCTCCACGGCCGACCCGTCCTACTACCGCTGGACGCAGTGGCTCTTCCTGCGCTTCTTCGAGAAGGGGCTCGCGTACCGCAAGGAGGCGCCGGTCAAGTGGTGCCCGAAGGATCAGACCGTGCTGGCCAACGAGCAGGTGATCGACGGGCACTGCGAACGATGCGGCACCGAGGTCGAGGCGAAGAGCCTGACCCAGTGGTTCTTCAAGATCACCGACTACGCCGACGCGCTGCTCGACGAGATGGAGCTGCTCGAGCAATGGCCCGAGCGCGTCCTGACGATGCAGCGCAACTGGATCGGGCGCTCGCACGGAGCGCGCGTCGTCTTCCGCGTCGACGGCACGGGCGAGGAGCTGCCCGTGTTCACCACGCGCCCGGACACGCTGTTCGGCGCGACCTTCTTCGTGCTGGCGCCGGAGCATCCGCTGGTCGGCCCGCTCACCGCGGGGACGGAGCACGAGACTGCCGTTGCCGACTACGTGCGGCATGCGACGGCGCGCACGGCGGTCGAGCGCGAGGCCAAGGAGAAGGACGGCGTCTTCACCGGCCGCTACGCGGTCAACCCGGTCAACGGCGAGGTGATCCCGATCTGGGTCGCCGACTACGTGCTGATGGAGTACGGCACCGGCGCGATCATGGCCGTGCCGGCACACGACGAGCGCGACCACACGTTCGCCGAGAAGTACGAGCTGGAGATCAGGCAGGTCGTGGCGCCCGCCGACGCGCGCCGAGCAGGACGCCGGCGCGTACGTCGCGCACACGGAGCACGAGGTGCTCGTCAACTCCGGCCAGTTCACGGGCCTGTCGGCGCCGGAGGGCAAGCGCGCGATCACGTCCTGGCTGGCGGAGCAGGGGCTGGGGGAGGAGACGATCGGTTACCGCCTGCGCGACTGGCTGCTGTCACGCCAGCGGTACTGGGGCTGCCCGATCCCGATCGTCCACTGCGAAACGTGCGGAGCGGTGCCGGTGCCGGACGATCAGCTCCCGGTGGTGCTACCCGACGTCGAGGACTTCATGCCCAAGGGGCGCTCGCCGCTCGCGGCGGCCGAGGAGTGGGTCGCCACCGACATGTCCGTCGTGCGACGGTCCGGCGCGCCGCGAGACGGACACGATGGACACCTTCGTCGACTCGTCGTGGTACTTCATCCGCTACTGCGATCCGCACAACGACCAGGAGCCGTTCTCGCGTGAGCTGGCCGACTACTGGATGCCGATCGACCAGTACATCGGCGGCGTCGAGCACGCGGTGCTGCACCTGCTCTACTGCCGCTTCTTCGCGAAGGTGATGAACGAGCTCGGGCTGATCGGCTTCCGTGAGCCGGTGGCGCGGCTGTTCAACCAGGGGATGCTGCACCACCACGGGGCGAAGATGTCCAAGTCGAAGGGCAACGTCGTCGAGCCGTTGCTGTACGCGGACCGCTACGGCGCCGACACGGTGCGCACCTATGCCCTGTTCATGGGCCCGGCCGACGAGGACATGCTGTGGCAGGACGCGGGCATCGAGGGAATCTGGCGGTTCCTCAACCGGCTGTGGCGCGTGGCGCACCACCAGGCGACGCGCCCTGCGACCGACGGGCCCGTCGACACGCCACTGGCGCGCAAGGCGCACCGCACGATCGCGAAGGTGACAGACGACATCGACCGGCGCTTCCTGTTCCACACGCCGATCTCCGCGGTGATGGAGCTGGTCAACGAGATCCAGGCGGCTCCGGACGACCCGGCGGCGCGGTTCGCGGCGGAGACCGCCGTGTCGCTCATCCAGCCGTACGCGCCGCACATCGCCGAGGAGCTGTGGGTGGCGTTCGGGCACGAGCGCCTCTGGCGACACCCGTGGCCGAAGCCGGACCCCGCCCTGCTCGTCGAGGACACGGTCGAGGTCGTCGTGCAGGTGAACGGCAAGCTGCGCGACCGTCTGCGCGTGCCGGCGGACACTCCCGAGGACGAGCTCGTTCGGCTGGCGCTGGCGTCGGAGCGGGTGCGCGCACATCTGAACGGCGGCGAGCCCGCCAAGACGATCGTCGTGCCGGGCAAGCTCGTCAACCTCGTCATCTAGCGCGCGCTCCGGCGCGGGCCGCGCCGCTCCCGGCACACATTCGGCACGGAGTCGTCACGCCTGCGTGACGACTCGGCAGCGACGCTCTGTGCGTGATCACGGTCACTCGCCGCCAGATCGCACTCCTCGTCGTCCCGCTGCTCGCGGTGCTCGCTCTCGGCGGCACGCGGCTCGCACGCACAGGGGCGGCCGAGGGCCCGGCCGAGGCGGCGCCTCTCGTCGCGGCGGCCGACGCCGGCGCTTCGTCGTCCTCGGCGCCGCCTCTGTACGTCCACGTGGTCGGCGCCGTGCGCAGGTCCGGGCTGTACCGGCTCCGCGAGGGGTCGCGTGTCGCGGATGCCATCCGCCGCGCGGGTGGCGTCAACGCGCGTGCCGACGTGTCGCTCGTCAACCTCGCGGCGCCGTTGGCCGACGGGATGCAGGTCGTCGTTCCGGCGCGACCGCCCGGCGGTGGTGCGGTGGAGGCGAGTGGCGGGCCGACCGCCCCGGCAGGCCCGGTGAGCCTCGCCTCGGCGACGATCGAGCAGCTCGACGAGCTTCCAGGCGTCGGACCGGTGACGGCGCAGAAGATCGTCGACTGGCGTCAGGCACACGGGCCGTTCGCATCCGTGGACGACCTCGACGAGGTGCCCGGGATCGGGCCGGCGCGCATCGAGCAGCTGCGCGACCTGGTGACCCCGTGATCGAGCGCGTCCTGCATCGGTGGCCGACTGCACTCGTGGTCTCGGTGTGCGCCGGGCTCGCCGCAGGCAACTGGGTCTCCCTGCCCGTGCTGCTCCCGCTGGCCGGCGCCGCAGGCGGGCTCGTCGTTGCGCTGGTGTATCCGGCGGGTGGACGACGCCTGATCGCGTGCGCGATGTCTCTCGCGCTGCTCGGTCTGGCGTGGGGCTCGCTGCGAGCCGACGCTCTCGACCGGAGTGCGCTGGCGCTGCGCATCGGTGAGGCGGGTAGCGCGCGCGTGGCGGTCGTCGGGCCGCCGCGCTCCACGCCGTTCTCCGTGCGCGTGCCGGTCGACGTGCGTCGCTTTGCGGGCCTCGTCGTGCGTGAGCGAGCTCTGCTCGAGATCCGCCGCGGGCGCGCGCCTCCGCGCGGCGCCGTGCTGGAGATCGTGCGCGCGCGGCTGGTCGCTCCGCGTGGGCCCGAGACCGGCTTCGACGAGCGTGCCTGGCTGGCGCGGCGCGGGATCCACGTCGTGTTGCGCGCGGACGAGGTACGGATCGTCGGCCGGCGGGGCGGGATCGGTGGCGTCGCCGACGGGCTGCGCGCGCACCTGGAGCGAACGCTCGAGCGTGGCGCCCGAGGGGAGCGGCTCGCTCTGCTGCGCGGCTTCGTGCTCGGAGACGACTCCGCGCTCGAACCGGGTCTCCGGCAGGCGTTCCGCGCCTCCGGTCTGGCGCACATGACGGCGGTGTCCGGTCAGAACGTCGCCATCGTGGCCGTTGCGATCGGCGCGGGGGCGTGGCTGCTCGGCATCGGTCGTGTCGGCATCCACCTTGCGGCGATCGCCGCCATCCTCGCCTACGCGCTTGCCGTCGGCTGGGAGCCGTCTGTCGTCCGTGCCGCCGTCGCTGGGTGCGTCGGCTCGCTCGCCTGGCTCGCCTCACGCGCCGACGATCGTTGGCACGCGCTGGCGCTCGGCGCGCTCGTCCTGCTCGCCTGGCAGCCGGCGTCTCTGCTCGAGCCGGGGTTTCAGCTGTCGTTCGCCGCTGTCGCCGCGATCCTCGTCGTTGTCCCCCGCGCACGGGCCTTCGCCGAGGGCTACCCGATCCCGCCCGGCCTGGCGCTCGGCGTTGCGGTGTCCGGTGCTTGCAGCATCGCGACGGCTCCGATCGGCTGGGCCCATTTCGGCGCCATCGCGGTCTGGAGCGTCCCGGCGAACCTCGTCGCGGAGCCGGCCATGCCGGCCGTGCTGACGCTCTCGCTGGCGGCGGCGGCGGCGATGCCGGTCTCGCCGGCGGTAGCCGGCTCGCTCGCCTGGCTCGCCGGGTGGTGCGCCGCCTGGATCGCAGGCTGCGCGCGGCTCTTCGCGGCGCTTCCGTATGCCCAGGCGCACTCACCCGTGGCTCTCGTGGCGCTCGGGTCGGCGATCGCGTTCGCCGTGGCGCTGTGGCGCCTTCCGGCTCGACGGCGTGCCTCGTTCGCTCTCGTCGTTGCCGGCACGGCCAGTGTGCTCGCCGCCGCGTTGTGGGCGACGGCCGATCGCCCGTCCTGGAAGCCACCGGCTGGTCTCCGCGTCACGTTTCTCGACGTGGGGCAGGGCGACGGCGTGCTGCTGGAGACGCCGCGCGCCTCGGTGCTCGTCGATCAGGGGCCGCCCGAGGCCCGCGTCGCGACCCAGCTGGCCGGCATGGGCCTCCGGTCGTTGTCGGCGATCGTGCTCACGCATCCGCAACGCGATCACATCGGTGGCGCGCCGGACGTGCTGCGCCGGCTGTCCGTCGGCACGGTGCTCCATCCGGCGATCCCGTCCGACTCCCCGGACGAGAGCGCCGCCCTCGACGTCGCCGTTCGCCGGCAGGTACCGGTCGTCGTGATTCGTGCCGGCGACACCTTCCGGCTGGGACGCCTGCGGCTCCGGGTGCTCTGGCCGGACGATCCGGGCCCGCCCGGCGACGACCCGAACCGCCATGCCACCGTGCTGCTCGCGTCGTGGGGCGAAACGGACGTGCTGCTGACCGCTGACGCGGAGTCCGATGTCACCGGCGCACTCCCGCTGCGTGCCGTCGAGGTGCTCAAGGTCGCGCATCACGGCTCCGAGGACACGGGGCTCGAACGCCAGCTGCGCGTGCTCAGGCCACGGGTCGCGGTGATCTCGGTCGGGGAGGGGAACGACTACGACCATCCCCGCGCGGAGACGCTCGCCGCCCTGAGAGGCGTTGCCGGATTGCAGCTCTATCGCACGGACCTGCACGGTCGCGTCGTGATCGAGACGGACGGCTCGCGTGCTTCGAGTCGTCACCGCGCGTGGCTAGGGTGCAGCCGTGGCCGATGTCGATCTGAAGCCGGCGTACCTGATCAGTGGCAGCGACAGCCCGAAGATCGAGACGGCGGTGGCACGGCTGCGTTCGCATTTCGCTTCCGAGGCGATCGAGCACGTCTCCGCGATCGAGAGCTCGGGTGCCGACATCGCCTCGTTGTGCAACGCGGGGAGCCTCTTCGGTGACAGCAGGCTGATCGTCGTCGACGACGTCGACGGCAGGCCGAACGCCGAGGGTCAGCTGCGCAACGGCTGGAAAGCCGCCGATGTGGCGGCGGTGGTCGCGTACCTCGAGTCTCCCTCGCCCGGGACGGTGCTCGCGCTCGTCGGTCGGGCGGTGAAGAAGGATGCGCCGCTGGCCAAGGCGGTGGGGCGCGACGGGCTTGCTCGTCTTCGACATCGCCAAGCGCGGTCTCCAGCAGTGGGTCGCCGATCGGTTCCGGGAGAAGGGCGTCCACGCCGAGCCCGACGCGTGCGCCGCCCTCTTGCATCTCGTCGGGGACGACGTGAGCGCGCTGGCGCGCGAGATCGAGAAGATCGCGACCTGGGCCGACGGTGAGCCGGTTGGCGAGCGCGAGGTGGAGGAGCTCGTCGCGGCGACCGCGGACACACCCGTGTTTCGCGTCACCGATGCCTGGGGGCGCCGCGACCTGACGGGTCTGCTCGAGGCAACGGAGGCGATGCTCGAGCGGTCAGGGCGTCCGGTGTCCGCATCGGTTCCGATCGTCGCCGGGGCTCTCGCACGCCAGGCGGCGACGGTACGACGCGCCAAGCGTGCCGAGGAGCGCGGTGCGCGGCCCAAGGAAGTGATGAAGGAGCTGGGGGTGCGGTTCGAGTTCCAGGCCGAGCGCGCCTTCCAGTTCGGTCGCAACTACAGCGAGCGCGAGCTCGACGATGCGCTCGTCCTGCTCGCCGGCCTCGATCATGCGATCAAGGGTGGCAGCCGCCTGGCCCCGGAGCTCGAGTTGCAGCGGGTGCTCGTCGACCTGACGAGGGCGTCTGCGGTAGGCCTGCGTCGGCCGGTTACTGGCCGGCGGCGATGATCCGCGCGGCCTGAGACTTCCGCCGCGCGGCGGTGTTGCGGTGGAGCGCGCCACGCGCAGCTGCGCGGTCGATGGTGCGCACGAGCTCACGGTGCGCCTCGCCGATCTGCTCCGCGTCGCCGTCTTCGACCACAGCCTGCAGGCGCTTGGTCAGCGTCTTCACCGTCGACCGGTAGCGCACGTTCTCGAGCCGCTGGCGGGCGGCGATCTTGACGCGCTTTTCCTGCTGCTTGATGTTCGGCATACCGTGAGAAAGCCCGCGTCACGCGGGCCAGCCGATGGTAGCAAAGCCCGCCGGCCCGTCTCGTCGCCGCCGACCCGGGGGCCACCACTCCTCCGCCCCGCTATTGATGCTATCGGCGAAGCTGTCGCAGGTCAGTGCCGACTCTGTGCCGAATCTCACACGCGTGAGCGCTTCCGGGCCCACGCTCCCCGGCGACGACGGGGAGCACACCCCTGCGCATCGGCGCCGTCTGGCTCGCTCGACGGCGATCTTCTCGGCGGCGACCGCGCTGTCGCGCATCCTCGGGCTCGTCCGCGAGATGGTGAGCGCCTACTTCTTCGGTGTGACGGGCAAGATCAACGCCTTCACGGTCGCGTTCCAGATTCCCAACCTCGTCCGTGCCCTCGTGGCGGATGCGGCCCTCTCCGGCGCATTCGTCCCCGTCTTCAGCGAGCTGCTGGTCAAGGGAGATCGGGCGCGTGCCTGGCGGGTCGCATCCACGATCTTCTGGCTGGTGCTGCTCGGCCTCGGCGGGCTGACCGCGATCTTCATGCTCGCCGCGCCGTTGCTGCTGCGCCCGTTCGGCGACCCGGGCGGCGACTTCGATCTCGCTGTCGGCCTCTCCCGCGTGCTCTTCCCGATCGTCGTGCTGCTCGGCCTCTCGGGGATCGTCGTGGCGATCCTCAACTCGTACGAGCAGTTCACGGTGCCGGCGCTCACGCCCGTGCTGTGGAACGTCGTCATCATCGCCGGCCTGCTGCTCGGTGTGCCCGCGGCGAACGGCGAGGACGCCGAGCTGTACGTGTACGCCGGATCGGTGCTCGTCGCGACGTTGCTCCAGTTCCTGCTGCCGCTGCCCTGGCTGCGCGGCCTCGACGGACGGCTCCGACCGGTGCTCGACTGGCGCGACCCGGCCGTGAAGCGCTTCTTCGTGCTCATGCTGCCGGTCACGCTGACGCTCGGCCTGATCAACGTGAACGCGGTGATCGGGATCCTGTTCGCGTCCAGGCTGATCGATCCCGAGTTGGCGCCGGCCGCGATCGACAAGGCGTTTCGCCTCTACATGCTGCCCGCAGGGGATGTTCGCCGTCGCGGTCACCACGGTCCTGTTCCCTGCCCTGTCGCGACTCGCAGCACGCGAAGACCGCAGCGGGTTCGGCCGCACGCTCGATGTCGGGCTGCGACAGATCGCATTTCTGCTCGTCCCGGCGGGCATCGTCTCGATCGTGCTCGCAGAGCCGATCGTGCGTGTCGTCTACCAGCGCGGCGCGTTCGACCCGGAGCAGACCACCGTCGTGGCCGGCGCACTGGCCGCGTTCGCTGCGGGGCTCGTGTTCAACGGCTGGATGCTGCTCCTCAACCGCGCCTTCTACAGCCTGCAGAACAGCTGGATCCCCACCGCCGTGGCCGGCGGCAACCTGGCGCTCAACATCGTCCTCTACAGCGTGCTGTACCCCGTCGGCGTGTGGGGCATCCCGCTGTCCGTGTCGATCGCCAACCTCGCGGGCGCGACCGCGCTCTTCGTGCTCCTGCGTCGGCGGGTGGATGGTCTCGCGGGTCGGCCGCTGGCACTGTCGCTGCTTCGCATCGTGGGTGCGTCCCTGGCGCTGGGCGCCGCCGCGTACGGTGCGTGGTGGGTGCTCGACGCGGCGCTCGGTGACGGAATCGGAGGCCAGATCGTCGCGGTCGGCGGCGGGCTGGCGGCCGGCGCGGCAGCCTACCTGGGTGCGTGCCGCGTCCTCAAGGTGCGCGAGCTCGAGACGTTGCTGCGCCTGCGACGCCGACACGACGACGTCTGATGCATGCCCGACGTTAGCCACGCTTGGTCGGGCGAGACCGGCATCACCCGCTAGCCAGTCGCCGCGCAACGAAGCTCCGCGAGCGTCACCTCGCCGCAGGCGTGGTGGCGGATAGGACGGCGGGCCTGCGTCGCCCAGCGTCCAGCGGTCGCCCCACGCTGTGATCGCGAGCAGGACGTCGCAGAGCTCGACCCCTTCTCCGTCAGCACGCAGTCGTAGCGCGACGCCCGAGTACGAGACGTTCGGGCTGAGCGTCTTCCTGCGCGACGGCGACGACGTCTACCGCACCTACTTCACCGACCGGCGCGGCGTCGAGCCGCTCGGCAGCGTCTGGAGCTTCCTCGACCTGACGCCGCTCGGACGGCAGGAGACCTGGGAAGACTCACCGGACGGCTGGCCGCAGACCGAGCCGTACACCTGGTGGCGCCGGCACGACGAGTACGAAGACGCCTGAGCGTCGAGTCTGCGAACGCGTAGGGGCCGGATCTCTCCGGCCCCTGTCCTTCGCTCAGAATCGTCTATTCGGCTGCAGTGACCGAGCCGAGCTGCCCGGTTCGGCTGTCGCGGGGCACCGCGGTGAACCGCACCGGCGTCCCGGACTCGGCCACGAGGCTGCGACCGACGAGCGCATCGGTGGCGAGGGTGATCTCCCTCGCCGCGAGTGCTGAAAGCTCACGCCGAAGCTCCTCCAGCGTCGGCCAGCCGATACGTTCGATCGCAGCCAGGACGGCCACCTGCCTGTTCGTGAGCTTCCTCACCGTTTCCATCGACCCCTTCGTCCTCGTTTGCCGCGCGCCGCGGTGTGACGGCGCCTTTCCTTGAGACGTCGATCGGGCGCAGAAGTCGGCGCCGCAGACACGACGGATGAGGCTGATGTCTCGGCCCGTGGCACAGTGCGGGCATGACGACGATGGCCGACCTGGACGAGCTCGCTCTCGCGATGCCGCAGGCGACGAAGGAGGTGTCCGACGAGGGGCGGCCGTCGTACCAGGTGCACGGCAAGACGTTCTGCTTCCACCGCCGCCCACGGCCCGACGCGGTCGACCCCGAGACCGGCGAGCGGCTCACCGACGTGCTCGCCTTCTGGGTCAGCGACCTCGAGGAGAAGGAGGTCATGCTCGCCGACGACCGCGGCGTGTTCTTCACCACGCCGCACTGGAACGGCTACTCGGCCGTGCTCGTTCGCATACCCGACCTGGAGCGGATCGACCGCGACGAGCTGTTCGAGCTCGTGGCCGGCGCCTGGCTGTCGCGCGCGCAGAAGCGCGTCGCGAAGGCGTGGCTGGCAGAGCACGGGGGCGGGGAGGACTGAGCCTCGCGTTCTGCGGCGCTCGGCTACTGCGCCGCGACGAGTTCCGAGACCGTGACCGACCGGAGGCCCGCGCGCCGTCATCTCGGCGAGGATCAGGCCCACCGCCTCGACGGTCGCCTCGCGCGTCGGCCACGAGAGGTCCGGCGGCTCGCTCGCAGGGCGGCCGTCGTGGAGGACGACGATGTCGCCCGGCTCGAGCTCGTCGAGCACCCGGCGCGCGGTCTCCTCGGCCGACAGGCTCCAGTCGCCCGGCATCTGCGAGTACCAGACCTCGTCGCCCGCCAGGTCGCCGACGGCGGCACGCACACGCTCGTCGCAGCGCAGGAACGGGGCGCGCCAGTAGCGCGCCGGCCGGCCGAGCGCTTCCGTGACGATCTCGACGGCGCGGGTCGTCTCGTCTCGGATCTCGTCGTCCGTCAGCGTCTGGAGGTCGAGATGAGTGACGGTGTGGGTGCCGATGTCGTGACCTGCGCCGGCGACCCGCCGCACGATCTCTGCGCCACCGGGCGCCGAGACGGCGTCGCCGAGGACGAAGAACGTTCCGCGGCTGCCAAACCGCTCCAGCTGCTCGGCGATCGGCACCGTCCACGGTGCCGGCCCGTCGTCGAACGTCAGCGCGACGACGGGCGCGGCGATCCCACGGCGAGCTTCGACGAGAGCCACGAGGCGATCGTACGGGCCGCGATGACCTACGCACCGCCCTTGCGGACGTACGTGTAGTGCGCCACCGCCGGCGAGCTGACCAGCTCGACGCACTCGAACCCTGCGGGGCCGCCGTCGAGGTTCTCGAACAGCCGCTCGCCGCCGCCGAGCAGGACCGGCGCGACGTGGATCTCGAACTGGTCGACGAGGCCGGCGCGCAGGTACTGCTGGACCGTCTGCGCGCCGCCGCCGAGCGTCACGTCGCGGCCGCCGGCCGCCTCGAAGGCGCGCTCGAGCGCCGCCTCGATGCCCTCGGTGACGAAGTGGAACGTCGTCCCGCCCTGCATCTCCACCAGCTCCCGCGCGTGGTGTGTGAGGACGAACACGGGCGTGTGGAACGGCGGATCGTCGCCCCACCAGCCGTTCCACTCCTCGTCGCCCCACGGCCCGCGGATCGGGCCGAACATGTTCCGACCCATGATCGTGGCGCCGATGTTCTCGTTCCACCTGGCGATGTGCTCGTCGTCCAGCCCTGTCTCGCCGCCGTCGTCGTGGCCGTGGCCGTCGCGCCAGGCCCGCGTCGCGACCGCCCAGTCGTGCAGCGCCATCCCGCCCTCGCCGAGCGGGTTCTCGAGGCCCTGGCCGGGGCCGGCCGCGTAGCCGTCGAGCGACATCGTGATGTTGAACCTGAGCTTCGCCATCGAATCCTCCAGTGGTCGTGTCCCTTCCGACCCTCGCACTCGCCGAAACTCAGCGGTCGGTGCCCGCCTGCAGGCAGGCACCAGGATGCGCCGCGCACACCGGGGATTGGGTTTGCGGCAGGAATGGAGACAATGCGTGTGTGCGGTGGCGGTGGATCAGCTGGGTGATCTTGCTCTTCAGCGGCGCGATGCTGCTCTGGGCCTCGACCAGGGTCGGGAGCAGCCTTGACTGCGCCGAATACGCGCCCGGATCGGCGGCGCGCGGGGCGTGCGAGCTGCAGAGCGACGTGCGCTCCGGGATCGGGCTGTTCGCCGTCGGCGTCGTCTGGATCGGCGGCACCCTCGTCCTCGGTGTGGTCTGGCTCGCTACGCGACCTCCGAAGCGGAAGTGCCCTCGTTGCGCCGTCGACGTGCGCAAGGGGCTGACCGCCTGCCCGAACTGCGGGTACGAGTTCGGTGTGGACGGGGACGGGGAGGCGCGGCCGTAGCCTCGAGCGCTCGTGCGACGAACCCCGGTGCCTGCCTGAAGGCAGGCACCAAGGCTCGCGTCGCGCCGCTATGCCGGCGGCTGATCCTTGACGATCCCGATCATGTGGCCCTCGGGATCGGTGAAGAGCGCCAGCGTGACCATCGGCAGCTCGCTCACCGGCATCACGACCTTGCCGCCGAGGCTCGACCGCCTTGTCGAGCGTCGCCTGCGGGTCGGGCACCGAGACGTAGAAGGTCACGTGGCCGCTCGACGAGGCCCGCGGGTCCCACTCGATCGGGGGAAATGTGCCTCGATTTACCCCGGCCTTACAACTCGGTGGCTAGGGTCGCGTTCGACCCAACCGACATGCGGACGACCTATCGAGGGAGGACACGCATGAAGACGTACCGGTTAGTCACAGTGGCGCTTGCGGTGGCGGCTGCAATGAGCCTCGTGCTCATCGGCGCAGCGGCCGGCAAGTCGCCGAGCAAGTCGCCGAAGCAGTCCGCAACGCCGGTCTTCAAGCTGAGCCTGAAACCGAGCCAGGAAGTGCCGAGGATCAAGGGGCTGAGGGCGAGCGGAACGGGCAGCCTCACCTTCGATCTCGAGCGCAACAGCTCGGGGGCGATCACCTCCGGCGAGGTGATCTTCTACGTCAACTACTCGTTCCCGGGCTCGGTCGAGATCAACGGCCTGCACGTGCACAAGGCGGCGAGGGGCGTCATCGGGCCCGTGGTGATCAACTCGGGTATGACGACCTTCACGGACGCCGACGGCCAGGGGAACGTCACGACAGTCGTCGCGGGCGTCGACCCGGCGCTCCTACAGGCGATCCTCGACAAGCCGCGCGACTACTACGTCAACCTGCACACGGCGGTGAATCCCGGCGGTGCGATGCGCGACCAGCTCCGCAGCGCGCGTAAGCACTAGTCGAGCCAGGCCGGAGGGGTTGCGGGCAATACGGCGCCCGCAATCCCCTCCCAGCACCCGACGTCAGCCGGTGACGGGTGCCGGTCGCGCGCCAGGCGCTCGACGAGGCCCGCGGCGCGCACGGCCCCCTCGCGCGTGCTTGCCGGACGCAGTGCCTGCCTGAAGGCAGGCACTGCGCGGGGCTCCATCGTTGCTGGTGCGTGCCTCTCGGCAGGCGCTGCGCGCACTCCATCGCTCGTGGTGCCTGCCTTCAGGCAGGCACCGGGGTCGCGGCCACGCCGACGCTCAGGCGCCGAACTGATGCACCCAGACCACGCCGTCGGTCACGCTCCAGCCGTCGCGGCTCACGGTTGCGTCGGCGAGCCGGGCGATGCCGGTGCTGCGGAGCTCCGGCTGGAACAGGGTCGCGCGGTGAGCGGGTGAGTCGAGCCAGGCGCGCACGGCTGCGCGTGGGGACGCGAGGCTGCCCTTCCCGACGTAGAGGTTCTCCTGCCACGGGCCGCGGTGGCCGAGCGCGCGGGCCGCCTGGCCGGCGCGCTCGCCGCAGGCGTCGTGGCTGAAGTCGTGGCAGCGGGCGATGTCGGCCGCCTTCGCCGCGGCGCTCGCGTTCAGGATCGGCGACGGCGTGAGCGGACGTAGCCCCTGTCGGGTGCGCGCGTGGTTGACCAGGCAGAGCATCGCCCGCACCTGCACACCGCGCGGAGCCGACGTGCTGCCGCCGCCCGGGCACGTGCTCTCGTCCGCCAGCCAGGCGTGCCAGCGATCGTTGCCTGAGCCGGCTCGCCGGCGCCGGCGAGACGACGACCGCGGCGCCCACCGCGACGACCACGACCACGGCGAGCCAGAGGCGAGCAGACGCCCGCGTCGCTCTTCGCCACGCGTCGGCGCGGCACCGCTCGGGGGTATCGATCCCCATGCCGTCTCAGACATCGGCCGGAGGCCGCGCGAGGTTGAGCGCGGCGACACGAGCAGGCCACCGCGCCGTGCACCGAAGCTCCGGACGTACGATCGCGACATCGTGACGACGGCGCTGCGATGACACGCACGCAACGGCTGACCCTCATCGCCGCGATCCTCGGCTCGTCGGTGGCGATGCTCGACGCCACCGATCGTCAGCGTCGCGCTGCCCGCGATCGAGGAGGACCTGGGCGGCGGCCTCTCGGCGCAGCAGTGGGTGTCGAACGCGTACCTGCTGGCGCTCGGCTCGCTGATCCTGATCGGAGGCTCGCTGGGTGACATCTACGGGGAGCGCCGCGTGTTCGCGATCGGCGTCGGCGCGTTCGGCGTGTTCTCGGTCGCGTGTGCCCTCGCCCCGACGATCGAGACCCTGATCGCGGCCCGCGCGCTGCAGGGCGCGGCCGCCGCGCTGCTGACGCCGAGCTCCCTCGCGATCATCGTGACCGCCTTCCCGGTGGCCACGCGCGGGCCGGCGATCGGCACGTGGACCGCCTGGGGCGGGATCGCGGGGATCGTCGGGCCGCTGGCCGGCGGTGTGATCGTCGACAACGCGTCGTGGCGCTGGATCTTCGCGATCAACGTCCCCGTGATCGCGGTGACGCTGCTGCTCATCCTCGCCGCGGTGCCGCACACCGCACGCGTGATGGGGAGGCGGGTCGACTTCCTGGGTGCGGCGCTGTGCACGCTCGGGCTGGGCGGGTTCGTGTTCGCGCTGATCGAGCAGCCGCACTACGGCTGGTCGAGCCCCGTGATCTTCGTGCCGCTGATCGGCGGCCTCATCTCCTTCGCGGCTTTCCTCGTCTACGAGCGGCGCACCGCCGAGCCGATGCTGAAGCTCGACCTGTTCAGGCGCAGGAACTTCGCCGTCGGCAACCTCGAGACGCTGACCGTCTACGCGGGCCTCGCGGTCCTCTTCTTCTTCCTCGTCATCTTCCTGCAGCAGGTCGCCGGCTACAGCGCACTCGAGAGCGGGCTGGCGACGCTGCCCGTGACGGTGGTCATGTTCGTCCTCTCGCGCCGCTTCGGCGCGCTCGCCGACCGCCACGGGCCGAGGCTGTTCATGGGCGCCGGGCCGATCGTCGCCGCCGCGGGCATCCTCCTCCTGCTCAGAACGGGCATCGAGACCTCCTACCTCGGCGACGTCCTGCCGGCGATGCTCGTCTTCTCCCTCGGCCTGGCGATGACGGTCGCGCCGCTCACGGCCACCGTGCTGGCCGACGCGGACGAGACCGACGCCGGCATCGCATCGGCCAGCAACAACGCCATCGCGCGTGTCGCCGGCCTGATCGGTGTCACCGTCGTCAGCCTGGCCGTCGCGAGCCAGCTCCCCGGGCGACACCTTCGCCGCGAACAGCGAGTCGGTGAGCGCCTTCCACCAGGCGGTCGCCATCTGCGCGGCGCTCGTCGCCGCCGGCGGCATCGCGGGCGCGCTCGGGATCACCAACCCGCGGCGTGTCGTCGAGGCGGAGAAGTGCGCGGGCGGCCAGCTCGTCGGCGCCCCCGAACCGGCGGCCGAAGCTCCGCGGGTAGCAGCATGAAGCCACTCGACACTCGGCACAGAGGAGGCGACAGCCATGACGACAGGGACAACCCCCATCTGCACCCATCTCGATCAGGTTCGGGTCACCACCCTGCCCGAGTCGATCGCGGGCTGCGAGGAGTGCCTCCGGATCGGCAGCCGCTGGGTGCACCTGCGCATGTGCATGACGTGCGGGAAGATCGGCTGCTGCGACTCCTCGCCGAACCGGCACGCGAGCCGGCACGCGCGCGAGACCGGCCACCCGATCGCCCGCTCCGCCGAGCCGGGTGAGGAGTGGAGCTGGTGCTACGTCGACGAGGTGGCCTTCGTCGTCGCCGCCGGGCGAGCGGGGAAGGAGCGACCGTGACCGCGGACCTGCCGCCCGCGTGCTGCCCGCAGCTGCCGTTGACCGAGTGGGAGGCGACGAAGAACACGCTCCATCTCTGGGTGCAGATCGTGGGGAAGGTGCGCATGGCCTCGACGGCTCCGCGAAACCACTGGTGGCACGCCACCCTCTACGTCGACGCACGCGGGCTGACGACCCGCCGGATGCATCAGCGGCGGTGTCAGCTTCGAGATCGACTTCGACTTCATCGAGCATCGCCTGCTGATCGCCACGAACGGCGGCGCGGTCGAGTCGTTCGAGCTCGCCGACGGGCTCTCGGTGGCGGAGTTCGACGCGCAGCTGCACGCGGCTCTCGGGCGGCTCGGGATCGACGTCGAGATCCGCGAGTCGCCGTTCGGCGTGCCCATGACGACGCCCTTCCCGGACGATCGAGAGCACGCAGCCTACGACCGCGATGCCGTCGAGCGGTTCTGGCGCATCCTCGACTGGACGGACGAGGTGTTCGAGGAGTTCTCGGGCTGGTACTGCGGGAAGACGAGCCCGGTGCACCTGTTCTGGCACTCGCTCGACCTCGCCGTGACGCGCTTCGGCGGGGCGCGCGCGCCGGTGCTGCTCGGATGCGGATCCGGTCACGCGCGAGGCCTACTCGCACGAGCTCGTGTCGTTCGGCTTCTGGGCGGGCGACCAGAACGTGCGCGAGCCGACGTACTACGCGTACGCGGCGCCGGAGCCCGCCGGCCTCCGCGAGCGGCCGTTGCGCCCGGACGAGGCGTTCTGGGCGGACCAGGGTGGCGGCTCGCTCGCGCGGCTGCCCTATGAAGCGGTGCGCACGGCCGTCGATCCCAGAGCGACGCTGCTCGCCTTCCTGGAGAGCGCGTACCAGGCCGGTGCCGCCGCGTGGGATCGCGACGACCTCGCGTCGTCCTGGTGCCCGAGCGCACCGGAGCTCGGCGATCTCCTCTCGCGCTGGGGTAACGGTACGTCGATGGGTCTGAGTCACCACGACGCGTTCGTCCTGCTCGGCCTGCTCGTGGCGGTTGTCGCGCTGCTCGCGGCCGCGCCGCTGCTCCGTATCCCGTACCCGATCCTGCTCGTGCTGGGTGGGCTCGCGATCGGCTTCGTGCCGGGGATGCCGGACCTGGTCCTGCCACCCGAGCTGGTGCTCGTGGTCGTCCTGCCTCCGCTCCTCTACGCGGCCGCGTTCTTCACCTCTCTGCGTGAGGTGCGGTCGAACGTCAAGCAGATCACCCTGCTGGCGACCGGTCTCGTCCTCGCGACGACGCTGATCGTCGGCGTCGTCGCGCACACCCTCGTCGGGCTGCCGTGGGCAGCCGCGTTCGTGCTCGGGGCGATCGTCTCGCCGACCGATCCCCTCGCGGCCACGTCGATCGCGCGCAGGGTGGGCGTGCCGCGGAGGATCGTCTCCATCGTCGAGGGCGAGAGCCTGATCAACGACGGCACGGCGCTCGTTGCCTATCGCGTCGCGGTGATCGCGGTCGTGACCGGCGGCTTCTCGCTCTCGCACGCCGGGCTGCGCTTCGTCGCGAGCGCAGCGGGCGGCATCGCAGTGGGCCTGGGCGTCGGCTATGTCGTCCGCTTCGTGCGCCGTCGGCTCGACGATCCGCCGGTCGAGATCACGATCGCGCTCATGACCGGCTACTTCGCCTATCTGCCGGCCGAGATGCTCGACGTGTCGGGCGTGCTCGCCGCGGTCACCGTCGGCGTCTACGTCGGCTGGCACGCACCGGAGCTGAGCTCACCACAGCAGCGGCTGCAGGGGTTGGCCGTGTTCGAGATCCTCGTCTTCCTCCTCAACGCGCTGCTCTTCGTCCTCATCGGCCTGCAGCTGCCGATCATCCTCGACCGGCTCGAGGACACCTCGGCCCTGACGCTCCTCGGCTACGCGACGGCGACGTGCGTCGCGGTGATCGTGGCGCGCTTCGTGTGGGTCTTCGCGACCGGGTACGTTCCCCAGGCGCTGCGTGGTCGTGGAGACCCCTGGCAGTACCCCGCCGCGATCTCGCTGGATGGGCATGCGCGGCGCCGTCTCCCTCGCGGCCGCCCTCGCCATCCCGGAGCTCACCGACGACGGGGCGCCGTTCCCGGGGCGCGACCTGATCATCTTCCTCACCTTCACGGTGATCCTCGTCACGCTCGTCTTCCAGGGGCTCACGCTGCCGTACGTGATCCGCGTGCTCCGCCTCGAAGAGGACGACGGCGCGGCGCGCGAGGAGGCGAAGGCACGCCTGTATGCCGCCAAGGCGGCGCTCGCGCGCCTCGACGAGCTGGAGGACGAGGAGTGGGCCCGCCCCGAGACCGCCGCCCGGCTACGCGGCCTCTACGGGTTCAGGCGCGACCGCTTTCGCTCGCGGCTCGACGGCACCGAGGACACGAGCCTCGACGACCAGTCGGCCGACTACCAGCGCCTCCGACGCGAGCTGCTGGACGCCGAGCGCCGGGCTGTCGTCGAGCTGCGCCGCAGCGGCCACATCGACAACGAGGTGATGCACCGCATCGAGCGCGACCTCGACCTCGAGGACCAGCGCCTCGAGATCTGAGCGGCGGGAGACTCCGCGCTACGAGCGGTCGGCGAACGCGGTCGCCAGCAGCGGGCTCGCGAGCAAGCACGCGAGCGCGGTCATCAGTGCGATCTGGAGAGCCATGCGCCCATCCAAGACGATCCGCATTGGCGGCGGATGAGCAACGCGTAAGGGCTGAGTAAGAGCTGCCCGGCGCCGGCCTGCGCGTCAGCGGGTCGCGCCGAGGAACGTGGCGAGGCCGGCCAGCGCCTCGTCGAGCCGTGACGTGTCGCCCCAGGCGCCGAGCAGCTCGAGGGCTCGCGTCTTGCGATCGAAGCGCGGCTCGGCGCGGCCGACCAGCCGATCGCCGACGAGGAGCGGGAGGACGTAGTAGCCGTACTCACGCTTTGCGACCGGGACGTACATCTCGAGCCGGTAGTGGAAGCCGAACAGCGCCTCTGCGCGGTCGCGGTCGTGGATGAGCCGGTCGAACGGCGACAGGAGCGTGGCGCGGTCGGGGACGTCGCCGTCGCCCGCCTCGGGGTGCGCCTGCCACTCGCCTTTCTCGAGCCGGACACCCAGCGCGCGAAAGCGCTGTTCGGCGAGCGCGCGCTCCGCCTCGCGCAGCGGCACGACGTCGGTGTCGGGATACCAGCGCTCGGCCAGGTCCCAGAGCCGCTGCCCGTTGCGGCGCCCCACGATCGCGACGTGGCCGCGGACGTGGAGGATGGTCAGCATGTCGGTCACGTGCCGCCCGCCGTACCAGCGATGCTCGCGCCGACCCTGCACCGAGCGGTCCTCGAGCTCGCGGGCGAGGAGCGGCCCTCGCTGCTCGAGCTCCCGCAGCACGTAGCGGCGAAAGCGCGGGTTCTGCCGCAGGAACTCCTGGTGGTAGCGCTGCCACGCGTACCTCGTCGCCCGGCGGAGCGTGCCGCATGCGCGCCCGGATCAGCGGCAGCGTCTCGATCGGGTAGACGTACGCGTTCCACTCGAACAGGCGTCCGCTCGACCCACAGCAGCCGGTCGAGCTCCGAGGTGTCGAACGAGCCGAGCCTGCTCCACAGGACGAGGTGCTGCGGCGTCGCGACGGTGGCGATCGGGTCGAGCTGGAGAAAGCCGAGGTGTCGCACGGTCTCCAGCACGCCGCGCGCGGAGCCGTCGAGCAGCTGCGCCCTCACGGCGATGCGCCGCGCCTCGTCGGCGGTCACCGTGCGATACGTCCTGGGCATCGGCGCTAGAGCCCGCGGAGGACGCTCCCGAGGATGCGCACACCCGCCTCGATGTCGTCGGTGCCCGCTCGGCTGAAGCAGATCCGGATGTACGCGCGACCGCGGTCGTCGGGGAAGAACGGGCCGCCCGGCACGACCGCCACGCCGGCCTCTGCGCATCGCGCGGCGACGTCGAGGGCATCGGAGCCTTCCGGGCACGGAGAGCCACGTGAAGAAGCCGCCGAGCGGCTTCGTCCAGCGGGTGCCGGCCGGCATCTCCGCGTCCAGGCACTCCAGCATGCGCCGGCAGCGCTCGCGGTAGAGAGACGTCGCGCGGGCCACCTGCAGGTCGAGGTGCCCTCTGCGGCCGTACTCCTCGACGATCCGTTGCGAAAGGCCGCTCGCGCACTGATCGGTGAACTGCTTCGCCCAGGCGAGTCGCTGGATCACCTCGGCCGGCCCGACCGCCCAGCCGAGCCGTGTGCCCGGCGAGAAGATCTTCGAGAACGTCCCGATCTGCACGACCGCCTGCGGGGCCAGCGACCACAGCGACGGCAAGGGCGCGCCGTCGAAGGTGAACTCTCGGTAGGCGACGTCCTCCACGATCGCGAAGCCGTGCTCGAGCGCGAGGTCCACGAGCGGCTGGCGGCGGCCGGCCGCGAGCGTCACGCCGGCCGGGTTCTGGTGGTCGGGGTTGGTGTAGAGGAACTTGGGGCGCAGGCCGCCCGCGAGCAGGCCGGCGAGAGCGTCGACGTCGAGGCCGTCGTCGTCGAGCGGCACCGTCGCCACCTCGGCCTCGAAGCTGGCGAAGCTCATGGGCGCGCCGAGATAGGTCGGCGCCTCGACGAGCACCGTGTCCCCGGCATCGAGGAAGACCGTCGCAGCCAGCTGCATCGCCTCGATCCCGCCGCTCGTGACCAGCAACTCGCCCTCGCCGACGGGCACGCCTTCCTGCGTCTCGATCCGCGCCGCGAGGAAGTCGCGCAGCCCGGGCAGGCCGTCGTTGGGCGCGTACTGGAGCGGCGAGAGGTCGCCCGACGAGCCGATGTCCGCCATCACCGCCGTCAAGGCCTCGCGGTCGAGTGCCTCGGGGTCGGGGAACCCGCCGGCGAACGAGATGATGTCGGTGCGGCCGGCGAGGGCCATGATCGCCGCGATCTCGGTGCCGAGGCTGCCCGCGCTGGCGCGCCGGGCGAACAGGTCGCTCCAGGCGCGCGGTGTCTGCTGGCGTAGGCTCATTCGCGGTCGCTCGATCCCGGTCGGATTCTGTCGTACTCGCCGCGAGGGCGGGTGCGATGAGTTTCCAGCCGCAGCGGTGTCTGAATGTTTGACAACGTCGATCGTTGCGACATTGCAGCGATGAGGAGGCGATGGGTGATGGGTGACCGGGGGGAACAACGGTGAGCGTCGACAGCCGCACGCGCTGGCTGGCCCTGGTGATCGTGTGCCTGGGAGACCTGATGATCGTCCTCGACGTGACGATCGTCGGCGTCGCGCTCCCGTCGATCAGAGAGGATCTCGGCTTCTCGGAGACCTCGCTCGCGTGGGTGGTGAACGCCTACCTGCTCACGTTCGGCGGCTTTCTCCTGCTCGGTGGCCGGCTGGGGGACATCTTCGGCCATCGCCGCATGTTCCTGATCGGCATCGCGCTCTTCACGGCGGCGTCGCTCGCCTGCGGCCTGGCGACCTCGCAGGGGCTGCTCGTCACTGCGCGCGCGGTGCAGGGTCTCGGCGGCGCCGTGGTGTCGGCGGTCGCGCTCTCGCTGATCGTGACGATGTTCACGGAGCCGGCCGAGCGGGCCAAGGCGATGGGCGTGTTCGGCTTCGTCGCCGCAGGCGGTGGCAGCATCGGCGTGCTGCTCGGCGGAATCCTGACGGACGCCCTCGACTGGCACTGGATCTTCCTCGTCAACATCCCCATCGGCATCGCCGTCTTCTTCCTGTCGCTCAGGGTGCTCCCGGCCGGGCGTGGACAGGCCGGTGAGGGTCGCCTGGACGTCGCGGGTGCAGTCACCGTGACCGCCGCGTTGATGCTGGCCGTGTACGCGATCGTGAACGGCAACGAGGAGGGCTGGTCGTCGGCGCAGACACTCGGTCTCCTCGCGGTCGCAGCGGCGCTGCTGGGCCTCTTCCTCGTCATCGAGGCGCGAGTCCGGTCGCCGCTCGTGCCGCTCGGCCTCTTCCGGTTGAGGAACATCACGATGTCGAACGTCGTGGGTGTGCTCTGGGCCGCGGCCATGTTCGCCTGGTTCTTCCTCTCCGCCCTCTACCTCCAGCTGGTGCTCGGCTACAGCCCGCTGCAGGTCGGGTCTGGCCTTCCTGCCGGGCAACCTGATCATGGGGGTCCTTCTCGCTCGGCCTCTCCGCGAAGCTCGTCACGCGCTACGGCATCAGGCTGCCGCTGGGAGTCGGGCTGGGGCTGGCCTCGCTCGGGCTCCTGCTCTTCGCCCGGGCGCCGGTGGACGGGAACTTCGTCGTCGACGTCCTGCCGAGCATGATCCTGCTGGGTCTCGGAGCCGGAATGGCGTTCAACCCGCTGCTGCTCGCGGCGATGAGCGACGTCGAGCAGAGCGAAGCCGGCCTCGCCTCGGGCGTCGTCAACACCGCGTTCATGATGGGCGGCGCGCTCGGGCTCGCGGTCCTTGCCAGCCTGGCCGCCGCCCGCACGGACACCTTGCTCGCCGCGGGCGAGGGCTCGCTCGAGGCGTTGAACGGCGGCTACCAGGTCGCATTCCTCGTCGGCGCGATCTTCGCCGCGACGGCGGCAGCATTGGGCGCCGCGCTGCTCCGCGTCGCCACTCCGGGGTCCGAGCACGAAGGCGCGGAAGAGATGGGCGTGCCGGCGACCGCCGACGCAGTGAGTAGGTCGCGGGTGCGGATAGCCGCACCTCGAGACACCTGCGAGCCGCCTTCCGGAGCTACCGGCCGCACGCCAACCTGTACGGCACGAAGCTCGTGACCGAGGGAGGCCGCATGAGTACGACAACGCAGAGCAGCGACGACGTCTCGGACGACCTGAGCAACGCGCGGAAGTGCCACGCGGCGTTCCCGGGTTGCGCGAGCCGGCGCTCGAGCTCTCGCTGCCGGGCGACGGGCTGCGAGACGACGACATCGTCCTGCGCCTGCCGAGCGCCGACGACATCGACGAGCTCGCGCCCGCGTTCGCCGATCCGGAGCTGCGTGAGGCCGGCAACCTGCCGCGAGCTCGACCGCGACGAGATCCTGGCCACGCTGCCGTACCTGCCCGCGCTCGCGGCGGATGGCCGCCTGCTGCCGATCGTCGTGGCGGAGGCCCCGCGTGGTGACGTGCTCGGCGGAGCGGCGCTCCATCATCTCGACGCGGAGCGGGGGATCGTCGAGCTCGGCTACTGGCTGTTCCCGCACGCGCGCGGCCGCGGATTCGCCACCCGAGTCGCACGTCTGCTCGCGGAGCACGCCTTCGCGCTCGGTGTCCAGCGCGTGGCGGCGTACGTCAATGTCGGCAATCGCGCCTCGGAGCGCGTGCTCGAGCGCGCCGGCTTCAGCCGCGAAGGCGTGATCCGTTCGCTGCCGAAGCCCGACGGCAGGCGCGTCGACAAGACGCTCTACTCGCTTCTGCTGGGCGAGTAATCCCTAGTACCAGCGACCGCGCGCGAATCCGCCGAACGCGACGAGACCGACGACGGCGACGATCACGCCGAGCCAGAAGCTCCAGAGGATCCAGATCAGGATCCCTGCGATGACGAGCGCGCCGCCCAGGGTGAGCCCCAGGCCCTTGGTGCTCTCAGCCATGCTCGACGTCCTTGGTCACGATGGGAACGATTCCCCGTGCGACGCTCGCTTCAAACCACGGGCTAGCGGACGCCCGCCACGACCGGTGTCAGCACGTAGCGGTCGACGTTCCCGCTCAGCAACGTGACCCTCCAGCGTCGCCCGCGAAACGAGATCTCGCCGCCGTCGAGCAGAGGAGCCCCGGCGAGCGCAGGCGTCGGCTCGCTCGTGACGTACACCTCGCGGCGGGGGCCCTCCGGGTACTGGCATTCGACCACGAAGCGGGCCATACGTTCCCTTCTGCCACTCCGACGCCCATGGCTCGTCACGGGAGGACGTCATGCGACGCGGGCAGCCACCTGTCGAGGCTCCTTCTTCCCTGCCCTTTCAGCCGCAAACACCCTCCGTACGCAGGCGACGCACGGGCGACTCACGATGAGTGATTCACTTGGGCCGTGAGGTGGGGTCTCGGGAGACGTGCCGCACTGTCGGCCGCCTGGTCGGTGCTGCGGTTCTTGCGCTGGCCTGCGGTCTGGCTGCGGCGGCGGAGCCGACCCGGACGATGCGTGTCCTGTTCCTCGGCAACAGCCTCACGGCGGCGAACGAGCTTCCCGAGATGGTCGTCTCGCTGGGTCGGGCACGTGGAGTCGCGATCGAGTACGGAGCCTTCACCCCAGGCGGCTACAGCCTCGAGGACCACTGGGCGGATCAAGGCCGCGAGCTGCTCGCAGCCGGTGGCTGGGACGCGGTCGTCATGCAGCAGGGCCCGTCGGCGCTCCCGGAGAGCCAACGCCTCCTCCGCACGTGGGCCATGACCTGGGCCGACGAGGCACGCGCTCACGGTGCGACGCCCGCGCTGTACACGGTCTGGCCGGAGGGATACCGGTCATACGCGCTGCCGGCGGTGATCCAGTCGTACCGCGACGCCGCCCGAGCCTCAGGTGCCCTGCTCCTACCGGCGGGAGATGCCTGGCGCGAAGCGTGGCGTCGCAACCGCAAGCTCCCGCTCTACGGAGCCGACGGCTTTCATCCCAGCACGACCGGGACGTATCTCGCCGCGATCGTGATCTATGCGGGGCTGACGAAGACCTCGCCGGTCGGTCTCCCGCGCGTACTGCAGACCCCGCGCGTCAAGGTCGCGATCTCGGCCAGGGCCGCCAGGACGCTTCAGCTGGCCGCGCGCACCGCGCTGGCCAGGCGCTGAGACGAGCCTACGCGGCCAGCTCGTCCTCGGGCTCGCCGACCTCGATCGGGTTGCTGGCCGGGTCCCGGCACCACTCCCACCAGCCGCCGTCGTAGACCGCGATGCGCTGCCAGCCCATCAGGTAGGCGTAGAACCAGGTCTCGCTCGCCCTCCAGCCGGTGCCGCAGTAGAAGGCGACCCACTTGTCCGGCGTGATGCCGGTCTCCTCCCAGTTGGCCGCGATCTCCGGGTAGGCGCGCATCGTGTTGTCCACGTTGCGGTAGTGCTGCATGTGGTACGCGTCGGTGCCGCAGTTGCCCCACACGTCGCCGGCGATCCGGCCGGCCGGGCCGATGTAGTTGTAGCCACTGACCTTGCCGATGTGCTCGTTCCAGGTGCGGACGCTGACGAGCGCCGCGTGGTCGGGGTCGGCGAGGATCTGCTTGGCCTCGTCGATGTCGACGATCACGTCCGGGCGGAGCGGGATCGCGACGCCGAACGACGGCACCGGCGTCGGCTCGCGCAGCGTGGTCTCGAGCGGGTTGCCCGCCTGCACCCATGCGTCGTAGCCCCCGTCGAGCAGGCGGATGTCGTCGACGCCGCAGTAGCGGAGGATCATCGCCGCGCGCGTGGCGGCGATCTGCCCGGCGCGACGACCGGGCCACTTCTCGTCTGCGTCGCCCTTCGGTGTCGCGGCCGTAGAGGATGACCGTCGTGTCGTGTGTGATGCCGAGGCCGCGCACGGCGGCGTCGAGCTCCTCCGGCGTGCGACGGTTCCAGTCCACGGGGTTCTCGAGCTGGTTCGTGTCGAGGTACAAGGCGCCGGGGAGGTGATTCTCCTCGTACTCCTCGGGGACGCCGAAGTTGACGTGGAAGAGCAGGAAGCGTCCGGCCGGCGCAGCCTCAGGGCGGTCGCCGTCGAGCACCTGGCGGAGCCATCCGGTGTGGACGAGCCGGTCGTAGTTCGGGAGATGCTCCACGGGCAGGCTCTCGTCCGCCGACCACGCGTTCCAGTCGTAGGAGCGAACTCCCGTGTGGCCGAGCGCGGTGAGCCGGCTCCGCACGGCCGACACGTCGTCGGCCGCGCCGTAGAGGACGACCTCCTGGCTGGTGACGATCTCCTTCGTGTGCAGCAGGCGGACGACCTCGGCGTCGTCGACGCTCGACAGCCAGGCGCTCGGGAACGCGACCGCTCCGGGGATGTGACCCCCCCGGGCCTCGCCGTCCAGGCGCCAGCCGTTGTACGCGTGGAGCGGCCGCACGTCGACGATCGTCAGGTCGGGGTCGAGAAGTCGCCTGCGCAGCTCTTCCGTCGAAATCTGCTGTGCCACCGTGCCCGACTGCTCCTCGCCCGGGACAACGACCTCTTCGAGACCTGACATCGAACGCTCCTCTTGCCGAAGTGATCCGCGGCTGCCGTCCACCGTGGAACGCCAGCATAACTGCATGAATATACAAAGTAAAGCGACCCGTCGAGCACGGCTGGAGTTGCACGACCCAGCGCCGGGTGGTATGCCTTACCTTGCTTGTAAGGTTAACCTTACTTTGGAGGTGAGGCACGTGTCGGCTGTGGAGGAAGCGGAGGGGCTCGCGGACGAGCTGGTGCGCCGTGCTCATGCGCGTGCGTACCGGTACCCGGAGGCGTTCGCCGGGTTTCGCGCATCGTTGGACTGGCGGATCGGAGAGCGTTCGGGCGAGGGGGCTGTCGTCGCGCGGTCGGGTCCCGAGATCGAGCTGGAGGTGGACGCCGCGGACGACGATCGCGCGTGGGTGGAGCGCGAGCTGCGGTCGATCGTCGGTCATCGGCAGGCGAGTGCCTACGAGCGCGGTGACGGCCGTCACACGAAGCGCGTCGCCGACGAGCCGGGCCATCCGCTCGGTGTCCTGGTGGAGCTCGGGGACGAGTACGCCTCGTCGTACCGCGTGTCCGGGGACGAGCTCGCCGCCGTGACGAGGACGATGGGTGACAGGCGGTTCACGATCGTCGTGCACGAGCGGGCCGAGATGGGTGACGGAACCGCGCTGCCGACCGCCGTTCACGGTCTTCTACTGGGACGTCGAGACCGGTGCGCTGTCGGCCTCGGAGGCCTATCGGGACGCCGCGGTCGACGTCGGACGGGGTGTTCCTGCCGCAGTCGCGCGTCGTCGTGCGTGGTGATGCCGATGGGCTCGCCGTCCGCTCGTTGCACCTGACGGGGCATGCCCTGCTCCCGGAGAGCGGGCGATGAGACGATCTCGCGCGAGCCTGTGCGCAGCGGCGCTGCTGGGACTGGTCGTCGCGTTGGCGGCTTCCGGCGGCGTGGCGTCGGCCGCAAAGCCGAAGAAGCCGGCGGTCGAGGCCGCGCCCGTGCTGCCGGCGCGTGTCACCGACAAGGACGGCAAGACGGTGGTCGTGCGCGATGTGTCGCGCATCGTGCCGCTGAACGGCGATCTCGCCGAGACGGTGTTCACGTTGGGCCTGACGAAGAACGTGGTGGGCGTGGACGTCAGCGCGACCTATCCGCCGAAGGCGGTCGAGAAGCTGCCCAAGATCGGCTACCAGCGCACGCTGTCCGCCGAGGGGATCCTCTCCCTGCGGCCCACCGTGGTGGTCGGCTCTCCCGCGGCGGGGCCGCCTGCCGTGATCGAGCAGCTGCGGACGGCCGGCGTGACGGTGGTCATCATCCCGGAGCTCAAGGGGATCAACGCCGGGCCGCGCAAGCTGCGCCTGCTCGGGAAGGCGCTCGGCGTGCCCAAGCGCGGTGAGCGCTTGGCGAAGCAGGTCGAGTCGCAGATCACGATCGCGCGGCGCGAGGTCGCAAGCACCGACGGTAAGCCTCGGGTCGCGTTCCTCTACCTGCGCGGCACCCAGGTGCAGATGATCGGTGGCAAGGAGTCGGGCGCGGACGCGATGATCGCGGCGGCCGGCGGCCACGACGTCGGCGTCGAGGCCGGCATCGAGGGCTTCAAGCCGTTCAGCGCCGAGTCACTGGTCGCGGCGCGCCCGGACGTCTTGCTGCTCCTGTCGGCCGGCCTCCAGTCCGTGGGCGGCGTCGACGGGCTGCTGCGCATGCCCGGGGTGGCCCAGACGCCGGCCGGGAAGGCTCGTCGCATCGTCCACTACGACGACCTGCTGCTGCTCGGCCTCGGCCCGCGCACCGGGAAGGCCCTGCGTCTGCTGATCCGTGGGCTCCACCCGGAAGTCCGCTAGCACTGCTCCGGGCGTGATCGTGCCTGCGGCTCCGAGACGGGGTCGCGGCGCGGTCGCGCCGGGAGCGATCGCCAGGCCGGCGGCGCTGCTCGTCGGCAGCGTGGCGCTGCTCGTGCTGGCGCTCTTGCTCGGTGTCGGAGTGGGCGCGGTCCGGATCGCCGCCGCAGGACACGGTCTCCGATCGTCCTTGCCCATCTCGGGCTCGGCGGTGATGCGGCGATCGACCAGCAGCAGGACGCGATCCTGTGGGCGATCCGGCTGCCACGCGTGCTGCTCGGCGCGCTCGTCGGCGGCGCGTTGGCGGTCTCCGGCGCGGCGCTGCAGGGCGTGTTCCGCAACCCGCTCGCCGACCCGGGCATCATCGGCGTCTCGAGCGGCGCGGCACTCGGCGCCGTGGCAGCGATCATCTTCGGTCTCTCGGCCGAGCTTCGCGGTGGGCTGCAGATCGCCGCCTTCGCCGGCGGCATGATCAGCGCGCTCGTCGTCTACGCGCTCGCCCGCTACGAGGGCCGCACCGAGACCGTGACGCTGATCCTCACCGGAGTCGCCGTGACGGCCATCGCAGCGGCGGGTGTCGGCTTCCTCATCGCGCGTGCGGACGACGACCAGCTACGCGACATCGTCTTCTGGTCGCTGGGCAGCCTCGGTGGCGCCACGTGGACACTCGTCGCGTGGACGCTCCCGTTCGTCGCGCTCGGTGCCCTCGTGTGCGTCGCGCGAGCACGGCCGCTCGACCTGCTGGCGCTCGGCGAGCGTGAGGCCCGCCACCTCGGGGTCGACACGGAGCGCGAACGCACGCTCGTGATCGCCGCGGCGGCGCTCGCGACCGAGCGCCGCCGTTGCGGCCGTCGGTGTCGTCGCGTTCGTCGGGCTCGTCGTGCCACACCTCGTTCGCCTCGCCGTCGGTCCTGCGCACCGGGTGCTCCTGCCCGCCAGCTTCGTGCTCGGCGCCGCGCTGCTCGTCCTCGCCGACCTGATCGCACGGACCGCCACCGCGCCCGTCGAGCTGCCGCTCGGCGTCGTCACCTCGCTGCTCGGTGGGCCGTTCTTCCTCTGGCTCATCTGGCGCACCCGCCGAGCGCACGGTGGCTGGGGATGACGTCGCTCAGCGCCGTCGCGCTCAGCTGGCACGCCTGCGGCCGAGCGATCGTCGACAACGTCGACCTCGAGCTGCGCCCGGGCGAGCTGCTCGCTCTCGCCGGCCCCAACGGCGCCGGAAAGTCGACGCTGCTGCGCCTCGTCGCCGGCGACCTCGCTCCGACCGGCGGCCACATCACGTTCGGTGACGCGCCGCTGACCGCGCTCAGCGTGGCCGAGCAGGGACGGCTCCGCGCGGTGATGCCCCAGCAGACCCAGATGCAGTTCGCATTCACCGTCCGGCAGATCGCCGCCATGGGCCGGCATCCCCACGAGTCAAGCGCCCGGGACGGCGAGATCGTCGACGAGGCGATCGTCCGCGCGGACGTGCCACACCTGGCCGAGCGCTCCTTCCTCACCCTGTCCGGCGGCGAGCAGTCGCTCGCCACGCTGGCTCGTGTCCTCGCCCAGGAGGTCGGCATCCTCCTGCTCGACGAGCCGACGGCATCTCTCGACATCCGCCACAAGGCCCACGTCATGGCCACCGCCCGGCGAGCTGCCGACGAGGGCGCCGCGGTGTGCGTGGTCGTCCACGACCTCAACCTCGCGGCCGCCTACGCAGACCGCGTCGCGCTGATGCACGACGGCCGCAAGGTCTGCGACGACATCCCCTGGAACGCATTGACTGCGCAACGGCTGAGCCGCATCTTCGATCACCCGGTGGCCGTCACGCCGAGCCCGACGGGGCCGCATCCTCTGATCACGCCGCACTGACGGATCTGGAGTTACCGGTGCGCTACCGGAGGAGCGTCCAGAGCGCCGCGATTCCCTTCCGCGTGCCCTTGCGCCACGTCACGAGCGCGATGATGGCGAGAGCGGCCGCCACCAGCAGCGCGAGCGATCGGATCTGGGACTGCAGGCCCGCGACGTCGTCGACGAGGCCTTGCCGTTCGGCCTCGATCTCCCTGCGGATCTCCTCGACGGTGCGCTGCTCAGCCATGCCCCTGGAACGTCTGCGCGGTGCGCTCCGCCTCCTCGATCGCCTTCAGCTTGGTCGAAGCCTTGCGGGCGAAACGCTTCGCCAGGAGTCCGGCGATCGCTGCCAGGAGGAAGATTGCCGCCGCGACGATGAGAAGAGCCAGCCACACGGGGAGGGCTTCACTGATGCCTGCTGCCGCCGACGCAAAGGCGAAGCCGATCCCGTAGACGGCGAGAACCGCAGCGAGGAGTCCGAGGCCGCCTGCGATGCCGAGCGCCGCCGCCTTCTGCTTTGCCTCGACCTTCGCGAGCTCCAGGTTCAGCTGCACGAGCGACTGGATTCGCCGCCTCGCCGAGTTCGTCTGTGCGGCCAGGCCGAGCATGGCGGGGACCCTATAGAGATGGAGCGCCGAAAAGTAGGGGAATGTGCCGATCTTCCGTAGAGACAGGCGGCCCTAGAGACCAGGGCGCCGGTGTCGCTGCTCCTCGAGCAGGATGCGGCGGAGCCTGCCCAGGCTGGCAGGGCAGTAGCCACCGAGCGCGCTCACGATCGCGTCGTGGTCTGCGATCGTCAGCGGCGCCTCCGTGGTCACCTGCAGTTCGATCGCGTTCGCAATCTTGCTCGACGTGTCGTCCGACCCGGCGCCTTGCAGGATCTCGACGAGAACACGCGCAGCTGGTGCGCTGATTCGGACGCCGGCGATTCGCACGGCTGCGACGCTACCTGAGCACGCGAGCCGTCCGCTCTCGATCGCCCGTCAGCGGGCGTAGGTGCTGGCGTCTCTTGTAGGGTCGGACGCAGCGCTTCCGGGGCAGCTTCACGTGGAACCCGCCCCTCCAATCCTGTTAGCCAAGGGAGACTTCTTGATCGCTGCGAGTTATCCGTTTCTCGACGTGTTGTGGACGATGTTCATCTTCTTCATCTGGATCATGTGGTTCATGCTGCTGTTCCGGGTGTTCGCGGACGTTTTTCGTCGTCACGACCTTTCCGGCCTGGGCAAGACGGGTTGGCTGATCTTTGTGATCCTCCTGCCGTTCCTCGGCGTCTTCATCTACCTGATCACGCAGAACGCCGGGATGACGGAGCGCAACCTCGATCAAGCACGCGCACAGCGCGCCCAGTTCGACGACCAGGTGCGTGCGGCGGCGGCCAGTGGTGGCGCGACGGCCGAGATCGAGAAGGCCAAGCAGCTGCTCGACAGTGGTGCCATCACGCAGGCGGAGTTCGACGCGCTCAAGCAGAAGGCGCTCGCCTGCAGCCCTGAACAGAGGTGCTATGGCCGCGCCGCGAGTCGTCTCGCGGCGCGGCCGTGCGCACGTACCTGCGTTAGTTCGAGAACGGGACCGCGACGAGCCGGCGTGTCGAGATGCCGGCGAGGGGGTCCTCACCCGGCTTTGTCGCGCGGATGAAGAGAGTGAGCTGCTGCTGTAGGTCGCTCGCGGGGAAGTTTGCGTCGCGGCGGAAGACCAGCGTCGCGAAGCCGTCGTTCCCGCTGAGCTCTTCCTCCGGGATGGTGAACTGGTTGTAGGGCACCGCCGTCACGTAGACGCTCGCGCCGATGACGTTGCGGCTGCAGGTGCTCCCGACGCGTACCTTCAGCGTGAAGGTGTCCGTCTGCTCGTTGACCGGTCCGGACAGCACGTCGAACGAGACGATCTGCAGACGCGCCGGCGGTGTGACTTGAGCGATCGGAGCGGGCTTCGTGCTCTTGTCGACCGGACAGCCGTTCGGCGTGGCCGAGACCCCGCCCGGCGCAGCCATACCCGCCGCGGCCACGACCGCCAGCGCAACGACGGTGACGGCGGCGCTCACGACAGGTCTCGAGACGACGGCGTGCCGAATCCGCAAATGCCAAGGAAACCGTTCCATGGTGCCCTCCTCGGTTGATTGGGCCACGTGCTCCTCGCCACTCGGCGAAGATGAATCCCCTCACAGAACGCGGGGGGCAGGACCGCAGACGGCGACCGTACCAAATGCGGCCGTCCAAGCGAGGAACAGGTGGCACTCGTCGATGAGTCCCGCCGGAACGCCGCACCCGCGAGCATTGCGCCGCCGACGGCCAGGTCGCTCGCTGTACCGGTGACGTCGCCACGGGGCTCGATCAGACTGGTCGGCCTCAGCGGAAACCTCGCCGGGCGGAGTCAAACCCCTGTCTCGTCCTCTTTGACCGCGAGCGCGACGGCGTCCTCCAGGGACAGGGCCCGCCCAGCCGCCCTGGCTGCGTCGAAGCCAGCGTCACCGAGCGACGCGCTCGCACGTTCGACTGCCTGCGCGTAGACGACGGCCTCGCTGGGCGGCAGCGACGTTCCGGTCGTCTCGCGCAGAGCGTCGGCGGCTCCGAACAGCCTCGCCGCCCGCTCCAGCCTCCCCTCCGCTTCGGAGACCAGCGCGAGCTGGTGAAGACCGCCCGCGACCTCGGCGGTGGTGCCGTACGCCTGAAAGATGCGCAGGCTCTCGACCGCGAGCCTGGAGGCAGCTTCGTAGTCGCCATGCGCGGCCGCCAGCGTGCTCTGCTTCAGGTAGAGCGACGCTTGCGCCATCTCGTCTCCGTGCGTGCGCGCCAGGTGCTGTGCCTCGTCGAGCATCGCGGCCGCGTGGTCGTGATCGCCGCTCGCCGCGAAGAGCGCGCCGGCCTGCCCGAGCGAGACGATGATCCCGCGCGTATGCCCCAGCTCGCGAGCAAGAGCGAGCGACTCCTCGGCCAGGGCCATCGCCCGCACGTGCTGTTGCTGCCAGGCAGCGGATTGCCCGAGCATGTGCACCGTCCGGCCGATGCCCTCGCGATCCTCCAGCGCGCGGTAGAGGTCGAGGCTCTGCTCGCCCAGTACGTCGCAAGCTGCGTAGTCACCCTGCCAGAGCGCAAGGAAGCCCGCGGAGTGAAGCGCCTTCGCGCGCAACGGGGTTGCGGCGCCGCCGTGCGCGAGCGCTCGCTCGAGCCATGCGCGCCCCTCCTCGAAGGAGGAGCGGTCCGACCAGAAGTCGAACAGGGCCGCCGCGATTCGCAGCTGCGTCTCGCTGTCCTCCCGGTCGGCCCATGCGAGCGCCGCGCGGAGATTGCCGTAGTCGAGCTCCAGCCGGTGTAGCCAGACGGCGCGTTCCGGCCCCTGCACCGGATCCCAGAGCGCCGCTCCGGCCTCTTCCGCCAGCGCGGCGAAGTGATCTGCGTGTCGGCGTCGGATGTCGTCCGCGCCGGGGTCTGCCTCCAGCAGCTCCAGCGCGAGCTCCCGCACGGTCTCGAGCATGCGAAATCGCAGCGAGCCGTTCTGCTCGTCACGCTGCAGCAGGCTCCGCTCGGCAAGCGTCTGGACATCCTCTGCAGCAGCGCCACACACGGCCGCCCCCGCCGCGAGAGTGAAACCGCCGGCGAAGACGCCGAGCGCGGCGAAGAGCTCCCGCTCGGACGCCTCGAGCAGTTCATAGCTCCATTCGATCGTCGCACGCATCGTCTGCTGCCGAACCGGCCGGTCGCGCGGCCCGCCGGTCAGAACCTCGAGCCGCTCCGCGAGTCGCTCTGCGAGCGCCTCCGGAGTCAACTGCCTGCAGCGCGCGGCCGCGAGCTCGAGCGCGAGCGGCAGCCCGTCCAGCGCGACGCAGATCTCGGCGACCGCGGCGGCGTTGCCCGGCACGAGGCGGAAGTCGTGCCTGACCGCCCGTGCCCGCGCGACGAACAACGACACGGCCTCGTTGCGGGCGAGGACGTCCAGCATCCGCAGGTCGTCGCGACTCGGCACGCGAAGCGGCGGCACTGGGTACTCGTGCTCGCCGTACAGTCGCAGTGCGGAGCGGCTCGTCACGAGCACCTGGAGACCGGGCGCGGCGGCCAGCAGCTCGCTCACGACCGGCGCCGCATCGACGACGCGCTCGAAGTTGTCCAGCACGAGCACCAGCGACCTCTCACGCAGCACTTCCTTCACACCCTCGACGGCCGAGCCCCGCTTCTCGCCGACAGATAACGCGTGCGCAACCGCCGCAACGACATCGCCTGGATCGTCGAGCGGGGCCAGATCGACGAAGATGCCGCCATCCCTGAGACCGCCGGCGAGCTCGTGCGCGGCCGCGAGCGCCAGCCGGGTCTTCCCCGTCCCTCCTGGGCCGGTCAGCGTCACCAGGCGCACATCCGGCTGCCGCAGGAGTCCCGTCACGGCGGCGAGCTCGAGCTGACGCCCGACGAGGTCCGCGACCGCGGCGGGTAGGTTCCCCTTGACGGCCTGGACACGCGTCGGAGCAGCAAGATCCGCGTCCTGGCGCAAGATCGCCCCTTCGAGCCCTCGCAGCTCGGGGCCAGGCTCGACGCCGAGCTCCTCGACCAGAGTCCTCCGCGCATCCCGGTAAGCCTCGAGCGCCTCCGCCTGCCGCCCCGCGCGATAGAGGGCGACGATCAGCTGGCACCGCAACCGTTCCCGGAGCGGCTCGTCTGCCACCATCCGCTCGAGTTCGGCGATCAGGTCGCCGTGGCGACCCGCGGTCAGGTCGGCGTCGATCCGCTGCTCGATCGCCGCCCAACGGAGCTCCCGCAGGCGCTGTGCTTCGACCCGTGCGAACGGGGCGTCAGCGAGATCGGCGAGCGGCTCGCCACGCCACAGAGCAAGCGCCTCAGCGAGCGGCTCCGCAGCGTCGGCGCCCCGGTCCCTCGCGCGCTCGACAAGTCGCCGGAAACGGTCGAGATCGAGCTCGTCCGGCTCGACTCGAAGGACATAGCCCGAGCCGCGAGTCTCGATACGCGTCGCGCCGAGCGCCCGCCGCAAACCGTGCACTGCGACCTGGAGGGCATTCGCGGCCGTTTCGGGCGGGTCTTCACCCCAGAGCCCGTCGATCAGCCGCTCACGCGACACGACTTCGTTCGCGTGCAGCAGCAACAAGGCGAGGAGCGCACGCTGCCTCGAGCCGCGGACGACGAGCCGATCCTCGCCTCTCTCGACCTCCAGAGGGCCGAGCAGGCCGAACCGCAGCCGTCCTCCGTCGTCCGGCGCCGCAGCCATGGGCATGTCTTACCCGTGACCGGAGGTTCGAACCGACAAAGCTCGGTTGACTCGGTAAGCGCTCCGTAAGCGCCTCGTAAGCGCCCTGCTCGATCGTCGAGGACGTCATCCCACGAAAGGAGCAGTCGTGATCCACGCAGGCGACACGATCGAGAACCCGGTCACCGGAGAACGCATCACATTCCGCAAGACTGCACGCGAGACAGGCGGTGAGGCCGTCGTGCTGGAGTGCTTCGTCCAGCCGACGGGCTTCGTCGCGGCCGCGCACGTGCACCCGTCGCAGGAGGAGCGCTTCCAGGTGCTCCGCGGTACCGTCGGCTTCCGCGTCGGCGGGGAGGAGCGCATCGCGGGTCCCGGCGAGCGCCTGACCGTCCCCGCCGGCACGCCGCACAAGTTCTGGATGCCGGCGAGAGCGAGGCGCATTTCGTCTGCGAGGTGCGACCTGCGCTGCAGTTTCGAGCAGCTGCTCGAGACCATGTTCGCGCTCGCAGCCGACGGCAAGACCAATCGCAAGGGACTGCCGAATCCACTCCGTCTGGCCGTCATCGCCAGGCACCACTTCGGCGACGTGCGACTACCGTTCCCGCCCGCCTGGCTCCAGCGCCTCGGGCTGGCGTTCGGCGCCCCGCTGGGAAGGGCGTTTGGCTACGGGCCGACCTACGAGCCGCGCACGGACCGCGCCCCGGCGGCGCTCGGGATCTGAGATGCGGCGTCGCACGCTGAGAAGAAAGCTGCTCTGGACGAGTCTCGTACTCGGACTGCTCGTCCTCTTTCTCGTCGCGACGCTCACGCACGCGCTCGTCACAGCCGCCGCCGTGGTGGGCGGGCTTCCGCGCCGGCTCGCGGACGCAGTCACCCACTGACAAGGAG
>CAVTBP010000005.1:0-219057 GCA_963732985.1 uncultured Actinomycetes bacterium | reverse complement strand
GGAGATGACGGGCGAGACGCTGAACGGCAGGTCGATCAAGGTGATCAACAGGTGTTTGCCGGGGAATTCGAACTTCGCCACTGTCCATGAGGCCATCAGCCCAAAGAGCACATTCAGCGGCACGGCGATGGCTGCGGTCAGCAGGGTGAGCCGAATGGCTGCCAGCGCGGCTGGATCACTAATAGCGGACCAATAGACGGCAATGCCTTGCCCTAGAGCTTTCACAAAAACCGCCAGGAGCGGTACCACTAGGAAGAGCCCCAGGTAGGTTAGAGCCAGCCCAATCAGACCCCAGCGGATCACGACTGGCTCCGTCAGGGTCGTAGGGGCTGCCCCTGTTCCAGCAGTAACCTGCCCTGTCCTAGCCACTATAATCGAGTCTCCTTGGCGGCGAGTGCTGACGCACTCCGTTTCCATTGCAGGACGTTGATGCCCAAGAGGAGCGCGAAGGAGAGGCTGAGAAAGACCAACGCGATAGCTGTCGCGCCCGCATAGTCGAACTGTTCGAGCTTGATCATAATCAACAGCGGCGTGATTTCTGTGCGCAGCGGCATATTACCAGCGATAAAAATCACCGATCCGTACTCCCCAAGCCCACGGGCAAAAGCCAGCGCAAATCCGGTTAAGAGCGCCGGCAAGAGCTCGGGCATGATTACTCGCATGAAGGTTTGCCAACGACTCGCCCCGAGACTTGCCGCCGCCTCCTCAACGGCGGCATCGAAATCCTGCAACACCGGCTCAACCGTCCGGACCACAAAAGGTAGCCCAATGAAGATGAGAGCAATGACAATGCCTGTTGGCGTATAGGCGATCTTGAGGCCCAAGGACTCCAGATAACTACCAATCCACCCATTGCTGGCATAGAGACTGGTGAGCGCGATGCCTGCCACCGCAGTCGGCAGCGCGAACGGCAGGTCCACCAGGCCATCGATAAGGCGCTTCCCAGGAAAACGATATCGTACCAGTACCCAGGCCACCAGGAGGCCTGCAATGACATTGACTGCGGCGGCGATCCAGGCGGTTTCAAGACTGAGGCGATAGGCAGCCAAGGTGCGAGCGTGAAGTGACTGTACCCCAGAATTCGCTCCAGCTCAGCGTGGCCGTTTTCAGCAATACCGTCGACAGCGGCATGAGGACGATGAGGCTCAGATACAGCAAGGTGAACCCCAACGTGATCCCAAACCCTGGCAGCACCCGACGTTGTCGCGTCATGGTCATCATCAAAGCCTCCGTATGCCAGGAAGGCTACTGTGCTTCCCTATGACAATAGCCGTCCTGTCTTACCCACGCCACCAGCGGTGCAAACGACTTCCCAGGCTCGATTGATAGGTTGTCAGGCTACATCCCACCGCCTCTGGGTCTGGCGCCAAACCGAACAGGTTGCGGATGGTCGGGCCTACATCATACAGCCGTAAGCCTTCCTTATACCCTGGCTCAACGTGGCCCTGTCGGCAGCCGGCCTCATTTAAGATAAAGATGCCGTGCCAGTCGTGGTTCGCTTCATCAGGTCCCATGTCGTTGTTGAAGGTATACATGCTGCCCAGACCGACGCTACCGACAGAACGCCAATGAAGGTCGCCGAAATAGACGATCAGGTCGGGCGGCACACCGTTGACGGTGCGGTACAGTGCCTGTGGCCGATAGGCCCGCGAGCCAAGGTTACGCCCCTGCGGGTCGGTGATGGCGGTGATGCGCTCGATGAGGTCCTCTCTGACGCGCTCATAGTCCTCCGGCGCCACGATCCCCTGTGGCTCGCGGCCGCGGACATTGAGGAACAGCCGGCCATAGTAGCCGCCATCGCCCCACGCCTTCGTCTTCGCCCAGTCGATCGTGACCTTATCAATGGGTGTGGGCTGGTCCGGATAGCTCACCACCGAGAGGAAACCTTGCTCAATGAGCCATTCGTTAAAGCAGATGCCGCCGTCCATCTTCTTGGCGCCATGATCGGACACGACTATCACCACCGTGTCGTTGGGGGTGAGGTCGAGAAGCTCGGCCACCTCTCGATCGACATAGCGATAGTAATCGCGGATGGCATGCTCAAAGGGGTTACCGGCTTCATACTTCGGATGAGTAGCGTCCATATAGCTCCAGAAGCCGTGATGAATCCGGTCGACGCCCAGCTCCACCAGCATGAAGAAATCCCAGGGCTTGGTGCGGATCAAATGTTTGGCGACACGAAAATGTTTCTCTGTCTTGGTATAGACACGCTTGAGGAGTGCCTCTTTGTCGGGAGTACGAAAATCCTCGACGTCGAGGACATAGCCCCCGGAGACCCGTTCGACCTCTGACTTGAGCTCGGGGGGATAGGTATACTCGCTTTTGGTCGAGGGGGTCAAAAAGTCAGTAACCATGCAGCCGTTGATAGGTTTAGGCGGATAGGTCTGCGGTACCCCCAGCAGAATGACCTGCTTCCCGTCTCGCCCCAACACATCCCAGACCCGGTCATAGCGTAGTGCTGCACCGTTAGCGATGATGTAACCGTCATAGGAGTAATCCTTGCGATTCCGGAAGCCATAGATGCCGAGCTCTCCGGGGTCACGGCTACTCATCATCGAGGCCCAAGCTGGCACGGTGATCGGTGGATGCGTGCTCTCCAGCCGACCGTACGCGCCATGCTCCATCAGGCCCCGCAGGGTGGGGAGCTCCTCTCGCCACTGCTCGAAGACGAGTTGGGGAGCAGCACAATCGAGTCCAATCACCAGACATTTCATGAGTGGTTCACCTCCACGAAGGGATTGTCCTGGTTGAGGAGAATGTCGGCAACCTCGGGTCGAATGAGACCATCCGGGGCCTGGCGTTCGGAGAGGAGCCTGCGCAAGAGCGTGCCACTAAACTGCACTCTGACCTCATCGCTGTGCGGACATGTCTTGTCGTTGGCGACACTGGCGCAGCGCCGACAGTAAAAGAAGGCGGTAAAAAAGAGCGGGATGATGCCGAGGTCGGGAAAGTCGTCGAAGATCTCTTGCGCGGCGTACGGCGCATAGTAGTCGCCTACTCCGGCATGGTCTCGGCCGACAATGAAATGGGTGCACCCGAAATTCTTCCGCACAATGGCGTGGAAGATCGCTTCCCGCGGGCCAGCATAGCGCATCTCGGTATGGAGCGTGGCCAATACCGCGCGTTCGCCCAAGTAATAATCGTGCACGAGCGCCTCGTAGGTCCGTAGAATCACTTCGTCCTTGAAATCGCCAGCCTTCTTGCGTCCGATAACCGGATTAATGAAGAGACCGTCCACAAAGGTCAGAGCCGTCTTTTGCACGTATTCGTGACCGAGGTGCGGGACGTTGCGCGTCTGAAAACCCACAACCGTGCGCCAGCCTTTAGCCTCGAACAAGACACGCGTCTCCAGCGGGGTGAGGTGATAACGCGCCAAGGGGGTTTCGATGTCGCCAAAGACCTGGAGGTTGCCGCCCAGCAGGAACTCCTGCAGGCGCAGAACGTTTGCCACGCCGGGGTGCTTGGGGTCCTCGGTCCCGAAGACCTGCTTTGCTAGCTCTTGCCGATCATAGCCATACGCGCGTGCTCCCTCCAACAGGGCCAACGGACGGCCATCATGCCATAGGCCCACCACGTCCCCGAGTTGGTTGGTCTGCTGGCGGGAGATATCCAGCACGATCGGAATCGTCCAGGGCACGCCGCTGGTGAGGCGTTTCGCAAAGAGCGTGGCGCGCAGATCATCCGGCCCCATGAATCCCTCCAGAGGGCTAAAGGCACCACTACCGATGTTCACGATGTCGCTGGCAACTTCCGAGCTGACGTCCAGACGCGGTAGTCGGAAGACCTCCGCGAGGAGGCGGTCGCGTTCGGCTCCCCGCGGTATACGTCGTATCAAACGTCCTCCATGCGGTCTTAGCAGCACAGCTACTCCTTTGTCATAGAGGTGATGAATACCTGCCCCTGACCACAGCCTTGCTGGTCCTCATCTCACGCCAAATACCCGAGATCGCGGAGGCGCGCCGTGACCATCGCGGTCTCCTCGTCTGACAGGGCTAAGGCTGGCTCATCTTCAACCACCTGGGTGAGAAGATGGATCACATACGCTGTCACATCGCGAAAGGGTGTATCGGGTACCTGTGCTTCCAATGCCTCAATGAGATAGCGTGGCAACAGCAATGAGCGCATGCTGTCGACAGGTGTGGCAGCCATGTACCCTAACGCCTCCAGGTGCTGCAGGATCTTCGTCAAGCTCTCCTCGGGAGACTCGCGATCGGTCTCGACGACCACTTCTGGGGCGAGCGGTGCTTCATACGGGTCGGAGATTCCAGTAAAGGCAGCGATCTCGCCGCGGAGGGCTTTGGCATAGAGCCCTTTGACATCGCGGTCGATGCAGACGTCAAGGGCACACTTGACATAGACCTCGACAAAGCGGCCGATCTCCTGACGCGCCTCGGCACGCAGGGCACGGTAGGGGGAGATGGCACACGTGACCGCCACTCCGCCACAGTGGGTGATCAACTTGGCGACGTAGGTGATGCGGCGAATATTCTCGTCGCGATCCTCCTTGGAAAAGCCGAGACCCCGCGACAGGCGCAAGCGTACTTCATCGCCATCCAACACCTCCACACGCTGTCCCCGTTGCACCAGCACCTCCTCGAGCAGGCGTGCCAGCGTGCTCTTACCCGAGCTCGGAAGCCCGGTAAACCAGACGGTGAATCCCATCTGTGGTCACTCCCTTCTTGTCTTAAACCTTCCGCCTCTCACCCTGCTGACTTGCTGAGTAGGCCCGCTAGGACTTGTCTATGCGACTGATGGCGCATCAGCCAGGTCACGGGCCCCGTCCCTATCTGGACTCCGAGTCTTAAGGCCGGTCTCCAGGGAAAACCATGGACGAACCAGCGTAGAGGGAAAAAGTGCTAACAGCCCTAGCCCCCTGATGAACCTCAGCGTCGCTATTTCGCCTTGAGGACCCGCGGTGTACGGATCAACCTCAGTGGGATGCGGGCGCGCTTGCGGTCGTATTGCGCTTCGCTGAGCGCCAGCCGAAGTTTCAGTAAGGCCGTTTCCGTAGTGAGAACTGTCAGCTGTGGCACAAGTCGCTGACGAAACATCGCACGATTGAGCTCCAATTCTGCATGTACCTGCTCAATTTGCGTCTTGATCAGCCCGAATTGCTCTTCCAAGTGTTGTAAGATCAAATAGCGTTCAGACAGCTGCTGTTCAATATCACGCTGGAAATCCAACATGAGTCTCTCCTCCATCGCTTTGGCACGGGCAACCTTGGCCTTTTTCGGATCAACCCGCAAGTCAAAGCTGGGCCCTTTGACATTCACTGCCGTCGTCCGTTGATCGTCTGTGCTCCCTTCAAAGGCGTCCACAAAGCCGGACCGTGTCTTAAGCCTGATCTCCGTCCCGCAGGGCGATTGGCCGACCACGATCACCTGCATGCCAGCGATCAAGCCATTGCGCATCTCCAGCATCCCTTCGGTCACCACCTCACCCTTGACTTTTCCCAGCCTGGCCCCAGGTGTTGTCAAGCGTGGGTAAGGCTCAGCCCCCTCAGGGTTTATCCCTCTTCCTCGAGAGCAACCTGCAATGCCATCTTCGACGGCGATACCACGCAGTGACGCTTACCTTGGTTGTGACAGCATCAGCTCCGACCAATAGTATCCATTCGCATGCGGACAACTAGTAGCCCGCCGGAGGAAAGGAGCATACATGTGCTACTGACAGCAATGCCGCTGCAGCTTGGTCGTCAGCCAACAAAGGCTAGAAGTCTGAAGGGGAAAACACGTCCCAGGAGATGTCAACGCAGCCCTGCCTCCTGAGAGCGCTTACCGTTGAAAGAACGCACGTAGGCGTCTCGTAGGGAGGTATGAAAAGGCCTTGTGCTAGCTTCACACTTGTGCTTCACTAAGAATGGGCTAGCAATGGCGTACCCTCCACCTCATGAAGAGTAAAGGCGTGCGTCTTGTACCCTGGCCCTCCCCAGCCCTGGTCGGCCAACCGTTGTTGGGGAGGGTCATTGTTTTGTGACTCCTCTTAATGCCTTATCATACAGTTCATAGCGCCGCTCATCCGCCGGCGGTCAAATGTCGTACGGTAGGGCGGTGACCGTCTGTATGGATCAGGTTACCCTCGTCATCGGTGGCAATCACCTCTGTCGCTCTGAAGTGGCCTACGTCGAGGTCATCCAACCTCGACTGACGGAGCTGAGCTTGTCTTGCGTTATTGATAGGGCGGTGGCGGATATAGCTTCCAACGTCTATCCGAGTACCGAACCGGCGTCGTGCACACCTCCGATCATACCTGCCGTCAGCTGAGAGTCAAGAAGTATTTCATCTACTTTTATGATCTTTTAATATCATAAAATATCATTAATATCATAATGATTATATTTTATCATATAAAATCTATTATATTTTTTAATCATCTTAGATTATTTAACCAAACTTTAACTTATCATGGATATCTTGGAGGACAAGATCTAGACAGCGACCTTTGTCCCATCTGTCCCATCCGGCGTTCCTCACGGAGCGCCCTCACCCGCAATACCTGCCGAGTGCCTATTTTATAGCCGCTGTTGTGACACAAGCTAGGCGATTCCATATCTGCCTATTTCCTGCGCAGCTTTAAGCATTAATGCCCTCCAGAGTGCAGCAGGCCCTCGACTTCCGTCGCTGATGGCTGCGGCGGCGGCCCATCTTCACACCGCACTACTGCTGCGTCCGCCGCGTACCACCAGCGACCTCCGTCGATATCGTTGCAGTCGGCACAACGATGGCATGGGCTTTGCGCTATGGTTTCCTTGACGGACTGTCAATCGAAGCGTACGCCATGGAGACACGTCGCGTCACCAGCGTTGGGGGCATGTGTGTGCGAGTGGTGTCTTCCTGCGTGCGCATGGCGCACGCGGCAGCATTGCGAGACTTAGGGCACAGGTATCGACGTACGTCGCGACTGTATGGGTTGGTACCCGCACCGACGGCTCAGCGTGCTTGCTTCGCAGTGTGGGGTCCTTATGTATAACAGGGAGGGTGAACTGCGCACGTTGTATCGCCTGACTCGCCTGCTGGCCATGGGAACACAAAGCTCCTCCCTCCTGCGCACTCTCCTGCGAGAGGCACTGCGACTGACAGGCGGCCGCGGGGGACAGGTACTCCTACTCAAGGCTGACCGTCGTACGCTCCTGCTTTATCTCGGCGAGGGGGAGGCTATCGCCGATGACTCAAGAAGTCCCCGCCGATGCCCCGCCATGGGCAAACGTCATCCGTGAAGGGAAGGTAGTACGGTCTGGAATCGACGCAGGCCGGCCCCGGCCATACCCCAGAGGACTGCCAGGTGACCCTGGGAATTCCCTTGCTGGCACGCGGCGACGTCCTGGGAATCCTGACCTTACGCGATCTGTCGGAAGTGTGGGCGAAACATGATCGCGCTCCGTTCCTGGAAGCGCTTGCAAATCTTGCCGCCCATGCCCTGCACAACGACTCGTTGTATCGTGACCTGCTGCGGCAGAAAGAGGAGCTCTGCACCCTCATCGAGGTCAGCAGCGATATCACTGCTAGCCTCGATCTTGATGAGGTCTTCAAGCGTGTCGTGCGCCATGCGGCGCGCCTGCTGCGGGCGCAAGCGGCGGCACTCATGCTGGTGGATGACACAGGCCAAACGCTGCGGATGAAGGCCACCTATGGCGGTCAACCAGACCTGGATGCAACGTCCGCCACTGGACCTGGCGACCAGTGTCCTCGGCGAGGTCGTGCGCAGCGGCTCACCACTGGCCATCTTGGATCTCCAAGACAATACGCACGCATCCTATGCACAGTTGGCCGCTCAGGCAGGGTTGAGCTCCCTCTTATGCATCCCGCTGAAAACGAGCGTCCGACTCATCGGCCTGCTCACGGTGTACACCATAGAGCCGCGCCGGTTCCGGGCGGAAGAGGTGGAATTGCTGCTGGCACTTGCCGCGCAATCGTCTACCGCCATCGAGAATGCTCGACTCTACCAAGCGATGCTCGACACCCAGGAACAACTCCGGCAATCGGAACGACTGGCGGCCCTGGGGAGCATGTCGGCCGGCCTGGCCCATGAGATTCGCAATCCTCTGCACACCATGCAGCTCTTGGCCTATGCCATGCAAAAGGATTGTCTACGCTCCAGGACGCTATCCGCGGATCTGGAGGTCATACAGAGCGAGATCGGGCGGCTGACCCTGCTCGTGGAGCAATTTCTGGATTTCGCACGACCGAAGCGCCCAGCCATCACCCCTCAGAAGCTCCAGGAAATCATGGAGGAAACGCTACTACTGGTGCGGACTGAAGCCCGCCGCCGCGGGATTCGCATCACCAAAGCCTGGTCTGGCGATCTCCCCGTCGTCTGGGTGGATGGGACCCAAATCAAGCAGGTGTTTCTCAATATCCTGCTCAATGCCATGCAAGCCATGCCGTCTGGAGGAGCCATCGAGGTGCGGATGCATGCCGGCGACGCCTTCATCATCACCGAGATTCATGACCAGGGGGAAGGGATGCCGGCAGCCGTGAAGGCCCAGCTCTTCACCCCTTTCTTCACCACCAAGCCCAGAGGCGTTGGCTTAGGGTTATCGATCTCGCAACGGATCATCGAAGGGCATCGTGGGGCGATTCGCGTCACATCCCAGCCGGGCGTTGGGACGACGGTGCGCATCGAATTACCCCTCGTGGGTGAGAACGCGTATGAACAAGATCTTGCTGGTCGATGATGAGCGGAACGTGCACTACTCGTTACAACGGGCGCTAGGAGAGGCCTTCCGGATCATCAGCGCCTTTTCCGGGGAGGAAGCTCTGCAACGACTGAGCAGCGAAAAACCGCAGCCCCGCTCGTCGTGGCTGCTGAGCGCCGATGCCGACGAGATCGCGCTCGTGGAGTTCGTGCCGCGATGATGACCGCGGTCGCAGCGGGTCATCCGGCCACCGCGGAGGTCGGAGCGGAGATCCTGGCCGACGGCGGCACGGCAGCCGATGCCGCGGTGGCCATGTGCCTCGCCTCCTGCGTCGCCGAGACGGTCATGACCGGGGTGCTCGGCGGCGGCCACGGGATCTGGTGGGACGGGCGGCGCGGCGCCCTGCTCGACTGCTTCGTCTCGGTCCCCCAGGCGATCGGAGACATGGTCGACCTGCCGGTCACGTTCGGCGAGCAGGTCGTCGACTATCGCGTCGGGCCTGCCTCGTGTGGTGTCCCCGGCGTCCCGGCTGGCCTGGCCCTGCTCCACGAGTCCGGTGGGCGCTTGCCGTGGCGCCGTCTCGTCGAGCCGGCCCTGAAGCTCGCCCGCTCCGGTGTCGGCCTCCCCCCGCGCCACGCCGCGTGCCTGGTGATGCTCGAGGAGCTGATGACCCTCGAGCGTGGCGCGACCCTGTACGCGCCGGAAGGCCGGCTGCTCGGACCCGACGACCTCGTGCACCAGCCGGGCATGGTCGAGACGATGGAGTGCCTCGCCGACGAGGACCGCGCAGCGTGTATCGCGGCTCGCTCGCGGAAGCGCTGCTCTCGGTCGAGGACGTCACGCTGACCTGGGACGACCTGGCCGCCTACCGCGCCGTGTGGAGCGAGCCTGCCCGCGCGACCTGGCGCGGTCTCCAGGTGCACACGCGCGCCGGACTGTCCGGCGTGCCCGAGACGCTCGCGCGCATGCCGCGGCTCGCCGGACGCCGGGCGAGCGAGCGCATCCTCGACCTCGTCACGGCGCTGGCGGCGACCCCCGGCCCCGAGACGCACACCACCAACCTCGTCGCGGTGGACGCGGCCGGTCGCGCCTGCGTGCTCACGACCAGCCTCGGCGTCGGAGCAGGCGTGTGGGCGCCCGGCTTCGACCTCCACCTCAATTCGATGCTCGGCGAGACCGACCTCGCGGTCGGCGGGCTCGAGGCTGGGAAGCGGATGGAGTCGATGATGGCGCCGACGCTCGCACTGGACGCCGAGGGCCTTGTGCTCGCGATCGGCGCTGCGGGTGGGACTCGGCTACGGACGGCGCTCGTCTCGGTGCTGGCCGGGATCCTCGACGAGGGTCTCGAGCCACAGGACGCGGTCGACAGAGCGCGCGTGCACCCTGTGGGCAACATCGTGCACGCCGAGCCCGGGATCGACGACGGCGCGCTGCGGCAGCTCGAGGAGCATGGGCGCACGGTCGTCCGCTGGGACGAGATCCACCACTACTTCGGCGGTGTCAGCTGTGTGGGCCGGGACGGTGCCGCCGCCGACCCACGCCGCGACGGGCGCGCGATCATCGTCACGTAGCGCGAGGCCGGGTGAGGCTGCAGCCTCACCCCGTCGTTCTACGCGGGGCGCACCGCCGCCTTCGTGGCCTCGACGTCGCGGGCGATCTGCGCGATCAGCTCCTCCTCGGTGGCGAACACGGCCTCGTCGCGCAGCCGCTGCCACAACTCGACCACGAGCCGCTTCCCGTAGAGGTCGCCGTCGAAGTCGAGCAGGTACGGCTCGATCCGGCGCTCCGTGCCGCCGTAGTGCGGGTTCGTGCCGATCGAGACCGCGGCGCGGTGATCGAGCGCGGAGCCCGCGTAGATCCCGAAGCCGGGGCACGCGAGCGAGGGGTCGAGGGCGATGTTGGCCGTCGGGTAGCCGAGCGTGCCTCCTCGCTGGTCACCCGTCACGACGACGCCGTCGAGCTCGTACGGGCGGCCCAGCAACTGCGCCGCGGCGACGACGTCGCCGTCGGCCAGTGCGCTCCGCACGGCGGTCGACGAGACACCGTCGATTCGCTCCACGCCCAGGATCTCGTAGCCCAGGCGGCCGAGGAGCTCGAGATCGCCCGAGCGTCTCGCGCCGAAGCGGAAGTCGGGGCCGGCTGCGACCGCCTCGGCGCCGATCGTCGCCAGGTAGCTCTCGGCGAACTGCTCCGGGGTGAGCCGCATCAGCTCCGGTGTGAACGACAACACCACCGTCGTCTCGACTCCGAACGCGGCGAGCAGCTCGAGGCGACGCTCCAGCGTCGTGATCAGCTCGACACGATTGCCGAGGGCGATCCGCGGGTGCGGATCGAACGTGATCGCCGTCGGGGCAAGGCCGGTGTCCGTCGCCGCCTGCAGGACCGCGAGATGACCGCGGTGCATGCCGTCGAACGTGCCGATCGCGACCGCGCGTGGCTGCCGTTCGACCTGCCCCGGTGTGTGCGCGATCCTCATGCGCCTCCGTTCGCGGTCGGTTCTCTTGCTGGGGCGGTCTCGAGTCGCGCCAGCGCGTCCTCGAGCTCGATCACGCGCTCCGGATCGGCCTCGTCGACCGTGAACGGCCCGATGTCGGTGCGTCGGAGCTCGACGCAGTGCCCGCCGAGGGCGTCCGCGATCGAGCGAATGTAGGTGCCCGAGCCGACGAGCAGCTCGAGCCGCGCAACCCCGGATTCGTAGCTCCGCAATGTCAGCTCGTGGATGCGCATCGCGCGAACCGGCATCTCCACGACGGTGCCCTGGCGGTGCAGCCGGTAGGCGCGCTCACCGTCGATCTTGACGGCGGACGCCGCCGGTACGGGCAGCTCGACCGTGCCGCGCAACCGATCGAGGGCAGCGTCGAGCTCGTCGCCGCTCGGCGGCTCTCGCTCGTCGATCGCCTCACCCTCGGGATCACCGGTCGTCGTGCGGCCGTGCAGGTCGATCGCCGTCGTGTATCGCTTGTCCAGCTTCATGAACCGTTCCTGCTGACTCGTGGCGCGGCCGGAGAGCAGCACGAGCAACCCCGTTGCGAACGGATCGAGCGTTCCCGCGTGCCCGGTCCTCGCACCGGTGCGCCGCCGCACCGACGCCACGATCGCGAACGAGGTCGGCCCGGCGGGCTTGTCGACGAGGATGATCCCCGTCGGGTCGGCACCCCGCGGAATGGCCATCTAGGTCTCGTCTCGCTGGGCGACGAACCCGCGCACGACGAAGTCGGTGATCTCGGCGATCGAGAGGTCGCTGGAGAAGCCGGCGGCCTGGCGATGCCCACCGCCACCCGACAGGCGGGCGATCGCCGATACGTCGATCTCGTCCACCGAGGCCCGCAGCGAGATCTTTCGTGCAGGGTTGCCACCGCGTGGCGGCTCGCGGATGAGCGCCACGACCTTGGCGCCCTCCACCGCCCGCAGCGAGTCGATGATGCCCTCCGAGTACGGCTCGGCCGCGCCGACCTCGCCGAAGTCCTCGCGGAGCAGGTACGAGACGACGACGTCGCCGCCCTCGTACACGTCGGCGCGTTCGAGCGCGCGAGCCAGGAGCTTCAGCTTCGCGAACTGGATCGTCTCGTAGACGCCCTGGAACACCTTGTGCACGTCCGCTCCGGCCTCGACGAGGTCGGCCGCGAGCCGCAGCGCCTTCGGCGTCGTGTTCGAGTACTGGAAGCGACCCGTGTCGGTGACGATGCCCACGTAGAGCGCCTCGGCGATCTCGGGCGTCGTCGTCACGCCGAGCATCCTCAGGACGTCACACAGCAGCTCGCCGGTCGACGAAGCGTGCGGGTCGACGAGGTCGACGTCACCGAAGCGCGTGTTGTCGTGGTGGTGGTCGATGTTGACCACGAGCGGCTTGCCGTCGAGCAGCGTCTCGTCGGAGAGGCGGGTCGCCTGGGCGCAATCGACGGTCACCAGCACCCGCTCCGCGTGATCGTCCGGCCGCGCGCGCTCGAGACCGCGCGCCGCGAGCTCGAGGAACCGGTACTCGCCCGGTAGCGGCGCGACGCCCTCCAGCACCATCACGCTGTCCTTGCCGAGCTGACGCAGCGCCAGGTGCATGGCCAGCAGCGACCCGAGCGCATCGCCGTCGGGGTTCTCGTGCGAGGTGACGAGAAAGCGCTCGTGTGACCGCAGCGCCTCCGCGACCGCGTCGATGTCAGTCGTCTCCGCCATCCGTCTCGTTCGTCGTGTCGGCCGGCGCCAGCTCGTCGATCAGCTTCGACATGCGCACGCCCTGCTCGACCGCGGCATCGTACGTGAACCGCAGGTGCGGGGTCCGCCGCAGGTGCAGCTCGCGGTTGATTCGCCCCTGGAGCACGCCCGCGGCGCCCACGAGCGCCTCGAGGCTGCGCTCCCGGGCCTTCTCGGAGCCGAAGATGCTCACCCAGACGGTTGCGTGCTCGAGGTCGTTGGTCACCTGCACGGCCGTCACGGTGACGAAGCCGATGCGCGGGTCCTTGAGCTCGGCGATGCCCTCGGAGAGCACCTTCCGCACCGCCTCGTCGACGCGGCGCAGGCGTTCAGGCCTCGTCATCGAGGCTCACCGTCCTTCGCTCGCATCCGATCACGTCGAGATCCTGCCCCCGCACGTAGCGCTCCGCTTCGTCGAGCAGCCGCTGCGCCTCACTCGCCTCGCGCGTCACGCAGGACAGCGTGAGGCGCGAGCGCTGCCACGTCTCGTGGTGGTCGACCTCGGCGATCGAGCAGCCGACACGATTGTGGAGCTGCGCCTTGAGCGAGCGGAGGTGCATGCGCTTCTCCTTGAGCGAATGGCTCTCGGGGAAGAACAACTCGACCGAGAGGATGCCCACAAAACCCGTGGCCACGGGTCCTCCGGGGCGCTAGACGCTGTCGCCGGCCGGCGTGTCGAGGTCGGTGCGCTCGACCTCACGCGTCTCGAAGGCCTCGAGCACGTCGCCTTCCTTGACGTCGTTGAAGCCGTCGAGCAGGATGCCGCACTCGAAGCCCTCGTTCACCTCGCGCGCGTCCTCCTTGAACCGCTTGAGCTGTCCGATCGACGTCTCGTAGATCACGGTGCCGTCGCGAACGACCCGCACGCGAGCGTTTCGGCGCACGACGCCCTGCGTGACCATGCAGCCTGCGATCGTGCCGAGCCTGGAGACCTTGAACAGCGCGCGCACCTCGGCCTCGCCGAGGATCTCCTCGGTCTGGACGGGCGAGAGCATCCCGACGAGCGCCTGCTGGATGTCGTCGGTGAGCTGGTAGATGACGCGGTAGGTGCGGATGTCCACGCCCTCGCGCTCGGCCAGTGTCCTCGCCTCGCCGCTCGGCCGCACGTTGAAGCCGACCACGAGCGCATTCGAAGCAGCGGCCAGGTTGACGTCGTTCTCGGTGATGCCGCCCACGCCGGTGTGGATCACGTTGACCCGCACCTCGGGGTGCTGGATCTTCCCCAGCTCGCCCATGAGCGCCTCCACGGAGCCCTGCACGTCGCCCTTGAGCACGAGGCTGAGCTCCTGGACGGCACCCTCCTGCATCTGCTCGAACAGGGTCTCGAGCGACACACCCTGCTTCGAGCGCTGGGCCAGCTGCTCTCGGCGGAGCCGCTCCGAGCGCTTCTCGGCGAGGTCCTTCGCCTGCCGCTCGTGCTCGACGACGCGCGCAAGCTCCCCCGCGCGCGGCGGGCTCTCGAAGCCGAGGATCTCGACCGGCTCGCCGGGTCTCGCCTCCTTCACCTTGTCGCCGCGGTAATCCATCAGCGCCCGGACCTTGCCCGCGGCGTCGCCTGCGACGATCGCATCGCCGACGCGCAGCGTTCCGCGCTGCACGAGCATCGTCGCGACGGGGCCACGGCCGACATCGAGCCGGGACTCGACGATCGGTCCCGACGCCTCGACCTTCGGGTTGGCGCGCAGGTCGAGCTCGGCGTCCGCGACGAGGAGGATCTTCTCGAGCAGCTCCTCGAGGTTCGTCTGCTCCTTGGCGGACACCTCGGCGAACTGCGTCGCGCCGCCCCAGTCCTCGGGTTGCAACCCTTCGGCGGCGAGCTCGCTCTTCACGCGGTCGGTGTTGGCATCGGGCACGTCGATCTTGTTGATCGCGACGACGATCGGCACCTCGGCGGCCTTGGCGTGCGAGATCGACTCCTTCGTCTGGGGCATCACGCCGTCGTCGGCGGCGACGACGAGCACGGCGATGTCCGTCACCTTCGCGCCGCGGGCGCGCATGGCGGTGAACGCCTCGTGCCCCGGCGTGTCGAGGAACGTGATCCTGCGACCGTCGATCTCGGTCTGGTAGGCGCCGATGTGCTGGGTGATGCCACCGGCCTCGGTCGCGACGACCTCGGTCGAGCGGATCGCGTCCAGCAGCGTCGTCTTGCCGTGGTCGACGTGACCCATGATCGTCACCACTGGAGGCCGCGCGCTGAGATCCTCGTCCGCGTCCTCGACGACCTCCGGCTCGACATCGTCGTCCGCGGCGTGCTTGATCACGACCTCGCGACCGACCTCGGTCGCGATCAGCTCGACCTCGTCGTCGGAGAGCGACTGGGTCGCTGTCCGCATCTGGTTGAGGCCCATGAGGATCTTGATGATCTGGGACATCGGCACGCCGAGGGCGTGCGACAGGCTCTTGACCGTGACGCCCGACTCGACGGTCGCGGGACCGAGGGGCTGCTGCGGCTCCTGCGCGCGCTGGATCTGCTGTGCCCCGCGATCGCGCATCGGACGCGCGTCGCGGCCGCGCACGTTGCCGCCCTCGATCACGACCCTGCGCTTGCGGCCCGAAGGGCCGCCGCGTGGGCGAATCGGGCGATTGGGCTTGTTGGGACCGTCAGCCATCGACGTCAGTGTAGATCCGCACGAGCTCGGGCTCGATCTCGACCGGACAGCGGAGCACGCGCCGGAACGCGCCGCGCGCGACCGCCTGCTCGAAGCAGGCCGGCCGGCGGCATGTGTACACGCCGCGCCCCGGCAGGGCGCGACCCGCTGTCAGCCGTCCGGCGACGGCTGCGAACCGCACGAGCTCCCGTTGGGGTGCCCTGCGCCCGCAGCCCGCGCACGTCCTGACCGGCTCCGCCATCAGACCTCAGCGCGCTCGCCCTCCTCATCGCCGTTGGCGACGGGCTCATCGTCGAGCAGCTCCACCAGCTCCGCGCCGGCGGCGACGTCTTCGGCGATCGCCTCCGCTGCGGCCTCCTCGATGGCGGTCTCGATCAGCGCGCCGTCCTCGGCGCTGATCTCACCGGCCGCCACGGCGTCCTCGACTGCGTCCTCGAGCACCGCAGCCGCGAGGATCTCCTCGGCGACGACCTCCTCGACCGCCTCGGCGATCTCGGCCTCCGCCTCGGCCACCACGGCCACTGCCGGGTCGGCGACCGGAGCGGCGGGCCTGCTCGCGAGCTCCTGGTGCGCCGGCACGCCGCAGTACTTCGAGCCGGGGAGCGCCGTGTTGGGGCAGCGCTTGCCGTTGGAGAGGATCGCCGCGCAGCGGCCGGAGAAGTCCTCGCCGCCCTCGTCTTCACCGGCGAAGGCGGCCTTCGCCTCGGCCTCGGCGAACTCGGTGTCGGACTTGATGTCGATCTTCCAGCCCGTGAGCCTCGTCGCGAGACGTGCGTTCAGGCCCTCCTTGCCGATCGCGAGCGCGAGCTGGTCGTCCGGGACGACGACGGTCGCGTCCTTCGTCTCGTCGTCGATGTAGACCTCGCGCACGCGGGCCGGCGACAGCGCCTTGGCCACGAACCGTGCCGGCTCGGTGTTCCACGGGATGATGTCGATCTTCTCGCCGCGGAGCTCGGAGACGACCATGCGCACGCGCGACCCGCGCGGGCCGACGCAGGCCCCGACGGGATCGACGCCCTGCACGTGCGACTCGACCGCGATCTTCGAGCGGTAGCCCGGCTCGCGGGCGACGCCGCGGATGGTCACGAGCCCGTCGGCGATCTCGGGCACCTCGAGCTCGAAGAGCGTCTCGATCAGGCGCGGGTCACGGCGCGAGAGCACCACCTGCGGCCCCTTCGTGCCCGAGCGCACCTCGACGATCACGGCCTTGATGCGCGAGCCCTGCTCGTATCGCTCGCCGTCGACCTGCTCGGAGCGCGGCAGCAGCGCCTCGACCTTGCCGAGGTCGACGAGCACGTTGTTGCGATCGCCGGCCTGCTGCACGATGCCCGTCACGACCTCGCCCTGCCGGTCGACGTACTCGTCGTACATGATCGCGCGCTCGGCCTCGCGGATGCGCTGCTGGAAGACCTGCTTCGCCGTCATCCCGGCGATGCGCCCGAAGTCCGTCGGCGTCACGTCGGTGCGATCGATCTGTTGCTCCGGCACCTGCGACCAGTCGAGGTCGAGCTCGTCCGGGTTGATCAGCGTGTGCTGCTTCTCGCCGGTCTCCTCCTCGAGCTTCTCGAGCTCCTCGATCTTGGCCTCCATCGCCTCTTCGAGCAGTCGCTCTTCGAGGTCGCCGGGGATCTGGATCGCATAGACGCGAAACTCGCCGTCCTCGTCGAGCACGACCTCCGCGTGGCGCGACGCCTCCGGCAGCTTCTTGTACGCGGCGAGGAGGGCGTCCTCGAGCGCCGAGACGAGCGCCTCGGACTCGATGCCCTTCTCCCGCTCGATCGTGCGGATCCCCTCGATGATCTCCTCGCTCATGATTCCTTCCGTCCCTCGTCGATCAGATTCGCCCGCACGATCTCGTCGTACGGGATCTCGAGCTCCACGCCCGACTCGGACACGACGACCGACTGGTCGCCGGCCCGGAGCACCTCCGCCTGAATCCGCCGTGCCCCGCCTGCCCCGGTCGTCCGCAGCCGGACACTGCTGCCCCACCACGTCCGCGAAGTGATCCGCCGTGCGTAGCGGAGGCTCGGGGCCGGGCGAGGAGACGTCGATCGCGTAGTCGTTGCGATACCCGTCGAGCAGGCGCGTCACCCGCTCGCAGAGCGCCAGGTCGACCCCCCCGGGGCGGTCGAGGTAGACGCAGATCCTGCTCGGGGAGAGGAGCTCGACGGCGAGCACGCGGACACCGGGCAGGGTGTCCTCGACCGCGGGAGCGATCTCCCGGGTCAGCGTCCTCTCTCTCGCGTACGTGTCGCTCAACGTCGGTTTGCCCCTCTCAAGAAAAATGGGCGCCCGCGCGCCCACTTCCCCAACTGCAGGTGAAATGTGGTGCTGGAAGTCTAGCACCGCCGTTCGGCACCGGACAGCGACGAGGCCCCGACCGGGTCAGCTGTCGAGGACGATGGTCACCGGGCCGTCGTTCACGAGGCTGACGCTCATGCGTGCGCCGAAGCGCCCGGTCTCGACCGACACTCCGCTGCCCGAAGTGCGTCGACGAACCGCTCCACGAGCGGCTCCGCGAGCTCCGGCGGCGCCGCACGCGTGAAGCTCGGGCGATTTCCCTTCGTGGTGTCGGCGACGAGCGTGAACTGGCTCACCACGAGGGCGCTCCCGGCCACGTCGACGAGCGAGCGGTCGAAGCGCCCGCTGTCGTCCTCGAACACGCGCAGCCGCGCCACCTTGCCCGCCAGGCGCACGGCCGTGGCGTCTTCGTCGCCGTCGGCCGCGCCGACGAGGACCAGCAGGCCGTGGCCACAGCTGCCGACGATCACGCCGTCGACGCTGACGGCCGCCTCCGACACCCGCTGTACGACGGCCCGCATCCCTAGAACGATTGTCCCTCATCTCAGGGACGCTCCCTGCCGATAACCGGACTCGTGGAAGCCGCGCGGAATCCGTGGCCGGCACTCGGCACGCTGCTCGTTCGAGACGGGGTCATCAGTGCTGAGCAGCTCGAGTTCGCGCTTGCCGTCAAGCGCCGCTCGCCCGAGGTCCGCCTCGGCGAGATCCTTGTCGAGCACGGGTACTGCTCCCAGGAGCAGATCGCCATCGTGCTCGCAGAGCAGCACGAGCTGCCCTACCTGCACGTCACGCTCGAGGCGCTCGACATCGAGGCCGCGTCGCTGCTGTCCGAGAACCTCGCGCGACGCTACTGCGCCATCCCGTTGCGGTTCGAGGACGACGGCTCGGTGCTCGTTGCCGTGTCCGACCCGTCGAATGTCGTCTTCTCCGACGAGCTGCGTCTCGCGCTCGGCGTCCCCGTCACGGTCGGCGTGTCGACGAAGGACGCGATCGAGATCGCCATCAACCGGCTGCACGAGGGTGCGACGGTCGAGTTCTCGGGCGTCTCGCAGGAGGACGAGGAGAGCGAGACGGTCGGCGAGGACATCGACGTCGATCACGAGACGCCCGCCGTCCTGTTCGTCAACCGCTCCATCGCGAAGGCCCTCGACCTGCGCGCCTCGGACATCCACTTCGTGCCGCAGGGCCGGCGCGTCGTCGTCCGTGCACGGATCGACGGCGTCATCCGCGAGATCGCCTCGATCGCCGGCTCGCACACGCTCGGCCGTCGTCAGCAGGTTGAAGATCATGGCCGGGCTCGACATCGCGGAGCGGCGCGTGCCGCAGGACGGCCGCGTGGCCGTCAGGCGCGGCGCGGAGTCGATCGACGTCCGCGTCGCCGTGCTGCCGACCACGAACGGCGAGAAGGTGACGCTGCGCCTGCTCAGCCAGTCGAACGCCCCGGCGTCCCTCGACGACCTCGGGCTGTGGCAGCGCAGCCGTGTCGCGCTCGAGCACGCCATCAGGCAGCCGTACGGCGCGGTGGTCGTCGTCGGGCCGACCGGGTCGGGCAAGACGACGACGCTCTACGCCTGTCTCCAGGAGCTCAACGTGCCCGAGGTCTCGATCGTCACGATCGAGGACCCCGTCGAGTACCGGCTGATGGGTCTCGATCAGATCGACATCAACCCGCGCGCCGGCCTCACCTTCGCCTCCGGGCTGCGGACGATCCTGCGCTCCGACCCGGACATCGTGCTCGTCGGCGAGATCCGCGACGAGGAGACGGCCGAGATCGCGTTCCGCGCGGCGATGACGGGTCACCTCGTCCTGTCGACGCTGCACGCCCAGACCGCCGCTGCGTCGCTGCAGCGGCTGCTCGACATCGACGTCGACAGGAGCATCATCGCCTCGTCGGTGAACGCCTTCGTCGCCCAGCGGCTCGTGCGGAAGCTGTGCCCGACCTGTCGCGAGCCGTATGCCGCCGACGGCGACTCGCTACAGGACCTTGGCGTGCCGGACGGGATCGCTCAGATCACGCTCCACCGCGCCGTGGGCTGCAGGGACTGCGGCGACATCGGGTACAAGGGCCGCGTGGCCGTGTTCGAGGTGATGACGATGAGCGACACGATCGCAACCATGATCGGCGCCTCGTCCCGTGAGGTCGAGGCCCAGGCCGTCCGCGAGGGCATGCTCACGCTGCGCGAGGACGGCATCCGCCTCTCGGTCGCAGGTGTCACCTCGATCGAAGAGGTGCGCCGCGTGGTCGGCAGCCTGTCCAGCTGAGCCGCCTGCCGCCGCTGTCACACTGCGCAGGCGTGACGCGGACGAGGTCGTGTGCCGTACTGCGGGGTGTGAAGGCGCTTTCGCTGTGCGTGCTCGTGCTCTCCCTCGCCGCCCTCGCGGCGGCTGTCGAGTCGGCCCAGGCCTGCTCGTGCGCCATGCCCGACCCGCGCAGCGCACTTGCCGCCGGCGACGGCGCTTTCGTCGGCACGATGGTCTCGAGGCGAGAGACCGCCGACTCGCAGGCCATCCTGACCTTCGAGGTCGAGCGCGCGCTGAAGGGATCCATCGGGAAGCGCGTGGAGGTCGTGACGGCGCGCGACAGCGCCGGCTGCGGTCTCGAGATGCCGGTCGGCACGCGCACCGGCCTGGTGCTCGACCGGCGCGACGGCGCCTGGCACGGCGGGCTCTGCGCCCAGTTCTCGCCCGCCGACCTGCTGGCCGCGGCGCTACCGCTGCCGGCGCCGAACGGCAAGGGCCCCGTCGCGCTCGTCGTCGGCGGGCAGTTCGGGCCGGTCCGCACGATCGCGCTCGACCGGAAGGGCAGGACGCTGGCGTACGGCAAGGGCCAGGGGACGACCGGCTTGTTGTCCGTTTGCCCGGGCGGGCGGCGCCTCGTCGAGGTCTCGCAGCTTGCACCCTCCGTGCTCGCCGTTCGGGAGACCAGCAGCCTTCGCCTCGTCCGTCAGCACGCACTGCATCTGCCCGGCAAACGGCTCCCGTACACGGTTCGGTGCGCGAATGCCAGCGGGGCGACGGTGCTCGTCTTCGCCGGTGCGGGAGGCGACTCCGGACTTGGCGCTGCCATCTATCGCCTCGTAGGGCCTCGAGCCACCCTCCTCTGGCGAGGCACTGGGCAAGCGGCGGATCTCACTGGACCCGAGGCGCACGTCTACGCGGGAGCCAGTGGTGAGCCGAGCACGCTGGTCGCCGTCGATCTCCGCACCCGGCGCACCACGACGCTTGCAGCCCTGCCGGAGTGCGGGCTCTCTCTGGTTCGTGACGCCACGGGCGCGCATCTCGCGGGAGTCGCAGCCTGCAATGAGGGCAGGCCGCAGGTGTTCGTAGCCGACCTCGGCCGGCGACCGGTGAAGGTGCACGCGGCGACGCTGGTCGGAGAGAGCCCAGGCGGTAGCGTCCTGTGGCTTCCGGAGGGTCGCCTCGCGTTTCTGCCGTGGTACGGGCGCGGTCGCGGACGCGTGCTCGACACGAGCCTTCGCACGGTCTCGCGGTTCACGTGGACGGCCGGGAACGGAGCGCTCGTCGGCGCGAAGATCTTCGGTCTCGGCGCCAATGGCACGCTCATCGCCGCTGATCTTCCGTCCGGGCCGACGCGGACGATACGACGCCTGCCGAGCCCGACGGCATACGTGATCGTCGCTGCCTGACGTCAGCGGTGCCCGAAGTGGTGGCTGCGCGGGAGCGCGGCGACCACGTCGCTCGTCTCGGCCACGCGGCGAGCAAGAGGTGAGAGGCTCTCGAGCGAGGAGACGAGCACGTTGCGGTTGCGCTCCACCCGCTCGTAGCGGCCGTGGGCGAGCAGGAGCGGCTCGGCGCGGACGATGGCCCGGTGCCGCTCGTACACGGGCGGAGGCACGATCAGGTTCACCTGGCCGTGCTCGTCCTCGAGCAGCATGAAGACGATCCCGTTCGCCGTCGACGGGCGCTGGCGTGCGATCACGAGCCCCGCGAAGGAGACCTGCGAACCGTGGCGCGCCTCGTGCAGCTCGGTGCACGTGAGCGCACCGGAGGGCAGGTGTGAGCGCAGCAGCGCGAGCGGATGGTCGCCGACGGAGAGCCCCGTCTCCCGGTAGTCGGCGAGCATCCGCTCCCAGCGGGTGAGCTCGCGCAACTCGGGTGTCTCCACGGTGGGATCGAGGTCGAGCGGCAGCTGCTTCGCCTTCCCCCGCGTGCCCTCCACCGAGCGGGGGCGGGTCGCGAGCCCGAGCTCCCACAGCAGGTCGCGCCGGCGCCCGAAGGCGTCGCAGGCGCCGCCTCGGACGAGCGCCTCCAGCGCGTCGCGTGGCACCGGTGCGCGCCGCGCCAGGTCGCCGACGTCGGTGAACGGGCCGTTCTTCTCGCGCTCGGCGACGAGCGCCGCCGCGTCGTCTGTCGCCGAGCGATTGCACCTGCGTCAGGCCGAGGCGCATGGAGCCGACCGCGCCTGGTAGCTGATCGTTCTAGGGATGGCCTCGCAGCGCGCCCCGCTCAGGTTGACGTCGGGCGGCAGCACCTCCACCCCGCGCCGCTGCGCGTCGCGGACGAGGGTGGCCGGCGGGTAGAAGCCCATCGGCTGCGCGTCGAGCAGCGCGCAGAGGAACTCGCCCGGGTAGTGGTGACGCAGCCAGGCGGACTGGTAGGCGAGGAGCCCGAACGCGGCAGCGTGCGACTTCGGGAAGCCGAAGCCGGAGAAGCCGACGAGCTTGTCGTAGACGAGGTTCGCAGTGGCGCCGTCGACACCCCTGCCGGCGGCACCGTCGACGAAGCGCTCCCGGTGCGCCTCGAGCGCGGCGAGGCTGCGCTTGCGGCTCATCGCCCGCCGCAGCCCTTCCGCCTCGCCGATCGTGAAGCCGGCGAGGGCGATCGCGACGTCGAGCACCTGGTCCTGGAAGACGACCACTCCGAGCGTGGCGTGCAGCGCCTCCCGCAACAGCTCGTGATCGACCGGGTAGGTGAACGAGGGGTCCTCCCGCAGCCGGCGGCGATGCTCGATGTACGGATGCACGGCCTTGCCCTGGATCGGGCCGGGCCGGACGAGCGCCACCTGCACCGTGAGGTCGTCGATCGTCTCCGGCCTGGTCCGCAGCAGGCTCTGCATCTGGGCGCGCGACTCGATCTGGAAGTCGCCGACCGTGTCCGCGTCCTGGATCTCGCGTGAACACCGCCGGGTCGTCGAGCGGGATCCGCGACAGGTCGATCGGCGCTCCGTGCAGGCGCGCGATCTGGTCGGCGCAGTCCTCGATCGCGGACAGCATCCCGAGCCCCAGCAGGTCGATCTTGAGGAAGCCGGCATCGGCGCACGAGTCCTTGTCCCACTGGCACAGCTGGCGCCCCGCCATCGCCGCCGGCTGCACCGGGACGAGCTCCACGAGCGGCCGCGTGGAGATGACCATGCCACCCGGATGCTGCGAGACGTGGCGCGGCAGGCCGGCGATCTCGCCGGTGAGGAACTGGAAGGCGCGCCAGCGGCGGGAGAGCAGCTTGCGCTCGGCATCCGGAAGCGACGAGACCTCACCTGCGACCCTGTCGGCATGCCAGCCGTCGGTGACACGTGCGAGCCGCTCCAGCTCCGAGGGCGGCAGTCCGAGCGCCTTGCCCACGTCGCGGATCGCTCCACGTGACTTGTAGGTGGCGAACGTCGCCACGAGCGCCGCGTGCTCGCGGCCGTAGCGCTCGGTGACGGCGACGATCAGCTTCTCGCGGATGTCGCGCGGAAAGTCGAGGTCGATGTCCGGCACGGAAGCCATCTCCCGGTTCAGGAAACGGCCGAGCGAGAGGTCGCCGGCCACCGGGTCGACGTGCGAGAGCCCGGTCAGGTAGCAGACGATCGAGCCGACCGAGCTGCCCCGCCCCCGCCCCGGCGGCAGGAACTGCCGCGGCGAGTCGCGCCCCCGTACTTCGAGTGCGCATTCCCGCGCCAGCTCGAGCACCTCCCAGTGCAGGAGGAAGAAGCCGGCGAGACCGAGCTCCTCGATCAGCGCGAGCTCGCTCTCGAGCCGTGCCCGCGCCTGACCTTGCAACTGATCGTTACAAGGGCCGTAGCGCTCGGCGAAGGCTGCGGCGCAGATCTCCGCCAGCTGCGTGATCGCGGGATCGGGGCCGTCGGAGAAGTCCGGGTAGCGGTAGCCGAGCTCCTCGCGTGAGATCGAACTGCAACCGCTCCGCGATCTGCGCGGTGCGCTCCGCAGCCTCCCGGTCGATGCCGTCGAAGCGCTCGACCATCTCCGCGGGGGGTCGCAGCACCGCCTCGCGGTTGCCGCGCCGCTCGCGCTCGCACCCGTCGAGCGAGGTGCAGCACCGGATCGCGACGAGCACGTCCTGCAGAACGGCACGGCGCCCGTTGTGTGCGTGCACGTCGCCCGTCGCCACCGTCTGCACCCCCAGGTGCTCCGCCAGATGGCGCAGGTGCAGATGCCGCCGCGCATCGCCGCGCTCGTACGGCCGCTGCAGCTCGACGTAGAAACGGTCGCGCCCGAACGCCTGGGCCAGCCGAGCGGCGCCGTACGGGTCGCGCAGCCCGAGCCCCTCCCGTGCGCAGCCGGAGAGGCAGACGAGGCCCTCGTTCAGCTCGGCCACCGTCTCCAGCGAGACGGCCGGCGGCAGCGGGCGATCCTCGCGACCCGGAAGGCGCGTCCCCGCGTGCGCAGCGGTGAGGATGCGACAGAGGTTGGCGTAGCCGCGCCCGTCCTCGCACAGGAGCGTCACATGGGCAGTGCGCTCTGCTTCGAGCGTCAGCTCGGCGCCGGTGATCGGCCTGACACCGAGGTCCTTCGCTGCATGGGCGAGCTCCAGCGAGCCGTACACGCCGTCGTGGTCGGTGAGCGCCAGCGCCTCGTAGCCGAGCTCGGCCGCCCGCGCCGCGAGCTCCTCCGGCAGCGACGCCCCGTCGAGGAACGAGTACGCCGAGTGACAATGCAGCTCGACGTATCCCATCTAGGCTTTGCCTCGATGACGAGCGGCTACCCCGGGCCCGCCGAGACGATCACCGACCGCCCGGGACGGCGGGTGACGCTCCTGGTGGACACGGCCGAGCTGGCGGTGACCGAGTCGGTCTACGGCCCGGGTGAGCAGGGCCCCGAGCCGCACGTGCACCACGACCACTCGGATGCCTTCTCGGTGATCGAAGGGGAGCTGACGTTCAGGCTGCGCGGCACGACGCTCCGCGCGCCGGCCGGGACGTTCGTGCTCGTGCCGCCGGACGTCGTCCACTCCTTCTCGAACGAGGGCGAGACGGCTGCTCGGTTCTTCAACCTGCACGTCCCGTCCTGTGGCTTCGGGGACTACCTGCGCGGCCGTAACCCGGAGTTCGACCAGCACTCGACGCCGTTCGAGGAGGGGCTCGACCCGGCGAGCGTCGTCGTATGCGCTGCAGGTGTGCCCGCCGAGCAGGCGGCCGGCTGAGCGATGGGCGAGCTCCGACCCCATCGCGCTCGGCCCTGGTGAAGGCGAGCTGGCTGCGGAACGAGTGTGGTCAAGGCCGACCGCCCTGAGCTGACGCTGCTCGAGTTCGAGGTGTCTCCCGGCGGTGGGACCGACCTCCACTTCCACAAGCTGCACAGCGACTCGTTCTACGTGCTCGAGGGGGAGCTCGAGTTCCGCGTCGGCGGTGAGACGGTGCACGGGGTCCCCGGGACGTACGTCCTGGCGCCACCGGGTGTGCACCACGCCTTCCGGAACACGGGCACCGAGCCGGCACGTGCCCTGAACCTGCATGCGCCCGGCGGCTTCGCCCGGTACCTGCGCGAGGTCGACGAGCTCCGGGCAGCGGGGACCGAGCCGGACGACGCCTTCTTCGAGCGCCACGACGTCTACGACGTCGAGTAGGTCATCGACTAGGTTTCGGTCATGTTCCCGGCGACGAGAGTCGCTTCGCTCCTGGGCACGCGCTACCCGATCGTGCAAGCCCCCATGGCGGGCGGCTTCGTCACGCCCGAGCCTCGTGGCTGCGGTCTCCAACGCGGGTGGGCTCGGCACGATCGCAGGCGCGCTGCTCTCCCCGGACGAGCTGCGCGAGACGATCGGGGCCGTCCGACAGCTGACCGACCGCCCGTTCGGCGTGAACCTGTTCGTCTCGCTGCCGACGCCGCCGGTCGACCCGGAGGCGCTCGCAGCGATGACCGCCCTTCTCGCGCCGGTGCGTGCCGAGCTCGGCCTGCCGGAGCAGGAGCCGCTTCCGGCGCTGCCGTCCGGGCACGTCGACGACCAGCTCGCGGTCGTCGTCGAGGCGCGCATTCCCGTCTTCAGCTTCACCTTCGGCATCGCGCCCTTCGAGGCGGTCAAGGAGACGGGCAGCGTGATCCTCGGCACGGCCACCACGACCGCCGAGGCCGTTGCGCTCCAGGAGCGTGGCGTCGACGCGGTCGTGGCGCAGGGCAGTGAGGCGGGCGGGCATCGCGGCACGTTCCTGGACGAAGGGGAGGCTCTCGTGGGCGGGCTCGCGCTCGTGCCGCAGATGGTCGATCGCGTGTCCGTGCCGGTGCTGCTCGCCGGTGGGGTCATGGACGGCCGCGGCATCGCCGCCGCGCTCGCACTCGGTGCCGAGGGTGTCCAGCTCGGCACGGCGTTCCTGGGCTGTCCCGAGAGTGGCGCTCCGGAGCCGTATCGCCGGGCGCTCGCCATGGCGACCGACGCTTCGACAGCGATCACGGCCGCCTATACGGGGCGGCACGCTCGTGCCATCCGCACGCAGCTGGTCGAGTCGATCGAGCGCTCGGGGATCCCGCCGCTTCCGTTCCCCCTCCAGGGGATGCTGCTGATGGACATCCGCAACGCGGCAGGTGCCGCGGGACGCGCCGATCTTCTCTTCCTGCTCGCCGGACAGAGCGCCGGCCTGATGAGAAGCCTGCCTGCAGGCGCGCTCGTGCAGACGCTCGTTCGCGAGACGGAGGAGACGATCCGTCGTCTCGGAGGCGACTCGCCGAGTTGACGCGGGGTCGGGCCCATGGGGTCTGACCCCGGCTCGCGGCCCGGGCGAGACCGCTACGACGACATCGTCGACGCGATCACTGCGTGGCACGCGCACTGCCGCGCAGCGAAGCTCTTCAGCATGCCGTGCGTGAAGCGCGGTGGTCGCGTGGTGTTCGGCCTCTCCCGCACGGGGATGGTGTTCAAGCTCACCGATCCCGAGGTGCACGCCCGGGCGCTCGCCGTCGACGGTGCTCACCTGTTCGACCCGTCCGGACGCGGGAACACGACGTTCAGGCAATGGGTGGTGGTGCCGCCCGAACGCTCTGACGAGTGGGAGGCGCTCGCCTACGAGGCGGTCGGCCAGGATCATGGCGTCGCGCAGGACGAACGGCAGGAGTGACGCGCGCCTCTTGAGCGCTACGCCCGCTGCGTGAACCACGTCTGGGCCTCGCGGTCGTAGTACACCGCGGTGTTCCGACCGGACTCGAGCACGACCTCGAAGTAGCGGCGGTCGACGGGCTCCTCCGTCCACCAGCGGTCGACGACCCGCCATTCCTCACGCACGAGGGTGACCTCCTCGCGGTTCACGATCCGCGGCGTGCCTTCCACACCCGTCTCCACGAGCGCGGGCCGCGGCGGATTCAAACGTCCCGCTCTGGGCGAGGTTGTCGGGGCGAGGCCGGCCTCGCCCACGCCCTACACGTCCCTCGGGACCACGAGCGCTCGCGCCTCGGGTATCCGCGACCACGGCGCCACCTCCACCACGGCGCAGACCGATCCGGCCCCCACCCCGGCGCTCACCTGCTGCAGTCCTTCGCGAAGTCGCAGGTCGAGCTCCTCTCCCTCCGGCGCGACGAGGGCGAGCTGGTCGCCGACGCGGTCGGCCAGCTGCACCGCCTCGAGGCGGAGCTCGACGACGGGTGAGGGGATCTCCACGAGCTTCGGCCCGAGCGCCGCTCGCAGACGGCTGTGATCGGCCGTCGCCTCGCGCAGCGTCGCCGTGCGCCGCCACGAGCCGCCGCCGACCAGCCGCGCGGAGAGCGCCACCTTGCGGAATGCCCTGCCTGCACGCTCCGGCCGGTTCACGAGCCTGTCGAGCAGCGCCGCGAGTGCACGTCGCAGCGTCAGCTCGTTCGCGACCGCCTCGGGGAAGGAGAGCGCCTCGGCCAGCTCTGCCGCGGGTGATCGCCCACGCACGCGGCGGCGCTCCCCGCCGCGGGCAAGGCTCCACGCCCGCTTCCCCTCCGGCCCCAGCCGCTCCGCGACGGCGCCACCGGGCAGCTGGGCAAGCTCGCCCAACCGCCTGACGCCGAGCCCCTCCAGCTCGGCGTAGCGCTCCCGCGGAAGCGGCAGCAGCGTGAGGGGGAGTGGCTCGAGAAACGCCTGCTCCTCCTTCCCCTCGACGATCACCGCCTGCCCGGCGCGCGCCACGCTCGCCGCCGCGAGGGCGACGAACCGGCGCTGGCCCGCGCCTGCGCGTGGGTCCCAGGCAGGACCGACGGAGGCAAGCGCCTTGCGCAGCGCCGCCTCCACCCCTCCGTAGAGCCGCTCCACCCCGGTCGTCTCGAAGACGACGACGCCCGGCTCGAGCGGCTCCACCGCGAAGCCCGCATCCTCCAGCCGGAGCAAGAGCCCCTCCCACTCCTGCTCCACCGCCGCGGGGTCGCGTTCCACGAGCACGAGCCCCGGGCAGGTGGCAAGTGCCTCACCCAGCCGCATCCCCGGGGTCACTCCCGCCTTCTCGGCCGCTGTGGTGACGGCCCCGACGAGCTGCTCCGTCCCGGGCTCCGGCGCGAGGGCGGCAGACGTCAGCAGCAGCCGCGGCCGGGTCCGCAGCGCCGCCCTGAGCTCGAATCCGGAGACGACGATGCAGGCGATCATGGGAACGTCTGTTCTATACGAACATACGTTCTCCTGTCAAGACGTATTCATGAACGCGCCTGATGCCTGCGGCGACGCGGACGCCGTTCAGGGATCTTCGCGCGCTCGGGATCCGGGAGCTGACCGCGAGCTTGCGCCGGTCAACCGTCGAGCAGTGTCCAGACCTGGACGATCTGCTCGTAACGGACGTAGCGAACCCGCCGGCCGCCCTCCTGCACCTGGATCCACTCCCGTGCGTAGTCGCCCTCGCGGCCGACGAAGCGCTGGATCTCGCTCTCGGGATCGTCCGCGTCGAGGTAGGCGTCGGAGCCGTCCGCCAGCTTCATGTTGATGCGTGCCATGCCTGGACGATAGGCACGGCTTCGGCTGGTTCGATCGCTCAGAGCCGCACGGCCCGAAAGCACTCGGTCAGGTACGGAAGCTCGATCTCGCCGTCGACGGAGTGCTCGTCGAAGATGCGGCTCACCCCCTCCAGCACGGGCGCGCGCTCGGCCTCCGTCCGCACGGCGCAGTAGCTGCGGGAGAGCACGAGGTCGAGCAGGCCCGCGCGGTCGAGGCGCTGGACGAGCGAGAACGTCGCCTGCTCCACCGGGCCGAAGAGGCCGCTGACCGCAATGGGCTTCGCTGACGTCTCCCTCCTCGATCGTCTCGCCACCGATCACGTCGGACAGCTCCGCCACCCAGGGCTCCCGGTCGTCCCGCATGTTCCACACGAGCGCCAGCCGGCCGCCGGGTCGCAGCACGCGTGCGATCTCGACCAGTGCCGTCGCGTGGTCGAACCAGTGGAAGGACTGCGCGCACGTGACGACGTCCGCGCTCGCATCCGGCAGGGGCAGCGACTCGGCGCTCCCCTCGAGCGCTGTCGCGTCCGGCACCGCCGTGCGCAGGTGCTCGCGCATCTCCGGCAGCGGCTCCACGGCCGTCACGCGGTGCCCGAGCGCGGCGAGGGTGCGGGTCAGCTTGCCCGTGCCGGCGCCCAGATCGACGACGGCGCACGGCTCGCCACCGGTGAGCCAGCGGACGGCGTCCTCCGGGTAGCCGGGTCGTGCGCGCTCGTAGGCGTCCGCGACATCGCCGAACGACGACGCCCGTCCACGCTTCTCGTCGCGATTCACGATCATCGCCGCCAGCGTACGCGGCGCTACCCGTCCTCCGGCGCCGCCTCGGCGACGCGTCGGTCAGGCGAGCTCTGCTGCGACGCCCCGCATGCCGACGAAGCGCGGCACCACGGTGAGCACGCTCTCGCGCGCGCACCAGGCGATGTCGGACTCGAGCTCGGGCCCGTGGTTGATCAGGTTGCGTCCGCTGCGCGACTGGCGGAGTGCCTCCTCCGCCCCGCTGTAGCTCCGCGTGAGTCGCACGGCAGCCTCGGCGGCGTCCGACCGCTCGTAGTCCAGCGCCTCGGCGATGCGCCCCGCGACGTAGGCGTCGTCGAGCGCGAACGCGCCCTTCACACCGGCGCAGAAGACGGCCACGTCGTCGCCGTGCGACGCGGCGTCGGCCACGACCGCCTCGAGGTTGAGCAGCGAGGCGACGACGACCCGCTCGCAGCGCTCCGCCGCGGTGACGATCGCCCGCGTCCCGTTCGTGGTCGACATCGACAGCACCGTCGAGCGCGGCTCGAGGTACTCGCGTGGCGAGTTGCCGAGGTCGAAGCCGTCGATGCGCACCCCGAGACGCTCGCCTCCGAGCGTCACTCCGTCGAGCTCGTCGCGAAGCCGCCGGGCGTCGTCGACCTCGGCCGCGCAGAGCACCCGCTCGTAGCCCGCGTCGAGCGCCTGGCAGATGGTCGAGGTCGCCCGGATCACGTCGACGACGACGCCCGTGGGCGCCGCCGCGGCCTCGTCCGGTGTGAAGGCAACGTGAACGCGCACGCCGGTACGCTAGCCCCTCGTGTCCGAGACCCCCCACTGCTACCGGCACCCGAACCGCGAGACGCTCGTCTCGTGCTCGGAGTGCGGCCGCTACATCTGCGAGGACTGCATGAGCTTCGCGCCGGTCGGCATCCGCTGCCCCGAGCACGCGACCGTCGGCCCGGGCGCCAAGCCCTCGGCGAAGCGTCAGGTGCAGGTGGCCCGCCGGCGAGCGGGCTCTCTGGCCGCGCCCGCGACGGTGACGCTCGTCGCGATCAACGTCGCCGTCTACCTGATCACCGTCGTCCAGGGCGCCGGGATCAACAGCCCGGGCGGAACGGCTCTTCGAGAAGGGGGCTCTGTTCGGCGCCTGCTCGTCGTCCGGACGGCGACTGGCCTACACCAGTGGTGGCGGCTCGGACGGCGATGTTCCTGCACGGCTCGCTGCTCCACGTCGCCTTCAACATGTTCGCGCTCTACTGGCTCGGCACGGTCGTCGAGGAGGCGATCGGGACCGTGCGCTTCCTGCTCATCTACTTCGTCTCCGGGCTCGCCGGCTCGGCGGGTGCGCTCCTGCTCGATCCGGGCCAGGTCACGGTGGGCGCCTCCGGTGCGATCTGGGGCGTGATGGGCGCGCTGCTCGTGCTCGAGTACATGACGACGGGGTCGTTCGCGGGCCAGGCCGCCGGGCTGATCCTGATCAATCTCGTGATCACCTTCTCGATCCCGAACATCTCGGTCGGCGGCCACCTCGGCGGCCTCGTCGGCGGCATCGCCGCGACGTACGTGCTCATGCGCATGCGGCTACGTCCGCCCGGCGTGGCTCGGGCCGGGCCGTCCGTCGCGATCGGAATCGGCGCGTCGTCTGCGACGTCGCGTCGAGTCGTGCGCGTCAGCCAGTACGGCGCGGCTCGAGCAGCTACGCTCTAGCCGCGCGTCCCGCAGCGGCCCTTGCAGCGATCAGCCGCCGATCGCGACTGCGACGACGCCCGTCTCCGCGAGAGCGGCCTGCGCCGCCGCCAGGCGAGCGAGCGGGACGCGATACGGCGAGCAGCTGACGTAGTCGAGCCCCAGCTCGTGACAGAAGGCGACCGACTTCGCCTCGCCGCCGTGCTCGCCGCAGATGCCCAGCTTGAGATCCGGCTTGACACCGCGAGCGCGCTCCACGGCGATCCTCATCAGCTCGCCGACTCCCTCCAGGTCGAGTGTCTCGAACGGGTTTCGCTCGAGGATCCCGACCTCCAGGTAGTGAGTGAGGAACCTGCCCTCGGCGTCGTCGCGCGAGAAGCCGAGCGCCGTCTGCGTGAGGTCGTTCGTGCCGAAGGAGCAGAAGTCCGCCACCTCCGCGATCTCGTCGGCGCGGACGCAGGCGCGCGGCAGCTCGATCATCGTGCCGCAGAGGTACTCGACCGCCGGCTCCTCGCGCGCGACGCGCTCGGTCAGCTCGCGCAGCCGGCGCAGCTCCTCCCCGAACCCGACGAGCGGATGCATGATCTCGACGAGCGGCGCCTGGCCGGTGCGCTCCGCCACCGCCCGCGCCGCGCGCACGATGGCTCGCACCTGCATCTCGTAGATCTCGGGGTACTGCAGGCCCAGCCGGCAACCGCGCGTGCCCAGCATCGGATTCTGCTCGCGCAGCTGCTCCGCGCGGCGGCGCATCGCGGGCGGCACGTCCTCCTCGGCGCCCGGGAGGAACTCGTGCAGCGGTGGGTCGAGGAGGCGGATCGTGACCGGGTACCCGGCCATCGCCTCGAAGATCCCCTCGAAGTCCGCCTGCTGCACCGGGAGCAGCTGTTCGAGCGCTCCGCGCCGGTCGGTCTCCGTCCGCGCCATGATCATCTCCCGCACGATCGGAAGCCGCTCCTCGGCCATGAACATGTGCTCGGTGCGGCAGAGCCCGATGCCCTCCGCGCCGAACTCGCGTGCCCGCCGGGCGTCCTCCGGCGTGTCGGCGTTGGCCCGCACGCGCAGGCGGCGCAGATCGTCGGCCCAGCCGAGGACGATCTCGAAGTTCTCGTCGATCGCGGGTGGCACGAGCGGAACCGGGCCGACGATCACGCGACCGGTGCCACCGTCGATCGTGATCACGTCACCGACACGCAGCTCCGACCCGCCGATGCGCACGACACCCGTGGCGACGTCGAGCTCGAGCGCCTCGCAACCCGCCACGCAGGGCTTCCCCATCCCGCGTGCGACCACCGCAGCGTGGGACGTCATGCCCCCGTGCGCGGTGAGCACGCCCTGCGCCTGGATGAGGCCGTGGATGTCGTCCGGCGTCGTCTCCCAGCGCACCAGGATCACGGCCTCACCCGCGCGGCCGCGCTCCTCGGCCGTGTCGGCGTCGAGCACGATCGCGCCCGAGGCGGCGCCCGGCGAGGCGTTGAGCCCGGTTGCGGCGACCTCGATCGCCGCGTCGGGGTCGATCATCGGGTGCAGCAGCTGATCGAGCTGGCCGGGATCGATGCGCGCGACCGCCTCCTCTCGGGTGATGAGCCCTTCGTCGACCATCTCCACCGCGACACGCAGGGCGGCGCGGGCGGTGCGCTTCCCGGTGCGTGTCTGGAGCAGGTAGAGCGTCCCGTCCTCGACCGTGAACTCGATGTCCTGCATGTCGCGGTAGTGCCGCTCGAGCAAGCCGATCGTCTCGACCAGGCGCTCGTACGCGGCGGGCAGCCGCTCGTGCATGCCCGCGATCGGCTCCGGGGTGCGGATCCCGGCGACGACGTCCTCGCCCTGCGCGTTGACGAGGAACTCGCCGTACAGGCGCGCCTCCCCCGTCGACGGGTCGCGAGTGAAGCAGACACCGGTGCCCGAGCCGTCGCCCGTGTTCCCGAACACCATCTGCACGACGTTGACGGCGGTGCCGAGATCGTCGGGGATGTCGTACGTGCGGCGGTACACCTGCGCGCGCGGCGAGTCCCACGAGTCGAACACGGCCCGGTACGCGCGCCGTAGCTGGTCGCGCGCATCCTGGGGGAACGACGTGCCCGTGGACTCCTCGTAGATGGCCTTGAACGTCTCGACCAGCTCCTGCAGGTCGCCGGCGTCGAGCTCGACGTCCTGCGTGGCGCCGCGATCGGCCTTCCGCGCCGTGAGCGCCGTCTCGAACAGGTGGTCGTCGACGCCTTCGACCACCTCGCCGTACATCTGGATCAGGCGCCGGTACGAGTCGTATGCGAACCGCTCGTTGCCCGTCGAGGCGGCCAGCCCTGCAACCGCCACGTCGTTGAGCCCCAGGTTGAGGATCGTGTCCATCATCCCGGGCATCGAGACCGCGGCGCCCGAGCGGACCGAGACGAGCAGCGGCTCCGACGGGTCGCCGAAGTGCTTGCCGGTGTGCTGCTCGAGCCGCTCGATGTGCTCCCCGACCTCGTCGTCGAGCCCGTCGGGGACAGCCTTGCCCGCAGCCATGTAGGCGCGGCAGGCATCGGTGGTGATCGTGAAGCCGGCGGGCACGGGAATGCCGAGCGCCGTCATCTCCGCGAGCCCGACGCCCTTGCCGCCGAGCAGCTCGCGCCCTCCCGGGCTCTCGTCGAAGTCGAAGACGTAGCGCACGACGCCCGATCTTCTACCTGTTCCGCCGTGACCGTGTGGAACGATGCCGCCGTGGCCGGGCACGTCGTCGCGATGGGCGGATTCGACGAGATGCTCGTTCGCTTCGCGATCGGGCTGGCGGGCAAGCAGCGTCCACGCGTCCTCTGCGTGCCCACCGCGGTTGCCGACGATCCCTCGTGCATCGCCTCCTTCCACGAGCAGGCGAGCGCACGCGGGGTCGAGCCCGACCAGCTGCGGCTGTTCGGCATCCCGGACGACCCGCTGGGCCGGATCGAGCGTGCCGACGTGATCCTCGTCAACGGCGGGAACACGGCCAACATGCTCGCCGTCTGGCGCGTGCAGGGCGTCGACCTCGCGCTGCGAGCGGCCTGGGAGCGCGGGGCCGTGCTGGCGGGATGGAGCGCAGGCGGCAACTGCTGGTTCGAGAGCTCGGTCACCGACTCGTTTCGCGCCGAGCTCGATCCGCTGCACGACGGTCTGGGGCTGCTCGCCGGCAGCTTCTGCCCGCACTACGACGCGGAGGAGCTGCGCCGCCCCGTCTACGAGCGGCTCGTGCGCGAGCGTGTGCTCCCGCCCGGTCTCGCCTGCGACAACGCCGCCGCGCTCCACTATCACGGGGCGGAGCTCGTCGAGGCGGTCGCCGGGGCCGCCGGCGCACGCGCCTGGAGGGTCACCGAGGACGGCTCGGCGCCGCTCGAGAGCCGGCTTCTCGTGTGAGGCGCGTCGCGGTGATCTCGTCCGCGAGCGCCTGCGGCAAGACCACCGTCGGACGCGAGCTCGCCGGCCGGCTGGGTGTGCCGTTCGTGGAGCTCGACGCGATCCATCACCGTGCGGGGTGGAACGAGCTCCCCGCTGCCGAGTTCCGCACGATCGTCGAGCCGCTCGTGGCCCAGGAGGCGTGGGTGATCGACGGCGGCTACCGGGGGAAGATCGGCGACCTCGTGCTCGCCCGGGCCGATACGGTCGTCTGGCTCGACCTGCCGCGCCGCGTGTGGCTGCCCCGTCTGCTGCGCCGCACGGTACGACGCCTCGTGACGCGCGAGGAGCTCTGGAACGGGAACAGGGAGACGCTGCGCGGCGCGATCTGGGGTCGCGACGCGCTCATTCCGTTCTCGCTGCGCACCTTCCCGGGGCGGCGGCGCAGGTACCCCGTCGAGCTGGCGCGCTTTCCGGTGGTACGCCTCCGCTCGACGCGACGAGGTACGGCGTTGGCTCGCAGCGGTCACCGAATCGTGACCGCAGGGCTACCATCCGCCCGATGAGCCGCGCTCACGGGTGGTCTCGGGGGATCGCGGTCGTCGCGGCCTGCGGAGTCGCCGCCGCGGCGTGCGCGGGTGCGCTCGGCGCGTCACACGCGCCGGTCACGATCCGCGTCGACGCCAGGGACTTCTCCTTCAAGCTCTCGCGCCGCTCGGTGCCTGCGGGCACGACCGTGAAGTTCGTCGTCCGCAACCGCGGCAACGTCCCGCACGACTTCGTGATCGGCAAGAGGCGAACGCGGATCCTCGCCCGTGGACGCTCGCAGACGATCGCAGTCAGGTTCCCGAAGAAGGGCAGCATTCGCTTCCTCTGCTCGGTCCCCGGTCACGCCAAGCTCGGCATGAAGGGGACCTTCGCGGTCGGCAAGCCCCCCGCCCCGCCTCCGCCGCCACCGCCGCCCACGGTGGACGTGCGGTCGCTCCTGCAGCTCACGCCGGTCGGCACGTTCTCGCAGACCGGTGCTCGTCACGGCGCCACCGGGCGACACGAGCCGCGTGTTCGTGGTCGAGCAGGGCGGCACGATCCGCGTCGTCGAGAACGGGAGCCTGCACGCACTGCCCTTCCTCGACATCACCGAGCGCGTCCAGGCGGTGAGCGAGACCGGGCTCCTCTCGCTGGCGTTCGCACCCGACTTCGCCACGAGCGGGCTGTTCTATCTGTTTCACAACCAGCGCAAGGGCAACGGCGACATCGCGATCGTCGAGATGCGGGTCGACCCGAGCAACCGGAACCTCGCCGACGTCTCGACCTCGCGCACCGTGCTGGAGATCGTCAAGCCGTGGGAGAACCACAACGGCGGCATGCTCCAGTTCGGGCCCGACGGCTACCTCTACGCCAGCGTCGGCGACGGAGACTCCGGCGTGCGCAACCGTCCGGGTGCGTTCGCCCAGCGCCGCGACGAGCTGCTCGGAAACGTGCTGCGGATCGATCCACGCGGCGGCACCCCGTACCGCGTCCCGGCGGACAATCCGTTCGTCGGGCTCACCGACGTGCGGCCCGAGATCTGGGCCTACGGGCTGCGCAACCCATGGCGCTTCTGGATCGACGCGGCCAGCGGAGCCATGCTCATCGGCGACGTGGGTCTCGGCAACGCCGAGGAGATCGACGTGATCCCGGCCGGCGCGAAGGGCCTCAACTTCGGCTGGCCGTGTCTCGAGGGCACGATGCCCTTCGACGCGACCGTGCAGTGCGACACCCCCACCCCGCCGCTCGTCTCGATCGACCACAGCGCGGGTGCGTGCTCGATCATCGGCGGCGTCGTCTGGCACGACCCGCGGCTGGGTGCGCTCGAGGGCCGCTACCTCTACGGCGACTTCTGCACCGGTGACGTGACGTCGCTCGTCACGGATGGCGTTCGCGTGACCGACTCGGACCCGCTCGGCGTCAACGTGCCGGGGCTGTCGAGCTTCGGCGTCGACGGGCTCAACCGCGTCTACGTCATGTCCACGGCCGGCGGCGTCTACCGGCTCGATCCTCGCTAGCCGCCGGGGAATCCGCCGAGCGGATCCCACCGCATTCGCGAACGAACGAGACCAGGAGGCGTCCGCCTCGCTACTCGCCGCGGCGGGCGCGAGCTCGAAGCTCCGCCGCCCAGGCGGCGGCGCGCAGACCGAGCCAGATCGGGGTCAGCACGACGTAGAACAGGACGACCGCCAGCGCGAGCGCCGCGCCCCAGGCAGCCCAGTACCGCAGCGGCACCCAGCCCTTGTCGGCGAGCGTGCGTCCTTCGGCGCGCCAGACGCTGCGGCCGCTCATCGATCCTGCCGCCTGCGGTTGTCGACCACCTTGATGATCCGCATCGCGGTCTCCTCGACCGAGAGCTCCGACACGTCGATCACGGCGCATCCGAGGCGACGGTGCACGGCGGCGGCGGCCTCCAGCTCCTCGTACACGGCCTCCAGCCCCGCATAGCGCTGGCGCGGACCGCCCATGCTGCGCACGCGCTCCTCGCGAATCTCGGCGAGCCGATTCGCATCGATGGTGAGCCCCACGACCTTCGCCGGGTCGATCTCGAACAGTGCCACCGGCGGCTCGACCCCCTTGACGATGGGGATGTTCGCCGCCTTGTGCCCCAGGTACCCGAGGTAGATGGAGAGCGGCGTCTTGGACGTCCGAGAGACGCCCACGAGCACGATGTCGGCCTCGTCGAGGCCCTCCGCCGACGCCGTCGTCGTACTTGACCGCGAACTCGATCGCCTCGATGCGCCGGAAGTAGGTCTGGTCGAGCGGCGCCCGGGCCCCGGGCTCCATGCGTGCCGCGACACCTGCCACGCGCGAGATCGACTCGATCGGATGACCGAGGAGGTCTGCGTAGTGCACGCGTGCGCGCCTGCAGAGACGGCGCATCTCCTCGCGCAGGCCGCGCTCGACGAGCGTGTACACCATCACGGCGGGCCGGCCGCGCGCGCGGGCGACGGCGAGCTCGAGGTCGTCGACCGTCTCGACGCGTGGATGGCGCACTTCCTCGAAGGCGAGGTCGGGGAACTGCGCCTCGAGCGCGAGCACGAGCCGCGCGGCCGTCTCACCGGTCGAGTCGGAGACGATGTGCAGCTCGACGGGAACCTGGCCGGTCACCGGCGGGAGGCTACCCCTGAGCGGCCGCCCGTGTTCGCTGCGGTCAGACCGGCTTTCCGGCGCGCAGCTCCGGGTGATGACGCTGAAACGTCTCGTCGAGGTCGTCGAGCGAGCGCGTGCGTGCGATTGCGGGCCTGGCCCCCACGCGCTCGTAGTGCGCTGCGAGCGCATCGCCCCCGAGGCTGTATCCCTCTGCGTAGGTCTCCCAGCCCTTGAGCATGTAGAGGTAGATGTCCGCGACGGAGAACGCGTCGCCGACACACCACTCGGCACCCGCCAGCTCCTGCTCGAGGTACACGCCGGCCGCCGCGAGCTTCTCGGTGCCCTTGCGGCGGATGCCCTCGTAGCCGCTGGCGTCGTTCGTGACGTACTGGGGGACGGTCAGCGGCTGCCAGATGCCGTGCAGCGTGTTCGCGAGCCACGTCATCCAGCGCAGGTAGGCGCCGCGTGCCGGTGCCCCGAGAGGCGGCGCAAGCTGTGCGTCGGGGAATCGCTCGGCGACGTACTGCAACACGGCGCCCGTCTCGTAGACGATCACCCCGTCCTCCCGCAGGGCAGGCACCCGGCGCAGCGGGTTGACGGCGGCGAACTCGGGTGGTTCGTCGCGATTGCGCGGATGGACGTCGAGCAGTGACGTACTCCGCGCCCGCCTCTTCGAGCGCCGCTCGTGCGGCAAAGCTGGTCGACCCGGTGATCTGGAAGAGCTCGATCACCCTCGCCACGGTAGCGGCGGTGGGACGGCCTCCCGTGCCTCAGGTGCGCTCCACGTCCAGCCACCACGTCTGCGCGACGCCGACCGATGCGAACCCGAGCTGCCGGTAGAGCAGCTCACCCTCCGGTGTCGCGTTCAGCGTGGCGACGGCGCAGCGCTCGGCCCGCGCCAGCCGCAGTGCCGCAGCGACGAGCGCGCGACCGATTCCCTTGCGCCTCTCGGCGACCGCGACGCCCATGTCGTAGATCCCGGCCACGCCCAGTGGGCCTGTCGTCACGTTCACGAGCGCATGCCCGACCGGCCGCCCGTCCCTCCAGCGCGCCGAGGTGCCAGGTGCGCCGCGGTCGAGCGCCGGCGAGATGGCGCCTGACGTCGGCGATCCCGGCCCCGTCGTAGGGGAGATCCGCCGCCTTCCAGGTCAACGGGGCGAGACCGATCTCGACACCTGCGGGTGCGTCGTCGGCGCCCGCTCGCTCCGTCTCGACCGCCATCCAGTGCGCCTGCCAGCCCTCGCGAAAGCCGGCGCGCCGCAGCTGGTCGTCGAGGTCAGACGGTCTCGACGGCAGCAGCGACCAGCACGATGCCTCCCGGACCCGGCCGGCCCGTGCGGCGGCCAGGAAGCGAGGCAGAAGCCCGGCCAGCCGCTCACTCGACAGCCGGGGGAAGGCGAGCACCGCGCCGGCCGGCGACACCATCCAGCGGACTCCGCGCTCGCGATGCGCCTCACCGCCCGCGGCCGTTGCGGTCCGTTCCATCCACGCAGCCTGATTCGCCGCCGCGGCCCGCACGAGCAGGTCTGCTGGGGCGCCGGCGGCGAGCATGTGGTCGTTCTATCCGATTCGGGTGGGTCGCACGAAGCGTTCGATACGGCCGAATCGCCGACGCCGACGGCCGCAGGGGGCGCCATACGTCCTCGGTGACGCGCCGGTACGGTTTCGCCTCGATGAGCGACGTGGTCACGATGGACAAGATCGTCTCCCTCGCCCGCCGGCGCGGCTTCGTGTTCCCGTCGTCGGAGATCTACGGCGGTCTCGGCTCGGCCTACGACTACGGGCACTACGGGATGCTGCTCAAGGAGAACGTGAAGGCGCGCTGGCTCGAGTCGATGGTGCGCGAGCGCGAGGACATCGTCGCGCTCGACTCGTCGATCATCCTCCACCCGCAGGTCTGGGAGGCGTCGGGCCACGTCGGCGGCTTCACGGACCCGCTCGTCGACTGCCGCACGTGCAAGCTGCGGTTCCGCGCCGATCATCTCGCCGACCCGGAGCACGAGGAGCTGCGCTGCGGTCGCAAGCCGAGCAAGCGGCCCGGCGAGACGCCCGACTGCGACCTGACGGAGGCGCGCCAGTTCAACCTCATGTTCGAGACGAGAGTCGGGGCAGTCGAGGAGACCGGCACGAAGGTCTACCTCCGGCCCGAGACCGCGCAGGGGATCTTCGTCAACTTCAAGAACGTCGCGCAGCTCGCACGCCGCAAGCCCCCGTTCGGCATCGCGCAGATCGGCAAGGCGTTTCGCAACGAGATCACGCCGGGGAACTTCATCTTCCGCACGCTCGAGTTCGAGCAGATGGAGATGGAGTACTTCGTCCCGCCTGCCGAGGCAGAGGAGTGGTACCGCTACTGGATCGACGAACGGCGCAACTGGTACCTGCGGTTCGGCGTCCGTGAGAGCCGCCTGCGGGTGCGTCCGCACGATGCCGACGAGCTGTCTCACTACTCGAGCGGCACGAGCGACATCGAGTACCTGTTCCCGATCGGCTGGTCGGAGCTCGAGGGAGTCGCCAACCGCGGCGCCTTCGACCTCACCGCCCACACCGAGGCGTCCGGCACGAAGCTCGAGTGGGTCGACTCGCAGAGCGGCGAGCGGTACACGCCGCACGTGATCGAGCCGGCTGCGGGGGTCAACCGCGCGATGCTGGCGTTCATGTGCGACGCCTACGACGAGGAGGTGGTGGCGGAACGCGACCGCACCGTCCTGCGCCTGCATCCGCAGATCGCCCCCGTCAAGGCGGCCGTGCTGCCGCTGATCGCCAAGAGCTCCGACATGGTCTCCAAGGCACGGGCCTTGTACGAGGAGCTGCGACGGTTCGCCGTCGTCGAGTACGACGACAACTCACAGATCGGCCGGCGCTACCGCCGCCAGGACGAGATCGGCACGCCGTTCGCGTTCACGATCGACGAGGAGACGCTCGTGGACGACACGATCACGGTGCGCGACCGTGACTCGCTCACGCAGGAGCGGATCTCGCTGGCCCGCGCGCGCGAGCACCTGCTCGACCGGCTGGCTGCGCCCTGGCAGTCGCCGAAGCCGGACTGACGAGCTCGAGGCAGTCAGCCGCCGGCCGGCGGGCCGACCGCGCTCCATGAGCCGCTCTCCGGCGCCCCGAAGCCGGACTTCTCGTACAGGCCGTGCGCGTCGGCGGTATGCAGGAGCCAGCGTGTGCCGGAGAACGGGCCGTCGTCGACCGTGAAGCGGAGCAGCTGGACGCCGAGCCCGCGGCCGCGATGGTCGGGCAGGACGAACACGTCGGCGAGGTAGGAGTGCACGTGCCCGTCGGAGACGGTGCGCGTGAACCCGACGAGCACGTCGTCGTGGTAGAGGCCGACGACGCGCGCGGCGCTCGCGACGACCGCGTCCGTCACGTCGCGCGTGCGGCCCGCGGCCCAGTAGCTCTCCTCGCTCAGGTAGCGGTGGACGACGTCGACGTCGATGCGCGACGGGTCGTCGTCGAGCTCGTACCCCTCGCCGAGAATCACCCGCATCAGGTGATCCTGCCAGCCCACGCGGCTCACGACCCGGGTGCTACGGTCAAGTCGTGCGCGCCGCCGCCGCTCTGTCGCTCGCGCTCCCGCTGATCACCGCCGACCTCTGGCTCAAGGCGGAGGCGATGACCCCCGAGTGGGCGTACCACGAGCGCTCGGCCGCCTGGGTGCTGATGTGCCTCGCTCTCGTGCCCGGGCTGCTGCTCGTGACGCGGATCCCGGCGGGGCTGGTGCCGCCCGCGACCGGCGTGCTGCTCGCGGGCGTGCTCGGCAACGTCCTCTCGGCTGCGTGGAACGACCTCGCGGTGCCGAACCCGATCCTCGTGCGCGGCGACAGCGCGCTGCTGGCGTTCAACCTCGCCGACCTCTACACGCTGGTCGGCATCGTCCTTCTCGTGGCCGCCGTCGGCGCCTGGCTGGTGCGCAATCGCAGGCTCCTGCCCGGCGAGGTGGCGCGCCAGGAGAGACACCGCATCGACTGGGACTCCGAGGAGCGGCCCCTCACCTGACCGCTCGTCGCGCCGATGCGCGCAGGCTGACGCGGGGATGCGCTCTGCGGCGTGGGCCGGTGCATCGCGACGAGAATCCACTTCGCGAGCACCGCGCTCACGCGAGGCAGTGGCGTCGAAAACCGCGTCGTACCGACGCGTATCTCGAGCGGCAGCTGTCGGTAATGACGAGCGTCGGCAGCGCGGTGCCGGCGCGGCGTCGGCCGTTGCCCGGTGGCGCGCGACCCGGCCGAATCGCAGGTCGCGTCGCCATGGCGTCCGGCCTGGAGCGATCCGGCGCGCGCGACCGTTGCCGTCCGTGACGCAAGTACCATGATTTCCATGGAGTCGACGACCGCGCCGTCGTTCGTACCTGCGCTCGACTCGCTCGGCGAGATCGTGCCGCACGAGGGGATTCTGGAACCGGCGGAGCTCGAGCAGGTCGCGCGCGACATCGCCGCTCGCCCCGAGCTCTGGGAGCCGCTCACGCACGCCGACCCGGAGCGACGCCGCTACGAGCTCCTCTTCGAGGACGACCGGATGGACGCCTGGGTGCTCTCGTGGATGCCGGATCAGGCAACCGGCTTCCACGACCACTACATCTCGTCGGTCGGCATGTGCGTCGCCCAGGGATGCGTGCGCGAGGACCAGATGCGGTACGGAGCCGAGCCGATCGAGCGGCACCTCTCCGCCGGTGACTCACGCCACGGCGACCCGAGCTACATCCATCGCGTCCGGCACTGGGACGGCACGCCCGCCGTGACGATCCACGTCTACTCGCCGCGCCTCGAGTGGGTCGGGCAGTACCGCCTCGGCGACGACGGCGTCGTCCGCCGCGAGCCGTCACCGGGACGCAACGAGCTCCGCCCGCAGCTCATCTCCGAGGGCGCCCTGCACGGCGTCCTCGAGCGCTTCTAGACCAGGCCGTTCCGAGACGTGTCCGCGGCGGGCGCTCCCCGGGGCCGCCATCCTCCTCCCCACGGCTCGAGCCTATCGAGACAACATGCCCGCAGGTGTCACGGCTTCGTGCCACCTCTGTGCCGAGCGACGTCGATCCTCACCGACCGCCGCTCAGGACGAGACGGTCTTGAGCCGGAAGCCGCCGTGGTGCTCGTACGTGGCCGTGATCACCGCGTGGGCATCGCGACGTGCGCGCTCCGGCAGCTCGAAGCCGCGCGCGTCGGCGATCGGCGACTGGATCAGAGCGGCGATGCCGCGCAAGCCCTCCGGCGACAGCCGCGATCCCGCCCTGGTCGCAGTCGGTGCAGACGACGCCGCCGGCCGCGGGCACGTAGGTGACCAACCCGTCGATCCGGCCGCACTCGACGCAGCTCTCGAGATGCGGCAGGTAGCCCGAGAGCCACAGCAGCTTGAGCTGGAAGGAGAGCACGATCGGATCGAGCGCCGGCCGCGCCGGGGCAAGGCTCTCGGCGCGGTCGAGAGCGTCGAGAAATCGGGTCAGAGCCAGGAAGGCGCGCTCGTTCTGCTCCTGCTCGGTGAACAGGCGCAGCATCGCCTCCAGCCCGATCAGCCCGACCCGCAGCCGGTACGGCTCCGCGCGGACGCTGTCGTGCGCCCGCACGAGCGAAGCACCCGTCACCGTCTGCAGCTCGCCCACGACCGCGGTGCAGCACGAGCTCGACGTGGGAGAACGGCTCCAGCCTGCCGCCGAACCTGCTCTTCGGCTTCCGGACACCCTTCGCGACCGCACCGACGCGCCCCTGGTCGGACGTGTACACGTGCAGCACGCGATCGGCCTCGCCGAGCCGGAACGAGCGGAGCACGACGGCTTCGGTCGTGGTGCTGCGGGACACGCACGGAGTGTAGGGACGCGGCCGCTGCGGCCAGACGCGCACAGCGCGCTCGACGGTCTTGCGCTTCGGTGCGCAGGGCAGTGCCGGCGTCCGCGGCCGTGCGCGCGACCCAGGAATGCAGCTCGTCAGCCCGAGGGCTGGCAGACCGGGCAGAAGGTCGTGCCACGACCACCGACGACGATCCGCTCGAGAGGTGTTCCGCAGCGGTCGCACGGCTCGCCGCCTCGACCGTACGCCCGGAACTCGTCCTGCATCGCACCGCTCGATCCGTCGGGCGCGGCGTAGTCGCGGAGCGTGGCTCCCTGTCGCGCGATCCCGAGACGCAACACCCGGCGAACGGATCGAAAGAGGCGCACCGTCTCCTCGGCGTCGAGCGAGCCCGCCTGCCGACGCGGATGGATGCGCGCGTGCCAGAGCGCCTCGTCCGCGTAGATGTTCCCCAGCCCGGCGAGTCGACGCTGGTCGAGCAGGAATGCCTTCACCGGCGCGCGGCGCCCGGTGAGGAGGCGCCCCAGCCGAGCCGCCGTCAGCTTCGGATCGAGCGGCTCGGGGCCGAGCCGTGCCGCGAGGTACGGGTCGATGTCGTCCAGCCTCGAGCAGATCCCAGGTGCCGAACCGTCGCACGTCTCGATACGCGACGTCCGATCCGTTGTCCAAACTGAGAACTGCCCGTTCATGTGGGTCGACGGGAGCAGCCCACGGGGGGCAACCCGAAACGATCCCGTCATGCGGAGGTGCACCAGGAGAGCCCGCTCAGACGCAAACCGGACAATCAAGTACTTGCCGCGCCGCTCGACGCGGGTGACGCGCTCTCGTACCAGCTCCGCCGCGACGACATCCGGGTCGAAGGGTCGCGTCAGACGTGGGTCGAGAATCGTCGCCAACTCGATCGACGCCCCCTCCAGCGTGGGCGCGATTGCGCGACGAACGGTCTCGACCTCCGGCAGCTCGGGCACCGATCGAGCCTAGACGCCGAAGCGCCTCCGACGCTCGGTCGTCGCGAGGGCGTGAGGCCGAGCTCAGGTGACGACGTCGAGCAGGATCGCGCCGGCGGCCACCGGCTCGTCTGTCAGCTCGTACGCGGCGAGGACGGCGGTCACGGCGGCGTCGGCCGCGCTGTCGTCGCGCGCGTGCACCTCGGCGAGGACGTCACCGGACGTGACCTCGTCCCCGCGCTTGGCCCGGCAGACGATGCCGACGGCGTGATCGACGGCGTCCGACTTCGTGCGACGGCCCGCGCCCAGCTCCAGCGCCGCCACGCCGACCGCGAGCGCGCCGACGCGGCGGACGACGCCGTCCGTCGGCGCCGTCACCTCACGGACCACCGTGGCGCGCGGAAGCACCTCGAGGGCAGGGTCACCTCCCTGGGCTCGCACCCAGCGCTCGTAGGTGTCGAGCGCCGAGCCGTCGGCGACTGCGGCCTCCGCCCGACGTCGTCCCTCGTCGACGTCGATCGCCGAGATCGGAGAGGGCCAGCAGCCGTGCGCTCGCGTCGAGCACGAGCTCGGTCAGGTCCGGCGGCCCTTGCCCGCGGATCGTCTCGACGGCCTCGCGGATCTCGAGCGCGTTGCCCACCGCGCAGCCCAGCGGCTGCTCCATGTCGGTCAGCAGGCACACGACCTCGCGGCCGGCTCGCCGGCCGAGCTCGAGCATCGCCTCGGCGAGCACCCGCGCGTCGTCCAGCGTCTTCATGAACGCGCCGTCGCCGACCTTGACGTCGAGCACGATCGCCTCCGCGCCGGCGGCGAGCTTCTTCGACATGATCGAGGAGGCGATCAGCGGCACGATGTCCACCGTCGCCGTGACGTCGCGGAGCGCGTAGAGCTTCTTGTCGGCCGGCACGAGGTCTGCCGTCTGGCCGACGATCGCGAGACCGAGCTCACGCACCTGCGCGACGAACTCGTCGGTCGTCAGCTCGACGCGGAAGCCCGGGATCGACTCGAGCTTGTCGAGCGTGCCGCCGGTGTGACCGAGCCCGCGGCCGCTCATCTTCCCGAACGGCACGCCGCACGCTGCCACGATCGGCCCGACCGCGAGCGACGTCTTGTCCCCCACGCCACCGGTCGAGTGCTTGTCCACGACCTTGCGGCCGAGCGCCGCGCCGAGATCGAGCGTCTCGCCCGAGCGGATCATCGCGTCGGTGAGCGCAAACGTCTCTGCATCCGAGAGCCCGCGGAAGTAGACGGCCATGCACCAGGCCGCCATCTGGTAGTCGGGCACCTCGTCGCGCGCGTATGCGAGCACGAGCTCGGAGAGCTCGGCGGCATCCAGCTCCTCGCCGTTTCGCTTGCGCTCGATCAGCTCAGCCGGTCTCACGTGCCTGGAGTCGACCTGGTCGAGCGCGTCGCGACGAAAACGGACGAGGCCCTGCGAGCACCGAAGCGGCAGATCGTAGCGGCGGCGGGTCGTCGTCAGGCTCGTCGGCGTCGAGCGAGGCGACGTACCGCCGCACCGTCTCGTGATCCTCGATCGTCACCCACCCGTCGGCATCGCGTCGCTCGACATCGTCGAAGTGACGTGCGATCGCCTCGTGCCGTTCTCCGTCGTGAAGACACGCTCCCATGCGGATCGCCCGGCGATCGAGCGCAGCTCGCGCAGATGATGCTCGCGCGTTGGTGACCGCGACGAGCCGGCCCCCGGGCGCAGGACACGTGCGAGCTCGCCGAGCGCTCGGTCGATGTCCTCGGACGTGGAACAGCATCCAGGCAGCGACCGCGCAGTCGAACGATCCGTCCTCGAACGGGAGGTCCTCGACGTCGCCACCCGGGCGTCGACACCCGCGGTCGCGGGCGAGCTCGACCATGCGCGGCGAGATGATCGACGCATGACGACCTCGCATCCGAGCTCGCGTGCCGATCCGCGCGGCCAGCTCGCCGGGCCCGCCGCCCACCTCGAGCACTGCGCCGCGGTGCACCCTCGGCAACGGCGTCGAATGCCAGCTCACGCGGATCGGGACCTCGGCGTTCGCGTACAGCGAGCGCCGCGCCTCCAGGTTGTCCTCGGTCGCGTACTGGCGCTCGACCGCCGCCGGGTCGTTGATCCTCACGGCTCGAGGATCGGGTGTCCGGGGGCGCCCTTCCCGGGGTGCTTCCCGCCCAGCCAGGCGTTGACCGTCGCGCCGACGTCGCCGAACTCGCCCTCGTGGACGCGCCCGTTCGCGTTCCGGCCTGCTGCGTACGCGATCAGCAGCGCGTGCTCGCGCGAATGATCCGTCGACGGCGTCGTCGGGTCGCAGCCGTGATCCGACGTGATCACGAGCAGGTCGCCGTCGCGGAGCGCCTCGAGGATGTCGGGCAGCCGCCGGTCGAAGTCCTGCAGGCAGCGATGGAAGTTGACCGGGTCGTTGCGGTGTCCCCACACCTGGTCGGTCTCGACCAGGTTGACGAACACCAGCCCCTTGTCGATCGTCTCGAGCAGCTCGATGGTGCGGTTGATGCCGTCCACGTTCGACTTCGTCGTGAACGACTCGTCGACGTCGCAGCCGGCGAAGATGTCGTGGATCTTGCCGACGCCGTAGACGGTGTTGCCGGCCTCGCGGATCGCCGTCAGGTAGTTCGGCCGACGCGGCTCGAGCGAGAAGTCGTGCCGGTTCGGAGTGCGCTCGTAGTGGCCAGGGCTGCCGATGAACGGCCGGGCGATCACCCGCCCGACGCGCGTGCTTCCCGGTGAGGATCTCGCGGGCGACGCGACAACCGTCGTACAGCTCCTGCGAGCGCGATCGTCTCCTCGTGCGCCGCGATCTGGAAGACGGAGTCGGCCGACGTGTACACGATCCACTTCCCCGTCTGCTGGTGCTCCTCGCCGAGCTCCTGGATGATCTCCGTCCCCGAAGCGGGCTTGTTGCCGAGCACGCCACGGCCCGTCCGGTTCATGAACGGGTCGATCACCTCGTCGGGGAACCCGTACGGGTACGTGGGGAACGCCGTCGCGGTGACGACGCCCATCAGCTCCCAGTGGCCCGCCGTCGTGTCCTTCCCCTTCGACCGCTCGAGCAGCCGGCCGGCGACCGCCGGTGCACCGGGCTGGGGCGGGCAGCCTTCGAGCGGCTCGACGTTCCCGAGACCGAGGGCCTCCATGTTCGGCAGGTCGAGGCCGCCGACTGCGCGGGCGACGTTCCCGAGCGTGTCCGAGCCCTCGTCGCCGTAGTCGGCCGCGTCGGGCAATGCTCCCGCGCCGACGGCGTCGAGCACGATGACGCACGCTCGCGGCACTAGCTACCCGGCCGGGAAACGCGCATGCCCGCGACGCTCGCACGAGGCAACGCCCGCCGCGAAGCGCGGCTGCCGGAATGCGCCGTCGGCGCGTGCAGTGATGCCCGGTCAGGCACGTGGCTATCCTATGTGACCGATGGACGACGCCCTCGGCCTGCTGGAGCTCGCGCTGTACGTGATCGGCATCCTCGCGCTCTCGGGGGCGATCACGTGGGTCGTCGTCAAGGTGTCGCCCTCCAAGAGCGCGAAGGAACAGAAGGCGCAGGAGACGGCAGCCTGAGCGACGCATCGCGCGCCCGGCCTGACGGCTTCATGCGGCGACGAGCGCGTAGGGCTCATCGCCGAGCCGCTACACCGGAACGGCCGGCAGCACGTCCTCGAGCGGCGTGAACGGCAGCCCGTGTGCATCGGCGACGGCCTCGTAGACGATCTTGCCGCCGACGACGTTGACGCCCTTGGCGAGCGCAGGATCGTCGGCGATCGGCCCTCGCGACGCCCTTGTCGGCGATCGCCTCGCGTAGGGCAGCGTCACGTTCGTCAGGCCCTTCGTCGACGTGATCGGCACGGCGCCGGGCATGTTCGCGACGCAGTAGTGGACGATCCCGTCGACGTCGTAGACGGGGTCGTCGTGCGTGGTCGGATGCGACGTCTCGAAGCAGCCGCCCTGGTCGATGGCGACGTCCACGAGCACGGCGCCGGGCTTCATGCCCGGCGAGCATCTCGCGCGTGACGAGCTTCGGTGCGCGTGCCCCGGGGACGAGCACGGCGCCGATCACCATGTCGGCGTCCGAGATCGCCTCCTCGATCTGCAGCCGGTTCGACTTCGCGAGCGTGATGCGCCCGTCGAGTGCGATCTCGAGCTCACGCATGCGGTCGACCGAGAGGTCGAGCACCCACACGTCGGCCTGGAGGCCGACCGCGATCAGCGCCGCGTTGTGCCCGACGACTCCGCCGCCGAGCACCACGACCTTGGCCGGCGGCACGCCCGGCAGGCCGCTGAGCAGGATGCCGCGCCCGCCGTGCGCCTTCTCGAGCGCCCACGCGCCCATCTGCGGCGCGAGGCGGCCCGCGACCTCGCTCATCGGCGCGAGCAGCGGCAGGCGGCGGTCGGCGGTCTCGACCGTCTCGTAGGCGATCGCCGTGATGCCCGACTCGACCAGCGCGCGTGTCAACGGCTCGTCTGCCGCGATGTGCAGGTACGTGAAGAGCGACGAGCCCTTCGCGCAGCCGCCGATACTCCGGCTCGATCGGCTCCTTCACCTTGAGCAGCAGGTCGGCCTCGCCCCACACCTCGTCGACGGACGCGAGGCGCGCACCGGCGGCGACGTACGCCTCGTCGGGGAACGCCGAGCCGACACCGGCGCCCTGCTCGACGAGCACCTCGTGCCCGCGCTGCACGAGCTCGAGCGCCCCGGCCGGCGTCAGTGCGACGCGGTACTCCTGTGCCTTGATCTCCTTCGCGACCCCGACGCGCATGGCGCGCGGGACGATAGCGGACGCCGAGCGAGCTGTGAACGGCGTCAGGTGACCGGCGTCAGCGGCGGCTCGCCGCGCAGCACGGCGGCGGCGTTTCGCGCGGCGAGCTCGGCCATCGCGTTGCGTGTCTCCACCGTCGACGAGCCGAGATGCGGCAGCAAGACGACGTTCTCGAGCTCGAGGAGACCGGGGTGCACCTCCGGCTCGCGCTCGAACACGTCGAGACCGGCACCGGCGATGACGCCGTCCCGCAGTGCCTCGACGAGCGCCTCCTCGTCGACCACCGGCCCGCGGGTCGTGTTGACGAGGAACGCTCCGCGGCTGCATCAGGCGGAGCCGCCGCGCGTCGATCAGGTGCCGCGTCTCGGATGTCAACGGGCAGTGCAGCGAGACGACGTCGCACGCCGCGAGCAGCTCGTCGAGCGGCAGGAACGTCGGCAGCCAGCTCCGCCTCGAGCGCCGGGTCGGCGCGGTGTCGCCGCGTGTAGGCGATCTCCATCCCGAAGGCGCGGGCACGTCGCGCCACCGCGGTGCCGATCTGTCCCAGGCCGACGATGCCGAGCGTCTTGCCCTGGATTCCCGTGCCGAGGTGGAAGTCGAGGCTCCAGCTCCAGCGATGCCCGGCCCGCACCATTCGCTCGCCTTCGCCGAGCCGTCGCGTCGCCATCAGCAGCAGGGCGAACGCGAGGTCGGCCGTCGCGTCGGTGAGCACACCGGGAGTGTTCGTGACGATCACGCCTCGACGGCGACAGGCGTCCAGATCGACGTTGTCGTAGCCGACAGCGACGTTGGCGACGACGCGCAGCTGCGGTCCGGCCGCATCGAGGAACGCGTCGTCGATTCGGTCGTGCAGCAGCGTGACCACGCCGTCGGCACCCGCCACGACCTCGTGGAGCTCCTCGACCGACAGCTGCACGATCGTCGGGCGAGAGCCAGACCTCGCCCGCGGCGACGAGCAGCGCCACCGCCGACTCGGGAATGCGGCGGGTGACCACGATGCGCGGGCTCACGACGCACCCGCGATCCGGGACGACGAGCGCGCGCTCGTCCGGGCCGAGCCACGGTGGCTCACCCGCCGCTGCGTTCTCGGTCACGCGTGCGGGCCGGCTCGTGGCCGGAATCACCACGTCGACCCGTGGATCGCTGAGCACCCACTTGAGGAGCGCCTGCGCCCAGGTCTCGCACGCCGAAGGGGCGCAGCGGCTCGAGTGCCGCCGGGCCTGGATCGCGGCCGAAGAGCGCATCGGCGGCTGCCACCGAGCGGCCGCATCACGATCACCGCGACGCCGAGCTCCTCCGCCAGAGGCAGGATGCGCGGCCTCGCACTCGCGCTCGAACGGGTTGAGCGGAATCTGCACGGTGTCGAAGCGCCCCGTGCGCAGCGCCTGCTCGAGCTCGCCGAACGCGCCGGCGTCGTAGTGCGTCACGCCGAGCGAGTCGACGCGACCCGCCTCGCGCTCTCCTTCCAGCCAGGCGAGATGCTCCCGCCAGAGGACGAGGTTGTGCACCTGTTCGATCTCGACCCGTCCGAAGAAGCTCCGCTGTGCCTCGTACTGACGACGGCCCTCGGCGACGTCGGGCGTCCAGATCTTCGTCGCCACCGTGGCTCCCGCTGCGCTGCTCTCGAAGCGCGGCGCCCAGCGATGCCTCGGCTCCGCCGTACATCGGCGACGAGTCGAACACCGTCACGCCGGCCTCGATGCGCCGCTCCGACGACACCGGCAGCGAGCGCCTGCGTCGCGATCGAATGTGCCGTACGTGCCGAGCCCGACCACCGGGCCGAGCCGACGGCTCTCCATCAGCGCCGTCCGCGCGAGGTCGACGAGCGCGAGCGTCACGTCGACCATGGCGTCCAGATCGGAGACCGCGATCCACTCGTCCGGCGTGTGGATGTCCGCCATCCCGTTGGCGAGGTTGACGACAGGGCAAGCCTCGCTCGTTGAACACGTTCGCGTCGGCTGCGCCGCCGGAGAGCGCGGTCGTCGCCTCGAAGCCTGCGCGCCCGAGGGCATCGGTCGCGAGACGCACGGGCAGGTCGTCGGGCCGGAACCGGTAGCCGCGGTACTGCTCGCGTACCTCCGTCTCGACGGTGCAGTCCGACGTGCTCGCTGCAAACGCGAACGCGTCGATCATCTCCTGGACGAGATCCGCCAGCGCCGTCTCGTCGTGCGAGCGGGCCTCCGCGGTGACGACGCACCATTCGGGCACGATGTTGCGCGCGGTACCGCCGCTGATGACGCCGACGTTCGCCGTCGAGCCGCTCGTCGACACGGCCCAGGCGCAGGTCGGCGACCGCCCGTGCCGCTGCGGCGATCGCCGAGCGTCCTTCCTCGGGCGCCATGCCTGCGTGTGCCGCCCGTCCGTGGAAGCGAGCCTCGATCGCACGCGCGGACGGCGCGCCGAGGATGATCTCTCCGATCGGCGCCGCCTGGTCGTACACGAAGCCGAGCTGCGCCTCGAGCCTGGACGCGTCGAAGGCGAACGCGCCGACCAGGCCGACCTCTTCCTTCGGCGTGAACAGCAGCTCGATGCCTCCGTGCGGTCGCCGCTCGGTGACGACGCGCCGGGCGGCCTCGAGCATGACCACGACCGCCGACTTGTTGTCCGCGCCCAGAATCGTGTCCGTGGCGTTCCGAACGACGCCCTCGTCCACGAGCGGCTCGATCGGCCCGGACGGCGGCACGGTGTCGAGGTGCGCGCAGAGCATCAGAGGCACGCCGCCGTCGACTCGGCCGGGGAGCCGGCAGAGGATGTTGCCCGCCGTCGCGCCGATCTCCGCGCCGGTGTCGTCCTCGTCCCACGCGAGGCCGAGCTCGTCGAGGTAGGCGCTCACGCGGTCGGCGACCGCGCGCTCCTGGCCTGGCGGGCTGGGAATCGCGCACAGCTCCAGCAACAGGTCGAGCGGTCTCGGTCACGCGCAGATCCTACGGGGAGGGTGCAACCCGCCTGCGCGGCTCTACGCCTTGGCGGACAACGACGACGAGCGCGACCGGGCACGCTCGAGGGCGGCACCGACGAACTCGCGGAACAGCGGCGCCGGTCGTGTCGGGCGCGACTTGAACTCGGGGTGGAACTGGCTCGCCACGAACCACGGATGATCGGGCAGCTCCACGATCTCCACCAGCCGGCCCTGCTGGAACGTGCCGGAGAAGACGAGCCCGCCGTCCGCGAGCTGCTGCCGGTACTGGTTGTTGACCTCGTAGCGGTGCCGATGCCGCTCGTGGACGACGGCGACTGCCGTACGTCTCCGCAGCCCGCGTCCCGTCGACCAGCTCGACCGCCTGCGCGCCGAGCCGCATCGTGCCGCCGAGGTCCTCGATCTCCTTCTGCTCGGGCAGCAGGTCGATCACCGGGTACGGCGTCTCGGGATCCATCTCCGTCGAGTTGGCGCCGTCGAGCCCGCAGACGTGCCGCGCGAACTCGCTCACCGCGACGTGCATGCCGAGGCAGATGCCGAGGTACGGGATCTCGCGTTCCCGTGCGATCTGGCACGCGAGGATCTTCCCCTCCCAGCCACGCGAGCCGAACCCGCCGGGGACGAGCACACCGTCGACCTGCTCGAGCTCGGCCGCTGCCTCGTCGTACGACTGGTGCTCCGAGTCGACCCAGCGCACGCGCACCCGCGTGCCGTGGTGGATGCCGGCGTGCTTGAGGGCCTCGTGGACGGAGAGGTAGGCGTCGTGCAGCTTCACGTACTTGCCGACGAGCGCGATCTCGACCTCGTCGCGGCGCTCCGAGATCCGGTTGGTGAGCTGGCGCCACTCGTCCAGGTCGGCCGGCGGGCAGTCGAGGTCGAGGCGCTCGCAGACGAGCGTGTCGAGACCCTCGCTCATGAGACGCTCCGGCACGAAGTACACGTCGTGCACGTCGGGGCAGGACACCACCGCGCCCACGTCGACATCGGCGAAGAGCGCGATCTTGTCGCGGATGTCGTCCGAGAGCTCGTCGTGGGAGCGGCACACGACGATGTCGGGGTGGATTCCGATTCGCCGCAGCTCGTTCACCGAGTGCTGGGTCGGCTTCGTCTTCAGCTCGCCTGCCGCCTCGATGAACGGCACGAGCGTCACGTGGAGGTAGACGACGTTCTCCTGCCCGACCTCGCGCCGGAACTGGCGGATCGCCTCGAGGAACGGCAGCGACTCGATGTCGCCCACCGTGCCGCCGATCTCGGAGATGACGACGTCGACCGGCTCGTTCGCGGCTCCGCGCCGGATGCGGGCCTTGATCTCGTTCGTGATGTGCGGGATCACCTGCACGGTGGCGCCGAGGAACTCGCCGCGCCGCTCCTTCCGCAGCACGGTGTCCCAGATCGCGCCCGCGCTGTGGCTCGCGTTGCGCGAGAGGTTCTCGTCGACGAAGCGCTCGTAGTGACCGAGGTCGAGATCGGTCTCCGCCCCGTCCTCGGTGACGAACACCTCACCGTGCTGGAACGGGCTCATCGTGCCGGGGTCGACGTTGAGGTACGGGTCGAACTTCTGGGCCTGGACGCGCAGGCCGCGCGCCTTGAGCAGGCGGCCCAGCGAGGCGGCGACGATGCCCTTGCCGAGCGCGGAGACGACGCCGCCGGTGACGAAGACGTACTTCGTGGCGCGCTCGCTCATGCCGTCGTCCTTCCGGTGCGGAGACGCGCGCCGCGGCCGGTCCATCCGGAGTCGGCGACGGTGCCTCTGACCTCGACACACCCTCGCCCCGTGAACAGCTTCACGGAATCCCAACCTAGCACGGCGTCGCTCGGTCCGGTGCGCAGTCGTGGAGCTCGGTTGCCCATCGGCTTCGATCGTAGGGGCGGGCCAGGACGGTTCCCGAATCGGCTCTCTGGATGCGGCGACCCGTCAGGAAGCCGCCGGGCGCGTTTCTGGGCCACACGGCGCGCTCCGCGAGCCGCCGCGTCCGCGGCCGGCACACATCCGGCACGAACCCGGCACACAGCCGTGACAGGTTGTCCGCGATCGTTCCGGTAGGGGGGCTCGCTCCCCCATGGGGGGGTGGTCCGAGGGCGCACGACGCGGAGCGCAGGCCAGCCGGCGCGTCGGCGACGACGCGGCTGCGCGCGCTCGCCTAGCCGTCGGCGTCGGCGGTCTGCGTGACGCTGACGAGGAACTCCTCGCCGCCGAGCATCCGCTCGAGCTCGTCGCGGCGCTCGGCGTCGTCGAGCAGCGTGACGCGCGTGTGTGTCGGGTCGCCTTCGATCTTCTCCACGCGGAAGTGCGCGTCGGCGACGCTCGCGATCTGCGGCAGGTGCGTGATCGTCAGCACCTGAGCACGCTCGGACAGGCGGCGTAGCGTCGCCGCCACGGCGTGCGCCGTGACACCGCCGATGCCTGCATCGATCTCGTCGAACACGAGCGTCTCGCCACCGCCGACGGCTGCGATCGCGAGCGCGATGCGCGACAGCTCGCCTCCCGAGGCGGTCTCCGCGACCGGAGCGAACGCGAGGCCCGCGTTCGGTCGCACGAGGAACACGACCTCGTCGCGACCGCTCGGACCGAGCTCGCGGTCGCGCACCTCGACGAGGAACTCCCCCTCCCCCATGCCGAGACCTTGCAGCTCGGCCGCCACCGCGGCTGCGAACACGGTTGCTTCGCCGGCGCGACGCTCGTGCAGCGCATCCGCGAGCGCCACCATGCGGGACTGCCCTTCCTCGACGGCCGCCCGCGCCGCCTCCACCGGGTCGGCGCCCGCACCGAGCGCGGCCAGCTCCTGCGGCGGCCTCGTCACGCCGCGCCAGCAGCTCGTCCGACGTCTCACACCGGTAACGGCGGCGTGTGTCGGCCCAGAGCTGGAGCCGCTCCTCGATCGCCTCGAGGCGCAGCGGATCGCCCTCGAGCGACGCGCCGAACCGTGCCAGCTCGCTACCCGCTTCCTGCAGGCGCACGACGACGTCCCGCAGCTCCGCCGCGGCCGACGCGAGCTCGGGCGCCAGGTGCTCGACGGGCGCGAGAGCCCGCTCCGCCGCCGCAGCCTGCGGTGCCGCGCCGCCGCCCTCCTCCCCGTCGATTGCATCACGGGCGGCAGCGACACCGGCGACCAGGTCGGCGACGTGCCGGATCCGGTCTCGCTCGGCGCGTAGCTCCTCCTCCTCGCCCGGCTTCGAGACCCGCGGTGTCCGCCACCAGAGACTCGAGACCGGCGAGCCGCGCGCGCCTGGCGTCGTCGTCCAGCGTCAGCTCGTCGAGTCGCCGGCGCGCAGCGTCGAGAGCGCGCCAGGCCTCACGCGCCTCCACGCGTACGGCCTGCTGCTCGGGCCCGCACGCCGCGTCGAGCACGTCGAGCCGGTACGTGGCCCTCGCGAGCCGTCGCTGCTCGAACTGCCCCGACATCGCGATCAACAGCTCGACGGCTGCCGCGAGATCGTCGCGCGCCACCGCGCGACCCCACGCGTACGCACGCGTGCGCCCGTCGGCGAACACCCGACGTGCGACGACGAGGCCCGCCTCACCCTCCGGTCGCAGATCGGCGAGCGGCCCGAGACCGTCCTCGTCCTCGAAGCCTGCCGGGCAGGTCGAGCTCCGCCTCGACGTACGCCTCGTCGCCGCCCGGGCCGATCATCGTCGCGTCGGCGCGCGCGCCGAGCAGCAACCCGATCGCCTGCGCGAAGATCGTCTTGCCCGCGCCGGTCTCGCCGGTGACCGCGTTCAGGCCGGTGGCGAGATCGAGATCCGCCTCGCGAATGAGGACGAGGTTCTCGATCCGCAGCCGTCGGAGCACCGCCAGATCGTAGTGCGACCGTGTGACCGCGACGACGTCCCGCACCGGACACGGCGGTCGCCGATCCGGCTCACCGACGCACCCAGCGACGACCGGGCGACGCTGCGACTACGTGCTGAAGCTCTCCCGGTAGCGGCTCACGAACGTCGCCTCGGGTAGCGTCGCCAGGAGCGACCGCTCGGGGGCGAGTCGTACGTCGACGCGTTCGCCCGCACCCGCCTGCCCGACCTCGTGGCCGTCGACGAGCACTGCGGTCGACACGCCCGGTGGTGCGGTTCCAGACGAGCACGTCCTGATCCCGGGGCACGACGAGCGGCCGCGCGTGCAGCGAATGCGGGCGCCACGAACGTGATCGCCATCGCGTCGATGCCCCAGACGAGCACGGGGCCGCCGTTCGAGAGGTTGTAGGCGGTCGAGCCCGACGGTGTCGAGCAGATCACCCCGTCGCACGGCACACGTCCGAGCGGCTCGCCGCCGACCGCCCACTCCAGCTCCACCATGCGACCGAGCGACGCGCTCGTGACGACGACGTCGTTGACGGCGACATGCCGCTCACCGGCGAGGACGACCTCGATCGTCGGCAGCTCGACCACCTCGTACCCGCCGGCGAACACCCGCGCAAGCCCCGTCTCGAGGTCGGCGCGCGCGACGGCGCTGAGAAAGCCGACGCGGCCGAAGTTGACGCCGACGACGGGGATGCCGGTGCCGAGGAAGCGCGCCAGCGCGCGCAGCATCGTGCCGTCGCCGCCGAGCACGACGGCGATGTCCGCGGCGTCCGCCTCGTCCGACGGCGCGACGCCGTGCTTCTCCGCCTCACTCCGGCGTGAGGACGAGCTCGACGCCGGACTCGCGGGCCACGGTCTGCAGGCGCGCCAGCCCGGAGCCGATCTGCTCCACACGGCCGTGCGTCACCACCGCCGCTCGCGTGACGACCTTCGGCTCAGCCAACAGCCGTGTCGATCCAGCGGTCGACGTCATCGGGCTTCGCTCCGTGCTCGCTCTCTCGCATGTGGACGACGAACTCGCGGTTCCCCTTGGGCCCCGGCAGGCCCGAGTCTACGACCCCGAGCACCTCCGCGCCCCAGCCGGCCGCGCCCGCGCACACCGACCGCAGCACCCGGCGGTGCACCTCCGGGTCACGCACGACACCCTTCGGCGCGTCGGCCCGTCCTGCTTCGAACTGTGGCTTGACCAGCACCAGCGCCTCCCAGCCCGGCGCTGCGAGACGCAGCGCGGGTGGGAGCGCCGTGGCCACCGAGATGAACGAGACGTCACACACGACGAGGCTCGGTGCGAGCGGCAGCGTCTCGAGCGCGCGCGCGTTCGTCCGCTCCATCACGGTCACGCGCGGATCGCTACGCAGCTTCGGATGCAGCTGTCCGTAACCCGACGTCGACTGCGATCACGCTGCCGCGCCCCGCGCTGGAGGAGGCAGTCGGTGAAGCCGCCGGTCGACGCGCCGAGGTCGAGGCAGTCGCGTCCCGACGGGTCGACACCGAGTGCGTCCAGCGCGTGTGCCAGCTTCTCGCCACCGCGGGAGACGAACCGCGGCGGTTGCCGCACGGCGACCTCGACGCGTGTCGTCGACCTGCTGCCCCGGCTTCGCGAAGCCGGGCACCAGGCCGGCGAGCACGAGCGCCTGCGCCTGGCTCCGGCTCTCCGCCAGGCCACGCTCGACGAGCAGGACGTCGAGCCGCTTCTTCACGCCTGTCATTGTCGCTGGCGCGCAACCGGGTGAGCCTCGAGACGCTGCTCCTCGACTGGCGCGAGCCGGAGTCGCTCCGCGGCAGGCGGTTCGACGTCGTGCTCGCCGCGGACGTGCTGTACGAGGAAGGAAACGGCCGCCGGCTGCTCGACCTGCTGCCGCACGTCGTGGCGGAGAACGGCGCTGTGCTCGTCGCCGATCCGGGGAGACGCCACGCACCTGAGCTGCTCGACGCCGCAGCGACCGCCGCGGGTGGGCACTGTCCACCGAGCCGGCGCAGCTGCTGCCCCGCGGCGGCGTCCACCGCCTGCGACCAAGACCTCTGACCGAGCGCGGAGCGAGCACCCGGCACTGAGGGCAACGGAAGCCGGACCCTAGCGGAGGTCGCCGACGCGACGACTCCGCGCCTCGGAGCGCCTGAGGCGCCGAGGAGCGGATGCGCCGTGCCTCGACCAGGCGGCGGCCGTAGTTGCCGGCGAGACGCTCCACCCGCACCCGCTCACCGCTCTGCGGAGCGTGCACCATGCGACCGCGGCCGATGTACATGCCGACGTGGCCGTAGCCGCGGAAGAAGACGAGGTCGCCCGGCAGCAGCTTCCGCCGTGGCACGCGCCGGCCCAGGTGGGCCTGGCTCGGCTGCCTGGTGCGGCAGAGCGACGCCGAGCTTCGCGTACGCCCACATCACGAGCCCGGAGCAATCGAACCCGCGCCTCGACGAGCCGCCCCACCGGTAGGGCGTGCCGACCGCCTGCAGCGCGAACCGCGCGGCCCGGCTTCCGAGCCTCGGACGGGCACGAGCCGCAGGCGGTGACTCTCGATCGATGTCGCGCGCGGCGAGAGACTGGTCGCTGCGGTCGACCTCGCCCTTGGGGCGCACCGCCCGCCGCGTGACCCGCGATCCCGATCGCAGCAACGAGCGCAAGCAGGGAGATGGCGCAGAGGCGTGACATCGGAGAGAGAGAAGACGGCGACCGGCGGCATCGGCAACGAGCCGGTCACGGCTGTCTGGAGCGGGCATGGTAGCTAGCCGCGCTCCAGGTGTGCGCCGATTCCGCGTTGAAGCTCGGGTTAACGTCGCGCGTCGCTCAGGACGTGCGCACGGCGAGCTCGTCCACGAGCAGCTGCAGAACCGACGTGTCGGCACCGATCGCCGCGAGCCGCGCGGACGCGCGGTCGGCGGCCTCACCGGCGAGCGCCCGCGCCGCGTCGGCGCCGTGTCGCGCGGCGTAGCCGTCGCCGTCGAGGACGTCGTCGACGATCTGGAACAGGAGCCCGAGCTCCTCGCCGAACGCGCGCCACGGAGCCTGCGCGGCCACCGGAACGTCGGCCGCCCACAGGCCGAGCCCGACCGCCGCCGCGAACAGGCGCCCCGTCTTCAGCCGGTGCAGCTCGGCGAGGTCGCCGTCGGCGCCGGTGACGTCGAGGTACTGGCCGCCGATCATGCCGAGCGTTGCCTCGGCGAGCTCGCGCGCGGCCACGGCGCGAGCCATCGGCGAGGACGAGCCTGAACGCCTCGGCGAGCAGCGCGTCACCGGCGAGCAGCGCCACCGCCTCCCCGTAGGCGACGTGCGCACGTCGGCCGGCCGCGCCGCTCGTCGTCGTCGTCCATCGAGGGCAGGTCGTCGTGCACGAGGGAGAACGTGTGCACGAGCTCGAGCGCCACCGCGGCGGAGAGCGCGTCCTCGACCGTGCCTCCGGCTGCCTCGGCCGTCGCGAGGCAGAGCACCGGCCTGATCCGCTTGCCGCCGCCCGAGACGGCGTACTCGCACGGACGCGGCGAGCTCGCCGAGCTCCGCCAACGGCTCGAGCTCCGCCAGGTGCGCTCGACGAGCTCGCGCAGCGCGTCAGGCGCCTGCATCGGCGGCACGGCGGGCCCGCTGGATCTCCGCCTCGATCTCCTTGGCGATCTCGGCGATCGCGGCGAGGTCGTCGACGGCGCGGTCGACATCGCCCTCGCCGGCGGCCAGCGCGTCCAGCTCGTCGACCTTGACCCGCAACCGCTCGAGCAGCTCCTCCGCGCGTTGCAGCGACTCGTTCGACTCGCTCATCCCTCGCCGTCCTCCCGCTGCACCCGCCCGAGGATGCCGTTCACGAGGCGGCCGGCGTCCTCGGTCGCATACCGCTTCGCGAGCACCACGGCCTCGTTGATCGCCACCTCGGACGGCACCGTACCCTCCTCGAGCTCGTACACCCCGATCCGCAGGATGTTCCGCTCGAGCGTACCCAGTCGATCGGCGGGCCAGCCCTCCGAAGCGGCGGTGATCCGCTCGTCCAGCGCCTCCGACCGGGCGGCCACGGCGGAAGCGAGCTCGCGTGCGAAGACGTCCGGCTCGCCCTCGAACAGGCTCGCGAGCGGTTGCTGCGTGAGGTCCCACTGGTAGAGCAGGAACAGCGCCTGCCGGCGTGCCTGCCGCCGTCCGACCGCAGGTGTGTGCGCTCTCGCCGCGTCACGCCGGGAGCGGATCTGCCGGAGACGGCCGCAGCGACGGGAAGACGTCGGTCATCTCGTCGAGGAATCCGGTCGAGTAGTCGCCGGCCGCGAACTCCGGCGAGCGCAGGATGTCCAGCGCGAGCGCCTGCGTCGTCGGCACGCCTTCGAGCTCCAGCTCCTGGAGCGCGCGCACGGCCCGCGCGATGGCGCCCGGCCGGTCGGCGTCGTGGACGATCACCTTGGCGATCATCGAGTCGTAGTAGGGAGTGATCTCGCCGCGCTCGACCACCGCCGTGTCGACGCGCACACCGGGGCCGAGTGGCGGACGAAACCGGGTCACGCGGCCGGGGGCGGGAGCGAAGTCCCGCGCCGGGTCCTCGGCGTTGATGCGCATCTCGATCGCGTGACCGCGACGTGGCGCGCGGCCGGTGATCGCCAGTGGCTCGCCCGCGGCAACGCGCACCTGCTCGCGGACGAGGTCGATCCCGGTGACCAGCTCGGAGACCGGATGCTCGACCTGCAGGCGGCAGTTGACCTCGATGAACGCCGGCTTTCCGTCCGGGCCGAGGAGGAACTCGAACGTGCCCGCGTTCACGTAACCGACCTGGCGGCACGCTCGCTCGACGGCCGACTCGAGCTCCTCGCGCGTCTCGGCCGTGAGGGCCGGGGAGGGCGACTCCTCGATCGAGCTTCTGGTGGCGCCGCTGGATCGAGCACTCCCGCTCGCCGAGGGTGAGCACGCCGCCGTGGGAGTCGCAGAGCACCTGGATCTCGACGTGTCGCGCCGGCACCAGGGCGCGCTCGAGGTACAGCGACGCCGTCGCCGAACGCGGCTTCCGCCTCGGCGCGCGCCGCCGTGAACGCGGCGTCGAGCTGGTCGGGCGACGAGACGAGCCTCATGCCCTTCCCGCCGCCACCTGCCGCCGCCTTGAGCAGCACCGGGTAGCCGACCTCCGCGGCCACGGCTCGAGCGGCGTCGACCGCTGCGATCCCGTCGCTGCCCGGCACCAGCGGCACGCCCGCGGCGCGCATCTCGTCCTTGGCTCGCGCCTTGTCGCCGAGCCGCTCCATCACCTCGGCCGGCGGCCCGACGAAGACGAGATCGTTGTCGGCGCAGGCGCGCGCGAAGTCCGCGTTCTCGGCGAGGAACCCGTAGCCGGGATGAACCGCCTCGCAGCCGCGTCGTGACGGCGGCCGCGACGACGCTCGGGATCTGCAGGTAGCTCTCGGACGCGGACGGCGGGCCGACGCACACGGCCTGGTCGGCGAGGCGGACGTGGACGGCGTCACGGTCGGCCGTCGAGTAGACCGCAACGGCCTCGATGCCGAGCTCGTGCAGCGCACGGATCACCCGCACGGCGATCTCGCCCCGGTTCGCGACGAGGACGCGGCTGAACACGTGCGTCAGACGGCCGGCGGCCCTGCGACCGGCTCGATCTCGAACAGGAGCGTCTCGTACTCGACAGGCTGCGCGTTGTCGACGTGAACCGCGCGGAGCCGCCCTGCGACCTCCGACTTGAGCTCGTTGAAGAGCTTCATCGCCTCGAGCAGGCACAGCGTCTGCCCGACGCCGACGGGGTCACCGACCTCGACGAACGGCGGCGAGCCCGGGTTCGCCGAGCGATAGAAGACGCCGACCATCGGCGACGTGACGCGCACCACGCCGTCGCTCGCGACCGCGCCGGCGGCGGCGTCCGCTGCATCCCGGTCGCGACCGTCGGCGCGGCTGCGATCGCCGGCTCGTCCGCGCGGCGGACGGAGACGCGCATGCCCTCGTCCTCGATCTCGATCTCCCCCACGCCCGATTCCTGCACGATCTTCACGATCTCCCGGATGCGGCCCGAGCGCTCGGCCTCGGCGTCGTCGTCGAGCAGCGACGCCTCGCCGGTGTGGCGCTGGCGGATCGTCTTCAGGAGCGTCTCCGCCTGCTCGCCGAAGAGCGCCAGAAGGACGAGGTCCTCCTCGGAGGCCGCGAGACCGCCCGGCCGCCTCGAGCACGTCCTCCGTGCTCGGCGCGTCGTCCTCCAGCACGGTCGTGGTGCGAGGGAGCGCGTCCACCAGCGACTGCAGGGACTCCTCGATCGGTGCGGGTGTGGCTCCGTACGCCCCTTCGACGAGCTGCCGGAACTTCTCGTGCAGCGTCCCGTAGCGACGAGCCGAGAGCACGTTGAGCATCGCCTGCGATCCCAGGATCTGCCCGATCGGCGACGCGAGGGGCGGCCAGCCCGCCTCGGCGCGGATCCGCTGCAGCTCGGAGAGCGTGTCGAGGAGCCGGTCGCCGGCGGCGTTGGCGCGCAGATGGATGTCGAGCGCGGCCACGATCCCGGCGGGCAGGTCGTACTCCGCCGCGCGCACGGCGATGCGCGGCGCGACGGGGGCCACCGGCTCGTCGCCGATGTGCTCGTCCACGATGTCGGACGCCTCCCACAGCGGGCCCACGTCGACGCCGGTCTGGCGACCGAGCCCGTGCAGCGCCTCGACGAGGGACTGCCCGGCGACGCGGTGCAGCGTCAGCGCGAGCGGGTAGACGGCCGTGGCGATGAGATCCGCTCCGACCCGCGTCGCGACGACCGCGTTGAGGAGACCCGTGCCGGCGGCACCCTGCACGTGCAGGCCGACCGGCAGCCCGGTCGCCTGCCTGCAGGCTCTCGACCAGCTCCTCGGTCTTGTGCGGGAGCAGCGCGTCGGTGGGGTCGTTGAGGATCACGCGGACTGCTCCGAGCTCGGCCGCGCGCTTCGCCTGCTCGACGAGCGCGTCGACCTCGCCCGTGCGCCCGGGGCTGTAGACGAGCCCGACGTGGAAGCTGCGCCCGGCGGCGACGATCGCCTCTCCCGCCTCGCGCAGGTTCGAGACGTCGTTGAGCGGGTCGTGCAGGCGGAACACCTCGATCCCGTTCTCGGCCGCGCAGGCGACGAAGCGGCGCGCGACATCTCGCCGAGACGGGGTGCGAGCCGACGAGGAACCGGCCGCGCAGCGCGATGCCGAGCGGCGTCGTCGTCCGCGCATCGAGGGCGCGGATGCGCTCCCACGGGCTCTCGACGCCCTTCCGCACCGCCGCCTCGAACGCGCCGCCACCCGACACCTCGAGGCAGGCGAACCCGGCGCCGTCGAGGATCTCGGCGATTCTCAGCAGCTCGCCCGGTCGGCACCTTGCCGGCGAGTGGCTCCTGGCTGAGCAGGCGAATCGTCGTGTCGACCAGCTGCGGCATCGGCCGGGGACCTTATCGACTCATCGCGGCCGAGTCCGTTCCGGACATCCCCGTTGCCTACCTGGCCAAAGCTCTGAGCCTGAACCTGTGCCGATTGTGTGCCGATCTGTCCACAGGCCGTAGCCCGGAGTGCCCGCGCGGCAGCGTCGAACGGCGTGGATCAGGCTCGACTGATGTACCGCGCTTCGCGCGGATCGACCTTGATGCGCTCGCCGACGTTGACGAACAGCGGCACCTGCACGACCGCGCCCGTCTCGAGCGTGGCGGGCTTCGTCACGTTGGAGACCGTGTCGCCGCGCACCCCCGGCTCGGTGTCGGTGACGGCGAGCTCGACCGAGGCGGGCAGCTGGATCCCGGACGGCTTCGCCGTTCACGTAGAGCATCTGCACCGTGCCCGACGGGAGCATGTAGGCGAGCTCGTCCTCGACCTCGGCGTGTGGCAGCCCGAACTGCTCGAAGGTCTCCTCGTCCATGAAGTGGGCCTCGCCGCCGTCGTCGTAGAGGAACTGGACGTTCCGCACCTGCGTGTGGACACGCGCGAACTTCTCGCCTGCCCTGAACGTCTCGTCGACCACGGCGCCCGAGTCGAGGCCCTTCAGCTTGGTGCGCACGAACGCGCCGCCCTTGCCCGGCTTCACGTGCTGGAACTCGACGATCCGCCACACCGAGCCCTTGTGCTCGATGTGCATGCCGTTCTTGAACTCGTTCGTGTTGACGACGTCGGCCATGCCGACCCGCCAGGGTACCTAGTAGCCGGCAAGCGGGCTCTCGCTGACGCGAGAGCACGGATCCGCTCGCGCGGATCCTTCCGCGCACACCCTGAAGGCGTCCGCTTCGCGGCCGCAGGGCCACGTGTTCCACATCAAGCCTCTAGGTGACGACGACCGGCTCCTTCGACACCGTCGTCAGCCGCTCGGCGCCGTCGGCCGTCACGAGCACGAGATCCTCGATGCGGACGCCGAAGTCGCCGGCCAGATAGACGCCCGGCTCGACGGTGACGACATTGCCCGCCTCGAGCGTGTCCTCCGACTCGGGTCGCAGCACCGGCGTCTCGTGGATCTCGAGACCGACCCCGTGACCGAGACCGTGACCGTAGGCGTCGCCCAGCCCCGCAGCCTCGATCGCGACGCGTGAGGCGGCATCGACGTCACGTCCCGATGCGCCGGGGCGCACCGCCGCCAGCCCGTCGAGCTGTGCGCGCAGGACGAGGTCGTAGATCTCCCGCAGGCGTGCGTCGTCACCGGTCAGGAACGTGCGCGTGCAGTCGGAGCAGTACCCGTCGACGACGCAGCCGGCGTCGACCACGACCGTCGTCCCCGCGGGGATGGCGACGTCGTCGCGGGCGTGCCCGTGCGGGCGCGCCCCCATCTCGCCGAACCCGACCATCGTGTCGAAGGAGCTGCGAGCTCGCACCGAGCTCGCGAAAGCCGCCGGTCGATCCACCACACGAGCTCCGCCTCCGTCCGTCCCACGAACCGCTCGCGGGAGAGCTCGTCGAACACCTCGTCGGACAGGGCGGCAGCCCGGCGGATCGCGGCGATCTCGTCCGCGTCCTTGACAGCGCGAAGCGCCTCCACGACGCCGCTGGTCGACTCGAGCTCGACTCCGCCGCTGCGAAGCGTCTCGAACGAGGCGTAGCTGAGATGCTCCGCCTCGATCCCGATCTCGCGTCCCGTGAGGAGCTCGGCGAGCGCCTGGATCACGTACCGGCTCGTCTCGACGAACGTCACCCCGACGACCTCCCGCGCCGCCGGCGCGTACCGGAAGTCCGTGTACAGCGTCGTCGCGCCGGTCGGCTCGACGAGCGCTGCGGCGTTCGAGCTCTCGAGCCCGGTCAGGTAGTGGACGTTGACGCCCTTCGTGACGAGCAGCGGCCGCTCGAGCCGCGCCGCAAGCCGCTCGAGCCTGCTCACGCGTCGCGCCTCCGCGAGCAGGGCGAGCGCCTCGCGGTATCCGGCGATCCCCTTGCCGACGACGCGGGCGGTGGCGAGGCCTTCGAGCACGGAGTGGCTGTCTCCACTCCTCGCGCTCGTCGACGTTCGAGATGTGCACCTCGACGACCGGGCCGGTGAACGTCTCCACCGCGTCGCGGATCGCCCACGAGTAGTGCGTCCACGAGGCGGGGTTGAGCACGAGCCCGTCGGCGACGTCGAGCGCGGCGTGGAGCCATTCGACGTACTCGCCCTCGTGATTCGTCTGCCGGCAACGCACCTGGAGGTCGAGCTCGCGCGCCCACGCATAGATGCTGCGTCTCGAGATCCTGACAGCGAACTCCTCCCCGTAGAGGCCGGGGTCGCGCCGGCCGAGCAGGTCGAGGTTGACGCCGTTGAGCACGTCGATCCGCACGAGCGCGACTCTACTCGCCGCCATCCGAGACGACGGGCGAGGACGAGCCCGCGCGGTGCGCGGGAACGTCCGTCCGGCAGCGTCTCCCAGTCGGCGGCGCTGTCGGCGTAGATGTGCCGTCGCGACGCGCAGCCCGGTCGTCGCCGTCGAGCGCGCCCGCGGAGATCGAGACCTACTCCTCGCCCGCGCTGCCGCCAGAAGAGCGACGAGCCGCACGTCGGGCAGAAGCTCCGCTCGCGACCGTTGACGTCGACGTACACGCGCAGGCGACGGCAGATGCCGACGAGGCGAGCGCGACTCCGCGCGGCGGACGTGTACGCCGCCGCGTTCGTGCCTGCGCGGCGGCACAGCGAGCAATGGCAGACGATGACGTCGCGCAGCGGTCCGTCGATCTCGAAGCGCACGGCGTCCGCAGAGGCAGCCGCCGGTCACCGGGTCGCCGCTCATCCGTGCGATCAGCTCGTCCAGTGCGGCCCGCACGTCCGCCTCCGGGCAGCTCGACCCCCAGCGAGGCGTTCCGGGCGCGTCCAGCAGGACGAGCCGCGGTCGTCCGCCCGCGGCCTTCTTGTCGCGGCCGAGCGCCGCCCAGGCGACGTCACGGTCGACCACCGGTCGCCGCGGTGACAGGACGCGCTCGACCGTGCGTCGCTCGTCCTCCAGCCCGGAAAGCCGGAGCGCCGCGAGCAACCCGAGCGCCACCGCCTCGCCGTGCGCCAGCTCGTATCCCGCCGGCGGTCTCCAGCGCGTGGGCGAACGTGTGCCCGAGGTTGAGCTGGTTGCGCGGCCCGCGATCGAGTGGGTCACGGAGGCAGACCGCACCCTTGAAGACGGCGCAGCGGCGCACCTGCTCGTGCTCCGGGAGCTCCCACAAGGGCTCCCCGGCGAGCAGCCCCGTCTTGACGACCTCTGCGAGGCCGTTTCGCCGCTCCGCCTCGGCGAGCGTCTCCAGCAGCGTCGGGTCGACCACGACGCGCGCAGGCCAGTGAAAGACGCCGGCGAGGTTCTTCCCCTGCGCCAGGTCGACGGCGGTCTTGCCGCCGATCGCGGCGTCGACCTGCCCGACGAGGGTGGTCGGCACCGCGACCCACGGAACACCGCGCATGTACGTCGCGGCCGCGAACCCGCCGACGTCCGTCGTCGTGCCGCCGCCGAGGGCGACGACGACGCCGTCACGCCCGATGCTGAAGCTCGACCAGAGCTTCTCGAGCACCGCAGTCGTCTTGGCCGGCTCGCCCTGCGGCACCTCGTGCACGCCGACGTCGCGTCCACCCAGCGCGAGCTGCGCCCGCACTCCGTGGATGCCGGCCACGTGCCGGTCGACGACGAGCTCTGCCGGACCGTCACCGGGGACGAGATCGCCGAGCACGTCGATGCCGCCGAGCTCGACGTGGATCCCCGCCGCCGCGAGCACGACATCGTCGGCATCGCGCGCGCGGGCGTCGGCGACCGCGTCGTACACCGGTCGGCGGGTCTCGTACAGCTCGTGGAAGGCCTGTTCGTCGGCGGCGAGCGGCCGATCCGCGCCCCTGGCACGCTCCCACGCCACACCCGGGTCGACCTCCAGCAGCACGGTGAGCGCCCGCGCGGCGAGGAGCTCGCGGGTCGCGGGGCTGAGCACGGCGCCCCCGCCGAGCGCCACGACGACCGGCTCGCGCGCGGTGAGCACCTCCGCCGCGATCTCCTCCTCGACCGCACGGAAGCCGGCTTCGCCCGAGGCTGCGAAGAGGTCCGGCACCGACGAGCCCGTGCGCTGCTCGATCTCGTGGTCGAGGTCGACGAACGGCCGGCTCGAGGCGGCTCGCGACCTCTGCGCCCACGGAGGACTTGCCCGCGCCCATGAAACCGGCGAGCGCGACATGGCGGTCGAGTGCGTTCAGGTTGCGGGATGCCACCGGTCGGAGATGCGCTCGAGGTAGTGGCGGTGCGCAGCCACCATGTCGCCGACGGAGTCGCCGCCGAGCTTCTCCCGCGCAGCCCGCGCGAGCTCCCAGGCGACGGCCGCCTCGGCGACGACGGCGAGCGCCTCCACGGCTTGCACGTCGCTTCGCTCGACGAGAGCCTGTGCCGCCTCGCCGGTCGCCAGATCGACCGAGTCGAGGGGCTTCATCAGCGTGGGCAGCGGCTTCATCGCGGCGCGGACGACGATCGGCTCGCCGTTCGAGACACCGGCCTCGATGCCGCCGGCGCGGTTGGTGCGGCGGTGCAGGCCCGGATCGATCTCGTCGTGTGCCTCCGTGCCGCGCCGGCGCGCGAGCGCGAGTCCGTCGCCGATCTCCACCGCCTTCACGGCCTGGATGCCCATCAGCGCCGCGGCGAGCCGTGCGTCGAGCCGGTCGGCCTTCTCGGCGTAGGAGCCGAGGCCGGGTGGAACGCCTGTCGCGACGACCTCGGCGACGCCGCCGAGCGTGTCGCGGTCCGCCCGTGCCGCGTCCGTGGCCTCACGCATGCCGTCGTCGCCCGCCTCGCCGCCGATCTCGACCGGCCGCCCGGCTACCTCGATCCCGATCTCGCGCAGCAGCGCCTTCGCCACCGCGCCGGCCGCGACGTGGACGGCGGTATGCCGCGCGCTGGCGCGCTCGAGCGCGTTGCGGACGTCGTCGTGCGCGAACTTGAGCACGCCGGCGAGATCGGCGTGACCGGGTCGCGGCAGCGTGACGGGCTTCGTCCCCTTGCCTTCGGGCTCCCCTTCGGGTGGCCACGGGCTCATGCCCCACAGCCAGTTCTTGTGATCGCGATTCGTGACGACGAGCGCGAGTGGCGTCCCGAGCGTGACGCCGTGCCGCAGGCCGGCGAGCACCTCCACCTCGTCGGTCTCGAGCTTCTGCCGCGGGCTGCGCCCGTAGCCCTGCTGGCGGCGCCGCAGGTCGGCGTCGATCGCGCCCTTCTCGAGCAGCAGCCCGGCGGGCAACCCGCTGAGGATGGCGACCAGCGAGGGGCCGTGAGACTCGCCGGCCGTTGCGAGGCGGAGCGTCATGGCGGACAGCCTAGTGCGGCCGCGCTCCCTGGATCCCTACGAGAGCGTCTTCCAGAAGACGGTCGTGTCGCACGGCCGCCCGTCCGGGTAGAGGGCATAACCGGGGATGACGCCGACCTTGTTCCAGCCCATGCGCTCGTAGAGGCGCTCGGCGGGATCGCCGGTCACGGTGTCCAGCACCAGCAGCGTCCTGCCCTCGGCCAGCGCCTCGGCCTCGGCGCGCTCCATGAGGAGCTGGGCGATACCGCGCCTGCGTGCCGAGCGGTGGACGAGGAGCTTCGCGATCTCGCCGCGGTGCGGCTGGTTGGGTGGCACCGCCAGGACCACCTGCACCGTCCCCACCAGCTCCCCGCCGGCGAACGCGGCGAGTACCACCCGGCGGCCCTGCTCGACCTCAACAGCCCAGGCTTCGAACGCACCACGCGCGTCCGCGTGGGAGAACGGCGCCATGTAGCTGACCGACGCGCCGCCGGCGACGCAGTCCGCCAGGACGCGAGCCAGTCCGTCGAGCTGCTCGTGGAGCTCGCCCGAGGCGAGACGGCGGATCTCGATCTGCTCGCAGGGGATGGAGGAGGTCGAACCTTGCATCGACCCGACCGTACCGAACGCCGCGGCCCCCGAGAGCGGATGCGACCGTGTGGATCCTGCGGTGGACGAAACCGTGCTCCGGCCGCGGGCTACGAGTCGGCCAGCGCCTCGCTGAGCCAGCGCCGGGCTTGCTCGACGATCACCGGGTAGGTGCGCAGGTAGTACGGCAGCGCGATCATCGCCTGCGAGAGCGCCCACCCGCGACCGCGTGCCCACGTCGCGTCGTCGATCTGCAGCAGCCCACGGAAGACCGGTCGCGTCTCGGCGTCGAGCACGGCCCACGCGACCTTCACGTCGCAGGCGGGATCGCCGACGCAGGAGGCGCCCCAGTCGACGACACCCGTGATCCGCCCACCCCCGACGAGCAGGTTCCGGGCGTCGAGGTCGCCGTGGATCCAGACGGACGGCCGATCCCAGTCCGGCGCAGCGAGCGCCTGCTCCCACGCCGCCGTCACGGCGTCGGCGTCGATCGAGTCGCCGAGCGCCGCGATCCCGGCGCGCGTGCCTTCGTCGCGGAGGCGGAGCGGGCCGCCGCGGCCCGCCGGGGGCGGACCGCCGGCCGGATCGATGCTGCGCAACGCCTCGAGCAGCCCGGCTAGGTCGACCGCCGCACGAGCCAGGTCGAGCGGGGCGCTCGCCGCGTCCTCGCCGTCGAGCCAGTCGTAGACCGCCCACTCGTGCGGGTACCCCTCGCCGGGTGCGCCGCGTGCCACCGGTGTCGGCACTGATAGCGGCAGGAACGGCGCCAGCTTCGGCAGCCACTCGAACTCCTTGTCGAACGACCCGCTCGTCCAGCCCCGGCGCCGCGGCAGCCGCACGGAGAGCCTGTCTCCGAGCCGGTAGATGGCGTTGTCCGTTCCGCCCGCGGGCAACGCCTCGATCGGGAGGTCTGCCCATGCCGGGAACTGCGACGCGAGCAGGCGACGCACGAGCGCGTCGTCCGTCTCGATCTCGTCCGCATGCATTTTCGCGGCCACGATCGTGCGCTCCCTGCCCCCTACCGGTGCGCCGGGTTCTGTGACGCCAGCAGGTCCCGGACGCGCACCTGCTCGGTCAGCAGCCGGCGGAAGCCGTCCGGATCGCCCGCCACGTACGAGCCGCAGAGCTCCCGTCCGGCGGAGTACGTGAGCATGTAGCTCCTCGACGTCGGCTCGCGGAGGAAGCGAATCAGGTGGGTGGCGAGCTCCGGGGACAGGAGACCCCAGCGCTCGAGATAGGCGTGCACGTCGGCCTCGGACGCTCCGCCGTCGTGGAGCATCAACGCGGCGTTGACGTCCGCCCAGCGGCACGGCCCGAGAGCGCTCTCGACCGCGAGGGCGTGAGCGAGGTCGAGCTCGATGCCGGCGTCGTGGATGACCGCGGCGAGCGCCTCCGCCGCACCGTCGTCATCCTCGAGCAGCACCAACGGCGCGAGGACGGCGATCCCCTCCGAGACGAGCGACTGCGGTGTCGGCACGAGCACGATCGTCTCCTCGAGCAACCCTCGGCCGCGCACGAGCAGGTGCTCCTTGCTGCAGCGCTCCGCGTGATGGCCGGGGTACGTCTCGTGCATCGCGATCCGGAGCAGCTCGATGGCCGACAACGGCAGGTCGACGTTGACGGCGATGCGGCTGCGCAGGTCGCCGAGGTAGTCACAGAACGCCCACCAGGGCTCGTCGCGCACGATCTCCAGGACGACACCCTCCCCCTCGGGGAGCTCCACCAGGCCGCGCGTCCATACGCGCGCTTCCTCGATGACCGCAGCCAGCGTGCGCTCGATCTGCTCGGCCGGGACGCGGATCGAGTCCTGCCAGCGCTCGTACCGCTCGGCCAGCGGCCCGCCGCCGGGCAGCAGCTCCTCGAGCCGCTCGTGGGCCGTCGTGAAGACTGCTTCGTCGGTATGCGTCGGCCGCACGCCGTAGCACCCCTCCACCTCGTCGGCGTACGACCGGGACTCGCCGGCCAGCATGCCGGCGTAGGTTCGTAGCCCGATCACCTGGTCGTGCAGCCAGCCGTCCTCGAGCTCGTCGAGCAGGGCTTGCGCAGCCCCGACGAGCGTTCGTGGCTCGACGGGCGGCTCCGCCTCGACCGCCGCCGCCAGCTCCGAGGGCCCGAAGTAGGCGTCGACGATCCCATCGACGTGCCGCCCGAGCTGCAGCCCCAGCCGGAGGTAACTCTCCACCGTCGCTTGGGTCATGCCGACGAGCCTAGCGTCCATTTTGCGTACAGCCGCGCCGCCGGCATCGACTAGATTTCGCACCGATGGCCGCCCGGGATGCCGCCTGTCACTGCGGGCAACTCCGCCTGGAAGTGGCCGGCGATCCGTTCGCCGTCTCCATCTGTCACTGCCTTGCCTGTCAACGACGGACCGGAAGCGCCTTCGGGATGCAGGCGGCCTTCAGACCGGATCAGGTTCAGGTCGTCGGTCGCTTCAGCGATTTCGCGCGAATCTCGGACGAGGCGGACAGAAAGGAGCACGTCTTCCACTTCTGCCCCGAGTGCGGGTCGCAGGTCTTCTACACCGAGCCGACGGAGCCGGACCTGATCGTCGTCTCGGTCGGCTCCTTCGCCGACCCGTCGTTTCCGCCGCCGACGGAGTCGGGCTACGACTCTCGCCGTCATCAATGGGTCGAGCTGCCCGACTCGATCCAGCGCCACGCCCCCGAGCTGTGGGAGCCGGTGCGACCTCTCTACGACGCCGGCGAGTACGCGGAGGCGGCCGACAGGGGCCGCGAGGTCATCGAGGCCCACCCCGACCAGGCGTACCTCTATTTCAACGTCGCGTGCTGCGAGAGCCTCGCGGGCCGGACGGCCGACGCGATCGAGCACCTACGCCAGGCGATCGACATGTGGGAGGCCTGTCGCGAGATGGCGATGCAGGACTCCGACTTCGATCCGATTCGCGACGAGCCCGCGTTCGAGGAGCTGATCGGCCGCTAGCCGACGGCCTCCAGGAACGCGAGGACGCGTTGCCGGAGCAGCGTCGCGGCGGTCTCGTCGTAGTCCGGCAGGCTGCTGTCGGCGAACAGGTGTCGATCGCCGGGGTAGAGGAACAACTCCGCGGCGTCGATCGTCTCTACGAGCTCGCGCGCGGCCGGAAGGTCTTCCGCCGCCCATTCGTCGCCTTCCATCATGTGGATCTGGAGCGGGACGCCCGGCGGCCACGCGCCGCCGAACTCGGACGCCGGGAACGCGGCGTGAAACAACAGCGCGCCCTTGCAGCCGGGACGCGTCTGGGCGAGCTCCTGCGCAGGCAGCGCGCCGAGCGAGAACCCGCCATAGACGAGCCCGTCCGGCAAGCCGTCGGTCGCTCGCCGGCCGCGCTCGGCGATCGTGCCGAAGCCGACCTCCCGCGCGTAACCGACGCCCTCGTCGAGGTCGGTGAAGGTCTTGCCGTCGTAGAGGTCTGGTGCATGAACGACGTGTCCGGCGGCTCGCAGCTCGTCGGCGAACGCGATGAATCCCACGGTCTGGCCGTGCGCGTGGTGAAACAGCATGACCTCAGCCATGACGCCGTTAATACCACGCTCGTGGCTTGACCAATCCGATCAGGTCGGTGGAGTTGCTGCGACGAGTGCTTCTGGATCGGATGCGCATGACGCGGTTGAATCGCATGCAAGCAAGGTGGTGGCTGCGCGTGCGACACGACACGTTCTTTCCCCCTGCCTACCGGTTACCTGGTAGATCGCCGCCACATGGAGGCCGCGTACGAGCATCGTCGGCTGCGCCAGCATGCCGCGATGACGCCCGAAGAAGTGAGGCTGGATCTGGCCGGACGATGAGTTCTCGGTGGTTTGTCGGTCTCTCCTGCGCGCGTGTCCGTAGCAGGGTGCGATGCGGCCGGAGCAGGCCGCCCAGAAAGGAGTCGTGAGATGACGCGGTATCTGATCTCGTTCGATAACGGCGCAATGACGTTTCCCGAGGAGGTTCTCCCCGACGTGGCCGCGGCAGCGCACGCGGTGGCACAAGAGGCAATGGACGCCGGCGTTTGGGTGTTCGGCGGCGGGCTGCATTCCCACGAGGAGGTGAGCGTGGTGGCCACCGACGGGACGGTCACCGACGGCCCATACCCTGAGAGCAAGGCGTACATCGGCGGATTCTCAGTTGTCGACGTTCCCTCACGCGAGGAGGCGCTGGAGTGGGCTGGCAGGATCGCCGTCGCCTGCCGTTGTGCGCAGGAGGTGCGCGAGTTCGGGCCCGGCTCTGCGCCCTGATCAAGGCCATCCGCGAGAGGCGGCGAAAGGCGTGTCGGGTTGCGTCGCCCGCGCGGCGGGATGCGCCTACGAGCCGCGCAGCGCTTCCCGCATCGTCAGGATCGGCGCCGGTAGGCCGGTCCAGCGCTCGAACGACGCGACGCCCTGGAAGAGCAGCACGTCGAGCCCGTCGACGACGACGTCGCAGCCCGCCTCGCGCGCGCCGGCGACGAGCGCCGTGGGCGAGCCGTCCGTGTTGTACGCAACGTCGACGACCTGCATCCCCGACGTCGGGGGCACGAGCACCTCGTCCTTCACGGGCGTGCAGTTGACGAGCACGTCGAAGCCGTGGCCGTCCGGAGGCCACGGAACGTCGCGGCGCCCCCGAACCACGACCTCTGCTCCGGCCGCCTGGAGCGCCGCCGCGACCGCCTTGGCCGCGCCACCCGTGCCGAGCACGAGCGCGCGGCGGTCCTCCGCCTCGATCTGGTCGGTCACGGCCTTGCCGTCGGTCGACCCTCCGAGCACGCGGCCCTCGACGACGACGAGCGTGTTCACCGAACCGGCTCGCTCGGCGACCTCGTCCACCTCGTCGCAGAGAGGGATCACGGCTTGCTTGTGAGGGATCGTCACGTTGGCGCCTGCAAAGCCGGCTGCCGCAAGCCCTCGCACAGCGTCGGCGAGCGACTCCGGCGGAGTCGGCAGCGGGACGTACGCCCAATCGAGCCCCAGAGCGGCGATGCCCGCGTTCTGCATGCGTGGCGAAAGCGAGTGCGAGGTCGGCCAGCCGAGCAGGCCGACGAGGGTCGTCGTGCCGTGGATCTCGATCACCCGCGCAGCCTACGGCTGCGAGCGGCGGCGCACTGGTGTGGAGATATTCGATGATCCGTAATTACGTAGTATCATGGAACTGTGACTGACGGCGAGCCAGACGTCGTGGGACTGCAGGAGGCGGTCGAGAGCCTCCAGGCACGGGTGTCCCGACTGGAGTCGGGGCCCCACACCTCTCCCCCGGCGACCGACCACGACCTGATCGAGCGGCTGCTCTCGGGCGCCGCTACCGGAGGCGACCCGGCGGAGGCCGCGGTTGCATACGCAGGCGCGGGACCGCGCGAGGACGGTGTCGTTGCGTGGCGGAGCGTCCGCACGTGGGCGGACGTGCTCGGCGCCGACCCCGACGTGCTCGCATTCGTGTTCTCGGCTCTCGCGAGCCCGATGCGGATCCGGATCGTGATGAACCTCGCCGAGAGCGCGCTCTCCACACGCGAGCTGGCCGAGCGGCTGCACGAGCCGACCGCGGGCCAGCTCTTCCACCATCTCAAGGACCTGCTCGCGGCCAACGTCGTCTACCAACCGGTACGCGGCACGTACGCGATCAGGCACCAGCACCTCGTGCCGCTCCTCGCCGCCCTGAGCGTCGCCGTCGATCTGGGCCACCACCCCGGCTCGGATCCGCACCACCACGAGGCATGAACGAGCCGGTCGAGTTCGCTGCCGACGACGGCACCAGGCTCGCCGGCACGATCGTGACGCCGGGGACGGCAGCCTCGTTCCCGGCGGCGCTGATCGTCAACGGCTCAGGACCGCTCGACCGCGACTCGAACATGCCGGGCCAGAAGCTCGACGTCGCGAGCACGGTCGCCCACGTGCTCGCGGAGCACGGGATCGCGTCGCTCCGGTACGACAAGCGCGGCGTGGCGGAGTCGGGCGGCACCTACCTCACCACCGGCTTTCACGAGGAGACGAGCGACGCGGCGGCCGCGCTCGCGTCGTTGCGCGCCAGGCCGGGCGTCGACCCGGGCGGGCTGTTCGTCATCGGTCACTCGGCGGGCGCGACGATCGCGATCCGGCTGGCGAGCGGGAACGGGACGCTCGCCGGCGTCGTTCTCCTGTGCGCCGCGGCCCGCACCGGAGACGCCGTCATGCGCCAGCAGTCCGACCGCATCGCAGCGTCGCTGACGGGGCTTCGCAGGCTCCAGGCGGCATGGTTCCTACGCCGTCAGGATCGCGCCCGGCAGCTCTTGCTCGCGTCGCAGGGGGACGTCATCCGCGCCTACAGGCAAGACCTTCCAGCGCGGTGGTTCCGTGAGTACATGGCATACGATCCGGCCGCCGACCTGCCGGGGATCCGTAGTCCCGTGCTCGCGATCACCGGTGGGAACGACATCCAGGTCGATCCCGCCGATGTCGCTCGGATCGGCGAGCTCGTCACGGCACCGTTCACGGGCTCCGTACCCGACGGCCTCACGCACCTCCTCCGCACGCATGCGGGTGCCGCCAGTCTCTCGAGCTATCCCGATCAGCTCGGGCAACCGGTCGACGCCGACCTGCTCGAGACGATCACGCGGTGGGTCGCCGACCGGAGCAGACGCGCCGGCTCGTGGCCGACCTACGAGCAGGCGTAGCCGAACTCGCAGACCTTGCGCAGGAAGGCCGACTCGCTCGCCGTGAAGAAGTGCTGCTTCGTGCCGGGGATGCGCACGTAGTAGAGGTAGTCGACCCCCGCCGGATGGGCGGCGGCGCGCAGCGAGGCAAGGCCCGGGTTGGCGATCGGCGTCGGCGGCAGCCCCGGGAAGCGACGGCTGTTGTAGGGCGTGTCACTTCGGAGGGCCGCCTTGGTGAGGGACTCGGTGCCCGGGATGCCGAGCCCGTAACGGATCGTGGCGTCGATCCCGAGCGGCATCCGGTTGCGCAAGCCGGTTGTAGATCACGGCGGCGACGAGCGCTCGCTCGCGGGGTACCACCGTCTCCTTCTCGATCATCGACGCGACCTTGAGCACGTCGTACGGCGTCAGGTTCTTCGACTTCGCGTAGCGCAGGTCGAGCGCGCCGAACCGGCGCCGAAACGCCGCCAGCTGGTCGTCGACGAGCTCCTTGCCCGTCGTGAACTGCGAGAACTCGTACAACGCCGGAAACAGGAAGCCCTCGATCGAGCCCTTCGCCCAGTCGGTGAGGAACGGCTTCGGCGGCTTCGCCTTCGCGGCCGCGGCGAGATACGCCTTCTCGGTCAGCTTCGGGGTGACGCCGCGCTTCTCGCGCGCGATCGCACGGACGGCGTCGACGCGGTCGCCCATCTCCACCACAGAGAAGCCCTCCGGGAAGATGACCCGCAGCCGCTCGAGCGGCGGGATCGTCTCCGTCGGCGGCGGCGTCGCCTCGGCGCCGCTGCCGCAGCCCGTCGCGAGCAGCGCAGCAGCACGAGCAGGACGAGAATCGCTCTCATCTCGATCCCGCCTCGCCGATCGAGCCAGCCCTGGAGCAGGTGCGCTGCGGCGACCGCGTCCTCGGGCGCGTCGGACGGGTCTGCTGCGCGAGCGTCGTCGTAAAGCGCTCGTCGTAGGTCTCGACGGGGATCGCGAGCCGCGCCTCGAGCTCGGCGACGAAGAGCTCGGTCTCCTGCGCCTGCGCGCCGCGCTCCCCCGCGAGCGTGAGCGGGAGCCCCACGACGACGCGGTCTGCCTCGTGCTCGTCGACGAGGGCGGCGAGGCGGTCGAGCCCGGGCCCGGTGGCAGCGCGATCGACGACGCCCACCGGTCGGGCCAGCGTGCCGGTCGCGTCGGAGACCGCCACCCCGGTCCGCGCGGCGCCGAAGTCGAGCGCGAGCACGCGCATGGCTACAGCCCACTCGAGCGCCTCGGTGAGGAGCCGCTCGGCCTCGGCGAGCGCGTCGGGGAGCCGCTCGGCGTCCTTGCCGCCGGCGCGCGCCATCGTCGGCCGGCCACCGCCGCTGCCCCCGACGAGTACGGCCGCGCCCTTGACGACGTCTCCCGCGCTCACCTTCGTCGCCACGGCCTGGTCGAAGTTGGCCACGAGCTGCACCTGCCCGTCCGTCGACCGTGCCGAGCACGACGGCCGCCGGCGCGTGGCGCTGCTTGAGGCGGTCGGACAGCTCGAGCAGCGCGTCGCCCGCGAATCCGGCGACCTCCTGCACGACGACGCTGACGCCGTTTCGCTCCACCACACGCGCCTCGGGGTCGGCGCCCGCCGCCGGAGCCGAGCCTGCGCGCTTGAGCTCACGGCGGAGCCCCTCGACCTCGCCGCGGACGTCGTCGAGCTCGCGAGAGCGCGCGTGCAGGTACGCCCAGGCCTCACCGGACGTGATCGCCTCGATCCGGCGCGCCCCCGAGCCGACGGACGCTCTCGGAGAGGATCGCGAAGGCCCCGATCTCGGCGGTCGACCGGACGTGCGTCCCACCGCAGAGCTCGGTCGAGTAGCCGGGTACCTGGACCACACGGACGATGTCCCCGTACTTCTCGCCGAAGAGCATCATCGCGCCGAGGTTGCGCGCCTCGTCGATCGGCGTCTCGAACGTGACCACACGGTGGTTCTCGAAGATCTTCTCGTTCACCCGCTGCTCGACGTCCTCGCGCTGCGCCGCTGTCAGCGGCTGATCGTGCGTGAAGTCGAATCGGAGCTTGTCCGGACGTACCGCGGAGCCTGCCTGCTTGACGTGCTCTCCGAGCACGTCGCGCAGCGCCTGGTGCATGAGGTGCGTGGCCGTGTGATTCGCCATCGTCGGGAAGCGCGTCTTCCAGGAGACGACCGCCTTGACGCGGTCGCCGGGGGCGAAGCCCGCGCCACGAAAGACGAGCGCCTGGTCGTCGCCGAAGCGGTGCGCCTCGACCAGCTCGGCACGCACCGACGGGTCGCCGTCGAGCTCGATCCAACCGTAGTCCGTCACCTGGCCGCCGCCGGCCGGATAGAACGGCGACTCCCGCAGCTTGCCCAGGAACGTGCCGTCGCCGAGATCTTCGTAGGCGCCGAGCTGCGTCAGCACGTCGGTCTTCGTGTAGCCGACGAACTCGGTCGACGAAGCCGGCGTCGCGTGCGAACTCGGCCGCGCGCTGGCCGCCCGACTCGCCCACCGCGCGCGAGATCTCGCGGTGCGTGCCATCTCGTCGCGGAAGCCGTCGACGTCGACGGGCTGGCCGCGCTCCTCGGCGAGCTCGACCGTCAGCTCGAGCGGGAACCCGTAGGTCGCCGCGAGCGTGAACGCCTGCTCGCCCGTGATCGCCTGCTCGCCGGCGAGCTCCTCGAACAGGCGGAGGCCCCGTTCGAGCGTCTCGTTGAACCGCTCCTCCTCGGCGCGGACGACCGCGTCGATCTCGACGGCCTGCTCGGCAAGCTCCGGGATAGGCGTCGCGCATCTGCTCGACGACGACGTCCGTGATGCGATGGACGCGGTCGAGGCCGATCCTGCGCCCCTGCGCCACCGCGCGGCGGATCACCCGTCGCAGGACGTAGCCGCGGCCCTCGTTCGACGGCGTGACGCCGTCGCCGATCAGGAAGGTCATCCCGCGTCCGTGGTCGGCCAGGATGCGGTGTGCCTTCGTCGCCTCGGTGGAGTCGCCGTAGGCGACGCCGGACTCGGCCGCGATCCACTCCATGATCAGCTGATAGCCGTCGGTGTCGTAGACCGACGGAACCTGCTGCAGGATCCGCGCGCCTCGCTCGAGACCGAGCCCCGTGTCGATGTTCTGCTTCGGGAGCGGCACGAGCGTGCGGTCGGGCTGCAGCTCGTACTCCATGAAGACGAGGTTCCAGAACTCGAGGAACCGCTCGCAGCGCGTGCAGCCGGGCAGGCAGTCGGCCGTGCCGCAGCCCACCTCCGCGCCCCAGTCGTAGTAGATCTCCGAGTCGGGCCCGCAGGGCCCGGGGCCGCCGACGGACCAGAAGTTCTCCGCGGAGGGCAACGGCACGATGCGCTCGGGCGGCATGCCGACGGCCTTCCACAGATCGATCGCGACCTGGTCGGGCCCGAGCTGCAGCTCGGGGTCACCCGCGTGGACGCTGATCCAGAGCCGGTCCCAGTCGAGCCGCATCCGCTCCTGCATGAACTCCGTCGCGAGCTCGATCGCACCCTCCTTGAAGTACTGCCCGAACGAGAAGTTCCCGAGCATCTCGAAGAAGGTGAGGTGATACGTGTCGAGGCCGACCTCCTCGATGTCCGGTGTCCGAAAGACCTTCTGCACCGTCGTCGTGAGCGGCGCCGGCGGCGGCTCGAGACCGAGGAAGTACGGCATCTGCGGCTGCATGCCCGGCGCTCGTGAGCAGCGTCGACTGGTCGTCGGCGCGCGGCACGAGCGACGCCGACGGGCAGCGCAGGTGGCCCTTCTCCTCGAAGAAGGAGAGGAAGCCCTCGCGGAGCTCGGCGGTCGTGCGCATCGGAGCGATCGTAGCGGTGGCCTAGGAGATGTCCCTGGCGCTGGAGCCAGTCGACGACGATCTCGCCGGCCCGTGCGCCGAGGTCGGCGAAGACCGCATGCCGGCAGTCCGGCCGGAGCACCTCGGCGTGCGGGACGGCCTCTGAAATCGGGGGACGAGCTGCTCGTTCGCGTCCCCGACGTCGGCGGGCTCGTCGCCAGGAGGAGCAACGTCGGGATCTCCGGCAGCGGCGATCGCGGGCCACGCCGCGCTGGCCCGCGCGTGCGTGAGCTCGTACAGCGCCGCGCCGCGCGCGGCGGTCGCCATGCGCAGACGGACGCGGCCGTCCGGTTGCACCTCGACCGCTTCGCGGCAGGCCGGAAGCGTCCACTCCTGGACGAGATCCTCGGCGCGGAGGAGGTCGAGCAGCTCCTCCCAGCTCGCCACCTCGGTGTCCTCGGAGGCGGCGTTCTGGATCATCTCGTCGCGCGTCGCGGTGAGATCGGCGCCCGGCCAGTCCGCGTAGTCGCAGTGCCCGCTGTCGTAGAGAACGAGCGCGCGGACGCGCTCGGGCCGCAGGCCAGCAGGCGGTGACGGCGACGGCGCCGCCCCACGAGTGGCCGGCGAGGATCGGGCGCTCCAGGTCGAGCGTGTCCGCGACGGCCCACATGAGCTCGGCGAGGCGTTCGAGCGAGTACGCGTCGGCGTCGAGCGCGGGCGAGCGGCCGAAGCCCGGCGCGTCCGGCGCGATCACGTGGAAGCCGGCATCCGCAAGCGGGGCGGCAGCGGGGTCGAGCATGGCGCCGGTGCCCAGCGGCCCGACGGAATGCCAGAAGAGGAACGCCGTACCGCCGGCTCGCCCCATTCGCGAAGGGTCAAGGCCGCGCCGCCGGCCACGACCTCGCGGAGGCGCATCACGCTGCCTCGTCGGGTGGCTCCGGCACCGGGTCGGGCTTGGGCGTGGGCGCGGGACGCGGCCATTGCTCCGGCTTCGGCTGTGGCGGTGGTGGCGGCGTCGGCTCGGGACGCTCGGCGCTCGGCGGCGTCCCGGCTGCACGGAGATCCTCCGCAAGGTCGGCCTCGCGCTGTCGCGCCGCGTCCTTGGCATCGGCCATCGCGTCGCCGACGCTTGCGCGTCTTGCGGAGCGACGAGAAGCCGTGGGCGATGCCGGCGGCGAAGCCGGAGACCTTCTCGACCGGCTTGGCGATCGCGTAGCTGACGGCGCGCACCGCCGTGTCCGCGCTGTCGGCCATCGACACGGCGCTGTCCGTCACCGCGTCCGCCTTGTCGAGCTGGTAGTTGACGCGGTCGACGGTGCCACCCGCCTTCACGATCACCGGCAGCAGGTCGCGCTCGGTTCCCCTGATGAAGGACGAGATGTTGCCGAACAGCTGGCCGAGCTTGAAGAGCATGAAGAGCGAGCCGAGCCCGAGGGCGACGAGAAACACCGCGAGGCCCCAGTAGGCCACGTCTCCCCCACTCACGGCGAGCACGTCCACGCGCGGGATCCTACCCGCTGGTCCCGGTGATCACTCCTGCTCCGACGACGGCGTCGTCGACGTACAGCGCGGCGATCTGGCCGCGCGCGACAGCCTCGACGGGCTCGTCGAAGCGGACACGGAAGCCGTTCGGCGCCTCCTCGACCGTGGCCGGCGCAGCGGCCGCGCGGTGCCGCACCTTCGCCTCGACGCGCTCCGCCGGCACGTAGAGCCGGCCATCCGCGGTCAGCTCGCGGCAGGCGAGCGACCGCCTCGGGCCGACGACGACGGTGGCCGTGCTCGGCTCGGTGCGGAGCGCGTAGAGCGGCTCGCGGCCGCCGACGCCGATGCCGCGACGCTGGCCCGGCGTGAAGCGCCAGACGCCGTCGTGGCGGCCGAGGACGGCGCCGTCCTCGTCCACGATCGCCCCCGGCTCGTCGGCCACGCCGGCACGCGCGAGAAACGCCCGGTAGTCGCCGCCACCGAGGAAGCAGGCCTCCTGGCTCTCGCGCTGCCGCGCGGCGGCGAGCCCCGCCGCGGCCGCTTCCGCGCGCGTTTCGTCCTTCGTCTGCTCTCCGAGCGGGAAGGCGATGTCGGCCAGCACGCCCGGCTCGATCGTGGCGAGCATGTACGACTGATCCTTGCCGGGGTCTGCGGCACGCGCGACGAGCCGTGTCCCGTGCCGCTCCACGACACGCGCGTAGTGCCCGGTCCAGAGCGCTGCCGCACCCGCACGTCGCGCGAAGGCGACGAGCTCGTGGAAGCGGAAGGCGCCGTTGCAGCGGTTGCAGGGGTTCGGTGTCAGCCCCGCGGCGTAGCCCTCGACGAACGGCGTCACCACCTCCCGTCTGAACTCCTCGCGCAGATCGAGCGTGACGTGTGGCAGGCCGAGCGCGTGGCAGGTCTCCCGCGCGGAGATGACGGCCGCCGGCGAGCAGCACACGCGATCGACGTCGGGCCCGAGCGGGTCGACCCACAGGCGCAGCGTGACGCCGACTGCGTTGGGCGCGGCGCGAAGAAGCGTCACCGCGCTGTCGACGCCGCCGCTCATCGCAACCGCGACGCGACCCGGGTCGGGCGCGGCCACGAATGCCGGCCCGAGCGCGTCGGCGAGCGCGTCCGCGGCCAGCGTCTCTCCGGGCACGGCGGCCGCCTCGAGCAGCGTGAGCCCGACGAGCGGCCGCGCGAGGCCGGGAGCGTCCGCCTCGACGATCCGGTCGCCGTCGACCACGAGCCGCACGGCGGCGTAGGCGTCACCCCGTGCGGAGTCCCCGACGAAGCTCGATCGTTCCCATGCGCTGAGGCTAGCGCCAGCCGCTCCGCCGGGGCAGTCGGCGACCGACGGCGCGACCCGGACCGCGCGCGATCGAGGGCCTCGACGCGCACCCCCGCAGTGGGGGGTCGAGCTTCCCTGGAGTCACGGTATCGGTCGAGCTCGCACGACTCTGTGCCGATTCCGTGCCGACTTTCGCCACGCACGTCGCAGGCGAGATCCGAGAGCCCACAGTCGGGCGCCGGCTGCCCGCGACGAGGTGGCACGCTCGATCAGGCGTCGGCGAGAAGCTCGAGCCGGTTGCCCCACGGATCGGCCGTGTGCAGGCGCTGGCGCCCGGGTATCTCGTCGTCGGGCGCCAGGTCGACCGCTACCCCGGCCGCGGTCAGGCGCCGTGCAAGCTCGCGCAGGGTCTCCGCCGAGTCGACGAGCAGCCCGGGATGGGCCTTCGCCGCCGGCACGAAGCTGTCGGCGACGCCGACGTGCAGCTGCTGCGCGCCGACGCGGAACCAGCAGCCGCCACGCTCTGCCAGCAGGCGCGGCTTGGCGATCTCCTCGAGCCCGAGGAGCTCACCGTAGAAGCGCCGCGCGTCCTCCTCGCAACCCGGCGGGGCAGCCACCTGCACGTGGTCGATCCCCGCGATGCCGGCGCGCTGTTGCGCACCGGCACTCACGTCTCCCTCTCCACTACCCGCCCGGTGCTCCACCTGTCCATTGTGGCGTCGGACGAGCAGCGACGGACGGTCATCCACGGCGTCCTCGGCGGAAGAGGCGAAACCTGGCCGGTCGCCGCTCGGGCAGCGACCGGTCGTCTCGCCTGGCCTGCCGGACGGCGTCGTGGATCGCACGCTCCGGATGACCGTCGCGCTGCATCCGCTCGATCATGATCTGCAGGTGCTGGTGCTCGTGCATCGGTACCTCCTAGTCGGTGAGCTCGTCCGCATCGCTTCACGGGCCTCGACTCGACCGTAGAGCCCGGAATCGCCCCTCGGTGGCTCGATGCGGTACACGACCTGGGGAGGTTCGGTGACCGGTCGGCACCCGGGAGGGACGTCTGCGTCACACGTCCCTCCCGGGGCGGCCCTGTCAGGAGGGCTCCGCCGGTGACCGCGGGCCGGCCTGGATGGATGGACGTCAGCCCGCTCTCGCACCGTAGGCGGCGTGACGCCCCGCGAGCAACGCACGACCGGTTAACGCGTGGTGCCCGTCTGTCGAGCAGATCTAGGATCGCGCCGATCAACGGCGCCGCACATCGGTGTCACAGGTGCTCCACCCTGCCGATGATGCCCCGGGCCGGAAGCGAACCTTGCGCTCCCAGGTGGGTGCCGGGCGGGGTGTCGGCAACGCCTTGCCCCGACCCAAGCTCCCTTCGTGATCGTGTTGGTTCACGGATTGAGCTCGGGGCCACGCACAGGGTCGAGCACTGAACGACTCTACCCGCTCGGACCGGTGGCGAAGCGCCACTCCACCCGCTGGATGCCGTCGAGGCCGAGCCGGCGGGCGAGGCTCTCGGTGAGCTCGAACTGGGTCCGCGGGCTCTTGAGCTTGGTGTCGATCACCTCGGTGAAGAGCGTCTGGTCGCCGTAGCGCACGAGGATCTTCGTGTGACACGGCAGCACGGGGTGCGTCACTCCGAGGGAGCGGCTCGTCAGCGTGAGGCCGCAGGTCGTCTGCTCGGCATCGCCGGCAGGGCCCCGCGTGACGGCGAAGGCGTCGTACCAGCCACCGGGGGCGACGGCGCCCTGCGTCTGCGCGGCGGCGTCCTCGTCGCCCTGCCCCTCGAGCACCGCCAGGGCGACGAGCGCCGGCCAGCAGCGCCGCTGCCGCGAGCGCCAGCAACCGCACCGCGACGGCTGCGGTCACGCCTCGTCCTCGGCGACCAGGGCGATCCCGAGCTCGTCGAGCTGCTCCGGCGACACCTCGGACGGGGCGCCCGACATCGGGTCGACGCCCGGCCTGGTTCTTCGGGAAGGCGATCACGTCGCGAAGGTTCGGCTCGCCTGCGAGCACCATCGTCATGCGGTCGATCCCGAACGCGATGCCACCCATCGGCGGTGCCCCCATCGCCAGCGCGTCGAGCAGGAAGCCGAACTTCGTCCGCTGCTCCGGCGGCGAGATCTGGAGCAGGTCGAAGACCCTTGCCTGGAGCTCCGGCTCGTGGATCCTGAACGAGCCCCCACCGAGCTCGTTGCCGTTCACGACCAGGTCGTAGGCATGCGACGAGCGCGTTGCCGGGTCGTCTCGTCGAACCGATCGACTCCCACTCGGCGACGGGCGCGTGAACGGATGGTGCACTGCGCCCCAGCGCTGCCTCGTCGTCGTCCCACTCGAACATGGGGAAGTCGGTCACCCAGAGAAAGCTGAACACGGAGTCGTCGATCAGCCCGAGCTCCCGACCGAGACGCAGGCGGAGATGTGCCGAGCACCCGCGACGTCTTGCTCCACCGTCCGCGGCGAAGAGCAGCGTCTCGCCGGCTCGCCCTGGCAGGCTCGCGAGCTCGGCGGCCGGACAGGAACTTCGCGATGGGCGAGCGCACCTCGCCGGTCTCGGCGTCGCCGATCGAGGTACGCGAGCCCCTTGGCCCCCCACTCCTTCGCGATCTCCTCGAGCGTCGCGAGCTCGCTGCGCGACAGCTCCTGCGGGAACGCGGAGGAAGCGCACGGCCTCGGCGCCGAGCGAAGACGCCGAACTGCGATCCACGCGTCGCATCGGTGGCATCCTCGATCTCGAGCGCGAATCGCGTGTCGGGCTTGTCGGATGCCGAAGCGCCGGTCGGCCTCCTCCAGGTCATGCGCGGGAACGGCGTCGGGATCTCGATCTCGAGGCACTCGCGCCAGATCGCGCGAACATCTCCTCCATCAGCGCGAAGAGAAACTCCTCGGTCGGGGAACGACATCTCCACGTCGAGCTGCGTGAGCTCCTGCACCCGGTCGGCGCGCAGGTCTTCGTCGCGGAAGCAGATCGCGATCTGGTAGTAGCGGTCGAAGCCGGCCACCATCGTCAGCTGCTTGAGGATCTGCGGGCTCTGCGGCAGAGCGAAGAAGCGACCGCGCTGCAGGCGGCTCGGCACGACGAAGTCACGCGCGCCCTCGGGCGTCGGCTTGAACAGGATCGGTGTCTGGATGTCGAGGAAGCCGGCCGCCTCCATGTGGCGGCGGATGATCCCGACCATCTGCGCCCGCAGCCCCAGGTTGCGCTGCAGCTTCTCGCGTCGCAGGTCGAGCCAGCGGTAGCGGAGGCGGAGCGTCTCGTCGACGTTCTCCTCGTCGAGCTGGAACGGGAGCGGCGTCGAGCGCGACACGATCACGAGCTCGTCGACCTGCAGCTCGACCTCACCCGTCGGCATCTTCGCGTTCACCGTCTCCGGCGAGCGCGCCGTCACCTCGCCGCGCGCCTGGAGCACGAACTCGTTGCGGAGCTCGTGCGCGAGGGCGGCCGCGGCGGGTGAGCGTTCGGGGTTGATCACGAGCTGCGTCACACCCGTGCGGTCGCGGAGGTCGACGAACACGAGCCCGCCGTGATCGCGCCGCCGCGCCACCCAGCCGGCGAGGGCCAGGCTCTGCCCGACGTGCTCCGCGCGGAGCTCGCCGCACGTCAGGTCGCGCCAGCTCACGATCCCGACAGTCTGCCGACGACCTCGGCGTGGCCGACCGCCTCGTCGTCCTTGCCGGTCGCCCGCAGCGTGGCGCCCTCGGCGCCCACGACGACGGTCACCCGCGCGCCGAGCCGAGAGGCCTGCGTGAGCTGGCCCTTGAGCGACCGTCCCGCGTAGTCGGTGTCGCACGAGACCCCGCGCGCGCGCAGCGCCGCGAGCCAGCTCTGCACGACCGGGCGCGGCGCGCCGTCCTCGAGGGCGAAGAACACGTCGATCGCCGGGCTCGCGGCGGTCGCCACGCCCTCCTCCTCCATGGCGATCACGAGGCGCTCGATGCCGGCGCCGAAGCCGACGCCCGGTGTCGGCGGTCCGCCGATCTCCTCGACGAGGTAGTCGTAGCGGCCGCCGCCGGAGATGGTCGAGTTCGCCCCCTCCAGCGGCCCGATGAACTCCCAGGTCGTGCGCGAGTAGTAGTCCAGCCCACGGACGAGCGTCGGCACGAGCTCGTAGCCGACACCGACCGCGTCGAGGTCGCGCGCGAACGGCCGCGAAGTGCTCGACGCACGCCTCGCAGAGCGACTCGCCGATGGTCGGCGCCTCGCGCAGAGCCTCCTGCACCGCCGCCGGCTTCGCCCCGATGTTGTCCAGCGCGCGGAGAGGGCTCACGCCCGCCTTGGCCCGCGTCTCGTCGTCGAGGCGCGCGTCGTTGGCGGCGAGCCACGCGGCCAGCCGCTCGACGTACGCGGGCCGGCAGGCACGACAGCCGATCGAGTTCAGCGCCAGCGTGTATCGCGTGATCCCGAGCCGGGCGAGCAGCGTGTCGTAGAGCTGGATGATCTCCGCGTCGACCGACGGATCGTCGCTGCCGATCGCCTCGACGGACGCCTGCCAGTGCTCCCGGTAGCGGCCACGACCGGGAGCGCCGTACCGGTACATCGACGCGATCGTGTACAGCTTCGCCGGCTGTGGCTCGCGGTGCATGCCGTGCTCGACGTACGCGCGGCAGATCGGCGCCGTCCCCTCGGGGCGCAGCGTCAGCGACCGATCCGAGCGATCGGTGAACGTGTACATCTCCTTCTGCACCACGTCGGAGCCCATGCCAGAGGTGCGGACGAAGAGCGCCGTGTCCTCGAACACCGGGGTCTGGATCGGCCGGTAGCCGTAGAGGTCGCAGAGCCGCTCCAGCTCACCGGTGACTGCGCCGCCAGACGGGCATCTCGGCGGGCACGATGTCGTGCGTGCCCCGCGGGCGCTCGATCTTCACTCGCTCACCGTCGCCTCGGGACACAGCCGCACAAGGCTATCGCCACCGGTGCCGGGCGGTCGGCGAGAGAGTCAGTCGTCGGCCGTCTGGCGGGCGTGCGGAGCTCCGCGAGGAACGGGTTGCTGCGAAGCTCGGTCGCCGAGCGTGGTGTCGGGGCCGTGACCCGAGTGGACGACGGTCTCGGGCGGACAGCGCTCGAGGAGCGTCTCGATCGAGCCGTTCAGCGTCTCCCAGTCGCCGCCGGGGAGGTCGGTGCGCCCGACACCTCCGGCGAAGAGCACGTCGCCGGAGAAGAGATGCCCGTCCGCGTGGTAGGCGACATGCCCCGGTGAATGCCCGGGCACGGCGATCACGTCGAACGCGATCCCGGCCGCCTCGATCGACTCGCCGCCCGCCACGAGCGTCGCGGCGCCTTCGTAGGCGCGCACCGAGACGCCGAGACCGTGGTACACGGCGCCGGGATTGCGGAAGACCTGCTCCTCGTCCTGCGGCAGCCAGACCGGCGCGTCCGTGCCTTCGGCGAGCTCGGCGAGGCCGAGGAAGTGGTCCCAGTGGCAGTGGGTGAGCAGGATCGCCGCGCACCGGGCCCCGGACGACGCGAGGCGCAGCCGGATCGTCCGCGGCGGAGCCGCTCGGGTCGACGACCACCGCGACCGCCGACCCGCGGTCGGCGCGGACGAGGTGGCAGTTCGTCCCGATCGGGCCGAGCTCGATCGTGTCGACGGCGAGCGGCACCCGTTACGCGCCGCGGCTCTTGGCCAGGCGCTTCTGCTGCGACCGCCACATGATGCGATCCATGAAGTAGCTGAACGGCACGAAGACCGCGACGAGCATCGCGGTCTGGACGAGCGCCGTGGCGAAGGTCATCTTGTCGCCACCGAGGAGCAGCACCGTGGCCAGGAAGATGGGCGCGAACAGCGCGCCGCGCTTGAGCACCCGCGGCCACGACGGTGGCTGCGGGCCGCGCCCGCGACCCGGCTTCGACGCGCCCGCCTGCTTCCCCGTCGACCCCTTGCCGCTGCCGTTTGCCGGCTTCAGCTCGCTCCCGCTGAGGACGGTCTCGTTGCCCTCGCCGTCGATCTCGACGAGCTCGTACTCGTGCCGCTTCTCTTTCTCGCGCCGGCGGCGCTGCTTTCGGTTCGCCATCGCACCTATCGTGCCACGCGCGACCAGGCGACCGAGCCGTTCTCGACGACCGTGTGCACGACGTCTCCGCCGAGGTGGTACGCGAGATGGCGCCAGTCGGGTGCGTCGAGCAGCACGACGTCGGCAGCGTACCCGGCGGCGAGCCGGCCTCTGTTGTCCGCGCGTCCGAGCACATGGGCCGCGTTCACCGTGACCGCGGACAGCGCCTCGGCCGGCGTGAGCCGCATCTGCGTGCACGCGAGCGAGCAGACGAGCGGCAGGCTCTCGCAGAACGAGGAGCCGGGGTTGAAGTCGGTCGCCAGCGCGATCGCGGCACCCGCGTCGACCAACGCACGGCCGGGCGGCATGGGGCGCCCGAGGAACAGCGCGCTGGCGGGGAGCAGCACCCCGACCACCGCGCTCGCCGCCAGTCGCCGAACGCCGTCGGCGCCCGTCGCCTCGAGGTGGTCGACCGATCGAGCTTCGAGCTCGATCGCAAGCTCGATGGCGCCACTCTCGGTGAACTGGTCCCCGTGCAGGCGCAGCACGAGCCCGGCCGCCGCGCACGCGCTGAGGTAGCGGCGTGCGTGAGCGGCGTCGAATGCGCCCTGCTCGAGAAACACGTCCGCCGCCTCGGCAAGCGGAGCCGCCGCCGGAAGCACGTCGGCGATCAGGAAGTCGAGGTACGAATCTGCGTCGGGATACTCGGGAGGCACGGTGTGGGCACCGAGCCACGTCGGCACACCTCCGGCCGCCGCCACGGCGCGCAGCTGCTCGAGCTCGGTGTCGAGATCGAGCCCGTAACCGGACTTCCCCTCGAACGTGGTCGTCCCGTGAGCGCGCATCCAGCCGCGGTGTCGCTCGACGGCCTCGCGCAGCACGTCTGGCCCGGCGGCCCGCGTGGCACGGACGGTGGACAGGATGCCGCCACCGGCGGCGTGGAGCTCCTCGTACGTCGCGCCTCCGGCACGCAGCGCGAACTCCGCCGCCCTGTCACCGGCAAAGGCCGGATGCGTGTGGCAGTCGACGAGCCCCGGAATGGCAACCCGCCCGCGGCCGTCGAGCTCCTCCACCTCGCCCGTCGAGTCCCGGCAGGTCGCGCATCCTGCCGACGGAGACGATCGTTCCCTCCTCGCACAGGACGTACCCGTCCGTGATCTCCTCGAGCGCGCCGAGCTCGCTGCCGCGAAGCGGCGCGTCACGACCGGCAGGCGAGACCACCTGTGCCAGGTCGCGGACGAGCAGCCGCGTCATGCGATGGAGGGCAGGTCGACCCCGTGCGCCTTGGCGTGGTCGAGCGCGTCGGCATAGCCCGCGTCCGCGTGCCGCATGACGCCGGTCCCGGGATCGGCGGTGAGGACGCGCTCGAGCCGCTGGTCGGCGTCGTCGCTGCCGTCGGCGAGGACCACCATGCCGGCATGGATGGAGTTGCCGATCCCGACCCCACCACCGTGGTGGACGGAGACCCACGTCGCGCCGGCGGCGGTGTTGAGCAGCGCGTTGAGGATCGGCCAGTCGGCGATGGCGTCGGAGCCGTCCTGCATCGCCTCCGTCTCGCGGTAGGGCGAGGCGACCGAGCCCGAGTCCAGGTGATCGCGACCGATGACCACGGGAGCCGAGACGGCACCCGTCCTCACGAGGCCGTTGATCGCGAGGCCCGCGCGTGCACGATCGCCATAGCCGAGCCAGCAGATCCGTGCCGGGAGCCCCTGGAAGGCCACCTTGTCCGGAGCGTAGGCGAGCCAGCGCTGCAGGAGGGTGTCATCCGGGAACAGCCTCGCGAGCTCCGCGTCGATCGCGGCGATGTCGGCCGGGTCACCCGACAGCGCCGCCCAACGGAACGGGCCGATCCCGCGACAGAAGAGCGGCCGGATATAGGCCGGGACGAAGCCCGGGTATGAGAAGGCTTCCGTCAGGCCGGCGTCATAGGCCTCTCCTCGTAGGTTGTTGCCATAATCGAAAACATAACAACCTGCCCGGACGAGCTCGAGCATCGCCTTCACGTGCTCGACGATCGACCGACGCGACAGCTCCAGGTAGCGACCGGGGTCGAGCCGGCGCAGCTGGGCGGCCTCCTCGATCGGCACCTCGGCGGGCACGTAGCCGACCAGCGGGTCGTGCGCCGCCGTCTGGTCGGTGACCAGGTCGAAGTGCTCACCGCGCCGGGCCAGCTCGGTGAACACGACGGCTGCGTTGCCGAGCAGACCGACGCTCAACGGCTCGCCGGCCGAGGCTGCGGCGCGCACGCGCTCGAGCGCGTCGTCCAGATCGTCCGCCTGCTCGTCGAGGTAGCGCGTCTCCAGACGGCGCTGGATCCGAGTCGGATCGACCTCGACGCAGAGGATCGCGGCGCCGGCGAGCGTCGCCGCCAGCGGCTGCGCCCCGCCCATGCCTCCCAGCCCCGCTGTCAGGATCGTGCGACCGCGCAGGTCGGGCGAGCCGTAGTGCGCCTCGCCCGCGGCGCAGAAGGTCTGATACGTCCCCTGCAGGATCCCCTGCGTGCCGATGTAGATCCACGACCCGGCGGTCATCTGCCCGAACATCGTCAGCCCGATCGCCTCCAGCCGCCTGAACTCCTCCCAGGTCGCCCAGCGCGGTACCAGCAGCGAGTTCGCGATCAGCACGCGCGGCGCGCCCGCATGCGTGCGAAACACGCCCACGGGCTTGCCCGACTGCACCAGCAATGTCTCGTCCTCGCGCAAGCGGAGCAGCGTGCGCACGATCCCGCGCAGCGCGTCGTGCGAGCGCGCCGCACGGCCCGTTCCCCCGTACACGATCAGCTCCTCCGGATGCTCCGCCACCTCGGCGTCGAGGTTGTTGAGCAGCATCCTCAGCGGCGCCTCCGTCTGCCACGACAGCGCGTTCGAGCTCGGACCCGCGCGGCGCGCGAATCGACGACAGGTCACCGCACAGCCGCTCGACCGTCGTCTCGACATCACGACTCACGGCCCACGCTCCGCATCGCGTGCTGCCGCCTCGGCCGCCGCAACTTGGGAGGCGCGAATCCGCTGCGAGAACCTCCACCAGCTCCACGCCGTCGCAGCCGCGAAATACCCGGCGGCGACGACGGCTGACTTGGCGAGGTCGGTCCCCGTGAGGATCGCGCCCACGAAAAGCACCGTCCCGAGCACCCCGTGCAGGATCGCCGTGTCGCGGTAGGGCCGAGCCGGGATCGGCGGCGCGTCGTGCGAGGCATCTCGTCGACGTCGCGCGGCAGCAGCGGGCTCAAGCGAGGCTCCCGACCGCCGCCCGGACGGCCTCGTCGAGATCCCCGTCCCGCACCGCGGTCGCAACGCGCTCGATGTCAGCGGACATCGAGCGGTCCTCCTTCAGCCGCGGTGAGAGCGTGCGGACGAAGGCGCGCGTCGCAGCCACACCGCGACCCGGCTCGAGTGGAGCCAGGAACTCGACGCCTTGCGCTCCGCAGAGCAGCTCGATCGCAAGCACACGCTCCGCGTTCGCAAGCACCTGCAGCGCCTTGAGCCCCGATGCGTTCCCCATCGAGACGTGATCCTCCTGACCGGCGCTCGTGGGGATCGAGTCGACCGAGGCGGGATGCGCGAGCACCTTGCTCTCCGAGACGAGCGACGCGGCGACGTACTGCAGGATCATGAAGCCGGAGTTGAGCCCTTCCTCTGCGGGCACCAGGAACGGCGGCAGGCCGTCGGACAGCGCCGGGTTGACGAGCCGCTCGACCCTGCGCTCGGAGATGTTGGCCAGCTCCGCGATCGCGATCGCCAGCGCGTCGAGGGCGAACGCGACCGGTTGCCCGTGGAAGTTGCCGTTGGACACGATCAGCTCCTCCTCCACGAGGACGAGCGGATTGTCGGTGGCCGCGTTGAGCTCGACCGCGATCGTGGCGTCCGCGTAGTCCAGGAGATCGCGACTCGCGCCGTGCACCTGCGGTGCGCAGCGCAACGAGTACGCGTCCTGCACCTTGTCGCACCAGCGATGGGACTCGATGATCGCCGACCCCTCGAGCAGCGTCCGGATGTTGGCGGCGCTCTCGCGCTGGCCCCGCAGCGGCCGCGCGTCGTGGATCGCGGGGTGGAAGCTCGTCCTCGAGCCCTGGAGTGCCTCGAGCGAGAGGGCGCACGCGATGTCCGCTGCACGAGCCAGCCGCCGCGCCCGCACGAGCGCGAGCGCGGCCATCGCCGTCATGAACTGCGTCCCGTTGATGAGTGAGAGCCCTTCCTTCGCGGTCAGGCGCACGGGAGAAAGCCCAGCGCGCGCAAGCGCCTCGCCACCCGCGAGCAGCTCGCCCTCGTACCACGCCTCGCCCTCGCCGACGAGCGGCAGGGCGAGGTGCGCGAGCGGCGCGAGATCACCGCTGGCGCCGACCGAGCCCCGCGCCGGAACCCGCGGCAGCACCCCGCGTCCGAGTGCGGCGAGGAGGAGCTCGACCGTGGCCACTCGTGCGCCGGAGTACCCCTTTGCCAGCGCGTTGGCGCGCAACAGCATCGCGGCGCGCGTCACGTCGGCCGGATAGGGCTCGCCCACGCCACAGGCGTGGCTGCGGAGCAGCCGCAGCTGGAGCTCGTCGACCTGGTCGTCCGGGATGGCCTCGGAGACGAACCGCCCAAAGCCGGTGTTGACGCCGTAGGTGTGCTCGTCCCGGTTGGCGTCGACGAGCGCGCGAGCCCGCGCCATCCGGTCGTGCGCCACCGCTGCGAGCGTCGCCTCTCGTCCGCCCACGGCGACGTCCCAGACGTCGTCGAGGCCGAGGTCGTCGCCGGTGAGAAGGAGCGGCTCCGGCACGGCCGCGAGTCTAGAGGCTGGCGGGCTCCGCAGCCCCCGGTCGGGTCCAGCCGCCGTCGCAGGCCCAGCTCGGCCGCCCCCATGGGGGAGCGAAGGCCCCTACAGACACGCTACCCCGGAGCCAGTCACGGAGGTGTGCCGGCTTCGTGCCTCGTGTGTGACGCGTGCAGGCCGCATCGAATCGGACGGCCCCGCGCCGGAGAACACGCTCAGCGCCTACGGGACTCCCGCGTCGCGGTCGACGAGCCGAAGCTCGAGCACTCGGTCGGGCGCAAGCGATGGCAGCGCCAGCGCGGGCGCGGCGGCCGCTGCCACCACCGAGCCCGGCAGCAGCCCCACCAGCTCCGAGCCGGCGACCTCGACACCGCGCGCGGAGGCCTCCGAGCGAACCTGCGCCACGACGGTGTGCAGCGGTGTCGCATCCACGTCGACGATGTTCATCGACACCTGCGCGCGACCCGCCCGGCCCAGCGGCAGGCCGAGCGCCTGCACACCCGGGAGGCCGCCGCTCGACTCTCGGATCGCTGCGGCGATCGCTCGGGCAACGTCCACGTCGCTCGTCTCGAGATCGACGTTGAAGGCGACCAGCGGCCGCCGTGCCCCGACGAGCACCGCGCCGGCCGCCGGATCGAGGCGTGCCGGCCCGAAGTCGGGTGCAAGCTCGCCGGCGTCCAGCCGTCGCTGCAGCTCGTTCGGGCCGCCCTGGCGGAAGAACATCGGCCGCCGTCCGCCGCCGCTCTCGCCGTAGAGGAACACGGGCAGCGCCAGCTCCTCGCCCACCCGCGCCGCAACCAGCAGCGCCGCCGACCTCGCGCGCTCCATGTCGCCCGGCACGAGCGGCACGACGGGCACCACATCCGCCGCACCCACCCGTGGGTGCACGCCGTCATGCCGCCGCAGATCGATCCGCTCTCGCGCCGCGGCGATCCCCGCCACGAGCGAGTCGACGAGCGCGGCATCGTCGCCGACGAGCGTGAGGACGGAGCGATGATGATCGGCGTCCGAGTGCACGTCCAGCAGCGTCGCGCCGCGGCTCGAGAATGCGGCCGCGAGCGCACCGATCGTCGTGGCGTCACGACCCTCCGAGACGTTCGGCACCGATTCCAGCGGCAGCATCGCGCCTACTCTACGACCGATGCGAGAGCCGACCGCCCCCGCGTACTACGACCGGCGTGCACCCGAGTACGACGACTGGTATCTGGGGCTCGGGCTGTTTGCGGAGCGAGACCGGCCGGGCTTCGAGGCCGAGCTCGATGCCGTCACGGTCACGATCGCAGGCTTGCCGGCCGCCAGCACGCTCGACGTCGCCTGCGGCACCGGCTTCCTGACCCGTCATCTGCGCGGCACCGTGACCGGCCTCGACGCGAGCGAGCGCATGCTGGAGATCGCCGCGCGCAGATGCCGACGGCGACCTTCGTCCAGGGTGACGGCGCTCGCGCTGCCCTTCGCCGACGACGCGTTCGATCGCGTCCTCACCGGCCACTTCTACGGGCACCTGGACGCGGAGCAGCGCGCGAGGTTTCCTCGGTGAGGCCCGGCGCGTCGCGCCGGAGCTCGTCGTCGTCGACGCGTCGCACCGGCACTCCGCACGTTGCCGCGAGAGTGGTCGCAGCGGACGCTGAACGACGGCTCGACCTGGGAGGTCTACAAGCGGTACTTCGACCCGGCCGAGCTGCTCGACGAGCTCGGCGGCGCCGGGCGACGTGCTGCTTGCCGGTGACTGGTTCGTGGTCGTCCGCTCGCGCCGGTGAAGCCGCGTTCGATCGCGGCGCTCCAGCGCGAGAACCGGCGCTGCCGGCGCTGCGCGGAGGCCGGCTACCCGATCGTGCCGCCGCCCGGTGGTCGCCGGGCGCGCCGGCCAGCGTGCCTATCTCCTCGGTCTGGCACCCGGCTCGGTCGAGGCGTCGACCGGTCTGCCCTGGCAAGGACGTGCCGGTCGCACGCTCCGCGCTGGCTCCGCATGGACGAGGACGACGTTCTTCGCCACCTTCTACTGCGCGGCCGTGACGCGCTGCTACCCGGGCAAGGCGTCGTCCGGCCGCGGCGACCGGACCGCATCGGCGGCGGAGCAGGCGCTCTGCGCGACCTGGGCCGCCGACGAGCTGCGGCTCCTGAGGCCGCTGCTCGTCGTGACCGTCGGCCTGACGCCGGCGCGGCGCTAGCTCGGCGTCCGCACGCTGACGGAGGCGATCGGCAAGAGCTACATGCTCGGAGACGCGATCGCTGTACCGCTACCGCACCCGTCCGGGGCGAGCGCCTGGCTCAACGAGCCGGCCAACCGAGCGCGGCTCGGCAAGGCGCTGACGCACGTTCGCCGCGAGCTCGACGCGACTGGCGCTCTCGTAGGATGCCCGCATGGCTCGTCCGCGCAATCGCCGCGATACAGCCGCCGTCCCGACGCCGAGCATCTGATCGAGGAGCCGGTCTCGGAGGAGGCGCTCCGCGAGACCCGGCTCACGCCCGCCGAGGCGGTGGCCGGCATGCAGATCCGGCTCCCGGTGCGAGGGAACCGCGCTCTCCGCCGTGCGCTCGAGCGTGCGAACGAGGACAACGAGCTCAAGGCCTGGTGGCACGTCTCGAACGTGAACGCCGTCGTGCGGCTCGAGATCAACGACCACTCGTGGGTGCACATCCAGATCGTGGCCAACATCGCGCTCAAGCTCCTGCGCGAGCTGGTCAAGCACGGCGTCGAGCCATCGGTCGTGCGCGACTACGGGATGAAGAACGACGACGCCGAGGTCGTCGTCGTGCTCGCAGCGCTGACGCACTGCGTCGGCATGTCCGTCCACCGCCGCGGCCACGAGGACTTCAGCCTCTTCCTCGCCGAGCCGAAGCTCCGCGAGCTCCTCGACGGTGTCTACAGCGAGCCCGACCGGACGGTGCTCGTGTCGGAGGTGCTCCAGGCGATCACGAGCCATCGCGCCGACGGCGAGCCGCTGTCGCTCGAGGCCGGCATTCTCCGCGTCGCCGACGCGCTCGACATGGCCAAGGGCCGCTCGCGCATCCCGTTCGAGAAGGGCCGCGTCTCGATGCACTCGCTGTCGGCAGCGGCGATCGACGAGGTGCGGATCGGCGACGGCGAGGACAAGGCCGTGCGGATCGAGATCGTGATGAACAACTCCTCCGGCCTCTTCCAGGTCGACGGGCTGCTGCGCGCCAAGCTCCGCGGCTCCGGCCTCGAGCCGCACGTCGAGGTGATCGCCCACATCGACACCGACAGCGAGAAGCGTCTCGTCCCGGTGTTCCGGCTCGATCCGACGTCCGCGCAGGTCTCGGATCCTCTCGCGGATCGAAGACGCGCAGCACCTTGGAGGCGTCCGCTTCGGAGCCGGCGCCGCGCCGCTCCACGTCGACGGCGCTGCTTCCGCACGGGGCGGAGCCGATCGTCTACCATGGCCCGGGCCCGTTGCGGGGTAGTCTAATGGTAGGACGCCGGATTCTGGCTCCGGAAGTTGGGGTTCGAGTCCCTGCCCCGCAGCTCGTGCGACGTCCCCGCCAGGGGACGTCGCTCGTTTGCTGCGCAGCAACGATCGTGACGTCGATTTCAAAGGTTTTGTAAGGAATCGCACGCTTCCTCGTGTCACGTCCGACGGCTCGACTAAGGTACGGTGATCGAGTGACACGACCGGCGCCGATCCGGCGCGCCGCGCCCCTGTCCCCTCTCGCGGAGGTCTGGTCTGAAAGCCCTGTTGCTGGGCCTGTGTGCCCTGATCATCGTGGTCGTCGCTTCCGCCGCACAGGCACAGCCGACAGCCCAGACGCTGACGCGTCACGTCAACACGCTCGAGAAGGACCGGCAGGTGATCAGGTTCTTCGAGAACCACAAGTGGCTTCTCGCCGATCCCGTCGTCGGCCCGGAAGCCCGGCGCCAGCTTCGCCTCCATCGCGCCAGCCTCGCGCGGGAGACGCAGGCGATGGCGCGGCTTCGCGACCGATCCCGCCGCGACCAAGCGACGCGGCAGGCTCCAGGCGATCCAGAAGGCGGGGCCCGCGCAGGGCGATCTGCCACGTCTTCGGCGACCGCACTGCGGCGAGGCGCTTCGTGTCGCCCGCTGCGAGTCGCACCTCCGGCTCACCGCCCGGAACGGCCAGTACCTGCGGTCTCTTCCAGATGGGCTCGTCCGAGAGGCGCCGCTTCGGCCACGGCCGCACCGCCTTCCGGCAGGCGAAGGCCGCGCACCGCTACTTCGTCATGTCCGGACGCGACTGGAGCCCCTGGTCCTGCAAGCCCTGGTACTGATCCGCGGTCGACGCTGTGGATGGATCTGTGGACGGACGCTGTGGACGGCGCTGCGAACCGAGCATTTCGTGCGCAAAGTGCGGTACCCGGCCGCGCCGGCGGGTTCCCAGGGCGCCGTCCGCGTGCTAGGTGTCCCCTAGTGCCATGGCTGCGGCGGAACACGGACCGCCTGAGGCCGCTCGACGAAGCGGCCGCGTACGCACGCTGCCACGGTGAGCGTGACGAGTCGGTCCGCATCGTGAAGCTGCCGCCGCGCCGCGCCCGGTACGACCTGCTCGCCACCGGCGAGGAGATCCGCCGCCACTTCGAGCAGCGGATCGACGCGCGCGAGACGGACGAGCTCTCCCCGTCGCCCTCTTCGTCGCCGTGCGGCGAGTGGTCCGGGCCTTCGCGCACGCCGACGGTCCGCCTTCGCTTCGAGTCGACGCACTCGCGCGAGTCTCAGCGCACGGAGAGCGCGAAGGGGTTCAGTGTCGCCGGCTTCTCGTAACGGTCCAGTCGAACCGTCGGCTCGAGACGGTCGGGTAGAATCCGGCCCGCCACGGCCCATTCGTCTAGTGGCCTAGGACACCGCCCTCTCACGGCGGCGGCACGGGTTCGAATCCCGTATGGGCCTTTTCCCTCCGCTTGAACCCTCGCGATCGGCTTGAGACTGTGGGTCAGCGGTGCCAGGGGTGCCGGGAATGCTCGGGCGGTGCTACCCCCGGCGCCGGAGGCGCGGAGGTAAGGACTCGTGGGCCCCGGGACATGTCGAATTCGTCTTGGCGGTGCTCCTTGCAGCCGCCGGTTCGGCTGCCGTGTTCGCGCACGCAAGCCGACACGGAAGCCAGCACGCGACCGCCTGGGGCATCGCCACGTTCCTCGCAGCCGCACTTACCGTGCCGATCTACTTCATCAGGTATTGGATCCGCCGCCGAAGACCCACCTAGGCTCCCCTACCGCCCGCGACGGCGTTCCCTCTCGCGGTCTTCCGCCCAGGCGCTACGAGCAAAGGCACGGTGGCCGCAGCCCAAGAACAACCACCGCCACGACCGCCCCCCGATACGGGAGCGCAGCCGTCCCCGTTCCACCACCGGCCGACGAGCCCGTGAACTCGTCGCTTCATGGTCGGAGGATATGCCTGGTGGAATGGCATAGTCGGGCAACGATTGGGGCAACGGCTAGGACACGGCGGGTTCGACGAGCCACACGCCGGCGAAGCGCGAGCCCGGGAGGGTTCGGCTCTTTCCGCAGGTGCAAGATGCGGTCGGAGTGGGGGGCGCGGGATCCGTGGGAGTCGCCTTGCGCGAGCGTCTGCAGTCGCTGACGGCGGACGGAAGCCACCGCCTGACGCAACCCGCCGAGCGCGACGAGCCGTGCACGGAATGCGGCGGGCCGATCGGCTACAGCGGCCGCTGGTACTCCAACGGGGCCGGCGGGCTCGTGCCGTACTGCAAGGCGTGCGCCGAGGTCGGGTTTCCCGTCCTCTAGCGGCCTCCGGCCTCCGGGACTCGGCGGTGGCTCCTGACACGCCCCCTGCCCACGATCGGGCAGCCGCGCGGCAGCCGTTTCCAGTCGCCACCGCTCCTGGCACCTGCAAGGCGTTCCACCCGCAGAGGCAGCATCGTGGCTCAGACACTCTGCGAACGAGCATCTCCGTGCGCACGTGCTGATTGAGAGAGCCGAGCTGGACTACGGCAGACGGGATTCGAACCCGTGTCGCCGGCTTTACAGCCTGGCGCGAGCCTCGCCTACGATCACTGTTCGTGGCCAGATGAGCCGTCCACCTCGATAGCAGAGGATGCCGCCGAGGGTTGCCGTTCCCGCTGCTAGGAGCCGCCAACATGCAGCTCGAGCGCGGCATGCAACAGACGAGCGGCCTCGGGAGCCTCGCGCTCCAGCGTCCATACATCGCGTTTGAACAAGGCGATCGCTCGCACGGGAGAGGTCGCCACCACGGACGCCGTGCGCCGACCCGATGACAGCACGGCTACCTCACCGATCACCGCACCAGGCCCGACGACGTCAACAGGTGCGCCGTCAGCTGACACCTCAGCCGCGCCGGTCTCGATCACAAACAGGCTGTGGCCGAAATCCCCCTCGGTTGTGAGCGGCTCGCCTGCGTCGAACTCGACCTCGGAAGCGACGCGCGCGACAAGGTCGATTTCATCGTCCGGCAGGCCGGCGAAAAACGGCAAGGCGGCGAGCCGCGCACGCTCCACTCATCTGACGCTATCGCCACAACCGCTGCGACTCATCCCGATCTGGTGAACATCTCGAGAACAGTCAGTACAACGAGTCGGTGAAGCGGGTCGCAACCCCGCTGCGTAGTGGCCGCCTCGAGCCGCTTGGTGCGGTTGAGGCGGCCACACGCTGGTCGTCTACGGCGTTTGGGTGACGATGACGCCTGCGTTGTTGACGACAGGCCCCCCGACGTTGCCGTCGAGGGTCATCGCGGAGAGGTTCAGCGTCCCGGTGCCCGTTCCACCCTGGTCGGCGCGCACGCCGGCGCCGCCGTTGGTGGCCGAGCGTCCGCGGGTCACGGCGGCAGTTAGGTTGCCGTCGCTGTTCTCGTCGAAATCGGTTCCGTGTCCAGTGTTGCCGTCGGTGCGTGAGCGGTCGATGATTGCCGTGAGATTGCCAGCGGCGTCTTCGCGAATGCTGATCCCCGCCGTCTGGTTGCCGTTGGCCTGTGCTGCGCGGACGGCGGCGTCGAGGTCGCCGACCCCCTTCTCGCGGATCTTGAGGCCGCCGTCGCCCCCCTTGTTGCCGTCGGCCTTGATTCCGGTCAGGACCGTGAAGAGGCTGCCGCCACCGGCGAAGTCGTCGTCCTCTTCGAAGTCGATGCCTTCTTCGACGTTGCGGCTTGCCTCGACGAGGGTCATGTCGACCTTGAAGTCGCCGGCGTTGTTCTCGTTCACGTCCCAGCCCTCTTCGAAGTTGTCGCTGGAGACGCTTGCGGCGATCCGGCCGATCAGGTCGCCGTCGAGCGACTCGTCAACGTCCATGCCGTCGTCCTTGTCGATCGGTGGAGTCGTGTCGAAGTCGCCGTTTCTGCTCAACGTGACGCCGGTGACGTCGAATACCGCGCTGCCTGGGCCGCGCTCGTCGAGCTCGATGCCGTCCGCGCCGTTGTGCTCGAACGAGCTGAGGGCGACCGAGAAGGTCAGGTTGCCGTCGGCTCCCTCATCGACCCGCAGCCCGTCGCGGTCGAACCCGCCGAACCCGTTCTCGGCGAACCGCGACGCGAGCACCTTCACGTCGAGCGATGCGGCGGAACCAGCCGGGTCGGGCGGTGTGGGCGGGTCGGTGTCCGGTGTCTCCGGGTTCACCTGATCATCGACCAGCACTCCGTGACCGCCGTTGTTGAGAATCCGCACGCCGACCAGGGAGACCTTCTTGGTGCCCGAGGCGTCACCGGGAACCTCGTAGACAAGGCCATCGCCGCCGACGTCTCGGATCGTGAGCGCTGTGACGGACAGATTCCCGGGCGTCAGCGTTCGAAATCCGCCGCCCTTCAGTACGGCACCGGCGCCGAGAACGCCGAGCGACTGGTCGCCGTCATAGACAACCGGCGACGCGAGCGCAATCGGCGCGAGACCGGCACGGAACACGATCGTGCCAACAGACGAGTCGTCACTCGCTCGCTCGACCGCGCGCCTGAATGAACCAGGACCACTGTCATTGGAATTGGTCACAAAGACAGCCGTTGCGTTCCCAGCCGCCAACGGCGCGCCAGCGCCGACTGCCGCCACGAGCACCAACAACGTCGCGACCATGATCAACCCAGCACTTCTTCGCACCACTTCCCCCTTCTCGATCGACCCGAAATAGCGCGGATGACGAAAACCGCACCCGCGGGCGATCAGCATCACCTCGGGCGTGGTCGCCGGTGGGCGCCTGACCGGTAACCAACTCGTGAAGATCGTTTGCAATGCGCCTCCACGGGTACGCGGCACCTAGCCGAGACCGATGGAGGTGATCCGATGACAGCCAGGGTTGATCCGCACGAGACCGAGCGGAAGCTCGAGCATGTGCCGGAGCGGCTGCTCGACGAGTTCCCGGAGGTACCTGCCGAGCCCGTCGAGCGCGAGGTTCGCGCGGTGGCGCGACAGCTACTGGGTCGGGCACGCTTCACGGACTTCGTGCCGCTCCTCGTCCACCGCTTCGTCCGCGAAGCCTTGCTCGACCGCGGCGCCAAGAGCCGCGGCACGCTTCCCCATTGATACGCCCGCACGTGACTGACAGAATCGCGGCCGCATGTCCGGGACCCAGTGGGAGGAGTTCTACGACGCGCTGCGGAACGCCCGACGACAGGGAAGCGTGCTCGACCACGAGCCAGACGCCGATGAGGCGCGGTGCGTGGAGTGCGGCAAGGTGATCGGCTCGAGCGGCCGCTGGTACTCAGACGACGCCGACGAGCTCGTGCCCTACTGCGCCGGCTGCGCTGAGCGGGATTCGGCCCTCTAGACAAGCTGACGTCCCGGCCGTGCCAGGCTCGGTTCCGGAGCGATCAGCGTCTGCGATCGGTGCGGCGACGCTTTCGACTTGCCGTGCCGCAGCGCGTGAGGTAGAACGCGAGCATGGCGATGTTCCACGTCGTCGTCCTCCGCACCGGCCCTCAGTGGGACCCGGCGCGGCCCCTCGATGAGCAGGCCGACTGGGCCGCGCACGCGTCGTTCATGAACGGGCTCGTCGACTCGGGCTTCATCGTCCTGGGTGGACCGCTGGCCGACGAGCAGCCGTGTCGTGCACGCCGTCGAGGCCGAGTCCGAGGACGACATCCGTGCCACGCTCGCCCGTGATCCGTGGAGCGAGACGCATCTCGTGGTCGACTCGATCGAGCCGTGGACGATCCAGCTCGACGCGCGGCGCGCCTAGTCAGCCGAGGTCGCACCCCGTCGTCAGACTCGCGGTCGCGGATCGGGACCCGGATCCGGCTCGACGGGCGGCCTCGGATCTGGCGGCGGCAACGGATCCGGGCCCGGAACTCCGCACGCGTCGAACCGGCGGAGGAACGCGGATCGGCGGCCACCGATCGGAGCCGTCACCCTCCATCGCCTCGCGCCCGAAACGTCGCCGGCCGAGGACGGATCGAGTGGCGACTAGGCGATGGTCACGAGGCGAGCGCGCAGCTGCTCGCGGAGGTTCTCGGCGGATCCCTGCGGGAGCGTCCCACCCCACTCCGCGTCCTCGGCCGTCGCGATGAGCTCGAGCGCGGCCGCCGCGTTGCCGTGTGCGGGCGTCGGCGCACCGCCGCGACTCCATCCATCCGGCTGCTGGACCTCGAGGAGCTCGGCACGCTCGTCATCGCTTGCGTTGTCGATCAAGCCGGCGAGCTTCCGTTGGAGGGCGTCCAGTTGCTTCTGCATGGCCGCTCCGATCGATGGGGGGCACCGAGCATAGCCGCGCCGGCGGCACGGCGCCCTGCGCGAGGCCGCCGCCGTGTGATGGTGCCTGCGATCGGGCACGACGCTGCGCGACGATGCGGCATCGGGCCCGCCCGCGTCACTCCGACTCAGGAGAACGATGTCAGGAGCCGATAGAGAGAATGTGACCGCAATGGACATCGATCCCACCACGCTTCCGGAGGAGGAGCTCACCACGCTCCTGGCGGAGCTCGAGCAGGAGGAGAAGCAGCTTTCGAAGCGCCGCGACGCCCTCCACAAGCGGATCGACTTCGTCCGTGCGGGCGGTGGCGGCCACGAGACCGCTTCGACCGAGCTGCTCGAGTCGCTCAGCGGCGAGGAGAAGCATGTCTCCAAGGAGCGCCAGTCGCTCCAGCGCCGCATCGACCTGCTTCGCTCCGAGCAGCTGCGGCGCCACGCCGGCCGCTAGGAGGGATCGGCGCAACGGCGTCGGCGCCGTCGCACGCCTACGTCGTCGCTCCGAGCTCCGAGACGAGTGGTGCCGTGTCGAGCGGGTCGTAGCCGATCCGCTCGGCTATCTCCTCGGACGAGGGACGCGTCCCTTCCCGGAACAGCTCGGCGAGCAGCTCGCCGGTACCCGGCCGGCGCCACCAGTCCTGCGCGACCTCCCGCCGCAGCCAGGCTCGCACCTGCGCCGATCGCACCCACGCGCGCAGGTAGTCGGCCGAGTAGAAGCCCGCGTCCATGTCCGCAAGGTGGTTCTCGTCCGGGTATCTGATCCCCGTGGCAGCCGTCAGGCGCGTCGAGTAGCCCGTCCGCGGTGCCGCCGTCGGCTGCGAAACGACCCCAGAACTCGAGCTCGAACCCGAGCTTCGCGCTGTAGCGCCTGAAGAGCAGGGCGTTGACGAAGCTCGCGGCAGCGGCATGCTCGCGCGCGGTCGCCTGGTCGAGCCCGAAATGCTCCGCATGCCACGCCGGCTCGTGCACGATCGAGTCGAGCAGGAACGAGTAGATCTCCGTCAGCGCATGATCCCGCGAGAGCCGCCGGAACGTGTACGGGAGAGCCGGGTCACACCCTGCGTAGTGCAGTGCGTGGCCGGCCTCGTGGAGGAACGCCTCGTAGTCGTGCAGCCCGCCTTGGGCGCGGGTGATCAGGTGCACCAGGCGCGGCGGGTCGGAGGGGATCACGCAGGCACGCGGTGACTTCTGCGGGCGATCCCCGAGATCGAGCCGGATCCCCTGCGCCGCCTCCACGTCGAGACCGAGCGAGCGGAGCGTGGTCACGCACACCGGCACCGAGAGCTCGCGCGTGTACGTCTCCGCCAGCGGCGAGAGCCGGCGCAGCCACGCCACATGCGCGAACGACGGTGTCCGCTCACGGGTCTCGCCGAGCAGGACGGTCGAGCCAGCGCTCGCGGGCGGGCGCGAACGCAGCGGTCGTCTCGACCCGCGCGGTGTCGACGGCGTCGAGGAGCGTGCGCAGCCGGATCCCCTTCTCGGCCTCGTTGCGCACGATCGGATCCGCGATGCCCGTCAGCTCGGCCGCGAGCTCCTCGCGGGCGCCGAGCAGCGCGCGACGCTCCTCGTTGAACTCGACGGAGACGGCGAGGGCGGCGCTTCCCAGGGCGTCGCGTTCCTCGTACGCGCTGGTCGTGGCCAGCCGCGCCTGCGCAGTTCGCAGCGGCAGCTCCTCGCCCTGCCACGGCACGCGAGCCGCGAGCAGGGCGTTCTCGAGTGCGTCGTCGCGCGCGGCGAGCTCGCGCACGGCGATGCCGTCCTCACAGGTGAGCCGCAGCCGGGTCGCGCGCTCGCGCTCGCCGTTTGCCGCAGCCTCCTCGGTGGCGCGGAGCGACTCGAGCTGGGGCCGCGTGAACAGGCTCGCGTGCCGCTCGACGATCGCCGCCTGCTCGGAGACCTCCTTCTCCCCCACCCGCACCGCTCGCGCCTCCTCCGAGCGCTCGAAGAGGTAGGCGGCGAGCCGCTCCTCGAACACGTCGGCCGGGAGTGGAGACGTCACGCGGCGAGCGCCTCGGCACGCCGGAGCCGCTCGAGGGCCAGGTCCCGCCCGAGAAGCTCGAGCGACTCGTACAGGCCGGGTGAGATCCGCGACCCGGTCACGGCGACGCGGATCGGGCCGTACACCTGGCGCGGCTTCTGGCCCAGCTCCTCGCAGAGCGCCTTCAGTCGCTCCTCGATCGCGGCCGCAGACCACGGCTCGAGGTGCTCGAGCGCTTGCACCGCCGCGCGGAGAACGCTCGAGTCCAGGAGCGCCGGGTCGGGCTCCACGTCCCCGAAGAGAAAGCCCGCGAAGGCCGGGAACTCGCCGAGCCGTCCGATCTTCTCCTGCACGAGCGGTGCGGCCGCTCGCACACCCTGCTCGGGCCAGTCGTAGTCCTGCTCGCGCAGGAAGCTCACCAGCCGGTCGGCGTACGCGGCGGGCGGCAGGTCGCGCAGGTAGACGCCGTTCATCCAGTCGAGCTTGTCGTAGTCGAAGGTTGCCGGGCTCGAGCCGACCCGCTCCAGGGTGAAGCGCGCGACGAGCTCCTCGCGGGACATCAGCGTCGTCTCGCCGTCGGGCGCCCAGCCGAGCAGCGCAAGGAAGTTCATCAGCGTCTCGGGCAGGTAGCCGGCGGCGCGAAACTCGTCCACCGAGACGGCGCCGTGCCTCTTGCTCAGCTTCTTGCCGTCGGGGCCGTTGACGATCGGCACGTGCGCGTAGACGGGCAGCTCGTGGCCGAGCGCACGGAGGATCTGCACCTGCTTGGGCGTGTTCGAGACGTGGTCGTCGGCGCGGATCACGTGCGTGATCGCGTCGTCCATGTCCTCCACCGGCGAGGCGAAGTTGTACGTCGGGCGACCGTCGGAGCGGACGATGACCACGTCCTCGAGCTGGTCGTTCGGAAACTCGATGCGCCCGTGGACCGCGTCATCCCAGCCCGTGACGCCCTCGTCCGGCATGCGGAAGCGAATCGCGCCTTCGTCCTCGTAGGCCACGCCCTCCTGCACGAGGCGGGTGGCGAGCTCGCGGCAGCGGTCCATGGCGTCGAGCTGGAACGTGACGGGGCCGTCCCACTCGATCCCGAGCCACGACAGAGAGCGCTGGATCTGCTCCGTCGCCTCCTCGACCTCGCGGCTGGTGTCGGTGTTCTCGATGCGCAGCAGGCACTCGCCGTCGTGGCCACGGGCGAACAGCCAGTTGAACAGGAACGTGCGCACGCCGCCGATGTGGAGGAAGCCCGTCGGTGACGGTGCCATGCGGACGCGGACGCTCATGGGGGCGCCATTGTAGGGCGTGGGCGTATCGCCCCTCAGACCCCAGCGGGGGCCGACTCGAGTGTCGGGGGCTCGCGCCGGATGGCCCAGACGGAGGGGAGTGCGAGGATGCCGATCCAGGTCACCCACATCAGCGCCACCGCACACCAGAGCGTCTCCGAGGTTCCGATGGCGTCCGCCAGCGGACCGACGATCACGAAGCCGAGAGGCATCAGCACGAACGAGCCGAGCGTGTCGTAGGCGCTCACGCGCGACTGTGCGTGGGCCGGTACCTGCTGCTGAAAGACCGTGAACCAGAGCGTCAGGTGGACGGAGAGGCCGGCGCCGGCGATGAACGCCGCCGTCGCGATGACCCACACGGGCGCGAGGAGCGCGAGAGCGATCGACTGGAACGACAGAGGCACCGCGGCGAGGACGCACCAGACCAGCGGCCGCGTCGGTCGGATTCGGATCGCGATCACGCTCCCGACGATGGCACCGACGCCGCTGGACGCGAGGACCGCCGACCACGGGCCGGCGCCGCCCAGGTCTGCCTCGGCGACCACGGGACCCAGGACCTGCCAGCCGGCGAGTGCGAGGTTTCCGAGACCGAAGAGGATCACCGATGCCCACAGCCAGGTGCGCGACGTGAACTCCCGCCAGCCGTCCCGGAGCTCGGCGAAGAACGCACGTCTGACCGTCGGGGTGCAGCCGTCCGGCGACACGGATCCGCCGCAGCAGCTCGGCGCAGACGAAGAAGCTCACTGCGTCCACGGCGAGCGCGATACCCGGGCTCGTCGCCACGACGATCAGGCCGCCGACCGCCGGCCCGAGCACGCCGACGACGTTCCGGCTCAGACCCTGGAGCGCATTCGCCTGCTGCAGCCGCGCCGCACTCACCGTCTGGGGCACGAGACCGACCTCGGCCGGGATCACGACTCCCTGACCGATTCCCCAGGCTGCCTGGAGAGCGACGATCGCCCACACACCGCCCGCGCCGCCGAGAACGACGGCGGCGGTCCCCACCTGCGAGACACCCTGCACGAGCGCGGCTCCCGCGAGCACGCGGTTCCGAGGAAGTCGATCGGAGAGCACGCCACCGAAGAGGACGACAAGCGCCTGTGTTCCCTGGCGAGCTGCGAACACGAGGCCGAGATCGGTCGCCGTCCCGATGTCGATCACCGCGAACGCGAGCGCGATCCCGGCGAGCCTGTCGCCCGCGGTCGTGATCGTCGTCGCCGAGAAGAGCAGCCGGAACTCGCGCTCCTGGAGCGCGCCGAAACGGCCTCGCCAGTCGCGGGTCATGCCGCCCAGCCTACGCAGGCGCAACGACCGGCTCGGCCGGCTCCCGCCGGATCGCCCACACCGACGGGATCAGGAGGATCGCCGCGAGACTGGCGAGACCGAGAGCCGCCGATCCCCAGAGAACGGCGTCCGTCCCGAACGCCTCGGCCGCAGGGCCGGCCACGACGAGACCGACGGGCGCCAGCACGAGCGATCCGAGGGCCTCGTAGGAGCTGACCCGCGACCGCGTCTCGGCCGGAATGCGCTGCTGGAAGACCGTGAACCACAACGCAATGTGGAGCGCGAGCCCAAGACCGCCAACCGCCGACACGCACACGATCACCCACAGCGGCGCTCCGAGAGCGAGAGCGACCATCTCGCCCACCCAGGGGATCAGCCACGCAACCGACGCGACCAACGGCCGCTGCGGCCGCACGCGGATCGCGAGCAGCCCGCCGATCACGGCACCGACTCCACCCGCGACGAGGATCGCCGCCCAGGCTTCCGCGCCGCCGTACTCCGCCTTCGCCACGACCGGCCCGAGCACCAGCCACGCCGAGTAGGCGAACACCGTGAGGCTGAAGAACACCACCGCCCCCCAGAGCCACGAGTGCGTGGTGAACTCGCGCCAGCCGTCGTGCAACTCGCGGAAGAACGACGTGCTCCGCTCGGGTCTTTCCGTCCGTCGCGGCGTGCGGATGCGCACGAGGAGCACCCCGCAGACGACGAAGCTGGCCGCGTCCGCGGCGAGCGCGACGCCCGGGCTGCCCGCCACGACGAGCGCGCCACCGACCGCCGGGCCGAGCACGCGCGTCACGTCGCGCGTCAGCCCCATCAGCGCGTTGGCCTGCTGCAGCCGCGGCGGGCTCACCGTGTCCGGGATGAGCCCGATCTCGGCGGGCCACACCACCGAGCTGCCGGCGCCGTACAGCGCCTGCAGCACGAGGATGGCGGCGATCGAGCTCGTGTCGGTGAGCACCAGCGCAGCCGTCGCGGCCTGCGCGACGCCCTGCACGGTGCAGGCGCCGGCAAGCACGAGATTGCGCGGCAGGCGGTCGGAGATGACGCCGCCGAACAGGATGCCGGCGACCTCCGCGACCGCCCGGGCGCCGAGCACGACTCCGAGTGCTGCGGCCGAGTCGCTCACCTCGAGCACGGCGAACACGAGCGCGATGTCGGCCACGGCATCGCCCAGCGTCGACACTGCCGTGCCCGCGAAGAGCAGCCGGAACTCCCGCTCCGAGAGCGCACCAAGACGGGCGCGGAGGTCGCCGGCCATGGCGGATAGCGTACGCGGGTGCTGTTCGGGGCCCACGTCTCGTCGTCAGGAGGGATCTCGAACGCGATCGACCGGGCGGTCGAGCTCGGCTGCGACGCGGTGCAGGTCTTCACCCAGAGCCCTCGCATGTGGCGTGCCACCGTGCACACGCCCGAGCAGGTGACACGGTTCCGCGAGCGCCGTGCCGAGACGGGCATCGGCTCGGTCGTCTGCCATGCCGTCTACCTGGTCAACCTTGCGGGTCGCGATCGCGAGCTTCGCGCGAGATCCGTCGCGGCCATGCGCGCCACGCTCGAGACAGCCGATGCGATCGGCGCCGAAGCGGTCATCTTCCACCCCGGCTCGCACCTCGGCGACGGGCTCGACGCAGGGCTCCGGCGTTCCGTGCCGGCGCTGCGCGAGCTCCTGGAGCTGACCACCGACCGGCTCTGGCTGCTGCTCGAGAACTGCGCAGGCGCCGGCGGCACGATCGGCCGCTCACTCGCCGAGCTGGCCGCGCTCGTCGATGCCCTCGACGGTCACCCGCGACTCGGTGTCTGTATCGACTCCTGCCACTGGTGGGCCTCGGGCGTCGACGTGACGCGACCGGCCGCACTCGACGCCGCCGTGTCCGAGCTCGACCGCTCGATCGGCCTCGACCGGCTCCGCTGCCTCCACGTCAACGACGCCGCCTCGGCGCTCGGCTCGAACCTCGACCGGCACGCGTCGGTCGGCGAGGGCCTCATGGGCAGCCGGATCGGCGTCTTCCTCGCGCACCCCGCCTTCCAGGGGCTGCCGGCGATCCTCGAGACCCCGGGCCCGGACGGGCACGGGCCCGACGCGGAGGAGGTGCGGCGGCTCCGTGACCTGCATCGCCGCGGCATGCGGAACGCCCGCCGGCGCGCCACACGCGGTTGACGCTCACGTTTCGGTGCCGGGCCGGACGATACTGGAGGCGTGCGCCGGCTCGCCCTCGCTCTTCTGCTGACGATCTCGCTGGCCGGGACGACCGCAGCCGCCGCGGCAGCGCCCACGCGAACACTTCGCGTCGCGGACGTCAAGCTGTCGTTCGCCGTGCCCAGGAGCTGGGTCAGCCTCGACCCGCGCACCGTGGCGGGTGCCGCCGGGAAGGAGCTGCGGCGCGAGAACCCTCAGCTCGCCGCGATCCTCGACCAGCTCGCGAAGCCGGGCTCGCCGGTCAGGCTCGTCGCCTTCGACCCGGCGACAGTCGGGGGTTTCCTCACCAACGTCAACGCCGTCGTCACCCCCGTACCCAGCAGCGTCAGCCTCGGCGTCTACCTGCGGGCCACGAAGGCCGAGCTGCAGCGTGTTCCCGGGCTGGTCGGGACGCCGTCCGTCAAGGTCGTGACGCTGCCGGCCGGGCGCGCGGTGCGCACGCATCTCCGCGCCGGCGTGGTCGTCAAGGGACGCACCGTCGTCGCCGACCTGAACCAGTTCGCGTTCCTCCGCGACGGGCGCAGCATCGTGGTCACCTTCACGACCGCCGTCGCGAAGGCCAGGCAGACGGCGCCGGTGATCGCACGCACGTCGAAGTCGATCAGGTTCGGCTAGGCGGTTCAGGGAACGGTGTGCCCCTCCGGGCTGCGCTGCTCACTCCGCGCGTACCCCGGTGCCTGCCTGAAGACAGGCACCACAGCCCCAGCCTGCCTGAGGCAGGCACCTTGCGCTGAGCGGCTCGTTGCCTAGCGAATCTCGGCGACGACGCGGAAGCTCGGACGCTCGGCCATCTCGAAGAACTCGGGATTTCGGCAGCCGACCTCGTCCACGCGGTGCTCGTAGCAGGAGCTGACCTCGGCCCGGCACATCGGCAGCGGCGCGCGGCGCGCGCGCACCGCTCCGAAGCCGTCGCGGCGCTGCTCGGCAGCCTCCAGCAGGTCGAGGTCGATCTCGACGTCGAACACCTTCTGCAGGCAGCCCATGTACGTGTGGCCCCACGCCTCGTAGGCGTAGACGAACGGGCACGCCCGCTCGATGCACGCGCCGGGGTACACGACCTTGTCGCAGAGCACGTCGCAGCGGCGGCACTCGACCTCGTCCTGCGGCCGCAGCGGCAGCTCCGCGCGATCGAGACGGGCCGGGGCGATGTCGCTCACAACGGGATCGTGGCAGGGGCGGAGCGCCCGCCGCAAGACTTGACATGTCGAGCGGCTGAGGCTAGTCCGCTCGTGACTCGCCCGCACAAGCCTCTGTCGGCCGGTGAGCCGACGTCCGCTCGCGCGACCTCGGCGGGTCGCCCGGCGGCCTGACGCGGAGGCGCCCGGCAGGCACCGGTAGGTTTCCGGCTCATGCTGCGCAAGGCCCTCTTCGCGACGCTCGCGCTCGCACCGCTCACCATCGCGCTGCACTACTTCGCCGACCTCGGCGCCACGACCGAGTTCGTCCTCGCCGCCATCGCCCTCATCCCCCTCGCATGGTTGATCGGCGAGGCGACCGAGCACGCCGCCGAGCACACCGGCCCCGGGATCGGCGGCTTCCTCAACGCCACCTTTGGCAACGCGCCCGAGCTGATCATCGCCCTCCTCGCCGTGCACGAGGGCCTCACCGAGGTCGTCCGCGGGTCGCTGACCGGGTCGGTGGTCGGCAACCTGCTCCTCGTGCTCGGCTTCTCGCTCCTCGCAGGCGGCCGCGGTGAGATCGACCGCTGGTCGACGTTCGTGTCGCTGGCCGTGATCGCGTTGACCACGGCCCTGCTGCTCATCCCGTCGGTGCCGAGCTGGGAGGGCGACCCCGATCGAGACGAGCTCGCGCGGCTCTCGGTGCCGATCTCGATCGTCCTGCTCGTCGTGTATCTCGTGGTGACCTGGTACTCGCTGCGGCGGCATCGGACGATGCACGTGTCCACCGGCGAGGAGCTCGCAGCCTGGTCGTTCCGGCTCTCGCTCGGTGTGCTCGCCGTGGCGACGGTGGCGACCGCGCTCGTCGCGGAGGTGCTGGTCGGCTCGCTCGAGACCTTCGCCGACCAGCTCGGCCTCTCCGAGTTCTTCGTCGCTGCCGTGATCGTGGCCATCGTCGGGAACGCCGCCGAGCACGGGGGCGCCGTGCTCGTCGCCTACCGGGGCAAGATCAAGCTGGCGGCCGAGATCGCGCTCGCCTCGTCCGCGCAGGTGGCCGTCTTCCTGATCCCGGCGGTGGCTCTGCTCTCCTGGCTGATCGACCCGCTGGCGCTTTCGTTCCGGCCAGTCGAGCTCGCCGCGCTCGGCGCCTCGACGGCGCTCGTGGCGATCGTGCTCGCGAACGGGCGCTCCAGCCGCCTCAAGGGAGTCGTGCTGCTCGCCGCCTACGTGCTCGTCGCGATCGCCTTCTACGTGGCCGGCGAGCGCCCCGTCTGACGCTAGCCGAACGTCGACGGATGCCGCGTGAGCGGATACGTCGCGAAGGTCAGCTTCACGACATCGCCGGCGTCGTCACGAACGGCGCACACGAGCTCGCCGGGCTCGCGCCCTTCGGCCACGCGCCAGCGATCGTCGCCGTCCGGCTGCAGCAACGAGATGCTGCGACCCGCAGGCCCGCCGACGAGCTCGGCCTGCAGCCGGCCGTGTGCCCAGGAGAAGACGACCTCGTCGCCCTCCGTCCACCAGCGCCCGAGCAGCGGCTCGACCTCGGCCGGGACGGCCGGGCCCGCGACCCAGGGCTCCGGCATCGGCGGCAACGCGTCGAGCGCCGCGCACGCGAGGTCGAGCGCGAGCGCGTCGACCTGGGCACCGGCACCGCTGTTCGTCAGCACGGCGGCCCCGATCCGCTCGGCGCGATGCACGCAGAACGCGGCCAGGAACCCGGGCATCGCGCCCGTGTGGCCCGTGAGGACACGGTCACCGCGCCGGAACAGCTCCAGTCCGAGCCCCCAACCCGTCTCCCAGCGTTCCTCGTCGACCATCGCCTGCACCCTCGCCATCTCGTCCAGCACACCCTTGGCGAGCACGCCGTCGGCGCCGGTGCAGAGGAAGTCCGCCCAGCGCGCGAGGTCGCCGGTGGTCGACCAGAGCCAGCCGGCTGCGCCGGTGAGCTCGGTGACCTCCGGGTCGGGCTCGACGCGCACGCTGTCGGCGTACGGCTCGACGAAGTACGGGGTCGCGTACGGCCGGTCGGGTCGCAGCCGCGGTGCGGCTCAGCCCGAGCGGGTCGAGGACGCGCTCACGCAGCACGCTCTCGTACGAGTCGCCGTGGCGCGCGATCACCTCGCCGAGGAGCGCGAAGGCGAGGTTGGAGTAGTGCCACAGCCGGCCGGGACGGAGCACGAGCTCGACGTCCGCGAGGCTCGCGAGCAGCTCCTCGCGGGTCGGGGCCTGCATCGTCTCCCACATCGCGCCCGGCGCCTCGCGCTGGAGCCCGGACGAGTGCGTCAGCGCCTGGCGCACGGTCGGCCCGCCGGGCAGGCCGTCCACGTACGACGCGAGCGGTGCGTCGAGGTCGACGTGCCCCTCCTCGCGGAGCTGCATCACGACCGTCGCCGTGAAGGTCTTCGTGATCGAGCCGACGCGGTAGGCGTGCTCGGTCGTCGCCGGCTCGTCGCCACTGACGTCGGCGAGCCCGAGCGCCTGCTGCCACAGGATCTCGCCCCGCTGGAACACCGCCGCGCTGACGGACGGTAGGCGCCGCTCGGCCTGCGCCCGCGCCAGGCGCCCGTCGAGCGTGGCGCGCAGATGCTCAGACACGAGCGGCTGCGAGCGCCTCGGGCACGAGCTCGGCCGCCCGATCGACGTCGTCGTCGTCGACGTCGAGGTGCGTGACGGCGCGCACCACCGTCGGATGGATCGTCGACGAGAGCCCGACACCCGCCTCACGGAGGAGAGCGAGAGCAACGTCCCGTTCCAGACCCAGAGGCGCCACGTCGAGCTGCACGAAGTTGGTCTCCACCTGGGAAAGGTCGACGGGCAACCCGGCGGCATGCCACGACTCGGCGAGGCGGCGGGCGCGGGCATGATCGTCGGCCAGCCGCTCGACGTGATGATCGAGCGCGTAGAGGCCGGCGGCCGCGACGATGCCCGCCTGGCGCATCGCGCCCCCGAACAGGTGCTTCTCGCGCCACGCACGCTCCAGGAGGTCGCGCGACAGCGCGAGCACGGCGCCGAGCGGGCAGCCGAGCCCCTTCGAGAGGCAGATCGTGACGGTGTCGAACCGTGCCGCGATCGCGGCGGGCTCGACACCCTGCGCGACGGCTGCGTTGAAGAGACGCGCGCCGTCGAGGTGAGCGGCGAGACCGAGTCCGTGCGCGGTGGCGACGACCGCGTCGAGCTCGTCGAGGGGCCAGCACCTGCCGCCCGAGCTGTTGTGCGTGTCCTCGAGCGCGAGCACCGCGGCCACCTGATCTGCCGCCTTGGTGCTGGGCTGCGCGACCTCGCTCAGCTGGGTCGGTGGTGATCCGCCCGCCGACGCCCTGCAGCGCCTCGATCATGAGCCCCGCGTGCACGGCCGCGCCGCCGTACTCGTAGATGACGACGTGGGCGTGCCGCTCGGCGATCAGCACGTCGCCGGGACGCGAGTGCAGCTTCAGCGCGATCTGGTTGGCCATCGTCGCCGTGGGCAGAAACAGCGCCGCTCTCGTGCCCGAGCAGCGCAGCGACACGCTCCTGGAGCGCGGTCACGGTCGGGTCCTCGCGCTTCTGCTCGTCACCGACGTCCGCCGCCGCGATCGCGGCGCGCATGCCGGCTGTCGGCCGCGTGGCGGTGTCGGAGCGAAGGTCGATCACAGCCGGGACGCTACCGTGAGCGCGTGGACCTCGTCAGGCTGGAAGGAGAGCTCGCTCGCGCGGCGAGCCGGCGTTCCGCGCCGGCCAGGTGTGGAGCTGGGCCGCGCGCGGCGTGGCCGGGTACGAGGCGATGACGAACGTGCCGAGATCGCTGCGGGAGGCGCTTGCAGCAGACGTCCCGTTCTCCACGTTGAGCCTGGTCACCGAGGCGCGCTCGCGCGACGGGACCGTGAAGGTGTTGTTCCACACCGCGGACGGTCATCCCGTGGAGGCGGTGCTGATGCGCTACCGAGACGGTCGCCGGTCGGTGTGCGTGTCCTCGCAGTCCGGCTGCCCGTTGACGTGCGCGTTCTGCGCCACGGGCGCGATGCGCTTCGGCCGCAACCTGACCGCGTCCGAGATTCTCGACCAGGTGCTGCACTTCAGGCGGCTGGAGACCGTCGACCACCTCGTGTTCATGGGGATGGGTGAGCCGATGATGAACCTGGACGGCGTCGTCGAGGCTGCTCGGCGCATGCCGGACATCGGCATCACCCCTCGGCGCACGACCATCTCGACCGTGGGCTGGATGCCCGGTCTGACGCGCTTCGTCGACGAGGTGACCGAGCCGATCCGTCTGGCCCTGTCACTGCACGCCGCCGATCCGGCTCTGCGCTCGGAGCTGATGCCGGTCAACGACCGCTACAGGCTCGAGACGGTCCTCGCGGAGTGCCGCCGCTACTTCGCGCTGCGCCGCCGTCGGGTGTTCGTCGAGTACGTGATGCTCGCCGGTGTCAACGACAGCCCCGTGCAGGCCCGTGCCCTGGGCCAGGCTCTCGGGACGGATGCCTTCAAGGTCAACCTGATCCCGTACAACCCGACGGGGCGCTACGACGGGTCGTCGCGAGCGGCGATCGAGCGCTTTCGGGCGGAGCTCGAGCGCGCGCACGTGCCCGTCACGGTGCGGCTCACGCGCGGTCGCGACATCGCGGCGGCCTGCGGCCAGCTCGTCGCAGAGCCGAAGCGCGCGCCACGCGTCGCAACGCCGGGCTGACCTCTCGAACCCCTCGACGGACATGCACGAGCCGTGTGCACGGCTCGTCCCGCCCACGATCGAGGGATAACCGTTGTCACGGGTGGCGCGATACGATCGGCGCCTCAACCACAGGGAGGTATCCAGTGAGACCGAGACGGATCCGCCGTCCCTCGCCGTCCATGGTCATCGCCTGCATCGCCCTCGGAGTCGCGCTGTCGGGCACCGGCATCGCAGCAACGGTGGCGCTCGCCCCGAACAGCGTCGGCACTCTGCAGATCAAGGCCAACGCCGTCACCACCCAGAAGGTGAAGAACGGAACGCTCCTCAGGGGCGACTTCAAGGCCGGGCAGGTTCCCCGCGGGCCGGCAGGGCCTCCGGGCGCTGCCGGGGTTGCCGGGCCGGCCGGCCCAGCAGGCGCAGCCGGTCCCGCCGGGCCGAGCGACGCCTACTCTCGGTTCCTGAACGGGCCGGTTGCCGTACCCGGCGCCCTGACGACGCTGGCCAACCTGTCGATCCCGCAGGCCGGCAAGTACGTCATCTGGGCGAAGGCGTACACCGTCGGCGGCGGGGTCGTCTGCAAGCTCGTTGCAGGAACCGACACCGACGAGAGCGGGACGCCCGGCCACGGTGCGGCCTTCAAGGATCCCCTGTCACTGATGGTGGTGCACGAGTTCGCCGCCGCGGGAAGCGTCGACTTCCAGTGCAGCGTCACGGGAGCTGCGACCGCGAACCAGATCAAGATCGCCGCGATCAAGGTCGCGAACCTGACGAACTCCGGCTAGCCGCCGGAGGGACGTCTCTCCAGGGGTGTCACCCGCTACGGGGTGACACCCCTGTCGTTCGCGCGACGTCGCCGGTCCCGCGACTCCCGCCCTCGTCGAAGCGGTACCGCACGACGGGCTCCTTGGCCGCCTTGACCTCGTCGAGCCTGCGCACCGGGCGGGTGAGCGGAGCATCGCGCAGCAGCTCCGGGCTCTCCGCCGCCTCGCGGGCGATGGCGCGCATCGCGGCGACGAACTCGTCGAGGCGCTCCTTCGTCTCGCTCTCCGTCGGCTCGATCATGAGCGCCTCGGGCACGACCAGCGGGAAGTAGATCGTCGGCGGGTGGATGCCGAAGTCCATCAGCCGCTTGGCGACGTCGAGCGCCGTGATGCCATGCTCGCGCTTGAGACCGCGCGCGGAGAGCACGAACTCGTGCATGCAGTGGCGGTCGTACGGCAGCTCGTAGACATCCTTGAGCCGGGCGAGCAGGTAGTTGGCGTTCAGCACGGCCATCTCGGACATGTCGCGTAGCTGCTGCCCGTAGGAGCGGATGAACGCGTACGAGCGCACGAAGACGCCGAACGGCCCCGCGAACCCGCGCACGCGCCCGATCGACTGCGGCCGGTCGTGATCGAGCCGGAACACGTCGCCGTCGCGGACGATCACCGGCGCCGGCAGGAAGGGAGCGATGTCCTCGCGGACGGCCACCGGACCGGCGCCAGGCCCTCCGCCGCCATGAGGCTGCGAGAACGTCTTGTGCAGGTTGTAGTGGACGATGTCGAAGCCCATGTCGCCCGGGCGCGACTTCCCGACGACCGCGTTCAGGTTGGCGCCGTCGTAGTAGAGGAGGGCGCCCTGCGCATGGAAGATCTCGGCCACCTCTGCGATGCCCTCGTCGAAGAGCCCGAGCGTGGACGGGTTGGTCAGCATCAGCCCGGCGGTGCGCTCGTTCACCTTCGCGCGCAGGTCGTCCAGGTCGAGGTTGCCGCGCTCGGTGGTCGCGACCTTCTCCAGCTTGTACCCGGCCATGGTCACGCTGGCGGGGTTCGTGCCATGCGCGGTGTCCGCGGTGACGATCGTGTCGCGTTGCTCACCCTCGCCCCTGGCGGCGAAGTAGGCGCGCATGAGCAGCAGGCCGGTCAGCTCGCCCTGCGACCCGGCCGCCGGCTGGAGGGTGACCGCGGGCAGGCCGACCACTTCGGCGAGGATCTGCTCCAGCAGCCACATCAGCTCGAGCGCGCCCTGTGCTCCCTCGTCGTCCTGCAGCGGATGCAGGTCGCGGAAGCCGGGCACCGAGACCGCCCGCTCGTTGACGCGGGGGTTGTGCTTCATGGTGCAGCTGCCGAGCGGGTAGAAGCCGGTGTCGATGCCGAAGTTCCGATCGGCGAGCGCCGTGAAGTGGCGCACGATCTCGTTCTCGGGCACCTCGGGCAGCCGCGGCGGCGCGGCCCGGCGCAGCCCCGCCGGAAGCTCGGGCACCGGCAGGTCCGGGCGCGGCGGCCGGCCGGCGCGCCGACCGGGCCGCGACTGCTCGTAGATCAGCTCCACGACGCGACCCCCCGGGGAGTCACGGGGGTTTCGCATCTGCCTGTCGGCCTGCCGACGCGTGACCGGTCACCGGCACACCTCCGCGAGCACGTCGGCGAGCCGGTCGACGTCCTCCACGGTGCGTCGCTCGGTGAGCGCCACGAGCAGCACGTCGTCCAGCCCTTCGTAGTCGCGGCCGAGGGGATATCCCGGATGGACGCCGCGCTCGCGCGAGCGCCGCACGACCTCACGCGCGTCGATCGGCGTGCGGAAGGCGACCTCCTTGAACACCGGCGCGTCGAAGGCGAGCGGCAGGCCGATGCGCTCCTTCGCGTACGCCGTGAGCGCGATGCACGCCTCGCCCACCTCACGCAGCCCGGCGGGGCCCAGCCAGCAGAGCGTGATGAGCCCGCCGAGGGCAAGCAGCGTCTGGTTGGTCGTCATGTTGGACGTGGCCTTCTCGCGGCGGATGTGCTGCTCGCGCGTCTGCAGCGTGAGGACGAAGCCGCGCTCACCGGCGAGGTCGGTCGTCTCCCCCACGATGCGCCCGGGCATGCGCCGGATGAACTCGTGCTTGGCGGCGAGAAAGCCGTAGTGGGGGCCTCCATAGCTCTGGTAGCAACCGATCGCCTGCCCTTCGCCGATCGCCATGTGCGCGCCGTAGTTGCCGGGCGCCTCGAGCAGACCCAACGAGACCGGATCGACGTGCGCGACGGCGACGCCGCCGCCGGCGGCGGCCGCGGCGGCGAGCTCCGGCGCCTGCTCCAGCACGCCGAACACGTTGGGCTGCTGGAAGATGGCGATCGCCGCGTCCTCGGAAGCTGCGGCGAAGCGGCCCGGATCGGTGACGCCGCCGGTGTGAGGCACCTCGACGACCTCCATGCCGAAGCCCGGCGCATAGGTCTTCACGACCTGCCGTACCTGGGGGTTGACGGCTTCGGCGAGCACCACCTTGGTGCGCCCGGTGTAGTGGCGGGCCATGAAGCAGGCGTCGGCGGCCACGGTGCAGCCGTCGTACCCCGACGCGTTCGACACCTCCATGCCGGTGAGCTCGCAGATCGCGGTCTGGTACTCGAAGATCGCCTGCAGCACGCCCTGGCTCATCTCCGGCTGGTAGGGCGTGTAGGCGGTGAGGAACTCGCCACGACCGAGGAACGTGTCGACGATGGCCGGGACGTAGTGGTCGTAGATGCCCATGCCGAGAAAGGACAGCTCGGCGTCGGTCGCGACGTTGCGCGCCGCGAGCCCCTCGAGATGGCGCATCAGGTCGGCCTCGCCGAGTGCGGGCGGCACGTCGAGCTCGCGGCCGAACCGCACCGCCTCGGGTATCTGCTCGAAGAGCTCGTCGAGCGACTCGACGCCGACCGCCGCGAGCATCGCCTCGCGGTCGGCGTCGGTCTGCGAGAGGTAGCCGGCCGGACCGCTCACTGCTCGGCGACGTGAGCCCGGTACGCGTCGGCGTCCATCAGGGCGTCCACCTCGGCAGGGTCGCTCAGGCGAATGCGGACGAGCCAGCCGTCACCGTACGGATCGTCGTTCACCGTCTCCGGCTCGTCGACGGCCTTCTCGTTCACCTCGAGGATCTCGCCCGAGAGCGGCGCGATCACGTCGGAGACGGCCTTGACGGACTCGACCTCGGCATAGGCGACCCCTCTCGCCACCGTGCCGCCGGCGGCAGGGGCCTCGAAGTGGACGAGCTCGCCGAGCGCGTCCTGCGCGAACCAGGTGATGCCGAGCACCGCCTCGTCGCCGTCGATGCGCGCCCAGTCGTGCTCGGGGTGGTAGCGAAGATCGTCGGGATAGCTCTCAGCGGCTGCCACCTACTGCTCCTCCTTCTGGTAGATCGGCTTCTTCACGACGCGGGCTCGCCGTGGCTTGCCACGCACGTCGATCGTGAGCTCTGTGCCGGGGGCGGCGCGTGACGCCGGGACGTAGCCCATGCCGATGCCGACGTCGAGCATGGGCGAATGCGTGCCCGATGTGACCGCCCCGTCGCCGTCGATCGCCATGCCCTGTCGTGGGATCGCCTTCTCCTCCATCACGAATGCGACGAGACGCTGCCCCGGCCCTTCGTCCTTGATCCGGCGCAGCTCGGAGACACCGGTGAACTCCTTGTCGAGAGCGCAGGTCCACCCGAGCCCGGCGGAGATTGCGTCGGTCTCGGGCGTGATGTCGTTGCCGTGGAGCGGGTAGCACACCTCGAGTCGCAGGGTGTCGCGTGCTCCGAGCCCGCACGGAGTCGCGCCGCGGGTGGCGACTGCATCCCACAGCGCCACCGTGTCCTCGGCCGGGCAGAGCAGCTCGACGCCGCGCTCGCCGGTGTAGCCGGTGCGGCAGACCATCACCTCGACACCGTCCACCTCGCCCATCGCGTGGGTGAAGGCGGGTGCGTCGGGCAGCCCCAGCCGTTGGATCGCCTCGGGCCCCTGCACGGCGAGGAGCCCGTACTCGTCGGACGCGTCGCGCACCTCCGAGCCACGGATCTCCCGCTCCTTGAGCCAGGAGTACGCCGCCTCGCGGTTCCCGGCGTTGACGACCACCAGGTAGTGGTGAGCGCTCAGCCGGTAGGCGATCAGGTCGTCGACGATCCCGCCCCGCTCGTTCGTGAGCAGCGTGTACTGCGCCTCGCCGTCGCTCAGGCGCGCGAGATCGTTCGAGAGGAGCGCCTGCAACAGCTCGCCGGCGTTCGGGCCCTCCACGTGGAGTTGCCCCATGTGCGAGACGTCGAACACGCCCCACTCCCGGCGGACGGCGAGATGCTCCGGGATGACGCCCTCGTACTGGACGGGCATCTCCCACCCTGCGAACGGCACCATGCGTGCCCCGGCGCCGACGTGCCGCTCGTAGAGCGGCGTCCGGCGCAGGTCTGCTACGGCGACGTCCACGGGCGCGGACTCTACCGCGCTGCGCCCGCCTGGCCCGCAAGGTGGGAATCCGCCGAGCGGATCCCCACCGCGGCGAACCCTAAAGGCGTCCGCTTCGCGGCCGCGAAGCGCCTGCCCGCAAGGTACGGATCCGCCCGGCGGGTCCCACCGCGGCCAACCGCCTCCGGCGGCCGAACCTCAGGGCGTCCTAGTCCTCCTTGAGGAAGGAGGGGACGTCGATCTCGTCGTCGGAGCGCTGGCCGCCCGACGGCCTCGAGCTCGGCGCTGCGGCGCCGGCCATGGCGGCGGCAGGCTCGACGCGACGACGCCTGGGCCGTCCACCGAAGCCGGTCGCGATCACGGTCACACGCACCTCGTCCTTCAGCGAGTCGTCGATCACGGCGCCGAAGATGACGTTCGCGTTCGAATCGGCGTGGCTGGTGACGACCTCGGCGGCCTCGTTGACCTCGAACAGGCCGACGTCGGGTGGCCCGGTGATGTTGAGCAGCACGCCGGTGGCGCCGTCCAGTGTCGTCTCGAGGAGCGGCGACGAGACGGCGGCCGTCGCCGCCTCGGCCGCACGATTGTCGCCCGACGCGGTGCCGATGCCCATCAGGGCCGAGCCGGCGTCGCGCATGATCGTCCGCACGTCGGCGAAGTCGAGGTTGACGAGCCCGGGCACGGTGATCAGGTCGGTGATCCCCTGCACGCCCTGGCGCAGGATGTCGTCTGCGATCCGGAACGCGTCGGTCACCGGTGTGCGCTTCTCGACCACCTCCAGGAGGCGGTCGTTCTCGATCACGATCAGCGTGTCGACACGGTCGCGGAGCCCCTGCGTGCCGACCTCCGCCTGGTCCGCCCGCCGGCGGCCCTCGAAGCCGAACGGCTTCGTGACGACGCCGACGGTGAGCGCCTCGAGCTCGCGACCGAGCTCTGCGACGACGGGTGCCGCGCCGGTGCCGGTGCCGCCCCCCTCGCCCGCGGTGACGAACACCATGTCGGCGCCCTTCAGCGCCTCCTTCAGCTCGTCGCGGCTCTCGAGCGCCGCCGCCAGGCCGACCGCCGGGTCGGCGCCCGCGCCGAGGCCACGGGTGACCTTCGCGCCGATGTGGATCTTCACATCGGCATCCGTCATCAGCAGCGCCTGCGCGTCCGTGTTGACGGCGATGAACTCGACGCCGGTGAGACCGGACTCGACCATGCGGTTGACGGCGTTCGTGCCGCCGCCGCCGACACCGACGACCTTGATAACTGCCAGGTAATTTCCGCTGGGAGTACTCATTCTCGACCTACCTCGACGTCAAGCTCTCATCGAGCTAATGGCTGTGGTTTTTCCCTGCTCGTGCCCATTCGCAACCAGGGTACGAACTCCTTGTCGGCATTGTCAACGGGAATCTCAAGGTGTGGTCGAGACTGAAGACTCAACCTCAAGCTGAGAGTCGAGGGTTGTCCCTGCGACCACTCTCTGCGGGCAGGCTGACGTCGAGGTAGAGCGAGCCAGGGCGCAGCAGCGGGATCACGCGTCGCGCGACGAGCAGCTTGAGCTCGACGTCGGTGGCGTCCCCGAGCCGCACCTCGAGGCCGGAGCGCAGCCGCAGCGTCAGGGCCTCGGGGGTCGCCTGCACCGACGTCACCCTGGACGGGAACCTGCGTCCGGCGAGCGGTGTGACGGCCGTCACGGCACTGCGGAGATCCCCGGTCACCGTCCCGCCCGGCGCGAGCGTCGCAGCTCCGTGTGGCACCCAGATTCGCGCGAGCTCGGGGCGCTTGCCGGGCTCCACCCTCGCCACGACGCGGCCGCGGGCGGAGACGACGTAGGCGGCGGCACCCTGGCGAATCACCGCGACGGGGCGCTCGGGCACGACACGGACGGTGAGCGTGTGCGGGAAGGCGCGGTCGAAGCTTGCGGACGCGACCGCCGGCACCGCTTCGACTGCGCTCTCGGCGGCCGCCATGTCGACGGCGAGCAGGCTCTCGCCCTCGGTCTCGGCGAGCGCCCGCTCGCACCTGCTTCGCGAGCGCGGGTGTCGCACCGTGGACGCTCCACCGTGCGCACGGCGAACATGGACGTCTCGCGCGCCGCGACGTAGGCGAGCGCGGCTCCTGCGAGCAGCGCGAAAGCCAGCAGGAGCGAGCGCGCCGACGGCGCGAGCCAGGCCAGGTCGAGGCGGCCGCTCTGGTTCCGGCGCGGGAACGCCACGACGACGCTCGTCGCGCGCGCTTGCGGACGCCGACCCCTGCCTGCTCGCTCCCCGGAGGCCACGAGACCGTGTTCGCCGCGCCGCCCGTGCGTCCTACACGGCCCCGTGGTCCCGGTTCAGCCGGACGACCGCCGTGGCGCGCCGGAGCTGTGGCTCAGCCGACCGTGGACGTCCCCGAGCAGCACGACCTCGTGCTCGAGCTCGACGCCGAACTGCTCGCGGGCACGCCGGCGGGACTCGCCCATCAGCGCCAGGCAGTCGGCCGTCGTCGCGCCGCCCGCGTTCTCGATGAAGTTCGCGTGCATCGGCGACACGACGGCGCCGCCGACACGGTGACCCTTGAGCCCGCAGAGCTCGAGCATCCGACCCGCGCCGATGTCTCCCGGTGGGTTCTTCCAGACCGAGCCGAACGTCCGCTTCGTCGTCGGCTGCGTCGCCTTCCGGCGAGCCACCAGGTCGCTGATCTCCGCCTTGATCTCCGTCACCGGCCGGGGTCGCAGCCGATACTCGACCCGCGCCACGACCTGGCCCGGCCGCAGGTCGGAGTGCCGGTACGACAGCCCGAGCTCCGGCCCGGTCAGCCAGCGGGAGCCCTCGGCGGTGACGACGAGCGCTCGCTCCAGGATCGCCGCCCAGTCCGACCCGTACGCGCCCGCGTTCATGCGCACACCCCCGCCTGCCGTCCCCGGGATCGCGCACGCGAACTCGAGGCCGCCGAGCCCTGCGTCGCGGGCGGCATGCAGGCACACCGCGTTCGTGGCGCCGCCGCCCGCGAGCAGCAGCCCGCCGTCGGCGCGGACCTCCGCCAGCTCCCGGTGAGCCGCAGCACGAGAGCGTCGACACCGGCATCGGCGGCAAGCACGTTCGACCCCAGCCCGATCACGACGACGCCGAGACCCTCGGCCGCCGCGAGACGCAGCGCCTCCTCGAGCTCGGCAACCGTCGCAGGTTGGGCGAACCCGCGCGCGCGCCCACCGGTGCCGATCGTCGTCCAGCGCGAGAGCTCGACGCCCTCTTCGACGACGAGCGTCACGACGGCAGCCCGTCCACGATCGCGCGCGCGATCTTCCACGGCTCCCCCACTCCGAACGTCACCACGACGTCTCCGGGCCGGGCCATGTGCAGCGCGAGCGCGGCCGCGTCGTCGAGCGTCGGTGCCCAGCCTGCGCGCACGTGCGGCGGCAGCCGCTCGAGCACCCACCGCCCGGAGACACCGTCGCGCGGCTCGTCGCGCGCACCCGTCACCTCCGTGACGATCGCCGCGTCCGCGAGCCCGAGCGCGTCCGCCAGCTCCTGCGCCAGGTGACGCGTGCGCGCGTAGACGTGCGGCTGGTAGACGGCGATCAGGTTGCCGGCAGCGCCCTCGCGCGCGGTTGCGAGCGTCGCGCGCAACTCGGTCGGGTTGTGCCCGTAGTCGTCGTAGACGGTCACGCCGCCGCGCTCCCCGACGAGCTCGAAGCGGCGGTCGGCACCCGTGAAGCGCGCCAGCGCGGCTCGCTGCCGCGTCACGTTCGATGCCGGCGAACGCCAGTGCCGCAAGTGCCGCAGCGGCGTTCGCCCGGTTGTGCGCACCGGGGAGGGCGAGCTCGAAGTCGACCGGCTCGAGCTCCCACCCGCGCACGACGTCGGGCACGTCTGCCAGCCACGTCTCCATCTCGTGACGAAGCTCAGCCTCGGAGGGGTACGTCGCGTGGTGATCGAGCTCGATGTTCGTGACGACCGCGATCTGCGGGCGCAGCGCGAAGAGCGAGCGGTCGGACTCGTCCCCCTCCGCGACCAGCCAGCCCGATCCGACGCCCGCGTTGCCGCCGAGCTGCGGACACGACGCCGCCCACGATCCAGGATGGGTCGGCGCCGACCTCCCGCAGGGCGAAGGCGATCATCCCGGCCGTGGTCGTCTTGCCGTGCGCCCCGGCGACGACGATCGACGGCTGCGCGGCGACGAGCTCGGCGAGGAATGCGGCACGCGGCGTCCCTTCGATGCGCGCCGCGTGCGCGGTCGAGACGACGACCTCCCAGCCCTTCGGTGGCTGCGGCTCGCCGCCGAGGTCGACGTCGATCTCGCCGAGCGTCTTCGTGAAGATCGTCTCGCGCAGGTCCCACCCCCGCACCTCCGCGCCGAGCGCGACTGCCGCGTTGGCGTAGGCGGACATGCCCGACCCACCGATGCCGACGAAGTAGAAGCGTCGTCCTCGCAAGCCCGCGGACGGCGTCGTCGAGTCGCCGGTCATCGTCCGGCACCGCGTGCGAGCTCGATCAGCTCGTCGGCGATCGCCTCGGCGGCGTCCGGCCGCGCCAGCGCGAGCATCCCGGCGCGCATCGCCTCGAGCCTGGCCGGGGCGGCGAGCAGGTCCGCGACGACGCCGGGTACCAGGTCGACGTCGGCGTCGGGCACGACGATCGCGCCGCCGCCGCGCTCGAAGTGGCGCGCGTTCAGCGTCTGATGGTCGGCGGTCGCATGCGGGTACGGCACGAGCACCGCCGGTGTGCCCGCCGCGGCGAGCTCCCACACGGTGCCGCCCGCCCGCGACACGGCGAGATCCGCCGCTGCGAGCGCCTCTCCGAAGTGATCCGTCTGCGAGAGCAGCACGTAGTCCGGTCGTGAGACGCGCCCCTCGAGCGACGCGTAGTCCCGCTCGCCGCAGATGTGCAGCACGGCCGGGCCGGCGTCGCCCCACGCGGCGACGGCGATCTCGTTCAGCGAGCGAGCGCCGGCCAGCGCGCCGAAGACAGCCACGACGGGACGATCGGCAGGAAGATCGAAGCGCGCCCTGCCTTCCTCACGGGTGGCGCCGCGATGCGCACGGGGGATCGCACGACCGACCACGCGGTACTTCCCGCCGCTGCGCCCGTCCACCTCGTACGCCAGGAACACGCGGCGCGCGAACGGTGCTGCCAGACGGTTCGCGAGGCCGAGGTGGGCGTCCGCCTCGGTCAGCGCTGCCGGGATCCCGCGGAGCCGCGCTGCGAGCACCATGGGGCCGGCGACGAAGCCGCCGCCGCCGAGCACCATGTTGGGGCGCCGCCGGCGCAGAATGCGACGGCAGAGAAACGGCGCCTTCGCTGCTCGGACGAGTGCCCGCGCGAGCGCGACCCCGGGTCTGCGTGGGAAGCCGGAGATCGGAAAGGTGTCGAGCTCGAAGCCCGGCCTCAGGCACCAGCCGCGACTCGACGCGGTCGGGTGCGCCTGCGAACGTCACCGTCACGCCGCGGTCGCGCAGCGCCTCCGCTACTGCGAGCGCGGGCCGGACGTGACCTGCCGTCCCGCCGGCCGCCACCACGCACACGAGCTTCGACGACTCGATCATTCACGGCGATGTTAAGGAGGATCCCCACCGCGGCGAGCAGTACGACGAGAAACGACCCCCCGTAGGAGACGAAGGGCAAGGGGATGCCGGTCAGCGGGGCGATGCCGAGCACGGCGGCGAGGTTGACCGCCGCCTGACCGCAGACGAGCGTGGTGATGCCGGCGGCGAGCCGCTTTCCGAACGGGTCGGCGCAGCCGATCGCGATCCTGAAGCCCGCCCAGGCGAAGGCGAAGAACGCGGCCGCGACGAGCGTCGCCCCGACGAGCCCGAGCTCCTCGCCGATCACCGCGAAGATCATGTCCGTGTGCGCCTCGGGCAGGAAGTTGATCTTCTGGATGCCCTGCCCGAGCCCCGTGCCGGTGATGCCTCCCGACCCGATGCCGATCATCGCCTGCACCGACTGGAACCCCGCCCCCTCGGGGTCCTGCCACGGGTCGAGGAAGCTGAGCAGCCGCTCGCGCCGGTAGGGCTCGAACCAGATCGCCGCTGCGCCGAGCGCGAGGGCAAGCGTCGTGGAGACGAACAGGAGGCGCAACGGCGCACCGGAGACGAGCAGGACGCCGGCCACCATCAGGAAGAGTGCGATCGTGGTGCCGAGGTCGGGCTCGAGCAGGATCAGCGCCCCGAAGATCGCCACCACCCAGCCGACCGGCTTCATCAGCTCGCCCCATCGTCTGGGGCACCGGACGCCGCGCGAGCACGGCCGCGACCCACAGGCAGATGGCCAGCTTCGCGAACTCGGACGGCTGCAGGCTCACCGGGCCGAGCAGGAACCAGCGCCTGGCGCCGTTGATCGGCGGTCCGAGCGCGAGCACGGCGATGCAGGCGGCGAGCGCCACCATGAGGAGGATGGGCGCGAGCGGCCGCAAGCCGGTGGTAGTCGAAGCGGGACAGGACGAGGAGCAGCGTGACTCCCGCGAGCGCGTAGAGGCCCTGCTTGACGAGGAAGTACATCGGGTCGCCCTCGCCGATCGCCGCCGATGCGGAGGTGGCGCTGAAGACCATCACGAGCCCGAACGCGACGAGACCCAGCGTCACGAGGACGAGGACGCGCTGCTCGAGCTGTCTCACCCGGAGAGGTTCGCCACCAGCCGGCGGAACTCCTCCCCGCGCTGTTCGAAGCTCGTGAACTGGTCGAAGCTGGCGCAGGCGGGCGAGAGCAGGACGACGTCGCCCGGGCGCGCCGCCTGCGCGGCGCGCCGACCGCGGCTCGGCAGGTCGGCCGTGCGTTCGAAGCCCATGCCGCGGGCGGTGAGAGCGGCTGCGATCTCGTCAGCCGCCTCACCGATCAGGTAGGCGCGGTCGCCGTCCGCAAGCGCGTTCGCGAGCGGCATGTAGCTCTCGCCCTTGCCGCGACCGCCGAGGATCACGTGCAGCCGACGCTCCGGGAACGACGCCACCGCACGCAGCGCCGCCGCGACGTTGGTCGCCTTCGAATCGTTGACGTAGAGGACGCCGCCGTGCTCGGCGACGGTCTCGATGCGGTGCTCGACGCCGGGGAACGCTTGCAGAGCGGCGGCGATCGCGTCGTCCGGAACGCCGATCGCCCGTGCTGCGGCCGCTGCGGCCGCTGCGTTCTCCCGGTTGTGCTCGCCGGGGATGAGCGGTTCGGCCGGGAGCGGGTCGTCGGCCGCGAACTCGATTCGCCGGCCCGCGCCGGGTACCGCGCCGAAGCCGCGTGGCACGACGGCGACGTCGTCGGGCCGCTGGTGCTCGAAGACCCGCAGCTTGGCGGAGGCGTAGGCGTCGAACGCCGCCGTGACGGTCGAGATGATCCGGCTCGAGGTTGAGGAGCACCGCCACCCGCGGTCGCAGCGTCTGGACGTCCTCGAGCTGGAACGACGACAGCTCGCACACGATCCACGCGTCGGGCGACGCCACGCCCACCAGCGACGTCAGCGGGCGGCCGATGTTCCCCGCGACCTCGACCGGGCACCGTGGCCGCCTCGAGGATCGCACCGAGCAACGCCGTGGTCGTGGTCTTGCCGTTCGTGCCGGTGACCCCGACGAGCGGGTTCGGGAGCAGCCGCGCGCCGAGCTCGATCTCGGAGATCACGGGGATGCCGCGAGCGCGGGCGGCCGTGACCGGCTCGCTGTCGCCCGGCACGCCCGGGCTCTTGACCACGAGCCCGACGCCGTCGAGCAGCTCCGTCGTGCGAACGCGCCGAGGTGCACCTCCGCGTCGAGACCGAGAGTGTCCAGTCCGGTGTCGCGGTCGTGTGCGACGACGTCGGCTTCGGCTCCGTGCGCCCGCAGCGCCTCGATCGCGGCCCGTCCCGACCGCGCGAGGCCGAGGACGAGGACGCGCTCTGGCAGGGCTACGGTCAAAGCTGGAAGCGCAGGTAGTAGCGGTAGTAGAGAACGAAGCCGACGGCGCACAGGATCGCGCCGACGATCCAGAAGCGCACCATGATCTTCGTCTCCGACCAGGCCTTCATCTCGAAGTGGTGGTGGATCGGCGCGATCAGGAAGACGCGCTTGCCGGTGCGCTTGAAGCTCGCCACCTGGATCATCACCGACAGCGCCTCGATCAGATAGATGCCGCCGATGAAGACGAGCAGCACCTCGGTCTCCGTGAAGATGGCGAGCGTCGCGATCGCGCCGCCGAGCGCCATCGAGCCGGTGTCGCCCATGAACACCTCGGCCGGGTGCGCGTTGAACCAGAGAAAGCCGATCACGCCGCCGATCAGCGCCGCTGTCGCGATCGCGAGGTCGAGGTACTCGTCGCTGCGGCCGCCACCGGCGGGCGCCGACCGGATCCAGGTGATCGCGGCGATCGCGAGGAGCGTCAGGAGCGACACCGCACACGTGCCCGCCGCGAGCCCGTCGAGGCCGTCCGTCAGGTTGACGCCGTTCGCCGTTCCGGCGATGAGGATGAACAGGAACGGGAAGTAGAACCAGTGGAGGTCGATGTTCACGTCGATCACCGGGAAGTAGATCTCGGTGTCCATGTAGCCGACCTCGGTCGTCGCCCACCCGACGCCGGCGGTCACCGCGGCGAGCAGGAGCAGCTTCCAGCGGCCGGAGAGGCCGAGCGACCGCCGCTTGCGCACCTTGAGGTAGTCGTCGGCGAATCCGATCGTGGCGCAGAGGAGCGTGGCCAGCATCACGGTCAGGCCGGGGATCGTGTAGAGCGACACGACGACGAACGGCAGCACCGCGGCGAACAGGATGAGCAGGCCGCCCATCGTCGGCGTGCCCTGCTTGACGATGTGGTGCTTGGGCCCTTCCTCCCGGATCTGCTGGCCGATGCTCTGGCGTCGCAGCCAGGCGATGAACTGTGGGCCGATCACGACGGCGATCACCATCGCCACCAGGCCCGCCACGAGGACTCTCACCATGCGGTGGCGATCTTCTCGATCTCGGCGGCGATGCCTTCGAGGCCGACGGCGCGAGAGGCCTTGACCAGGATGGCGTCGCCCGGGCAGGAACACGTCGGCAGCCTCGTCGAACGCGGCCGCGCCGGCGATCCAGTGCTCCTCCGTCGCCGTCCCGAGATACGCGCGGGCGGGCTCCCCGACGGCGATCACGACGTCGATGCCGAGCGTCCCGATGTGCTCGCGGATGGCGGCGTGGTACCCGTCGGCGGCGTCGCCGAGCTCGGCCATCTCACCGAGCACCGCCACGAGCCGCCTGCCCTGCCCGCGCTCGGCGAGGTCGCGCAGCGCCGCGGTCATCGACGTCGGGTTCGCGTTGTAGGCGTCGTTGACGACGAAGCCGCCACCGGGCAGCGGCTGCGTCTCTCCGCGCCAGGGTGACGGCTCGATCCGGCGCAGCGCCCTCCTGCGCCCGTTCGAGCGGGAGCCCGAGAGCGTCGTAGGCGGTGAGCGCGGCGAGGACGTTCCCGGCCAGGTGGCGGCGCTCGAGATGGAAGCTCGAGGCGGAGCTCCACCCCGTCGACGTGGAACGCCCAGCGCCCGTCGTCTCCGCGGGTCACCGTCTCCGGGTCGAAGCGGCGCACCTCGACGGGCGCGCGGCCGAGGTACGGCTCGAGCTCGGGCGCGTCGACAGGGGCGATCGCGATGCCGCCCGCCGGCAGCGCGTCGATCGCCTCGGCGTTGGCGCGCGCGACGTCCTCGACTGTCCCGACGAGCTCGAGGTGCTCGGGGCCGATGGACGTGACGAGCGCGATGGTCGGCCGCGCGATCGCGCAGAGCTCGGCGATCTGGCCGTGACCGCGCATGCCCATCTCCGTCACGAGCACGTCCGTATCCGGTTCGAGGCGCAGCACGGTCAGCGGCAGGCCGATCTCGTTGTTCTGGCTCGCCTCGGCGAACACCGTCGGCGTCACGGCCGCGCAGAGCGCGCCGAGCGCGTCCTTGGTCGACGTCTTCCCCGTCGACCCGACGACCGCGACCACCCGCGCGTCCGACCGCGAGCGGACGAGAGACGCGAGCGAGGCGAGCGCCGCATGCTGATCGGCCGGCACGAGCGCGACGGCGCCGCGCGCCACGGCGTTGTCGACGAAGAGGACACCGGTGTTGAGCGCGACGAACAGGTCGCCCGGACGCGCGAGACGCGAGTCGGCGTGCACCCGCCGGACGACCCCGTCCGCCGGCGGCTCGCCGCGCAGCTCTCCGAGCCCCAGCGCGACGATCTCGTCCCAGCGCAGCGGGATCACGCGACCGCTCCCAGCTGTCCGGCCCGCGCGCGCCCGAGGGACGAAATGTTAAGGCTCTGAGCCTGCACGTGTGCCGATTGTGTGCCGATCAATCCACAGCCGCCTGTCGCAGGAGGCCGCGTGCGACGTCGCGATCGTCGAACGGGTGCACGACGCCGTCGATCTCCTGGCCCTGCTCGTGACCCTTCCCGGCGATCACGACGACGTCGCCTTCCTCGGCCAGGCCGAGCGCCGTGGCGATGGCGGAGCGGCGGTCCGGGTCGATCTCCACGTCCGTGCCGGCGCCCAGGAGGACCTCCTCGATGATCTCGAGCGGCGGCTCCGATCGCGGGTTGTCGCTCGTCACGATCACGACGTCCGCCCGCGCCTGCGCGACCTGTCCCATCAACGGGCGCTTGTCCCGATCGCGGTCGCCCCCTGCTCCGAACACGACGATCAGCCTGCCTGCACCGAGATCGCGGGCGGCCTGGAGGACGGTGTCGAGAGCGTCGGGTGTGTGTGCGTAGTCGACGACGACGGCGAACGGCTGGCCCTCGTCGACGGCCTCGAACCGCCCTGGCACGCCCGTCACCCTGCGCACGCCCTCGGCGATCGCATCGTCGTCGACGTCGAGGAGCATGCCCGCCGCGACCGCGCCCAGCACGTTCTCCACGTTGAAGACCCCGAGCAGCGGTGTCTCGATCTCGATGCCGGCGGCCGCGAACCGCGAGCCGCGGGGACCGAGCTCGAGGCCGTCGGCGCGTACCTCCGCCTCGGGTCGCAGCCCGAACGTGACCAGCGGCGCCCGGTGCGCGCCTTGCGAGCTCGTCCGCAAGGCGGCGACCGTACGGGTCGCCGACGTTCACCGCAGCCGGCGGCGGCACGACGCCGGTGAACAGCCGGCGCTTCGCCTGGAAGTAGCTCTCCATGTCCCCGTGCAGGTCGAGGTGGTCCTGGGTGAGGTTCGTGAACACGAGCGCGTCGAACCGGACACGGTCGAGCCGCCGGAAGTGCGAGCCGTGAGAGGAGGCTTCGAGCGCCGCGGCCTCGTCGCCCGCGTCGACCATCTCGCGGAGCAGCCGCTGCAGGTCGATCGACTCCGGCGTCGTGTGCGGCGCCGGTCGAGGCTCCCCGCCGACGATCCACTCGATCGTGCCGACGAGCCCCGTCGGGCGGCCGGCGGCCTCGAGGATCGAGCGCACGAGCGCGGTCGTGGTCGTCTTGCCGTTCGTTCCCGTCACGCCGGCCACCTGAAGGCGCTCGCTCGGGCGCCCGAAGAGCTCGTCGGCCGCGACCGCCATCGCCGCGCGGACGTCCTCGACGACGAGCTGTGGCACGGCGACGTCGACCGGTCGCGCGACGACGAGCGCCACGGCGCCCGCGCTGACGGCTTCGGCGGCCAGGTCGTGACCGTCCGTCCGGCTGCCGCTGACGCAGAAGAAGAGCGAGCCCGGCGTCACGCGACGCGTGTCGTGCGCGAGGTCGCCGATCTCGACCGGTCGGCGCCCGATCACGTCCTCCGGCGCCACCGCGCCGATCAGCGCGTCGAGCTCCATCGCGGGAAAAGGCTAGTCGACCGGCTCGGCGACCGGCCGCTGAGGCTGCGCTGAGCCCGGCTGCGCAGCGCAGGCATGGCAGACCGTCGAGGAGCGTGATCCCGGTCGCGGTGAGCCTACGGCGTCGAGGCGAGCAGCCGTGCGTCGCGCTTCGTCTCCGGCGCGTCCGGCGGCACCTCGAGGTACTGGAGCGCAAAGCGCGCGATGTCGCGGAACGCCGGCGCGGCGACCGACGCCGCCCCAGATCGACCCGTGCGGCTCGTCCACCATGACCAGGATCGCGAGCCGTGGCTTCTCGGCCGGCACGAGGCCGACGAAGGACGCGACGTACTTGGCCACGTAGCGGCCGTTCTCCGGCTTTGCGGCGGTGCCCGTCTTGCCGGCGACGGTGTAGCCGGGGATGGCCGCTTCGGTACCGGTGCCCTCGAGCACCACGTCACGGAACATCGACATCATCGAGTTCGCGGTGCGCTTCGAGACGATGCGCTCGCCAGGCTTCACCGGCACGAGCTTCCCGCCGATGCGCTCGACGAGGTGCGGCGTCGGCATCACGCCGCCGTTGCCGATCGTGGCGTAGGCGCTGACCATCTGCATCGGCGTGACCGCGATGCCCTGGCCGATCGGAACCGTGCCGATCGTCGACCCGTACCACTTCTCGAGGGGGAGCACCATGCCGGGGCTCTCACCCGGGTAGTCGAGGCCGGTCGGGCTGCCGAAGCCGAAGCGCTGGATCCACGTGGACAGCTCGCCGGCGCCGAGACGCTGCGCCACGGTGACCGTGCCGATGTTCGAGGACTCGTAGAGGATGCGGCGCACGCTCATCCGCTGCGTCGGCCGCCAGTGCGCCTCGTGGATCACGCGGTCGGCGACCTGGATCGTCGGTTGCAGCGTGAACGACGTGCGCGGCGTCACGACACCGTCCTCCAGGGCGCCCGCGATGGTGACGATCTTGAAGGTCGAGCCCGGCTCGTACACGTCCGTGACCGCGCGGTTGCGCCGCACGGCGGCATCTGCCGTTCCGAACCGGTTCGCGTCGAACGTGGGCGCGTTCGCCATCGCGAGGACGGCGCCGGTGCGCGTGTCCATCACGATCGCCGTCGCTCCCTTGGCGCCCCAGGCGCGCGCCGTCCGCGACAGGATCGACTCGGTGGCGGCCTGGATCTCGTGGTCGATCGTGAGCCTCACGTTGCGGCCCGGCCGCTCCGGTCGCGACGTGACGACCTCGATCGGGCGACCGAACGGGTCGCGGATGATCGTCTCGGAGCCTGCCCGCCCCGCCAGCTTGCCGTTCAGCGCCTGCTCGATCCCCTCCAGGCCGTTGTTGTCGGTCCCCGCGAACCCCAGCACGTGCGAGGCGACGGAGCGCTGCGGATAGGTGCGCCGCTCCTCTGCGTAGAAGCCGAGCCCCGCGATCTTCAGCTTCTCCAGCGCCGCCGCCTGCACCGGATCGGCCTTGCGCTTCACGTACAGAAAGCCGGTGGTGCGATCGCGTAGCTGCGCGTAGAGCTCGTTCGGGTCGAGGTCGAACGCCTTGGCGGCCTCGATCGCGGCGCGCTTGGGGTCGGTCATGTTGCGCGGGTCGGCATAGACGGTGGTGGCCTGCTCGCCGATCGCGAGCGGCGCGCCGGTGCGATCGAAGATCGTGCCGCGGCCGGCAGGGATCTCGATCGTCTCGCGGTGCTGACGCGACGCCATCGCCTCGTACGAGCTGCCGTTCAAGACCTGGATCCACGCGGCCCGGGCGAGGACGATGCCGAAGAGGAGACCGAAGGCGACCAGCAGGAAGCTGATCCGCCGGTTCGCTCTCCGGTCGGTCACTTCTCCCCCGGCTGGATCCGGATGTACTCGGTGAGCAGTGGGTCGGCCTGTTGCAGACCGAGCCTCGCGCGCGCCCGCGTGCCCACGCGCAGGCTGGACGAGGCGCTGGAGAGCCGCACGCGAAGACCCGCGGTATCCGCCTTGAGCTGCGCCCGCTCGCTCCCGAGCCGGTCGAGACGGACGTTGAGCTGGAGCACGAGCACGTTGACCGCGACCACACCCGCGAGGAGCGCTCCGACGACCACGATCCACACCACACCACCGCCGAGCCGCCGCCGTGACGCAGCGCGAGCCTTCCTCGACCCGCGCGCGCGCGACTCGACTGCTGCGGCGGCCTCGACCGTGGTCATGTCAGGCCTTCACTGCGCCACGCAACCGCGCCGAGGCAGCCCGCGGGTTGACGTCGGTCTCGCGCGACGAGGGCCGCAACGGCTTCGCCGTGAGGATCCGGAGCTCCGGCTGCTTCCCGCAGACGCAGACGGGAAAGTCCGGTGGGCACGTGCACCCCCGAGCGCGCTCCTGGAAGAAGCGCTTCACGATCCGGTCCTCGAGCGAGTGGAAGCTGATCACGGCGAGGCGGCCACCCGGCCGGAGCATCTCGAGCGCCGGCGGCAGCGCAGCTTCGAGCGCCCCGAGCTCGTCGTTGACGGCGATGCGCAGGGCCTGGAAGACGCGCTTGGCCGGGTGACCCTCGCCGAACCTCGCCGGCGTCGGGATGGCCGACTTGATCGTCTCCACGAGCTCGCTCGTTCGCTCGAAGGCGCGCTCGTCACGGCGCCGCACGACGGCGCGCGCGATCGGCCGGGCGTACCTCTCCTCGCCGTACCGGCGGAACACGTCGGTCAGCTCGCGCTCGTCCCACGTGTTCAGGATCTCCGCCGCCGTCGGGGCCGAGGTGGGATCCATGCGCATGTCGAGCGGCGCGTCGGTCGCGTAGGAAAAGCCACGCTCGGGCCGGTCGATCTGCATCGACGAGACGCCGACGTCGAGCAGGATGGCGTCCGCGCGCACATCGTTCGCTGCCAGCTGCGCCAGCACGAGCGAGAAGTCGCCGCGCAGGAACCTGACGTCGACCCCGGCGCCCGCCTTGAAGCGATCGAAGTACGACTTCGCCGTCGGGTCGCGATCGATCGCGACGAGCTTGCCGCTGCCACCGAGGTCCTCGGCGAGGATCCGGGCGTGACCGCCGGCGCCGAACGTCGCGTCGACGACAGTCTCCCCCGGGCGCACGGCAAGCAGCTCGCGCACCTCCTCGGCGAGGACGGGGACGTGATCAGCTGCGCTTCTCGGCAAGACGTTCGGCAACATCGTGGACGCTCCCTTCGACTTCCCTCAGCTGCTCCGACCAGGCGGCGCGATTCCAGATCTCGAGGTGGTCGTCGACACCGGCGACGACCACGTCTTTCCCGAGCCCCGCGTATTCGGCAAGTGATGCGGGCACGAGCACCCGCCCTTGCTTGTCCGGCGTGTCCTCGGCCGCTCCGGCGAACACGATCCGCTTGAGCCTGCGGGTCTCGGCCGAGAACGGATCGAGCTCTGCGATGCGGGACTGCACCACCGACTCCCAGGCAGCGCCCGGATAGACATCGAGGTTCTTGTCGAAGCCCTTCGCGAGCACGACACCCGCGGCGAGCGCATCGCGAAACCGGGCCGGCAGCGTGACGCGGCTCTTGTCATCGAGGGTGTGCTCGTACTCGCCGTAGAACATGGCTCACGGTCGCGGGTGCGTCTCCCACGGTGCCCCACTGTAGACCACTTTTACCCACTACGCAACCCCCGCGCACCACAGGGCATCGATCTGGCCGCCAAAGGCGGCGTTGGTTGCCGCGGCGAGGCCTCTCAGCCTGCGTGGGTGTGCGTCAGAGAGCGACGGGCTGCGGCGCCACGCCGCGGCCTGTCAGCGCCGCCGCGCCACAGCGCGACGCGAACGCGACCGCCTCGTGAGCCTCGAGACCGCTCGCGATCGCGAACGTGAGCCCTGCGACGAAGCAGTCGCCGGCGCCGTACGCGTCCTCGCGCGGTCCCGGTATGGGCGCAGCGCTGTACGGGCCGCCGGGTTGCATCCAGCCGCCCAGCGCGCCCGAGGTCGTCACCACGAGCGACGGCGCGGGGTCGAGGTCGCCGGGGCGGTAGCGCTCAGCCTCGTCCTCCCCGCTCCCGACGAGCGCGTCGAGCTGTACCGAGGTGCGACGCAGGACGTCGAGCTCGCGCGTCACGGCGGTCAGCACGCGGGCTCGGCGGGCGGCGGCGAGCCCATCGACGTCCCCCGCGACGAACAGCACCGCGTCCATCTCGGCGAGCTCGTGCCACGGCAGCCGGTCGTCGTGCCCGCGCGGGCGAAGCTTCGCCCCGACGGTCGTGATCGTACGCTCGCCGGCTTCGTCCACCTGCGTCAACGCCCAGCGGGTCGGCGCGCGGTCGATCGCCGCATGAACGCGCAGACCCCGGTGCTCGAGCTCGGACTTCGCCCTGCGCTCCGTGCTCGTCGTCGCCGAGCACCGTGAACAGCGTCGCCTCGTCGGCCAGAGCGGCGAGCTGGAGGGCGGACACAGCACCGCCGCCGCCCGCCTGCTCCCAGTCCTCGAACGAGTGCGCGATCTCGCCCGGCCCGGGCACCCGGTCGACCCGTGCGAACCGAATCCACTCCACGTGACCGACAACGGCGGCTCTCACGGCAGGGAGTCTCACAAATCGGCGTCGGCGGCGGTTACAGGGAAAGATGGGCGCAGTGACCACCGGGATCCCGCCGTTCGAGGCGTTCTACGCCGAGCACGCCGGCGTCGTGCTGGCATACCTGCGTCGCAAGTTGGGCGCGCAGCACGCCGAGGACGCCTTTCAGGAGACGTTTCTGCGAGCGCTACGTGCCTACGGGCGCCTGGAGCACGGAGAGCACCTGCGCTCCTGGGCGCTCACGATCGCCTCGAACGTCGCCGTCGACACGCTGCGGCGCAGCGGCCGCGAGCACCTGGCAGCAGAGCCGCCGGAGCGTGCCCACAACGACAGCGAGCCCGTCTACCAGGAGATTTCCGCTCTCACCGACGGACTGCCACCGAAGGAGCGCGCAGCGGTCGTGCTCCGCTACGGCTACGACCTGAGCTACGAGGAGATCGCAGCCGCCGTCGACTCCACCCCGGACGCCGCCCGCCAGGCTGCGTCGTCGGGTGTGAGACGGCTGCGACGCTCGTCCGAAAGGAGCACGACATGACGATCCCAGCCGAACTCGATCTCCGCTTCCGCGACGCCGCCGTGCGCGCCGGTCTCCTCGACGCCGGGTACGACGTGGTCGAGTCCCCCCTCGGTCCGCTGCTCGTCGCAGCGACCGACCGCGGCCTGCTGCGGATCTCGTTCAGCGGCCGGGATCCGGAAGCCGAGCTGGAGGAGATCGCGCGGCTCGCCGGGCCTCGGGTGCTCCGTGCGCCCCGCTCGGTCGAGACCGCCCACCGCGAGCTCGACGAGTACTTCGCGGGTCGACGGCGCGCCTTCGATCTCGCGCTCGACCTGCGCGGGCTGGCGCCGTTCAGCGTCACCGTGCTGGGCGAGCTCGCAAAGGTGCCCTACGGCAACACGGCGACGTACGGCGAGCTCGCCGTGCGCTCGGGACGGCCCAAGGCCGCACGCGCCGTCGGGATGGTGATGAACCGCAACCCGGTGCCGGTCGTGCTGCCATGCCACCGCATCGTCGGCGCCTCGGGCAGCCTCGTCGGCTACGGCGGCGGGCTCGACCGGAAGATCGCCCTGCTGCAGCTCGAAGGCGCCACGCTCTAGTTGGCCGCGAGGTGGGGATCCGCCGAGCGGATCCCCACCCGCCAAAGACCCTGAAGGCGTCCGCTCCGCGGCCGCGGGCGCCGCCTCCACACCGACGCCCGCGTTGGCCGCGAGGTGGGGATCCGCCGAGCGGATCCCCACCCGCCAAAGACCCTGAAGGCGTCCGCTCCGCGGCCGCGGGCGCCGCCTCCACACCGACGCCCGCGTTGGCCGCGGGTCGGGCGTCCGCTTCGCGGCCGCACGCCCCGGCTCCGCAGCGTGTCTCTGTCGTCAGGGCAGCAGCCGGTAGCCCACCCCCCACACGTTGACGACGTACTCGCCGCCGTCGGCCAGCCGGAGCTTGCGACGCAGCCGCGACGCGTGCGAGTCGACCGTGCGGGTGCGGAGCGCGGTTCTCACGCCCCACACGTCTCGCAGCAACTCCTGCTTCGTGAACACGCGCTGCGGGTCTGACGCGAGACGAGCCGCGAGGTCGAACTCGCGGCCCGCGAGCGCCACGGGACGGCCGCAGACGCGAACCTGCCGTGCGCGACGGTCGACCACGAGGTTGCCGGCCTCGAGCAGATCGGCCTGCCCGACCCCGGCGCGACGCAACAGGGCGCGCATGCGGGCGACGAGCTCGGTGTAGAGGTGCCGCTCGACCACGTCGTCCGCTCCCTGCTCGAGCGCGCGCACCCGCGTCACGGCGTCTGCGCCCGGCTCCGCCAGGAAGATCACGGGAACGTTGCGATCCCAGCGGCGACCCGGCTCTCCCTCGCGGAGACGGCGGCAGAGCTCCGGCTCCGACGCGACCACGATGTCCGGGGCGGCACGCTCGGCGAGGTCGAGCGCCCGCGCACTCCACGGAGCCTCGAGCACCCGGAAGCCGTCGCCGCTCAGGTGCCGCTCGAGGTAGCGCCGCGACTCCGGCTCAGGCTCGGCGAGAAGGACGGCGCTCGACGCCACGAGTCGAGGCTAGAGCGGCGCGAACGCGTGCGCCAGATGTCCATTCGGCCGGTTGTGTGACCATTCGTCCACACGTGTCCGAAGCGGAGACGATCGAATCGATCACGGTGCAATCGAACGGCCTGCGCATGCACGCACTCGCCGCCGGTCCCTCCGACGGGCCGCTGGTCGTTCTCCTGCACGGCTTCCCGGAGCTCGCGCACTCCTGGCGGCGGCAGCTCCCCGCGCTCGCGGCTGCGGGCTACCGCGCCGTCGCGCCCGACCAGCGTGGCTACGGCGAGACCGAGCTGCGCGGACCGTATGACGTCGACACGCTGGCCGGCGACGTGGTCGAGCTCGTACACGCGCTCGGCCGTGAGCGGGCGACCTTCGTCGGTCACGACTGGGGAGGCGCGGTCGCCTGGACCGTGGCTCGCGAGCACCCGGACACGGTCGAGCGGCTCGTGGCGCTCAACTGCCCGCCACCGGAGGTGCTCGCGCGCGAGCTGCGCACCAGCCTCGGCCAGCTGCGGCGCTCCTGGTACATGGCCTTCTTCCAGCTGCCCTGGCTTCCGGAGCGCCGCATGGCACGGGATCGAGCTGCGGTCGTCGCACGCGCACTGATCGGCGGCTCGCACAACCGCGCAGCGTGGAGCCGCGAGGACGTCGAGCCGTACCGCGCCGCCTTTTCGCGTCCCGGCCGTGCCAAGGCGGCGATCGACTGGTATCGCACCGCGTTCCGGCGCTCGCTCGTTCCGCGCCGCCGGAGACCGCGACCGCGCATCTCCGCGCCGACGCTCGTGCTCTGGGGCATGGCGGATCGCTTTCTCAGCCCGGCGCTGGCCGAGCGTGCCAAGCTGTCACGCGTGCTGGCACCCGGGAACGAGCCGGACATCGTGCTCATCGAGGAGGCTGGGCACTTCGTGCAGAACGAGGCGGCCGAGCGAGTCAACCGGGAGTTGCTGAGGTGGCTGGGACCAGCCTCGTAGCCGCCGCCGTGGCCGCCTTGGCGGCCGCCGCCGTGTGGACGGCAGGCACGCCGCTCGAGGCGCCCCGCACCGAGGTGGCAGCCGCGACCCTGCGTGGCGAGATCGTCGTTGCGGGCGGGTTCGTCGCATCCGGCGGCAACAGCCGGCGGGTCGACGCCTACTCGCCGGCAAAGGACACCTGGCGACGGCTGCCGGACCTGCCGGTGTCCGTCGACCACGCAGCGGCGGCGTCGTGGCGCGGCAGGTTCTTCGTCGTCGGCGGCTACGGGGCCGACCGGCAGCCGCTCCGCGTGGGGTACGTCTTCGACGGCACCGCGTGGCGCCTGCTCCCGAGGCCTCCGGGCGCGCGCGCCGCGGCAGCGGCGGTCGCCACCGCCGCCGGGAAGCTCTACGTCGTGGGCGGTCGTGCCGAGAACGGTCTCGCGCGCGAGATGCTCGTCCTCGACCTGCGCTCGCTGCGCTGGTCGCGGGCGACAGGCCCGACGGGCCGCGAGCATCTCGCGGCAGCCGCGCTCGGGGGCGTCGTCTACGTGCTCGGCGGGCGACGGGCAGGGTACGACACGAACGTCGCCACCGTCGAGGCGTATGACCCGCGCACGCGGCGCTGGCGGCGGCTCCCGCCGATCCCGGGGGCGCGCGGCGGGACCGGTGCGGCCGGTATCGCCGGACGAATCGTGTCCGTCGGCGGCGAGGAGCCGGCCGGGACGATCGGGTCGGTGTACGCGTACGACGTCGCGCGCAGGCGGTGGAGCACGCTGCCGAGCCTGCCGACGCCGCGCCACGGCCTCGGGCGTCGTCGCCCACGGGGGTCGCGTCTGGGCCATCGCCGGCGGGCCCGAGCCGGGGCTCACCGTCAGCGGCGTGGTGGAGTCGCTCGCAGTGCCCGGCTAGAGGGACGACGCAGACGTCGCGTCGAGCATGGCGGCGGCCCAGGGCCTGCGCCGACTTGCTCATGGCCCTGCGTCCGAAGGCGCCGGCGGTTGGCGCAGAGCAGAGCTTTGCGGCCGCGAAGCGGACGCCTTCAGGGTTCACGCGTTCCGGATCCGCGAGAGCGGATTCGGAACTGCGGGGAAGTCTAGGATGGCTCGGTGGAGGAGCGCCGCGCCTGGATCGCGATGCGTGACGGGATCCGGCTCGCGGCCCGCCTGTGGATCCCCGACGTCACCCCGGCTCCGGTCGGTGATGGAGGCGCTCCCCTACCGCATGGACGATCTCACCTCGTCCTACTCGTCCGAGTACGAGCGGCTGTGCGAGGAGAGCGGCTTCGTCACCTGCCGGCTCGACATCCGCGGTACCGGCTCGTCGGAGGGGATCGCCGAGGACGAGTACACGGAGGCCGAGCTGGACGACATCTGCGAGGTGATCGCCTGGCTCGCGGCACAGGAGTGGTCGAACGGGCGCGTCGGCATGTACGGCACGTCCTGGGGCGGCTTCAACTCGATCCAGGTGGCCTGCATGCGGCCGCCTGCGCTCGGTGCGATCGCGCCGATCTACGCGACCGACGACCGCTACACGGACGACGTCCACTACATGGGCGGCGCGGTCAAGGCGGTCGACCTCGTCGACTGGGTGACGTACATGGTCGCGTGCAACATGCTCCCGCCCGTGCCAGCGGTCTACGGCGAGGGCTGGCGCGAGGAGTGGCTACGCCGCATCGAGGGCACCGAGCCGTGGGTGCTGCGCTGGCTCGAGGAGCAACACGACGGGCCGTACTGGCGTCACGGATCGCTGCGACCCGGGCTACGACCGCATCGCCTGCCCGACGATGATCGTGGCGGGCTGGGCCGACGGCTACCGCAACAACACGCTGCGCACCTTCGAGGCGCTGCGAGTGCCCGAAGCGCCTGCTGATCGGGCCCTGGAGCCACATGTCGACCGCCACGTCGCTGCCGGGCCCGCACATCGATCTCGTGCCCGAGCTCGCGCGCTGGTTCGACCGCTGGCTGCGGGACGAGCCGGAACGGGATCGACGAGGAGCCGCCGATCGTCGCTCTTCGCGCGCCGCTCGACCCGGCCGGAGCCCGATCTGGCCGAGATGCGCGGCGAGTGGCGTACCGAGCCGACCTGGCCGGCGGAGCGGCTCCGGCCGACCGTGATGCGCCCGGATGGCGACGGTCTCGACGAGATCCACGTGCGCGGCGACACCGGCACGACGGCGTGGATCTCGTGCGCCGCCAAGCTCCCGTGGGGACAGCCGTTCGACCAGCGTCCCGACGACGCGCTCTCGCTCGTGTACGACTGGGAGCCGCTCGCGCGAGGAGCTCGAGCTCCTCGGCTACCCGCGACTGCGGCTCACGCTGACCCCGAGTGCCCCGGTGCAGTACCTCTCCGTGCGCCTGTGCGACGTCTTCCCGGACGGCACGTCGGCGCTCGTCACGCGCGGCGATCCTCAATCTCGCGCATCGCGAAGGGCACGACCGCCCGCGCGCGCTCGCAGCCGGGCGTCGCCGACGCCGGTCGCGCTCGAGCTCGAGGCCACCTCGTGGACGCTTCGAGCCCGGTCACCGGTTGCGGCTCGCCCTGTCCGGCGCCGATTGGCCCAACACGTGGCCGCCGCCCGCCGGTGGCACGCTCGTCGTCGACCGTGGCTCCGTGGAGCTCGAGCTCCCGGTGCTCGACGGCCCATCTCCGACGCCGCCGCCGACGCTCCCCGCTGCCACGGGCAAGGACGCTCACACGGCGGACGACGGCGAGCCCGAGGCGACGACGTGGACGATCACGCACGACGTGCTCGAGCGGCAGACGCGTGCGGCGATCTCCTACGGATCGACGTACGAGGCGCTGTTCGACGCGCACGTCAGCGAGCACTACGAGGGCGAGGTCGGCGTCTCGACGGCCGACCCGGCGATCGCCTTCGCGCGGGCGCTGACCCGCTATCGCGTCAGCTGGCCCGAGGCGGACGTCGTCACCGAGGCGCGCCTCGAGGTGCGCTCCGACGCCGACGCGTACCACGTCTCCGTCGACGCCGTCGTCGAGGAGGTCGGCGACGCCGGCATCGGCAGGCGTCAGCGGCGCTTCGAGCGCGTCATCCCCCGCAGGTTGGCGTAGCCACGGCGCTGAAGCCTCACCCCACGCCCGAGGTCGGGCGTCAGCCCGACCGCGCCGTACCGCGTGGCATGCCGCCAGGTGCGTCGCGTGCCCGGGGACCGCATCGAGCACGAGATCGTCGTTGCGGCAGCGCTCGACGATGCCGAGCCGCTCCGCCTCTCCGGACTGGACGACGGGGCAGCGAGGGTGGAAGCGGCAACCGGACGGGATCCGCTTCGGGTCCGGCGCCTCGCCCTCGAGGATCTGCTGCTCCATCTGCTCGCTCTCCGGGACGACCGAGAGCAGCGCGCGCGTGTACGGATGGCGCGGTGCCGACAGCATCTCCTCGGTCGTCCCGAGCTCGACGATCCGCCCCAGGTACATCACGGCCACCCGGTCGGCGATGTTCCACGCGAGCCCGAGGTCGTGCGTGACGACGAGGATCGTGACGCCCTTCTCGCGGACGAGCCGGAGCATCAGCGCGAGGATCTCGCCCCGCACCGAGGCGTCCAGGCTCGAGACGGGCTCGTCCGCGACGATCAGCCACGGGTCGAGCGCCATCGCCCCGGCGATCACGACGCGCTGCCGCTGCCCGCCGGAGACCTCGTACGGATACAGCGGGAAGAAGCGCTCGGGCGGCCGCAGGCCGGAGATCGACAGCGCGTCGGCGACGGCCGCCTCCTCGCCGTCCGACAGGCCGTGGATGCGCAGGCCCTCCGCCACCGCCTCGTAGATCGTCTGGCGCGGGTTGAGCGCCCCGGACGGGTCCTGGAAGACCATCTGCACGCCGCGCCGGTACGCCTTCAGCGACCGCGCGTCGTAGCGCAGCGGCTCGCCCCGGAACCACACCTCGCCGGCCGCGGGTCGCTCGAGGCCCATGATCGTGCGGGCCAGCGTCGTCTTGCCACAGCCCGACTCGCCGACGAGCGCCAGCACCTCGCCCTCGCGGACGGCGAGGTCGACGCCGTCGACTGCGCGTGCCACGGCGCCCTTACGGCCGGCGAAGCGGACCTCGAGCCCGCGCACCTCGAGGAGCGGCGCGCTCGCCTCCGGTGCTGCGGATGCCGCGGCTTCGGTCGTCACCGGCCGTCCTCCAGGTGGATGCACGCCGCCTGGCGGCCCGGCGCGACGGCGATCTCGACCGGCGTCCCACGACGCGCAGTCGTCCATCGCCCGCGCGCACCGCGGATGGAACGGACACCCGGAGGGCAGGTCGCGCGGGTCGGGCGGGTCGCCCCCGAGCCCGGAGGGCGCCATCCGGTAGCGGCTGTCGCCGATCACGGGAAACGCCGCCGACAGCGCCGTCGTGTAGGGGTGCGCCGGCTCGGCGAAGACGGCGTGAGCATCCCCCTCCTCGACGAACCGCCCGGCGTACATGACCGCGAGGCGCCGGCACACGCTGGCCAGCGTCGACAGGTCGTGGGTGATGAACAGCATCGCCAGGCCGAGGTCGCGCTGCAGCTCCTCCAGGAGACGCAGCACCTGGGCCTGCACCATCACGTCGAGCGCCGTCGTCGGCTCGTCGGCGATCAGCAGGCGCGGGTCGCACGCAAGCGCGAGGGCGATGAGCACCCGCTGCTTCTGCCCGCCGGAGAGCTGGTGCGGGTAGTCGGCGACACGGCTGCCCGGGATGCCCACCACGTCGAGCAGCTCTGCCACGCGCGCGCGTAGCTCGCGCTTCCGCGATCGACGGCCGGTGCAGCGTGATCGCCTCCTCGATCTGCCAGCCGATGCGGCGCACCGGGTTGAGCGTGTGCAGCGCGCCCTGGAAGACGATCGACATCTCCTCCCAGCGGACGGCGCGCAACCGCCCCGGCCGCATCGTGAGCACGTCCTCGCCGTCGAGGAGCACCTCGCCGGTCACCGTGGTGTCACGCGGGAGCAGGCGCAGAAGCGCCGCCGCGATCGTCGACTTGCCGCAGCCGGACTCTCCGGCGAGACCGAGCGTCTCGCCCGCCGCGAGGTCGAACGAGACGCCGCGCACCGCGGGGACGCCGCCCGGATAGGTGACGGCGAGGTCGCGGACGGAGAGCAGTGGCTCGCTCACGACCGACGCCGCCCCTTGAGGCGCGGGTCGAGAATCTCCTCCAGCGCCTGCCCGATCAGGACGAACGAGAGAACGACGAAGAGAATGCGAGACACCTGGTGGCAGGTAGTACCACCACGCGTTCCGCGTCAACGCGCCGGACGTGAATGCGTCATCGAGCATCTTCCCCCACGACGGTCGCAGCGGATCGCCGAGACCGAGGAACGCCAGCGCCGTCTCGGAGAGGATCGCAATCGGGAACCGTGAGTGTCAGGTTGGCCAGGATCAACGGCGAGACGTTCGGCAGGATGTGGCGGCCCATGAGGTGGCCGCTGCCGGCGCCGAAGGCCCGGCTTCGTTCGACGTAGAGACGCTCCTTCAGCGTCAGCACCTGCGCCCGCACGAGCCGCGCGGTCCCCGGCCAGGACGTGATCCCGATGACGATGATGATGTTGACGATCGACGCACCGAGGATCGTTGCCAGCACGATGGCGAGAGGCAGGAACGGAATCACCAGGAACCACTCGGTGACACGCATCAGCACGCCGCCGAAGATCCCCGAGTAGTGCCCGGCCACGATGCCCACGACCGAGCCGATCACGATCGCGATGACCGTCGCCGCGAGACCGACCATGAGGCTGACGCGGGCGCCGTACACGAGCTGCGCCCAGACGCTGCGACCGAGGTAGTCGGTTCCGAGGATCGGGTACTCGGAAGGCGTCTCCCAGACGGGATTGTCGGCCGTCGCGGCGCGCGCCTCGGAATAGTCGGCGAGCAGCGGCGCGAGTATCGCCCCGAGCACGAAGACGGCGAGGACGCAGAGACCGATCATCCCCGGCACGCTCGAGCGGAAGTCGCCGACCGCCTTGCCGAAGGCGCGATGACGGCGACGCCACGCGATCGAGCGGGCCGACGACCGGGCTCGAGCTCATGCGGTCCGCACCCGCGGGTCGAAGTAGGCGTACGCGAGGTCGGCGATGAAGTTGAAGAAGATCACGGAGGCGCTGAAGACGAGGAACAGCCCCTGCAGCAGCGGCAGATCCGGCGCATTGAGCGCCTGGTACGTGAGCAGCCCGAGACCCGGCCACGAGTAGACCGTCTCGACGGTGATCGCGCCGGACAGGACGAAGCCGAGGTTGATCGCGATCAGCGTGATCACCGGCAAGAGCGCGTTCGGAACGGCGTGCTTGCGCCGCACGATCACGTCGCGCAGCCCCTTGGCGCGCGCCAACGCGAGGTAGTCCTCGCGCATCGTGTCGAGGAGCGACGAGCGCATGATCAGCGTGTACTCACCCAGGTAGGCAAGCGTCAGCGTCAGCGCTGGTAGGAACAGGTGCTGCAGCACGTCCAGGGCGTGACCGATCCCGGCGTCGGAGGCCCCGGGATCGGAGTAGCCGCCGACCGGGAACCAGCCGAGCGTGACCGCGAACCCGACCAGCAGCAGCATCCCGAGCCAGAAGTCCGGCATCGAGTAGGTGGTCATCGTGAACGACGTGGCCGCATAGTCGGACTTCCGCCCCCGGTTCCACGCGGCGACGATGCCGAGCAGCACGCCGATCACTCGCCGAGAGCACGGCGGCGACGCCCACGAGCAGGATCGTCGGCCAGGCCCGGCTCGCGATCTCGGCCATGACGGGCTCGTTCGAGGTGTACGAGCGCCCGAAGTTGAGCTGCGCCGTCTGCTGCAGGTACGCCCAGAACTGGTCGAGCTTCGAGCCGTCGAGCCCGAACTGCTGTCGCAGCTCCTCCCGTTGCCCCTCGGACAGGTTGCGGCCTCGGAACAGCGTCGCCACCGGATCGCCGGCGACGACGCGGAAGAGGAAGAAGTTGAAGACGACGACGAAGGTCAGCGTCGCGAGCGACGCGGCCAGCTTGCCGAGAACGAAGCGCGCGCTCACGGAGTCATGCCCTCGCCGAGGAGGCGGACCGGTCGCCCCGCCCCCTCGCTCTGGCACTGCCTGACCCTCACGGACCTACTCGCGCTCGTCGGCGCTCCGTCGCCTCCCGAGCAGGAACACGGCCAGGCACGATGGCAATCCCGCCCACGACGGCGAGAGCGATGTACCCGGCCCCGCCCAGGCCTCCACCGCTCCCACCCGACGACTCGGCCAGCGTCAGGTTGGCATACGTCGGTGACGTGTTCGAGAAGAGCACCGGACCGATGTCGGCCGGCTGGCGCAGCCACCCCTCGAAGCGGTCGGTGCGGTAGGCCTGCAGGTCGCCTTCGTACGAGATCACGTTGTACGACGCCGAGTCGTAGAACGTCTTCAGGATCCGGTGCACGATGTCGACCCGCTTCTCCTTGTCGAGCTCGACCTTCTGCGCCTTGTAGCCCGCGTCGTAGGCCGGCGCGCACCAGTTCGCGTCGTTGTAGTAGTTGGTCGGGTTGGCGGGATCCTTCGAGAGCTGATCGCACGTGAAGTAGGACAGCTCCGGATCCGGGTCGACGAAGGGAGTCCAGCCCCACTGGAACATGTCGTAGTCGCCCTTGCCGATGATCTCGGTCAGCTTCGAGCCGTTGACGACCTTGATCGTCGTGCCGATCCCGACCTCCTTCAGCCAGCCGGAGACGAACTCGGCGTTCGGGGCCGACGTCGTCGAGTCGGAGAGGATGTAGTACGTGAGGTTGATGTCCTTGCCGTCGAGCTCGCGGATGCCGTTGCCGTTCGAGTCCTCGTAGCCGGCGGCGTCGAGGATCTGCTTCGCCTTCTCCAGGTCGAAGCCGAGCTCCTCGTCCTCCGGGATCTCCGGGATCCACTCCGGGTTCGGTGAAGGGCTGATGGTCGAGCCGGGCCGCGCCAGGCCGGCGGCGACCTTGTCGATCAACGTGAGCTTGTCGATCGAGTGCGCGATCGCCTTGCGGAACTCGATGTCGGAAAGCGCCGGGTGCCCGTTCCCGATCCCCTCGACCCGGTGGTTCTCGGGGCGCCCGCCGTTGACGGCGATCTCGGTGAAGCCGCCTTGCTCACCCTGCAGCGCGACGATCCCTTCGGTCGACTCGAGGCCCTTGTAGGACTGAGCCGGGACCGCATGGGCAGCGTCGACCTCGCCGCTCTTGAGCGCCGCCACCATGGCGTCGCCGTTGTTGAAGAGGCGGAACACGACCTCGTCCACCTCGGGGCGGCCACCCCAGTAGCTGTCGTTGGCCTGCATCGTCCAGAACTGACCGCGCTTCGCCTCGGTCAGCGTGAACGGCCCGGAGCCGACGCCGTCCTGCCCGTCGTACTTGGTGATCGCCTTCTCGTCGTACTTCTCCCACACGTGCTTGGGGAGGATGTAGCTGTCCATCGCCGGCAGCTTCGGATCCGGCACGCCGCTCGTGATCTCGACGGTCCGCTCGTCGATCACCTTCGCCCTCAGGTTGCCGACCGTCGAGGAGTAGTTGAGCCACTCCTCTGCGCGCGCGCGGTTGACCGTATAGGCCACGTCCTCCGCCGTCAGCGGCTGCCCGTCCGACCACTCGAGGCCGTCCCGCAGCGTGTACGTGTACGTCTTGCCGTCGTTCGACATCTCCCAGGACTCGGCCAGGCCGGGGGTCGTGGCGAAGTCGTCCGCCGCCTTGTCGGTCAGCGTCGCGTACTGCAGGTTCCACACCTCGTAGTCGGGAACCTCCACGCCCTGAAGAGGGTTGAGCGTGTCGTAGTCGTTCAGCAAGCCCACGGTGAAGACGACCTTCTCGTCGTCCTGGGCGAAGGACGCCGTCACGGCGACGAGCGAGACAACGACGACGAACGACGCAACGGCAAGGCGGCGCAGGCTTCTCACGAGACGTTCTCCTCTCACTTCCCCGGGGATCGAGGGATCATTGACCTGCCCTGACCGGCGAGTCAAGGCATCGAGTCAGACGCGGCCCGCTGCTCGAGGTTGTTCAGGTCGCGTTAGAGCAGGTACCAGTCGAGGAACCGCTCGAGCCTGCGGTGGAAGTCGAGGAACGGCCCCTCGCGCAGGAAGCCGTGCGCCTCGGTGGGATACGTGACGTACTCGTACGTCTTTCCGAGCCGGCGCAGCTCCGCGACGAGTTGCGCCGACTGGCTCGCGCTGACCCGCACGTCGAGCTCCCCGGTGGCGACGAGCAGCGGCACGGCGACGCGTTCGAGCCGGTGGAACGGAGACCCGCGCAGGTAGACGTCGCGGTTGACCCCCGGATGGCCGAGCATGTTCTCCCCGCAGTAGCGGATGCCGTCCCAGTCACCCTGCGCCCAGGTCGTCACGAGGTCGCAGTCGCCGTACTTGCAGACCGCGCAGCGGTAAGCGCTCGCCGGCGTCCTCGACGACGGAGCCGAGCGCCATGTACGAGCCGTACGCTGGCGCCGAAGATCGCGAGGCGGTCGCCGTCGACCCAGTCGAGCGTGCGCAGGTAGTCGGCCGCGGCGAGACAGTCGCGCACGTCACCACCGCCCCAGTCGAGGTCGTTCAGGTGCTCGAACGCCTTGCCGCGGCCGGTCGAGCCGCGGTAGTTGACGGACAGCCAGGCGTAGCCCTTGTCGACGAAGTACTGCGCCACGCCGTCCCACTCGTCTCCCGAGAACTCCTTCGGGCCGCCGTGCGGGTAGACGACGGCGGGCGCCGGGCGTTCTCCCGCGCGGGGCCGGTAGAGCAGCGCGTTGATCACCAGGCCGTCGCTGGAAGGGAACGAGACCTCTTCCGGGACGACGTACGGCGCGGATTCGATCGCAGCGGGCGACGGCGGCGACGAGCCGCTGTCTCTCGCCGTCGGCGCTGAGCAGGCGCAGCTCGGGCGGCGCGGCGTGATCCTCGTACGTGACGACGAGCGAGCCGTCCGCCGTCCACAGGGGCGTGCCGTAGCAGCCGCCCGGTGCGACCTCGGTCACCGTCCCCGCCGCCACGTCGACGACGACGAGATCGTGGGTGAACTCACGCGAGCGCACGGCGGCGATCCGCGACCCGTCAGGGCTCCACGCCGGCTCGGAGAAGTCGGCCTCGACGCCTGCGAGCAAGCGTGTCGTCGCCGGCGGCGAGGTCGATCGCGCGCAGCTCCCACCACTCGCCGCGCTGGGCGGTGAAGGCGAGGGTCCGCCCGTCGGGCGACCACGCAGGCTCGGCCTCCTCGATGCCCGCGGCGCCGGTCAGCGCGCGTGCCTCGCCGGTCGCCACGTCGACGACCCGGATCTCCGACCGCGTCAGGTCGGTGTGGGAGCGGAAGCGGTAGGCGACCGTCAGTCCCGTCGGGCGCGACCGTCGCGCCGCCTTCGTCGCCGTTCGTGTCGAGCCCGGGTGCGGCCCGGACCAGCGGCTGCGGCCACGGGTCGTCGAGCGAGACGACGGCCAGCCGGCTCCGCGTCTCGCGGTCGACGGAGACGACCAGACGGTCGTCGCCGAGCCACACCGGGCTCCCAGCCGTCGACGACCTCGCGGGCAGGACCGCCCGCCGCGGCGACCACCCAGACCTTGCCGTCGTCGGCGAACGCGACCTGGCTCCCGTTCGGGGAGATCGTCGGCGTCGTGTCCTCCCAGTACGGCATCGGATCGCGGCCGCTGGTCAGGGCGACACCGCGCCCGTCGTCGAGCTGGAGCAGCCAGATGTCGGACGTGTCGCGATCCTGGATGAACGCCACCAGGCGGCCGTCGGCCGAGATCGACGGCGTCCGTGGGCGCTCGGTCGCCCAGCACCGCCTCGAGCCGCCAGTGCGGCGGCAGCGGGCTCCCGCGCCGCTCCTGCGTCGGCACTCCGCCGAGCTCCTCCTTGCCGACCCACAGCGACTCGGCTCCTCACACGCCTCTCCCGGTCTCCATGCCCTCGAGCGTGGCGAGCACGAGCCCGCCGATCGTCGCGAGATCGTAGCCACCCTCCTGCACGACCACCGTCGGCAGTCCGAGCGCGCCGAGGAGCTCGCCGGCCCGCCCGAAGCCGTCCGCGGTGACCTCGAGCGGGCTGTTGGGGTCGTTGGTCGCCGCGTCGACGCCGAGAGCGACGACGAGCACGTCCGCGCCGTGCTCGCGCACGGCCTCGGTCGCCGCCCCGATCGCCTCCAGCCAGCCGTCGTCGGCGGTTCCCGGTGGAAGGGTCAGGTTGAGATTGGCGCCCTCCCCCGCCCCGCCTCCGCGTTCACGCGGCGAGCCCGAGGTAGTGCGGGAACCACCCTGCAGCGGGGTCGACGTGCACGGAGCACGTGATGACGTCGCCCCGCTCCCAGAAGATCGACTGCGCGCCGTTGCCGTGGTGCACGTCGACGTCCACGATCGCGACACGGGTCGCCCCGCGGTCGCGCAGGTACTGGGCCGAGACGGCGGCGTTGTTCAGGTAGCACGACCCCCCGTACGCCGTGCGGGTCACGTGGTGCCCGGGCGGCCGCGTGCACGCGTAGGCGAGCGGCGCACCGTCGAGGACGAGATCGCAGGCTGTGAGAGCACAGTCGACGGCGCCGCGCGCCGCCTCCCAGGTGCCGGCGCCGACCGGTGTCATCGTGTCGAACGCGAAGTTCCCGGCTCGGGCGGACGGCGACGTCGCGACGAGTGGCTCGTGCGGCCCGACGAGGCCCGCGTGCGGGAAGATGTACGCCACGACGTTGTCCTGTCCCGGGTCGTCCGGATAGCCCGCCGCGACCCACAGCGCCCAGGCCTCCGCGAGGAAGCCGACCAGCTCGGGGTCGTGGACGGCGAGGAGCGCGTCGTCCGCGTGCGGCTGCGCCTCGACCACGGGCGAACCGGCCGTCTGCAGGGCGTGCGCGGATCGCCTCCGCGCGCTCCGGCACCTCGTCGGCGGGGTACGGCAGGCCGATCCACACCTCGCCACCTGGCCGGTGCGACCGATGTGCGTCGCTCCACACGACGGGCATCTGCAGCGCCACGGCGGCGAGCCTACCTCGCTCCGGAGAGGTTAGGCTCGGCCCGTGCCGACCCCGCCTCAGCGCCGCTCACCCCGGTTGCGCGAGCTCGGGCTCCGGCTCGGCACGCTCCCGGCCGGCCCTGCGAACGCGATCACCGACGTTCCGCGGCGTGGCCGTCGGGCACGTGACGGTCTGGCGGGACGAGCCCGACCCGCCGGCCGGCCGCGGCGTGGCACGGACGGGTGTCACCGCGATCGTGCCTGCCGATCCAGCCTCGCTCTTCGGGCAGCCGCTGCCCGCCGGCGTCGCGGTGCTGAACGGCGCCGGCGAGCTGACCGGCGCGCTCGCGATCCGCGAATGGGGCGTGCTCGAGACGCCCGTCTACCTGACGGCGTCGATGCAGGTCGGGCGCGTGCTCGACGGGGCGGTCGCGGCCGCGATCGCCGCGGACGGCGCGGTCGGGGTCGAGGACGTCGTCCTGCCGGTCGTCGGAGAATGCGACGACAGCTGGCTCAACGATGCACGCGTCGTGCAGGTGGAGGCGGCGGACGCAGGCCGGGCGCTCGCGGCGGCGGACGCGGCCGTCGCCGAAGGGTGCGTCGGTGCCGGCACCGGCATGATCTCGCTCGGCTGGAAGGCCGGGATCGGGACGTCGAGTCGTGTCGTGACCGACAGCGGAGCGACGGTCGGCGTGCTGGTGCTCGCGAACCTCGGCGGCTACGAGCCACGGGCGCTCCGCATCGACGGCGTGCCGGTCGGCGAGGCCCTCGCGGACGCAGGCCTGACCCCGCTCCACGCCACCCGGGAGCTGCATCTGCGTCGTTGCGGTCGATCTTCCACTCGCGAGCGCACAGCTCGAACGGGTCGCGCGGCGCTGTGGTCTCGGCCTCGCGCGAGCCGGGAGCGTCGCCTGGCACGGCAGCGGCGAGATCTTCCTCGCCTTCGCGACCGAGGGACGGCCGACGCGCGGGGATCGCTCGCGCGGGACGGCGCCACGCGTCCCCGACCGGGCGCTCGACACGATCTTCCAGGCGACGGTCGAAGCGACCGAGGAGGCGGTGCTCAACGCGCTGTGGGCCGCGGTCGACACGGACGGCCGCGACGGTCGCCTCGTGCGGGCGCTTCCGCACGATCCCGTGCTCGAGATCCTCGAGCGGCACGGCCGGCTCGAGCGCCGCTGAGCCGCACGCTGGGCGCGACGGCGCCGTGAGATGTGAACGCTCTGAGCCCTGCACGCGTTAAGAACAGTGCCGATCGCTGCTTGACGAGCGCGGCGGTGCGACGCGATAACTGACACGGCGTGACGCTCTCGACCGACCGGATCGCACGTGCGTGCGCGAGCAGGCCCTGGGTGACGCTCGGCGCGTGGTCTGCTCACGCTCGTCGTTGCGGTCGGGATCAACGTCAACCCTGCTCGGGTCGGTGCTCACCTCGGACGGCGAGATCACCTCCAACCCGGAGTCCGAGCGCGGCTACGAGCTGATCGGGAGGCACGTTCCACGTGATCCACAGGAGGAGTACGTCTCCGAGCTGATCCTCGTCCGCTCCGCGAGCCTGACCGTCGACCAGGACGAGTTCCGCCGCAAGGTCGACGACTGCTCGGTGAGGTACGCGCCACCGGCGTCGTCCACAACGCGCGCAGCACGTACGAGAGCGCCGACGCGTCCCTCGTCTCGGAAAACCGTCGTGCAACCGTGATCCCGGTCGGTCTCATGGGTGACTGCGAGGAGGGTGCCGGCCGGCTGATGGAGGTCGTCGCGGCCGCCGACCGAGGTGTCTTCGACGTGACGATCACCGGCGAGTGCAGCGCCGATCGTGACCTCGATCAGGTCCTCGCCGACGACCTGAAGACGGGCGAGCTCTATTTCGGCATCCCGGCCGCGCTCGTGATCCTCGTGCTCGTGTTCGGCGCGGTGGTCGCCGCAGTCGTGCCGCTCGTGATCGCCGTCTTCTCGATCGTGATCGCGCTCGCCCTGTCCGCCCTGATCGGCCAGGGCCTCGACCTCTCGACGTACATCCTCAACATGACGACGGTGATGGGCCTCGCGATCGCGACCGACTACGCGCTCTTCATCGTCTCGCGCTACCGGGACGAGCGCGCGGGCGGCCGGGTCAAGCTCGACGCGATCGCGATGTCCGGGGCGACGGCGAGCCGGGCCGTCGTGTTCAGCGGCATCGCCTTCATGCTCGCCATGTCAGGCCTGCTGCTTGTCCCCGACACCGTGCTGCGCGCCCTCGGCGTCAGCGCGATCGCCGTTGCATTCGTCTCGGTGCTGGCGGCGCTCACTCTCGCGCCGGCGCTGCTGGGCGTCCTCGGCGATCGGGTCAACGCGCTCCGCATCCCCTTCCTCGGCCGGGCGGTCGACTCGGCAGGCAGGGAAGGCCGTTTCTGGTCGCGGATCGCCCGCGCCGTGATGCGGCGGCCGGTGGTCAGCCTCGTCGCCTCGGCGGCGTTGCTCCTGGCAGCGGCGGCGCCGGTCCTCGACCTTCGGCTCTCGGGGCCCGGGCTGCGCTCCTTCCCCGACGGCGTCCCCTCGAAGGAAGGCTTTCTCGCCCTCGAGGAGGAGTTCGGCGTCGGCACGGTCGACTCGGCGATCGTCGTGGTCGACGGGGATGTGGCCACGCCGCCGCTTCGCAGAGCCGTCGCGCGCCTCGTCCAGCGGCTCGAGGAGAGCCCCTCGTTCCGGGACCCCGAGGTCGACGTCAGCCCCGACGAGAGGCTCACGGTGATCGAGGCGCTCGTCACCGGCGACAGCCGAGACCAGCGTGCGATCGCGGCTGTCAAGGCATCTGCGAAGCCGCGACATCCCGGCGGCGTTCGACGGAGTGGAAGCGGTGGTGCTCGTGACCGGCGAGACCGCGGAGGAGATCGACTACACGGCGCTCACCGACGTCTGGCTGCCGCGGGTCATCATCTTCGTCCTCGCCCTCAGCTTCGTCCTGCTCACGATCGCATTCCGCTCGGTCGTGCTCCCGTTGAAGGCGATCCTCCTCAACCTGCTCTCGGTCGGAGCCGCCTACGGCCTCATGGTGCTGGTCTTCCAGAAGGGAGTCGGGAACGAGCTGTTCGGGCTCAGGGAGACACAGGCCGTCACGACCTGGGTGCCGCTCTTCCTGTTCGCGGTGCTGTTCGGCCTCTCGATGGACTACCACGTGTTCCTGCTCAGCCGCATACGCGAGCGTTACCTCCGCACGGGCGACAACGAGGAGGCGGTCACGTACGCCGTCGCCACCACCGCGCGGGTGATCACCGGCGCAGCACTGATCATCATCGCGGTCTTCGCCGGCTTCGCCTCCGGTGACCTCGTCGAGACGCAGCAGGTCGGCTTTGGGGTCGGCATCGCACTGCTGATCGACGCGACGATCGTGCGCTGCGTGCTCGTGCCCTCGAGCATGAAGCTCCTCGGGCGCTGGAACTGGTACCTACCCTCCTGGCTTCGCTGGCTCCCCGACCCGCACGTCGAGCACGAGAGCTCCTGACGCGGGTCGTCCTCAGAGCCTGCCGGAGCGCATCACGCCCCAGATGAGCCACAGGCCGAAGATGCCGGAGAGCACGAAGCCGACGAACGACAGCAGGTGGAGACCCATCACCTGCGGGCCCTCGGCTGCGAGCGCGCCCACGATCGACGATCCCACGAGCCCCCCTGCCACGACGACCCCGACGACGATGCGGTTCACGGCATGGTGAATCGTGGTGTCGAGCTCGTCGATCCCGGGGTTGTCGATGTTGACCGCGAACCGGCCGGTACGGACGTCCTCGAGGATGTCGTGCAGCTGGTACGGCATCTCGCGCGCCACGCCGACGAGCTCTCGCGCCTCGCGCTGCGCCCTGAGGGCGAGCCTCGTCGGTGACAGCCGCTCGGCCATGAGCTGCTTCGCGTACGGCTTCGCGACCTCGAACACGTTGAACTCGGGGTAGAGCTCCACGCCCACGGAGCCGAGCGTCGCGATCGCCTTGTCGAGGATCACGAAGCGTGTCGGCAACCGCAGGTTCATGGCGTAGATGAGCCCGAACGCCTCGCGGATCACCTCGATCGGATCGATCTCGGACAGCCGCGTCCCGTAGTAGCGGTAGTAGAGCTCCTCGAGACGCGAGCGCAGCTCGTCCTCTCGCTCCTTCGGATACTGGACGCCGAGATCCGCCAGCCGCCGCGGCAGCGCCGCGACGTTCTCGGTCGCCGCGTCGACGAACAGCCGCGTCAGCCGGGCCATGTCCTCGTCGGTGAGCCGCCCGGCGAGGCCGAAGTCGACGAGCCCGATCCTCCCATCCTCGAGGAGGAGGATGTTCGCCGGGTGGGGGTCGCCGTGGAAGAAGCCGTGGCGGAAGATCATCGTCATCCACGCATCGGTCATGCGGTAGGCGAGCTCGCGCCGCTCCTCCGCCGGCCAATCCGACACGTCGACGTCACGGATGTGCTTCCCGGCGAGGTGCTCGAGGGTCAGCACCCGCCCCGTGGTGTAGCGCCACCACACGCGCGGCACCGACACGCGCTCGTCGCCGGCGAAGTTGCGGCGGAACGTCTCCGCGTTCCGCGCCTCCTGCTGGTAGTCGAGCTCCTGCCGGATGGAGCGGGCGAACTCGTCGACCAGCGCCTCGCTGTCGATGAAGTCGAGCGCGCGCACGCGCTCGCGCGCGAGGCGCACCGTTGAACGCAGCAGCTGGAGGTCGGATTCGATCTGGCGCGGCGCATCCGGCCGCTGCACCTTGACCACGACGTCCTCGCCGTTCGGGAGGGTGGCGCGGTGCACCTGCCCGATGGAGGCGGCGGCGATCGGCGTCTCGTCGAAGGTCAGGAACGCCCGCTCGATGGTCAGGCCGAGATCTGTCTCGACGACCTGCGCCACCTGCGCGTAGGGGATCGGGGAGACGTCGTCCTGGAGCTTGCGCAGCTCGACGACGATGTCCGGCGGCACCAGGTCGGGGCGCGTCGAGAGCAGCTGGCCGAACTTGACGAACGTCGGCCCGAGCTCGTCGAGCATCTCCCGCAGCCGGCGTCCGCGTTCCGCGACGGGCACGTCCGGCGGCGTGCGGCGCCTGTCGAACACGTAGCCGAACCCGTGACGACCCGCGACGCGAGCGATCTCGGAGAGTCGGCCGATGGAGCGCTGTCGCGTCGTCGCCACAGGCTCAGTGTGGCAGCGCGACCGGCTCTCCACAAAAAAACACTGAGCCGACAGACCCGAGGGCCCGTCGGCTCAGATGGGGGGACTCTACGGAGAACCGTCTCGACGCGTCAAGCCCGAACGCGCGAAAAGGTCGCAAATTGCGACCTTTTGGCTACGGGGTCGTCGTCAGGTCGGTATCCCGCTCGAGCAGGCGGAGGCGGTGCTCCAGCTGCGCGACACGGAGCTCGAGGTCGTCGATCGCCTCGCGACGGGCAAGGCCGAGACGCGACAGCGCGCGCTCGGTGACCTCGTCGCCACGGACGCCGAGCCGCTCGGCCTCCCGGCGCCACGACGCGATCGTGTCGCGCACGGCGGTGCGCATCTGCTCGCGGTCGGCGCCGACCTTCTTCGCCAGCTCGTCGGCGAACCCGTCGGCGGCCTCGACTCCTTCCGAGACCCAGCCGACGCCGGCAAGCAGGAGCTGCTGCAGCGAGGGTGCCGGCGTGTCGCCGTTGTCTGCCACGCCCTCAGTCTAGAGGGGTGACAGGACCGCGACGGCTAGCGAGAGCGGCCGTGAGGGCGTGTCGAGCGCCGCTGCCGGCGCCGTTCACGCTTCGCCGACGAGGCGCCGAGGTCGGCACCGCCTACGGTCGCGGGCGTGGGAGCCGGCGTCGGGCCGCGCGGTGCGACGGCCTGCCCGGCGGTGTCGTCGTCGTCGCGCAGGAGCGCGCCGCCGACCGACTGCGCATCCTCCAGCCCACCGACGATGTCCTTCTTGCGCGCCCAGACAGGGTCTTGCTCCATGAGCACGGTCAGCAACGGGGTGGCGATGAAGATCGTCGAGACCGCGCCGATCAGGATCCCGATCATGATCGCGAAGGCAAAGTCCTTGAGCGTCTCGCCGCCGAAGAGGAAGAGCGAGAGGATCGGGAGCAGCGTGATGAAGGAGGTGATCATCGAGCGGCGCAGCACCTCCCACACCGACACGTTTGCGATCGTGGCGATGCTGGCCCGCGGCATCAGCTTGATGTTCTCGCGCACGCGGTCGAACACGATGATCGTGTCGTAGATCGAGAAGCCGAGGATGGTGAGGATGGCGGCCACGGTCGCCGCGGTCACCTCGCGGCCCGAGATGGCATAGACGCCGATCGTGATGAGCACGTCGTTGAGCAGGGTGCGCAGGATGGGAACCGCGAACCGCCACTGGTAACGCAGCGTCACGTACAGAGCGATGAGCCCGAACGAGACGACGATGGCGACGATGGCGGACTTGAGGATCGTCCGGCTGAAGCTGGCCGACACGCTCCGTGCGTTCTCGATGCGCGCGTCCAACTGCTCGGTGAGCGCGCCCTCGAGCCGCGTCTGCTCGGCCTCGTCCAGCGCCTCCGTGCGGATCTGGAAGCTCCGGTAGGAATCCCCGCCGACTGCCTGGCCGCGCCCCTGGACGACGGCGCCCTCCTGACCGATGACGGCCGCCTGCTCGCGGACGTCCGTGATGGCGACGGGCTTCGACGTCGTGAACTCGACCTGTGTGCCGCCCTCGAACTCGATGCCGAGGTTGAGCCCCTTGACCACCAGCGCGACCACGCTCAAGCCGATGGCGATCAGCGAGAGGATGAACCAGAGCCGCCGCCGGCCGACGACGTCAATCCGTTGCCAGCGCGGGATCTCCTCGGTGGTGGCCCCCATGAAGCGCGGGTTGTCGAACCACTTGAAGCCGGAGAGCACCGTGAGCAGGGCGCGCGTCGCGAGCACGGCGGTGAGCATCGAGATCGCTGTGCCGATGAGCAGCATCAGCGCGAAGCCGCGCACGCCGGCCGTCGCCACGGCGAAGAGCACGAGGGCGGTGATCATCGTGACGGCGTTGGCGTCGACGATCGTGTGGAAGCCCTTCGTGTAGCCGGTGGCGATCGCGGCTTTCATCGAGCGCCCGGCTCGCGCCTCTTCCTTGATGCGTTCGAAGATGACGACGTTCGCGTCGGCCGCCACGCCTAACGTGAGCACGAGGCCGGCGAACCCCGGCAGGGTCATGGTGACGTTGAAGACCAGGATCGCGGCGTAGAGGAGCGCCGCGTAGATCCCGAGGCCGATGACCGCGACGACGCCCAGGAAGCGGTAGAAGAGGAGGAGGAAGAACGCGACGAGGATGAGGCCGACGAACGCGGCGATCTTCGCCTCCTGGAGCGAGTCCTTGCCCAGCGTGGCCGACACGGCGGTCTCGTCGAGCGTGACGAACTTGACCGGGAGCGCCCCTGTCTGGAGGACGATCGCGATGTCCTTCGCCTCGTCGAACGACTCGAGCCCGGTGATCTGCGCGCGACCGCCGCCGATGCCACCCGACAGCGATCCCTCCGTGAAGTCGATCTGCGGCCAGGTGCGGATCTCGCGGTCGAGCACGATCGCGAAGTGCTGCGGCTGGTTGCGGATCTTGCCGCGCAGCCATTCGTCGCGCGTGATCTCCTGGAACCTGTCCGCGCCCTTGTCGGTGAACTCCATCGACACGATCGGCCGGCCGCCGCCCGTCGGGCTCGTGTCGAAGTCGGCGCGGGTGCCCGAGAGCTTCAGGTCGGCACCGGTCATCTGCGGCACCTCGGGTGGCGCGTACTTGAAGAGGTACCAGCCGCTGCCGCCGGGAGCGGTGCCGGGACAGATTGCCGCCGTCGTGTTGCAGCGGATCACAACGGTGCCCTCGGGCGCGGCGAACACCTTGAAGCCCTTCGGCACCTTGCCCTTCCAGCGCTTGAGCGCCTCCTCACGACTCGTGGCCGGGCCCTCGACGAGGCGCTTCTTGGCGTTGAAGACGTACCACTCCTCCGACGTGCCCTCCGCGGCGAGCGCCTGCACGCGCGCGAGGAGGTCGTAGAGACTGGCCGATCGCGACGGGGTTGCCCGTGGCGTCGATCGAAGGACCGGTCAGCGAGGTCTCGAGGTCGAAGAGCTCGAGCTGCGCCGTCTTCCCGATGATCGCGGCGGCGGCCGCAGGATCCTTGACACCGGGCAGCTGGATGGCGATCTGGTCGTCGCCCTGCGTGCGGATCTCGGGCTCCGCCACGCCGAGGCGGTCGACGCGGCTGCGCATGATCTCCACCGACCGGTCGAGGTCCTCCGAGGTGAGCTCGCGGTCCTTGGGCGGCACCGCCTGCAGGGTCACCTCGAGACCGCCCTGCAGGTCGAGCCCGAGGGTCAGGTCCTTCTGCAACGGCGAGCCGGGCGCGGCGAGCAGGCCGACGGTGACGAGCGCGGCGAGGACGAGCGCGAGGACGACGACTGCGGCTCGACGTGTCATGTTGCGTCACTCCGCGCCGAAGCGGCCGGTGCCGGCCTCGGACGGAAATCTCGCACTGACACGGAGCGCATCTGCGGCGGTCAGATTAGCTGTGCCAGAGCGCTGACGCGGCTCCGGAGACGGGTCTGCTCATCGTTTCCTCACGATTCACAACCTCGCCTACGCCGAGCGGCGTCGGGGCGTCAGCGCCGACGGAAAAGGCGCCTCTGCGTCGCCTCGACGGTGGCCTCGGAGTCGGGGACGGTGACGAGCCCCTCGACGTCCTCGTCGTCCGCCACGTCCTGTGCCTCGGCCTCGACGACCTCGTCGTCATCGGCCTCGGCCTCCTCGTCCTCCTCCTCGGGCTTGTCGACGGTGGCGACCGCGCGGCGGGAGATCCGAACGTGGATCCCGTCGGCGATCTCGACCACGAGGTCGTCGTCGTCCTCGACCTCCACGACGATGCCGTAGATCCCGCCCACGGTGAGAATCTCGTCCCCGGGGTCGATCTGGGACAGCATCTGCTGCTGCGCACGCTGCTTCATTCGCTGCGGGCGGATGAGCACCGCCCACAGGAGCACGAACATCGCGAGCAGGATGATCAGGCTTGACACTTTGTCTCCCTCGGGGGTCTGCCCCGTCTCGTTTCAGGGGCCATGCCCCTCCCTCTCCTCCGATGTGCCGGCCAGCCTCTCCAGCGTGTCCGCGCGGTAGCGCTCGAACTCGCCACGCAGGATCGCCGCCCTCGCGCCCTCGGTCAGTCGCAGTACGAACCACAGATTATGCAGGGTCAGCAGCCGCAGCCCCAGGATCTCCTGCTGGTTGACGAGGTGCCGCACGAATGCACGTGAGAAGCGCTGGCAGGCGGGACAGCCGCACCCTTCCTCCAGCGGGCCCGGGTCACGGGCGAACCGCGCGTTGCGGAGGTTGAGGCGCCCGATCGCGGTGAGCGCCGAGCCGGTGCGCGCCGTGCGGGTCGGGAGGACGCAGTCGAACATGTCGATCCCACGCGCGACGACCTCGAGGATCCCTTCGGGGTCTCCCAGGCCCATGAAGTAGCGCGGGCGATCGTCCGGCAGGAGCGGCGTCGACCAGCCGACCGCGTCGAACATCTCGGGTCGGCTCTCACCGACCGCCAGCCCACCCAGCGCGAAGCCGTCGAACGGAAGCGCGGTGACCTCCGCGATCGAGCGGCGCCGCAGCTCGGGGTCGGTGCCGCCCTGGGCGATCCCGAAGCGGAGCTGCCCCGGCGCGCGCGGAGCCTCCGCCTGGCGCTCCGCCCAGAGACTGGTGCGGCGCACGGCCTGTTCGTGCTCCTCGGGCGTCGCGCCGGCCGGTGGGCAGATGTCCAGGCACATGGCGATGTCCGAGCCGAGCCGCCGCTGGATCTCCGCCACGCTCTCCGGTGTGAGGCGCTCGGCGGCGCCGTCGTAGACGGAGCGGAACGTGACGCCGTCGTCGTCGACCGCGAGCAGCGTGTCGCGCAGCGAGAACACCTGGAACCCACCCGAGTCGGTGAGGATCGGCCCGTCCCAGCCCGAGAACGCGTGCAGCCCGCCGAGCTCCTCGATCACGTCCTCCCCCGGACGCAGGTGCAGGTGGTACGTGTTGCCGAGGATCACGTTCGCCCCGAGCGCGCGCACCTCGTCGGGATGCAGCGTCTTGACGCTCGCCTTCGTGCCGACCGGCATGAACGCCGGCGTGCGTATCTCGCCGTGGGCGGTGTGGATCACGCCTGCGCGGGCGGCGCCGTCAGTCGCTTCGAGGCCGAAGGCGCTCATCTGCGGCCATTCTCGCTGCGGCTGGGAGAATGGGCGCATGTCAGACGCTGCGCCGCGCGAGTTCGACCTTCCGATCCCCCTGACCGAGTCTCCCTTCGACGTGCCGCTGCGCGAGGAGCTCGAGCTCGGAGAAGGGCTGGAAGGGGACCCGGCGATCGCGTTTCGCCGCACGCTCGGGATGTTCGCGACCGGCGTCACCGTCCTCACGACCCGGGCGGGCGATCAGGTGCACGGCATGACTGCGAACGCGTTCATGTCGGTCTCGCTCCGTCCGCCGCTCGTCCTCATCTCGCTCGATCGCCGCGCGAAGCTCGCCGGTCTCCTGCACGAGGGCACCCGCTACGGCGTGAGCGTGCTGGAAGCGGGTCAGGCCGGGCTCTCCGACCGCTTCGCGGGCCGGCCCGGGGACGACCTGCCCGAGCCGTCGTTCGAGGTCGTGCACGAGACGCCGCTCGTCGCGGGCGCGCTCGCTCACCTGGTCGCACGGGTCGTGCGCTCCTACTGGGGCGGCGATCACTCGTTGTTCCTCGGTGAGGTCGAGTTCGCACGCTACGGCGAGGGCCGACCGCTGCTCTTCCACGGCGGTCGCTACGAGAAGCTCGTGCCCGAGCGCGGCGAGCTGGCGACGTTGCCCCGCGAGCTCCTCGAGCCGCTGCTCGCCGCAGGCACCGAGATCGACGTTCGCGGACGGCGAGGCGATGATGCGCATCGGCGATCCTGGAGAGTTCGTCCTGCTGGTGCTCGAGGGCACCGCAGTCGTCGAGCGGCCCGGTCTGTCGCTCGTCCTCGGAGAGGGCAAGCTGATCGGTGAGATCGAGGTGCTCGATCCCCACGGAGCCCGCACCGCCAACGTCACGGCCAGCGGCCCTGTTCGCTGTCTCGCCGTCTCGCGCGGTGAGCTGCGAGCTGCTCTCGAAGCGGACTCGCGTGCGGCACTCGCGCTGATCGAGATCCTCGCCGCGCGCTTCCGCGAGAGCTGACGTCTACGACCGCGGCCGCGTCTTCTCGGGGTCGTAGAACGGGAAGCGCACCACGGTGGCCGGGATCCGCTTCTGGTGGCCGTCGAGCTTGCCGACCTCGACCTCGGTGCCGAGCTCCGCGTAGCGCACGTTCATGCGGCAGAGCGCGATGTTCTTCTGCAGCACCGGAGAGCGCGTGCCGCTCGTGATCACTCCGACCTGAGGCCGCCCGACGTGCACGCAGTCACCGTGCGCGGCCGTCTCGTTGCCCTCCAGCTCGAGACCGACGAGCGCCCGCTGAGGATGTGCCCGCCGCTCCGCCAGGGCCTCCTTGCCGACGAAGTCCTCCTCCTTGTCCGCCGTGACGGTGAACCCGATGCCGGCCTCGAACGGGTCGACCTGGTCGTCGAACTCGACGCCGGGGAAGGCAAGACCCGCCTCGATGCGGAGCATGTCGAGCGCCTCGAGACCGAGCGGCGCCAGGCCGTGCGGCTCGCCGGCCGTCAGCACGGCATCCCACAACGACGCGGCGTCCTTCGGATGGCAGAACAGCTCGTAGCCCAGCTCGCCCGAGTAACCCGTCCGTGAGGCGATCAGGGGGATCCCCTGCGGGCCGCCGAGCCGGGCCACCGAGAAGCGGAACCACTTGAGCTCTGCGAACGGCGTCTGCGCAGGCGGCGTCCAGATCAGCGGCGTCAACAGGTCGCGGCTGGCGGGCCCCTGCACGGCCACGTTGTGCAGCTCGTCCGTCGACTCCTTCACCCAGACGCGGAGCCCGAGCCGCTCGGCCTGCTCGCGCAGCCACACGCCGCCGTACTCCGAGCCGCCGACCCAGCGGAAGTTGGTCGGCCCGATGCGGAACACCGTGCCGTCGTCGATCATGCCGCCCGTGTCGTTGCACATGGCGGTGTAGACGACCTGACCGTCGGAGAGACGGCGGATGTCCCGGGTCAGGGTCGCCTGCAGCAGCGCCTCGGCGTCCGGCCCGAGCACCTCGAACTTCCGCAGCGGCGACAGGTCCATGATCGCGGCGTGCTCGCGGCAGGCCCAGTACTCGGCCACCGCGCCGAGATTGTCGTACGAGGTCGGCAGCCAGTACCCGTTGTACTCGGTGAAACGACCGGTCAACGCGCGCGTGCGCTCGCCGAACGCCGTCTCCTGCGTCAGCTTGGGCTCGGCGTCGGGGGTGACGCGGTGGGCGATCGCCGCGCTGAAGCGCTCCCTGGCCGGGTACACGCGCACGTGCACCTCGGTCGGGTTCCACGCGTTCGCCGCGTCGATGTCGTCGGGACAGGCGCTCGAGAGGCACACGAGATCGGTCGTGGCGCGCAGCAGCACGTAGTCGCCCGGGCGTGACCAGGGCTCGTCGAGGATGTACTGGTTGTGCGCGTCGAAGCCGGTGTTGTAGAAGAAGTTGATCGCCGGCCAGCCGGCTCGCGCCGTCACCGTGTAGGGGTCGAGCTGCGCGTTGAAGTTGTCCGAGCAGTTGACGTGCCCGAAGTACCCCTTGTCCTCGTAGTACTTGCGCGTGCAGGCGAGACCGAACGTGTCGTGGCGGCCGACGGTGTCGCGCACGACCTCGACGAGCGGCTCGAGGTCGACGGTGAAGAACTTCGCGTAGAGACCCGGCTGCGGGTACATGCTCCCCACCAGCGACCGGGTGGCGGTCGAGTCGAGCCCGCGCTCCACCCCGGCCTGCAGCTTCGCACCGTGAAAGGCCAGGAAGTCGGAGCACTGTCGGCCACGCACGTCGATGATCTGGATGTACTCGCCCTCCTTCACCTCGTACGCGAGCGCCGAGGCGCGGTCGACCTGGAAGTCGAGCCGCGGCTCGGCGAGAGGCTCCGGGAGGGACGGCTCGAGCTCGTCGTGCGCTCGCGCGCGGCGGATCTCGAGCTCGAGGTCCGACGCCGGGACCCCGCCTTCGACGACGGGCTCTCCGTCGGGGGCGCCGACGACCACCACCGCAGGGCGCTCCGCGCGAAAAGTCTCCTCGTGACCCGGCGGCGACACGGGCCCGAACAGGACGACGGCGGTGGCCCGCGTCGGATCGAGCCCCTGTCCGCCGAGCGCGCCGACGATGTCGGCGGCGCCGTCGCTCGCGGAGCCGACCAGGCCGCGCAGGACCGTCGCCGGGGCCGCGTCACCCGTGAGCGCCGAGGGCCTGGTAGTCCTCGCCGCCGGACGCGGCGAGGACGGTGAGCTCGGCGTACTGACCGCCGTCGAGGTCGCGGACGGTGAGCCGGTCGTCCGCGTGCAGCGAGACGACCGTCGCCGCGCCGCGCCGCACGCGGTACGTCTCCCGCGTCGGGTCGTACGGGACGAGGCCCGGGACGAGAAGGCGCGGGCGCTGGACGGCGGGCATGACGGCGGCCGCTAGCCCGCCTTCGCGGGCTCCTTGGCCTCGTCCTCGGCGGCCTGGGCGACGAGCTGCTCGGCGAGCTCTCGCTTGCCCGCGGCGTCGAGCTTCTTGACCTCGTTCTCGACCGCGCGCCGGTTGTACGACTGGTTCCAGTAGTCGAGCGACTCGAAGCCGAGCAGGACGGCCTTGCCGACGAACTGCCGCAGCACCTCGTTGGTCGGCCCCATCACCCAGCCCGCCTTGCCGTCACGCAGGTACCGCTCGAGCTCCATGTCCCGCTTGTAGCCGGAGCCGCCGCACGCGTGGAGCATCTTGTCGACGACGTGGGCGACGTTCTTGGCCGCCTCGAACTTGATCTGCCACGCCCAGTGCAGGAAGTTGGCACGGGCCACGTCGCCGACCGCGAGCACCTTCGTGTTGTCGTTCGTCTCGGAGTCCATCGCCTGGGCGACCGAGTACACGAACATCCGTGCCGCGTTCGTGTCCATCACGGCCTCGCCGACGTAGTCCTGGATGGTCGGGTAGTCGGCCACCCGCATGCCGACGTCGACGTGGCGCTTGCGCGTCGTGTGGCGCTTGGCGATGTCGATCGTGCCGAGCGCGATGCCGTTCCAGACCGACGACGAGCCGATCAGGAAGAACGGATCGACGATCTCGTCGTTCGACGCAGCGCCGTCGCCGATCGGGCCGATCAGCTGGTAGCCGGGGATCTCCACGCTCGGCACCTCGAGCGGGCCGGACTGGTTGCCGCGGAGACCCAGCGCGTCCCACAGGGAAGGCTGCGACTCGACGTGCTCGGCGTCGACGACGAAGACCGACAGGTCGTCGTAGCCCTTGAAGTCGGGGCTGGTCGTCTGCACGACGTAGAAGTCGGCGAAGCCGGCCGACGTCGTCCAGGACGCCTTCTTGCGCACCTTGTAGCCGCCGTTCGAGCGCTCGGCGCCAGACGAGATCGGGTACCAGAAGTGCGAGCCCGTCTCCGGGTCGGAGTAGGACAGCGTGCCGATCTTGCCGCTGCGCAGCGGGCGGATGTACTTGTCGACCAGCTCGTCGGTGGGGCGGTACATGACCGCCATCACGGCGCCGATGTGCATCACGTAGCACATCGCCGTGGAGGCGCAGCCGTAGCGCGAGATGGTCTCGCAGGTCATGGCGAACGCGACGTGGTTCTCGCCCAGGCCGCCGTACTCCTCGGGCACCGTCAGGCCGAGGAAGCCGTGCTCGCCGAGCAGCTCGAGGTTGCGCCGCGGGAACAGGAGCTCGTCGTCGGAGCGCTTGGCGTTGGCGCGCATCTCGGTCTCGCACAGCTCGATGAGGAGCGCGCGGAGCTCCTGCTGGCGGTCGGTGAGCACCCAGTTCGGATCCCACTCGTAGCCCAGTCCCCAGAACGGCTCGGAGCCCCACATCTTCTCGGACATCAGCACCTCCTAGAGCGTCGACGCGGCCGTAGTCCATCCTAGAGGCGCCGTACCGCGTAGGGCAAGACTGTTGCCCTCAGAGCGACAGGCTTGCCGGAACAGGCTCGATCACGCTGCGTGCGGAGCCGCCTTTCAACAGGATCAGATGAGGAGCATGGCATCGCCGAACGAGTAGAACCGGTATCGCTCGGCGATCGCGATGCGGTACAGCTCTCGGACCTCGTCGACGCCGGCGAACGCCATCACGAGCGCGAGGAGCGTCGAGCGCGGCAGGTGGAAGTTGGTCAGCAGCGCGTCGACGCGCCGGAACTCGAAGCCGGGCGTGATGAAGAGCGTCGTGCGTCCCGCCGGCGGAGCGCCGCGAGCGACGGTCTCCAGCACGCGCGTGGTCGTCGTGCCGACGGCGAGCACGCGATCGGCCGTCCCGGATGCGCGCCCAGGCGTCGGGCGCGACCTGGTAGCGCTCGCCGTGGAGCACGATGCTCCTCGAGCGTCTCCGTCTGCAGCGGCCGGAACGTGTCGAGCCCGACGTGCAGCGTCACTCGCTCGACGTCGAGCGCGTCGAGCAGCTCGGGTGTGAAGTGCAGCCCGGCGGTCGGCGCGGCGGCGGACCCGGCCTCGTCGGCGTACACGGTCTGGTACCGGGAAGGGTCGTCGAGCGGCTCCGTGATGTACGGCGGGAGCGGCGTCTCGCCTGCCGGCTCGCCCTCGAGCCGTACCAGCCACCGCCCCTCCCCGAGCGCCTCGACCAGCTCGACGGCGCCGTGCCGCGCCGATGCGGACGTGACGCGAGGCGCTCACCGGCGCGAAGGCGGCGCGACGGTCGAGCGAGTGCCTCCCAGAGCGCGCCCTCGGCGCGCTCCAGCAGCAGGACCTCGACATGTCCGCCCGACGCGCGGCGCAGGCGCAGCCGCGCCGGGACGACCCGCGTGTCGTTGACGACCACGAGCTCGTCTCCGAGCTCACGCGGGAGGTCGGAGACGTGCCTGTGCGCGATGGTCGCCCGTGCCGCGGTCGTAGACGAGCAGCCGAGACGCGTCGCGCCGGTCGGCCGGCCGTTGCGCGATCAGCTCGGGCGGCAGCTCGTAGTCCAGCTCGGCCGATCTCATCCGACCGCCAGAGTAGCCTTGCCGCCATGGACGATCAGGTGCTGGAAGGGGCGCTGGAGCGGGCTCGCGCACGCATCGCGGAGGCGCGCGAAGGACGCTTCGAGGCGACCCGGATCGAGGCCACGCTCGACCGCGCTCGTGCGCAGATCGAGTCGCTGGCAACCGCGACCGCCGAGCTCGAGGGCCAGCTGCCCGACCGCGTCGGCGAGGCGGTGCGCGAGGGCCTGCGCCGTGAGGTGCTGCCCGTCGCACGCACGCTCGCCGAGATCAAGGGGCTGGTCAACCAGGCGAATCACCGGCTCGAGCGCCTCGAGCAGGAGCTGCTCGCCGAGCGGCATGCGCGTGTCGACGACCTGACCGTCCTCGTCGACCTCGTCTCCTCCGGGTGGCAGGGCGTCGACGATCGGCTGCGGCGGCTGGAGGAGCGCGCGACTCCGCGCGACGCGAGCCGGCCGACGTCGTGACGCTGCCTCAGCCTACCGCCCAGACCGACACGGCGATCGCCTCGTAGAGCAGCGGGCGCCCGGTCACTGGCGGCTCCGTGCGCGCGCCTCGGTTGGCGCGCGGGACGCGGATCGGATCGCTGCGGGTAAGAAGAGCCACGCGGCAGCCGTACGGTGACGCACGTGCCGGCGTCCGGCGTGCTCGCGATCTCGACGCTGCCGCCGTTGCGGGTCACGATCCCGTAGACGATCGCCAGACCGAGACCCGTCCCCTGACCGGCCTTCGTGGTGAAGAACGGCTCGAACACGCGATCGCGAGTCGTCTCGTCCATGCCGACGCCGGTGTCCGCCACGTCGAGGGCGACGCCGATCGGGTCGGGCCGCACGACGATGGCGAGCGTGCCCGGGTGCGGGCATCGCGTCGCGTGCGTTGACGGCGAGGTTGACGATCACGCGCTCGAGCTGCCCGCGGTCGAACAGCACCGGATCGAGCTCGCGGTGTGACGGACACCGACAGCGTGTGACTCTCCGGCAGGGACGAGCGAATCACGTCGCGGAGCCCGCGGATGACCTCTCCGACGTCGAGGAGCTCCGGCGTGACGGTGTCCTGCGGCCGGCCGAATGCGAGCAGCCGGTCGACGAGATCGCCGACGCGGCCGGCCGTCTCGAGGAGTGCGTCGGCGTCGGCTCGGCCGTCGTCGGCGACCCGCTCGCGGAGGAAGCTCGCGTAGCTGACGATCACGGTCAGGTAGTTGCGGAGATCGTGCGCGAGACCTGCTGCGAGCTGCCCGATCGCCTCCATCCTCCGCGCCTGCGACAGGCGCTCGTCGCTGGCGCGCAACGCCTCGATCGAGGCTTCACGCTCGACCACCGCTCCGAGCGCGCCCGCCGCGGCCCGCAACGCCTCGATCTCGGCGAGGTCCCAGACCCGTTCCGTGACGCAGTCGTTGAAGCCGATCAGGCCCCAGACGCGGCCGCCGGCTCGGATCGGCACCACCAGGTAGGACGAGCGTGTCCGCTGCGTCGAGGGCGGCGCGGAACGCGCCGTCCGAGTCCCGTGCCAGGCCCTGCACCGGCTCGCCGCGCTCGTAGGCCGCCGCCTGTCCTCGGCGGCACGGGCAGCCCCTCCCAGATCGACGCGTCGGCCACCGTGAACCCCGGCGCCGCCCACTGGAAGTTCCTCGACACGGCCACCGATCCGCCCGCGGATCGCTCGATCTGGCTCACGAACACGCGGCTCGCGTCCGAGGAAGCGCCGATCTCGGCCAGGACTCCCGCGACCGCTTCCTCCGCCGTGATCGCGGCGAGCGAGCGCTGCGCCGCCGCTGCGACGGCGCCGAGCATCCTCTCGCGACGCCGCACGGTCTCCAGGCCCCGGGCGGTCTGCATCGCCGAGCCGAGCACGCTCGCCGCCGCCCGCAGCGCCTCCTCCTCCGCCGGTGACCAGCGCCGCGGTGCGACGCAGTCGTCGTAGCCGATGTACGCGGCGAGCTGCCCCTCGACGAGCACCGGCACGCAGATGATCGACAGCGTCCCTTCGGCCTCGAGCCGCGCTGCCGCGGTCGGATGGAGCTCCTCGCGCAGGTACTGCACGGTCTCCCCGCGCCTGAATGCGGCGACGGTGTGCGGCGGCTCGATGCGATCGCTCCAGAACTCGGCCACCGACTCCGAGACGCCCGGTGCGCTCCAGTCGTGCGTGAGCCTCGAGCGCACGATGCCGTCGACCTCGTACGTCTCGAACAGCCAGCACCTGCTCGCGTCCCCGCCGCGCCCGAGCAGCGCGAGCACCTCGTCGATCACGTCGCGCCAGGACGGGGCGCGCAGGAGAAGCTCGGCCGCGACGGTGACGGCCTCGAGGATCCGCTCGCGGGCGTCGAGGCGCGCGTCGGACTGCTCGCGCTCCATCGCCGCGCCGATCGTCCCTGCGGCAGCGCGCAGCGCCTCCAGCTCGAGGGGCGACCAGGGACGTTCCCTGACGCAGTCGTCGAAGCCGAGGTACCCCCACAACCGGCCCCGGGCGCGGATCGGCACGCTGACGTACGCGATCGTCCCCTCGGCCTCGTAGGCCGCTTTCGCCTGCGGGCCGTCGTCCGCCGTCCTGAAGACGGACGGCACGCCCGCCCTGAGCCGCTCCGCATGCCAGGCCTGCTCGCGGTACCCCTGCCAGAGCGGGAGGCCCGAGCGTCGGGGAGATGCCCTCGGCGACCCACTCGCGCCGCATCGAGGAGACGAGCTCACCGCCGGTGCCGGTCGTCTCGAACACGTACGCGCGGCTCGCCCCGGTGGCACGACCGAGGACCGCGAGCACGTCGTCCGCGGCGTCCTCCCACCGCTCTGCCTGCAGGAGACGCTCGGCGGCCCCGGCGACGCCGGAGAGGATCGCGTCGCGCCTGGACAGGAACGAGAGCGCGGCCGCCTTCCCGCGCTCGCTTCGCTCGAGCGCCGCCTCGGCATCGCGGCGCGCGAGCTCTGCGCGCGCCCGCTCGGCGAACACCTCGAGCGTCGGGGTCACCCGCGCGGCGTCGATCTCGCCGGTGTCGAACACGGCGACGATCGCGCGCGGCACGCCGGCTCCGTCGCGCACGGGCGTCCCCGCATAGCTTTCGATGCGAAGCTCGGCGAGCATCTGGTCGTCGGGGAAGAGGCCCGCCACGTCGTGCGGATAGACGCAGAGCCCCTTGCTCGACGACGTCGGCGCACGGTGTCCCCTCGAGCTCGTAGCGGAGCTCGTCCAGAAAGCGGTCACCGTCCCAGACCGCGATCGCGTCGACCGCCTGTCTCTCCTGGTCGACGGCGCCGAACAGCGCGAAGCGCGTCCCGGCCGCAGCCGCGAGCTGCTCGCACGAGCTTGCGCGACGGGTCACCGACGTCGGCAGGCTCGCCGTGCGTCGTGGTCGACTGCCAGGAGGTCATGCGGGCCGTCGCGGCGTATCGACCTCCGCGCGACGAGCCGGACGGGCTGTCGGTGACAGCGACACCGCAGGCATGACGGTACCGAATCGCACGGCACCGGGCCGACCGCGTCCCGGCCTACGACGTTCCTCCCAGGCCTCTAGGTCACGGTCGGCAGGACGAGGCGAAAGCGGCTCCCCCTGCCGACCTCGGACTCGACCTCGATCCTGCCACCCGAGCGCTCCTGCGAGCTCCCGGGCGATCGGCAGTCCGAGACCCGGTGCCCTGCGTGTCCGACGACACGAACGGCCTGAAGATCTGCTCCTGCGCGTCCTGGTCGATCCCGGGCCCGGAGTCGACGACGTCGACGCGGACGACGCCGTTCACCGCGTGCATCTCGAGCTCGATCACGCCGCCGTCCGGCGTCCAGCGGAACGCGTTCATGAGCAGGTTCGTGATCACCTGCAGCACCCGGTCGCCGTCCGTGATGATCGTCGGCGGGTCGCCTTCCTCGAGCAACCGGTAGTCGATCTCACGGCGGCGCGCCTCGTCGCCGAAGGCGCCGTACGCGTGCTCGACGAGCCGGGACATGTCGACCTCCTCGGCCTGCACGGTGAACCGGTGCGCCCGCAGCTTGGCGAGGTCGAGCACGTCGCCGACGAGCCGCTCGAGCCGCGTCGCCTCCGTGGAGACGACGTCCAGCGACTCGCTGATCAGCTCCGGGTCCTCGATCAGCCCGTCTCGGATCGCGTCGACGTGACCGTGGATCGCGGTCAGCGGCGTGCGCAGCTCGTGGGAGACGGACATGAGGAACTGGCGCTCGCGCTCCTCCGTGGCGGCGAGGCGGGCGGCCATGTCGCCGAACCGCTCGGAGAGCTGGCTGATCTCGTCATCGCCGTGGGAGGGCGGCACGACGACCGCGTAGTCGCCGGCGGCGATCTGGTCGGCCGCGCGCGACAGCGCCAGCACGGGAATCGTGATCCGGCGCGACAGCCACCAGGACAGCAGGCCCGCGAACACGGCGCCGACGGCGAACGCGGCCGCCAGGCGGACGAACAGCGGCGTCCACTGGCCGGCCAGGGTGTCCTTCGGCGCGGCGACGATGATCATGCCGAACGGCGCGGTGTCCGGCTCGAGCCTGACCGGCTCGGCCGCGGCGATGAACGTCTGCGTCTCACCGGGTGGCACGAACTCGAACACGATCGCCGTGTCGAGGCCTCGAGCTTCCGGCGGCAGCGACGCCACGGGCACCTGCACCAGCCCGGATTCCTGACCGGGGAAGACCGACGCGCCCGCGTAGAAGATGCGGTCGCCGGTCGCCTCCTCGATCTTGGCGGCGGCGAAGTCGGGCGCCTGCGCTCCCTCGTCCGCCGCGCGCAACGCGGCGTCGGCATAGAGCTGGGCCAGGCCCGACGCCTCGCGCCGCAGCTCGTCCTGTGCCTGGCCCTGGGTGTAGTCCCGGAACAGCTGCAGCGCGATCGCGGCGGAGAGCAGGCCCGCGAGCAGGATGGCCAGCAGGAAGAGGGCCGGAAGCCGGAAGCGAAGCGACCGGAACATCCGTAGGAAGGGTACGCCGCTGCGCGGGCTACGCGGCGGAGGCCGGGCTCCGCTCCGAGGCGACCTTGTAGCCGACGCCCCAGACCGTCACGATCGGTGACGCGTCCTCGAGCTTGCGGCGGATCTGCCGCACATGGACATCCACCGTGCGCGTGTCCCCGGCGAACGTGTACCCCCAGACACGCTCGAGCAGCTGGTCGCGCGTGAGCACGAGGCCGCGATGGTCGAGCAGCTCCCAGAGGAGGTCGAACTCCTTCGGCGCCAGCTGGATCTCGTCGTCGCCGACGAACACCTCGCGGCGGCCGGCGTTGATGACGAGATCACCGTGCCGGATCTCCTCCCCGCCGTCGCGGCGCCGGTCGGCGCTCGAGCGTCGCAGCACGGCCTTCACCCGGGCCACGAGCTCGCGCGGGTTGAACGGCTTGGTGAGGTAGTCGTCGGCACCGACCTCGAGCCCGATGATCTTGTCGACGTCCTCGTCGCGGGCGGTCAGCATCAGGATCGGGACGTCCGAGCTCTTGCGGATGCGCCTGCAGATCTCGATGCCGTCCATGTCGGGCAGGTTGAGGTCGAGCAGGATCAGCGACGGCGTCTCGGCCGCCACGGCGTTCAGCGCCGAGCTGCCGGTCGCGGCCGCACGCACCGTGTACCCCGCGTTCTTCAGGTACAGCGATATGAACGAGGCGATCGACTGCTCGTCCTCGACGACGAGCACGCTCTGCGGTGTCGTCACGGGCGCCTCACCGACTGCGGCTGCGGCGGTGTCACGGGCGCGACGCCGAAGGGGACGCGCGACGGCTCGTCGGGCAGCGGCTCCGGGGCGGCGTCCCCGACCGCGTAGGCGCCGGCCGCGCCCGTCGCGTCGGGCTGGCCGTCGAGCATGGCCGCGCCGGCGCCGCGAGCGCTGATGTTGATGCCCTCGCCGCGCACGACGATGCGGTAGCGGCCCGCGGGGACGTAGAAGGTGACGTCGCGGCCGCGCATGGTGACGAGCTTGCCGCGCGGCACGCCGTTCACGCGAGGGCTCCATTGGTCGTTCGGCGTCAGGTCGACGATCGTGAGCGAGCCACGGTCGAGCCGCCCGAGCAGAGCGCCGCGACCCTTGATCGTGATCACGCCGCGACCGTCCGTGACCTCGAGCGAGCCGCGAGGCCGCTCGGCACCCGCGAGCCCAGGCACGGCGAGCACGACCAGCGTCGCCAGGGAGATGAGCATTGCCGCGATCCGCATACGTGCACCGAGTATCGGCCCCACCAGTGTTTTCTGGATGAATGGCGCGTTAGAGAAGTGTAAGCAGCGCACAGGGCGGAGCGCCCATCCCGCCGCATGGAAAATGGGCAGCTACGCGGCCGCAAAGCGGACGCCTTCGGATCTCCGTGGTTGACCGAGCGGGCTCAGTAGCTGTAGAAGCCCGCGTCCGCTCTTTCGGCCCAGCAGGCCGGCGTTGCGCATGGCGACGAGCCGCGGCGGCGGGGCCATGCGTGGCTCGCGCAGCTTCTCGTAGAGCGCCTCGGAGGCGTGCACGTGGACGTCGATCCCCACCAGGTCGACGAGCGTGCACGGCCCCATGGGCCACCCCGCGCCGTGCTGCATCGCGCGGTCGAGATCCTCCGGCGTCACGCGCGCCTCGTCCAGCACCCGTGACGCAGTCGTTCAGCAGCGGGATGAGCACCCTGTTGACGACGAAGCCGGGGGTGTCGTGGCAGCGAACAGGTGTCTTCCCCATCCGCTCCGCCACCGTGTAGGCCGACTCGAACGCCTCCTCGGACGACAGCTCCGCGCGAACGATCTCCACGAGCGGCATCAGCGGCGCCGGGTTGAAGAAGTGCATGCCGACGACGCGCTCGGGTGTCGTGGTGGCCGCGGCGATCTCGGTCACCGACAGCGCCGACGTGTTCGTGGCGAGCACCGCATCCGGGCGGCAGAGCCGCTCCAGCTCGGCGAACAGCTCACGCTTCGCGTAGAGCTCTTCCACGATCGCCTCGATCACGAGATCGCAGTCCGCAAGGTCGTCCAGCGCAGTGGTGATGCGCAACCGGGCGACTGCCGCATCGCGCTCCTCCTGCGTGCGCTGTCCCTTCTCGACCTTGCGGGTCAGGAAGTGACCGATCCGGCCGCCGGCGGCTCTCCCCGAGCTCGTGCGGTGACCTCGCGGCCGACCACGTCGAAGCCCGCCTCGACGGCGACCTGCGCGATGCCGGCGCCCATCGCGCCCAGCCCGATCACGCCGATCGTCCGCACCTCGCTCACGGCGGCCGATGCTACCCGTACGGAGCGCGCCGACTGCCCTTGCGCGTAGCCGGCTATGCGGCGACGCTCGCAGCTGGGCCGACCGGAGCCGAAGCAGCTCCGTCACGTCCAGCGTGACCCGGAAGGGGTCGCTGACCACGCACCCGTCCGCGTCGGCGGCCGCGAGGAGCACACCGTCCGCCTCGGCGACCAGGACGACGCCCGACAGCCGGCGGCCGGCCAGCTCCGAGAGCCGCTGGAGCGCCGCGTCGTCGGTCGGAAGCGCGAGCCGGAGAGAGATCTCCTCCCGCGCCCCGACCGCAGACGCGATGGTGGACGGCAGGCGGTCGCTCATCCGAGGTAGTGCCGCCGCCGCTCCACGTCGTCGATCCGGGAGTCGGCGCCCCGCAGGAGCGACAGCAACCCGACGACGACCACGAAGAGCACGAATGCGATTTCCATGCACGTATCGTGGCTCGCGCGGTACCATTAGGACAAGTCGAGGTATTCATGACAACGATCACCCAGCCTGATAGAAGCAGCGAGCCGAAGAAGACCGGCGGCGACAGCTGGCTCGGCGTCGAGCTCCGGCATCTCGCGGCGCTGGAGGCGGTGGCGTCCGAAGGGACGTTCGGCCGCGCCGCAGAGCGCCTCGGGTACACGCAGTCGGCCGTGAGCCAGCAGATCGCCACGCTCGAGCGCATCGTCGGCGAGCGTCTCATCGACCGGCCGGGCGGTCCGCGCGCCGTCTCCCTCACCGAGGCGGGCGAGCTTCTGTTGCGGCACGCGGAGGCGATCACGGCGCGCTTCGACGCCGCGCGCGCGGACATGGCCGCGCTGCACGCCGGCGAGACGGGCTCGCTGCGGGTCGCGACGTACCAGAGCGTCGGCGCGCGGGTGCTCCCCGGCGTGATGCGCCGCTTCCTGGCCGAATGGCCCGGCATCGAGCTCGGGCTGTCCGAGCCGACGACCGACCCGGATCTGTACGCGGCCATCGAGAGCGGCGACCTCGATCTCGCCTTCTGCAGCCCGCCGCTCCCCGACGGCCCGTTCGAGGCGCTGAGCCTGATGAGCGACCCCTACGTGTTCGCGGTCCCTGCCGATCACCCGCTGGCGAAGCGTCGCTCGGCGTCGCTTGCCGACCTCGGTGACCTGCCGCTGATCGGGGCCAGCACGTGCTCGAGCACGGTCGCCGCCGAGACGACGCTGGCGGCGCAAGGGTTCGAGATCGAGTACGGCTTCCGCTCGGACGACAACGGCACGGTGCAGGGTCTCGTCGCCGCGGGATTCGGGGTGGCGCTCTGGCCGCTGCTCGCCTTCGCCCCCGGCGACGACAGGGTGAAGCTGCTGCGGATCGAGCCGGAGGTGCCCCGGCGCGTGATCGCGGTCGTGTGGCATCGCGACCGCCATCGCTCCCCGGCGGCGCGCGCGTTCGTCGAGATCGCGCGCGAGGTGAGCGCCGCCGTCGAGCGCGACCTCGTCGAGCCGAGCTAGCAAGAACGGAGGCCCGCTTCGCGGGCCTCTCCTGCCAGGTGCCTGGCTTCAGCCAGGCACCGGGTGAGCCGTCTGTGCCGGCGAGGCCGATGCGGCTCAGAGCCGCTCGACGACGGCCGCGATCGCCTGGCCCTGACCGATGCACATCGTCGCGACGCCGTAGCGGGCCCCGCGCCGGTCGAGCTCGCTCAGCAGCGTGGCGGTGATGCGGGCGCCGGTCGCGCCGAGCGGGTGGCCGAGCGAGATGCCGCCTCCGTTCGGGTTCACGTCTCCCGCCTCCCACCGGTCGTGGAGACCGGTGTCCTCGAGGAACTGCAGCACGACGGACGCGAACGCCTCGTTGACCTCGATCACGGCGATGTCGTCCCACCCGAGCCCTGCCTTGGCCAGGGCGCGCTCGCACGCCTGCGGGTTGCCGTGCAGCATGCGGTACGGGTCGACGCCGGAGAGGCCGAAGGACACGAAGCGGGCGCGCGGCTCGACCCCGAGCCGCTCACACGCGGCGCCGCTGCAGAGGAGCATCGCGGCGGCGCCGTCGACGATGGCGCTGGAGCTTCCCGCGGTGACGACTCCGTCCGGGATGAACGCGGGTGGCAGCGACGCGAGCTTCTCGAGCGATGTGTCGCGCCGCGGCGTCTCGTCGACGGCGAACAGGACGGCGGCCCCGGCCGCGCCGACCTCGACCGGAACGATCTCGCGCTCGAAGCGTCCCTCGTCGATCGCGGCCACCGCGCGGCGATGGGACTCGAGCGAGTAGAGGTCGAGGCGCTCGCGGCTCAGCCCCCACTCCTTCGCGATCACCTCGGCTGAGATGCCCTGCGGCACGATCGGCCAGCGCTCGGCGATCTTCTCGTTGAGCCCCGACCAGCCCTCCGTGCCGAGGTTCGAGCCCATCGGCACGCGCGTCATGTGCTCGACGCCCGCGGCGACGACGACGTCCAGGTGACCCGCGCCGATCGCGGCGGCGCCGTTGAACGCGGCCTGCAACGACGAGCCGCACTGGCGGTCGATCGTGCTGGCGGCCACGGTCTCCGGCCAGCCGGCGACGAGCAAGGCGACGCGACCGACGTTGAGCGCCTGCTCGCCGATCTGGGTCACGCAGCCCATCTGGACGTCCTCCACCTCGCCCGGGTCGATGTCGACCCGTTGCACGAGACCGTTCAGCGCGGTGGCGGCGAGATCGTCTGCACGGACGTCGGCCAGCGACCCGTTCCGCTTGCCGATCGGGGTGCGAACCGCCTCGACGATGAAGGCGTCGCTCATGGATTCACGGTACCACCGCATACAGGCGCCACGAACCGGAGATCCCCTTGAGCTCGTGCTCGCCGCGCTCGTCGAATCTGAGGCCGGATCCGGCGACGAGATCGACGACCGTCCGCGAGACGAGCACCTCCCCCGCGCCTGCGAGACCGCCGATGCGGGCGCCGGTGTTGACCGCGATCCCGGCCAGCTTGCTCCCCACCCGCTCGCACTCGCCCGTGTGAATGCCGGCCCTGAGCTCGAGCCCGAGCTCGGTGACGGCTGCACCGATCGCGAGGGCACAGCGGATCGCCCTGGCCGGCCCGTCGAAGGAGGCGAAGAACCCGTCGCCCGCCGTGTCGAGCTCCACGCCGCGGAACGCCTCGAGCTGTCGGCGGACGGCAGCATCATGGGCTGCCAGGAGCTCGGCCCACGCCCGGTCGCCGAGCGCAGCGGCCCGCTGGGTCGAGCCCACGAGGTCGGTGAAGAGCACCGTGGCGAGGACGCGGTCGGGGTCGGGGCGCCGGCGGATGCCGGTGAGGAACTGCTCGACCTCGTCGAGCAGCCCGTCGGTGTCCCCGACCCAGGTGATGTGATCGTCGCCCGGGAGCTCCACATGCCTGGCACCGGGGATCTGGCCGGCGATCCAGCGCGACTCCTCGATGTTCACGTCGAGGTCGCCGCTCCGATGGACGATGAGCGTCGGCACGGTGATGCTCGGCAGCACCGAGCGGGTGTCGATCTCGCTGTTCATCCGGTGGAGCGCGACCGCTGTTCCGGGGCTGGCGCTGCGGCGGAGGAAGGTCGCGATGCGCCGCATGAGCGCCGGATCGTTCGCCGCGCTCGGAGCCAGCATGCGCACGTCCATCTCCGCCCCCCACTCCCGCGCCAGGACCTCCTGCTCGTGTGCGCGCTGCTCGCGCGTGGGCGCCCACGGGTAGTCGGAGCTCCAGAGGCGCTTGACGTAGACGCCGTTGAGCACGAGCGCGCGTACCCGCTCCGCATGCGCCGCCGCGAAGAGGACGCTGAGATTGCCTCCTTCCGACGCGCCGAAGACGGCCGCCTGCTCCGATCCCGCGGCGTCGAGCACGGCGCGCACGTCGTCCATTCGCTGCTCGAGCGTCGGCAGCCGGTCGTGCGGCACCGGGTCCGAGAGCCCTGTCCCTCGCTTGTCGAACAGGATCAGGCGGGAGAACGATGCGAGCCTGCTCAGGAAGTGCGCGTACTCGGGCACCTCCCAGCTCGCCTCGACGTTGGAGACCCAGCCGGGCACCCAGAGCAGATCGAAGGGGCCTTCGCCGACGACCTGGTAGGCGATGTGCAGGCCGTCACTCCGTGCGTAGCGCGTCTCGGGCGTCACCGCGAAGGATCGCATTCACCGCCAGAGCACGTTGAGCTCGGCCGGCTTGCGAAACACGAGACCGGACACGAGCGACGGGCGCTCGGGATCGAGCCGCAACCCCGGAAGCCGCTCCAGCGTGCGCCGCACGGCGATCTGGGTCTCGAGCCGGGCGAGATGCATGCCGAGGCAGACGTGCGGCCCCTGGGCAAAGGCGAGCTGCAGCCGCGCGTTCCGACGCCGTACGTCGAAGCGGTCGGGCTCGTCGAAGACGGCGGGGTCGCGGTTCGCCCCGGCGAGGGACACGCGAACGAGCTCTCGCTCGCGGATCTCGGCGCCGCCGAGGGTGACGTCGCGCGTCGCGTACCGGTCGACCACGGCCGCGGCCGGCTCGAGCCGCAAGGACTCCTCGACCGCGTTGGCCAGCAGCGCCGGGATCGCCGGCCAGGAGCGTCCCGCTCCGGCTCGTTCTCGAGCAGGTGCAGGAGCGCGTTCGCGATCATCGCCTCGGTCGTCTCGATGCCGCCGAACAGGAGGACGCCGGCGTCGGATGCCACCTCGGCGCGCGAGAGCGACGCTGCATCGCTCGCCGCCGCCGCAACGAGGGAGGTGGCGGGGTCGCGCTCGAGGGCCGGCTCGATCGACGCGCGGAGAGCCTCGAAGGCGTCGGTGCCGTGCAGGTCCGGGCGTCCGCCCCGCCGTGATCTCGGTCACCGCCCCGACGATCGCGGCGTACCAGCCGAGTGCCGTCGTGGGCTCGGTGTCCTCGAGCCCGAGCGCGTGCACCATGGTGCTCACCGACAGCGGGCCTGCGAGGTCGCGGCGCAGGTCGGCGCGGCCGTCGGCCTCGATCGCGTCGAGGAGACGATCGACCTCCAGCCCGACGAGCTCGGTGAACCGCGCGCGCACGGCGTCGAGCCGAAACGGGCGTGCGAACGGCTCTCGGTGCCTCGCGTGCTCGGCGCCGTCGAGCGAGAGCATGCTCGGCCCGATCACCCGACCGGTCGAGAAGCGCGGATCGTCGACGGTGAACGTCTCGGCGTCGCGCATCACCTCGAGCGCCAGATCCCGCCTGGTGACGAGCCACCCGTCGAGCACCGGGAGCCACGAGACCGGCTCCGACGCGCGCAGCACGGTGCAGCAGCGGATGCGGATCGCGCTCGAGCTCGGCCAGAGTGGCCGCCGCGCCCACCGGGAACGAGGCAGCCCGGTCGGCGACGGTCACGCCACCAGTCTGCTGCAGGACGCGGAATCCGGCAACGACCCGGCGTCGTGACGATGCGCGCGGGGTAGCCTGTGGGCGTTGACAGACTCGGAACGAAGGAGCGCTGACATGGCGGTGGCTACGGGGAACGACGAGCGGCTGCTGATCGGCGGCGAATGGGTCGAGGCGGCGAGACGGCGAGCGATTCGACGTCACGGACCCCGCGACCGGAGAGGTCGTCGGCTCCGTGCCGAACGCCGGCGAGGCCGACGTCGAGGCGGCGATCGACGCCGCGGCTGCGGCGCTCGACGAGTGGAAGTCGCTGGCCGCGATCGAGCGCGCGCGCATCCTGCGCCGCTCCGCGGACCTGATCCGCGAGCGCAAGGACGAGATCGGCGCTCGTCATGACCTCCGAGCAGGGCAAGCCGCTCGCCGAGGCGACGGGCGAGGTCGACTACGCGGCCAGCTTCCTCGAGTGGTTCGCCGGCGAGGCCGAGCGCGTCTACGGCCAGGTGGTGCCGCCGATGAACCCCGCGAACCGCGTGCTCGTGCTGCGCCAGCCGGTCGGCGTCACCGCCGCCATCACGCCGTGGAACTTCCCCGCGGCGATGATGACCCGCAAGCTCGGCCCGGCGATGGCCGCGGGCTGCACGAGCGTCGTCAAGCCCGCGAGCGCCACGCCGCTCACGGCCGCGCTCGTGCTCCGCGCGATCGAGGACGCCGGCGCGCCGCCCGGCGTCGTCAACCTCGTCACGTCGCGCTCGTCCGGGATGGTCGCCGACACGCTGTTCTCCGATGCCCGGGTGCGCAAGATCTCCTTCACGGGCTCGACGGAGGTCGGCAAGGAGCTGATCCGGCTCTCGGCCGGACAGGTCAAGCGCCTGTCGCTCGAGCTCGGTGGTCACGCGCCCGTACGTGATCTTCGACGACGCCGACCTCGACGAGGCGGTCGACGGGCTGATCGCCTCCAAGTTCCGCAACGCCGGCCAGACGTGCGTCTGCGCCAACCGCACCTACGTGCAGAGCGGCATCTACGACGAGTTCGTGCGGCGGCTCGCCGAGAAGGTGACGAAGATGATCGTCGGCCGCGGCACGCGCGAGGGCGTCACGATCGGCCCGCTCATCGACGAGCGCGCGGTCGACAAGGCCGACGAGCACGTCCAGGACGCGGTCAGCCATGGCGCCCGCCTCGTCACCGGCGGCGAGCGCCTGACCGAGGGCGAGTACGCGCACGGCTCGTTCTACGCGCCGACCGTGCTCGAGGGCGTCACGCCCGACATGCTGATCTCGACGGAGGAGACGTTCGGCCCCGTGGCCGGGATCACGCGCTTCGAGACGGAGGAGGAGGCGATCCGCGCTCGCCAACGACACCGTCTACGGGCTCGCCGCGTACTTCCACACGCGCGACTACGCGCGGCTGCTGCGCGTCGCGGAGAAGCTCGAGTACGGGATCATCGGCGCCAACTCCGGCATCATCAGCGCGGCGAACGTCCCGTTCGGCGGCGTCAAGGAGTCGGGCTACGGGCGCGAGGGCGGTGCCTTCGGCATCGACGAGTACCTCGACGTCAAGTACGTGCTCGTCGCGGGCGTGGGGACCTGACGCGCGAGGGCCGCAGTCGGAACGCCCGTCTATCCTGACGTCGTGGCCCTCTTCTCCCGCAAGCCGCCCGCGCCGGCCGCGACCGACCTGCGTCGCGAGCGCCGCGCGCTGCTGCTCCTGCGCGAGGACCGGCTCCGCGACCTCGGCGGCCTGACGCTCGAGATGTACCGGCGCGACCAGTTCAACGAGGAGCTCGTCGTCGAGCGTTGCGCCGAGCTCGTCGCGATCGAGGCGCGCGTCAGCGAGATCGACGCGTTGCTCGCCGGAGCACGAGGGTTGCGGCGGCGCGCGGTCGCGATCTGCTCCTGCGGTGCGCCCGTCCTGATCGGCGCGCGCTTCTGCCCGAGCTGCGGCGCCTCGCTCGTCGACGTCGAGCAGGCCACCGGGTGACCACGGCCGCGGCATCGGCGTGCCAGCGGTGCGGCACGGCTCTCGCGCCGTCGCAGGAGTACTGCCTCGGCTGCGGCATACGGCGTACGGGAGCCGGCCGGTTCGGCTCGGCCCCCGTCGAGGGGCGGCCCGTCGGGCCGCGTCTGCTCGCGCTGGCCGCGGTCGCGCTCGCAGGCGGCGGGCTCGCCGTCTATCTCACCTACGACCAGGCCGCACCCACCGACGTCGTGACGATGACGGGCGGCAGCGTCACCGTCGCCGCGCCGGCGGAGACGCCGCGCAAGGCGCTCGCCACGTGGGCAGCCGGTGAGGACGGCTGGACGATCGTGATCGTCTCGGTGCCGAAGGTGCAGGGACGCCAGGCCGCCGTCGACGTGCGCGAGCGCGGCACGCGCACGCGGCTTGCAGCGCGTCGGCGTGCTCGACTCGTCGCGGTTCGCCAGCCTCCACCCCGGCTACTGGCTCGTGTTCAGCGAGAGCTACGCGAGCGAGGCCGAGGCCACCAGCGCGTTGCTGCGCGCCCGCTCGTTCGTCGAAGTCGGCGCGCGGTGCAGCGCGTCGCCGGTTGACGTTCTCCAGACGTTCTCCACGCGTTCTCCAGCTGGACAACGATTGTGCGGAGCTTGTGACATCGGACGAGACGCGCTAGACTCCATCAGGTAGCCGGGCAGGCCCCCGCGCATCCACGGCCCGCCGGAGCATCTCAGGGGAAGCGAGAGATCCGTATGGAAGAGCACGTCGCGCAGCTGCAGTCCTGCATGTATCAGTACTCACGAGCGATCTACCGCTCGATCAAGGATCTCATCGACCCCTACGCTCCGCTGGAGACCCGCATCGAGTACCGCCGTGCGCTCCTCAGCGAATGCGAGCAGACGATGGAACGGCTCGCCGCCGACCCGCACTACTTCGCCCGGCCCGACCGCACGCTGTTCCAGGACATCCGCCGCTACTTCCCCATCGCCTCGCAGGCGCAGGTCGCCTGGGCGGTGCGCGAGGGCGTCGGCGCAGCCGTCTCGTTCATCGAGGCGCAGCTCGAGGCCGGGTTGCTCGACGGCGGCATCGCCCGCTGCAAGGCGACCACCCGCAAGGGCAAGGCCTGCCAGCGCACGCCGCTGCCCGGGCGCGACTACTGCCCGTCGCACCAGCACCTCGAGCGCACGGCCGCCAAGGCCGTCGCCGCGTAGAGCACGCGGATCCATCCGGCCGAAGCACGGCGTCCTCAGGGCATCACCGCAACGACGCGGTTCGCTAGTGGCCGAAGGCATCCGGCACCGGCGCGCGCCCGTGCCGATAAGCTCGCGGGCACGTGTCACACGACGCCGACAAGCTGATCCGGCAGCTCTCCCTCGTCGCCTTCCTGATGGCAGAGCGCCGGCCGCTGACCGCGCGGGACGTGAAGTCGAACGTCGAGGGGTACTCGGAGATGTCCGACGAGGCGTTCGCGCGCCGGTTCTACTCCGATCGCGCCGAGCTGACGGCGCTCGGCGTGCCGCTCCACTCGCAGCGCGACGAGTTCACGGGCGAGGAGCTCTACACGCTGCGGTCGGAGAACTACTTCCTCGACCGTCTCGAGCTCGACGACGACGAGCTTGCGGCGCTGCAGACCGCGCTCTACTACCTCGAGGGCAAGTTCGCCTACGCGGAGCCGCTGCGCCTCGCGCTGCAGAACCTCGCCCTCGGGACGGCCCGGCTTCTCGGTGATGCCGACCGGCACGGCCGAGCGCGTGCGCGTCAATGCACCCGACTACTCGCCCGAGCTGGCGGGGCGCCTGTCGAAGCTCGAGGCGGCGATCTCGAAGCAGCGCACGATCACGTTCCGCTACGCGTCGCCGACACGCGAGCGCGAGGCGCGAGCGGCGGCTCAACCCGTACGCGCTGCGCCTCGACGAGGGCGTCTGGTACGTGGTCGGGCAGGACCTCGACCGCGACGCGATCCGCACGTTTCGCGTCTCGCGGATCCGCTCCGACATCCGCTTCGCGACGCGCCGCGAGCGCGACTTCCGGCTGCCGGCGGACTTCGACGTCGAGGCGCACCGCGTGCCGCGCCCGTGGCAGGTCGGTGAGCCGGTCGGACGAGCACGGATCGCCGTGCAGGGCGACACCGCCTGGTGGGTGCATCGCACCCTGTCCGATGCGGGCACGCTCGAGGACGGGGTCTTCGAGACGGAGTACTCCCGGCCGGAGCCGCTCGTCGGCTGGATCCTGCGCCAGAACGGCCGCGCCGTCCCGCTCGAGCCCGAGGAGCTTCGCAACGAGGTCGCCGCCGCGCTCGCCAACCTGCGGGAGCGCCACGAGGGCGAGCCGCCCGAGCTCGGCCCGCGAGCGACGCGTCGATACGCGCCGGCAGGTCGTCGAGCGGCCCGTCGGCCCGGTCGCACCCGAGCGCTTCGGCGTGCTGCAGTCGCTGCTCGCGCACCTGCTCGACTCGTGCGGTGACGGCAAGAACGCGCGCCTCGACGCGGACGAGCTCGCGCAGCGCTTCTCGATCCCGCGCGAAGAGCTCCAGGACCATCTCTCGCTGCTCAACCTCGTCAACTTCGGCGGTGGCTGCTACACGGTCTACGCCGAGATCGACGAGGACTCGGGCACCGTGCGCGTCGACAAGGAGCTGTACGGAGACGTGTTCCGCAGGTCGCCGAAGCTGACACCGCTCGAGGCACGCGCGATCCGGCTCGCGATCGAGTACGTCGGGCCGACGATCGCCGCCGAGGCGCATACGCCGCTCGATCGCGTGCGGCGCAAGCTGGAGGAGACGTTCGGCCGCTTCGAGCTCGCCCAGACCCCGGAGCCACGCGTCTCCGGCGACGAGGAGGCGCTCGTGAAGACCCTCTCGAACGGCGCCGACAAGCGGCGGGTCGTCGAGATCGAGTACCTGAAGGAAGGCGAGGAGACGCCGGCGACGCGGCTCGTCGAGACGTACTCGTTCGAGCGGGAGCTGCCCGTCTGGCGTGTGCACACGTGGGATCGCACGGTCGACGGCCCGCGCACGTACCGCCTCGACCGGATGCGGTCGGCGAAGCTCACCGACGAGCGCTTCGAGGCGCGGGAAGGCTTCGATCCGAACTACCTGTCGGAGCTGCACGTCGCCCGCGTCTGGCACTCGCCGGCTGATCGCCCGCTGGAAGATCGAGCGCGGCGCACATCCGCTCACCGACCGCTCCGCGGTCTCCGACCTCTCGTTCAAGACGCGGGAGTGGCTCCTGTCCGAGGTGCTGGCCGATCGCGGCGAATCCGTGATGCTCGAGCCTGCCGCGATGCGGCGCGTCATCGCGCGGCGGGCGCGCGAGCTCGAGGGCGAGCTCGGGCTCAGTCGCGCGCGCCGACGTCGTGCGGTAGAGCCAGCGTGAAGGTCGCGCCCTCTCCGGGCGCCGACGTGAGCTCGAGCCGGCCGCCGTGCGCCTCCGCGACGGCACGCGCGACGTAGAGCCCGAGACCCGTCGAGCCGACACCGCTCACGCCCGCCGCGAACGGGTCGAGACCGGCGCGCGACGCCGGGGCCGTCGTCCGCGACGGCGATCCAGGTCTCCCCTTCCGCGGCCGCCGGCGGTGACGGTCACGCGATCGGCGTGCCGCAGCCCGTTCGCGACGAGGTTGGCGAGCGCTTGCCGCAGCCGGCCGGCGTCGGCGCTGACGACGAGCCCGCGGCGGACGTCGATGTCGACCCGGTCGCCGCGCAGACCCTCGAGCAGCACCGCGAGGTCGACGGGTCGCCGCTCGACGGAGAAGAGCTCCGGGTCGGCAAGCAGCCGTTCCATGTCGCGGCCGGCCGCGACGGCGAGCTGGAGCATCCGGCGCAGCTCCGCCGCCGAGATGCCGGCACCGGCCGCCCGCAGCGTCTCCTCGATCGCCATCAGCGCGGCGATCGGGCTGCGCAGCTCGTGCGCGAGGACCGCGAGCCGGTCGACGTCGCTCACGCGTGCCCCTCGCCGACGCCCGTTCGCACGCCCCGCTCGGCCATGCGTGCGAGCGCCCAGTCGGCGGTCTCGCGCAGCATCTCGTCGTCGCCGTCGAGGTACGGCGCCGCCGCGGAGACGTCCTCGGCGCCGCCGACGTTCCCGAGCGCGACGAGCGCATTTCGTCGTAGCCAGCGGGGGTCGTTGCGCGGGACGTAGAGCCGGCGGTACGTGTCGCGCAACGCGACGCCGTCTCCCTCCAGCCAGTCGCGCAGCGACACGAACGGCTCGCCTTCCACGGCTCCGTCGCGCCGCGCGCCGCTTCTCGACGCCGCGGTTCCACGGGCACACGTCCTGACAGATGTCGCAGCCGTAGACCATCGCGCCGAGCTCCTCGCGGTACGGCTCCGGGATCGGCGCGGGTGCCTGCGTCCAGTAGGAGAGGCAGCGGGTCGCGTCGAGCACGCCGGGCTCGTCGAGCGCGCCTGTCGGGCACGCGTCGATGCAGAGGCGGCACTGCCCGCAGTCGAGCTCGAGCGGGGGCGTCGGCTCGACCGCCTGATCGGTGACCAGCGTGCCGAGCACGACCCAGGAGCCGTGCGTGCGGGTGATGAGCAGCGTGTTCTTCCCGTAGAAGCCGACACCCGCACGCGCCGCCGCCTCGCGGTCGACGTGATCGTTCTCGTCGACGAGCACGCGATACGCGCCTCCCAGCCGTCGCCCGAGCGTGTCGAGCGTCACGGAGCGCGGCGTACGCGTCACGCCACGTGTAGCGCGGCAACCGGCCGCGGCCGGCGACGGTCGGGCGGATCGGGCTCCCAGTAGCAGAGCGCGGCGGAGATCACCGAGCGCGCACCCTCGAGCAGCAGCTCCGGATGACACGAGACGTCGGGCTGGGCCATCGTGAAGCGCATGTCCGCGAACAGGCCGCGAGCGCGCCGTTCCCGGATGTGGCGCTCCGTCTCCTCGTAGGGAGCGGCCGGCGCGGCCCCGATCACGTCGATTCCGAGCTCCGCGGCGTGGTCCGCGAGCTCTCGAGCTGTCATGAGAGGATCCTACGGTGAAGGCGATCCGCATCCACGAGGACGGCGGGCCGGAGGTGCTCCGCTACGAGGACGTCCCGGATCCGGCACCCGGCCCGGGCGAGGTGCTCGTCGAGCTGCGAGCCGCCTCGCTCAACCACCTCGACGTGTGGGTGCGCAAGGGGCTCCCCTCGGTGCCGAAGCCGCGCATCCTGGGTGCGGACGGGGCCGGTGTCGTCGCGGCGCTGGGCGACGGCGTGACCGGTCTCTCGACCGGCGACCGCGTCGTGATCAACCCCGGTGCTGGAGCACGGCGACACGATCAACGTCGTCGGCGAGCACACCGACGGCACGCACTGCGAGCTGATCGCGATCGCCGCGGAGCAGGTGTTCGCGCTCGACGACGCTCTCTCGTTCGAGGAGGCGGCGGCGTTCCCGCTCGTGTACGAGACGGCCTACCGCATGCTCGTCACGAAGGCGGGGCTGCAGGAGGGCGAGTGGGTGCTCATCTGGGGCATCGGCGGTGGTGTCGCGACTGCCGCGTTCGAGATCTCCCGCGCACTCGGCGCGCGGACGATCGTCACCTCCGGGAGCGAGTGGAAGCTCGAGCAGGCGCGCGCCTGGGGCGCCGACGTGGCTGTCAACCACGCCGACGGCGACGTCGTGGCGGCCGTCAAGGAGGCGACAGGCAAGGGCGTCGCACGTCGTCGTGGAGACGGTGGGCGACGCGACCTGGGCACGCTCCCTGGCCGCGGTCAGGCCCGCCGGGCGGGTGACCGTGTGCGGCGCGACGAGCGGCCCCAACCCGCCGGCGGCGCTGCACCGGTTCTGGTGGAAGCAGCTCACGGTGTTCGGCTCGACCATGGGCACGCCGCGAGGACTTCCTCGGCGCCTACGACCTCGTTCGCACCGGACGCGCGCGCGTGCACGTCGACCAGGTGTTCCCGCTCGCCGAGACGCGAGCCGCTCACGAGCGCCTCGAGGCGGGCGAGCAGCTCGGCAAGATCGTGCTCGCCGGTTGGCCCGGCTGAAGCGCCGAGATCGCGACATGCACCGGCAGCGCGGACGCTGGAGCGCGCGTCCTTCGGGCAGGCTGCTCGCGCGTACTCAGCCGAAGCCGAGGATGAACTTGGCGTCGTCCGACATGCGGTCGGGCGTCCAGGGAGGGTCGAACGTCAGCTCGACGTCGACCGTGTCCACCCCCGGCAGCTCGGCGACGGCGTCGTGGATGCCCTCCTGGATCATCGGCCCCGCGGGGCACCCCATCGAGGTGAGCGAGTGGATCATCTTCACGTGCGGGCCGTCGATCTCGGCCTCGTAGAAGAGACCGAGCTCGACGATGTCCATGCCGAGCTCGGGATCCTCGACACCGTGCAGCGCCTCGACGACGTCGTCCCGGGTCACCATGAGGCCAGTGTACCTCGGCCTGCCGCCCTCGACGAGGATCAGCTCGTGCGCGACGCCGGCCGAGCCGCTCGGCCTGCGAGAGCACGAGATCGAGCACCGCGCCGATCGCCTCGTCGACGCTCGTGTTCTCGATCACGGGCACGTCGAAGCGCTGCGCCCGCTCGACGAGCGCGTCCTGGATGAGGCGGATCTCGGGCATGCCCTCGAGGTACTTCTCCAGCGGTCGCAGGCCGTCGGTTGCGTGGTCGCGCACCCAGAAGTGGCTGCGGTGCGACGTCCTCGTCCGAGATCGCGATCACGCACTGGACGACGAGCGCGTGCTCCCAGTCGGCACGCAGCATGCCCGGCACGAGATGCACGCCCTCGAGCACCATCGACCAGCCTTCGGCGAGCGCGCGGTCGATCGCCGCCTCCACGCCGACGAGCACGTTGCGCGTCTGGTCGAGGAACCCGAGCAGCGCCGGCGTCACCCGTCTCGTCCTCCTCCGCCTTCGTGAGCCCGAGCGCGGCCTCGAAGCTCGAGTAGTGGACGGAGGGCATGAAGTCGCGACGAGAAGAAGGCGCGCATCGTCTGCCGGATGAAGTCGGTCGAGGCGACCCGCGTGATGCCGAGGCGATGCGCGACCTCGGTGGCGAGGGTCGACTTGCCGGTGCCCGTCGCGCCACCGACGAGGACGACGATCGGCGTGTCGAGATGCTGCAGCGCCTGCAGCCGGCGCAGGCGGCGCATCGTCCGTCCCCCGTCGGCCTCCCCGAGCACCTCGACGGCGAGCTCCGCGAGCCGGTCGAGATCGAGCCGGTCGGCGCCACGGAGCAGCAGGTCGGCGTCGGCCCGGCGCGCGAGCTCGTAGGCGCGCGTCGGCGCGAGACCCGTCGCCACGAGCGCTCGCGCCATGAGGCCCTTCGACCACGGCGGCCCGTCGTCGCCGCCGAGCGGGAGCGGCGCCAGGTACCTGCGCTCGCTGGCCGCACGGCCCTACCGGCGGGTTCCTCACGCCAGCACCCTTTCGAGCGCAATCGCCTCGGCGGCGAGCCGCTCGAGCTCGGCATCGAGGTCGGGCTCGCCCGGGAGCGGCACGACCTCGTTCGCGGCGAGCACGATCCGCGCACCCCGGCGCTGCGCCTCCGCGGCGACGACGTCCACCGCGGCGGCCTTGAGCTCGACGACGAACGTCTCGGCGTCGAGCGTGGCGAGCTCCTCGCGCAGGCGGCTGCGATCGGAGAGCGCGCCCGAGACGTGGACGACGTGGGCGCCGTGCCTGTCGGCCAGCACCGTCGCGATGCGGCGCTGCGCGATGGCCGGCGCGGTGCCGAAGAACGCGACCCGCTCGCCTGCGATGGGCTCGGCGGGCACGGGGCGCAGCGTCGTGCGGATCACGGGCACGCCCGGCTTCGTCACCTGGCGCAGCGCCGCGGCGAGCTCGGCATGGCGTGTCTCCTCCTCGGCCATCGTGACGACGACGAGGTCGGCGATCAGCGCGCGGTAGGTGTTGAGGTAGCCGGTGGCGACGCTCGACGTCCTGGTGCGCGCCGACGACGAGCACACGGCGGCCTGCGGCCACGGGTGGCAGCGCGGCGCCGCTGCCGTCGAAGAGCACCAGGTCGGGCTCGAGCGAGGCCGCCAGGCGGGCGCCCTCGAGCACGTTCGAGATGGCCACGGCGCCTGCCAGCCCGCCGCCGCAGCGTCGGCAGCCGACCGTGTCCACACCTGCCAGCGCCGCCGTCTCCAGATGGTCGGAGGCGGCGTGGCGGCCCGGCGTCCGAGAGCGCGAGGAGCGTCTCCACGGTCGGCGGCACCCGGATCACCTCGGGCTCCGGCGGCCCGCCCCGCCCCATGGCGACCACGACGACGCGGCGCGTGCGGGACGTGAGACGCGCCAGGTACCCCGTGACCGCCGTCTTCCCGACTCGCTTGCCGGTACCGACGACCGCGAGCGACGGCGTCTCGACCGGCGCGAAGACCGGTGGCTCGAAGCGGAAGTCCGGCGCCTTCGTACGGGACGCCGAGCGCGAGCACGCGGCTGGCGAGCCGCATGCGCTCGACGGGGCCGAGCACGGGCTCGTCGGACAGGTCGACGACGGCGTCCGGGCGAAGCTCCTCGAGTGCGCCCTCGACGCTCTCGCGCAGCGGCACCCCGTAGCCCTCGCCGCCGCGCAGCTTCTCGGTGCCGCCGACGAGCACCGCGGCGACGACGAGGTCGGGCAGCGCCTCGAGGGCGTCGCGGACGACCGGCGGGTAGTGCTCGCCGTCGATCGAGGACGAGAACGCGTCTCACGGCCGTGTCGTCACCTCCCGCTCGATCCGGCCCGTGTACTTCTCGTACTCGTACGTGTCGACCGAGAACTGGATGATGCGCTCCTGACCGTGGAACGGGTGCCGCCGCCAGATGTCGACGTGCGGGCCGGTGACCTCGATCACGTTGTAACAGGGCCGCGTGTTGCCACGGAGGCGCAGCGAGGACACCGTTCCCGTGTTGACGACGAAGAGGTTCTCGAGACGCCACGCGTACGGCACGTGCTTGTGCCCGGAGAGCACGAGGTGGACGCGGGCGCGCAGCAGGCACTCGATGGCGTCGCCGGCGTCGTAGACGACGTTCCGCTCCCGCCCGGTACCGGGCACCGGGCAGCAGGTGGTGGTGGAGCACGAAGATGCGCAGGTCGGACGGCTCCTCCGAGAACTGCTGCTCGATCCACGGGTAGCGGCCGCGGCCGATCTGGCCGTGGTCGAGGTCGGGCTCCGTCGAGTCGACCGCGACGATCGCCACGCCGCCGGTGCGCAGCACCGAGTTGCGCTCACCGAAGAGCTCCTCGAAGTGGACGTACCCGACGTTGCGCGAGTCGTGGTTCCCGGGCACGACGACGAGCGTGTCGCAGTCGAGCCGGTCGAGGTACTCGCGCGCGACCTGGTACTCGTGCTTGAAGCCGAACGTCGTCAGGTCGCCCGTGCAGACGACGACGTCGGGGCGCAGCTCGTTGACCTCGCTGATCGCCCGCTCGAGCAGGTTCGGCTCGAAGTACGGCCCTCCGCAGTGGAGATCGGAGATGTGCGCGATCCGGAAGGGCTGCTCCGACACGATGCCAGTCTACGTGCCCATATGCAGGGGAATCTAGACCGCTCCGCAGTGACCGTCACCGCCGAGCGGCGCCGGATCGACGGCGGAGAGCACCGTCCGAGGCTGTCTCTAGCCTTGCGATGGTGCGGGTCGAGCCGCAGAAGCCCCACCACTTCCAGGCATACCGCGGCACCGAGCCCCCTCGGTTCGCTCACGAGGTGGAGTTGGAGTGCGCCAAGATCCTGGACTACTACGGCGTCCCCTGGGAGTACGAGCCGCACTCGTTCGTGCTCGAGCGCGACGCGGCAGGGTCGCGTCACGAGCGCGTTCACGCCGGACTTCTACCTGCCGGAGCAGGAGCTCTACGTCGAGGTGACGGTGATGAAGCAGTCGCTCGTGACCAGGAAGAACCGCAAGCTCCGCGAGGTGCAGCGCCTCTACCCGGACGTCCGCGTCAAGCTGTTCTACCGCCGCGACATCGAGCGGCTCGCACAGCGCCACCGGCTGAGGCTGGCCTCGTAGTGGCGCGGCCGTCGCTTGCGACGCAGAGGCGGCGATGTCACGCCCCGGCGCGGGGTGACAGCGTCCGTCGTGACGGCCGTCGAGCCCCTCCGCACGGACGGCCACCCGATCGGCGAGGTCTACCTCACCCGTGACGAGATCGCCGCCCGCGTCGCCGAGCTGGGACGTGAGATCGGCGCCTACTGCGCGGGCCGTGACCCGATCCTCGTCGCGCCGCTGAAGTCGAGCGCGGTGTTCCTCGTCGACCTCTCCCGGGCGCTGGGCGTGCACCACGAGATCGACGTCGATCGAGCTCGCCCCCTACACCGGTCGCAACGCCGGCGACGCGGTGCGCCTGCTCAAGGACCTCGACCGGCCGATCGAGGGCCGCGACGTGATCCTCGTCGAGGACATCGTCGACACCGGGCTGACGCTCGGGTACCTCGTGCGCACGCTGTCGCTGCGCGGGCCGGCGAGCCTCGCAGCCGTGACGCTGCTCGACCGTCCGCACCGGCGCCTGGTCGACGACGTGCCGCTCGAGTGGATCGGCTTCACCGTCCCCGACGAGCTGTTCGCCGGCTACGGGCTCGGTCTGGACGAGCGGTGGCGGGCGCTGCCCGACCTGCACATCGTCGTCTCGGCCGACCTGCCGGCCGTCATCGGCGCCGGGTAGGCAGGTACCCGGCCGCCGCGCGGCTACAGGTACCCGAGCGGGTCGACCGCGCTGCCGTTGACCCGCACCTCGAAGTGCACGTGCGGGCCGCTCGAGTTCCCCGTGTTGCCGCTGTACGCGATCACCTCGCCCTGGGAGACGCTGTCGCCGACCGACGCGACGAAGCCCGAGTTGTGAGCGTAGGCGGTCGAGAGACCGCCGCCGTGGTCGACCACGACGAGGTTCCCGTAGCCACCGAGCCAGCCTGCGTAGATGACGACGCCGGCAGCGGCCGCGCCGACGGACGTGCCTTCCGGGACGGCGATGTCGATGCCCTCGTGCATGCGGCCCCAGCGTGGGCCGAAGCCGCTCGTCACCGGGCCGGAGACCGGCCAGACGAGCCCTGCCGCGGAAGGCGCGCCCGTGGAGACGCTGCCGGCGGCGCGGATCGTCGCCGCGAGCGCCGCGCTCTCCGCCTCGAGCGCCTCGATCTCCTCGGCGAGAGCCGACTCCGTCTCGCGTATCTCCCCGAGCGCGGCCTCCTTGGCGCTCTCGGCCGCCGTCGCTGCGTCACGGGAGGCGGCCAGCCGGTCTCGCACCGCGCGCTGCTCCGCGACCCGCTCGGCGACCTGCGCGCTCGTTCGTCAAGCGCCTCCGCGTGCGCATCGCGGACTCGCGCGGTGGTGGCTGCCGTCCGCGACCGCGCCGTCGTCACCGCGGCTCGCGATCCGCTCGTCCTGACGGCCGATGCGGCTCAGCAGCTCGACGTTGTCGACCAGATCCGTGAACGACGTGGCGCCGAGCACGAACGGCCACGAGCATCGGGATCGTCCGCCATGTAGATCTCGCGCACGCGCAGCTCGAGCCGGTCGAGCGCGGCGGCCTCCTCGCGACGGAGCGTGTCCGAGCCTCGCGACGAGGCGCGTCGAGCCTGGCCTCGATCAGCCGCCGCTCGGCCTGCTTCGCGGCGAGCTCGGCCTCGACGACTGTCCAGGCGCTCCTGCTCCGCCGCGGCGGCAGTCGCGGCCGCCCGCGCCTGCGCCGTGAGCGTCGACAGCTCCTCGGTGAGCACGCCCTCCTGGTGCTCGGCTCCCTCGAGGCGATCTCTCGCGTCGCCGAGCCGCTCGTCGACCCGCGCCTTGTCGTCGCCAGGGTCGCTCGCCGCGGGGGCTGCAGCGAGCAGGACCACGGCCAGCAGGACGAGGAGCGGAAGTCGACGCTCCATGCGCGACATCTTCACGATGGCGTCGGCTGCTCCTGCTCGTCGTCGAGCGCCCGCAGCGCCTGGGCGGCCTCGCGTCGCAGAGGCCCGACGAGCGCGCGGTAGTCCTCGTCGTCGACCCGGCCCGCCCGGTGGTCGGTCTCCAGCTCCTGCAAGCGCCGCCAGCGCACGGTCACGCGTCTCCGCGAGCTCGAGCCGGCGCCGCTCGGCGACCCCCGGCTCGCCGACGACGTCGCGTGACCGGTGACGGCTCGCGCAGGAACGGGAGCGCAACCACGAGCACGGCTGCCACGGCGACGAGCGCCGCGAGGACGAGCGCGAGGGTCACCGTCCGGGTGACGCCCCGGCCGGCGCTCCCGCGTCCGCGTACCTGGCCGCGAGCCTGCGCTCCTCGCGTGCGTCGGGCCACAGCGCGATCAGCGAGCCGCCCACGAAGACGATCCCCGCCAGCCAGATGAGGTTGACGAGCGGCTTGACGAACACGCGGAAGTACACGGAGCCGTCGTCGTTCACCTGCTCGGCGATCACGAACAGGTCCTCGGCCGCGCAGGTAGTCGGTGCGGATCCCGACCTCGTTCGAGACCTGCTGCTCGACGCTGTACGCGTTCTTCCCCGCCTCGACGACGCCGACGTCGTCGTCACCGCGCCGCACCGCGAGCAGCGCGCGCACCTCGGTCGCGTTGCTCGTGTCGCGCTCGACGAGCCGTTGGTAGGTGAGCGTGTAGCCGCTCACGGCGAGCGACTCACCGCTTCGCGAGGCGTCCCTCCACGACGCTGTCGTACGCGCTCGAGCCGGCAACGCCGATCGCGAGCAGCACGATGGCGAAGTGCACGACGTACCCCCCGTAGCGCCTGCGGTTGCGCGACACCAGCGAGGCGAACGCGGACGGCCACCCCTCGCCGGAGAGCGCCCTCCGCGCCGTCGTGCCGCGCCAGAACTCGATCGCGATCGTGGCGATCACGAACGATGCGAACGTGTACGCGACGAGCCCCGGGATCGACGACCCGGCACCGAGCACGAGGAGCACGACGCCGACCGCGAGCGCGAACGACGGCCGGCCCGGCGAACATCCGTCCGAGGCCGCGCAGCGACGCACGCCGCCACGCGACGAGCGGCCCGATCCCCATCAACAGCAGGAGCGGCAGCCCGAAGATGCGCAGGAAGAAGTCGTAGTACGGCCGCCCCACCACGACCGACTCGCCGCGCACCGCCTCGGAGAGGATCGGCCACGCGACGCCCCAGAGGATCGTCAGGCACAGCGCGACGAGGAGCAGGTTGTTGTAGAGGAAGGTCGCCTCGCGCGAGACGAGCGACTCGAGCTTCGTGCGCGACCGGAGCAGCGGCAGCCGCCAGATGAGGAGGGCCGATCGAGACGGCGACGGCGATGATGATGAACGAGAGGAACCACGGCCCGATCGAGCTCTGCGTGAACGAGTGGATCGAGTTGACCACTCCCGAGCGGGTCAGGAAGGTGCCGAACAGCGAGAGGCAGAACGCGAGCGAGACGAGCACGACGTTCCAGACCTTCAGCATCCCGCGCTTCTCCTGGATCATCACCGAGTGCAGGAACGCGGTGGCGGCGAGCCAGGGCATCAGCGCCGCGTTCTCGACGGGATCCCACGCGTAGTAGCCGCCCCACCCGACCTCGACGTACGCCCAGTGGGCGCCGAGGAGCTGTCCGATGCCGAGCGCCGCCCAGGCCACGAGCGTCCAGCGGCGCGTGGCGACGATCCAGCGCTCGTCGGCCCGCCCCGCGAGCAGAGCGCCCATCGCGAACGCCCACGGCACCGCGAGACCGACGTAGCCGAGGTACAGCATCGGCGGGTGGCTGACCATGTACGGGTTCTGCAGGCTCGGGTTGAGCCCGAGCCCGTCCGGCGGCGCGGCGATCGTCGCGAACGGGCTCGAGACCGCGGTCAGCAGCCAGGCGAAGGCGAGAACGAGACCGCCCAGAACGGGTGTCACCCAGAGCACGAGGTCGGCTGCCCGGCGCCGGTTGATCCAGACCGCGAGCGCCGCGTACGCGGTCAGGACGAGCAGCCAGAGAAGCAGCGAGCCCTCCTGCCCGCCCCAGAAGGCCGAGAGCTTGTACGGCGTCGGCAGCGCCCTGCTCGAGTGCTCCTGGACGTAGCGGAGCGAGAAGTCGTCGCGGACGAACGCGGCGGCGAGAACGACTGCCGCGACGAGCGTCGAGAAGAACGACGCGACGAGCGCGTTGCGCGGCGGAGTCGGCGAGCCGGCGCCGGTGGGTCGACGCGGCGTAGGCGCCGGCGAGGAGTGCGTACGCCGCCAGGCCGAGAGTGACGAGCAGCGCGGCGCTGCCGAGCTCCGGCATCGGCTAGGTCGCGGTCTCGGACGCCGTGTACTTCGAGGGGCACTTCGTGATCATCGTGCCCGGCGTGGCGACGAAGACGCCGTTGCGAAGCCGCCCCTTGATGGCGACGTCGCGTCCGGCGCGGAACAGGTCGGGGACCGAGCCCGTGTAGACGACCGGCACGGTCGTCTTGCTCGACCCCTGGATGTCGCGCACGCTTGAAGCGAAGACCGCCTGCGTGCGCGTCACCGCTGACGGGCCCGACGACGCGCCCGGCGACGGAGACCTCGCCGATCGCGGCCGGCGAGCTCGCTCGGAGCGAGCGACGGCGTGCCGCCGCCGGCGATCGACGTGTACAGCAGGAACACGGCGAGCACCGCCGCGATCGACAAGCGCGATGACGAGGCGTGCCGGAGAGCCTGCTCCTGGCCACAGCTGAAGTCTAGACCGCGATGGTGGCACCGGGCCTTGCCGAACGGTTATTCCGGGAGCGCGACCGACGCGCGACGCGTGCGCCGCGATCCGATCGCTCGCTGCGCGCGAACGGACGAGTGGGGGTGCGTCGTCGTCCCGAGCGGATAGGCGGGCGCACACCGAAAACCGACAGGAGGAGGTTCACGATGCGTGTGATCCCGGTGCTGACCGCGGCGATCGCGATCGCGCTGGCGGCATGTTGCGCTCGCCGGCTGTGGCAGCGACGACGACGAGGCCGGTGGCGACGAAGTCACGGTCGACGTTGAGCGAGAGCGCAGGCTCCGGCCAGTCCGGCACCGCGACGCTCACCGCCGACGGGAGAGCAGACCCGCGTCGTCGTCGAGATCGACGGCGATCCGGTCTCGCGAGTCGCAGCCTGCCCACATCCACGAGGGCACCTGCGACGACCTGACCCCTGAGCCTGCGTACGGGCTCCCGAACGTCACCGACGGCGCCTCGGAGACGACCGTCGATGTCCCGCTGGACACCCTCACGAGCGGGACCTACGCGATCAATCTGCACATGTCCGACGATGACCTCACGACGTACACGTCCTGCGGTGAACATCTCGTCCTGAGCAGGCTGCGTCACACGGGCCGGGTGCGTGGCGTTGCCGCGACCCGCGGATGCGCCGCGCTCGCCCGCATCGTCCTAGGCGGCGCGGCGCACGGGCTCGCGGCGCCGGTCGGGCACCTCGTAGCCGTGCTCCTCGCAGAGCGAGCCCGGCGACTCCTCGGTGAGCGCGTCGCAGTACCCCTTGCCGTAGGCCGCGCGCATGAAGGCGGCGACGACCTCGAGATTCCACTCGCTCACGTCGGCAGCCTCGCGCCACAGGTCGGTGAGCCGCAGGTCGATGTCGAGCTCGAGAAGGTCGATTCGCGTCGGGCGTTCCATCTGGCTGCCAGCGTACGGACCACGTCGGACGACACCGTTTCCCCTGCAAAACGATGGAGATCGCACTCGGCAGGTTTCCGACTTTGCCGACGGCCGCGGTCCGGCGATACACGCGAGACGACGACGCGGACGCTGCACAAGTGGCATTGCGGCCGCGAAGCGGACGCCTTCAGGGTGTACGCGCGGTGGGGATCCGCTCGGCGGATCCCCACCTTGCGCAGAGTAGAGTCGCCGGCATGGGACGCATTCGCGTCGGCGTGGCCCGGGTGCCGTCGCGCGAGACTCCGGAGGAGGCCGTCGGACTGCTCGTCGACCGCGGGTACGACGCGTGCGAGATCGACTTCGAGAGCGGCTTCTGGATGGACTACCCGTGGGCCGAGCGGCTGGGCGAGGTGGCGCGCGAGCACGACGTCGCGCTCTCCGTGCACGCGCCGCTGTTCGGCTTCATGGGGCACCTGGAGACCTCGGGCCGGAAGTTCTCGTCGGCCGTCGGCGCGCTCGACCGCAGTGCCGGGATCGCGGCTGCGTGCGGCGCCGAGCTGGTCGTCTTCCACCCGGGCTTCCTGCTCGGTCGCCCGCGGGAGGCGTGCGATCGACGCGGTGGTCGAGCAGCTCGGCACGCTCCGCGAGCGTCTCGAGGGCAAGGACCGAGCCGTGCCGTTCGGCGTCGAGGTGATGGGCCGCGTCCGCGACCTCGGCTCGGTGGACGACGTGGTCGAGATAGCGCGCCGGCTGGGCTGGGTGCGACCGGTGCTCGACTTCGCGCACATGCACGCGACGAGCGACGGTGCGTACCTGGAGCCGGAGCTGTTCGAGACCGCTCTCGCCGCGGCGGACGACGTGCTCGAGGAAGGGGCGCCGTTCCACATCCACTTCTCCGACATCGCGTACGCGAACCGCAACGAGACGAAGCACCTGCCCTACGGCGAAGGAACGCTGCGTGCTGAGCCGCTGCGGGCCGCGCTCGACCGGTTCGAGCGTGCCGCCACGGTGATCTCGGAGTCGCCGGACGAGCAGTTCGAGCCAGGCGATCCGGGAGCTCCTCGCGAGCCCGTGACCGGACCAGGGGTGCTGGACCGCAACGCCTGTTGAGGCGCACGCTCCTGTGGAGCCGGCCGCCTCTACGCCGCCCGTGCGCGCACCGTTCCCTACGATGGGGCACGTGCTCGACCCGAAGGTGTTCAAGGCGTACGACATCCGCGGGATCCACCCGACCGAGATCGACGAGGACGGCGCCTACCGGGTCGGACGAGCGTACGTCGAGCAGTTCGAGCCCCGCGTCGGTCGCGGTCGGGACGCGACATGCGGCTCGCCGCCCCGACGCATGGCGGCGGCCGTGATCGAGGGCGTCGCCGACGGGGGAGCGGACGTGCGTGACCTCGGGATGGTCGGGCACGGAGATGGTCTACTACGCGGTCGGCGACCTCGGGCTGGACGGCGGCATCTGCGTCACCGCCTCGCACAACCCGAGGGAGTACACGGGCATGAAGATCGTCCGACGCGGAGCGCTCCCCGTCGGCGGCGACTCCGGCCTGGACGACGTGCGACGCCGGGCCGTTGCGGGCTTCGGGCCTGCTGCGCGGCGGGGCGACGTGACCGCGCTCGACGTGTGGCCCGGCTTCGTCGACAAGGTGCTCTCCTTCGTCGACCCCGACGCCATCCGCCCGCTCAAGGTCGCGATCGACGCGGCCAACGGCATGGCGGGCGTGATGCTCTCCCCGGTGCTCGAGCGCCTGCCTCAGCTCGACGTGGTCGCATGCAACTTCGAGCCCGACGGCTCGTTCCCACACCACGAGCCGAACCCGCTCAAGCCCGAGAACCGTGCCTTCATCATCGAGCGCACACGGGCCGAGGGAGCCGATCTGGGTGTCGCGTACGACGGCGACGCCGACCGGTGCTTCTTCGTCGACGACACCGGCGAGTTCGTGCCCGGTGACTTCGTGACCGCGCTCCTGGCCGAGGCGGTGCTCGAGAAGGAGCCCGGCGCGAAGGTGATCTACGACGTGCGAGCGAGCTGGGCGGTGCCACGGGCGATCGAGGCAGCCGGCGGCGTCGCGCTCGTGAACCGCGTCGGGCACGCGTTCATCAAGCACCGCATGCGGAAGGACGACGCCGCCTTCGCGGGCGAGGTGTCGGCGCACTACTACTTCCGCGACTTCTCTCAGGCCGACACCGGCGTGGTGCCGTTCCTGGTCATGCTCGAGCTCCTCTCCAAGAAGGGCGTGCCGCTGTCCGAGCTCCTCGCGCCGTACCGCGAGCGGTACTTCATCACCGGCGAGATCAACACGCCGGTCGCCGACGTGCCGCTGAAGCTGCAGGAGATCAAGGAGCGCTACACGGCACAGGGAGGCCGGATCTCCCACCTCGACGGCGTCTCCGTCGACTTCGACGACTGGCATTTCAACGTGCGCCCGTCGAACACCGAGCCGCTGCTGCGGCTCAATCTCGAGGCGCTCTCCGCGGAGCAGATGGAGCGCCGCCGCGACGAGGTGCTCGCGCTGATCCGGGCCTAGAGCTCGTGCCGACCGACAGTCGGACACGACCGGCGCTCTTCGGGCTCTACGCGCCGCGTGGGGCCGTGTCGACGAGTGCCACGCGGACGAGGTCGCGGATCGAGAGGATCCCGACTGCGCTGCCCTCCTCCACCACCGGCAGGTGCCGGAAGCCGCCGTGGATCATCAGCACGGCCGCATGCTCGACCGAATCGGACGACTCGATCGTCTCGGGCGCATGCGTCATCCGCGTCGAGACCGCCGTGCCGAGATCGATCGCGTCGGCGACGACGCGGAGCACGTCGCGCTCCGTGAGGATGCCGACCAGGCGCTCGCCGTCGAGCACGAGCACGGCGCCGACGTTCCGCTCGGCCATGCGCCCGACGACGTCGCCGAGCGCGTCGCCGGCCGCGACGACCAGCAGGTCGCGACTCATGTGGGCCGAGACGGGCTCCATGCGCGGCACTCTCACGACGCGTCATCGGCAGACGGCGCTCGGCTAGGATCGTCGACGTGGGCGATCCGCTCGAGCTCGGCCGCGTCACCGGAGAGCGGCCTCCGTTCAAGTACTCGGCGCTCACACGCGTCTGGTTCTCCGACACGGACGCGCAAGGTGTCGTCTACTACGGCCGCTACCTGCCGTACTTCGACCACGCGCGCACCGAGTACCACCGTCACCTGGGTGCGGCGACGCGCACCGGCGAGGCGGAGTTCGTGATGCGCGCGTCCACCGTCGAGTACCACGCGCCGGCCAGGTTCGACGACCTGCTCGAGGCGTTCGTCCGCGTGAGCCGCATCGGCCGTACGAGCATCACGTACGAGTACGCCGCCTACCGGCTGCCCGCCGGTGAGCTGATGACCACCGCCACGCAGACGCTCGTGCTCGTCGACCTGGACGAGCGTCGCCCCGTGCCGATCCCGGACGACCTGCGCGACCTCGTGCGCAGCTTCGAGAGCGAGGATCTCGAAGCATGAGCACGCGTGTCGCGCTGGAGCGCGCTCGACCGCGTGCTCAGCGGTCGCGACGACCCCGACGACGCGTTGCGCACACGGTGCAGCTGCTCGCCGAGGAGCCGACATCTCCTGGGCGGGCATCGCCTTCGTCGACGAGCGGCGAGCTCACGCTCGGCCCTGCCGCCGGCGAGACCGACGAGCCCCGCCGCATCCGGACTCCCATCGTCTTCCAGGGCGACGCCGGTCGGCGAGCTGTGGGTCGACGGTGAGGCGGACGCGGCGTTCCTGGCACGCGTGGCCGAGCTGGTCTCGGCGCACGTGCTCATCGGCTGGGACACCGGCGGCGAGACCTGGGAGCCGTAGCGTCGCCACCGCGCCGTGCTGCATCCTGTGGACACAACCGACGCCGGTTGCGACGAAACCGCAGCATTCGATCCACAACCCCGCATCGGCGCGGCGATTGCGAGCAAGCTCTGAGCCTGCACGTGGAGCAGCTTCGTGCCAATCGCTCCACAAGCGACCCGCGTGCACTGCGGCCGCGAAGCGGACGCCTTCAGCGTGCTCTCAGCGCGGTGAGGATCCGCGCGAGCGGATCCTCACCTGCGCAAGTAACTGGGGCGCCGGGCGCGCCCGCCCGAAGCTGAGCTCCAGGCGGGCGGCGCGTCGGCTCCCCTCCCCCGAACACGTCGTAGTCCCCCGGTCACGGGGGATGCAATCCCTGGATCGAGTGACCGATTGACCCCTTTCGGGGTACCCCGCCTCGATCGAGGGATACTCCCTCGATCGAGGGTCAGAGAAGAGCGCGGGCGATGGCGACGCGCGCTCGCGGTCGAAGTCGCCCTCGATGCGAAGCGTCGTCTCGCCGTCCTCGACCAGCAGCGTGTTGCCGGACAGCCGTATCTCCTCGAAGTCGACGTCGCGTCGGCCCGATCAAGCCCGAAGCCGTGCGCGTCACCGGAGATCCAGAGCGCGCGATGACCGTCGATGGTGAGCTCCTCGAGCGCTGTCGCGCCGCCCGCGACCTTGACGTACTTGGCGCCGCCGTACATGCCCGCCAGCTGGCTGACGAGCAGGCGGACGTCGTCGTCACCGAGCCAGACGAAGGAGACCCGGTCAGGCGCGTAGCCGACGCGCACCTCATCCGGGACCCCGAGATCGGGATCGAGCTCGACGAGCTCGTGCGGGAATGCTTCGCGCGCCTCGTCGAGCGACACCGGGATCGCCCAGGAGCGAGAGGTCGCTGCGCGGAGCGGTGGGCGGCAGGTCGTCCACGAGCTCGACGCGGACGTTGCCGATCCCGAGGGCGCGCAGGATCGCGCTGCGCGCCTGCGGCACGGCGAGCGTGGCGGCGACCACCGCCACGAGGACGGCGAGCGCGATCGCCAGCCGATGACGCCGCGGTCGCCGCCGCTCGCGTGGAGGCGCCGCCTCGATCCGGCTGCGAACGACGGCCGCGACGTCCGGCGCCTCGGGCCACGCGAGCGCGGCCGACAGCTCACGAAGCTCCTGCTCGAGTGTGGCTCGTGGGCGCTCATGCAGCCTCCCCTCCGACGGTGGCGCGGAGACGCTCCAGCGCGCGGGACGTGCGCGACTTCACGGTGCCTCGCCGGATGCCGAGGGTCGTGGCGGTCTCCTCCTCGGACATGTCGAGCAGGAAGCGACAGGAGAGGATCTCGCGGTCTGTCGTCGCGACAGGCGGTCGAGCGCCTCGAGCAGCCCCTGCCTCCGCTCGGCCGAGAGTACCGCCGCCTCGGGGGACGGAGCCGCGTCCCCCGAGGTCGGCTCTGCCGCGGCGCGGTCGGCGAGCGCCGCCCGCCGGCCGGCCGCGCGCCGCCGGTTGCGTGCCTCGTTCGCCACGATCTGCAACAGCCACGGTCGGAACGGCGCGTCGTCTCGAAAGCGTCCCAGTGCGCGGTACGCCTTGACGAAGGCGTCCTGCACCGCCTCCTCGGCGTCCGGCGCAGCCGCGCCGGAGACGAGTGCGACCCTGAATGCGATGGCCTGGTGTATTCGCACGAGCTCCTCGTACGCAGCCGCGTCGCCACGCTTCGCGCGCGCGACGAGCTCACGCTCCTCCGGTGGTCGGCTCCCCACGTGCTCTTCCTACACCGCTGGGACGAGCGCGTTCCCGCTAAGGTCGCTCGGTGACCGAGAGTTGGACGAGCGTGAGCGCTCGACGAGATCGAGCCGATCACCGTTGCAGGCTCGCTGCAGTGGCGGCCGGTGCGCCGAACACTCGGCGTGCAGGCGTTCGGCATCAACGCCTACGTCGCCGCGAACGCGGGCGACGACGTCGTGGAGGAGCACACCGAGTCGAGCCTGCAACACGAAGAGGTCTACGTCGTGCTCACAGGGCGGGCGACGTTCCAGCTCGGCGACGAGGAGCTCGACGCACGCGCCGGCACCGTCGTCTTCGTACGCGACCCCGAGCTGAAGCGGCACGCGCGAGCGGAGGAGCCGGGCACGTCCGTGCTGGCCATCGGTGGCAAGGTCGGGCGAACCGTACGCGCCGTCGGCGTGGGAGGCGTACTTCGCCGCCGAGCGTCACCGGCCGAGCGGTGACTTCGCTGCGATGGCCGACGAGCTCGAGACGGCGCTCGGCGAGTATCCGGACAATCCCGGGGTGCTCTACAACCTCGCCTGCGCCGAGGCGCAGGCCGGCCGGGTCGACGACGCGCTCGCATGCCTCCGCCGTGCCCTCGAGCTGCAACCGTCGATGAAGGAGTGGGCGGACGCGGACGAGGACTTCGCGCCGCTGCGCGAGCGCGGGCTCAGCTGGGACTGACGCCTCGGGTCAGGCTTCGACCCGACGTCGATCAACGGACGCCTGACCTGGCGAGCGCTAGCTGGGTGTCACGCGGTACGCGTCGAACACGGCTTCCAGGTTCCGCAGCGCGGTGAGCAGCGAGCGCAGGTCCTTCACGTCTCCGAGCTCGGCGGTGTACCAGTTGCGTGCCATGCCGTCCTCGACGGCGCCGCCGTAGGAGACGATGTTGGCGCCGTGCTCCGCGAACGTGCGGGCGACGTCCTCGAGCAGACGCGCCCTGTCCCACGCCTCGACGGCGATCTGGACGCGGAAGCCGGACGACGACGCGGTGCCCTCCCACTCCACCTCGGTGAAGCGCTCGGGGTTGCGCATCAGCGCCTTGACGTTGGGGCAGTCGGCGCGATGGATGGTGATGCCGCGTCCGAGCGAGATGTACCCGACGATGCCGTCGCCGGGCACGGGCGTACAGCACTTGGCGAGGCGTACGAGCACGTCCGTCACGCCGGGCACGACGATGCCGAGCCGGTCGCCTGTGACCGTCCGCCGGGCGCGCGTGGGCTTGAGCGTCACCGCCGGCTCTGAGGCCACCTCGTCGGTCTTCAGGCGCTGGAGCACCTTGTTGACCACGTGGCCGGCGCCGATCTTGCCCGAGCCGAGCGCGAGGTAGAAGTCCTCGGCCTTCTTGAAGCCGAGCTCGCGGATCACGCCGGCGAGCACGGACGACCCCTGCAGCTTCCGGTACGGCAGGTTCTGCGCCTTCAGAGCCTGGTCGAGCGCCTCGCGGCCCTTGGCCTCGGTCTCGCCGCGCGTCTCACGCTTGTACCACTGGCGGATCTTGTTCCGCGCCCGCGACGAGGCCGCGAGCTTGATCCAGTCGCGTGACGGCCCTCGACCGGACTTCGAGGTGAGGATCTCGACGAAGTCGCCGTTCTTGAGCCTGTAGTGCAGCGGCACGATGCGGCCGTTGACCTTGGCCCCGACGGTGCGGTGACCGACGTCGGTGTGCACCGCGTACGCGAAGTCGATGGGCGTCGCACCGGCGGGCAGCGTCTTCACCTCGCCCTTGGGCGTGAACACGTAGACCTCGTCGTCGAACAGGTCGGTGCGCAGCGTGCGCATGTACTCGGACGGGTCGGTCTCGTCCGATTGCCAGTCCATCAGCGTCTTCACCCAGGTGACCCAGTCGTCGTCTGCCTTGCCGCGCCGACCCCGCTTGTAGAGCCAGTGGGCGGCGACGCCGTACTCGGCCTCCTCGTGCATCTCGCGCGTGCGCAGCTGGATCTCGAGCGGTGTGCCCGACGGCCCGATCACGGTCGTGTGCAACGACCGGTAGCGGTTGAGCTTGGGCATGGCGACGAAGTCCTTGAACCGCCCCGGCATGGGCTTCCAGAGCGAGTGGATGAGACCCAGGGCGCCGTAGCAGTCCCGCGTGCCCTCCTCCCCGCCGCGCTCGACGATCACGCGCATGGCGGTGAGGTCGTAGATCTCGTTGAACTCCTTGCCCTGCTTCGCCATCTTGTCGTAGATCGAGTAGAAGTGCTTCGCGCGGCCGATGATCTCGGCCGGGATGTCGGCCTTCTCCAGCTCGGCCTCGAGCGTCGCGCCCGCGCGCTCGACCTGGGCCTCGCGGTCTGCGCGCCGGTCGGCGACCATCGCGGTGATCTCCGTGTACTTGCGCGGGTGCAGGATCTGGAACGAGAGATCCTCCAGCTCCCACTTGAGCGCGTGGATGCCCAGCCGGTGCGCGAGCGGCGCGTAGATCTCGAGCGTCTCCTTCGCCTTCTGCACCTGCTTCTGCTTGCCGAGGTACTCGATCGTGCGCATGTTGTGGAGCCGGTCGGCGAGCTTGATGAGAATGACTCTCACATCCTGCGCCATCGCGACGATCATCTTCCGGTAGTTCTCCGCCTCCGCCTGCTCGCGTGACGAGAACGAGATCCGCGTCAGCTTGGTGACGCCCTCGACGAGCTGCGCGATCTCGTCGCCGAACTCGGCGCGCAGATCGTCGAGCGACGCATCGGTGTCCTCGACGACGTCGTGCAGGAGCGCCGCCGCGATCGTCTGCTCGTCGAGGTGGAGCTCGGCGCAGATCTGCGCCACACCCCAGGGGTGGTTGATGAACTCCTCGCCGGAGCGGCGCGTCATGCCGCGATGGCGCTCCTCCGCGTAGTCGAACGCGCGGCGGATCAGCTCCTTGTCGACGCCGGGCTTGTAGGTCTCGACAGCCGCGATCAGCTCGCTGACGAGGTGCTCGTGGTGACGTTCGGCGTCGACTACGGCCATGAGGTCAGTGTACTTCGCTGGTTTCCACTACCAGGATCGGCGCGAAGACGCCGAAGCTGAGTCCGAAATGCGATACGCCTTCCAGCGCACGATCCTCGTCTGGCGGCTTCGGCGCATGATCGTCCTCCTCGATCGAAGCGCCCGCACCCAGCGTCGGCCCGCGCGTCGCGTCGTTTGAGCGCACCACAGCGGGGGTACGCACGACCTGGGCGGTTCTGCCCCGACCGTGCTCTCTGCACGGTCCGAGCACACCATGGGAGGAGCCCGATGGCCACCACGAAGGCACCGCTCGAGTTCGCGACCCGAATCGACATCGGCGAGGACGCCCGCAGCGAGCTCGTCGACCTGCTGAACGCGCGCCTGGCCGACGCCTTCGACCTGTACGCGCAGGCGAAGCAGGCGCACTGGATCGTACGGGGATCCGATTTCTTCCAGCTGCACGAGCTCTACGACGACGTCGCCGAGCGCCGTGCTGCCGCTCGTGGACGAGATCGCCGAGCGCGTCGGCCAGCTCGGCGGCGCCGCCCGCGGCACCGTTCGCATGGCCGCCGAGGCGACCTCGCTCGACGAGTACCCGGAGGACGCGATCGACGGCTCGGAGACGCTCGAGGTCGTCGCCGACCGGCTGGCGGTCTGCGCCGCGGCGGATGCGCGGCGCGATCGACCGGGCGGAGAAGCTCGGGCGACATCGCAACGTCCGACCTGTTCACCGAGGCGACGCGCACGCTCGACAAGCAGCTCTGGTTCGTCGAGGCGCACCTGCAGGCCTGAGGGCTCGCCCGGAGCGCCCTTCGTCGTGCGCTGATACACACGGCGTCCGCGTTGTCGGCGAGGACACCGCACGCCAGTGTGCCGCCTATGCGGCTCGCGGCAGAGCGACGTCGTCCGCGAGCAGCGCTCGAAACGACTCGGACTCGAGCAGCTGCCGCTGGGGTGCCGCGCGGCGGAGCGGCCCCTGCCGACGAGCCCGAGCTCGCCGAAGATCCGGCGCGCCTCGGGCGTCCAGGAGGGCTCGCCCGACAGCCAGAGCTCCGTGAGCCACGACCGCAGCTCCTCGTACCCGGCCGGGCTGTCGAAGAGCCGCCGCACGACCAGTTGCGGCGCGACGGTGCCGTTCCAGCGGTTCTCCTTGAGCCGGAAGACGAGGTCGTAGCGCGCCTCGCCGCTGAGCCGTTCCAGTTGAGCGCCGAGACCGAAGGCGATCGCGCTCCCGGCGTCGCGGCCGTGCTGGCGCACGCGGAAGCGGAGATGCTTGCCCTCTCCGACCGTCGCGGGCTCGACGGCCTCGACCGCGGCGACGAGCAGCGTCACGTCCGGGTTCCCCATGCCGAACGGCGCCAGCCTGTCGAGCTCCTGAGCCAGGTCGAGGGTCAGCGCGGCGGCGGGGACGATCGCGTCGACGACCTGCACGTGCCGCAGGTCGTCGTCGGCGAGCACGCCATCGGCGTGCGCCGCGAACGCCTCGGCGAACGCCTCGAGCTGCTCGGTGCGGATCGAGAGCCCCGCGGCGGCGCGATGGCCGCCGAACCGCTCGAGATGGTCGCAGCACGCGTCGAGCGCCGCGTGCAGGTCGAAGGCGGAGATCGACCGGCCGGAGCCCTTCCAGCCGTCGCTCGTGCCGGCGATCAGCACGACCGGCCGGTTGAACCTCTCCACGAGCCGCGAGGCGACGATGCCGATCACGCCCTCGTGCCAGTCCTCGTCCCAGAGCACGTAGCCGCGGCGTGCGCCGCTGGGCCTCCGGCCACGCCTCGATGCGCGCGACGGCGTCGCGCTGCATCCGGTCCTCGACCGCCTGGCGCTCGCGGTTCAGGCCCTCGAGCTCTCCGGCCAGGCGCCGGGCCTCGTCGGCGTCTTCCGTGAGCAGCAGGTCGAGCGCGACGTCCGGGCGGTGCAGCCGTCCGGCGGCGTTGATCCGCGGCGCGAGCCGGAAGGCGACCGCCGTGGCATCGACGGTGGCCGGGTCGACCGCGCGGACTGCATGAGGGCGCGCAGGCCCGGCCGGCGCGTGCGGGCGAGCTGACGCAGGCCGGCTGCGGCGAGCGCGCGGTTCTCGTCCTGTAGCGGCACGACGTCGGCGATCGTGGCGAGGCCGACGAGGTCGAGCTGGCGTGCCAGCGCCGGGTGCTCGGCGCCGAGTAGCGCCTCGGCGAGCTTGTGGGCGACCCCCGTGCCGCACAGCTCGGGGAACGGGTACTGCGACGGGCGGGTCGCGACGACGAGGCAGTCCGGGAGCGCGTGGCCCGGGCCGGTGGTGGTCGGTGACGATCACGTCGACACCGAGCTCCTTCGCGCGCGCGACCTCGGCGACCGCGGTGATGCCGCAGTCGACCGTGAGGAGGAGCCCGACGCCGTCGGTGGCGAGCCGCTCGACCGTCTCGAGCGCGATGCCGTATCCCTCCTCGAAGCGGCTCGGCAGGTGCCAGATCACGTCGGCGCCGGCCTCGCGCAGCGACAAGCACGGCGACCGCGGCGGCGCAGATCCCGTCGACGTCGTAGTCGCCGTGCACGCAGATCCTCTCCCGGCTGCGATCGCGGCCTTGATCCGCTCGACTGCGGCGGCCATGTCGCCGAGGAGAAGCGGGTCGTGACCGGGCGGCTCGGCGGCGAGGAAGACGCGCGCCGCGGCTTCGGGGTCGCGTATGCCCGCGGCGCGCGAGCACGGCGGCGGTGACCTCGCTCACGCCGAGCTCGCGGGCGAGCGTCGAGCACCGTCTCGCGGTCGCACTCCCGGATCGTCCAGCGCCCGTCCTGCATCGTGCATCGACGGTACGGCGCGCGTCGGACGGTCTCGCTCCGGGTCAACCGGCGACGTCGTCCGCGGCATGACGGTCGCGCGGCGAGAGTCGTCTCAGCCGGGTCGGCCGTGCTCGCGGCGGGCGCGCGCTCGTCGCGGAGCTGCAGGACGATCTTCACCCAGAGCATGACGATGCCGATCGTCGCGCCGACGACCACGACGGCGATCGGCGCGAAGAACGCCATCTGCGCCAGCGTGTAGCGGGTCACCGCCGCTCCGACGAGCCAGATGACCAGCACGGCGGCGATCATGCCGAGACGATCAGCACGCTTGAGCCGGTCGCCGAGCTCACGTGCACGAGCTGTGCGGCGTCCGGCGTCGCTCGCGGCGTCGGCTGTTCCGCCATGCTCCGAGGCTACCCTTCGGCGGTGGCGGGGAGCGACGAGAACTACGTCTCCGGCGAGGACTACGTGATCGAGTTCATGCGCTACGAGTTCCGCTTCGGCGCGCGTGACTTCGAGGAGCGGGTCACCGCCGCCGCGGTCAGGCTCGAGCTCGTGCCGCACGAACGACCTCGACGACGAGTCGGTCGCCGACCTCGTGGAGCTCGCCTGGCAGGGCCGCATCGCAGAGCCGCGCGGGGAGCTCGGCCAGTACCTCCGGCGCCACTGGGAGCGGGTCGGCGTCCTCGAGGGTGAGTCGCTCGTCTACTGGCTCCGCAAGCTGGTCTTCCGCAGCGCCTACCTCGACCACCGCGTCAAGGCGGGCCTGCTCGAGGTGTCCTGGGACGACGACACGGGCGACTTCGGCTACGCGGAGCCCGAAGGCGGCCGGGCGCTGCTGGAGCTCGCCCCCACGCCGTCCTGGGGCTCGGTGCAGTTTCGCGAGTGACGGGTCGGAGTCGGCCGGTGGCCAGACCCTCGCTCTCGATCGCGCGGAAGGACGGGCAGGCGGCGGCGGACTCAGCGACCACCTGTGGATTGATTGGCACACAATCGGCACGGGTGCAGGCTCAGAGTGCGCTCGAAGCACCACGGCATGTGCGCTTGTGGAGCGTTCGTCACGAAGACGTGACGAATTGCCGCGAACTACTCCACAGAGACGGAGAACCCGAGCGCTGCGGTGGCTCGGCCACGCCGAGTCGGATCTCGCGCACGGCGCCGAGCGGCACGATCAGCTCCGCCGGCTCCCCGTCCTCGCTGTGCGGGCAGAGTGTCAGGAACCCGAAGCCCGGATCCGATGAGAGCGACGCGAGCCGGTGGAGCGATCCGTCCACCAGCTCGACGCTGACCGACACCTCCGCGCACGCCGTGCTCGCTCGCGAAACGCGTCGATGCGGCGGTGGATCCGCTTGACGAGCTCCTCGAGCGGCCCGGCCATGCCCGGTGTCCAGAGCTGCGACATCACCGCCGGATCAGAACAGGCTTCCGTCGACGCGCACGGCGCCGACGTGCTCGCGGCCGAGCTCGGTGATCACCCGCCCACGCGGGGTGCGCTGGAGGAAGCCGAGCTGGAGCAGGTACGGCTCGTAGACGTCCTCGATCGTGTCCGGCTCCTCGCCGAGCGAGACCGCGAGCGTCGACAGACCCGACCGGCCCGCCGCCGAACTTGACGGCGACTGCCTCGAGCAGCTCCCGGTCGACACGCTCGAGCCCGTGGTCGTCGACCTCGAGCAGCTGCAGCGCCTCCCGCGCGACGTCCGTGGTGACGATGCCGGCGTGGCGCACCTCGGCGACGTCGCGCACGCGCTTGAGGATCCGGTTCGCGACGCGAGGCGTACCACGCGCCCGGCGTGCGATCTCCTCCGCCGCCTCGTCGTCGATCTCGACCTCGAGGATCCGCGCCGACCGGCACACGATCGTCGCCAGCTGGTCGGCTCGTAGTAGCCGAGCCTGAACGTCATCCCGAAGCGGTCGCGCAGCGGCGTCGTCAGGAGCCCGGTGCGCGTCGTCGCTCCGACGAGCGTGAACGGCGGCAGGTCGATCGTGAGCGTGCGCGCGGCCGGTCCCTGACCGACGATGATGTCGAGCCGGAAGTCCTCGAGCGCCGGGTAGAGGATCTCCTCGATGGCGCGGTTGACGCGGTGGATCTCGTCGACGAACGAGCACGTCGCGCTCCTCCAGCGCGGTGAGGATGGCGGCCATGTCGCCCTTGCGCTCGAGTGCAGGCCCGGCGACCGTGCGGATCCCGACGCCGAGCTCCTCGCGCACGATCTGCGCCAGCGTCGTCTTGCCGAGGCCCGGCGGCCCGACGAGCAGCACGTGGTCGAGCGCCTCGCCGCGTGCCGTCGCCGCATCCAGGGCGATCCCGAGCTGCTCCTTGACCCGCTCCTGGCCGACGAAGTCGTCGAGGCGGCGCGGCCGCAGGCTGCGCTCGACCTCGTCGTCCTCCGGGCTCAGAGTGGGTGCCAGGAACTGGGTCATGCGGCGGCGGCCGTCGTCCGCAGGGCGAGACGGATGCGCTCCTCTGCCGGCAGGTCCGGGTCGACGAGTGCGAGCGCCTGCTCGGCCTCGACGATCGAGTAGCCGAGCTCGACGAGGGCCTCGCGTGCAACGAGGTGCGGTGTCGTGCCGGCGGCAGGCGAGAGGTCGAGATCGGTCTCGCCGAGGCCGATCTTCTCCTTCAGCTCGAGCACGATCCGCTCGGCGGTCTTCTTGCCGATGCCCGGGATCGCCTGGAATCGCGCGTGGTCGCCGAGCGCGATCGCGCGCCGCAGGTCGGCGGCGGGCGACCCGGAGACGACGGCCAGCGCGACCTTCGGGCCGATCCCGTTCACGGTGAGCAGGTGGGTGAACAGCTCGCGCTCGTCGGCGTCCGCGAAGCCGTAGAGCTGCAACGCGTCCTCCCGCACGTGGAGGTACGTCTCCACCGTCAGCTCGCCTCGCCCGTCGGCGTGGCGCAGCACGGACGGGGTCGCGGCGAGGAGGTAGCCGACACCGTTGACGTCGAGCACGAGCCCGTCCGGCGTGCGACCGGCCGGCAGGCCACGCAGACGGGCGATCACGACGCGAGCCTCGCCAGCGGCGGCAGCAGCGCATGGCAGATCGCCACCGCGAGCGCGTCGGCCTCGTGCGACGTGCGCGGCTCCGTGTCGAGCGAGAGGATCGTCTGCACCATGCGCTGCACCTGTCCTTTGTCCGCGCGGCCGTAGCCGCAGATGGCCTGCTTGACCCGCGCCGGCGCGTACTCGGTGCACTCGATGCCGGCCGACGCGGCCGCGACGAGCGCGGCGCCGCGCGCCTGCCCGACGGAGAGCGCGATGCGGGCGTCGGCACCGACGAAGGACTCCTCGAGCGCGACGGCGTCGGGCGCATGCTCCCGAATGAGAGCGGTGACCCCGTCGAAGATCGTCCTGAGGCGCAAGCTCCGGGCGCTCCCGCGGGCCGGTTCGCCAGCACCCGAAGGCCAGTGCCTTGATGCGCCCGTCGCTTTCGTGGACGATCCCGTACCCGCACGCAGCCGTCCCTGGGTCGATGCCGAGGACTTTCACGTGCAGAGGGTACGGAGCGGTCCGGACGGCGGCACGTGTCCGAGCGCCGGTTGGAGTGGCGGCGTATCAGGCCGGAAAACCGGGTGGATCGTAGGTCGTCAACTCGACGCTGTCCGGTCGGCGACGGCGAAGGCGACGTGGTCGACGCCCTGGAGCTCCATCGGGACGAGCCTAGCGCCCGCGGAGCGGGCTGGGCGGCGTCACTGACCGCAGTTGGCTGCGGTCCAGGCGTTGACCGACGCGAGCGCGCTCTTGTACGGCTCGGTGTCCATCACGCCGAAGCCGGCGGGATCGGTCGCGATCTTCCCGTACCCCTCGGCGATCGTCTCGATGTCCGCCTTCACCGCGGCGGGCGCGTCGGCAGCGAGATGCGTCCACTCGGCGGAGACGGTCGCGAAGTCACCGGTCGAGGCTGCGATGTTGAGCGGCGACGACGTGTTGGTGACGGCCTTGCAGATCGGGTCGTTGCCGCCGTACGAGCCGTCGGTCTCCGGGAATCGTCGAGGTACCGGTCGTGGTGCCGCCGGTCTCGGTCTCCGTGGCGGTCGTCTCCGTCTCTGTCGCGGTCGTCTCCTCCGCGGCCGAGCCTCCGCTCGCCGCCTCCCCCGCAGCCGGCAAGCCCGAGGGCAAGCACTGCCAGCAGCAGGGCGCCGAGCACGTTGGGGCGCATGGTCGTCACGGTACCTCGATTATCGGACGCATGCGACCTGCTCATGAGGCGACGGCCTCGAGCACCGCCTCCGGGATGTCGAAGTTCGCGTACACGTCCTGCACGTCGTCGGAGTCCTCGAGCCCTTCGACGAGCCGGACGACCTTCTTCGCGACGGCTTCGTCGGAGATCGCGACGGTCGTCTTCGGCACCATCGACAGCTCCGCCGACTCGATCGCGAAGCCGGCCTCCTCGAGCGCGCGCGCACGGCGGCGAGCTGCTCCGGCGGCGCCGAGACCTGGAACACGGGGCCGTCGAGCTCGACGTCGTCGGCGCCTCGCGTCGGCGGCGGCAAGGAGGAGCCCCTCCTCGTCGACGCCGTCGGCCGGCACGAGCACGACGCCGAGCCGCTCGAACTGCCACGCCACCGCGCCGGTCGCACCGAGGTTGCCACCGTGCTTGGAGAACAGGTGTCGCACCTCCGAGGCGGTGCGGTTGCGATTGTCGGTGAGGGCCTCGACGAGGACGGCGACGCCCTCCGGCCCGTAGCCCTCGTAGACGACCGTCTCGAACGCAGACCCGTCTGCGCCCTCGCCCGAGCCCTTGGCCACGGCGCGCTCGATGTTGTCCTTCGGCATCGAGTACGAGCGCGCCTTCTCGATCGCGTTCTGCAGGGCGAGGTTGGAGCGCCGGGTCGGCGCCGCCCTCCTTCGTCGCGACCATGATCGCGCGCGAGAGCTTCGAGAACAGCTTGCCGCGCTTCGCGTCGGCCGCGCCCTTCTTGTGCTTGATCGACGACCACTTGCTGTGCCCCGACACCGTCTGCCTCCTCCTCTGCTCACGTCACCGGGCGCGCGGCCGAGACCATCTCCAGGAACAGCTCGTGCACGCGCGTGTCGGCGGTCAGCTCCGGGATGGAACGACGCGAGCAGGTAGCGCCCGTCGCGGACGAGCACCGGCTCGCCGTCGAGCTCGCCCAGCACCTCGACGTCCTCACCGAGCGACCGCACGCGCGGCGCGCGGATGAACACGCCGTGCAGCGGTCGATCGTCACCGGCGAGCTCGAGATCCGCCTCGAAGCTCGCCACCTGGCGGCCGTAGGCGTTGCGGTCGACCTCGACGTCGACGAGGCCGAGGTGCGCTCGGTCGAGCACGATCATCCCCGCGCAGGTGCCGAGCACCGCGCCGGGGAACGAGCGGATCCCGTCGTCCAGGTCGTAGAGCCGCGCGAGCCGCATGATCGTGGTCGACTCTCCACCGGGGATCACGAGCCCGTCGAGGCCGTCGAGCTCCTCCGGCAGGCGCACCTCGACGACGTCGGCGCCGAGCCGCGCCAGGACGGCCGCGTGCTCCCGAAACGCACCCTGGAGCGCAAGCACGCCGATCCGTGGAGACCGCTGCCGTCACGGCGAAAGTGTAGATGCGGCCTCGCGGCGATCCCGCCCGACGACCGGCGCGCGGGCGTGCTCGACGTCACGCCGGCTGCCGCTGCGGCGCTACCAGCCGCGGACTTCGAGCCGCTCGCCCTCGGCGAGCGACGCGGACGAGATGCCGACCATCGGCGCACCGAGCCCCGCCGACACCTCGGCGAGGATCTTCGCATCCGCGTAGTGCGTGGTCGCCTCGACGATCGCCTTCGCGCGGCGCGAGACGTCCTCGGCCCAGCCGTCGTAGTCGTCGTGCTTGTCGCGCCCCGACTTGAAGATGCCCGAGCCGACGAAGACGCCGTCGGCGCCGAGCTGCATGCACAGCGCAGCGTCGGCCGGGGTGGCGATCCCTCCGGCGGTGAACGTGACGACGGGCAGCCGGCCGTGCTCGGCGACCCAGCGCACGAGCTCGACGGGCGCGCGCAGCTCCTTCGCCTCGGCGTAGAGCTCGTCCTCGCGCAGCGACTGCAGCCGGCGCATGCCGCCGAAGACCGCGCGCATGTGGGTGACGGCGTTGACGATGTCGCCCGTGCCGGCCTCGCCCTTCGTGCGGATCATCGCCGCACCCTCGGCGATGCGCCGCAGCGCCTCGCCGAGGTTCGTGCAGCCGCAGACGAACGGGACGGTGAACGCGTGCTTGTCGACGTGGTGCTCGAGATCGGCGGGCGTCAGCACCTCGGACTCGTCGATGTAGTCGACCTCGAGCGCCTGCAGGATCTGCGCCTCGACGAAGTGCCCGATGCGGCACTTCGCCATCACCGGGATGGAGACGGTCTCCTGGATCTCGCGGATCTTGTCCGGGTCGGACATCCGCGCCACGCCACCCTGGACTCGGATGTCGGCGGGCACGCGCTCGAGCGCCATCACCGCGCAGGCACCGGCCTCCTCGGCGATACGCGCCTGGTCGGCGTCGACGACGTCCATGATCACCCCGCCCTTGAGCATCTCGGCGAGGCCCGTCTTGACCCGCAGCGTCCCGATCTCGGACATGACGTCAGTCTAGCGGTGGCCGGGCGGACGGCTCGCGACGCGCGTGACGCGGGGTCAGGCTGAAGCCTCGCCTGACGCTCACGGTGGGGTGAGGCGTGTGCCTCACCCCGAAACGTCGTCGCTCGTTCGCCTAGGCGCTGCGCGGCTCGTCGTCACCGGCGGCCTCTGGGCGGAGCTGCCGGTGGAGCTGCCGGCGGAGCCGGTGCCGCGGCCGGCGGCGGGCGGAGGAGTCGCAGCGGGCGGCGCCGGAGCGGGCGGCGTGGCCTCGGCGTGCCGCCCGAAGCCGCGCTGCTCGCCGTCATCGACGTCACCCTGTCGCGCACGTCGCCGAGGCCCTCGCCCGCGGCCTGCATGTTCATCCAGGCGCCGACCGCGACGACGATCGCGAGCGCCAGGCCGATCCAGGCCCAGAACGTGCGGAACTCGCCGTCCGCGAGGAACTTGATCACGGTGAAGATCACGAGCAGCAAGGCGAGCGCCGCGGTGATCATCGACGGCGTGACGCCGACCTCGATGTTGATGTTGGCGAGACGGATCGCCTGCCAGACGACGATCACGATGGCGAGCAGCCCGGCGATGACACCGACGCCGTGCCACATGCTCACGCCCAGCGTCGCCGAAGTCGCCCGAGCTCGACCTCCTGCCAGTTGAAGATCGAGACGATCAGGAAGGCGATCGTCGCACCGAGCACGACTTTGGCTCCGTGGGATAGCTCAGCGAGCTTGTCCATTTTGCGGCTTTTTCCTTTCTCCGAGGATCTCGTGCGCTCGCATTCTCTCGCGCAATGTGAGACAGATACAAGCGGTTCGGCGCGACTCCTCTCCCCACAGGCGTTTTCGGGCGCCTGGCCCCGAGGTTGCGCCGTCAGCGGGGGTGGCCGTCAGCGGTCGCCCCCGCGCGCACTTTTCGCCGCGCAGATGCGCATGGATGCGACGTTTGACCGCTTGCGCCCCTCGTCGGGCACGGGTTCCGGACACGGGTTCCAGACACCGCCTGCAGGGGTACACAGAGCGGTGATTGGAAACCGGCTTCTACATCCTTCCCGACCGCATGATCCGCGGCCCGAACGGAAAGACGCGCTGGTCGGTGGTGAAGTTCGAGCACACCGAAGCCGTCTGGGGGCCGGCAGGTGACAGTGGATGGCGGATTGCGGACGGCTGCTTCTTCGACCCGCGTGGTGCGCAGACCAGCTACTTCGGTCCCGAACGGAGACGACGGCAGGACGATCCAGGGCCCCGAGCCGCAGTTGCCTTGGAGCTGAGGGTTCCCGGTCTGCGGAGATTCGGGTCGAACCAATCGCTCGAATCTGCGAATGATGGGGGATGCGCCGAAACGGCCATCTCCACCGAACCAGCCTCGCGCGCCTTCGCCCGTACCGGGTGCACGCCTTCCTGCTCGTCTACACGCCGCTGCTGCTGGTCGCCGACAGCGTGCTCGGCAGCCTCGGCCCGCAGCTCGCGCTCGGAGTGCTCACCTTCGGTGTGCTGCTCGCCTGCACGCGCTTCGTCGAGCCTGCGCGCCGCTGGGAGGTGTGGCTCTGCGTCCCGATCGCGACGCTGTTCGAGGTCTACGGGTCGCTGATCTGGGGCGGCTACACCTACCGGCTGCACAACATCCCGCTGTACGTGCCGCCCGGCCACGCGCTCGTGTACGTGTTCGGCATCACGGCCGTGACCCTGCCGCTCGTCCGGCGCTCACGGCAGCGCAGTTCCGCCACGGCGTGCTGGCGGTCGCCACGGCGTGGGCGGTCGCCGGCGTAACCGTGTTCCCGCTCGTCACGCACCGCTGGGACGTGCAGGGCGCCATCCTGTGGCCGCTGCTCGCCTGGTGCATCCTTCGCTCCGGTCGCGGCGAGATGTTCGCAGCGATCTGGATCGCGACGGCCACGATCGAGATCGCCGGCACCGCAGCGGGCGACTGGGGCTGGGCCGCGGTCGCGCCGTGGTCGCACCTTCCCTCGGCCAACCCGCCGTCCTCGATCGCCGCCGGCTATGCGGTCATCGACGGCTCGGTCGCGCTCCTCGCGCCGCTCGTCGCCCTCGGCGTCGCGCGCCTGCGCCGCACGTCGGAAGTGGGCCCGCCTGGACTCGAACGTCCCTGCAAACCGGCTGTTTCTGAGTCCTGAGGTATCACCGGCGTATGCACCGGCCGGGCAAAGAGGGAGCTAGCTGCCGTAACGGCTTCCTTCGTAGCTCAACCCAAGCCGGTCTCGAGAGTTGTCCTGCCCGAGCAGCGAGAGGTTGAGCGCGGCGTCGTCCCGGTGAAAACGAGTCCTGCATCCCGTGCTCGAGTTATCCACGCGTTTCCATCCGGCCGGGCTAAGCACCCGAATGTAGTAGGCGAGTACCGCCGCGCAGTCGGTCGGTCGTGCCAAGTGGTAGAGCCTGACGGTCTGGTAGCTGGCGATTGGCCCGGCGACCACTGCTCCCTCGTTCTCGCGCCGCACCTGGATCAGCCCGCGACTTGGCGCAGCGCCGCCCGGAAACAAGGGGATCGCGTCAAGTCCACGCTCGTTCGCGGCCAGCGCGTCAATCTTGTTCACGCCGCCGAATTCAACGTCAGCCCAGTACCAGCCGACGAAAAGCACTGCGACCACCACGGAGACGACCCAGGCGCTACGGCGTCCGGTCATGGCTTTGCTTATCGGCCGGCCGTCACCACCGACTGATAGTCGACTTCCGCGCCGTCCACCATGACGTGGCTGTAGACGTCGGCGGTGAGACTCAGCTTCCGCTGTCCGACGAACCGGGCGATCTCCGCCCACGACCGGCCCTGACGATGCAGCAGGCTGATTCGGCGGTGACGTAGGTCGTGGGGTGAGAACACCGGGATCGCGCTCGCACGGCACGCCCTCGCGATAGCCGTCCGCAGCCTGTCCGCTGTGCAACCGGGGAACAGCGGCGCCTCCCCGTCCCGGTCCTCCCTGGGTGGCAGGGAAGCCTCGAGCGCGGCGGCAAGTACATCGGGCAGGTCAACCCACAGGGCCGCTCTCGTCTTCGTCGTGGACGCTCTCAGGCGCACCCGGCGCTCGGGCTCGTCGTAGTCGCCCACGGTGAGAGTGTCGATCGCCGCGACGCGGGCGCCTGACCAGTCGAGGAACAGGAGGGGCAGCCTGTACGCGCGAGGCAGCAGACCGCAGACCGTCTCGACGTGCTCGGCCGTGGGCGGCACGAGCTCGACGTGCTCCTCGTACGGCAGTCGGATCTTCCGCGACCGTGCCGGGTTCGGGTCGACGCCGTTCTCGTCTAGCACCGCGGCGAGGTACTTCACGCTCTTTCGGATCGTCTCGCGCTTCTTGCCGACGGCGGCAAGCTGTTCCACCAGGCGGGCGACGTCCGCCTCCCCCACGCCGGTCACCGTCAGATCGCCGAGCACCGGCGTAACACGACCGAGGGCCACTCGATGCAGCACGCGCGTCGACTCCGTCACGTCGACACGCGAGGCGCGCCACGCGTCACACGCCTGCGTCACCGAGATGGCGGACGATGCGCCGCCGATCGCCGTCAGGTCGGGGACACGGAGCGCGGCGAGCTCGCCCGCGACCTAGTCCCGCCGGATCTTCGCCTCCCGCATCGTCGAGAACGAGCCGGCATGCCTGGGGGTGCTTTCGCGCCCGCCGACTCGGAAGAACACCCGGTACGACGTGCCGCCGGCTTTGCCCTTGCGTTGCACACGTGCGACCCAGGTGCTCGCCATTTCGTCAAACCCTCCTCGTTGCGACCGGGATTCAGGTATCGCCGCTCTCGTGCATGAACATCTCCCCGGTGAGCGCTAGGAAGCCGAGCAGCATCAGGTTTGCACGATCTTTCGGGCTGATCCGATCCTGGTCGTATGGCCTTCCCTGCTCGATCATCCGAACGACAGACCGCACGGAAATCAGTGAGGGCGCGCCGTTCGCCTTCACAGACTCGAATCCGACAACCTCGAGCGCAGCCATCTGCTCGTCGCTGAGGGTGGCGACGCCGCCTTTGTAAACGCGTGATGCCGTCACGTAGAGAGGCTCGTCAGGTGACCGCTGGTCGCCGACTGCCTCAAGCAGAGAGTTCACCGAGGTGGTCTCTTCAGGCATTCGCCGAACCGCTCCGGATGAGTTGCCCCCGAGCTGCGCGATTGGCCCGCGCGCCCGGGGGCGCCGCGCATTCTCGCAAGATGCTCGGAGGGTCGTGCAGCGTGGGCCAATCACCCTGCATGGCGCGCATCCTAGGACCTCG
>CAVTBP010000004.1:0-235791 GCA_963732985.1 uncultured Actinomycetes bacterium | reverse complement strand
CAGGCCACGGGCGACTAGTCAGCCCACCAGTCGCGCCGGCCGTCGACGTCGTCGCGCGGATCCTCGCCGAGATTGGGCGCGCCGATGACGAGGATCTCGAGGCCCTCCGGCCCGGCCTCGTAGCCTCGCCACGCACCGGGCGGGACGCGCACCGCGTCCCATTCCTCGAGCTCGACGATCTCGTCGTCGACCTTCATCCGCCCGCTCCCGCGCACGACCACGTACACCTCCTCCTGCTTCTTGTGCGTGTGGCCGTAGGGAAAGCGATAGCCGGGCGGGACGCGCTGGTAGCTCAGGCCGGATTTCTCGAGCTCGAGCGCCTTGGTCGCCAAGCGGAACTCCAGGTCCGGCGCGCCGTCGAACTTGGAGCCGAGGTCCTCCAGATCCTCCTTGATGTTCCTGAGCGTGAACGGCACGGCGCAAACCTATGGCAACGCGCAGGACGTGCCATCGCGCTCCTGCATGACGTCGGCGGCGCCGTCACGTCCTCGCCCTGGAACGAGAAAACCCCCGCTAAGCGACGGGTTTCCTAGGTGGGCGGTACTGGGCTCGAACCAGTGACCCCCAGCTTGTCGAGCTGGTGCTCTCCCAACTGAGCTAACCGCCCCGATTGTGCCGATTTGCAGACACTTTCGTCGCTTTGGGTGACGACGCTCTCCCTACCGGAGGTGCGCAATCGCTGCCCAGTCTAGCGGTGGAGGGACCCGCTCGTCGCGGAGGCACGACCCCGCGACGAGCCGATGGGCATGCGTTCCTCAGCCCGGCGGAGTGGTCGGCGTGCCGTCGAACAGCTTGCTCACGATCGACCACGCGCCGGTCTCGTCCCGCAGGAGATGGAGGCTCGTCGCGTAGTCGTACCCGAGGTAGTCCTGCTCGGTGAGCGCCACGACCGCGGTTCCGCCGGCGATCGAGATCGAGTCGATCTTGCACGTGAACGGGTCGCCCTTCTTCGACGGCGGCTCCTCGCTGAGCGACGAAGTCGTACAGCGTCTTCACGTGCTTCACGAACAGCTCGGTCCCCATGTAGCCGCACACGACCGCGAGGTCGTGGAAGGCCAGGCCGAGCGACTGCAGGTCCGCGTCGCGCAGACCGACGTAGTAGTGGTCGACCACCTTGCGAATCGCCGCATCGTCGCCCGCAGACGTGGCGCCTCGGCCGGGGCGGCCTCCGGACTGGTCGTGCTGGTCATGTGACCTCCTGTGGTCGTGTCGGGGCGATCGTCGCGCCGATCCGCTCCAGAAGCAAGGCGGCGTCCACGAGGTCCGCGGTGTCGAAACCCTCGTCGAAGGTCTCGTAGACCGGCTGCAGGAAGCCGAGAGCCGCACCGGCGTCGCCGCGGCTCTCGAGCAGGCCGGCCAACGTCGTCGCCGCCCGCAGCTCCCACGACCGTGTCCGCTGCTCACGCGCGACCTCCACCGCCGCCCGCAGCCGACCGTCTGCCTCGTCGACCTTTCCCTGCTGCAACAGCATCCAGCCCTGCAGGCGCAGCACCTCGGGCAGGTGCACGCGCTCCTCTTGCGCGGCGATCTGGTCGAGGCTCTCCGCGATGTGCGCCAGACCCGCGTCGAGGTCTCCTTGCCGGGCACGTGCCTCGCCGAGCACTGCCCGTACGTACGGCACCCACGCCCGGTGGCCGGTGGCCAACAGCCGGGCGAGCGAGTCCTCCAGCTGCGGCACGCTCTCGGCGACGCGGTCGGCGCGCAGCCAGGCGATGCCCTTCACGATCTGCGCCATCACCTCCGACATGAGCGGCACACGATGGGTACGGCCGACCCGTTCGGCCTCCTCCACACGCTCGAGCAGCCGGTCGGGGTCACGGCGGTAGTCGTACGTGAGCGCGCCGACGGTGAGCGCGAAACAGCGGTCGAAAGGATGGTCACGTTGCCGTGCCCATCCGTCCTTCTCGTCGCAGAGCGCCGCCGCCCGGTCGGGGTAGCCCAGCATCCACAGCGCCTGCGAGCGGTAGATCCCGTCAACGGTCAGCGGGTCGTTGTTCGTCTGGGCGGCGATGTGCCAGTGACGGTCCGGGTCGTAGGCGGCCGTGATGGCGTGGCCGTGCTCGACGGCCTCGTCGAGGTTGCCGAGCCAGAAGTTGGACGTCATCGCCGCACGGTGACCGCACAACACGAGCACGTCGTCGTCGGTGGCAGCGCCCGTTGCGAGCAACTCGTCCGCCCACTCCATCGCGGAGGCGTGTTGCCCGGCGCTCATGAAATGCACCCACAGCCCGTTGAGCACCGGGAGGTAGCTCTGGCGCTGCTCGAGCGAGCGCGCGAGCGCGATCGCGGGTTGGAGCAGGCTCCTCACCTCCGGCGCCGCCCAACCGCGGACAGCGACGAGCGGCGGGCCCAGCAGCGTGCGCAGCTCGAGCTCGCGTAGGTCGCGATCCGGGCCCCGGCGGGAGGCTCTCGACCAGCGCCAGGCCCGCGGACAGGTGCGCCACCGCCTCCGAGACGGCGAACCGCTCGAGCGCGACCTCGCCGGCCAGCTCCCAGAAGCGGACGGCGACGTCGTCCTCGCCGGCGGCGGTGTAGTGGCGGGCGAGCAGCTCCGGGGCGGTCTCGGCGACCTCGGGCCAGTGCTCCTCGAGCGCGCGCGCGATCTTCCCGTGGAGCTCCTTGCGACGGCTGCGCAGGAGCGTGTCGTAGGCGACGTCGTGCACGAGCGCATGCTTGAAGCTGAAGATCGCGTCGGGCAGCGCCCCCTGCTGAAACGTGAGGCCGGACGCCCGCAGCCGCTCCACCCGCTGCGCGAGGTCGTCCGGGGGCAGCGACGACACGTCGGCGAGAAGCTCGAAGCTGAACTCCCGGCCGATCACGGCGCCGATCTGTGCGATCTCCTTCGCAGGCCCGAGACGGTCGAGGCGCGCCATCAGCGAGTCTCGCAGCGTGTCCGGCACCGACACGTCGTCGGCCGCGCCGGTGAACACGTAGCGTCCCTCCTCCAGCGCGACCACGCCCGACTCGAGCAGCGACATCGTCAGCTCCTCGACGAACAGCGGGACGCCGTCGGTCTTGGCGACGATCTCGTCGAGCAGCTCGTCGGGAAGGGAGTGGCCGCCGGTCAGCGCGAGGACGAGCGATGCGCTCTGCGCACGGGTCAGACGCTCCAGGCCGAGCCTCGAGACGTGCGCGTGGTCGCTCCAGCGCGCCTCGAAGTCGGGCCTGTGCGTGAGGACGACGAGGAGAGGCAGTCTCTCCACGCGCGCGAGAAGCACGTCGAGCGTCTCGAGCGTCGTCGGGTCGGCCCAATGAACGTCCTCCACGATGAGGAGCCTTCGCCCGCGTTCGACCATCGCTTCGACAAGCTCGACCAGCGCGCGGATCGTCTCGCTCTTTCGCTCCTGCGGCGTCAGCGCCGAGCACGTCGTGCGCCTCGACAGGAAGCGCCAGGATCGATGCGAGCAGCGGAACGTCCGCGGGCGGGCGCGCGTACTCCTCGACGACGAGGGCCTCGAGGCGCCGCAGCCGCTGCTCGGCCGACTCCTCGCGGCCGCCGGCGACGGCGCGCTCGAGCGACGCGATGACCGGGTGGAACGCGCTGTTCACCCCGAACGGGGAACAGTGGAACGCGAGCGCCGCCGCACCGTCGGCCCCGAGCCGGTCCCGCAGCACGCTGACCGTCCTGCTCTTGCCGATCCCCGGCTCGCCGGCGAGGAGCACGACGCGACCGCCGGCTCCCTCCTGGGTGAGCTTCCAGTGGCGCAGCAGCTCGTCGATCTCGGCGGCGCGGCCGACGAGCGGCGTCAGGCCGGACCGGGTCGCGGCCTCGAACCGGTCGTCCGTGACGCCCGGCCCGAGCACGCGGTAGATGCGCGACGGGCATCGCGATGCCCTTGAGCTCGTGCTCCCCGAGGTCGGCGTACTCGAAGGCGCCGCGGGCGAGCCGCCGCACGCGCGCGGAGACCACGACGGCGGACGGCTCGGCAGCCGCCTGGAGCCGTGCGGCGAGGTTCATCGTCTCGCCGAACGCGCGGCCTTCCTCGGCGGAGACCATCACCATGCCCGTCGCGATGCCGATCCGCGCTTCGAGCGTCCCGACCTCCGGCACGTCCAACTCCGCCATCGCCGCCATGATCTCGAGACCGGCGCGGATCGCCCGCTCCGCCTCGCCCTCGTGCGCAAGCGGGTAGCCGAAGAACGCGACGATGCCGTCGCCGAGGCGCTGGAAGACGTAGCCCTCGTAGCGCGTGATCGAGACCGCGCACACGTCCTCGTAGCGCCGCATCACCCGGTTCAGGAGCTCGGGGTCGAGCCGCCCGGCGAGCTCGGTGAAGCCGACGAGGTCGCAGAACAGCACCGTGAGCTGACGCCGCTCGCCGGGCTCGCTCGCCTCGTCGGGCCTGCCGGGCTGCCCCCGCAGCGCCGCGATGGCGTCGAGCACCCGCTTGCGCGGCCCGAACGGCAGCCCCAGCTCCTCGAGGTCGCGCTCGGTCAGGACGAGCAGCGTCGGCACGTCGATCTCGTTGTCGACGAAGAGCGGCGCGTAGCGGTCGAGCTCGAGCGCCAGCAGCCACTCGGTGATCGTGGGTTGCGTCATGACCGTTCCCCGGCCGCGACGAGGATGCCGCGGCTCGTCAGCCACTCTGCGATGGCCGCGCCGGAGCTCTCCGGGACGACAGGAGCCCAGCGCGCGGACGAGCTCACGTCCGGTGGCGCCCGCCGGCACGCGACGGACGAGCGGCGCGAGCTCCCAGCCGCCCAGGTAGGCGATCGGCTCTTCGAGACGAGGATGCGCGACGGCCGGCTTGAGCTCGACGAACTCGCCCGCGATGCACGGCAGATCGACGAACGCCGCCTGCGCCGAGAGCGCCAGCGGGACGTCCGGCCCGAGCCGCGATTCGAGGGCTCGCGGTTGCCCCTCGGCCCCAGCTGCCGCTCCGTCGGCGCGTCGTGCCCAGAACGATCCGGGACGCGTCTCCGCCGCGGCCGTGTAGTGACCTGCCGCCCATGCGCTGTGCCGCTCTGCCGCCCGCTGGAGGCTGTCGCGGTAGAAGCGCTGCGCGGCGTCCGCCGCGGCCGGCCGGCGGAGCAGCGTGTTGACCACGACCGCTCCCGCGAGCGCGGTCTGCACCGCGCGCTGGACACCGCTCGACGAGATCGGGTCGACGGACACGCGCCGCGTCGCCGACCTTGATCACGCCGGCGCCGACGCACTCGTCGTCCACGAAGGGCGTCGCGTCGGCGGCCTGCACACGCCCGGGGAGGATCGCCTCCGTCAGGTCGGCGCCGACGCGCGGAGCCGGCGAGGAGCTCGTGGTAGCACGTCCGTGCCGGCCGGCCGCCGCGGACGCGGTCCGGATCGACGAACACGAGAGCGTTGACACTTCCGTCGGGGAGGGGCACGGCCCAGCACCAGGAGTCCGCAAGCGCCTCGATGCGCGGGCGGAGAGCGGTCCGGGTGCCGTGCCAGTAGCCGTACAGCGCCAGCGTGCGCGGGCCCGTCGGGGTACGTCGCCCGCCGGCGCCGTGCCCGCGCCCGCCCGCCACGGCGAGGAAGGCTGCCTCGACGCCCAACGACCCTCCGTCGCATCCGACGCGCAGCTGCCAGCGTTCGCCGTCGCGGCGGCGTCCCGTGACGGCCGCGGGCTGGAGGACACGGACGCCCAGCGAGCGGGCGTGCTCGAGCAGGAGGACGTCGAAGCGCCCCCGATCGACGAGCAGGCCCGGCGCCCCCTCTTCGCGGCGCTCGCGGAGCTCGCCGTCCCATGTGACGAGGACGCTCTCCAGGCGCTGGAATCCGGCTGCCGCGACGGGCTCGTCAGCGCCGACGAGCGCCAGGAGCGGAAGCACGCCGGGCGTGAGCGACTCCCCCAGCCGGGGCCGCGGGAATGCCGTGCGCTCGACGAGCGTGACGTCGAAGCCGAGCTGTGCGAGGCGCGCCGCGAGCGTGCTGCCCGCAGGCCCGCCGCCGATCACGAGCACGTCCGTGGTCAGGCGCTCGCCCACGCCGCCTCCTCCCTACGCCCCGTTCGGCGCCGGCGCCTCGCCCGCGGTGCCGGACAGCCGCAGGTACGCCTCGAGGCAGTAGTGCAGCCAGCCGCGGATGTAGTCGCACGCGGGCCGGCCGCGATGGATCACCTCGTGATGGCAGCCGCCCCCGCACAGGTAGCGCGCCCAGCAGCCGTTGCACGGCTCCTGACGGTGGACGTGCCGCTCGGTCAGCCACTTCGACCTGGCGCCCGCGGTCGACGCCCTCGAACACGGAGCCCATCTCCCCCGCGGAGTCGCCGACGAAGCGGTGGCACGCGGACAGCTCGCCCTCGGCCGAGACGCCGAGGTAGCCCGCGCCCGCGCCGCACGGATAGGGCCGGTGCGTGCCGCGGCCGATCTCGCGCAGCGCGTTGACCAGGTTGGCAAACGGGTAGCGCTCGCCCGCGCATCGCACCCGCCGCTCGAACTCGCCGGCCGCAGTCGATCATCTCGCCGAGCATCGTCTCGAGATCGTCTCGCTGCAGCTCGCCCTCGCCGGTCGGGGCGCTGAGCATCGGCGAGAAGCCGACGCTGTGGAAGCCGGCCGCGACGAGCTCGTCGAGCGTGCGACGCACCATCAGGTTCCGCGGCGTGACGGTCACGCGCGCGGACACCTGCATGCGCCGCTGCCGCGCGAGGAGCGGCGCGACGTTGCGCATCACGACGTCGTAGCTCGCGCGGCCGCCGCGGAACGGCCGCAGCGCGTCGTGCGCCTCGCGCGGGCCGTCGAGGCTGACCGTGACCGCGAAGCCGTGCTCCTCGAAGAACTCGGCGTCGTCCTCGCGTCAGGAGCGTGCCGTTCGTCGTGATCGAGAACGTGAGCGTCACGCCCCGCTCGGTCGCGAGCTCGGTCGCGCGCAGGGTGGCGGCGCGGAGAACGGCGCGGTTGACGAGCGGCTCGCCGCCGAGGAACGCGAGGTTGAGCCGTGCGCCCGGCTGCCGCGCCGCCGACGAGCAGGTCGACGGAACGCTCCGCCACCTCGAGCGGCATGCTGCGGGCGGCGCCGCCGAACGCGCCCTGCTGCGCGTAGCAGTAGGAGCAGGCGAGATTGCAGGTCTGCGCGACCGCGAGCGAGAGCGCGTGCACGGCGGGCGGCTCGAACGGTGCGTCGTCGACGTAGCGCGTCTCGGCGAGGCGGAGGCGATCGAGCAGCGCCGTCGACCGTGCCGCTGTCGATCGCCTCCTCGACCTCGTCCGAGAGGTCGGGCGGCGATGTCGAACAGCCGGCTCCCGTCGGGGAGGAAGAGGTGGCTGCCGTGCTCGGCGGCGAGCACGTGAGCGTGCGGCGAGCGCGGCCGCGAGGCCGCGATCGTGCGGCGCGCGCCGTCGAGCAGCCCGGCCGAGCGAGCCTCCGCCGCGGTGCTCACGTGGCGCCTGGCTCGCCGGGCACGTCCCGGCCGCCGACCTGGAAGCGGAGCCAGCGTTCCCACGCGAGGAACAGCTCGTCGTAGTCGACGAGCCGCTCGTCGACGTAGTCGTCCGGCACGTAGTAGCCGGTGCGCTCCTTCTGCAGCCAGTTGTCGCCGCTGCTGCCGCCCGCCTGGTTCGGCTCGACGTTGACGAAGTCCGGCCGCGCGGAGGCCCAGTAGTAGCACGAGCACTCGCGGTAGTCGTTCTGCCACGGCGAGCAGAGGCCCTGCGTGAGCTCGCCCGGGAGCGCGAGCTCGCTGGAGATGAACGCCGTGCCCGGCTCGAAGAAGCGGCGCACCTCGAGCTCGATCGAGATGCAGTCCTCCGCGCCGCCGGGCCACGGCTGCTGCTGGTACCAGGACTCCTCCTTGCTGAAGTGGCACGTGACCTTGCCGCCGGCGTGGTCGGCGAGCACCGCGGCGAGCGCGTTCGACCACTCGAGCGGCGCGAGCGCGTGGGGGTTGTCCTCGGTCGCCAGCACGACCGGCTGGGCCGGATCGGCGGGCGACGGCCCGACCATCGTCCCCATCATCTCGACGTCGCTTCACGCGCAGCAGCCGGTGGCCCAGCACGCCGCGGATGACGTCGCTGGCGCCCTCGTCGACCCCGACGACGAGGTTGTCGTACTCGCGCAGCTCGATGCCCTTGAAGATTCGCCGCCAGACCGCGCGGAAGTCGACCTCGAGCCCGGGGCAGCAGTTCGCGATCGCCGAGGACGGGCGGGAGCTGGCGGGGTTGCCGGCGGCGACGTATTCGAGCTGCGCCGTCAGGTTGCGCGGCGTCAGCGCCGCCTGCGGCGCGGCGGCGCCTCTTCCGGCGCCTCGAAGGGCGGCAGTCTCTGCGACGCGCGCGATCGTGTTGATCTGGCGGTGTGTGAGCGCGAGGTAGCTGCCGTCCGCCCCGCACATCAGCGCCGGCATCTTGCGGCGCCCGTCGTCCGTGAAGTCGACGACCTCCTCCGGCCGGCGCAGGAGCCGGAGGAACCACGGCGCGGCGCCGCCTCGCAGCGCCGCGAAGACCTGCTGGTGGAGCGCCATCACCGCCAGGGTGTCGACGCTGCCCTCCGCCATCACGGGCCGCATCAGCCGGTTCGTGTCGAACGCCTCCTCGGCCGGCATCGTGTCGAAGTCGAGGGCCGAGCGGCCGTTGACCGGCTCGCCGTTCATCACCTGAGATGTTGAGGAAGCGCACCGTCTCGTAGGCGCGGCGCACGATCTCCTCGGCTCGGGCGCGCGTCACCTCGAGCGGCTCGTCGGCCGGGACGAGCGGCCCGGCGATCACCTGCTCGAGGTCGTCGGCGAGGCTGCGCACGAAGAGGGCGTCGGGCACCAGCATGGGCGGGCCCGAGGTGACGCGCGCGGCCGCCGTCAGCGTCTGCCGCTCCTTCGTCGTCAGCTCCACCTCGACGATGCCGTCGCAGGCGTCGTCGAGGTAGCCGCGGCTGACGGCGATGTTGCCGTGCAGCCACGAGGGCGCCGGCGGCACGATCGCGAACAGCGACGGCGGCAGCGTCTCGTTCCAGAACCGGTCGCCCGCCTCGCGTCCGCCGCCGCCTTCGTCGATCTCGTGCGGGACCTCGAAGCGGTACCAGCCCTTCGTCGCGTCGTAGACACGGCGGTCGCCGAGGATCTTGTCCTCGTGCGGTACCTTCGCGATCCACCCTGTTCGAGCCGTAGATGAGCCCGTGTGCGGGCGTGAAGCGCAGCCGGATCTGCGGGAACGCCGCGTTCGGCCTGATGTACCTGACTGCGCCGAAGCGGATCGTGGCGTCCTTGACGAAGTTCTTGCAGTGCCCGTCGAGCTCGCGCGCGTCGTGGTCCGCGAACCGCCCCGTCCCGGCGATGACGACGTCGTTCTCGTCGCCCGTGCGGCGCGCGACCTTGCGGTTCGCGACGGTCACCGACCAGCTGACGCTCTCCGGGCTCGAGGCCCTCGCGCTCGAGCAGCGCGACGGTCAGCGGCTCGAAGGTGTCCGGCGAGGTCTGCGCGAACACCTCGAGGAACGGAGCGACCGGCCGGATCTTCCCGCCGTCCTTGAACGCGATCGACGCCGGCATGAAGCTCTCGCCGATCTCCCCCGTCTTCTCGTCCACGACGAGCGTCTCCGCGGGGACGATGCGCCGGAAGCCGAGCGGGTCCTCGGGGTCGACCGTGGTGACGAAGTTGTCGAGCGGCAGCGCGGCCGAGCCGAGCCGCGCGATCGCGAGCGGCGGCAGGATGCGCAGTGCCTGAATCGTCATGCTACCCACCGTCGAGCGCGGCCGGGAGCCGGCGATCAGCTCGTCGAGCCAGGCGATCGCCCGGCGGTCGAGGTCGCCGAGCGCGAGCAGGTACGCGCCGCCCTCCGCCGAGGCCTCCGGCAGGAGGGCCGCGCAGAGCGCCGCCGACGTCTCGTGCAGCTCGCGGTGCAGCTGCCAGCAGTCGGCGTCGCTCGCCGGCAGCGTGGTCGTGTACGGCATCTCGAACGGAGGGCCGGCGCGCTCGGGCTCGGCCGGGTCGTCGAGAGGCAGGCGCACGAGCGTCTCGGCGATCGCCTTGACGTTGAACATCTCCGCGAACACGCGCTGGAGCATCGCGCCGCGGGCGCCCGGCGAGCCCGTCCTGTCGCGGCAGCCGGTACGTGTGGGCCAGGTAGGCGAGCAGCATCCGGTAGCGGACGTTGAAGAGGCTCGCCCAGCCGCGCGAGGAGTCGGACTCGATATAGGTGCCGGAGCCTCCGTCCTGCCGGTCGCGGGTGGTCGGGTTCACCGGGACGGCGCGCACGGGCTGCCAGTCCCCGACCTGCTCGAAGGCCTGGTAGACCTCGACGAAGCGGTCGAAGTGCGACGGGCCCTTCTCGCGCGGCCCGCGCAGGTGCGGCGCCTCGCCCTGGCCGGCGATCGCCTTGAGCCCGGCGATCGCCTCGGTGCGGCTGCCCATCTGCGCGACGATCACGTTCGGCTGCCGCGTGAGGATGGGCTTGTCGTCGTCGTCCGCGACCGGGCGAAAGCCCTTCCCCCACTCGTCCCACGATGCCTGCCGCGCGTACGAGGCGGCGTCGAAGCACGAGTCGGGCACCAGGTCCGGGTGCTCCAGGATGTCGCGGATCGTGTCGTAGATCTCGGCCACGTGGTGGGCCTTCTCCCAGCCGGCCTGCCTCACGCGCTCCTCGACCGCCTTGACGATCCTCGGCCGGTCGTGCTCCTCGAAGTGACGGCCCTCGGCTCCCTCGCCCCGGATCACACCGGGCAGGTCGGGCTCCATCTCGGCGAAGACGTAGCAGGCGAGCGAGTCGAGCGTGAGCGGCTCGAGCCGGAACGGGAACGGGTAGTAGGGGCTGTCCCACGGGTAGTCCTCGCGGTCGAAGCTCGGCGGCCCGCCGACCAGGCAGAGGAGGTTCTGCACCGTGAGCAGGTGGCCCATCTCCTCGCGGGCGACGGTGAGGATGCTCTCGCGCCAGTCGCGGACCTCGCGGCGACGCTCCGCCGGAACCTGCGGGCCGCCGAGCGAATAGGCGGCGTAGAGGTACTCGACCATCAGCGCGTGCTCGATCTCCGCGCCGATGTGCAGGAGCATGACCAGGTAGTCGCGCCAGCCCAGCTCCGGCGGCTTGACGGGCACCCTCCCGGTCGGGTCGACCGCAGCGGCGCCGGCTACGCGTGCGACGGCCGGAAGGTGCGCGCTCCTGCCGGTATCGCATCTCGCCTCCTCGCTCCGCCGCACGTGCCTGTCCTGGAGACCCTAACCCGCCTTCGGCCGCGATCAAGCAGCGCCGGGGCTGCGACGGCGATACGCCACGACGCTCTACGGCGACAGCGCCGATCCCGGAGGCGTGTCCGAGCGTCCCGCTACGGCCGCCAGGGCACCTCGGGCGAGCGGTAGAAGGCGACGCCGAGCGCGTCGAGGCGCAGGCCGTGGGCCGCGAGGCGCCAGCGGTACTCCTTCCAGCGCGGCCACGCGCGCGGCGACCAGGCGATCTCGGCGTGACCGAGCAGGCGCGGGAAGGCGAGGAAGTCCTGGTCGGCGACGGTCTCGGTGGTCTCCGACCAGAGCGGCGCCTCGACGCCCAGGATGTCGCGCTCGCGGACGCCGGTGACCTGGGTCGCCGGGTCCCAGGTGTACGCATCGCGCACGCTCGGTCAGTGCCGGCCCACGTGAGGCCGAGCTTCGTGTCCGGCGCGTACTTCATGTCCAGGTACGTCTTCGGCGCCGGCGACATGATCACCTTCGCCCCCTGCTCGACGGCGCGCCGCGCGAGCTCCGGGTCGTGCCAGTGCTGCGCGATCGACGTGCGGTGCAGCCCGGCGCGCGCGGTCTCCTCCCACCCCACCATCCGCTTGCCGTGCGCGCGCACGATCGCCTGGACGCGGCTCGAGGAAGTACACGTAGTCGTCCGGCGCGGTGGCCTGAGCCTCGTCACCGCCGATGTGCAGGTACGGCCCGGGCGTCAGCGCTGCGACCTCGCCGATCACGTCGTCGACGAAGCGGTACGTCAGCTCCTTGCGGATGCAGAGTGAGCTGAACCCGACCTCGATGCCCGTGTAGAGAGCGGGCGCGATGCCGTCGCAGCTGAGCTTCGCGTACGACGCCAGCGCCGCGTTCGTGTGCCCGGGCATGTCGATCTCGGGCACGACGGTCACGTACCGCGCCGCGGCGTACGCGACGAGCTCGGCGTACTGGCGCTGCGTGTAGAAGCCACCCGGGCCGCCACCGACCTCGGTGCTGCCCCCGTGCTTCGCCAGCTTCGGCCAGGAGCGGATCGCGAGCCTCCAGCCCTGGTCGTCGGTGAGGTGCAGATGCAGCCGGTTCAGCTTGTAGAGCGCCATCAGGTCGACGAACCGCTTGACGTCGGCGACCCCGAAGAAGTGCCGCGCGACGTCGAGCATCGCCCCGCGCCAGGCGAAGCGCGGCCGGTCGTCGATCGTCCCTGTCCGCAGGCCGCCACGGTCCCTGCCGAGCCGACGTGCTCTCGATCTCGGCCGGGCAGGAGCTGCCGCAGCGTCTGCACGCCGTGGAAGAGGCCGGCCGCGCGAGTAGGCGCGTCAGCGTCACGCCGTCCTGCGCGATCCGTAGCCGATAGCCCTCGTCGCCGAGCGCCCGCAGCGTGGGGTCGAGCGACGAGCCTCGATGCTGTCCGCGGGAACGGCACCGCGAGCCGGCGACACGGGCAGCCGGTACCCGGTCGCCGGGCGCAGCCTGTCGGCGAGATACTCGGCGACCCCGACAGCCTCGGCGCCGCCCCTCGACGACGATCGCCGCCGTCCGGCCGAAGCGTGAAGAGCCCGGCGCCCTGCCTCGCGCCGCGCGGCTTCGGGATCACCGAGCCGTAGGTCGGTGGCGCCGGAGCACGGTCGGGCTCACGTCAGCGGCCGTTCCCGCCCGGCGACCGAGACCGCGAGGCTCGCGCAGGCCAGCAGGACGGCGACCCGCGAGCCGACGGCCACTCAACCCCGCACGGCCCCGGCGGTGAGCCCGAATGCGATCCTCCGCTGGACGAGAAGGAAGAAGACGACGACCGGGATCGCGGTGAGCGTCGACGCCGCCATCAGACCGCCCCAGTCGGTGTTGCGTGCTCGTGCCGTAGAAGTACGACAGCCAGACGGTCACCGTCTGGTTCGACTGGTCGCTGAGCAGGACGCTGGCGAAGATGAACTCGTTCCAGGTCGTGACGAAGACGAACACCGAGGTCGCGACCAGGCCGGGCGTGACGAGCGGCAGCAGGATCCTGAAGAACGCGCCCAGCCGGCTGGAGCCGTCCACCATGGCGGCCTCCTCGAGCTCCGTCGGGATGCCGAGGATGAACCCGCGCAGCGTCCACACCGCGAACGGCAGGACGAAGGTCATGTACGTGATGATCACGCCGGTCAGGGCGTTCGTGAGGTGGTAGCGGGCGAGCACGACGTAGAGCGGGATGATCAGCCCGACCTGCGGCAGCATCAGGATGCCGATCATCAGCACGATGAAGAGCTTGCGGCCGGTGAACCGGTACTTGGCGAGCGCCACCGCCGCGAGGAACGCAAGCACGATCGAGAGCGCCACCGTGACGCTGACGATGATCAGGCTGTTCTTGACGATCTTCCAGAAGTAGGGTCGCGCGATCGCGTCGCGGAAGTGGTCGAGCGTCGGATCGAGCGAGAACCACGTCGGCGTGAGGCTGTTGATCTCGTCGTCGGGCTTGAACGCCGTCGAGATCATCCAGAAGACCGGGAACGACGAGCACCACGAACACGAGCAGCCCGAGCACGTTCCAGCCCTGGCGCCGGACCCGCTTCCATCTCGCGCGGCGCACGGCCGCGGGCCGGCGCACTGCCGTCGGCCGCCCGCGGCGCGTGCCGGTGCGCGTCTCCGTCGTCGTGGTCATCTGACGTCCCCCATGCGCACCATCTTGCGCACGTAGACCACGCTCAGGATCGCGACGATGAACAGCATCAGCAGCGAGATCGCGGCGCCGCGACCGAAGTCCGAGTGCGCGTAGCCCTCGATGAACACGTAGACGCCCATCAGGTAGTTCGACGCGTCCACGTGCGAGGCGCCGATCAGCAGATACGGCTGCGCGAAGACGCCGAAGTCCCAGATGATCGAGAGGCTGGTCAGGATGAGGAGGATCGGCTTGAGGATCGGGAAGGTGACGTCGCGGAAGACGCGGACCGGCCCGGCGCCGTCGATCTCGGCCGCCTCGACGAGCTCGCGCGGGCACCTGGGCGAGACCGGCGTAGACCGTGATCGTGACGAACGGGAAGCGCACCCCAGACGATCAGCAGCGTCACCATGGCGAGCTTCGAGAAGGTCGCCTGCGTACCAGTCGTGCTGGAAGAAGTCGCCGACGCGGAGCTCGGTGAGGACGTGGTTGAGGACGCCGTTCTGGAAGTTCGTCATCCAGAACCAGACCTGCACGGCGACCACGACCGGCATCGACCAGACGAGCACGAGACCGGCGGTCAGCAGGACGCGCACGACGGTGCCGACGCGCACGAGCAGCAGCGCGATCAGCGTCCCGAGCACCATCGTCAGCCCGACGTTCGCGATCGTGAAGACGATCGTGCGGAGCAGCGTGTCCCAGAAGACCCGGTCCTGCAGGACCGAGCTGAAGTTGTCGAGCCCGATCCACTTCCCCTGGCGCTGGATCAGCTCGGGGAGGCCGTACTCGCTGGAACGAGAGCGTGACGAGCTTGTAGAGCGGGTAGCCGAGGATCGCCACCATCGCCGTGATCACCGGCAGCAGCAGCAGGTACGGCACCGCCGCGCTGAACGCGCGGCGGATCGTCAACGGCCGCCGCCGCCGAGACCAAGGAGGGCTGGTCTCGGCGGCGACGGCCGTGCCGGGGCGGACTCGACTACTCGGCAACGAGATTCGTGTCCCGCGTCACACTGCTGCTTACTGGTTGAGGGTGAACGTGATGTTGCGGCTCGCCGCGGTGGCGGCCTGCTTGACGGTGAGCTCGCCGGTGAGGATCGCCGACAGCATGCTGCGGAGGACGTTCCCGTTCTCCACGTTGACCCAGTTCTTCGCCGTCGGGACGAACCAGCTGCGGCGCGCGGCCCGCTCGTTCACGCTGTTGCCCAGCAGGCTCGTCGTGTTCGGGATGTTGCCGATCCCGCTGAGGCGGGTCATCGACGCGTTGCTGGTGTAGGCGCTGATCCAGTCCGCTGCCTGCGCCTTGCTGCCGCCGACCGGCACTGCGAGGTCGGAGCCACCGAGGAAGCCCGGCATCGGCTGGCCCTTGGTGTGGCTCGGCATCACGAACTGGGCCGTGACGCCCTTGTACTTGTCGCCGACGCAGCAGCTGAACCACGCCTGGCCGGTCATCGACGCCGCCTGACCCTGCGCGTAGACGTCGTACGCGGGTGCGGGTGTTCTCGTCGGTCGTCTTGCTGGCCCGCGACGCGGTGCGTGACGAAGTTCTTGCACGCGGTCAGCCCTGCGATCGCCTTCGGCGAGTGGAGCGAGCCCTTCCACTTCCCGCTCACGCGCTGGGCGATCTTCCCGCCGTAGTCGTAGACGAAGCTCATCGCGACGTACCAGTCGGCGCCCGCGATGTAGACGGGCGAGAAGCCCTTCTGCTTGTTCCTCGCGGCGAGCTTCTTCGCGCCCGCGGTGAACTCCGCCAGGCTCGTCGGGACCTTGACGCCGGCGCTCCTGAACAGGTCGGTGCGGTACGTGACGACGCGCGACCCCGCGTAGTACGGGACGCCGTACAGCTTGCCGCCGAACTTGCCGGAGGCTGCCAGACCTCCGAGCCAGGTGCCCTGGTTCGGGAACGAGATGCCCGCCAGGTCCTGGAAGGCGCCCGCCGCCATGTACTTCGTCATCTCGGTGTTCCCCATCTCGATGACGTCGGGTGCGTTCCCGCCGGCCAGCGTCGCGTCGAACTTCTGCAGGTGGTTGCCCCAGGTCTGGTACTGGACGTCGACGTTCCAGCCGGGGTTCGCCTTCTCGAACTCGGCGTTGGCGGCCTTCACGATCGGCTCCCAGGTCGGTTGCCTGCGCGTCGATCTGGAGCCAGACGATCAGGGTGTTCGCAGCTGTCCCGCCGGTCGCGGTGGAGGCCACGGCAGCGACAGCCACGGCGACCAAGGCGAGGGCGAGTGTGATGCGTGCTCTCATGGACGGTCCTCCGAGGAGCGTAGAGGAACGGCCTTCGCTCGTCCCGCCCTCCCGTGGCCGGCGGAGATGCGTGCGAAGTCCCTGACTATTGGTTTAGACCACTTGGCCACTGGGCGGGAGCAGTCGCACATTCCCGCCGTGATTGTCAAGACCACTTTCGCTATCGAGCTCGACGCATGCCCGACCGCGATCGGAGGCGTTGAATCACCATGTCTACTGGTCGTCAGGCGCGGAACCGAGGCGATCCGACCGTCGACCGGAGCGTCCGCCGACAGCGTCGGCTTGGTACTGACCACATCGCTCCGCGCGCGATCGCTCGAGTGCGACAGGCGACTACGCGCGGCGGCCGTCACGCCGGGCACCGCCGCGCGCTCGCGCGGGCGGCTCAGCTCCGTGACGATGCGGTAGCGGTCGCCGCGATAGATCGACCGCACGTACTCGACGATCTCGCCGGCCGGCGAGCGCGTGATGCGCTCGAAGACGAACGCGGGCGAATGCAGCGGGACGCCGAGCGCGGCGACTCCTCCTCGTTCGTCACCGTCGGCTCGATCGTCTGCGTGCCGCCGACGATCTCGATCCCGTACGTGCCGATGAGCAGGTCGTAGAACGAATGCCGCTCGAGGTCGTCGGCCGACAGGCCCGGTACGAGCGACTCGCGCACGTGGAGCGTCTCGATCGCCATCGTCTCGCGGTCGGCGAGCCGCAGGCGCGTCACGATCACGACCGGCTCCGACGGCGAGACGTGCAGCAGTCGGCCGAGATGCGCTCCCGCGGGCGTGACGCGGAGCTCGAGCGTCCGGCTCGACGGCACCATGCCCCGCCGCTGCATGTCCTCGGTGAACGAGGTCATCGTCAGCTCCTGCGCGATCTTCGGCTCGCTGACGAACGTGCCGCTGCCGCGGCGGCGCACGAGATAGCCCTCGCGGACGAGGTCGTCGAGCGCGGCGCGGACGGTGAGGCGCGAGACACCGAGCCCCGAGCTCAGCTGGCGCTCCGACGGAATGGCGTCGCCGACGCCGAGCCGCTCGATCAGGTCGAGCACGCGCTCGCGCGTCTCGCTCTGCTTCGTGACGGTGCGTGCTGCACTCATGGCCCGCTCCATCCTAGAGCCTTGCATCAGCGTGTGGTCAATACCACTCGGTGAATCAGGTCGTCGCGACGACCGGTCGCGGCGCGGTGCGCGACGCGGCGGCGCCGACGAGGCTCGCCCCGCTGACCTCGTCGAAGAAGTGGAAGCGCGCGGGGTCGACGGTGAGGCTGACGGTCTCTCCGACGCGCACGCGTCGCGCCGGGATCGACCCGCGCGGTGAACAGCGTCGGCTCCGCCGGCGAGAAGGCTTTCGGTCTCGGCCTCGCGCTCGCGTACCTCGGCGGCCACGCGGCGCGGCGTCGACCGTGAAGAAGACGTGCGCGTCCGCGCCGAGCTCCTCGACCACCTCGACGCGGGCCTCGATTCGCGGCAGGTGCGCCGCGCCGAACGACGCCTCCTCGAAGGCCTCCGGCCGGATGCCGAGCACGACGCGCTCGACCCCGCGCTCCGGACGCCGGGCCGGGTCGAGCGGGACGCGGTGCTCGTCCGAACACGGCGTGATCGCCGTCGATCGCCGCCTCGACGAGGTTCATCGCCGGCGAGCCGATGAACGCCGCCACGAACAGGTCGACCGGCTCGCGGTAGAGCGTCTGCGGCTCGTCGCCTGCACGACGCGCCCGTCCCGCATCACGGCGACGCGCTGACCCAGCGTCATCGCCTCCGTCTGGTCGTGCGTGACGTAGACGGTTGTCACGCCGAGCCGGGCGTGCAGCTGGGCCAGCGACGCGCGCATGCCGACGCGGAGCTTCGCGTCGAGGTTCGACAGCGGCTCGTCCATCAGGAAGGCCTGCGGCTCGCGCACGATCGCGCGACCCATCGCGACGCGCTGGCGCTGACCGCCCGACAGCTGCGCAGGCCGCCGGTCGAGCAGCTGCTCGAGCCCGAGCAGGCCGGCGACCTCGTCGACGCGCCGCCGCGATCTCCGCCTTCTGGGTGCGGCGCACCTTGAGGCCGTAGCCGAGGTTCTGGCGCACCGTCATGTGCGGATACAGGGCGTAGCTCTGGAAGACCATCGCGATGTCGCGGTGGCGCGGCGCGAGGTCGGTCACGTCCCGGCCGCCGATCGCGACGCTGCCCGCCGTCACCTCCTCGAGCCCGGCGATCATGCGCAGGAGCGTCGACTTGCCGCAGCCGGACGGCCCGACGAGCACCATGAACTCGCCGTCCGCGATCGTCAGGCTGACGTCGTCGACGGCCACGACGTCGCCGTCGAAGACCTTCGTGATGTTGACGAGCTCGATCGCAGCCATCGCTACAGGGACGAGAGCATAGACGGAACGCTGAAGAGTTCAAGACCAGTTTACGACGACTTCGTCACAAATGGTATTGACCACCTGACGTGGACGTGCGTAGACTAGCGCGCATGTCCAACGCCGGGTCCGGCACGTCACGCTTCCCTCGACGAGCTGGTCACGGAGGCGCGCAATCCGGACGGATCGCGACCTCGACCTTCGCTCCACGCGCGAGCTCGTCGAGCTCATGAGCGCCGAGGACTCCTCCGTTCCGGCCGCGGTGGCGAGGGCGTCGGCCGCGATCGCGGCCGCGATCGACGCCATCGCCGGCCGGCTCGGCGCCGGCGGCCGGCTGATCTACGTCGGCGCGGGCACGTCCGGGCGGCTGGCCGCGCTCGACGCAGCCGAGTGCGAGTCCACGTTCTCCACCGCACCGGGTCAGGTCGTCGCGCTGCTCGCGGGCGGGCTGCTCAGCTCCCCGACCGAGCAGGAGGCCGCAGAGGACGACGCCGACGGCGGGCGCGCGCGAGGTGCTGGCGCTCGACGTCGAGCCCGATCGACGCCGTCGTCGGCGTCAGCGCCAGCGGCCGCACGCCGTACGTGGTCGGTGGCGCTCGACGCTGCGCGCGAGGTAGGCGCCCTGACCGTCGCGGTCGTCTCGGCCGACGGATCGCGGCTCGGCAGCCTGGCCGAGCACGAGATCGCCGTCGTCGTCGGCCCGGAGATCCTCGCCGGCTCGACCCGGCTCAAGGCCGGCACCGCGCAGAAGCTCGTGCTCAACATGCTCTCGACGATCGCGATGATCCGGCTCGGGAAGACGTTCGGCAACCTGATGGTCGACGTCTACGCGACCAACGAGAAGCTGCACGCGCGCGTGCGGCGTGTCGTCCGCCAGGCGACCGGCGCCGATCCGCAACAGGTCGAGGAGACGCTCGCCGCAGCCGGCGGCGACGCGAAGGTCGCCATCGTCTCGCTGCTCGCGCGGCGTCGACGTCGAGACGGCGCGAGCGCGGCTGGCAGCGGCGGACGGCGGCATACGCGCCGCGCTCGAAGCGTGAGACTCGGCGTCGAGGCCGCCCTCGTCGGCGGCCGGCTGGTTCCCGGCGACCTCGAGATCGTCGGCGGCTGCGTCGGCCGCCGCCGGTCTCCCCGCCGCCGGCGGCCGCGGCATCGCCGCACCCGGCTTCGTCGACCTGCAGGTGAACGGGTTCGCGGGGGTCGACTTTCTCGGCGCCGACACGCGACGGCTACGCGGTGGCGGGCGACGCGCTGCTCGAGACCGGCGTCACCTCGTACCTGCCGACGTTCATCACGTCTCCCGAGAGCGATCTCGTCGACGCGCTGCGCGGCGTGCCGGCCGCGCTCCGCGGCCCGCGCATCCTCGGCGCGCATCTCGAAGGCCCGTTCCTCTCGCCGCGTCGCCTGGGGACGCATCCGCCGTCCGCCCGCCGCGATCCCGATCCGGGGTTGCTCGCCCGCCTGCTCGAGGCCGGCCCGGTCCGCCTCGTCACGCTGGCGCCGGAGCTGCCCGGCGCGCTCGAGCTCGTCGACGAGCTCGTCGCCGCGCGGCATCACGGTCTCGTGCGGCCACAGCGACGCGACCGCTGCAGAGGCGTCGGTCGCGTTCGACCGCGGCGCGAGCACCGTCACGCACCTGTTCAACGCGATGCGACCGTTCAGCCACCGCGACCCGGGCATCGTCGGCGCGGCGCTGATCCGCACCGACGTGATCGTGCAGCTGATCGTCGACGGCGTCCACCTGGCGCCCGAGGCGGTCCTGCTCGCGTGGGCCGCGGCGCCGAATCGCGTCGCCCTCGTCACCGACGCGATCGCCGGCGCCGGCCTCGGGGACGGCTCGTACGCGCTCGGCACGATGACGGTCGAGGTTCGCGACGGCGTCGTACGGCGCGAGGACGGGGTGCTGGCCGGTAGCGCGCTGACGATGGCTGGACGCGGTGCGAAACGTGCACGCGCCTCGGAGTGCCTCTCGACGCAGCGCTGCGCGCGGCGAGCGAGGTCCCGGCGCGCGTCGCTGCGCGATCCGCAGCGCGGGCAGGCTCGCGATCGGCCTGCCGGCCGACATCGTCGTGCTCGACGACGGCCTCGAGGTCGAGCGCGTCCTCGTCGGCGGAGAGACCCGTGTCGCCTGCTGAGGCGCCCTCCCCGCTGCCCGAGGCGGGCGCGCAGTTCCTCGCGGAGATCCGCGAGCAGCCCGCCGCGCTGCGACGGCTCCTCGAGCAGGAGGCCGCGATCGCGGCGGCGGCCGACGCGATACGCGAGCGCGGCAGCCGGCTCGTGCGCCTCGTCGGGCACGGCTCGTCCGACAACGCCGCCTCGTACGGCGTCTACGCCTTCGGCCTGCTGTCGCGGCTGACGGCGGTCCGCGACTCGATCAGCCTCACCGTGCACTACCGCACCGGGCTCGACATGACCGGCGAGACGGCGATCGGCCTCTCACAGTCCGGACGAACGCCGGACGTGGTCGACTACCTGCGAGCGCGCGCGCGCCAACGGGGCGCTCACGATCGCGCTGACCAACGACCCGGGCTCCGAGCTCGCGACGCGCTGCCGACGCCGTCGTGCCGCTGTGCGCGGGCGACGAGCAGGCCGTCGCCGCGACGAAGACGTACCTGACGACGGTCGCCGCGCTGGCCCTCCTCGCCGGCAACATCGCCGGCGAGGGCGCGAGGATCGCCGAGTGGCGTCCGTCGCGCCGCCGACGCTCTCGAGGACGCGATCCCGGGGCTCGAGCGAGACGCTGCGGCGCTCGCCGTCCCGTTCGCGTTCACGGGACGCATGTTCGTCATCGGCCGCGGAGTCGAGTTCGCGACCGCGCGCGAGATCGCGCTCAAGCTGCTCGAGACCTGTTACGTCGCCGCGGAGCCGCTGACCTCCACCGACCTGGCGCACGGCCCGATCGCCGCCCTCGACCCGCTGTTTCCCGTGTGGGCGATCGCGTCCGCCGACGAGATGCTGCCCGGCCGTGCAGGAAGCTGCCGACAGGATCCGGGCCATGGGTGCGACCCTCGTCGCCAGCGGCACGGCAGCCGGCCAGATCGCGAACGCCGCCTACTCGCTTCCGGTACCCGAGCCGGAGCCGCCGCTCCTCTCCCCCCTGCTCTCCGTCGTCCCGGGGCAGCTGTTCGCCTGGGCGCTCGCGCGAGCGAAGGGTCTCGATCCGGACCGGCCGCGCGGGCTGAGCAAGATCACGCTGGCGCGCTGACGCCGCCGTCAGCCGGACGCAGCGACTCCCTGCGCGCCGATGATCCGGTTCACCTGCGGCATCACCTCTTCGGCCATCAGCTCCATCGACCGGCGCCCGATCCGGGGATCGACCCAGTCCAGGCCGCAGTAGAGCAGCGTGCCGAAGTCGCCGATCTCCTCGCGAAACGCGAGGAGCTCCTCGACGACCTGGCTCACCGTCCCGGCGATCACGAGCTGGTCGACGATCGTGTCGGTGGTGACCGCCGAGTCGGGTAGCCCGGGATCCGCCTTGAACAGGTTGGCGCGCCCGGCACGGACGAGCTTGAAGCCGAGCTGGTCGTAGTAGTGGCGATACGGGCTCTGCGGGCCGAAGCCGTACTCGCGCGCCGTGCGGTCGTCGTCGGCGACGAGCACCGTCTTGGCCACCCTCCAGCTCGCACGATCCGGAGCCGGCCCCTCCCCGCTCCACGCGCCCGTGTACACGTCCCAGTGCGACCGCACCCACTGCGGCAGGAGGAAGTTCGCCGAGATGATGTCCCAGCCGCGCACCGCGGCCTCGGCGGCGCTCTTCGAGTGCGGCTCGACCACCGTCAGGGCAATCGGCGGATGCGGCTTCTGGTACGGGCGCACCATGATCCCCTGGCCGATCTCGGGGATCATCGTCCGCTCCGTCGAGATCTTCCAGTGCCGGCCTTCGAGGTTGTACGGCGCCTCGCCGGACCAGATGCCGAGCACGTGCTCGATGCACTCGAGGAACTTCTCCCGGCGGTCGAGCTCCAGGTTGCCGAACACCTCCCAGTCGGACGGCAGCCCGCCAGGGCTGATCCCGAACACGAAGCGCCCCTCGAGGAGATTGTCGAGCATCGCGACCTTGGTCGCGATCGACGCCGGATGACCGTTCGGCAGGTTGACCGTGCCGGTGCAGAGCTTGATGCGCTTCGTCAGCGGACCGAGGCTCGCCAGGAACACCACCGAGTCCGTCACCGACTCGGCGATGTCGGTCACGTGCTCGCCGACGAAGGCCTCCGTGAAGCCGAGACGGTCCGCCAGGACGATCGCGTCACGGTCCTCGCCGAGTGTCTGGACGTAGTCGCGCCCGGGCGGATGGAGCGGCATCGTGAAGTAGCCGAGATTCATCAGGCACTCCGGGTCGCAGCGTCGGTGACGGCGAGTGCCCTCTGACGCCCGCCTCTCCCCGCATGCTAAGGGCTGCGTGGGCGAAGCGTCAGGGGCACGGTTCCAGGTATGGCGAGGATCAGGGGTTCGGACCAGGGGCTTCGGCTGCGACGCGTGCCGCACCGACGCATTTCCCCGGCCGGCGAGAGGACGCTGTCAGGCGTCTCCCCTGACATCGCAGCCGAGCTTGTGTGCGGCACGTGCCATCGCTGCAGCCCCTCCGGTGATTACGGTAGTCATTCCCCGGGAGGATCCATGGCCGAGCTCGACGAGCGGGTACGAAACATGCGTGCGCGTAATCCGCCGGGCTTTCTGGCTGCGAACCGGCTCCGGCTCGAGTGCGTCAGTGCCGCGAGCGAGCCGGCCCACAATCCGCATTCCTCGCTCGCGGGCTCGTTTGACGACTGGCACGCCCTCAGAGCAGCGGTCGACGGTGGCCACATGACGTTCTCAAACTGGTTTGGCGGAGTCGCGTCGCAAGGCTGGCGCAGCACGCCGATCCGCACGTCCGTCGCGATGAGCGGTCCACAGACGGCGCCACGATCCGCCCTTTGACCTTGCTGGATCCGTGACCCCACGCCCGGTGCGGCCGCGTCTGGTGCTCGCGGCGCTGTTCCTGAGCGCCGCCGGCTACTCGCTGCTCCAGTCGCTCGTTGTCCCGGCGCTGCCGACGCTCGCGGACGAGTTGGGTGCAAGCCCGACGGGAGCTGCCTGGATCTTCACAGCGTTCATGCTCACGACATGCATCGCGACCCCGATCGTGGGGCGGCTCGGCGACATGTACGGGCGCAGACGCCTGCTGATCGCGATGCTCGTCGCCGTCGCAACCGGCTCGTTCCTCGCCGCCCTCGCAACGTCGCTCCCGCTGATGATCGCCGGACGCGCGGTGCAGGGAATGGGCGGCGCCGTGTTCCCGCTCGCGTTCGGCATCATCCGAGACGTGCTCCCCCGCGAGCAGGTCTCGACGGGCATCGCGCTCATGTCGGGCGTTCTCGGGCTCGGCGGCGTGCTCGGCATCGTCCTCGCCGGCCCGATCCTCGATAATTTCTCCTACCACTGGCTCTTCTGGCTGCCGCTCGCAGCGACGCTGGTGGCGCTTGTGGCGACGCTCGTGGTCGTCCCCGAATCGACCGAGCGCGCGCCGGGTGAGCTCCGATGGCGCGCCGCCGCACTCTTTGCGGCGAGCCTGCTCACGCTCCTGCTCGCCGTGAGCAAGGCGCCGGCCTGGGGATGGCTCTCGGCGAAGACCCTGGTGCTCGCTGCGTTCTCGGTGGTTCTCGCGCTCGCGTGGCTGACGGACGAGCGGCATGCCCGGCGCCCGTTCATCGACATCGACCTCGTGCTACGGGGCGGTCTGCGCTGGGCGAGTCTCGCGGCATTCCTCGCCGGCTGGGCCATGTTCAGCGGCTTCGTGCTCCTCCCCCAGTACCTGCAGGAGCCACTCTCCACCGGCTACGGCTTCGGCCTCTCCGTCACGAGCGCCGGGCTGTATCTGCTGCCCTGGACGTTCGGGGTGCTCGTCGCGAGCATCGTCGGGGGGCGCGCTTCGGTGCGCTTCGGGTCGAAGTGGCCCCTCGCGGCGGGCGGGGCGATCGGGCTCGCCGGCTTTGTCTTCCTCCTCGCGGAGCGCTCGGCAACCTGGGAGCTGGCAGTCGCCTCGGGGATCATCGGCACCGGTGTCGGTCTCGTGTTCGCCTCGCTCCCGAACCTGGTCGTCGAGATCGTCCCGGCAACCGATACCGGCGTGGCGACGGGTGGGAACCTCATCATGCGGAACGTCGGCGGCGTGGTCGGGACGCAGGTGGGGATCAGCGTCGTCGCTGCGATCACCACGTCCGCCGGGCTTCCCGCTGAGCGTGGCTACCTGCTGGCGTTCGGCATCTCGATCGTCGCGCTGGGCGGCGCGACGATCGCCGCGCTCGCGGCACCCAGTCGGCCGCGCACCCGCGCTTGCCTCGCGGCCGAGCCCGGGTAGCCTACGCGAGAGCCGCGAGCGTCCGCCACTCCGCGAGAGGCAGCCGCTCGGGGCCGTCGACGACGACACGAAGGCAGACGTGGTCGGCGCCGGCGGCGCGGTATTCGTCGATCCGAGCGCCGATCTCCGCGACCGTGCCCCAGGCGTAGAGCGCCTCGAGGCCGAGGGCCGGCATGCGCGCTCCCGTCATGCGTGGCCCCAGACCTCGGTCGCCACCTGCACCACGAGCTCGAGCTTGCGCCGCTGCGCATCCCACGTGATGTCGTTGCCCTCCGCATTGGAGCCGAAGCCGCACTGCGTGGAGAGCGCCAGCCGCTCGAGCGGCACGTAGCGGCTCGCCTCGTCGATGCGCTGCTTCAGCTCGTCGGCCGTCTCCATGTCCGAGCGCTTCGTCGTCAGCAGGCCGAGCACCACCGTCTGGTCCTCGCGCACCCAGCGCAGCGGCTCGAAGCCGCCCGACCGTTCGTCGTCGTACTCGAGCAGCAGCCGCTCGGCCGACACGTGCGGGAAGATCGAGGCGGCGAGCTCGTCGTACGGCTCGGTGCCGGTGAAGTGGCTGCGGTCGTTGCCCCGGCAGATGTGGAGCCCCGTGATCACGTCCTCGACCCCGTCGAACACGCGGTTGTCGAGCGCGATCAGCTCGCGCAGCGTCGCGTCGCGGTCGACCACGCCGGGACGCACCTTCTCGATGTACGCGTAGTGGGGTGCGTCGAGCTGGATGTAGTCGGCGCCCGCAGCTGCGAGCGCCTTGGCGTCCTCGTTCATCAGCTCGACGAGGTGCTCGAGGTACGCGTCGCGGTCGGGATAGGCCTGCTCCGAGACCCCAGGCGACCAGTAGTTCGGGAACATCGAAGGACACGGGAGCGTCACCTTGACGAGGCGCGCAGTGCGCGTGCGAACGAACTCGAGCTCGTAGTCGACGAGCGACCCCCGCCTCGTGAGCCGGGCCACGGGGGTCGGCGTGCGCAGCTCGTGCTGCACGCCCTCGAAGTCCTGGTGGTGCCGGACGAAGCCGGTCGGGTCGATGCCGTCGTAGAGCACCTCGATCGTGGAGAAGAAGAAACGGCGCCGGTACTCACCGTCGGTCAGCACGGGCAGCCCGACCGACTCCTGCAGCTCGATCGCCTCCTCCACCGCGCGATCCTCGAGCGACCGGAGCTCCTGGAGCGGCGCGCTCTCGTGACGCGCGTCCAGCAGGTACTGGCGGCCGGAGCAGGCTGCCCAGGTTGTCGGCGCGGATGTCGGTTGCCATCGTGGCTCGCTCTCCCTGCGTCACATCAGTTCATGAGCCTCGCACAGGGCCCTGGCGGCAGGCGCTCGCCCCGCACCGCTCGGTAGTCCACAATCGTCCCTACGCCCAGGTCGCGGCAGGGTTCGTGCGGCTCTCCTGGGCGCGTATCCTCGACCAAAACATATATGATTTGTACATGACCCCGGCAGCTCCGTCGAAGGTCATCGGCGTCCATGTCAACTACCACAGCCGGGCGGAGCAGCGCGGCAGGGTTCCGGACGTGCCCTCGTACTTCCTCAAGCCACCGTCGTCGCTCTCCGTCGACGGGGCGCCGGTCGTGCGGCCCCGCGGCGCGGAGCTGCTGACCTTCGAGGGCGAGATCGCGGTCGTGATCGGCCGACGCGCGCGCGGCGTGACGCCCGAGCACGGGCTCGACCACGTCGGCTGGGTCGCGCCCGCGAACGACTTCGGTCTCTACGACTTTCGCTGGGTCGACCGGGGCTCGAACGTGTTCGCCAAGGGACACGACGGGTTCACCCCGCTCGGCGCGTACGTGCCGGCCGACCAGCTCGATCTCGCTGCGCTCGTGCTCCGCACCCGGGTCAACGGCGAGGTGATGCAGGAGGACACGAGCGCCAACCTGATCTTCGCGATCGGCTTCCTCGTCGCGGATCTCTCGCGTTTCATCACCCTCGAGCCCGGCGACCTGATCCTCACCGGGACACCGGCCGGCTCGCGCCCGGTCGAGCCGGGCGACGTCGTGGAGGTCGAGCTCGCGGGAGTCGGGACGGTGACCAACACGGTCGTCGAGGCGGAGCAGGAGCTGCCCGCCTTCGGAGCGCAGCCCAAGGCCTCACCGGCAGTGTCGGCGGCCGCGCACGGCACGACGGTACCGCGCACGATCGTCCTCTCCGAGGCGGCGAAAGCGGCTCTGCGGCACGTGTCGACGGCCACGCTGACGACGCAACTCGCCAGGCACGGCATCCGCAACACGTTCATGACCGGTCTGCAGCCGACGCGCCCGGACCTCAGGCTGCTCGGCTACGCGCACACGTTGCGCTACGTGCCGTTGCGCGAGGACGTGCGCGACGCCGCGACGGACGAGCTCAACGCCCAGAAGCGCGCCATCGAGTCGATCGGCCCCGACGAGGTCCTCGTGATCGACGCGCGGCAGGAGGAAGGTGCCGGCACGATCGGCGACATCCTCGCCGCACGCGTGCTCGCCCGCGGAGCGGCAGGAATCGTCACCGACGGCGCGGTGCGCGACAGCCCGGCCGTGTCGGCGCTCGAGATCCCGACCTACTACCGGGCCAAGCACGCCGCCGCGCTGGGCCTGCTCCACTACCCGCTCGAGACGAACGTGCCGGTCGCCTGCGGAGGCACGCTCGTGATGCCCGGTGACGTGATCGTCGGCGATGCGGAGGGTGTGCTGGTCGTCCCGGCGGCGCTCGCCGAGGAGGTCGCGCGCGACGCGCTGGAGCAGGAGCTCTGCGAGGAATGGGCGTTCGAGCGCGTGCGCGCCGGCGAGTCGATTGTCGGCGTCTACCCGCTCTCGGAGTCGCGACGCGCCGAGTACGAGGCGTGGCGGGCGAGCCGGGTCGAGAGCGGAGATCGCCAGTCGGTGCGCGGATCGCGCGCACGCGACGGAGCCGAGCACGTCATGACGAGACGCTTCGCCGGAGACACGACGTCGATCCGCGGCGCGATCACACCGCTGGTGACGCCCTTCCACCCGGACGGCAGCGTCGACCTCGACTCGATCGCGTCTCTCATCGACTGGCAGCTCGAGCAGGGCTCGCACGGCATCTCGATCGGCGGCTCCACGGGCGAGCCCACCTCGCAGACCGTTGCGGAGCGCATCGAGGTGATGCGTGCCGTGGTCGATGCCATCGCCGATCGCGCCCCGTTCCTGCCGGGCACGGGCACCGCCCGCATGGACGAGACGCTCGAGCTGACGGCCGAGGCCGAACGCCTCGGGGCGGCGGCTGTGCTCGTCGTGACGCCCTACTACGGCCGCGCGCAGCAGGAAGGGCTCTTCGAGTGGTACGCGCGCATTGCGCGCGAGTTCCCGAGCCTGCCGCTGATCGTCTACAACGTGCCGGTGCGAGCGGCGGTCGACATCGCACCCGCCACCGTGGGGCGCCTCCGCCGTGCGTTCGAGAACGTCGTCGGGATCAAGGAGACGACCAAGGACTTCGAGCACGTCTCGTACGTACTCGACGAGTGCGGCACGGACTTCATCGCGCTGTCCGGGATCGAGCTCCTCTGCTATCCGATGCTGACGCTCGGCGGGCGCGGGCACCTGAGCTGCGTCGGCAACTTCGCGCCCCGACCCGTCGCCGACATGTACGACGCTTTCGTCGCCGGCGATCACGACCGGGCGCGGGCGCTGCACTACGACCTGCATCCGCTCGTCGACGCCGCGTTCGTCGAGACCAACCCGGTACCGGTGAAGTGGGTGATGGAGCAGCTCGGCATCCTGCCGTCGGGGTTCGCGAGGGAGCCGCTCGCGGCGCTATCCGAGGCCGGCCGCTCCCGCGTCACCGAACTGCTCGAGCGCAGCCCTCACGTCGCGCTCCCGGCCGTGCCCGCCTGACGCCTACTGCCACCGTGCGCTCGGTCGGCACGGCAAACAAGGAGACATGGCCCGCGGCCGCGAAGCGGACGCCTTCAGGGGTATGCGCGGAAGGGATCCGCGCCAGCGAAAGCCCGCTTGCAGGCGTCAGGAGTGCTCGGCCTGCCAGGCCCGGAAGCTCTCGACCGTGCCGAGCTTGTGCTCGCGCGCCGCGGCCTCGATCTTCGCCGCAGGTGCTCCGTCACGGAGCAGCTCGATCAGCCGCCGGTGCTCGGCGACGGACTCTGTGCCTCGATAGGGGATCTGAACGAAGACGGTGCGCCTGATCGCGTCGAGGCGGCGTGCGACGTCGCGGAGCAGGTCGACGAGTGCGGCGTTCGGGCAGTGCTGGTAGACCACGGCGTGGAACTCCTGGTTCAGTCGGCCGAAGCTGAGCGGGTCGAGGCGCTCGATCGCGGCGACCATCTCGTCGTTGATCCGGCTCAGCTGCTCGATCCCCTTCTTCCCGAGCTCGGGGGCGGCCAGCGCCGTGGCATATCCCTCGAGCACCGCAAGCACGGTCATCTCCTCGTCGAACAGGCCCGGGTCGGCGGGTGCCACGTGCGCACCCGCGTTTGGTCGGAAGATGACGAGGCCTTCGGCTTCGAGACGCCTGATCGCCTCCCGCACGGGCAGCGCGGAGACGCCGAACTCACCGGCGAGGGCGTCGATCACGACGCGGTAGCCAGGCCCGTAGGCGCCGCTCAGGATGCGCTCGCGCACGGCGCGGTAGACGCGCTCCTGCTTGGTCACGCTTTCCTCGGTCTTCCTGGGATTCGGTCTGCCGTGCCATCAGAGCCTCACGACGGCCGCGGGTGTGAGGACGACGATCACGCCTCCACCGCCAGGCGTGCGTCCCACCAGACCTTGTGCGCCTCGGAATGGTCGGCGGCAGGCCCCAGGGCGGCGCTGGCGTCGGCCCAGCGGGTGCTGACCAGGGTGCACAGCGGAGCGTCGACGCCCGCTGCCTCTGCGAGCAGCGCCGCAATACCCGTGTCCTTGGCGAGCAGGCCGAGTGCGAAGCCGGTTCCATAGACGCCGGTGAGGACATGGTCCTTGACGACGTGCTCCGTGTTGAAGCTGCGGCCGCTCGAGGCGTTCATCACGTCGATCATCGTCTCCGGATCCAGGCCGAACTGCCTGCCCACCGTGAGGGCCTCGACGACGATCGCGTACGTGCCGCCTCCGACGAAGTTGTTGAGCGCCTTCATGGCGTGCCCCGACCCGAGCGGCCCGGTGCGGAAGAGCCGCTCGCCGAGCACCTCGAGCACGGGGCGAGCCCTGTCGATCGCGTCGTCGTCGCCGCCGATCATCAACGTGAGCGTCCCGGCCTCGGCGCGCGTGACGCCACCCGAGACCGGCGCGTCGACGAGCCAGACGCCCAGCGGCGCCAGGTGGGCACCGAGGCGCGTCGTACCCTCGGGATGCGCGGAGCTCATGTCGACGACGACGGCTCCGTCCCGCAGCGCGGCGCCGATGCCGCCTCCCCAGTCGACGATCGCTTCCCGCACCGCGGCGTCGTCGGGCAGCATCGTCACGACGACGCCGGCGCCGGCGAAGTCCTCGGGATCCTCTGCCACGTGGCACACGTGCTCTGCCGCGAAGGCCGTCTGCCGGTCGGCGTCGGCATCGCGGACGACGAGCCCGTACCCGGCCGCGGCGAGGTTGTGGGCCATCGGCCGACCCATCTTGCCGAGACCGACGAAGCCGACCTGCCCGAAGCCTGCGGCGACCGCCATCACGCCACCCCGAGCTCGTCGAGGGCCTCCGACGCGTTTCGGTACGCGTCCACGGCCGCGGGGACGCCGCAGTAGATCGATGCGTGCATGAGGATCTCGCGAATCTGATCCTTGGTCACACCGTTCGCGATCGCTCCCTTGACGTGCACGCGGACTTCGTGCGACCTGCCGAGCGCGACGAGCATGGAGATCGTGATCATGCTCCGGATGTTGCGCGGGAGCTCCTCATCGCGACCCCAGACCTCGGCGAAGCAGTACTTGCAGACGAGCTCCTCGAAGGGACGCGTGAAGTCCGTCTGGCGCTCGAGCTTCGCTCGGCCGTGCTCGGCCCCGAACATCTCCTCCTTGATCTGGTTGCCACGCTCCACGAGGGCGTCGCTCATCGTTCCTCCAGTCTCTGAGGGCTAGCTACAGCGTGATCGTGACGGTTCTTCTGCTCGGTGCTCGCCTCGATGCCCCACCAGCCGACCGCGCGCACGGGAGGAACGAGCCCGGTCGTGTCACGCCATCACCTCGGAACGCGCGGTGCGCTCATCGACATCCGCCTCGGTCGCGGTCACCGGTGCACCGTCCGGTCCGAGCACGGCTGAGGACTCGTCGTACCAGCTGTCCGGCGCGCGGGTGCCCCAGAACGACCGGCAGCTCGGGTCGGAGACCGACCAGCGCACCGGCTTGTGGTCGGGGTCCCCGGTGTAGTAGTCGCATGCGTAGAGCTCGATCCGATGCCCGTCCGGGTCGCGCAGGTAGACGAAGAAGGCGTTCGAAACGCCGTGCCGCCCCGGGCCGCGCTCGATCGCCGACGCGTGCCCTGCGGCGGCGAGCTGGTCGCACGCACGCAGCACGCCTCCCGGCTCCGCCACGTACAGCCCGATGTGGTGCAGCCGCGGCCCGCGGCCGACCGTCAGGGCGACGTCGTGCACGCTCGGCTTGCGCAGGAGCCACGCCCCTGTGATCCGCTCGTCCTCGCCGTCGGTCGCGATGTACTCCGAGCAGCGGAATCCGAGCTCCTGCCAGAACGCGAACGTCTCCTCCACCTTCGGGGTGTGCAGGTTGAAGTGGTCGAGGCGCATGATCGGCGCCCCACGATGGGTGTCGTAGCGCTGTAGCTGCGTCGGGAACTGCTCCATCTCGTGGAAGAACTCGAGCGGGAACCCGAACGGGTCCCACACCCGGACGGCGCGCCCCATGCCGAGGTGGTCACCGTCCACCCGGCGGACGAGGCACCCGCGTCGTTCGAAGTCCGCCGCCACGAGGTCGAGATCGGCATCCGACCGCACGCGAAACGACAGGCGCACAGCGCCGGTGACGTCGCCCCGCCGCAGGACGAGCGAGTGATGCAGTCGCTCCTCCCAGCCTCGGAGATACAGGGTGTCCACCGTGCGCGCGGTCGCGACCAGCCCGAGCACGTCCACGTAGAAGCGCTCGGACGCCTCCAGGTCGGCCACGACCAGCTCGCCGTACGAGGCGCGGACGATGTCGAACGCGGTCTCCGCCGGCCCGGTCCGGATCAGCTCGGCGGCGCGCGTCATCGCCGTCGCATCTTCGCGCAGTCAGTCGGGCTCGCCAAGACCGAGCCGCGGGACGTCGTGCGTGCCGAGAGCGACGTGGACGATCTCGGTCTCGCAGTAGAAGTCGAACGCGTAGTCCCCGCCCTCGCGACCGATGCCCGAATCCTTGACGCCGCCGAAAGGCGTCCTGAGATCCCGGACGTTGTGCGAGTTGATCCAGCACATGCCCGTGTCGATCGCGTGCGCGACCCGGTGCGCCCTCGTCACGTCGCTCGTCCACACGTACGCGGCGAGACCGTAGGCGGTGGCGTTGGCGAGGCGGATCGCCTCCGCCTCGTCGTCGAACGGCAGCGCCACGAGCACCGGACCGAAGATCTCCTCCTGGAAGACGCGCATCGTCTCGTCGACGTCGTCGATCAGCGTCGCCGCGAGGAAGTTTCCGCGCTCCAGGCCGTCCGGCCTGCCGCCGCCCGCCAGGACACGCGCGCCCTGGTCGCGTGCCGACTCGATGTAGCCGAGCACGCGGGCGTGGTGGTCGGCGGTGATCAGCGGCCCGAGCTCGGTTCGCGGGTCGAACGGGTCGCCGACCCTGACCTTCGCTGCCCGCGCGGCAACGGCCGCGGTGATCTCCTCGTAGAGCGGTCGCTCGACGAGCAGCCGCGACCCGGCGGTGCATCGCTGCCCGTTCAGCGTGAAGACCTGCGCCAGCGCAGCGTCGACGACCAGCTCGCGATCTGCGTCCGCGAACACGATCACGGGCGACTTCCCGCCGAGCTCGACCGACGACCGCTTCAACGTCTGCGCGCCGGCCGCGATCACGGTCTTGCCTGTCTGCGGCTCGCCGGTGAAGGCGATCAGATCGACCCCGGGGTGGAGCGTGAGTGGCGCGCCGGCCGTCTCGCCGAACCCGTGCACGACGTTGAACACCCCGCGCGGCAGCTCTGCCTCCTCGAGCACGGACGCGAGCAGGCTCGAGGAAAGCGGCGACCACTCGGCGGGCTTGAGCACGATCGTGTTCCCCGCCGCCAGCGCAGGCGCGATGCGCCACGTCGAGAGCATCAGCGGCGCGTTCCAGGGCATGATCAGCCCCGCGACGCCCACCGGCTTGCGGATCGTGTAGTTGAGAAACTCGTCGCCGACCTGGAACGAGCGGCCGCGGAGCTCGGACACGACGCCGGCGTAGTAGTCGAAGTTCTCGGCCGCACGCGCCGCCAGCCCGCGCATCTGCGTGATCGGCATGCCGATGTCCAGCACCTCGCGCTCGATGAACGCGTCGGCGTGCTCGCGGATCAAGCTCGCGATCCGCCGCAGGACAGCGGCGCGCTCGGTCGCCTTGAGACGCGGCCACGGCCCTTCGTCGAAGGCCCGGCGAGCGGCACCGACCGCGAGGTCGACATCGGCGGCCCGCCCGTCGGCGATCGGTGCGAGCACCTCGTTCGTGGCCGGGTTGCGCGACTCGAACACCCCGCCGCCCACGCTCTCCACGAACGCGCCGTCGATGTAGTGGCGCTGCAGGTCGAAACGGACCGCGGTCTGGTCCCCCTTGGCGATCGTTCCCGTCTGCAGATCGGTCATGCCTCGATCCTGAGTGAGATGCTCGGCCGGACGACAGCCGCGACTGAGAGCCTGCCCTCAAATCATATACGGTTTTTGATCGAGACCCGACGAGGACGTTCGACGAACCGGTGGGCATCGTATGCAACCGCTGGACGCCAGTCGGCGTCCGGGGCCGCGAGCTCGCTTCCCGCCCCGACGAGGCGTTCGACGCGCTCGGCGCCGGGGTGTTCAGTGTCGCTTGACCCTTCCGTTCAACCTCCGTTAGCGTGTCATTCGGCCTTTCGCAGCCACGGGCCGGAGCGTGCCCGCCGAGACGCGAGACGAGGAGAACCGATGACCAAGAAGATCGTGGACACCATCCTTCCGACCACCATGGTCGGCTCGTACCCGAGACCGCACTGGTACCACCAGCAGCTGCTCGGCCGCGACGTCCGCGTCGCGTTCAAGGAGGTCTCGCACGAGGAGGCCTACCACGACGCGACGGCAGCGGTGCTCCGCGACCAGGAGGAGGCCGGGCTCGACATCGTCACCGACGGTCAGATGTCGTACGACGACTACGTCGGCGTGATCGGATCGTTCTGCTGGTACATGTACGAGCGCATCGGCGGGTTCGATCCCGCTCGCGAGCCGCACCCGGCCGAGGCGAGCGCCGAAGGGTCGTACGACAGGACGATGGAGCTGCTCCACGACTGGGGCGGAGTGATCAACAGCGGCCCGGTCACCCACGGCCCCATCCGCCTCGTCGACCTGTACCAGATCGCCAAGCAGTACACCGACAAGCCGATCAAGGTCTCCGTCGGCGCCGGGCCGGTCAACCTCGCCTGGCACGTCTACTTCGAGCACTACAAGGACGCCAAGGAGCTCTGCTACGCGCTCGCCCCGGTCTTCAACGCGGAGATGAAGGCGCTCGTGGAAGCCGGCGCCGAGTACCTGCAGCTCGAGGACCTCGGCGCGTGGCTGCCGCTCTTCACCGGCGACGAGAACGACTACGACTGGATCCGCGACGTGATCGGCAAGTGCTGCGAGGGCGTCGACGCGAAGATCGGCTGGCACTTCTGCTTCGGGAACGCGTGGGGGAACGACATCCTCAGCGCGAACTTCCCCGAGGGCTACCAGACGGTCCTCCCCCACTTCTGGGACACGCCGGGGATCGACCAGTTCGTGCTCGACTACGCGAACCGCGACATGGCCGGGATCGAGTTCCTGGCCACGATGCCCGACAACCTCGAGGTGCAGGTCGGCGTGCTCGACATCCGCAACATGATGATCGAGTCGCCGGAGCAGATCGCCGAGCGCGCCCGGCGCGTGCTCGAGCACGTGCCGGCGGAGCGGGTCACGCTGTCGACGGACTGCGGCATGAAGCCGCTGCCCCGCATGGTCGCCAAGATGAAGCTGAAGGCGCTCGCGGACGCGGCCGAGATCCTGCGCGCAGAGGTCGGGTGACGCCGGTCGCACGACCGGCACGGTCACCTTCGATGCACCGCCGTAGCGGCCGGCTCGCCGGCCGCTACGGCTCCTCCGCCTGCAGGATCGTTAAGCACAGACACACGCCCCGAGGCCCGGCTTTCGCTCCTCCTGTCGGTTCCGATTCGGCGCGACGAACCGATCGCGCACGTTTTCCGTACCCCGAATGGTGTTCAGCGGGAATGGATGCAACGCCAGGGTCGCCGGCTTGCGTTCGGCTGTGGTTGACACTCCGCACCGCGCGTGCTCAGAATGGTCCCCTGGTGGGCAGTTCGTGAACGCCGGCGGTCACGTGGGCCCCCTCGCGGACTCTCAGGGGTCGAGACGCTACGCCCCACTCGTCGCGAGAGCTGTCGTCGCGGCCAGATTCCTGCCGATCTGGCTTGCCACCGGAGTGCTCATGATCGTCGCCGCGATCATCGCGCCCAACGCACTCCAACAAGCGGCGTGGGCGTACGTCCTCCCCTACATGACCATTCTCGCCGTCGCGGCGCTCGGTCAGATGCTCGTGATCATGCAGGCCGGCATCGACCTCTCGACCCCCGGCGTCATCTCCCTCGGCGGCAACCTGGTCGTCGGCGTGAGCCTGGGGTCGAACGACCGCCTGGTGCTCGGAATTCTCGCGTGCATCGGGCTCGGCGCGGCGGTTGGCCTCGTCAACGGAGTGCTCATCGGGATCGTGAGGCTGAACCCGCTGATCGTCACGCTGGCCGTCGGGCTGATCGTGTCGGCGGTGAGCCTGAGGTACTCGCGGCACGTGACGAACTCGTCCCAGGTGCCGGAGGCGCTCTCGTCGTGGGCGGCGCAGAAGCCCCTCGGTATCAGTGCCGTCTTCTGGACGGGGGCCGCGATCACGGTCGCCGTAGCGCTCGTGCTTCGCTACACGGCTGTCGGGCGGCGCTTTCAGGCGGTGGGCGCGAACCCGCGTGCCGCGTGGATGGCCGGCCTGCGCGTCCGGACGTACGTCGTGTTCGCGTATACGGCAGCGGGCATCCTGTACGGCGTCGCGGCAGTCCTGCTCGCCGGCATCCGGATCAACATCGACCCCGCCTTCGGCGCTGCCTACCTGCTCGCGCCGATCGCTGCGGTCGTGATTGCGGGCGCGTCGCTCTCCGGTGGCCTCGCGTCCGCAACGTCGACGTGGATGGCAGCGCTGGCCCTCACCTTCTTGACGCAGATGCTGCTGATCCTCGGCCTGTCGGCGGCGACGCAGTTCGTCGTCTTCGGTGCCGCGATCATCGTCGGCATGCTGGTCTCCGGCGACCGGATCGCATCGCTGCTCGGCCGCTTCCTGCGGCCGGGCGAGTCGCCGCCCACCGATCACATTGGAATGAAGGCAACCACGAGCTGAGGCTCACGGAGAAGGAGGCACGAATGCACGTTCGGAAGGACGCCGCAGCGAGACGCAAGCGCAGGCTCATGATGGTGCTGGCGTTCGGGCTGCTCGCAGCGGCTCTCGCGATGGTCTCGTCCGGTCTCGGCAGCACGGGCAAGAGCCAGGGCGCAGCCGCGGCCCCGGTGACCATCGGCAAGGGAGGCGGGTTCGGCGAGGTGTACGTGGCGAAGGCCACCACGCTCAAGAAGACGCTCTTCAAGGCCACGCTGCTCCCGAAGAACCCGACGGCGCGCAACATCGCGCTGGCCGGCCTCGGTCGGGCGGACAGGAAGGTCAACCAGAACCTGGCGCTCAGGTGCTGGAGGAACAACGGCTGCAACACCGGGACGGGAGGCAAGCTCACCGTCGCCTACATCGAGCAGTTCGGTGAGAACGTCTACCGCCAGATGTCGAAGATGGAGTTCATCCTCCAGGCGCTGACCTACCCGGCCGTGGGCAGGATCATCTACAACAGCGCGCACTCGGACCTGGCGCAGGGAATCGCCGACTTCAAGGCGGCGATCGCGCAGAAGGTGAGCCTGATCGTCAGCTATCCGGACTTCGGCGACGCGATGCTGCCGGTCATGAAGGAGGCGACCGACGCGGGCATCCCGGTGGCGACCTACGCCTGGGGCTACGTGACAGGGCCTGGCAGGAACTATCTGACGGTCGTCGGTGAGGACACCTGCGCGCTCGGCAAGGTGTACGCGCACGTCATGAACACGCAGGTCAAGTCCGGCAAGATCGCCTTCCTCGGCGGCTTCCCCGGGAACCCGCTGTCGGAGGGCTGGCAGAAGTGCGAGGAGCCGGCGCTCAACCCGAACATCGAGGTCGTCGCCAAGGAGCCGACGAACTGGGATCCGTCGAAGGTGCAGCAGGTCGTCGCCGGAATCCTCGCCAAGCATCCCGACGTCAAGGGCTGGAGCTACGAGTACGGGCTCGGCATGGCCCAGGGCGCCTTCTCGGCGTACAAGGCTGCGGGCATCCCGTTCAACTCCGTGCTCACGCTCCGCACCGACGATGTCGGCATGGGCTGCAAGTTCAACGAGGAGAAGAACCCGAACCTGAAGATGTTCTACTACACCTCGGGGAACACGCAGATCCGGGTCGCCTTCACGGCTGCGATGATGAAGCTCAAGGGCGCGAGGATCCCACCCCAGATCGTGTTCCCGATCCAGCTGCAGAACCAGAGGGTGCGCGACTCCTGCGTCAAGGGCTATCCGCAGGAGGCCTCCGCAACGTCGCTCATCCCGCTGAGCCTGCTCAAGCGGATGTACCCGTAGGAGGGAAGGGTCACCAGAACCTGAGCTAGAGGACAACCGATGTCGATTCCCGGGCCCGAGCCCACTCTCGTGCTGTCGCTTCGCGGTGTGTCGAAAGCGTACGGAGCGGTCCAGGCGCTCCGCGACGTCAGCGTCGACTGCCGCGCAGGAGAGATCCACGCGATGGTCGGGGAGAACGGGTCCGGGAAATCGACATTGCTCGGAGTCGCGAGCGGCTTCGTCCACCCTGACGAGGGAGCCGTCGAGATCGGAGGTCAGAGCCGGCGGCGCGGCACACCGGCGGAGGCTCGGAGGCTGGGCCTCGGCATCGCGTACCAGAGCTACTCGCACGTCCTCGACCTGTCGGTCGCCGAGAACCTCTACCTCGCAGTCCCGGCAGCGGAGAGACCGGCGTACGGGCGCATGGAGGAGTGGGCGGCGGCGAGGCTCGCCGAGTTCGAGCTCGACGTCCCGCTGACGGCGGCCGCGCGGTCGCTGTCGCTCGCCGAGCGGCAGCTGCTCGAGGTGGTCAAGGCCCTGCTCGCCAAGCCGAAGGTGCTCCTGCTCGACGAGCCGACGACGGCGCTCGGGCCGGAGGACGTCGAGCGGCTCCACGCGCTCGTGTTCGAGCAGAGCAGGGCAGGCGTCGGCGTCGTCTACGTCAGCCATCGGCTGCCGGAGGTGCTCGACATCGCAGATCGCATCACGGTGCTGCGCGATGGCGTCTGCCAGGGGACGTTCGACGCCGCCAGCATGTCGGAGGAGAGCCTGGTCGAGCTCATGATCGGAAGGCCTCTGCAGGTCGCGTTTCCGGAGCGGCACGACCAGCGAGAGCACCGCCAGGTGCTCCTCGCCATCTCGGGCCTGCGCGGTGAGCGATTCGGGCCGATCGATCTCGACGTCGCGGAGGGAGAGATCCTCGGCATCGCGGGCGCCGAGGGCAATGGGCAGGTGCAGTTCCTCCGTGCGCTCGCCGGTGTCGAGCGCGCGATCGGGCAGCGCCGCGTGCGGCGGGAGCGAGCTCGACACGAGGTCGCCGCTCGGCCCGCTCCGCGCAGGTGTCGTGCTGCTGAGCGGCGATCGAGCCGGGGAGTCGCTCTTCCCGGTCCTCAGCGTCCGTGCCAACACGACGGTCCAGATTCTGCGCCGGCTGGGACGACTCGGCCTCCTGAACCGTCGTCGCGAGCGCCGCACGGTCGACGATCTCGTGCGCCGCCTCAGCATCCGCACGGCGTCGATCGAACAGCAGGTGCAGTCGCTGTCGGGCGGCAACCAGCAGAAGGTGTCGCTGACGCGCCCGTTCCTCCGCGGCGACGTCAAGGTGATCCTGGCCGAGGAGCCGACGCAGGGCGTGGACGTCGCCGCGCGGTTCGACATCTACGGCGCTCTGCGCGAGAAGGCGAACGAGGGCGTCGCGACCATCGTCAAGTCGAGCGATCCGCTCGAGCTCTCCGGGCTCTGTGACCGCGTGGTCGTGATGTCGCGCGGGATCATCGTCGACGAGATTCGCGGCGACGAGCTGGGCGAGCGCCGGATCGTCGAGGCGATCGTGGGCGCCCGCGCCGGTGCCCGAGCGCTTCCGAATGAAGGCGCACCGTCCTCCGCGTGATGCGTCGAACACGCACGGCGGGACGGCTCACAGGGGCCAGCTATCGCGGTGTGTTGCCGCTCGCGTTGCTGACGACGCTGATCGTCGCGATCGGTGCGTTCACGGCCGTGCGCCAGGACGCGTTCCTCACCAGCTACAACCTCCGGAACCTCCTGCTCGCGACGCTGCCGCTCGCCCTCGTCTCGATCGGCCAGACGAGCGCGCTGCTCGTCGGCGGATTCGACGTCTCCGTCGGGGCGCTGATGACGGTGTGCGTGGTCGCCGCGTCGTTCACGATGACGCCCACGACGTCGGGGATGGGCCTGATCCCGGGAGCGCTCGTGCTCGTGGCCGTTGGGCTGGCGACCGGGCTCTTCAATGCGACGCTCATCTGGGTGCTTCGCCTTCCCTCCATCATCGCCACGCTCGCGACGTTCAGCATCCTCGAGGGCGCAGCGCTGTGGATGCGTGACCATCCCGACGGGCCGATCAACTTCGACCTGATCGAGAGGCTGAAGACGAGCCTCAGCTTCGTGCCGCTCGCCTTCATCATCGTCGTCGTCGTCGTCATCCTCGCCGACATCTGGCTGTACCGCACGCGCACGGGGCTGGCGGTGCGGGCAGTCGGTCTCGACGAGACGTCGTCGCGCCGGATCGGGATCGGGACCGGCCGCACGGTGATACTCGCATTCGTCGTCTGTTCCGTGATGGCGTCTCTCGCCGGCTTCTACCTCGCCGCCGAGGTCCAGATCGGCTCGCCGATCATCGGCAACTACGCACTCGAGAGCATCGCCGCGGCCGTGCTCGGCGGCGCCAGCCTCGCCGGCGGGAGGGGATCGTTCGTCGGCGCGCTCCTTGCCGCGCTGTTCCTCTCTCTCATCAAGAACATCCTCCCCCTCTTCCACGCGCCGACCGAATACGCGCAGGTCGCGATCGGGGCCCTGATCCTGCTCGCGCTCATCCTGTATCAGGGCCCGGATCTCCTGAATCGCTTCCGCTCGAGCCGGCAACGCGTCGGCCGGCTGCGCTCACAGGCGCCGGCTGGATAGGCGCCTGCCGGCGACGTGTCGTGGTGAGCCGCGCGACGTACGGAACCCCACCGGCCCGTGCGTTGTAGTGACGACGTGCGGTACGAACGGGCAGCGATTGCTCGGGTGGCGCGACCGCTCGCCGCGCTCGTCGCCTTCCTCGGGATCGCCCTGTGCGCCGTGCGCCCCGAGCCCGCAGCCGGCGGCAGATCGTGCCCGGTGACGATCCCGACGCGGGTCGTCCCGCCCGATGCCGGCTTCAGCGCGGCGGGCTTCAACCTTCGGGAACGCGCGGCTTCGCGCGCATCTCGGCTGGCCGAACGGCATCCTCGCCGCCGGGACACTGCCGAACGGCGGCTCATGGGCGATCGTCAACCCCGACGGCTCGATCTCCACCAAGGTCGGCTGGTGGCGCGGGACGCCGGGCAGGCTCGTCATCCGAGGCAGCAGGCTCGACGCTCGCGCAGCACCGTTGCGCGCCCACGCCGGTGGCGGCTACGGCCCCAAGGGCTTCCAGCCGAGCAGGCTCACGTTCCCGACCGTGGGCTGCTGGCGCGTCGTGGGAGAGGTCGGACGAGCACGACTGACGTTCGTCGTGAAGGTCACAAAGCTCAGCACCTAGGCGTGCCGTGAAAGTGGAGCGCCTGCGGCCGCGAAACGGACGCCTTTAGATCCCGTTCTTTCGTCGAGCAGGTGCGGAATCCGCTCGGCGGATTCCCGCCTTGCAGCTAGCGAACGAGCTCGTCGGGCTGCTCGAGCAGCTCGCGCACGCGGCCGACGAACCGTGCCGCGTCGGCGCCGTACACGATCCGGTGGTCGCACACGAGGCAGAGACTGGCGACCTCCGCCGCCGCGACGTCGCCCTCGTCGTCGATCACCGGGCGTCGCGCCACCTCACCGACGCCGAGGATGGCCGCCTGTGGCGGGTTGAGGATGGGGAAGAAGCGGCGCACGCCGAGCATCCCGAGGTTCGAGACGGTGAAGGTGCCGCCGTCGAGCTCGAGCGGCGTGATGGTGCGGTCGCGAACCTTCGCCGCCAGGTCGCGCGACTCCCGCGCGATCTCGGTCAGCTGCTTCACGTCGGCGTCGTGGATCGTCGGTACCACCAGCCCGTCCTCGGTCGCGACCGCCACGCCGACGTTGACGCGGGCGTAGAGCTCGAAGCCGCGCTCGGTGAAGGAGGCGTTCAGGCGTGGGAAGTCACGGAGTGCCAGGGCGACCGCCTTGACGACGAAGTCGTTGAGCGACGGCGGCAGGATCGAGGTCACGCCGGAGCTCGGTGCGCAGGGCGACACAGAGCGTCATGTCGACGTCGACCTCGACGGCGAAGTCGGGTGCAGCGCTCCCCTCGACCATGCGGCGCGCGACGGTCTGCTGCAGACGGTCGAGCTCCTCCACGCGCACCTCGCCTCGCGCGCGACGACGGCGCGGCAGGCCGCCTGGCAGCCTGCCCGGCGGCAGCCTCCACGTCGTCGCGCGAGACGATCCCCCCTGGGCCGGACCCCGTCACGGTCGCGAGGTCGACACCAAGCTCGCGTGCCAGCTTCCGCGCCACCGGAGAGGCGTTGACGCGGCCGGCCCTCGCGCGCGGCCGGCCAGGCTCCGCTGCCGCCGCACGGCGCGGGCGCTCCGGCAGCGGTCGTGCTCGCATCTCGCGGGCGGCGGCTGCTCGCCCGGCTCGCCGATCCAGGCGATCACGGCGCCGACGGGAGCGTCGTGACCCGCTTCGACCAGCGTCGCGAGCAGCGTGCCGGCGACCTCGGCCTCGTAGTCCATCGTCGCCTTGTCGGTGTCGATCTCGACGAGCGCCTGCCCCCGCTCGACGGGCGCGCCGACGTCGACGAGCCACCTGACGACCGTCCCCTCCTCCATCGAGTCGGACAGGCGCGGCATCGTGATCGCGGCGGCCACGCGAAGCGTCCCGGTGCCGGGTCAGGCGTGTGACGGCGGCTCGGGCAGCTCGCCGAGACTGTCGTCGAACGCGAGAGCGCGCTGGTCGCCGTGCCTGCCGATCACGAACCAGACGCCACGCGCCGGCTCGTTGCCGACGTTGCGCAGCCGATGAGGCAGCGTCGAGTCGAAGCTGATCGAGTCGCCCGGCCCGAGCTCGAACGTGTCGAACCCCACGGTCACCTCGAGGGTCCCGCTCAGGACGAGCCCGTACTCCCGGCCGGTGTGCCGGATGAACCGGTCGCCCTGGCTGGACGACCCGTCGATGTCGTAGACGACGTGGAGGAAGTCGGCGAACCGGTCGGCGTGGCGCGTGAGGCGCTCCCAGTGGACGCCTGTCTCGAGCTCGAGCGTCTTCCGGCTTCCGGCGCGCTGCACGAGCGGGCAGTCGGCGGTCGCCTCCGGCGCCTCCGACCGGGCTCGTCGTGCGCTCGATCGCCTCGGCCCGGCCCGCCGTCGCCCGACGCTCCCTCGCGCGGCCCCGCACTGCTCCCGCCGAACAGCTCGTCCAGCGACATGCCGAGCTCGCTGACGATCGCGTAGAGCGTGCTGACCGACGGCCGCGACCGTCCGGTCTCGATCTGCGAGATGGCGCTGGGCGAGATTCCCAGCCGCCTGGCGAGCTCGCGCAGCCCGATCCCGCTCTGCTCGCGCTGCGCACGCAGGCGGGCGCCGACGTCTCCGCCCGCAGGCTCCTTGCGCCGTCCCTGGGCGCCGCGCCCGCAGAGGATTTCCCAGACATTTCCGCATTCTAACGTCGTTCACCGCTGCTTGACACGATCCCGCGCGTTACGGATAGATTCCGGTCGTGGGCCGCGATGCCTGAGCTCGAGTTCCGGCACGCGATTCGCGAGGCGCTCGACGAGGAGCTCGCCCGCGACGAGCGCGTGGTGCTCATCGGCGAGGACGTCGCGGTCGCGGGCGGTGTGTTCGCCGTGACACCGGGGCTGCTCGAGGCGCACGGGGCCGACCGTGTGATCGACACGCCGATCTCGGAGCTGGCGCTCGCGGGAGCGGCGTTCGGCAGCGCCGTCACGGGGCTGCGACCCGTGGTCGAGATCATGTTCGCCGACTTCCTGCCGCTCGTGATGGACAGCCTCGTCAACCAGGCGACGAAGTACTGGTACATCTCCAACGAGCAGGCGAGCGTGCCGCTCGTGATCCGCTCCGCGTGCGGCGCCGGCGGCCGCTTCGGCGCCATCCACTCGCAGATGCCGGTCTCGTGGCTGCTCGGTGTGCCGGGTCTCAAGATCGTCTGCCCGGCGACCCCACGCGACGCGAAAGGGCTCCTCAAGAGCGCGATCCGCGACGACAATCCGGTCCTGTTCCTGGAGCACAAGCGGCTCTACTCGGTCAAGGGCGAGGTCGGAGACGAGCCGATCCCCCTCGGCAGCGCGGCCGTGGTGCGCGAGGGAGCCGACCTGACCATCGTCACGGCGATGAAGGGTGTTCACGATTGCCTCGAGGCGGCCGAAGCCCTGTCGGCACGGGGGATCGAGGCGACGGTCGTCGACCTCCGCACGTTGAGGCCGCTCGACGTCGACACGGTCCTGCGGTCGGTCGAGGAGACCAACCGCCTGCTCGTCGTCGAGGAGGGCCCGGAGACGGGCGGCTGGGCGGGTGAGGTCGTGGCACGCGTGACGGAGCGCGCGCTCGGCTCGCTCGATGTCGCCTGGCGGCTGACGACCCCCGACCTGCCGATCCCGTACAGCCCGCCGCTCGAGGACGCGTTCCTTCCCGGCGCGGGCGCCATCGAGCGCTCGGTCCTCGATCACCTCGCCGGCGCGGCTGCCTGAGGCTGGCTTCCGCTTCGCCCCGCAGATGCGGATCCCCACCGCGGCTGCCCGAGCGTCTCCGCTGACGTCAGGGGTCAGCGCGGCGAGGTGCCTACCTCGTCGTCCGGAAGCGGGTTGTACAGCGCACCCAGATTGAGCCCGTAAACGGCGTGCCACACGAAGATGCCGAGCACCGTCTTCCACCCGAGGTTGTTCGTGAAGAAACCCGGATCGAACTCGGGGAAGTTTCGCGGCACCCAGAGCAGCGCGCTCAACGTCGCGAGCACGGCGCCCCAGATCAGGCCCTTGCCGATGTTGCCGAAGAACGTGCTTCGCAGCGGCAGCAGCGGGTGGATCAGAAAGACGTAGATCAACCCGAAGCAGATCCCGGTCAGGAAGTGGTAGACGGAGCCTGCCCAGAACTGCTGCGTCGCGCTCGCACCACACCCGTCCGGCCCGCACGGATGGACGAGCAGCAGGATGCCGTTGAACTGCGGCCAGCCCAGGGTCGGGATCCCGATGATCTTGTACCAGTAGCCACTCACCGTGGCCATGTGCGTGGCCACGAATGCGGCGAGCAGGCCGTATGCGATCCTCTGACGAGAGACACCGGCACGCCAGGAGCTCAGAGCAGCGGTACCACTCATGGTTCCTCCTCGAGCTTCGGGGACGGCGGCAATTTGTCAGGCGAATAGCAAATTGTCAAGCTAATCGAGACCACCGGTGACGCGGCAACCTGAGCCGCGACTGGAAGGCCGTGGAAACGAGCCACCGGGCGGCGTCCGTCAACTATCCTCGCGCCATGTCGGCCTCCAGCTCACCTCGAGCTCGCGCGGAGCTCCCGTCAGGCGATGCGAGCGTCCAGATCGCGCTCGAGATCCGCCGCTCGGTCGCCCGTCGCGGCCTCCAGCCAGGTGACCGGCTGGGGACGGAGCAGACGTTGGCCAGGGAGTTCGGGGTCAGCCGGCCGACGCTGCGGGAAGCGCTGCGACTGCTGTCCAGCTCGCACCTGATCCGCGCGTCACGCGGGCCGGGAGGCGGCATCTTCGTCGCCTCGACGCCGAACGAGGGCATGAGCCGCGGCCTGAGCGACTCGATCTCGATGATGCTCGAGACGCAGAGTGTCTCGCTCGGGGAGCTCGTCGAAGCGCGCATCCACCTCGAGGTCCCGCTCGCCGGGCTCGCCGCTCGACACGCAACCGTGGAGACGCTCCTCAAGCTCGACGCGGCGATCGCGGAGCAGGAAGGGAAGCCACCGACCTCGGATGCGTTCCGGCTGGCCGACGCATGCTTCCACCGCACGATCGCCTCGGCCGCCGGAAACGAGCTGCTCCGCGCCTTCACGAGCTGGACGCTCGACGTCCTCCAGCCGAGCCTCGTCGAAGCGATCGGCGATGCATTCGACGCAGAGTCGATCCTCGGTCAACACCGCGAGATCCTGCGAGCGATTCGTCGCGGGCAACCGGCCGCTGCGGAGCGTGCGATGCGCCGGCACCTGGAGCATCTGAGTGTGCTCGTCCGCGCGTTCGAGGAGTGCCCGGACAACGCGTAGACCCGCTCCATGTCAGCCCCTACACATCACGGCGGCGCGACGTTATGATCGCGGCACGTATTCGTCAGACGAATTAGGAGGCAACGTTGGCTCAGACGGCGGACGAGCAGACGAAGGTCGATCCCGTGTCGCGGCCGATGACGGGCGACGAGTACCTCGAGAGCCTGCGCGACGGCCGCGATATCTGGATCTACGGCGAGAAGGTCGACGACGTCACGGCGCACCCTGCCTTCCGGAACGGCGTTCGGAGCGTCGCGCGCTTGTACGACGCGCTCCACGACCCCGCCACGAAGGACGTGCTCACGGTCGAGACGGACACGGGGAGCGGTGGTTACACGCACCCCTTCTTCAAGGCGCCGATGTCGGCCGAGGATCTCGTCCGCGGTCGTGACGCGATCGCGGCGTGGCAGCGGCTGACATACGGCTGGATGGGGCGCACCCCGGACTACAAGGCCGCGTTCCTCGCCACGTACGGGCCGAACGCCGACTACTACGCGCCGTACGAGGAGAACGCGCGCCGCTGGTACAAGGACGCGCAGGAGCGGGTGTACTTCATGAACCACACGCTCGTGAACCCGCCCGTCGACCGCAACAAGGAGATCCACGAGGTCGAGGACGTGTTCATCCACGCGGTCAAGGAGACCGACGAGGGTGTCGTCGTGCGCGGCGCCAAGATGGTGGCCACCGGCTCGGCGTTCTCGAACTACAACTTCGTCTCGTACCACGGCTCGGCGCAGATCAAGAAGGAGGAGTACGCGATCTCCTTCTTCGCGCCCGATGAACGCGCCGGGGATCAAGCTGATCTGCCGGCCGTCGTACGAGTTCATGGCGGCCACTCTCGGCAGCCCGTTCGACTACCCGCTGTCGAGCCGCTTCGACGAGAACGACGCCGTGCTCGTGTTCGAGGACGCCCTCATCCCCTGGGAGAACTTCCTCATCTACGGCAACCTCGAGATCGCGAGCACCTACCACCTGACCGGCTTCATCTGGCGGGCGCTGCTCCAGGGCTGCACCCGGCTGGCCGTCAAGCTCGACTTCCTCGCCGGTCTCTTCATCAAGGCCGTCGAGGCGACGGGCACGCTCGAGTTCCGCGGCATCCAGGCCTCGATCGGCGAGATCCTCGCCTGGCGGAACATGTTCTGGTCGCTCACGGACGCGATGTGCCACAACCCCGTGCCGTCCGCCGGTGGATCGGTGCTGCCGAACATCGAGGCCGCATCCGCCTACCGCGTCCTCTCCAACCAGGCGTACCCCGCGATCAAGTCGATCATCGAGAACCAGACCGGTGGCGCGCTGATCGTCCGCCCGTCCAGCTCGCGCGACTGGAAGAGCCCCGAGATGCGGCCGCTGCTCGACCAGTTCTACCGCGGCTCGGGCTACGAGGCGGTCGACAAGATCAAGCTCGTCAACCTGCTCTGGGATGCCATCGGCAGCGAGTTCGGCGGACGCCACGAGCTGTACGAGCGGTCGTACTCCGGCAGCCACGAGCTGACGAAGCTCGAGTGCTACTGGATGGCGAAGGGAGACGGGACGGTCGACCGGATCAAGGCGTTCGCGGACCAGTGCATGGCCGAGTACGACCTCGACGGCTGGACGGTCCCGGATCTGATCGACAACGACGACGTCAGCGTGTTCGGCAGTCGTTGAGACGGAGCCTTCGCGTCCCACGCGCGCATCGTTCACCAGGGCTTGACACGATCGGAAGGGTGCGGAATAGATTGACCTGACCTTTTGCCCAGCGTGTCCCGCCTCTCCCGGGAGGCACGCGTCGTTCGGCCGATCCGCGTCTTCACGGAAGGAGATGGAGATGTCTGACGTACAGAAGTCGCCGGGCCTGGAGTCTGTCTACGCGGACCGGTTCGACCGCGGCCGGATGCTCAAGCGAGCGGCCGTCGGCGGCGCCGCGCTCGGGCTCGCGCCGTGGGTGGCGACGTCGGCCTACGGTGCGACCAGCCGGACGATCAAGATCGGCTACGTGACGCCGAGGACCGGCCCGCTCGCAGAGTTCGGCGCGGCCGACGACTTCACCCTCAAGCAGATGAGGGCGCTGTTCCGCAAGGGCCTGCGCATCGGCGGACCACCTACCCGGTCGAGATCATCGCGAAGGACTCGCAGTCGAGCACGAGCCGTGCCGCATCGGTCGCACAGAGCCTGATCCTCGACGACGACATCGACCTGATGCTCGTCGGGGACACCCCCGAGACCACCAACCCGGTGGCGGACACGTGCGAGGCGAACCAGGTGCCGTGCATCTCCTCGCTCGCCCCGTGGCAGCCGTGGTTCTTCGGCCGCAAGGGCGACCCGGCGAAGGGCTTCAAGTGGACGTACCACTTCTTCTGGGGGCTCGAGGACATCATCGCCGTGTTCCTGGACATGTGGAGCCAGGTGCCGACGAACAAGGTCGTCGGCGCCCTCTACCCGAACGACGGCGACGGGCTGGCCTGGGGCGACAAGAAGCTCGGCTTCCCGCCGCCGCTCAAGAAGGCCGGCTACAAGCTCGTCGATCCCGGGCCGCTACCCGAACCTGAACGACGACTTCTCGAGCCAGATCTCGGCCTTCAAGAAGGCGAACGTCCAGATCGTGACGGGCGTCCCGCTGCCGCCCGACTGGACGACCTTCTGGAAGCAGGCGCTCCAGCAGGACTTCCACCCGAGGATCGCCTCGGTCGGCAAGGCGCTCCTGTTCCCGACCGCCGTCGAGGCGCTCGGCGATGACGGCGCCGGCATGTCGACCGAGCTCTGGTGGAGCCCCTTCCACCCGTACCGGTCGTCGCTCACGAGCCAGTCTGCGCGAGCTCTCGGCACGGCGTACGAGAAGACCACCAAGAAGCAGTGGACGCAGCCGGTCGGCTTCGGCCACGGCCTGTTCGAGGTCGCCGTCGACGTTCTCCGCCGCACCAGGGACATCGACGACAACGACTCGATCGTCGCCGCGATCAAGGCGACCAACCTGAACACGATCGTCGGTCGGGTCTCGTGGAAGTCGGGGCCGGTGCTCAACGTCACCAAGACCAAGCTCGCAGGGGCGCAGTGGCGCAAGGGCAAGAAGCACAAGTACGAGCTGATCGTGGTCTCGAACAAGCGCGTGCCGGGGCTGAAGCGTCAGGGCAGGCTCAAGCCGATCCCATACAATTGAGCCCTTGAGACGGCTGGCGCTGGCGAGGTCGTGATTGCCGGTCCTGGTCGAGCTCCACGACGTCTCGAAGTCGTTCGGCTCGGTTCGAGCCGTCGAGGACGTCAGCCTTCAGCTCGACGAGGGCGAGGCGCTCGGGGTCGTCGGGCCGAACGGGGCCGGCAAGACCACCGTTCTCAGCCTGATCGCAGGCGGCCTCCGCGCTGATCGCGGGCGCATCCTCTTCGACGGGCGCGACATCACCGGGATGTCGGGGCACGAGCACTGCCGCGCCGGCATCGCCAGGACGTTCCAGGTCCCGCGCCCGTTCGGCGGCCTGACCGCCTACGAGAACGTGCTCGTCGGTGCGACGTACGGCCACAGGATGCCCTCGGTGAGCGCGCGTGACGCCAGCTGGGCGGCGCTCGAGCGCACGCGACTCGACGGTCGGGCGAACGCCCTCGCCCGCTCGCTGACCCTCCTCGAGCGCAAGCGCCTCGAGCTCGCGAGGGCGCTCGCCACGAGACCGCGTGTGCTGCTGCTGGACGAGATCGCCGGCGGCCTGACCGAGCCGGAGGTGCAGGAGCTGCGTCGAGACGGTGCGCGAGCTTCGCCGCGAGGCATCTCGATCGTCTGGATCGAGCACATCGTGCACGCCGTGCTCTCGGCCGTCGACCGGCTGGTCGCCCTGGCCGCCGGTCGCAAGCTGATCGAAGGGAGCCGCACGCGGTGATCGCGAGCCCGGAGCTGCGCGACGTCTACCTGGGCCGCGAGCTGTGACGCGCGCTCCTCGAGCTCGAGTCGGTCAGCTGCTTCTACGGCGACTTCCAGGCGCTCTTCGACATCACCCTCGAGGTCGCCGAGGGCGAGACGGTCGCGATCATCGGCGCGAACGGCGCCGGGAAGTCCACGCTGCTCGCCGCCGTCGCGGGCCTCATGCGGCCGGCGTCCGGCGACGTCCGCTTCGACGGCGAGCACATCGGCCGGCTTCGAGCCTCACCGCCGCGTCGCGGCCGGGATCTCCCTCGTGCCGGAGGGGCGCCGCATCTTTCCGAGCCTGACGGTCGAGGAGAACCTCCTTGTCGGCGGTCACCGCCGGCGGGGCGGGCCGTGGACGGTGCGCAAGGTCTACGACCTGTTCCCCGCGTTCGAGGTCCTCGCAGGACGGTGGGGCGGGACGCTCTCGGGCGGCGAGCAGCAGATGTGCGCGATCGGACGCGCGCTGCTGGCGAACCCACGGCTGATCCTCCTCGACGAGCTCTCGCTCGGCCTCGCGCCCGTGATCATCACGAGGATCTACGAGACGATCGACGCCATCGCGCGAGAGGGGACGACGGTCGTGCTCGTCGAGCAGGACGTCGGGCAGGCGCTCGCGGTCGCCGACCGCGCCTACTGCCTGCTCGAGGGCCGCGTCTCGCTGGACGGCCCGGCGGGCGAGCTGAGGCGCGAACAGGTCGTCGAGGCGTACTTCGGGGTCGCATAGATGGTCTGGGTCAACGCAGTCGTCCAGGGCGTCCTCCTCGGAGGGCTGTACGCCCTCTTCGCCACCGGCCTCTCGCTCGTCTTCGGCGTCATGCGGCTCGTCAACCTCGCGCACGGCGACCTGATCGTGCTGGCGGCGTTCCTCTCCGTCGACGCTCGTGGACGACGTTCGTCGTGGAGCCCGTTGACCACGCTCGTGCTCGCTCGTCCCGCTCATGGCGGCGCTCGGGTTCGTCCTCCAGTACGCGTTGCTCAACTTCACGCTCGACAGCGGGCTCTCTCCCGCTGCTCGCCACGTTCGGCCTCGTCGGTGATCATCCAGAACGCCCTGCTCGAGCGGTACTCCGCCGACCTCACGGGGCTCGACGCCGGCGCGATCGAGACCGAGAGCATCCACGTCAGCGACGACATCTCGATCGGCTGGTTCCCGCTGCTCACGTTCGCCGTCGCGCGTCGTCCTCCTCGTCGGTCTCCAGCTCGCTGATCCGCCGCACGCGGCTCGGCCGCTCGCTGCGCGCGACCTCCGACGACCGGCGCACCGCCCAGCTCATGGGGATCGACAACCGGCAGGCTGTACGCGGATCGCCATGGCCATGTCGCTCGCCACCGTCGCCATCGCGGGCGTCTTCCTCGGCATCCGCACCTCGTTCGGCGCCGTCCGACGGGCCGCTGCGCCTGATCTTCGCGTTCGAGGCGGTCATCATCGGCGGGCTCGGCTCGCTGTGGGGCACGCTCGTCGGCGGGATCATCCTCGGCGTCGCGCAGACGGTGGGTGCCGAGATCTCGGTCGGCTGGGGTGACCTCGCCGGGCATCTCGTCTTCCTGGCGATCCTGCTCGTACGCCCGCGCGGCCTCTTCCCCCGAGCAGGACCCGACGTGACGACGAGCTCGCACGCGGCGGACGTCCCGGCGGCCGCCCGACACCGAGGTGCGAGGCGCGGCGATCACTGTCGTCGCGCTGGTTGCCGGCCTCGGAGCGCTCGTCTCGGTGCCGTGGTGGGCGAGCGAGGCGCGACATGCGCGACCTCGTCGAGCTGCTCACGCTGCTCGCGCTCGCGCAGATGTGGAACCTGCTCGCCGGCTACGCCGGTCTCGTCTCGATCGGCCAGCAGGCGTTCATCGGCATCGGCGCGTACAGCCTGTACGTGCTCGGCGACAGGGCGGACATTCACCCGTTCGCCGCCGTGGCGCTCGCCGGTCTCGTCTCCGCCGTGCATCGCAGCCGACATCGCTGCCCGTCGTCTTTCGCCTGCGTGGGCGGCTACTTCGCGATCGGAACCTGGGTGATCGCGGAGGTGGTCTTCCTGCTCGTCGATCGAACAGCTCCGATCTCGGGATTCGACCTCGGCGGCGGCCACGGTGTGACGATCCTGTCGGCGGCCGAGCTCGAGCGCGAGTTCCGCGAGCACGGCACGTACTGGTGGGCCCTCGGCGTCGGCGCCGGCTCGGTGCTGCTCGTCGTGCGCTGATCCTCCGCTCGCGCGATCGGGCTCGCGCTGACCGCGATCCGCGACGACGAGACGGCGGCCCGCAGCCTGGGCGTCGACGTCCTGCGCACGAAGGTGGTCATCTGGGTGGTCGCCGCGCTGCGGCTGCGGTCTCGCCGGCGCCGTCATCTACCTCAACCTGCTGCGCCTGCAGCCCGACGCCGCGTTCCGGCGTCAACTGGACCGCCTACATGATCTTCATCGTCGTGATCGGCGGCATCGGCACGATCGAGGGGCCGATCATCGGCACGATCGTCTTCTTCGCTGCTGCGCGAGCTCCTCGCAGCTACGGCGCCTGGTACCTGATCGTCCTCGGCAGCGTCGCCGTCTTCGCAGCTCGTGTTCGCCGGGCGGCATCTGGGGCACCGTCGCCGCCGCTTCGACGTGCGCCTGTTCCCCGTGCAGCGCCGCTGCCGGGCGAGGCCGGTTCACGCCAGTCGGCCAGTCCGCCACGAAGCGCGCCTGGTAGCGGGACGGCGGCTGCGGCGCCTGCGTCTCGAGCCAGCGCACCGGCAGGTCGGTCCGGTTGGTGAGAGCGTGCATGCTCCCGACCCCGCTCCAGCAGTAGTCGCCGGCCCGCAGCGTGTACGTCTCGCCGTCGAGCTCCGCTTCGATCTCGCCGGCGAGGAAGAAGAAGCCCTCCTCGAACGCGTGGTCGTGCTTCGCGATGAAGCCGCCGGGGCGTAGTGGACGACCATCAGGACCAGCTGGCTCGCACCGGTGTCCGGTCCGATCAACACCTTCGCGCGGCGCCTCCGACGTTTCCTCCACCGAAGCCGGCGAGACCGATCGAGCCGCTGGGCTCGGGGAGGTCGCTCTCGTCGAAGTGCCACTTTCGGTAGGGAGGATCGGCGTCCGGGCTCGGCGCCGTCGTCCGCGACGAAGACGGTGTCCTCCAGGTCGGCGCCCGGTTGCGGCGCGCTCACCTCGAACCACTCGGCACGCCTCGATGCTCTCGTTGCGGAGGGAGTGCGCGACGCCACGATCGATGAGCACGTAGTCGTCCGCGACCAGCTCCTCGTGGACGCCCGCGACCTCGAGCGTCAGCTGTCCGCCGAGAATGTAGATGCGCCTTCTCGAACGCGTGCAGATGCGCGGTCGACAGACCCACCGGCTCCGAGCTCCGCGACGGCCACCTCCTGGTGCGGCGACCCACAGTTGCGATCGACCAGCACGCGCCGCGTCGAGACGCTCGCTGTGACCCGAGAACCGGCCCGGGCTCGCCCGGCAGATCGCTCAGGCGCCCGCGAACGTGCATCAGGCAGCCGGCTCCTTGAACTCCGTCGCCACCGCAGTCGTGTCGGGAAACGGCGCCTCGAGAGCCCGCTGCTCGACAACTTCGAGCTCTGTGCGAACCTCCGCCTCGACACGTCGAGCTCGGTCGCCCGTCGACGCCGTAGCTCTCCGGCGAGCCGCGCCGCGCGTGACGGCGAGCGGGTCGCGCTCGCGCCAGCCATCGAGCTCGCCCTCGGGCCGGTAGGCGCCGGGGTCGCTCCGCGAGTGGCCGACGAAGCGGTAGGTGAGCGCCTGGACGAACGCCGGCCCTCGCCCGGCGCGGACGGACTCGAGCGCCGCCGCGGCGGCCTCCCGCACCGCCCAGACGTCGTTGCCGTCGACGGTCCGGCTCGCGATCTCCATCACCTCCGCTCGTGCCTGCACGCTCTCCGGCGGTGACGAGCTCCGAGCGCGTGTACTCGCCGTAGAGGTTGTTCTCGCACACGTACAGAGCCGGCAGCGAGAACACCTTGGCGTAGTTCAGGCACTCGTAGAAGTACGCCTGGTTCGACCGCGCCATCGCCGAAGAACGCGACCGCGGCCCTGCCGCTGCCCCGAAGTGCCAGCGCTGCGCCGGTGGCCGCCGCGATGCTGCCGCCGACGATCCCGAAGCAGCCGATCAGCCCGTGCTCGAGGGAGACGACGTTCATCGAGCCCGCGCGGCCGCCGCACACGCCCGTGGCGCGACCGAGCAGCTCGTCGAGCAGGCGCTGCGGCTCGAGCCCGAGCGCGAGCGCGTGGCCGTGGCCGCGATAGGTGCCCGCCACGCGATCGTCCGCGGTGAGCAGGCTCGCGACGCCCGACCTCGACCGCCTCCTGACCGGAGCAGAGGTGCGTCGTGCCGTGCACGTGCCCCTTGAGGAACAGCGCCTGGACGAGGTCCTCGAAGCCGCGGATCACGCAGCATGCGGCGGTAGAGGTCGAGGTAGAGCGCCGTGTCGGTCGTCGCCGTGCCGGCGGCGGGCGCTGGCGCATCGCTCATCGCGAGGCCGCCTCGAGCTCTGCGATGTCGGCGCCGCGCACGTACGTGCGACCGCACACGAGCAGCTCGTCGGCCGGGAATCTCGTCAGCACCTCGCAGCCGTCGGCCGTGACGAGGACCTCCTCCTCGATGCGGGCGGCCGACCTGCCGTCGGTCGCGGGGCAGTACGTCTCCAGCGCGAAGACCATCCCCTCCTCGATCTCGACCGGATCGTCGAAGGAATGGAGACGCGAGATCATCGGCGCCTCGTAGAGGCCGACGCCGAGCCCGTGCCCGAACTGCAGCCCGAAGCACGACGCCTCGTCGGCGAAGCCGAGCTCCTCGGCGGTCGGCCAGACCTCGGCGATCTGGTCGGTCGTGACACCCGGGCCGCACGAGATCGATCGCGTCGTCGAGCCACTGCCGGCACTGCTTGTAGGCGTCGACCTGGGCGGTCGAGGCGCTGCCGACGCAGAACGTGCGGTAGTAGCACGTCCGGTAGCCCATGAACGAGTGGATGATGTCGAAGAACGCCTGGTCGCCCGGTCTGATGAGCCGGTCGGAGTAGACGTGCGGATGCGGGTTGCAGCGGTCGCCGGAGACCGCGTTGATCGCCTCGACGTGCTCCGAGCCGAGCTCGAAGAGGAACTTCATCGCGTCCGCGACGATCTCGTGCTCGCGGACTCCCGGGCGGAGCTGCTCGTAGATCCGCTCGTAGACGGCGTCGACGATCGCCGCGGCATGGTCGAGGAGCGCCTTCTCGTCCTCGGTCTTGATCTTCCGCGCGGCGAGCATCACGCTGCTGGGCGTCCGTGGTGTGGATCCCGGCGCGGTGCAGCGCCTGCGAGCGTGACCATGTCGCTCATGTCCACGCCGAGCGGCTCGGCCTGGAGGCCGCGCTCGGTCAGCTCGTGGACGATGTTCGCCGCCATCGCGTCGGGCACGCCTGTCTCGGTCGGGCATCGCGCCGCGCATGCTCGTCACGCCGGCGCGCCAGCTCGTCTCCGGCAGCCACGGCGCGTACATCTGGTGGTGCCGCGCGGCCGAGCCGAAGTCCCAGAGGATCGGATCGGCGTCGCGGCAGAGGAGCACGAAGCGCGCGTTCTTGTCGCGCGCCCACTCGCCGATGTGCGTGCTCGTCACGTAGCGGATGTTGTTCGGATCGAACAGGAGCACCGCGCCGAGGTCCGACGCGGCAAGAGCGGCGTCGCGCCCGCTCCAGCCGTTCCCGCCGCAGCCGCGGGAAGTCGATCCGCTGTTCCCAGTCGACGGCCATGCTGGCGCCGCGCGAAGCGATGGTCATGGGCGCACTCCTTTCGAGACGGATGCCGTCACACCGGGTGTTCAAGAACAGTAAACATGGTGATCGAGAGCCGTCAAGCGCCGCGGGCGACGACGACCGCTGAGCGCCGCCGCCCGCCGTCGACGGCCGGATGTCGCATGCGCCCTACGTCGATCGGGACCTGGCTCACGTTGGCCGCGAGCCACTGGTCGAAGGTCTGCACCGAGGGGTTCAGCGACCGCACGAACTCGAGGTCGCGCGCCGACAGTACTCGTCGTTGAAGTCGCGCTCGAACTGGAACATGTTCCCGACGTCGTCGGCTCCGGGGAAGCCGAAGCCGCGGTACGACGTCGGCCGAGACCTCGTTGTACTCGACGGGCTCGCCGAGCGCCTTCGAGAAGGCGGCCGCGATCTCCTCGCCGGTCGAGGTGCTCGCCGGCGACGCCGACCGTCTTGCCGATGAACTCGTCGCCGCGCTTGTAGATCTCGTAGGCGACCTTGCCGATGTCCTCCGCCGCCATGCTCGGGAGCTTCTTGTCGCCCAGCGGGAACGTGACGCGGAGCACTCCGTCCTCGCCGCGCGCAGGTCCCATGCCGAAGTAGATGAAGTTCTCCCAGTAGAACGACGTGAGGAGGAAGGTCGTCGGCACGCCGGCGTCGGTGAAGAGGTGGTTGGACGAGCCCTTGCTGTCGAAATGCGGCACCTTGTAGTTGCCCTGGAGTGTGGGCATGCGGTCGTCGTCGAGCGGCACCAGCTCGCGCGTGTCCTCGAAGGTCGACCAGATCACGTGGCGGAGACCGGCCGTCTTCGCCGCCCGGGCCATGTTGCCGGCCTCGGCCTGCTCGCGCTCGACCGAGAAGTGGTCCCAGAAGAACGTGACGCAGTACGCGCCGTACGCTCCGTCGTACGCCTGCGCGAGGCTCGCCTCGTCGTCGACGTCCGCCTGGACGACCTCGGCGCCCTGGTCGGCGAGCGCCTTGGCCGCGTCCGAGGACGGATCGCGCGTCAGAGCCCGAACGGCGAACCCGCCTTCGGGGTCGGCCAGGATCGCCCGCGCAAGGCCGCCGCCCTGCGCGCCTGTGGCGCCTGCCACGGCGATGATCTTCCTGTCGCTCACTGCTCCTCCTCGCCTGGTTGCCTTCTGTCGGACGATTCTCGCTCAACCGACGCGCGTTCGCGCGGCCTGTTCGCCCCCGCTGAACTTCACACGAGCCGGCCGCGCACCCATTCGATCTCGCGGCAGACGTACTCGACGATGTCCCCGGTCTTGAGGCTCTCCGGGAGCATGTCCCACGTATAGGTCTCGATCTCGAGCTGACCGGACAGCGGCGTCGCGCGATGGACGCGAAGCGCGTCCTCGATCGCGAACCGCGTCGAGCGGAAGAGCCCGAGATCGTCGAGGAACACCGGCACGTGAATGTGGATGCGCCATGCACGCGGGCCGGGATCGGCGTCCCAGGCCGCGAACGCGTCCTCCAGGTTGAGGAACCGGGTGAGCCGGCCGTCGCGGCGTTCCAGCGTCTGTGTGAGGTACACGGTCTCCGCGTAGGGACGGAGCGCCTCCACGACGTCCTGCGTCACTTCCGGGACGTCGAGGGCGGCCGCCTCCTGCAGCTTGAGGATCGGGACGCCGGCGTCGACGAGCGCCTCGAGCGAGGCCGTGATGTCCTCGTATTCGACGGCCTGGTGGCAGATGTCGAACACGATGCCGAGGTGGCGGCGCAGGGCGACGTGAGCGTCCGCGACGGGAATCCGCGCGGCCGCGGCGAGCGTGCGCGCAGCGGCGCCCGAGTAGAGGTGCTCCTGGAAGTACGCAACCGTCTCGTCGGTGGTCTCGAGGAAGCAGTACGGCTCGGGCTCGATCGCGAGGGTGACCGTGCGGCCGGTGCGCTGCTCGAGCCGCACGAGATGCGCGGCGACGTCCAGCACCCGCTGCGTGAACGCGTCGACGACGTCGGGCCCCGTGACGTTCGGCTTGAACGCGAGCGGCGCGGTCTGGATCGACGGCTGGATGCCTTCGGGCGACACGTCCGCGAGCACGTCGGCCACGTTGATCGTGTACTGCGCGCGATCCTCGGTCGACCAATCCGGCTCGTACACGTCCTCCTTGACGACCCGGCCCTTGAACGGCCCGAAGGGAAACGCGTTCACCGTGTACAGGTAGAGGTCGTTGTCGTCGAGGAAGGAGCGCAGCTCGGCCCGCCGCTCCGCGTCGCCGGCAAGCGTCTGCGCCGAGGCTGCGGAGAGCCGCAATGAGACGCCGAAGGGCTCGTCGGGCGCCACGCGCGCCTTCACCTGTGGCACGTAGGTGGTGAGGCTCGACCACATCTCGTCCCAGGTGTCGCCTGGATGGACGAGCGTCGAGTACGTCAGATGGCCGAGCCCGTTGCCGAGATCCATGTGCCTCCTGTCAGGTGACGCGCTCGACCGCGCCGGTCGCGGCGGAGCGCACGATCGCTTCGGTGACGGCGGCGCCGTGCACCATCTCCTCGACGGGGATGGGGAAGGCGGGACCGCCGTCGGCGGCGACCGCGAACGCCTCCAGGGCCGCACGCGAGGTGTCGAACCGCTCCGCCTCCCACGTCTCCGCCTCACCCGTTGCCGGGCGGAACTTGCACGTGCCGAAGAGCCCCGTGCGCCGCTCCTCGGACGACGCGCCGGCGACGTGGGTCATGCCCTCGAGCCGCACCCAGCCCGCCGAGCCGAAGAGCTGGAAGCTGAAGCCCGGCCCGGTGGCGGTCAGCGTGCCGAGATACCCGGAGGAGCCGTCACGCATGCGAAACAGCATCGAGGTGGTGTCGTCGTTGTCGATCTCGACCACGCGGCGGAAGCTCTGGCAGTACACCTCGGCGATCTCGCCGCAGAGGTCGATCATGCCGTCCACGGCGTGGACGCCCAGCGGTGTGAGCCCGCCGCAGGGAGCCTCGTCGCGCTGGGCGCGCCATTGCCCGGGCTGCTGCGTGAGGGCGTTCGGGAAGGTCATCGTCGCCTCGGCGTGCATCACCGTGCCGAGCTCGCCCGACCGCGCCCGCTCGCGCAGCTTCGTCATCTCCGGGTGGAAGCGGCGGTTGTAGCCGAGCCCGAGGGCCACACCTGCGCGAACGCACGCCTCGGCCGCCTCCTCTGCCTCGGCCCGCGTGAGCGTGAACGGCTTCTCGCAGAAGACGTGCTTGCCGGCCGCCGCAGCAGCGACGACCTGCTCCGTGTGCACGGACGGCGGTGTGGCGAGCACGACCGCGTCGATGCCGGGATCCTCGAGGAGATCGTCGTACGACGAGAAGAGCGTCAGGGACTGCGATCGCGCAGCCTCCTCGACCGCCGGCGTCACGGTCCGCGTCGTGGCGCCGACGAACCGGATCGCGTCGCTCCCGTCCACCGACTCGATGAGCGTCTTCCCCCACCAGCCGAGACCGACCAGCGCGGCCCTGATCACCGGGCGCTCCTCACGTCAGCTCGTCCTGATCAGCGAGTAGCGCGGGTCGGCGGCGAGGCACTCGGCCTCCGGGCAGCCCGAGCTCGGCGCGCACGAGGTTCGTGCCGAGCACCATCGAGACCATCTTGTAGTACGCATGGCGCCTGCTCATGCCCTCGCGGCCCATGCCGCAGTCGGTGCAGACGACGAGCTGGTCCACGGAAATGTGCTCGAGCGCGAGCCGAAGCAGCTCGGCAACCTCCTGCGGGGACTCGACCTGGAGCGTGTGGTGGTCGATCACCCCGATGCCGATGCGCTTGCCCGTGATCTCCCGTCCGATCGCGGGGAGATCGCCGGGGCCGGAGCTGCACGTCTCGAAGGTGATCACGTCCGCATCGACACGGTTGAGATACTCGAGCGACGCCTCGTAGGACTGCACCTGGGCGAACATCCGCTGCTGCGAAGGGTTGCCCCAGCACGTGTGGCACCAGACCTCGGTCTTGTCGCGCAGGCCCTTGACGGTGTTGTTGAACACGTCGATGAGGAAGTCGAGCGTGATCACCTCGTCGACGATGCCTCGCACCGCGGCGAGATGGATCTGCGGCTCCTCGATCTGGATCACGGGGCAGCCGGCGTCCGCGAGGTCGTGGAGCTCCTCGTTCAGCGCGTCGCTGATCGCCATGATGCGTTCCCTGACGTCGTCGTAGAACGTGTCCTGCACGGCGAACGCGATCAGCTCGGGGGTCACGGTGCCGAACTTCACCGGCCGTGTCGTGAGCCGCTGGGCCGCCTTCCAGAGCTCCCCGTACTGCAGGTCGCCGCGGCCGATCGGCCCGACGATACGCGGCAACACCCGTGCCTCGAGATAGTCGTGCAGGATGTGGCCACGGGCGAACGCAAGACCGCCGGCGCCGACGCTGGCGAGACGCGGGTTACCGCGCTCGAACCCGTCCAGGTGCTGCGCGGGGTAGCGCGTCCAGCTCTGGCCGCCGACGTCGTGGTCGAACCGGCAGTCCCCGTCGGTGACGATGTCGAGCCCGGCGAGCTCCTGCTGGCGCAGGTAGATGGAGAGCGCGTCCGTGTACTGGTCGCGAAACTCGATGTCCACCATGGCATCGAGAAAGGAGCGCGTGCCGAGGTTCTCCGTGTACCAGCTCGGCCGCGGGAGCGAACCGATGATCGTGGTCGGAAGCAGCTTTCCAGCGGACGCATTCAGCACGCGACAACCTCCTCGGGACGGTGTTCTCGGACGCTACACGGGACCGCGTAGCCCCTCGTTCACACCCTTCGCAACCAGGCGTCGTTCTCGGCTGCGAGGAGGGTCAGCGTACACAGCACCAAGCTGCGGGCGACGCTACAACGTTGTGCAACGGCAGTCAACATCCGTGAGCGTGCTGACAAGGCCGACGAGCGTCGCAACGTACCGACGGCGCCTGAATCGCCATGAACACAAGCCTTGCCCCGCCGGCCTTCCACTCCAGCGGGCGACGCGCAGCCCGGCCCAAGGTCAACGTGACTGAACATCAGCTCTCCAGGTGTGAGTTGAACACCCGTTCGACCCTCGGGTTAGAGTGTGTCGATGACGGAGCTCGAGACCGCTCTCCCGACCGTCAACGGAGTGGTCGACGTCTCCGTTCAGCTCGGCGCACGCATCCGCGGCTTGCGCAAGCAGGCAGGTCTGACGGTGCGGGCGCTCGCAGCACGAGCTGATCTGTCTCCGAGCCTCATCTCACAGATCGAGCGCGGCCGCGCGACCCCATCGGTGTCGACGCTGTTCTCGATCGCAACCTCGCTCGGCCTGTCGATCGCCGATCTCTTCGCGGACCAGGAGACGCACACCGCCCACACGAGCCCTGGCGCGGGCCGGTTGGAGCGTCACGAGTCACGCGAGGCGATCACCCTCGACGGTGGCGTTCGCTGGGGCCGCCTCGCGTCGTCGGTGCCCGACGTCGATTTCGTCTATCTGACGTACCCGGTCGGCGCGGCGTCCTGTCCGCAGGACGCTCTCGTCCGGCACGGTGGCCACGAGTTCGGGTATGTCACCCGGGGCACCCTCGGGGTGCAGATCGGCTTCGACGAATACGTCGTTCGCACGAACGACTCGATCTCGTTCGACTCCATGACGCCTCATCGCCTGTGGACGATCGGGGACGAGCCGGCGCACGCGATCTGGACGGTGATCAACCGGGTCGGCGACCCGCGCGCGCAGAAGCTGAGATGAGGGTGGCGACCGCAGCGTGAACGTCGGTTTCGTCGGCCTGGGCCGCATGGGACAGGGCATCGCCGGCAGCGTGCTCGGTGGCGGTCACGCGCTCACGGTGTTCAACCGCACCCGCGACAAGACGGCGGAGCTGGCCGCGGCGGGCGCCCGGGTGGCGGAGTCCGTCGCCGGAGCCTGCGAGGGCGCCGACGCGGTGCTCACGATGGTCGCAGACGACGCCGCGCTCACCGACGTCACGCTCGGGCCCGACGGCCTGCGCGACTCGCTCGCACCCGGCGCCGTTCACGTCGCGATGGGAACCCACGGCGTGGCTGCCATCCAGGCGCTCGCGGCGGCGCACGCCGAGGCGGGGCAGGTCATGGTCGCCGCCCCGGTGCTGGGGCGCCCGGACATGGCCGCATCCGGCCAGCTGGGGATCGTCGCGGCCGGCCCGCCGGAGGCCGTCGACCGCTGCCGCCCGTTGTTCGACGTGATCGGGCGGCGAACGTTCCTGGCCGGGCCGCTGCCCGAGTCGGCCACCGCCATCAAGCTCGCCAACAACTTCCTGCTCGGCAGCTGCATCGAGGCGATGAGCGAGGCGTTCTCACTCGGCGGCGCCTACGACGTCGAGCCACAGACCCTGTTCGAGGTGCTCGTCGAAGGTCTCTTCTCGGCGCCCGCCTACAAGGTCTACGGGGAGATCATCGTGAACGAGGACTTCGATCGGGTCGGGTTCACGACCGAGCTCGCGCTCAAGGACGTGAACCTCGTCCTGGCCGCGGCCGGTGACGCCCGCATGCCGATGCCGAGCGCGAACCTGCTGCGCGACCGGTTGCTGGGGGCGATCGCGCACGGTGACGGCGAGCGAGACTGGGCCGTGCTGGCGCGCGAGCAGGAGCGCGCCAGCGGGCGGGCCTAGTTGCCCGCAAGCGGGATCTCGCTGCGCGAGATCACGGAACCCGCTCGCGCGGGTTCCTCCCGCGCATACCCCTGAAGGCGTCCGCTTCGCGGCCGCTCTGGCACGGTCTCCGCAAAGCGGAATCTCGCCTCGCGGATTGGGTTGGCCGCTGGACCGCTATGTCTCGAGGGTTGTCAACGACCGTTCCTCGAGCAGGTCGACGTAACCGCCGGCGACCGTCTCGCGGTCGTTCATCCCCAGCGCCGCGACGACACGGGCGAGAGCGTCCCGCTCGGCGTCGGTCTCGACTCCGTCGGGTGATGCGAGCACGGACTCGAGCTCGACGAAGGAGCCGAGAGAGGCGACATGATCGAGGTGGATGCGCACGTTCTCGAACAGGAACAGCCGACGCTCCTTCTCCACCACGCCGCTCACGCCGAGGGCGGCGGCGAGCAGCTCGCACGTCTCGACGGGCTGCGACACCGCGAGCCTGCGGTACCGGCTGACACGGATGCCGTCCACCGCCGGCCGCTCGTACGCGATCAGCTCGGCCGTCTCCGCATCGAGGTCCTCGCGCAGCTTGAGGCTGCCCGACGCGCACGTCGAAGTACGTGTCGCGCTGGCGCAGCAGCCCCGCGTCCGACGCTCCGAGCTCGACGCACATGCGCCTCGTCGCCTGCGGATCGGGGTCGAGCGCCTTCGCCTCCAGGTTGACACGTGTGCGCGGCTGCTTCACGCGGCGAAGGCTACTCCCGCTGTCGCGCGCGAGAGTACAGTGCTCGGCACGGTGACTGGCCGGCTTGGAGATGGTCTCCGCGTCGCCGTCCTCGGCCTGGGCGAAGCGGGCGGCAGGATCGCATCCGACCTCGCGGCGTCGGGAGCGGACGTCCGCGGCTGGGACCCGGACCCGTCGCGACAGGTCGGCGGCATCTCGGTCGGGGCGAGCGCTCGCGACGCCGTCGGTGGCACGGATGTGGTGCTGAGCGTGAACTCCCCGGCCGCCGCGCTCGGCGCGGCGCGCGAGTGCCTGCCCGGTCTCGCGGCCGGAGCGCTCTACGCGGACATGAACTCCGCCGGCCCGCGCGTGAAGCGCGAGCTCGGCGACATCGTGGGCGGTGCCGGTGTGCTCTTCGCCGACGTCGCACTCATGTCACCGGTGCCCGGCCGCGGGCTGCGCACGCCGATGCTCGTGTCGGGCCCGGGAGCGGTTGCGTTTGCCGACCGCTTCACCGCGTTCGGAGCGCCCGTCGACGTCGTCGGTGCCGAGCCGGGAGCAGCTGCCATGCGCAAGCTGCTGCGCAGCGTGTTCATGAAGGGGCTCGCGGCGTCCACGCTCGAGAGCCTGCACGCCGCCGACGCGGCCGGATGCGAGCCGTGGCTCCGCGCGGAGATCGCCGCTGTCCTCGCGACCGCCGACGCCTCCCTCCTCGACCGTCTCGTCGAAGGGAGCCGTATGCACGCGACCCGGCGGCTCGAGGAACTCGACGCAGCAGGCGAGCTGCTGCGCGAGCTGGGCATCGAGCCGCGCATGACCGCTGCCGCAGCCGCAACGCTCGGCGAGCTGGTGAGCGAGAAGGCGGGCGAGAGCTCGTCCTGAGCTGAGATGAGCGAGACGGGCCATCAGGCGGTTCCCTCGGCGCGCGCGCGCGAGCTCGTGCGCGGCGCTTTCGACATGCACGTCCACATCGCACCCGACGTGGTCGCGCGGCGTATCGACGACGTCGGCCTCGCACGACGCTTCCGGGAGCTGGGGCTCGCGGGCTTCGTGCTGAAGTCGCACTACGTCCCCACCGCCGAGCGCGCCGCGGTGGCGCAGTCCGTCGTCGACGGCGTGAGCGTGATGGGATCGATCACGCTCAACCGGGCGGTCGGTGGCATGAACGCGCTCGCCGTCGAGGTGGCGGCGCGCGAGGGGGCGCGCGTCGTGTGGCTCCCGACGGTCGATGCCGTCAACGAGACGGCCGGACGAAGCGAGCCGAAGCCAGGCGACAAGGTGCCCGTCTGGGCTGCGCTCCAGTACGACCTCCGCGCGCGGGGGATCGCCATCGAGCCGGTTGCGGTCCTCGGCCCCGATGGACGCGTGCTGCAGGAGACCCGTGACGTGCTCGCCACGATCGCGGCGCACGGGCTGGTGCTGGCCACGGGTCACCTCTCGCGGGACGAGATCTTCGCCGTCGTCGACGCAGCGCTCGACGAGGGCGTGACGACCATCGTCATCACGCACCCCGAGTTTCCCTCGCAGAACCTGTCGGTGGAGGACCAGATCGAGCTGGCGGGCAAGGGCGCGCTCCTGGAGCGCACCTTCACCACCCCCCACACCGGCAAGGTCGCGTGGGAGCGCTGGCTCGGGAACATCCGCGCCGCCGGCGCGCAGCACTCGGTGCTGGCCACCGACCTCGGCCAGGTGGGCAACCCGCCCGTCGAGGACGGTCTGCCGCTGCTCGTCGACCGTCTGCTGTCGGCGGGCTTCACCGAGGATGAGGTCCGTACGATGGCGGTCGTGAACACACGGCGGCTGGCGGGAGTGTCGGTGGCATGAGCGCCCGGCGGCTGCTGGTGGTCGGAGCGCACGCCGCGGACTTCGTGTGGCGGGCAGGTGGCGCGATCGCCGTGACGACCTCGGCGGGCGGCAGTGCCAGGGTCCTGTCTCTCTCGTACGGCGAGCGCGGCGAGTCCGGCGACCTGTGGCGCGAAGCCGGACAGACGGTCGAAGCGGTGAAGCGCATCCGCCACGAGGAAGCGGAGCGGGCGGCAGCGACGCTCGGCGCCGACTTTCGCTGTCTCGATCTCGGCGACTACCCGCTGGAGCTCGACGCCGCCGCTCTCGTACGGCTCGCCGACGAGCTCCGCGAGTTCGCCCCCGACGTGCTCGTGACCCATACCGATCGCGACCCGTTCAACCCCGACCACGCCGCCGCCTACGTGGCCGTCGAACGGGCTCGGGCGTTCGCCAGCGGCGCAGGAGTCGCCAGCGCCTTCGAGACGATCACTCCTCCCGAGCTCCTCGTGTTCGAGCCGCACCAGCCCGAGCTCTGCAACTTCACCCCGACGACCTTCGTCGACATCACACCGGTGATGGACCGGAAGCGCGCGGCGATGGCCGAGTTTCGCTCGCAGACGTACCTGCAGACCTACTACGCGCAACGCGCCGAGCACCGCGGCAACCACGCGCGGCGCGTCTCGGGCGACTCGTCGGTGGAATGCGCGGAGGCGTTCCAGCGCATCCTGCCCCAGGTCGTGAGGTCGATCTGAGCGACGTGCACGCAGAGCTCGCGGCGCTGGGCGTCGCGACCGTCTACGAGGCGTCGGGGCGCCGCGGGCTGGTGGACGTCCCGCTGCTGCAGGTCCTGCCCGGCTCGCGCGCGGCCGGACCGGCCCGCACGGTGCGTTGCGGCGAGGGCGACAACCTCATGGTCCACGCGGCCCTCGCCTACGCACGGCCGGGGGACGTCCTCGTGCTCACGCTGCCGGAGCCCGCACCGGTTGCTCTCGTCGGCGACCTGCTCGCAACGCAGGCGAAGGCACGCGGGGTGGCTGCGCTCCTCGTCGACGCTGCGATCCGCGATCTCGACGATCTCGTCGCGCTCGGGCTGCCCGTCTGGGCGCGTTGGGTGCGAGCCCGAGGAGCGGAGAAGCGTGTCGCCGGCGTGCTCGACGAGCCGGTGGAAGTCGGCGGTGTCGTGATCCGTTCGGGCGATCTCGTCGTGCTCGACTCGGACGGCGCGGTCGTCGTCGAGCAGGAGCGTCTCGCCGACGTGCTCGACGCGGCGCGCCACCGTGTGGAGCACGAGCGAGAGAAGCGGGCCCAGCTCGTCGCCGGCGCCCTGTCGTACGACCTCGACGGCCTGCGCGAGCACGTGGAGGGGACGACGTGACCGAGCACATCCACGACGTCGCACACATCGGCCACGTCGAGCTGCTCACACCCGAGCCCGAGCGCAGCCTGGAGTTCTTCGTCGACGTGCTCGGCATGACGGTCGAGGCGGAGGCGGACGATTCCGTCTACCTGCGCGGCTTCGGCGCATACCAGCGGTACGACCTCAAGCTCACTGCTGCGGCGAGCAGCGGTCTCGGGCACGTGGCCCTCCGCGCCTGGAGCGCCGCTGCGCTCGCGCGCCGGGTCGCCGCGATCGAGGCGACCGGGCTCGGTCTCGGCTGGTCGGACGGCGATCTCGGGCACGGGCCCGCGTACCGCTTCACCGACCCGGACGGCCACCCGTACGAGATCTACTACGAGTCAGAGCGGTATGAGCCGCCGCCGCACCTGCGCCCCACGCTGAAGAACCAGCCGCAGCGGTACGTCCCGCGCGGCGCGTCGGTGAAGCGGCTCGATCACATCAATCTCCTGGCGCAGGACGTCCGCGCGAACCGCGTCTTCGCGCAGGAGATCCTCGGCTACCGCCTCTACGAGCAGGTGGTGCTGGACGACGGGACCGAGGCGGGTGCCTGGCTGAGCGCCACCATCGCCGCCCACGAGCTCATCTACGTCGCGGATGCGCTCGGCGCGCGCGGCCGCCTGCACCATCTCGCGTTCTGGGTGGACACCCGCGAGGAGGTGTTGCGCGCGGCGGACATCTTCGTCGAGCACGACGTCCACATCGAGGCGGCGCCGTCGAAGCACACGATCGCGCAGGGCTTCTTCCTCTACGGGATCGAGCCCGGCGGCAACCGCATCGAGGTCACGCACGGCGGCTACCTCGTCTACGACCCCGACGCGGAGCCCGTCGTCTGGTCGCAGGCGGAGCGCGCCCGCGGCCAGGCGTGGGGCGTGCAGACCGTCGAGAGCTTCCACTCGTACGGGACTCCCCCTGCCGAAGGTGCCGAGATCCCGGGTGCCGGCGGCGCCTAGCGGCGCCCGCCGGCGAGCCATTCGGCGCCGCGGAGGTACAGCGCCTGCACCTCGGCGCCGGCGAGACCGGGCATGTCGGGCTTCACGGTGAACCCGATCTGGGTCTGCAGGTACGCGAGATGCCGGTAACCGACCGGGAACCGGTCGAGGACCGCCTGGTCGAGGCTCAGGGAGGCGGCCGGATCGACCGGATCGATCCGGTCGGACTCGTAGATCGGCTGGCGGAGGACGATGCCCCACCTGCCGTGCCGCTTCTCGAGGAAGTCGTAGAAGCGCCCCGTGCAGACCACGTCGCAGTCGACGCCGTGCACCGCGGCGCGCTGCGTGATGGTCATCTTGGTCTGGGCGATCGCCCGCTCGTCCGCCACGTCGACGGTCGTCCCGCCGAGGAAGTGCAGGATCCGCACGCCGCGTTCGAAGCCCTCGCGGCTGACGCGGATGAACTCGTCGGCCGGGCCCTGGAACCAGGTCGCCATCATCCGGCCGTCGTCGTGCCACACCGTTCGGAAGCGTTCCCAGTCTCCCGCATCGCGCCAGACGACCCACTGCTCGACGAGCTCCCGGATCGCCTGCTTGTCGGCGTCGACGCCCATGCCGGATCCCATCATCGCGGCGCAGGTCGTGCCGGGTCGCAACCTGCGACGGTGGTCTGCGACGGTAGGCTCGGTGGATCGAGCCCGGCCCCTTCATCCAGACCGTCAGCGGTCGCAGGTTCAACCCGCTCGAGCCCGATCCCGAGCAGATCGAGATCGGCGACATCGCCCGAGCGCTGTCCAACCAGTGCCGGTTCGGCGGCAACTGCGCCACCTATTACTCGGTCGCGCAACACTCGTGCCTCGTGGCAGACCTCCTCGACGAGCGAGGCGCGGACGCCGACGCCGTGCTCTGGGCGCTCCTGCACGACGCGTCGGAGGCCTACCTCGTCGATCTCCCCCACCCCTTGAAGCACAGGAGCGCGCTCGGCGCGCTGTACGCAGAGGTCGAAGGCCCGCTGCAGGCTGCGATCTGCGAGCGGTTCGGGTTGCCGGCCGAGCCGCCGCCGCAGCTCAAGGCGGTCGACCGCGGGCTGCTCGCCACCGAGCGCCGGGCGGTGTCCCAGGTCGCCTGGGACTGGCCGGAGCTCGAGGGTGTGGAGCCGCTCGAGCTCGAGATCGACCCCTGGCTGCCGGACCGCGCGCGCGACGAGTTCCTGGCGCGCTTCGAGCGGATCGACGCGCGGCGTCGCCCCTAGCTGCGAAGCGGGAATCCGCCGAGCGGATTCCCGCCCGCTCGACGAACGAAAGAGATCTGAAGGCGTCCGCTTCGCGGCCGCGGGCGCGCGACTTTCACAGCGAGCCTCCAGCCCTGCACTACCGCAGGCAACCTGATTCCCACTCGGCTAGGGTTCTCCCTGCGGCTTCCGGAGCTTGCAGGCTCGGCTCTCGGGGCCGTCGGAGGCTCTTGTCCGGCACCAGGAGGAGGCGACGATGGGTCATCGCAGTCTGGAGGACGTGCTGAGCGCGGTCGGCAGCCCCGTCGAGCTGGCGCGCAACTCGCAGATCGGGCCGTATGTCTATCCGAAGGTGCCGGGTGAGTTCACCAACTGGCGCGACGAGCAGCGCGCCTGGCGGGAGACCTGCGCGCTGTTCGACCAGTCGCACCACATGACCGACCTGTACGTCGAGGGCCCCGATGTCATCCCTCTGTTCTCGCAGCTCGGCGTCAACAGCTTCGAGAGCTTCGCCGTCGACAAGGCGAAGCAGTTCGTCGCCTGCAACGACGACGGGTACGTGATCGGCGACGGGATCCTCTTCTGCGTGGCCGAGAACAGCGTCATCCTCGTGGGCCGTCCGTCCGCGCACAACTGGGTGCAGTACCACGCCGAGACCGGTGGGTACGACGTCCGTGTGGAGCGCGACGAGAGGACGGCGGTCAACCCGTCCGGTCGCCGCAGGCTCTACCGGTACCAGGTTCAGGGCCCGAACGCGCTGCAGGTGCTCGAGCGCGCGGCCGGTGGCTCGCTGCCCGAGATCAAGTTCTTCAACATGGGCGAGCTCACCATTGCCGGGCGGAAGGTGCGTGCCCTGCATCACGGCATGTCGGGCGTCGCCGGCATGGAGCTGTTCGGGCCGTGGGAGGACGGGGACGACGTCAAGGCCGCGCTCCTCGAAGCGGGCCGCGATTTCGGGCTCCTGCACGTCGGCTCCAGGGTGTACGCGACCAACACGCTGGAATCGGGATGGATCCCGTGCCCGCTGCCCGCCGTCTTCACCGGGGAGAAGCATGCGGGCCTACAGAGAGTGGCTCCCGGCGAACGGCTACGAAGCCACCGGCTCACTCGGCGGCAGCTTCACCTCCGACGACATCGAGGACTACTACCTGACGCCGCACGACCTCGGCTACTGGCCGTTCGTGAAGTTCGACCACGACTTCGTCGGCCGCGAGGCGCTGTCGAAGATGGCCGACGACCCCAGGCGGAAGAAGGTGACGCTGGCCTGGAACGGCGAGGACGTCGCCCGGGCGATGGGGACGCTGTTCGAGAAGGGAGACCCGGCCAAGTACATCGATCTCCCCCTCTCCAACTACGCGACCTGGCCCTACGACAAGGTGCTGTCGGACGGCAGGACGGTCGGCATCTCGACGTTCTCCGGCTACAGCTCCAACGAGCGCTCGATGCTCTCCCTGGCCATGGTCGACCTCGACGTCGAGCTGGGCGCCGAGGTGATCCTGGTCTGGGGTGAGGAAGGCGGCGGCTCGTCCAAGCCCGTCGTCGAGCGCCACGTGCAGGCCGAGATCCGGGCCGTCGTCAGCCCCTGCCCGTACTCGGAGGTTGCGCGCACGTCCTACGCCGAGGGCTGGCGCACCGAAGCCACCGTCGGCTGACGAGCTGGCCGAGTCGGCCTCTGCAGCTACGACCGGCGCGGCGGCGGCGCGCAACCCGGCGCCCGCGACGACGCGGGGCACCGCCTCGGCCTCCCAGCCGGGTGCCATGACGTGCACGCCCGCCACACCCGGCACCTCACGCACGCGCCTGACGACGTCGACGGCGATCTCGATCCCCGCTGCGCTCGCCTCGTCGCCCGACAGCCCGTCCATCCGCGAGAACGTCGCGTCGTCGACCTCGATGCCGGGGACGCGGTCGTGCATGTGTCGCAGCATCCGCGTGCTGCGCGGCGGGGCGACGCCGACGATCACGGGCGCCCGCTCGGGGAGGCCCGCCTCGCACACCGGCGCGAACCACTCCGCGAACCGGTCGACGTCGTAGACGATGTTCGTCTGGAAGCAATGCGCCCCGGCGGCGACCTTCTGCTCGAGCTTCTCGACGGTGTCGACGAGCGGGTTGGCGGCGCCGGCGATCAGGAACCCCGTCGGTGTCTCCAGCGTCTCGCCCGCTGCGAGCCGGCCCTCGTTGAGGCCCGACACCAGCCGGATCAGGCCTGCCGCGTCGAGATCGGACACACGCGTCGCGATCGTGTCGTACGGGCCGACCGTCAGCGGGTCGCCCGACAGGGCGAGGATCGTGCGTACGCCGAGCGCCCACGCTCCGAGCAGGTCGGCCTGCAACGCCAGCACGTTGCGATCCCGCGTCGTCACCTGCAGGATCGGGTCGAGCCCTTCCTCGAGCATCCACACCGAGCAGGCGAGCGGCGACAGCTTCACCGTCGCCGCCTGGTTGTCGGTCACGTTCGCTGCGTGGACAACACCGGCGAAGGCGCGCGCGGTGCGACGTACGGGCTCGGGATCGGGGTTCACCGGAGGGCCGAGCTCCGCCGTGACGACGAACTCGCCGGCGGCAAGCGCGTCGCGGACGGTCATCGCCGCTCCGCCGTCGTGATCGGCACCGGATCCCCCATCGTCACGCGCGGCTCGCCGCTCAGCGCATCGCCTTCGGCCAGATCCCCTGCTTGCCCGGCGAGAGGATGCCGTTCGGGTCGAGCGCGTCCTTGATCGTCTCGTTGAAGCGGCGGTACGCGTGGTTGTTGAAGCTGTACTGCTCGGCGGCCAGGTCCATGAAGTCGAGGTGCGCGCGGTACTCGCCGTAGCCCTCCTTGGCCGCCTCCCGGACGAGCAGCTTCGAGGTGTCGTAGGCGCGCCGCACCTGCGCTTCGTCCTTCGTGTCGAAGATGACCATCACCACGTTGATGAAGCTGCGCGCGTTGATCGCCAGCAGGCCGGCGATGTAGTCGAGCCCCGCCTTCTGCTCGACGAGGCCGCGCAACAGCGTGTGCACGCGGAGTGCCTCGCTCCCCGTCAGCCGGGCGACCGGGGAGAAGCCGATGTGACCGCCCTCCTCCCCCCCGTACCAACCGGTCATGTTGTTCCACTCGAGATTCGGCACACCCCCCTGGATGCGATCGCCGGGATGCTCGAGGCTCGGGATCTCCTCGGGCGTGCACTTCTGGCCGCGGACGTCGGCGCCTGCGATGCGCTCGAACGCAGCCTTGATCTTGCGGAACTTGTGATCGACCACCGCCTCGTCGCCGTAGAGCGCGAAGCGCATGATCCACCGGCCGATGTCGAGCTCGCGCGCGATCCTGTCGATGATCGCGTCGGGCATCGGCTCCTCCCCCTGGAACCACTGATCCCGGCGGCTCAGGACGGAGCCCAGCAGCGAGCGTGTTGTAGATCGACGGCACGCCCTCGATCGTGCGGTCGAGGAGCAACATGCGCAGCGTGTCCATCACCGGGCCGAGGTCGTCCTCGTTCCAGACCCGCAACCAGAGCGGCATGTAGCACTCGGGGTACGGCATCAGCCAGACGCCCATCTTCGTGACGATGCCGAAGTTCGACTGCATGAAGAGCTGGTCCGGAGTCGGGCCGAGACCGCGCTTGTAGACGTGCCAGGCACGGTTGCCCGGCATCGCGCCCATCCCGGTGCGCATGATCTCGCCGTTCGGGAGCACGACCTCCATCCCGCATTGCATGCCCATGTCCTGCCCGTACGGCATGTACGTGACGCCGTGGTCGAGCGTGTTGCCGACGACGCTCCCCCAGCCGAGGTCCGCGATCGAGAGCATCAGCCGGTGCCCGCCCGCCTGGATCGCCTCGTAGAGGTCGAACCAGCGCACGCCCGGCTCGACGACTGCGTACGCGCACTCGTCGTCGATCTCGAGCACGCGGTTCATCCGGCGGAGGCTGACGATCACGGAGCCCTTCACGCGAGGCGCGGGGCCGCCGTAGCCGTTGTTCCGGCCGGTCCCGTGCGTCCACAGCGGAACCTTGTGCTCGTTGGCGATCCGCACGATCTCCTGGACCTGCTCGACGGACTCCGGCATGAGCGCCGCGGAGGCCGTGTAGTCGTCCCAGGTCGGAAAGGCGAACGGATCCCGGAACTCGCGGAGCTCGGCCTCCTCGGTCAGCACGGCGCCGGCTCCGAGCGCGTCCCGGAACGCCTCCAGGGCGGATGAAAGTGCCTCTTGCGAGATCTCCGGTGTAAGGACGTTCGTCATGACGCTGCCTCCAGTCGTCGGCGATCGTCGCGTTATGCCGAGGCGCCACCCGCGACGGCCTCGCGCTCGATCTCGAGCAGGTAGGCGACCATCACGTCCTGGCCGCCCAGGCTGAGGTGATAGGCGTCGGACAGCTCCTCCACCCGCGCGATCTGCTCCTTGTTCGCGTCGAAGAGAGGCCCGAACGGGAAGAAGCTGAAGTCGACGACGCGGCAACGCAGACCGAGCCGTTCCATCAGGCGCGCCGTCTCGCGCTGACCGACGATCGAGAGCTGCATCACGTAGGCGCGTCCGCCCTCCTCCAGCACGGTCGGCAGGATGTGCAGGAAGTGGTCGAGCAGGGTGCGGCCCCAGTAGTCGAGCGGGCGGTGCCCGGACGGCTCCTCGAACGGGTCGACCGGCATCTGGTACAGGCTCGCGACGACGACGTCGAAGCGCTCGTCCGGCTCCCACTCGTACAGGTCGACGTCCTCACCGCCGACCCGGTCGGAGACGCCGTTGCGGAAGGCGTTCGCCAGGGTGTTGGCGACGGCGTCGCGGTCGATGTCGATGGCGTGCACCGACGCGGCCCCGTTGAGCGCGAGCTGGACGCTGAGGATGCCGCAGCCGCAGCCGACGTCGAGGCACTTCCGCCCCGCCCCGATCGTCTCGCTGAAGAGGTACTTCCAGCAGAGATAGCTGCCGTGCGTCGGGACGAAGACCCCCTGGTCGACGGTCAGCTTCGGGAAGGGCAGCGGGTTGACTACCCGCCCCGCCACGTCGAGCCACGGCTGCGGCGCGGGCTCGTCCGCCGGCGCGTCGGCGCCGATCGCCTGTTGCGGCAGCGGAGGTCGCTTGTGACCCGGCTTCGTGTCGGCGACCGCCTGGGCCGCCGCGGCGATGTGCTGCGGGGTCGTGCCACAGCAGCCCCCGATGATCTGCGCGCCCTCCTCGCGCCACTCCAGCGCGAGCTGGGCGTACTCGGCGGGCCCGATGCGCTCGTCGAACCGCCACTCCCGCCCGGCCAGGTGCCCCAGGTTCGGATACACACCGAGCGGCAATCCCGTGAAGTCGCGCAGCCACGGGATCATCCCCTGCACGTGATCGACGGGCAGGCAGTTGATCAGGAGCGCTCCGACACCCATCTGCTCGAAGCGGCGCGCCGCCCGGCCGAAGAGGTCGCCCTCCGGTGGGCCCCAGTGCTGCCCGTACACGCCGCAGACGCCGTGCCGGCAGCGCCGGAAGGAGAGCCACACCGGGAGCCCCGTCTCGAGCAGCAGGTCGATGGTCTCGAAGGTGCCGGGGTCGCGGACGAGCGTCAGCGTCTCCAGCAGGATCAGGTCCGGTGGATCCTCGCGAAACGCGCGCGCCAGCAGCGCAACCGTCTCGCGCTGGCGGTCCGACGTGACGTCCTCCGAGATGGTGAAGGCGACCGCACAGGCGTCGGTCCGCCCTTCGTCCTCGACCGCCTGACGGGCGAGCTGCACGCCGAGGCGAGCCACGTCGAGCCAGTGCGGCGCATCGCGGCCTCCCGGCGCCTGGCGCCGCTCGGCGTCCGGCGTCGACAGGATCGACCACGTGTTCGTCGAGATCACGTCACAACCGGCCGCGACGTAGCTCCGGTGCACCTGGCGCACCGCCTGCGGCGCGCGGTACAGGCCCCAGGTTCCCCACAGCTCCTCCGCGGGCGCGGGCTCCCGCGCCGGATGGTCGCGCTGCAGCTCGGTGGCGGTCGCGCCGTCGAGGACGACGCATTGCTCGGCCGCGATCAGCTCCTCGAGCCTGCGGTAGGCAGGCGACCGCGCAGGAGCCTCGGGCGCGGCGGTCATCGCCGTGCCCGGAAGACGGCGCGCCGCGCGTCCCGCGCCGGCCGGCTGCTCACGTGCCTTCGCCCCAGGAGGCGAGGTAGCGGGACTGCTCGTCGGTGAGCTCGTCGATCGTGATGCCCATCGTCGCCAGCTTGAGGCGCGCGATCTCGCGATCGATCGCCTCCGGCACCACGTACACCTTGGGCTCCAGCGTGTCGGCGTTCTTGATCGCGTGCTCCGCCGAGAGCGCCTGGTTCGCGAAGCTCATGTCCATCACCGACGCGGGATGTCCCTCGGCGGCGGACAGGTTGAGCAGCCGCCCCTCGGCGAGCAGGTACAGCGTACGCCCGTCGGGCGAGCTCGAAGCCCTGCACGAACTCACGCGGCTCGCTGACGCTCGTCGCGAGCGCCTCGAGCGCCGGGATGTCGATCTCGACGTTGAAGTGCCCCGTGTTCGCGAGGATGGCGCTGTCCTTCATGCCCTCGAAGTGCTCGCCACGCAGCACGTGCTTGTCGCCGGTCGCGGTGACGAAGATGTCCCCCACAGCCGCCGCGTCCTCCATCGGCAGCACCTCGTAGCCGTCCATCAGCGCCTCGAGCGCACGCAGCGGCTCGACCTCGGTGACGATCACGTGCGCGCCCATCCCCTTGGCGCGCATGGCGACACCCCGTCCGCACCAGCCGTAGCCGGCGACGACGACCTTCCGGCCGGCGAGGAGCACGTTCGTGGCCCGGATCAGGCCGTCGATCGTCGACTGCCCGGTGCCGTAGCGGTTGTCGAACAGGTGCTTCGTCTGGGCCTCGTTGACGGCGATCACGGGGAACCCGAGCTTCCCCTCGGCCTCGAGCGCCTTGAGACGGATCACGCCTGTCGTCGTCTCCTCCGTCCCGGCGATCACGTCGCCGAGCTGGTCCCGATGGGTCGAGTGCAGCACCCCGATCACGTCTGCGCCGTCGTCCATCGTCAGCTGTGGCCGGTGCTCGACCGCCGCCTCGATGTGCGAGTAGTACGTGTCGTTGTCCTCGCCCTTGATGGCGAAGGTCCCGATCTCGTACTCGGCCACGAGGGCGGCCGCGACGTCGTCCTGGGTGGAGAGCGGATTCGAGGCGCAGACCACCACGTCGGCCCCGCCGGCCTTCAGCGTGCGCATCAGGTTCGCGGTCTCCGTCGTCACGTGCAGGCACGCCGCGACCCGGACGCCCGCGAGCGGCTGCTCCTCCTCGAAGCGCTCGCGGATCGCCGCAAGGACGGGCATCTGCCGGTCGGCCCACAGGATCCGCCTGACACCCTCCTGGGCGAGCCCGAGATCCTTGACGTCGTGCCGTGCGATCGTGCTCACCGTACTCCTCTCGTCAGGCTGGAAGGCGCGCCGGGACCGGCCGCGCCTCGAAGTGCGTCATGCGCTTGAAATCCGCGAACCGTGCCTCGATCTCGTCGAGCGTGAGTGCCTGCAGCCGCTCGCTGCCGAACGCCTCGATCGCGAAGGAGGCGACGACGGAGCCGTAGACGGCGGCGCAGCGCAGCACTCCTTCGGAGAGGTCAGTGCCCGCGTGGCAGTCGACGTACCCGAAGAACCCTCCGGCGAACGCGTCGCCGGCGCCGGTCGGGTCGACGACCGTCTCCAGCGGGTAGCCGGGGACGAAGAAGAAGCCGTCGTCGGTGAACAGGCACGCGCCGTAGCTCCCCTGCTTGACGACGACGGCACGCGGGCCGAGCTCCCTGATCTGCCGCACGCCGCGCGTCAGGTTCGGCTCCTCCGTGAGCATGCGGATCTCGGCGTCGTTCAGCACGACCACGTCCACCGTGCGCATCGTCTCGATCAGCGCGTCGCGCGCCGAGTGGATCCAGTAGTTCATCGAGTCGAGACCCGCCAGGGCCGCACCCGTGCACTGCTCGCGCACGCGCCGCTGGAGCTCGGGCTGGATGTTGGCGAGGAAGACGACAGAGGAGTCGCGCGCCGACGGCGAGAGCACCGGGTCGAACTCCGCGAACACGTTCAGCTGCGTGTCGAGCGTCTCCGCCACCTGCATGTCCTCGCGGTAGCGGCCCGACCAGAAGAAGGAACGGGCGCCGTCGACGCGCTCCAGGTCGTCGGTGTTGATCCCGCGCTTGTCGAAGACCGCCAGCTCGTCCTTGCCGAAGTCCTCTCCGACGACGCCGACGACGCGGACGTCCGTGAAGAAGCTCGCGGCGAGCGAGAAGTGCGTCGCAGCCCCTCCGAGGATGCGGTCGCGCTTCCCGTAGGGGGTCTCGAGCGCGTCGAAAGCGACCGAGCCGACGACGGTGACGGCCATCTCAGACGGCTTCCGGCACCGCGAGCCCCGCGGCGGCACGCAGCGCGTCGGCCCTGTCGGTCCGCTCCCACGTGAAGTCGTGCTCGTCGCGGCCGAAGTGGCCGTAGGCGGCCGTCTTGACGTAGATCGGGCGACGCAGGTCGAGGTCGTCGAGGATCGCGGCAGGCCGCAGGTCGAAGTGCTCGCGCACCAGCTGCTCGATGCGGCTCAGCGGGATCTCCTCGGTGCCGAAGCACTGCACCTGGATCGAGAACGGATGGGCGATGCCGATCGCATAGGCGACCTGCAACTCGCAACGGTCGGCGAGCCCCGCTGCGACGATGTTCTTCGCGACGTAGCGTGCTGCGTACGCCGCCGAGCGATCGACCTTCGTCGGGTCCTTGCCCGAGAAGGCCCCGCCGCCGTGCCGTGCCGCCCCACCGTATGTGTCGACGATGATCTTGCGACCGGTCAGGCCCGTGTCGCCCATCGGCCCGCCGACCACGAACCGCCCGGTCGGGTTCACGTAGACGAAGTCGGCGTCGTCGAACCGGGCCTCGTCGTAGAGGTGCGCCGGCAGGATCGGGCCCAGCACCCGCTCGATCAGATCGGGCTTGATCCGCGACTGCGGATCGACGCCGTCGGCGTGCTGCGTCGAGACGAGGACACGCTCGATCTCGACCGGCCGCTGGTTCCCGTGCTCGTCCACCTCGTAGCGCACGGTGACCTGCGCCTTCCCGTCGGGCCGCAGATACTCGAGCTCGCCGGCCTTGCGCACCTCCGCCAGGCGCTTGCAGATCTTGTGTGCGAGCGTGATCGGGAGGGGCATCAGCTCGTCCGTCTCGCGGCAGGCGTAGCCGAACATCATCCCCTGGTCGCCCGCGCCGACCGAGTCGAGCGGATCGACGTCGTCGAGGCTCGTGCTGCGCCTCGAAGGAAGCGTCGACGCCCTGGGCGATGTCCGGCGACTGCGGGTCGACGGCGACGATCACGCTGCAGGTGCTCGCGTCGAAGCCGTACTCGCTCCCGCGTGTAGCCGACCTCGGTGATGCGCTCGCGCACGAGGCGCGGGATGTCGACGTGCGCGGCGGTGGTGATCTCGCCGCCGACGAGCGCGAGACCGGTGGTCAGGAACGTCTCGCACGCCACCCGCGCCGTCGGGTCGAGCTCGAGGATCGCGTCGAGGACGCTGTCCGAGACCTGGTCGGCCAGCTTGTCGGGATGGCCCTCGGTGACGGATTCGGAGGTGAAGGAGAAAGTGTCGGTCATCAATCGGTAAGGCGATTGGTCAGTCGAGTTGGCCAATCCTTACCGAGCGAGACCACGCGCGTCAAGTATGGATGAACACCGGCCCGCCGATCGGCGGGCGAAGCCTATGACGGAGCGTCGACCTGGAGCGTCGGGTCGGCCGCGCGGACCGGCTCCTCCTCCAGGCCGAGCTCGCGGCGGACGATGTTCGCTCCCTGCACGATGGCGGCCGACTTGTAGAGGGCGACCAGCCGGTTCGAGCCTTGCCGCCCGAAGCCGCAGTCGGAGGTCAGCACCAGGTTCTCCGCGTCGATGTGGCTCAGCGCGTAGCGGATGTCACCTGCCACCTCGTCGGGAGACTCCACCTGCAGCGTGCGGTGACTGACGACGCCGACCGCGATCTTCTTGCTCATCCGGCTGCGGTACGCCTTGAACAGCTCCAGGTCGGCAAAGTCACGATCCTTCATCTCCACCGTCCAGACGTCGCCGGCCACGCGGTCGAGGTAGGTCTCGATCACCTCGGCGTACGACGTCCGCTCCTGCACGCGCTGCATGTTCGCGTTCCCCCAGCAGGTGTGGATCCAGACCTCGGCCTCCTCGAGACCGCTGATCTCGTGGTTGAAGCAGTCGATGAGGAAGTCGAGGTACTGCCGGTCGTGGCTGCTGGTGGCGACGAAGTGCAGCAGCGGCTCCTCGATCTGGATCACCCGGCAGCCCGCGGCGACGAGCTTGCGCAGCTCGACGTTCATCGTCGTCGCGAGATCCCACATCAGCTCGCGCTTGTCGGCGCTGTAGACGTCGGTACGCAGGTCGAGCATGCTTGCGACGAGCTGGCTCGAGACCGTGCCGAACTTGACCGGCCGGTTGGCGCGCGACTGCGCGATGCGCCAGAGCTTGTCGAACTCGAGCGGCGACCCGCTGCCGATCCGGCCTGCCACCGTCGGCACCCGCCATGCGCTCGACACCTCTCCGAGCAACGTCCCCGACTGCTCCCGTGCTTCCACGACCGGCGCCGTCTGCTTGACGTCCAGGCCGTCGATGCGCTCGAGCGGGTAGCGCATCCACGACAGCCCGGCGAGGTCGGGGTCGAGGTGGTAGTCGCCGTTCGTGACGATGTCGAGACCCGCGCGCTCCTGCTCGCCCACGACGACGGACACCGCGTCGAGCAGCTGCTCGCGGTACGAGATGTCGAGCATCGCGTCGGAGACGGGTCGCCCCCACAGCCCGGCCTCGAACCAGGTCGGCCGCGGCCAGGAGCCGGTCACGGTCGTCGGCAGGATGCGCTCGGCGGTGGCGGTGAACATGGTGCTCTGTCCTCAGGCGAAGAACCGCGACGGTGGGCGGTCCGCGTCGTGGCCGCCCACGAGCCGGCTCAGCTCCGCTCTGCAGGTGACGCTCCATCTCGAAGCCGGCCAGCTCGGCGTCCCCGCGGCGAAGCCCCTCGAAGACGGCGCGGTGCTGGGCGGCCATGCGCTCGGTGTCCTCGGACGTCCACGTGCCGGCGAGCGCCGGCGCGACCGAGGAGCCGATCGACGGCCAGCACGGCGCCACCAGCGTCTCGAGCCGTGAGTTTCCGGCCAGCTGGACGATCGAGCGGTGAAACGCGATGTCGATCTCCGCGGGGAACGAGCCCTTGCTCGCGACCCGCTCGAGCGCCTCGACGACCGCGCCGAGCAGGCCGACGTCCTCGCGTGCCCGCTGCGCCCGGCGCGCCGCGAGCCGGACGCCGCCCACCTCGAAGACGAGGCGTGCCTCCATGAGCTCGGTCACCGTGGCGGCGGACTCGGGCGCCTGCTCGGCGCCGTCGGAGGCGCGCGCCACGACGAACGTCCCGCTTCCGATCCGCGCCTCGACGAGGCCGCGTGCCGCCAGCGCGCCGACCGCCTGGCGCACCGTCGGCCTGCTCACCCCGAAGTCGGCCGCCAGCGCCCGCTCTGCCGGCAGGCGATCGCCGGGCTCCAGCTCCCCGCTCAGGATGAGCACGAGCAACTCGTGCGCCACGAACTCGTGCGCTCTCCGCGAAAGCGGCGGTATGCGCGCCGAAGACTCCACTACCGTCGTCTCCCCGGACATCGGCGCGCCACACGGTAGCAGGCGTTTTCTCTGCTGGGTGGCCATCCGCTGCCGCCGCTGCTCGCCACCGGAGACGTGGACGGCTTACGGCTCGACGGCCGGGTAGTGCCCGTCCGGCTCCTGCACGAGACCCTCCGGCCAGTCGAAGATCTCGGTCACGACGCCGAGGTCCTCGTCGGTGGACAGGTAGGCGAACTTGACGCCGTTGTACAGGCCTCCCTGGAGCACGCGCCGCCCTTTGCCGCGCATGGTGTCGAGCGCGTCCTCGTAGCCCGGCACGCCGACTGCGACGTGGTGGAGCCCTTCGCCCTTCGCGGCGAGGAACTCGGCGTACATGCTCCGCTCGTCGAGCGGCTGGATGAGCTCCCACTGCACGCTGCCGACCATCGTCACGGCGATCCGCATCGCGTACTCGGCAGGCTCGCCGTCCTTGACCATCGTCCGCCACGGTGTCGGGGTTGAACTCGTAGATCTCCCACGGGCCGATGCCGTACTCGTGCACGTAGGCCTGCATGGTCGCCTCGAGGTCGCGCACGACGATCGCGATCTGCAGCGTCTCGGTGAACAGGGGCTCGCGCATCGGGCAATCGTATGGCAAGCGGGCGGGCGCCACGGTCGAGCCCCCGCGTCCGCTGCTGCGCGTTGCGCGGGCAGCCGCGCGCATGATTCGATGCGCCGCGAGGAGGCACGCCGTGCGCGCAGCGATCACCCGATCGAGAGGGCTGATGGAGATCGTCGACGTCCCGGCGCCGGCCGCTCCCGGTCCGGGCGAGGTGCTCGTGGCGCCGGAGGCGGTGGGTCTGTGCGGCTCCGACTTCCACTACTTCCTCGGCGACATCGGCACCTTCGACGACCCCTCCGTGCTGTACCCGCGGATCCAGGGGCACGAGGTCGCCGCAACGATCGTGGAGGCCGGCGCGGACTGTCCGCCCGAGCTCGTGCCCGGCGTGCGAGTCGCCGTCTGGCCCGTCTCCTCCTGCGGGAGCTGCTACCCGTGCCGCATCGGGCGCGGCAACGCGTGCTCGAACATCAGTCTCACCGGCATCCACACCGACGGCGCGTTGCAGGAGCGGCTCGTCCTACCCGCCGCGCAGGTGTTCCCCGTCGGTGACCAGGATCCGGCGCTCGCCGCACTCATCGAGCCCGTCTCGATCGCCATGCGCACCGTGGCGCGCGGACGCGTCGAGGCGGGAGAGCACGTGGCGATCCTCGGTGCAGGCCCGATCGGGCAGGCCCTCGCGCTCGCGGCGACGGACCGGGGTGCTTCGGTGCTGCTCGTCGACACGCTCGAGAGCCGGCTGGCGCGGGGTGCGGCGAGCGGGGCCGATCTCCTCCGCGTCGGCCCGGACGACGACACGGTCGCCGCGGTACGCGAGTGGTCGGGCGGAGAGGGCCCCGAGGTGGTGGTCGAGGCGACCGGTGTCCCCGCCGTCGTGCAGACGGCGATCGAGCTCGTGGCCCAGGCCGGTCGCGTGGTAGTCGTCGGCCTCTCGAGCGAGCACACCCCGATCCGCGTGGGCGACCTGCCGTTCAAGGAGATCGACGTGCTCGGCGTCAGCTGCTGCGGCTCGGGGGAGTTCGCAGCAGCGGTCGACCTCGTCGGACGGCGGAGGGACGCCGCAGCCGGGCTCGTCACGCACGAGTTCGCACACGAGCAGGCGCCGCAGGCGATGGTCTACGCGATGGAGCACCCTGCCGAGGCGATGAAGGTCGTCGTGCGGCTCGACGTCGAGGCAGGCTGACGGGCGCGCGGCGCGAGACCGGCGACGGCGTCCGCTCGACGGACGTGCGACCAGCGGGCAGCACGGGCACACACCGGCGCCGCTCCGTTTGACAGGACTGAACACTCCGCATTACGTTGTTCGCGCGCACGCCCGTGCGCACGCGAACGGCATCTGACGTTGCTCCCAGGAGGTCTTGGTGTGACCCCGGTCGAGGACATCAAGCTCTATTTCTTCCACCATCACCACTACATTCCGATCCCGGACAACCACGGGCGAGTTCCGCGCCTCGATGGTCGACTATCCGAACACGCAGTACGACCCCAAGGTGGGTCACGAGCTCTACGAGCGCCACATGCGCTCGATGATGCGTGCGGCGCAGCTCGGCTTCGACGGCCTCTGCATCAACGAGCACCACAGCATGGCGTACAGCATGTCGCCGACCGCCGGCCTGATGGCCGCCCGCTACGTGACCGCCACGAGCGACATCCCGATCATGGTCGCCGGCACGCCGATCAACCTCCAGTACCCGAACCGCGTCGCGGAGGAGTACGCGGTGCTGGACGTCATGTCCGGCGGTCGCATGGAGTACGCGTTCCCCCTGGGCACCGGGATGGAGTACTGGGCCAACGAGGGCACGGTCAACCCGGCCACCGCCCGCGCCCGCTTCCGCGAGTCACTGGAGATCATCCTCCAGGCGTGGACGGAGGACGGCCCGACGCGGTACGACGGGGACTTCTACACCTACCGCTACCTCAACGTGTGGCCGAAGCCGTACCAGAAGCCGCGACCGAAGTGCTTCATCGTCGGCACGGGCAGCGAGGAGACGGTCAGGCTCGCGGTCGACTTCGACCTGGGGTACTCGATCGTCTTCGTGCCGATCGCGAACCAGCTCCGCGCGTTCGCCCGCCTGCGCGAGCTCGCCGACGAGCAGGGCAAGACCGTCGAGCCGGACGACCTGATCATCGTCGTGATGGCCTACGTGGCAGACACCGACGAGGAAGCGGTACGGGAAGCCCGGCCCCACATCGAGACCTTCTTCAGCTGGTTCCATCGCGTCACGCCGAGGTTCCTCGTCCCGCCCGGATACGTGTCGACGAAGGAGTTCCTGCGACGTGTGTCCGACGCCGCCATGGCGAAGAGCACCGAGGCGACGTGGGACGACATGGTCTCGATCGGCCGGATCGCCTGCGGCTCGCCCGACACGGTGGCGGAGACGATCGTCAACTGGTGTCAGGAGGCAGGTGCCGGCCGGGTGAACGTCGTGCTCGAGAACGGCGACATGCCCGAGTGGAAGATCGCGAAGAGCACGACGCTGTTCGCCGACGAGGTGATGCCGAGGATCCGGGCGCGGCTTGCAGGCGCCAAGACGAGCGAGCGGGAGCTCGCGACCGCGGGGGTGAAGTGATGCCGGAGTTCCGTGAAGACCACGTCGACGTCAACGGGATCGACACCGTCGTCCTCACGGCGGGCGACGGCGATCCCCTCGTCTACCTCCACGGCGCCGGCACGGCGTTCGGCTTCGACCACCTGTTGCCGCTGGCCGAGCGCTACCGGCTGATCGTCCCCAACCACCCCGGGTTCGGCGCCTCCGCCGACGACACGAGCATCGACAGCTTCCACGACTACCACCTGCACTACCTCGACCTGTTCGACCTGCTCGGGCTGGACGAGGTGTCGCTCGTCGGCGAGTCGGGTGGCGGCTGCATGGCGGCATGGTTCGCGATCGAGCAACCACGTCGCGTACGCCGGCTCGTGCTGCTCTCTCCGTTCGGCCTGCGCGTGGCCGAGCATCCGAGCACCGACTTCTTCAGCATCCCCGACGAGGAGGTGCCCTCCTACCTGGTGGCGGACATGTCGATCTTCGACGGCGCGCCCGTGCCGCCGCCGCCCGAGTTCCTGGCCGACCGCTACCGCGAGTCGACGTCGTTCGCCCGGGTCGCCTGGAAGAGCCCCTACGACAGGAAGCTGCCGAAGTGGCTGCATCGGATCACCGCGCCCACGCTGCTCCTCTGGGGCGACGCGGACCGGCTCCATCCCGTCGGTCAGGCGGCCGCCTGGGCCGAGCTGATCCCGAACGCCGAGGTGAAGACCCTCCCCGGCATCGGGCACCTGCCCGTCGTGGAGACGCCTGAGGCGGTCGACCTGATCGCAGAGTTCGTCGGCGCCGGGGTGCCGGCCTAGCCGACCCCTGCGAGCAGGCGCACGTGGACGACGACGTCCCCGTCCTGATCTCCGGCGGCAGCCTCGTCGGCCTGTCGACGGCGCTCTTCCTCGGCTGGCACGGCGTCCCCTCCCTCGTCGTCGAGCGCCACCCGGGCACGGCGATCCATCCTCGAGCGGCGCTCGTCAACCAGCGCACGATCGAGCTCTACCGCGGCGTCGGACTGGAACCGGCGATCCTCGAGGCGTCGGAGCACGAGTTCGTCCAGAACGGTGCCATCGTGTCCGTCGAGTCCCTGGGCGGCCGCGAGCTCGAGTACTACTTCCGGAACATCAACGAGGGCGTCGAGCCCCTGAGCCCGTCGCCGCGCGTGTTCATCACGCAGATCGGCCTGGAGCCGATTCTCGTGAGGCGCGCCACCGAGCTCGGCGCGCAGGTCGAGTGGGGCACCGAGCTGACCTCCTTCGAGGCCGACGACGACGGTGTCACGGCCACCGTCCGGGAACGGGAGAGCGGCAACGAGCGAACGGTGCGCGCCCGGTACCTCGTCGCCGCGGACGGGAGCCACAGCCCCGTGCGGGGGCGTCTCGGGATCCCGCTGCTCGGGCACGGAAGCTTCTCGAACAGCATCACGATCTACTTCCGCGCCGACATCCGCCCGCTGGTCGGAGACCGAAACCTGAGCGTGATCTACGTCTTCGCACCCGGCCAGCAGGGCTTCTTTCGCTTCTCGAAGGCGGGGGACGCCGGTTTCCTGGTCGTCAACAAGGCGCTCGACGAGACCGGGGAGCTGACGAGCGACCTGTGGGGCGACACGAGCGAGGAGCGGTGCACCGAGCTCGTGCGTGAGGCGCTCGGCGCGCCCGACCTGGCGGTCGAGATCGAGAACGTGCAGCGCTGGAATGCGTGCGCGGAGTGGGCAGAGCGCTTCCGCGACGGGCGGGTCTTCCTCGCCGGCGACGCTGCCCACAACATGCCGCCGACCGGCGGCTTCGGTGGCAACGTCGGCGTGCAGGACGGGCACAACCTGGCCTGGAAGCTCGCGCTGGTCCTACGAGCCGCGGCCGGGCCCGAGCTGCTGGCGACGTACGAGACCGAGCGGCGGCCGGTGAGCGAGCTCAGCGTCGAGCAGGCCTACACGAGGTACGTGCTCCGCCTCGCGCCGGAGCTCGGCAAGGAGAACCTCCAGCCGATCGTCCCCGAGGCGACGGTCGAGCTCGGCTACCGCTACCGGTCGAACGCGGTCGTCTCGGAGCCGGACGACGACGGCGCCGTCCACGAGAGCCCGTTCGAGCCGAGCGCACGGCCCGGCACGCGCGCGCCGCACCTCACCGTGGACGTAGGCGACGGTCCGGTGTCGACGCTCGACCTCGTCGGTCGCGGTTTCCTGCTGCTCGCGGGTGGCGAGGGCACCGCGTGGGTGGACGCGGCACACCGGGCTGCAGCCGAGCTCGGTGTGGTGGTCGACGCATACGCGATTCGCGACCCGGGCTTCGCCGCCCTGTACGGCACGGGCGCGGACGGCGCGTCGCTCGTCCGTCCCGACGGCTTCGTCGCCTGGCGCGAGCCTGCGCTGCCGGCCGACCCGGCGAGAGCCCTGACGGGCGTGCTGAACCAGCTGCTCGCGCGGTGACGGCCGGCGGGCAGGCGTCGCTCGTGCTGGTGCACGGCGCCTGGGGTGGAAGCTGGATCTGGGAGCGGGTGCTGCCACTGCTCGAGGCACGGCATGTCACCGTGGCGACCGTCGACCTCCCCAGCTGCGGGCCCGGGTCAGTGCTGACAGACGGGTTGCGCCGGGACGAGGCCGCCGTCCGCGAGACCCTCGACCGAACCGACGGCCCGATCGTCCTGTGCGGCCATTCCTACGGCGGCATGCCGATCACGGGCGGGGCCTTCGAGCATCCTCGCGTACGGCGGCTCCTCTACCTCTGCGCATTCATGCCAGCCGAGGGCGAGTCCTTGCTCGGGATCCTCGGCCGCTGCGTACCCGCCTTCTGGCGGATCCACGACGACCTGACCGTGCTGCCGGAGAGGGACGAGTCCGCCCTGCGCGCCGGCCCGCTCGGCTCCGAGGAGGAGGCCCGCCTCGCGGCGCTGACCGTGCCCCAGACCCTGACGTCCTATGCCCAGCCTCCCGCCGGGGTCGCATGGCGGACGATCCCGTCGACGTACGCCATCTGCACGGAGGACGAGTCGCTCCCGACCGAGCTCCAGCGCACCCTCGCGCCGCGGGCGAGCGAGGTCGTGGAGCTGCCGACCGGGCACAGGCCGATGCTGACCCACCCGGAGCTCACGACGGAGCTCCTCTGCCGGCTTGCTGGCGCTGCGCCCGGCTAGAACGACGGCTTGGCCGTCATGTCGATCACGATCAGGATCAGCAGCGCGGTGTCGAAGCGGAAGATCATGAACAGCCGCTTCACCCGCGCCGCGACCTCCGGCGAGTCTGGACCGTGCGTCCGCGCCGCCTCGTCGATGCGGCCAAGCTCCGGACCGACGAAGCCGATGCCCACGATGCCGGCGATGGCCCAGCCGATCAGCCCGAAGACGACCCAGAACTGGCCCCAGTCGAAGAAGTCCTCCTTCACCATCATCGCGATGCCGAAGGCGATCACGACGAACAGCGCAGGCGTGTAGACGCGTGTCCCGATCCAGGCTCCCATGCGGCCGAGCGCCCCCAGCACCTCGCCCTCGCCGCGCCGCTCGAAGACGATGCCGAGCGTCGTCAGCGTGACGTCACCGCCGACCCAGATCAGGGCGGCGACGACGTGCACCGCGAGGAAGATGGTGTATGCGTACGGCTCCACCGCTACCGCCAGGAACAGGATCGTTCCGACGAGCAGGAAGAGACCGGCGAGGAGCGTGTCCACGCCGAAGCCGCCGAAGAGCTTCGGGGCGCCTTTGGGTGCATCGACCGCGGGTTCCATAGAGCGGATCAATACACCATTGCGCGGCACGTGTTCAACCATGCAGAACAACCGTCTAAGCTAGGTGGGGCGATGAGCAAGACGATGCAGGCGGCCGTGCTCACGAGCCCCGGGGAGCCGCTGCGCCTGGAGGAGATCCCGATCCCACGGCCACGCCGCGGCGAGGTGCTCGTCCGCGTCGCCGCATGCGGTGTCTGCCACACCGACCTGCACGTGATCAAGGGCGAGGTCGCCTTCCCGACGCCCGCCGTGCTGGGCCACGAGATCTCGGGCACGGTGGTCGAGGTGGGCGACGGGGTCGACGCGCTCGCCGAAGGGACGCGCGTCGTCGGCACGTTCATCATGCCGTGCGGCACCTGCCCGGCCTGCGTGCGCGGCCGGGACGACATCTGCGAGCCGTTCTTCACCTTCAACCGGCTCCGTGGCGCGCTCTACGACGGAGAGACCCGCCTCTTCCGCGCTGACGGCAGCCCGCTGGCCATGTACTCGATGGGTGGGCTGGCGGAGTACGCGGTGCTGCCCGCCACCGCGGCCTTCGCGCTACCGGACGGCATCGACGCTGGAAGACGCTGCGATCCTCGGCTGCGCGTCGCTCACGGCGTACGGCGCCGTGCGCCACGCGGCGGAGCTCTCGCTCGGCGAGCGGGTCGTCGTCGTCGGTACCGGGGGTGTGGGCTCGCTGGTCGTGCAGTTCGCACGCGCGCAGGGCGCGGCTCAGGTCGTCGCCGTCGACCTCGGCGAGCTGAAGCTGCGGGCCGCCGCCGTCGCTCGGCGCCACGGACCTGGTCGACGCAGTCCGTCGGAGGACCCCGTCGAGCGCGTCCTCGCGGTGACGGACGGCGGTGTCGACGTCGCCTTCGAGGTCCTGGGCCGTCCGGAGACGTTCCTGCAGGCCGTCGAGATGCTGCGTGACGGCGGCCGTATGGTCGCGGTCGGCATCGCACCGGTCGGCGAGCGTGCAGGCGTCGAGATCACGCGGCTCGTACGACGCGGGCTCCGGATCGTCGGGTCGTACGGCGGGCGGCCGCGCACGGACATGCCTTCGTTGCTCGCGCCTCGTCGAGCGCGGCGTGCTTCGCCCACAGGACGGCATCAGCCGGCGCTTCCGGCTCGACGAGGTTGCCGCCGCATACGACGCGCTCGACCGGCGCGAGATCGTCGGCCGGGCGATCGTGGTGACCGGCTCCGCATAGGCAGAAGGGGATCGTGACGCCACCGAGCTCTACCGACGTCAACCAGCGACGGCCTGTCTCGGTGCTCGCGGTCGGGGACGTGTTCCCCGACGTGCCCGACGCACGGTCGGCGTTCCGGCCGCTGCGAGCCGTTGTTCGCGGCGGCCGACGTCGTGTTCGGCAACTGCGAGGGCGTCTACTCGGACCGACCGGCCAAGTCGCCGAGTCACAAGCACTTCATGGGCGCGCCGCGCGAGCGCGGTGCGATGCTCGGCGAGGTGGGGTTCGACGTGATGACCTGCGCGAACAACCACATGGTCGACGGTGGCTACGTCGGGCTCGAGGACACGCTCGAGCTCCTGCGCGAGCAGGGCATCGCGGTCACCGGCGCCGGCAAGGACCTCGCCGAGGCGACCCGACCCGCGATCGTGGAGCGCCACGGCCTGCGCATCGCGTTTCTCGGCTTTTGCAGCGTCTTCCCGGTCGGCTACGAAGCGACGTCGTCGCGGCCAGGTCTCGCACCCTTGCGGGTGCGCACCTTCTACGGGGACCCCGATCCGAACTTCTGGGAGCCCGGCATCGAGCCGGTGATCACGACGGTGCCCGTGCAGGAGGACCTGGAGCGCTACCGGAGCGTCGATCGCGCGAGCGCGGGACGAGGCGGACTTCGTCGTCGTCGCGTGCCACTGGGGCTACTCGAGCTGGGTGGAGGCCTTGCAGGGCTACGAGCTCGAGCTCGCCCGCGATGCGGTTGATCACGGCGCCGACGCCGTTGTGTGCCATCACCACCACAGCCTGCGCGGCATCGAGCTGCACGGCGGCAAGCCGATCTTCTACGGGCTCGGGGCGCTCATGCACCACTTCGAGTCCTTCGAGACGTCTGCAGAGGACAGAGCCGCCCGGCAGGCGCGCTTCGGCGACCGCTCCTCGATGGTGGCGGACGAGACGTTTCCGCTCTTTCCGTTCCGCGCCGATGCCCGCATGACCGGGATCGCGACCTTCGACATCGCGGCCGACGGCAGCACAGCCACGGGTTTCGTACCCGCCATGATCATGGCCGACGGCAGCACCGAGCCGTTGCGCCCGGACGACCCGAGGTCGACGGACGTCGTCGAGTACGTCGAGCGGCTCTCACGCCAGAGCGGCTTCGACACACGGTTCGTCCGGGCGGAGCGCGACGGATGGATGCTGCTCCACGTGAAGGAAGGGGCGTGAGCCCAGCTGCAGGTTCGTCGTGCAACCGACCGCGTCGGCGATGTAGGAATGGGGTCTGATGACGACTGAGACGACGCTGATCCTCCTCACCCCGATCGGCCTCGACGCAGCGTGCTGGGACCGACGTCGAGCTTCCGAGCGTGGCGACGGAACGCCACGAGTTTCCCGGTTTCGGAGCGCGCCCGCGGGCACCGTCGCAACCGACGATGGAATCGCTCGCCGAGGAGGTAGCCGCCTCCTACCCGGGCATGCTCGACCTGGTCGGGATCTCGATGGGGGCGATGGTGGCCCAGAACCTGGCCGTTCGACACCCCGGCCGCGTCCGTTCGCTGGTTGTCGCCTGCACCGGAGCGGCCGTCGACCCGGACGAGATGATGCGCCGCGCTGAGGACGTCGACGCGAAGGGCATGCCCGGCGTGCTCGACGAGACCCTGCAACGCTGGTTCACGGCCGACGCTCTGGCGACCGAGCCCGAGCACCCGGGAGTTGCATACGCGCGCACCACGCTGCTCGCGCTCGACGCGGGGTGCTTTGCAGACGGCTGGCGCGCGATCACGACACACGACGTTCGCGCACGACTGTCGGAGATCGAGGTGCCGACGACGTGCATCGTCGGCACCTCTGATCCGGTGGGAACGCCCGAGCGGGTACGCCAGGTGGCGGACGGCGTCCGCCACGGGAGGCTCCTCGTGCTCGACGGGCCACACATGATCCATCTGGAGCAGCCGGCGGCCTTCGGCGACGCGCTCCGCGACCACCTCGCCTGGCTGGACGACGAGGCGGCCACGTGACCCGCGTGCCGCTCGTTCCCGACGAGTCGGCCGACGACGTAACCGCCTCCGTCTTTGCGGCGTTCCACGCGGAAGGGCGAGAGCCGATTGCCCTCTACAGGGCTCTGGCCAACACGCCGATCCTGCTGCGCTCCTACAGCGCGCTGGCGCGGTCGCTTCGCCACGACGCGGTGACCGACCGCTGCCTGCGGGAGCTGGTCATCCTGCGAACGGCGCAGCTCACGGACTCGGAGTACGAGTGGTCGCACCACGTGCCGATGGCGACCGCGGCCGGCGTGGCCGCGGAGCAGGTCCGCACGCTCGCCACGTGGGAGCAGAGCACCGCCTTCGACGAGCGCGAGCGGGCGGCGCTCCGCTGCGCCGAGGAGGTGCACTCACTCGGAGTGACCGACGAGACCTTCGCCGAGCTGGAGCGCGTCCTCGGCGTGACGGGAGCGCTCGAGATCGTGCTCACCGCCTCGTTCTACCAGGCTGTCGCGCGGATGATCCAGGCTCTCGACCTCGAGGTCGAGCCGGCCTACCGAACCTCCTAGCCGGCAAGCGGGCGCTCGCTGACGCGAGAGCGACGGATCCGCTCGCGCGGATCCTTCCGCGCAACACCCTGAAGGCGTCCGCTTCGCGGCCGCAGGGCCACGTGTTTCACATCAAGCGTCTCGTAGCTCGTGCGCGTCGGGTCGGTCGTAGGGCGGCCAGGCGTGGAGATCATCCGCCGTCGATCGCAGGACCGGCTCGAATACGCCTGACGATTTAGGATCACCCTGTGCCTCCGAGGACGGTTCGCGACGCGACGTTCGACGTACTCCGGCGCCGCGGGCTCACCTCGCTGTTCGCAAACCCGGGGTCGACGGAGATCAGCCTGCTCGCGGATCTGCCGCAGGATCTCCGGTTCGTGCTCGCCCTGCACGAGAGCTCCGTCGTGGGCATGGCCACCGGCTGGGCGATCGCACGGAACGAGCCGGCGCTGGCGATCCTGCACACGACCGCAGGGCTCGGAAACGCCGTCGGCGCGCTCGCCACCGCGCGCGTGAATCGCGCGCCCCTCGTCGTGCTCGTCGGCCAGCAGGACCGGCGCCATCTCGCCCTCGAGCCGTTCCTCTCCGGGAAGCTGCACGGCATCGCAGGTGAGTACCCCGTCTGGGTCGACCAGCCGCTGCAAGCCCAGGACGTGCCCGGCGCCGTCGACCGCGCCTACCACGAGGCGACCACCTGGCGCGGCCCCGCCCTCGTCATCGTGCCGATGGACGACTGGGCTGCAGCCGCCGAAGGGAGCCGCGAGGACGCCGCCGCCGCCCGCGTCGTACGTGCGGAGAGCGCCGACCCGGAGGCCGTCTCGGCTCTGGCGGAGCTCCTCACGGCCGCCCGCGCACCGGTGCTCGTGGTCGGTGCCGGGGCAGACGATCCCGAGACATGGGCGGCGCTGGTCTCGCTGGCGGAGCGCATCAGGTGCCCGGTCTGGCAGGAATCCTTCGGCGCCCGCGCGGGCTTTCCCCAGGATCACCCGCAGTTCGCAGGTCACCTGCCCGCCGACCGCACCAGGCTGCGTCGGACACTCGCGCCGCTACGACGTGGTGCTTGGCGGTCGGTGCGCCGGTCTTTCGCCAGTATCCGTACGAGCCTGGTCCCTGGTGGAGAGCGGGACACGGGTCGCCATGATCAGCCAGGACCCGGCCGAGGTACACAGGAGCCCGGCGGAGCTGGCCGTGCTCGCAGCACCCGCGGCCGTCTGCGCCGAGCTTGCCCGCACGGTTCCGCCTCGGACTCGGATCTGTGCCCGAGCCGTTCGCCGAGGCCGGCTCCGCCGTCGCCTCCTGCGGACGGCGAGCCGCTGCGGGCGGCGACACGTCCTCGCCGCCCTCGCGGAGCGCCTGCCCCGCGACGCGGTGCTGATCGAGGAGACGCCGTCCAACCGCCCGGAGTTGCACGCGCGCATTCCCGCGCGAGAGCCGCTCGGGTTCCTGAGCGCGGCGATGGGCGGGCTCGGCTTCGCATTGCCCGCAGCGATCGGCGTCCGCATGGCAAGGCCGGACCGTCCCGTGGTGGCCGTCGTCGGCGACGGCTCGTCGCTGTACGGCATCCAATCGCTGTGGAGCGCGGGCCACTACCGCGTCGGTGCGCTGTTCGTGATCCTCTCCAACGGCGGCTACGCCGTCATGGACCGGCTCGTCGAGCAGACCGGCGGCACGGCGCCATGGCCCGGGTTCGGCGTCGACGTCGCCGGGCTGGCACGCGCTCTCGGGTGTCCCGCCCGCAGCATCACCGAGTACGGCGACCTCACGACCACGCTCGACGACGTGGTCGGAGGGCTCGCGCAACGCGACGAGCCGCTGCTCCTCGCGGTCGAGGTCGCCCCCGACCGGAGCTTCGCCCCGTGATGGCCGCGGTCACGGCACTCGATCGTGGGCGATCCGTGCCAGCGCGAGGTCACGGGTCGGGCCGTGCCGGCTCCGAACCGGGATCCGACTGCGGCGCGATTCCTTCCTCGAGCCCGGGCGCCCCGGCAACCTCGCGCAAGAGGTAGGCGGAGCGGAGCAGCTCGGGATCCTCTTTCAGCACCTGCGCGGTGCCGCGATACCGGATGCGACCGCCTTCGAGGACGTAAGCCGTCTTGGCGAGGCCCAGAGCGACATGCGCGAACTGCTCGATCAGCAGTACCCCGACACCGGAGGCGGCGACCGCCTGAAGCGCGGGCGCGAGCCGCTTCACGACAACCGGGGCGAGACCGAGCGAGAGCTCGTCGACGAGGATCACCTTCGGGTGCGAGACGAGCGCCTGAGCCAGTACGACCATCTGCTGCTCGCCACCGGACAGCAGCCGGCACTCTGCCTTCCAGCGCCGCTCGAGCTCCGGGAAGAGCTCGAGCGCCTGCGCGATGCCCGCCTGCGCCTCTGCGCGATCGAGGGCGTACGTCGCGACCCGCAGGTTGTCCTCGACCGTGAGCCCCGGCAGCAAGCGGCGTCCCTCCGGGACGATCGCGACGCCGGCACCGCGGACCTGCTCGGGCCGGCCGTGTGTCAGATCTCGCTCGCCGAGGACCACCCGCCCCGAGGTCGTCCGCAGGACACCCCCGACTGCCAGCACGAGTGTCGACTTGCCGGCTCCGTTCGGGCCGAGCAGCGTCGTGATCTCGCCGGCCGGGATCGTGAGCGAGACGTCGTGCAGCACCATGCGGTCGCCACGGGGCACGCAAAGCCCCTCGAAGCGCAGCGTCGGCATCTCCGCCCGCACCTCGGGCGCAGCGCTCACAGGACTTCCTCGGTGCCGAGATAGGCGCGGATCACGTGCTCGTCCCTGAGCACGTCGGCCGTCGTCCCGGACGCGATCAACCTGCCGAAGTCGAGTACCGCTGTCGTCTCGCAGCAGGCCGACACGAGGCTCATGTCATGGTCGACGAGAATCACGAGCGCTCCGAAGCGCTCGGGGATCCCCCGGATGACGCGGCTCATGTGCCCGGTCTCCTCATCGGGTAGTCCAGCGGCCGGCTCGTCGAGCAGCACGACGCGCGGCTGGCCGACGATTGCCCGGGCAAGCTCGACCAGCCGGCGGTCGCGCGCGTCGAGCTCGCCGACCCTCGCGCTCGGCGCCTCGAGGCCGACGTACTCGATCGCTGCCAACACGTCCGTCCGGCGCGACGACCGCCCGACCCTCGAGTGCTCGTGGATCATCGCCACGTTCTCGAACACGGACAGCTGTTCGATCGCCTGCTCGGTCTGGAAGGTGCGCCGCAGCCCCCAGCGGGCGCGACGGAAGTCGACCATGCCGAGCAGGTTCTCGCCGAACGCGCTGATCGAGCCGTTCGCAGGCTTGACGAAACCGCTGAGGACGTTGAAGAACGTCGTCTTGCCGGCGCCGTTCGGCCCGATCAGGCCGCAGGTGCCACCCGGGAACGTGACGCTGACGTCGTCGATCGGCGTCACGCCGGCGAAACGCACCGTCAGTTCCTCGACCTCGATCACGTGGAATCCTCCGAGGCGCCCGGGGGCTTGCGGAAGGGCCGGGCAAGCAGCCGGCCCAGTTTGGCGAGGTCCCTCGGGAGCTGCTGCGCGATCCCGCCGGGCGCCGTGAGGAGCACCTGCAGCAGGCCGGCGCCGAAGATGATGAGGAGCCAGTTCGGATCGACATCCCACTGCGTCTGGAGGACGAACGGCACGAGCTGCATGAAGATGCCCGCCACGATCGCTCCCCACAAGCGTGAAGATGCCGCCGATCAGCGCCGTGGCGATCAGGGTCAACGAGTCCTGCGTCGGGAAGCCGTAGACGGTGGGGTTGCCCACCTGCGCCGCCAGCAGGCACCCTGCCACGCCGGTCATGAAGGAGGCGAGCGCGAAGGCCCACATCTTGTAGAGCGTGATGTTCACTCCCGCGGCGATGGCCGCCGGCTCGCTCTGGCGGATCGCCGTCCAGGCGCGCCCCGGCTTGGTCACGAAATGTGTGAGCGCGAGCAGGAACAGGAGCGCGCACACGATCAGCGCGTATCGGTAGAAGGCGGTGTCGCCGCTCCCCCACGAGGGCCGCTGTACCGGGCACGAGGCTGCCGAGGTCGACCTGGCCCTGGTGGCCGGAGAACCCGGGGCCGCCGTTCGGAAAGTCGAGCGTGGAGAGGACGACTCCGACCGCCCCGGCGCCCATCAGGGTGATCAACGCCAGGTAGAGGCCGCTGAGCCGCAAGGCGGGCAGCCCGATCAGCACGCCGATGACACAGGTGATGGCGCCGGTGACGAGCATCAGGACCGGGAAGGGCAGGTCCCAGAGGAACGACAGCCGGGTGGCCGTCCAGGTGCCGATCGCGAGCAGGGCGATCTGGCCGAGCGAGATCATCCCCACCTTGCCGTAGAGGACGACGAGGCCGGCGGCGACGACCGAGTAGATGGCGACGCTCGTCAGGGTGTTGATCCAGTCGCCCCCGAGCGTGCTCGGGAGGACGAACAGCGCCACGACGAGCAGCGCGGCGACGACAACGGCACGCGCCACCATGCCCCGATCGAGCAGGTGGGTCACGCCATCACCGCGCCGTTTTCGAGATGACGACGACGCGATGTCGCCCCAGCCAGAGCAGCGCGATGATCGAGAGCACGAACGGTGCTGCCGTCCGGTAGCGCGTGAGCGACTCGAACGGTGTGAGCACCGCCTGGGCGAGCCCGACAGTGATACCGCCGATCAGCGTCGCCGTGAGCGAGCGCAGCCGCCCGATCAGGGCCGCAGCCAGCGAGGAGATGACGAGGAACGTCAGTGCCGAGTAGTCGAGCGTCGTGTACAGGTCGGCGAGCAGAAGCCCGGCCGTGCCACAGACGACCCCGGAGCCGAGCCACGCCGACGCCTCGACGCGACGCACGGGGACCCCGAGCGTGGCCGTGATCTCGCGGTCGGTGGCAATCGCCCGATAGGCCGTGCCGAGCTTCGTGTGCCTGAGGAAGATCGTCGTGCCCACCGTGAGCACGATCGCGAACACGAGCGTGAGCACGTGCGTCCAGTTGACAACCGCCCCGAAGAGCTCGAAGCGGTGCTTCGACGTCGGCAGCGTCAGCACGCGGTTGAACGCGCCGCCTGCCGGCGCCCGCCACGCCATGAACCCCAGCAGGATCAGGGCGAGCGCGAGCGTGCCCATCATCTTGACCAGCGGGTCACGTCGTGCGAACGCGGGGCCGAGCAGCACGCCGTAGAGGAAGGTGCAGGCCGCGCCGAAGGCGATACAGCTCCCGTACGCGACCGCGCCGGGCCAGCGTCGTGTGGTTGAGGATCCAGTAGCAGATCAGGGCACCCGCGGCACCGATGGCGCCGAAGGCGAGATTGAGTACCCCGGTGGCCTGGTAGAGCACCACGATCCCGACCCCCGACAGCGCGTATGCGCCGCCGAGTGCGAGGCCGAGCACGATGTACGGCTTGAAGAACTCCCAATCGACGCCGAACACCGCGAACGCGACGCTATGCACCAAGCCTCCGGGGCACTCACATCTCCTCTTCGTCGTCCGGCTACGGCTCTAGCCGGTGTTGAGCTTGAACTTCTTCTCCCACACCCGCGTCTGAGCGATCTCCTTGTCGACAGGCGCGATGTTGAAGCACCTGTCGCTGAGGACGACCTTGCCAGCCTTGTAGGTGACGCCGATGTTGGCGTTGTTGGGAATGTGGTAGGCCAGGTTGCCGACGTACCACGGCTTGCAGAGCATGTCCGTCTTGACGTTCTTGAGCGCACGAACCGCCTTGTTGTACGACGCGGCGGTGACCCGCCCGTTGACGTTGAGCAGAGCCATGGTGGCGAACTTGCCCGCCATGAAGCCCATCTGCGCGAACGCCTGCGGGTCGATCTTCGTGTACTTCTTGAGCACGGCGAGCATCAGCCGGGTGTCGGGGCCTTGCGATGCGTCGAGCAGCCCGAACTCCTGGTCGATGAACATCTTCCCGTCGAACTGCGGGAACTGCGCCGCCATGAACGTGTTGGCGATCGGGGTCGTCGAGCCCCAGACCACGTCGTCGATGACGCCCTGGTCGATCGCTGCCTTCATGTACGCGGGCGCCGTGTCCGGCGTGAAGTTGAGGATCACGCCGCCGCCCTTGCCCGCCGCCTGCACGAGCTGCAGGATGGCCGAGTTGGCGTCGGTCACGGGCAGCTTGGTCGGGAAGCTCTTGAACGGGATCTTTGCAGCCTTCGCGACCTTGCTGACACCGCCGTCCGAGTACGCGGCGACCGTCTCCGGCGAGGCGATGACGAGCGACTTCGCGCCTCGCTTGACCAGGATCTGCGCGGCGCCGATGGCGCTGTAGCGCGGGCCCATGTTCGTCTCGACGATGCTCGGCGTGCCGAAGCACTCCGCCTGCACGCCGGCGCCGATCACGGTGTAGCCCTTCGACCTGTAGTACTTCCAGTTGACGCCGCACTCGGTGAAGCTCGTGTTGCCGACGACGCCGACGACCTTGTCGCTCTCGATCGAGCCTCTTCGCCAGCGTGCGCTGCTGCGCCGGGTTGAGCGACTCGTTGTAGAGCGTGTACCTGATCGGCCGGCCGTTGATGCCGCCGTTGTCGTTGACGCACTTGAAGTAGGCATCTGCGACCTTGCCGATCGTCGAGAAGTCGACTCCCGGGATCACCATGGCGATGCCGCCGAGCCTGATGGGGGCACCCGTTGCTTTCTTGCCGGTGCCGAGCCCGCACACGCTCTTCGTCGCCGAGGCTTTGCCCGAGCCCACGGGTGTTGCCTGGCTCGATCCCGCAGCACCCGTCGCCAGCGCGGTCGCAACGAGCGCGACCATTGCGCTCGCAACGACTGCGACACCGACCTGAAGCTTCCTGGATCTCATTCGCTCCTCCTTACCGCTTTGGTCGCTCGTGATTGGCGCCGTGTCGGAAACCGAAGCGATCTCGGTCGCGTGCGCCTTCCGATCAGGTGTCGTCCAGACAGCCCCTCCTCGGGCGAGGATTTGTCATACATGGATCTGAGACGTTGGCCAGCGGACCGAGTTGCGCTTCGTGACCGTACTGAGGGCGATCGCAAGATGTCAAGCATTGCCGCACACCCTGTTAAGCGCAGCTTGCTGTCCGGGTCGGGACGGTGCGACACGGTCCACGCCAGCCGGGGTCCTTCGTCCCGCTCTGCGCCAGTGAAGCGGGTCGGCTGCGCGGGCTGAAGCGCCTTGACGTCGAGCGCGCGACGGGGTCTGCAGCCCTGCTCGCGGGCCTGGACCCGACCGGTGGTCGCGGATCCCGGAGGATTCATCAGAGCGCCGCCGCGATCGCACGCGCAGCCCGCATCACCGGCCCGGCCATCGCCGCAGCGTCGCGCGGCTCGATCCAGACGGCGCTGATGCTCGCCTCTGTCTCGCGGCCCGGGACGACGACCGGTGCCGCGATGCCGGTGACCCCTGGCAGCAGCTCGCCCGTCGTCTCCGCCCAGCCGCGACTGCGGGCGAGAGCGACCTCAGGGCGCTCCCCGTCCCGCGGCTGGTCGCCCGCAAGGATCGCGAGACCTGACGCAGCGCGATCGATCGGGTGGCGGAGCCCGGGTCGATACGCGATGTGCATGTCGGTGCTCGTCGGCTCGACGACCGCTGCTACGACGGCCTCTTCGCTGTCGCGGATCGTCAACGCAGTCGTGGCCCGCACCTCGTCGGCCAGGATGCGGAGCTCCCGGACGGAAACCTCCTGGAGCCGCGACCTGACCGCGCTGGCCAGCTCGAGCAGCCCGAGCCCGAGGGCGTAGCGCCCGCTCGCCCCGCGAACCACGAGCCGCTCTTCGGCGAGAGGTCCGAGCAGCCGATAGATCCCGGCTCGGTGCGTCTCGAGCTCGGCGGCGAGCTCGGAGACGGACAACCCGGCCGGGTGACCGGCGAGGACCCGGAGCACGCGCAGGCCGCGTCCCAGCGTGAGCGAGCCGTTCGCCGAGCTGCCTCCGCGTCGCGACATGGGAGGCACGGGTGGACGATAGCGGGGGGCGATTGTGGCGACAGTCCTCATGTCCGGAATTTGTGCGCATCGTACGATAAATGATGTTAGATTGCACGCCGGTACCCGACGCGCGGGAGATTGAGCCGGTGGGAAGCACTCGACAGTCGAGCGTCGCAGGATGACCGCGGTCACCGCCGCGAGCGGTGCGATCGACCGCGCGGCCCTGCGCTCGTGCCTGTCGCGTTTCGCGACCGGGGTCGCCGTTGCTGCCGTGGACGGGCCCGCTGGACGGGCCGGGCTCACGGTCAACTCCTTCACGGCCGTCTCGCTCGAGCCGCCGCTCGTCCTCGTCTCGGTGCTCAAGAGCGCCCGCTGTCACGACCGCTTCCAGGGGAGGCCGTTCACGATCAACGTGCTCGGCGCCGAGCAGGAGCGGCTCGCCGTCCACTTCGCGGGGAGGCCGCACGTCGATCCGGTGCAGTGGGACGAGAGCGAGGGAACACCGAGGCTCGCGTCTGCGCTTGCCGTCATCGACTGCGACCCCTGGGCCACCTACGACGGCGGCGACCACACGCTCGTGGTCGGCCGGGTCACCGCCTTCTCCTGCCGGCAAGGGGACGCGCTCGGGTACGTCTACAGCCGCTTCACGACGATCGCAGAGCCCGTTCTCGGCGTGGAATACATCTTCGGCTAGGGAGACGGACGCGACCATGGCGGCGAGAACCGGGCAGGAATACATCGACCAGCTGGACGAGCGTGCGATCCAGGTCGAGATCGAGGGACAGCGTTACACCGGGCGGGTCTCCCAGATCCCGCAGCTCGAGAACGTCGTGCGGACCTACGCGGCGCTCTTCGATCTCCAGCACGATCCGGCCCTCCGCGACGTCATGACCTACGAGTCGCCGCTCACCGGCGATCGCGTAGGCATGTCGTTTCTCCAGCCCGAGAGCACCGATGACGTCGTGCGGCGCCGCGAGGCCATGCGCCTGTGGGCCGAGTACTCGCTCGGCAACCTCGGACGGACAGGGGACTACTGCAACAGCGCGGTGATGGCGATGGCCGGCGCCGCGGACTGGTTCGGCCAGGACGAGCCGGCGTTCGGCGAGAACGTTCGACGCTACTACGAGCACGTGCGCGAGAACGACCTGCTCCTCACGCATACGCTCGTCTTCCCGCAGGCGAACCGCTCGGTCGGCCCGTCGCAGCAGAAGGAGCAGACGCTCGCCGCCCGCATCGTTGACCGGAACGACAACGGGATCGTGATCCGCGGCGCGCGGCTGCTCGCCACCATCGGCCCGTTTGCGGACGAGATCCTCGTCATGCCCTCGACCGTCCTCAAGGGGACAGCCGACGACGCGCCGTACTCCTATGCGTTCGCGCTCCCGTGCGACGCGCCGGGAGTGCGCTTTCTCTGCCGCGAGAGCTTCGACCTCGGGCGCAGCCACTTCGATCACCCGCTCGGCTCCCGGTTCGAGGAGATCGACGCGATCGTCGTCTTCGACGACGTGCTCGTCCCGTACGAGCGCTGCTTCATCGTCGGCGCAGCCGGAGCTCTGCAACGGGATCTACTCGGAGACGAGCGCCGCAGCCCACATGACGCATCAGGTCGTGACGCGGACGACGGCGAAGACGGAGTTCATCCTCGGTCTCGTCTCTCTGCTGACCGACGCGATCGGCATCGAGCAGTTCCAGCACGTGCAGGAGAAGATCGCCGAGATCATCATCGCGCTCGAGACGAGCAAGGCGCTGTCGCGTGCGGCGGAGGCCGACGCCGCACCGAACAGGTTCGGTGTCGTCACCCCGGCCTGGGCACCGCTCAACGCCTGCCGGAACTGGTACCCGCGGATCTACCCTCGATTCACGGAGATCTTGCGACAGCTGGGGGCGAGCGGGCTGATGGCGCTGCCGACGGAAGCCGATGCCTTCGGCCCCGGGCAGGAGGACGTGGAGCGCTACCTGCAGAGTGCGACGCTGGACGGGCCGGAGCGGCTGCGCCTCTTCCGGCTCGCCTGGGACACGTGCCTGTCCTCGTTCGCCGGGCGCCAGTCGCTCTACGAGTACTTCTTCTTCGGCGACCCGGTGCGGATGGCGGGCGCGCTCGTCGCGAGCTACGACCGCGAGCCGCACAAGGAGCGCGTCCGAGCGTTTCTTCGCCGCGACGATTGAAAGGAGACTTCAATGGGAAACGCAGAGATCGTCCAGAGCTTCTACGAGGCGGTCGGACGCGGGGACCTTCCGGCCGGGCTCGCGCTCCTGACACCCGACTGCGCCTGGACGGAGATGGAGGGCCTCGCGGACGCGGGCACCTTCCACGGGCCCGACGAGGTGCGCGACACCATCTTCGTTCGGATCGGGTCGGAGTGGGACGGCTTCGCGCTCGCGGTCGACGAGGTGCTCGAGGCGGGCGAGACCGTGGTGGGGGTCGGCACGTACTCCGGCACCTTCAAGGCCACCGGGCGGTCGATGCAGGCGCGAGTCGTCCACGTGTTCCGCGTGCGCGAGGGACGGATCACCGCCTTCGAGCAGTTCGCGGACACGCTCAGGATCGTCGCCGCGAAGGAGCACTGAGGTGCCGACACGGCCGGATAATCCCGATATCGGCATCGTCGGAGCCGGTACCGCGGGCCTCCACCTCGCGCTGCTGCTGCAGCAGCGCGGTGCAGAGGCGACGCTCTACGCAGAACGCACCCCGGAAGACGTTCGCGCCGGGCGCCTGCCGAACACCGTCGCCCACCACCACCACACCCGTGCCCGCGAGCGGGAGCTGGGGGTCAACCACTGGGACGAGACCGGCCCTTCGTACGCCCGGCATTGGCACTACTTCGGCGGTGAGCAGCCTCTCGCGTTTCCCGGCGACTTCACGGCGCCGAGCCTCGCGGTCGACTACCGGCTCTACCAGGCTCGCCTGCTCGAGGATTTCGAGGAGCGTGGCGGTACGGTTCGGCACGGCACGGTAGGAGTCGACGACCTCGGCACGCTCGGCGCCGCACACGACCTGATCGTCGTATCGACCGGCCGAGGCGGCTGGTCGCTGCTGTTTCCGCCTCTCCCGGACATCTCCCTCGACGCACCGCGGAGGCTCCTGTCCGCCGGCCTGTACTCGGGCATCGCCTACACGGAGCCGGTCGGCGTGACGTTTGCCGTGTCGCCGGGGCACGGTGAGGTGATCGAGATCCCGCTCCAGACCTTCGAGGGAAACGTGACGACGCTCCTGTTCGAGGCCGTCCCGGGCGGCGACCTGGAGGTCCTCAGCCGCACGCCCTACGAGAGCGATCCGGCGGGGTACGAGCGACTCGCGCTCGAGAAGCTCCACGACCACTTCCCGCCGATCTTCGAACGCGCCGACCCGGCGGGCTTCGGCGTCACACGGCCGAGCAGCATCCTGCAGGGGGCGGTCACACCGACCGTCCGGCAGTCGTATGCGAGGCTCGACGACGGCACCTATGCGATCGCCGTCGGCGACGCTCACGTCACCGTCGACCCGTTGGTCGGTCAGGGCGCCAACTCGGCGTCGTACTCGGCCTGGACGCTCGGCGAGACGATCCTCGAGGGTGGCCCGCTCGACGAGGCGTTCTGCCGGCGGGTGGACGAGCTCAGGCTGCCCTTCGTGCTCGGCGTCTACCGGTGGACGAACTTCATGACCGCGCCGGAGCCGCACCTCTTCGGGCTCGTCGGGGCGATGTCGCAAATCCCGGCGCTCGCGAACGACTTCACGGAGAACTTCAACCATCCGGACCTGCAGTGGGACCGGCTCTCGAGCCCGGAGGCAACGGCTGCGTACATCGCCGAGTTCGCTCCTACCGCCGGCGACGAGGGGCCCGCGCAATGAGCGTCCACCCGCTGCGAGCGCCGGCTCGGATACGTCAGCGGCAGACGTCACGCAGTCCAATGGAGTTGCTCGAGGTCGCGGGGGCAGGGGAAGGTTGAGATGCCGGACAGCGTCGAGAGCTACGACGTCGTGGTCGTCGGGTCCGGATCGGGCGGGGCCGTCGTCGCCCGCCGTCTCGTCGATGCGGGCGCGAGCGTCATCGTGCTCGAGGCGGGTGCGAGGGACGAGAACCCGGCGATCCAGATCCGGCGCGACTCTTCGAGCTCTGGGACAGCCCAGAGGACTGGGGCTATCGGACGGTCCATCAGGCTGCGTGCGCAGGTCGCGAGCTCCACTGGCCACGCGGGCGGGTGCTCGGTGGGTCGAGCTCCTTGAACGGGATGATCTACGCGCGCGGCCACCGGAGCGACTACGACACCTGGGCGCACCTCGGCAACGCCGGCTGGCGCTACGAGGACGTGCTCCCGCTGTTCACGCGCTCGGAGGACTTCGACCAGGGGGCGTCCGAGTACCACGGAGCCGGCGGGCCGGTGCACGTGATCTCGCGCTACGAGCCTCATCCCCTACAGGCGAGCATCGTCGCGGCCGCGCAGGAGGCGGGCATCCCCTTCAACGACGATCACAACGGCGCGACGCTCGACGGCGTCGCCTTCTGCCAGCTCACCGTGAAGGACGGGCTCCGCCAGAGTGCTGCGACGGCCTTCCTCGCGCCGCTGCTCGGAGAGCCCCGTCTGACGGTACGCACCGGCGCTCGGGCGACAAGGCTGCTGGTGCGACAACGGGCGGTGCATCGGTGTCGAGCTCGTGCACAACGGCCATCTCGAGCAGGTCCACGCCGAGCACGAGGTCGTCGTGTGCGCAGGAACGATCGAGTCCCGAAGCTCCTCATGCTGTCGGGCATCGGCGCCGGGCCTGACCTGGCGCGGCTTGGGATCGATGTCATCGTCGATCTTCCGGGTGTCGGCGCCAACCTCCACGACCATGTGCTGAGCCCGGTCATCTACGGCGCCTCGAGGAGCGTTCCGCCCCCGGTCGCAGGGTTGCAGCAACTCCACAGCCACCTGTTCTGGCGGAGCCGCCCTGGCCTGCCGGGCCCGGACATACAGCCGCTCTTCTTCCACGTCCCGCTGTACCTCGAGGGACAGGCCGGCCCTGCCGACGGCTTCACGCTCGCGGCAGGGCTCGTGCGGCCGGCGAGTCGCGGGGCGCTACGGCTCGCCTCGGCCGACCCGGAAGCCGCTCCGTTGATCGACCCCGCCTACCTGAGCTGCGCGGCCGACGTGGACGCACTGGTCGTCGCGATGGAGCTCTGCCGCGAGATCGGTCGCCAGGATGCTCTGGCCGAGTGGCAGGCGGAGGAGCTCTACCCGGGGCCGGGCGTCGAGTCGGTCGACGGGCTTCGCACCTACATCCGCAGCACCGCGATCACCTACCACCACCAGGTGGGCACGTGCGCCATGGGCGTCGGCGCACTCGCGGTCGTGGATCCCGAGCTCCGTGTCTACGGGGTCGACGGTCTCCGCGTGGCAGACGCGTCGATCATGCCGCTCGTCACCTCGGCGAACACACACGCACCGGCGCTGATGATCGGGGAGCGCGCAGCGGAGCTCGTCGCCGCAGGGTCGTCAGGAGGAGGCGGCATTGTCGACCGCCCGCCTTCGTACTCCGGCACGGACGTGGAAATTGCGCACGCAGCTGTGTTAACCAATCCAGAACGACACGTTGTACAGTGGTCGCCCGCGGGCTCACGAGAGAGACGAACGGAGGAGCGATGACGGAGACGGCTGCAGCAGCGCGACCCTCGTCCCGTTTCTACACCGATCCCAGCCGGCTGCACGTCGGCGACCTCGATGTCGCCTACCGGCGCAAGGGCTCGGGGGAGCCACTGGTCTTCCTGCACGGCGCCGGCAGTACGCGGATGTGGCTGCCGTTCTACGAGCGCCTCTCACAGACGTGCGACGTGATCGCCCCCGAGCATCCGGGCTTCGGCGACACCGAGTTCCCCGAGTGGCTCGACGGCTTCGACGATCTCGTGCTCCACTACCGCGACTTCTTCGACGTGCTCGAGCTCGACCGCGTCGCACCTCGTCGGCTACTCGCTCGGCGGCTGGATCGCAGCCCATCTGGCGATCTTCTATCCCGAGCGCGTGAAGAGCCTCACGCTGATCACCCCTGCAGGGCTGCGCGTGCCGGAGGCGCCGATCGGTCGACCTCTTCGGGATCCCGCCCGAGCAGATCCCCGAGCTGCTCTTCAACGGCAACGTCCTGGAGTACGTGGACTTCCTGCCCGACCCGACCAGCCTCGACGACATCGTCCAGTCCTTCGGCGAGATGGGGACGTTCGCGCGGCTGACCTGGTCGCCGCGGTACGACCCGAAGTTCGAGCGCCGGCTGCCGTCCGTCCGGGTCCCGACGCTGGTCGTCGGTGCCGAGGACGACTGGCTGATCCCGAACGTCCACGCCGACCGCTGGGCCGAGATCGTTCCCGGCGCGCGCCTCGAGCGGATCGCGGGCACCGGGCACGGCCTGATCATGCAGGAGCCGGACCGCACGGCAGAGCTCATCGTCGGCTTCATCGGAGGAGTCACCCCGTGAACAAGCTCCAGTTCTACACGCTGATGTTCATGCCGTACCCGTTCATCCCGCCCGGCGAGGAGCTGCCGTCGACCTGGGTCACGCTGCCGAACTCGCACTACGACCCGAAGGTCGGCCACAGGCTCTACAAGGAGTACCTCGATCTCAACGTGATGACCGAGAAGCTCGGCTACGACGGCGTGCTCGTCAACGAGCACCATCAGAAGGCGTACGGGACGATGCCGAGCCCGAACATCATGGCCTCGAACATCGTCGCGAGGACCGAGCGGATCCCGGTCGGGGTGATCGGCAACGCGCTGCCGCTCCACGGCAACCCGATGCGCGTCGCCGAGGAGATCGCGATGCTCGACGTGATCTCGGGTGGGCGGATCATCTCCGGCTTCGTGCGCGGCACCGGCAACGAGTACCACTCGTACGGCATCGACCCGAGCACGTCCCGCGAGCGCTTCTGGGAGGCGCACGACCTGATCATCAAGGCGTGGACCGAGCCCGGCCCGTTCGCCTGGGAGGGCAAGTACTTCCACCTGCCCTACGTGAACCCGTGGCCGCGGCCGCTGCAGCAGCCGCACCCGCCGATCTGGCTGCCGGGCTTCGCCTCGCTGGAGACGATCGAGAAGGCGGCGAAGCGGCGCTACACGTTCATGAAGGTGTTCTCGCCGCGCGTGGTGCTGAAGAAGGCGCTCGACACGTATCGCCGCCTCGCCGAGGAGAAGTTCGGCTACGAGGCGTCGCGCGAGCAGCTCGGCGCCGCGATCCCCATCTACGTCGCCGAGACCGACGAGCAGGCCCACCGCGAGGCGCGGCCGCACATCATGTGGCTCTTCCGCGAAGGGCTCAAGATCCGCCGTACTTCGCGATCCCGCCCGGCTACCAGTCGAAACAGTCGTTCAGGAACTTCCTCGGCACGATCATCGAGAAGGGCATCCCGGACATCTACGACCTCACCTACGAGTTCCTGATCGAGAACCGGTACGTGATCGTCGGGTCCCCCGACACGGTGATCGAGCAGCTGACGAAGCTCACCGACGAGCTCGGGACGGGCGTCGTCCGGGCGCCGGCGGTCAGTGGGGCGCGATGCCCCACTGGATGGCGATCAAGAACATGACCTTGATGGCCGAAGAGGTGATGCCCGCACTTCCGCGAGGCCGACGGCAAGCCGATGTGGGCCAAGGAGGAGCGGCTCGGCAAGCACACCCTGACCGAGCACGCGGCCAGCGTCGGCAAGCCGGCCATCGACCCGAGCATCCCCTGGGGGGACAACGGCGAGCGCATCGACCCGCGGATCGCCCACATCCCGGAGCTCGTGGACGAGGCCGTTCGCGCGAAGGAAGCCGAGCCGGCCTAGCCGCCGGCCGGGCGCCTACGCGGGGCCGGCCACCGCCCGGCCCCCGCTTGCCCGCGGGAGCGGTGGAAGGCCGCGGATCAGGTCGGACGCCTTCTCGGCGACCATGATCGTCGGCGCGTTCGTGTTGCCGCGCGGCACGGTCGGCATCACCGAGGCGTCGACGACGCGTAGGCCCTCGACGCCGTAGACCCTGAGCTCGGCGTCCACGACCGACCCCATCGCGCACGTGCCCGTCGGGTGGAAGACGGTGTGGGCGTGCCGCTGGACGAAGCTCGAGAATGTCGGCGTCCGAGTCACGACGCCGGCGCGACGAAATCCGCCCGGCGGACCGTTCCGCAGGGCGGGCGCGATGCGATCTCGAGCGAGGCGCGGACTCCGTCGATCATGGTCCGCCGGTCTCCTCGGTCGTCAGGTAGTTGTGCAGGATGCGCGGCTTGGCGTGCGGCACCGGCGAGCGCAGCGTCACGCGCCCGCGGCTCTCGGGCTTGCAGCAGCACCGGCCGAAGCCCCAGGCGTGGTCGAGCGAGCGGCCCGAGGAACTCCTCGTGCAGCATGCAGCGCGCCGAAGATGATCTGGATGTCGGGCGCTTCGAGTCCCGAGCGGGTGCGGAGGAAGGCACCGCCCTCACCGACGTTGGAGGTCAGCGGCCCGCGGCCGTCGCGCTCGAAGAGCTCCACGTTCTCGGGCGTCATCGCGGTGAGCAGGCTCTCCTCGTCGGTGAGCCAGACGCAGCGACAGCACGAGGTGGTCCTGCAGGTTGTGTCCCACCGGGAGGTCCTGCCGCGGCGCGATGCCGAACGGCGCGAGCTCGTCGGCCGGGCCGATGCCGGAGAGCAAGAGCAGCTGCGGTGAGTGGTAGGCGCCGCACGAGACGATCACCTCGCGCTCGGCCCGCACCTCCTCGAGCGCGTTGCCGCGCAGGATCTCCACGCCGACGGCCCGGTCGCCCTCGAAGAGGATCCGCGTCGCCGACGTGTCGGTCAGTACCTCGACGTTGCCGCGCTCGACCGCGGGATGGAGATACGCAACCGCGGTGCTGCAGCGACGCCCGTTGCGTTGCGTGACCTGGTAGCGGCCGACGCCGTCCTGCGTGGCGCCGTTGTGGTCGTCGTTCGGCGCGAGCCGCGCCTCGAGGGACGCGTCGATCGCACGCGTCGACGAGCGGGTGCATCGAGCGGCTGTCGGACACCGTGAGCGGCCCGCCGACCCGTGGTAGTGGCTCTCGCCGCGCTCGTTGTCCTCGGCCCGCTTGAAGTAGGGCAGCACGTCCTCGTAGCCCCAGCCGTCGAGACCGAGCGGCCGCCCACCCGTCGTAGTCGGCGCGGTGGCCGCGGATGTAGATCATCGCGTTGAGCGAGCTCGAGCCGCCGAGCACGCGGCCGCGCGGCAGGTAGGTACGGCGGCCGTGCGAGCCCCGGCTCCGGCTCGGTGACGAGGTCCCAGTCGACCCGGCTCTTCAGGAGCGCGCCGAACGCGAACGGCATGTGGATCTCCGGGATCGGTGTCGGGGGGCCCGGCCTCGATCACCGCGACCCGAACGTCCGGATCCTCCCCGAGGCGGGCGGCGAGCACGCAGCCCGCCGATCCGGCGCCGACGATCACGTAGTCGTACGCCACGGCGGCCATCCTATGCGCCGTCCGAGCTGCGGCGACGCTGCCTGTCACCCTGCGGTGGCTCGGGCACGCCGAGCTCGCTCCTGCAGGGCGATGCCGAGCGACAGCAGCTCCCAGTCCGCGCCGGCCCGGCCGATCAGCGACACGCCCACGGGAAGCCCACTGCGCCCGACACCCGCCGGGAGCGCCACCACGGGGAACCCCGTCCAGTCCCAGAAGTGCGTCAGCGAGATCAGCGCGTAGTCGGTGCCGGCATGGTCGTAGCCCGTCTCCGCGCAACGGAGCGACGACGGGAATCGTCGGCTCGAGCAGCGCGGTCAGCCGGTGCTCGTCCAGCCAGGCCGCCCAGGCACGCGTCAGCTCTCGTCGCCGCGCCTGCGCCGCGACGTACGCCTCTCCCGGACACGCCACGCCGCTCTCCCTCCTCGATCCACTCGCGCAACGAGGGCCGGTAGAGCTCGCGCCTGCCGTCGAACCGCCGGTGGTAGACGAGCATCTCGGTGGTCAGCACGTCGAGGAAGTCGTCACCGACGTCGGAGCCCTCGACGGGCGGTTGCGGCTCGACCAGGGTCGCGCCAAGACCGCGGCAGGCGGCGAGCGCGACGCTCGAAGCCGGCGGCGACGTCCCCGTCGAGCTCCGCGTCCGCCACGCGCGGGGAAACGGCCAGTCGCACGCCTGCCAGCGGCGTCGCCGACCCATGTGCCTCGAGTGGATCCGGCTCGGGCGCGTGCAGCGCGCTCTCGGCGCGCCCGCGGTCGGCGCCCGCCATCGCCGCGAGCAGCAGCCGGCAGTCGGCGAGCGTGCGCGCCATCGGACCGGCGTGGTCGAGGCTCCACGACGAGCGGTACGACGCCCGCCAGCGAGACGCGGCCGCGCGTGGGCTTGATCGTCGAGGTGCCACAGCAGGCCGACGGGATGCGCAACGATCCCGCCGTGTCGGTCCCGGTGGCGGCCGGCACCATGCATGCGGCAAGCGCGGCCGCCGAACCGCCGCTCGAGCCACCGGCCGAGCGCTCACGTGCCCACGGGCTGCCGACCTGGTCGGTCGTCCCACCGGCGGCGAACTCGTGGGTGTGCAGATGGCCGAGGAGGATCATCCCCGCGGCGGCCAGCCGCCTCCACACGTCGCAATCCTCGCTGGGCACGTCGTCGAGCAGGCGGCTCGAGGCGGTGACCGGCTTGCCCGCCACGCCGTACAGATCCTTGAGCCCGACCGGGACCCCGGTCAGCGACGGAGGCGTGCCCTCGCGCCGTGCGGCCGCCGCGCTCAGGTGCTCGTCGGCGCGCGCGGCGGCTGCGACAGCGTCCTCCTCGTAGACACGCACCCACGCGTTGACCGACTCGGGGTCGCCCTCGTGGCTGTGCAGCCCGTCGCAGTCGCGGATCCGTGCCAGGCACGCCGCGGTCAGCTCGGAGGCGGACACGGCGCGCTTGCCGAGCAGCGCCACCGCGTCGCTACACGCCGAGCCGGTTCAGATCGTTCACGAGGTCACCAGTCTCGCACCGACGGGCGCATGGAGCGCGCAGATAGCATCGGCGGCGTGACCGCGACCCGGTGCTCCGGTTGACGGCCGAGTCGCGCGCCTTCGAGCTCGGCCGCGAGCTCAGCGCGGACGGCTGCTTCGTCCGTCAGGAGAGCGCGTTCAGGCGCTGGGTGACGGCCGACGGCAGCTCCGGCTTCCCCGCGGCGTCGGGTCGCTACCACCTCTACGCCAGCCTCGCCTGCCCCTGGTCGCAGCGCACGGTCATCGGCCGTCTGCTCAAGGGTCTGGAGAGCGCAATCCCGGTGTCGTACCTCGACCCGTACCGCGACGCGCGCGGCTGGGCCTTCACCGGCGGGGAGTTCGTCGACCACGCCAACGGCTTCTCCTTCCTCAGCGAGGCGTATCTGGCGACCGACGAGGGGTTCGACGAGCGCCTCACGCTGCCGGTCCTGTGGGACACGGAGACCCGGCAGATCGTGAGCAACGAGTCGGGCGAGATCCTGCGCATGCTCAACGGCTCCTTCGACGAGTACGCCGAGCACGACGTCGACCTCTACCCACCCGGCCTGCGACCCGAGATCGATGCTCTCAACGAGCGCATCTACCCCAACCTGAACAACGGCGTCTACGAGGCGGGGTTCAGCCAGAACCAGGCCGCATACGACGCGGCGTGCGCCAACGTCTTCGCGGTGCTCGACGAGCTGGAGGGGCGACTGGCCGGGTCGCGCTACCTCGTCGGGGCCGTCCCGACCGAGGCGGACTGGCGCCTGTTCCCCACTCTCGTCCGGTTCGACACCGTCTACTACCTCCATTTCAACTGCAACCTGCGGCGCGTCGTCGACTACCCCAACCTCTGGGGCTACGCGCGCGACCTGTACCAGCTGCCCGGGATCGCCGCGACGGTCGACATGGCCCAGATCAAGCGGCACTACTACACGACGCACGACATGATCAATCCGACGTGCATCGTCCCCCTCGGGCCTGCGATCGACTTCCTCGCCCCGCACGGTAGGGGCTGAGCACCCGCCGCCGAGGGCTACGAGAGGCGGCCGGCGAGCGCGTCGCGGTCGATCTCCCGCTTGAGGATCTTCCCCGTCGGCCCCTTGGGCAGCTCGTCGACGAAGACGACGTGCCGCGGGTACTTGTACGCGGCGACGCGCTCGCGGGCCCAGTCGCGGATCGCGTCCGCGCCGGGCCGCGCCCCGGGCCGCGCGACCACGAGCGCGACCACCTCCTCACCCAGGGTCGGGCTCGGGACGCCGACGACCGCGGCCTCGAGGACGTCGGGGTGCTCGTAGAGCGCCTCCTCGACCTCGCGCGGGTACACGTTGTAGCCCCCGCGGATGATCATGTCCTTCACGCGGTCGACGAGGAACAGGTACCCGTCGTCGTCGACGTAGCCGACGTCACCCGTGGCCAGCCATCCGTCCGGCGACAGCGCGGCCTCGGTCGCAGCCGTGTCCTCCCAGTACCCCGGGATGACCGAGGGCCCGCGAAAGCAGATCTCGCCGGCCTCCCCCGCGTCCAGCGGTGTACCGTCGGGCGAGGCGATCCGGAGCTCGGTCTCGCCGAGCGGCGTCCCCACCGAGCCGAGCTTTCGCACCTGCCCGTGACTGAAGGTCGTCGCGACGCCCGACGTCTCGGTCAGCCCGTAGCCCTCGTAGACCTCGCCACCGAACGTCCGCTCGAAGTCGCGAGCCACCTCGACGGGGACGGGGGCGCCTCCCACGTGCGCGATCCGAACCGGCGGCAGCTCGCGCGCCGATCGTGCGGCCTGGCAGAGCGCGATGCACATCGTCGGGACGCCGAGCAGGATCGTCGTCTTCGTCTCGGTCATCAGCTGCAGCGTCGCCTCCCCGTCGAAGCGGGGCACGACGGCGACCGCTCCGCCGCCGAGAAAGGTCGAGACGAGACCGGTCGACTGACCGAGGACGTGCGAGAACGGCGCCGCGCCGAGCATCACGTCGCCCGGCCCGAGGCGCAGAGCCTCCGCCGCGTACGCGGCTGACACCCGGATGCTCGCGTGTGTCAGCACGGCGCCCTTGGCACGTCCCGAGGTCCCCGACGTGAACAGGATCACGGCCGGGTCGTCACCGCGCCGGGCGACGGCCGGCAGCGGGTCGGGGTCGCCGTCGAGCTCGGTCTGGTCGTCGATCGTCAGGGAGGCACCCGACACGTCCAGCCGTGTGGCGACCTCGGGCGGCGCGAGCAGCAGGTTCAGCGGAACGGCGATCGCCCCCGCGCGCAGGACGCCGAACCATGCGGCGACGAACTCCGGACCGTTCGGCAGCCTGATCGCGACGCGGTCGCCCGGCTCGACGCCCCGCGCTCGGAGCAGCGCGGCGACGACGCCCGCCCGCCGCTCGAGCTCGTCGTAGCCGATCGCACGACCGTCGTGCAGGAGCGCAGGCCGGCCGGAGTGCGCGGCGCTCGCATCGGTCAGTACGCATGCCAGGTTCATCCGTGCCACGTCATTCGCAGGCTCCCTGACAGTATGGAGCGCATGTGGGAGGATGTCCCGTGTTGACCGACGCCGTCGACATCCACGCGCGCGACTCGGTCGTCGAGCCGCGGATCAGCTACGTGATCGCGCGCCTCGAGCGGGCCGTCCGGGCGGCGATCGGCGAGCGTGTCAAGCCGTACGGTCTCACGACGTCCCAGTACACGACGTTGAGCGTCGTCGGCGCGCGCAGCGGCCTGTCGAACGCGCAGCTCGCCCGGCGCGCCTACATGACGCCGCAGTCGATGAGCGAGGTGATCGAGGCGCTCGAGACAAGGGGCCTGATCGAGCGCGCGCGCGCGCGCCGGTCGCGGTCGCGCGCTCCCGGCGATCCTGACGCGCAAGGGGCGCCGGGTGCTCGACCGCCTGCAACCGGAGCGGTCGACGAGCTCGAGGAGGAGATGCTGCGCGACCTGTCGGCGGACGAGCGGGCGCTCCTCGTCGAGGGCCTCACCTCCGCCGTACGTGCGCTGCACGCAGGGCTTCCCGAGCGTTAGTATCAGGCAGCCTGAGCAAACAGGAAGGCGGGCAGCCCATGGGAGTGCTGGACGGGAAGGTGGCGATCGTGACGGGCTCGGCGCGTGGGATCGGCCGGGCGACGGCGGAGCTGCTCGCCGAGCACGGTGCGCGCGTGCTGGTCACGACCTCGACGCCGACCTGGCCGCCCAGACGGCTGCGCGAGATCGACGGCGAGACGGCGACCTTCGGCGGCGATCTGACGAAGGACGGTGTCGCGACGCGCTCGTCCAGGCTGCCGCTCGACGCGTTCGGACAGCTCGACATCGTCGTCAACAACGCCGGCTACACGTGGGACGGGATGCTCCACAAGATGGGCGACGACCAGTTCCGCGCGATGCTCGAGATCCACACCGTCGTCCCGTTCCAGGTGCTCCGCGCAGCAGCTCCGTACCTGCGCGAAGCCGGCAAGCAGGACCGCGAAGAGGGACGCGAGGTGTTCCGCAAGGTGGTCAACGTGACGTCGATCTCCGGGCACGCAGGGCAACCTCGGGCAGGCGAACTACTCGAGCGGCGAAGGCGGGCCTCGTCGGGCTGACGAAGACGCTGGCGCGCGAGTGGGGCGCGTTCAAGGTCAACGTCAACGCCGTCGCCTTCGGCTTCGTCGAGACCCGCCTCACCGCGGCCCCCGAGGAGGCAGGCACGTTCACCAAGGACGGGCATCGAGATCCAGCTCGGCATCCCGCAGCGGATGCGCGACCTGGCGCGCGACCATCATCCCGCTCGGCCGGCCGGCCACCCCGGAGGATGCGGCAGGCCCGATCTTCTTCCTCTGCTCGCCGTGGTCGAACTTCGTCCACGGCCAGGTGATCACCGCCAGCGGCGGTCAGATGACGGGGATGACGTCGTGACGCGGCACGACGAGCGCGTTCGAGGCTCGACGTGCTCGGGCAGCCGGGGACGAGAGTCCGCTACACCGTCACGGCGGAGGCGATCAGCGCCTACGCCGCGGCGACGGACGACACTGCGCCCGACGCGCTCGCGGGCCGCGTCGCGCCGCCGGTGTTCGCCATCGTTCCGGTGTGGGACGCGATCGTCCCCGCGTCGCGGGCGGTCGCGTCCGACGAGACCCGGCGCCGCGTCGTCCACTACGAGCAGGACATGATCCTGCACCGGCCGATCGAGGCCGGCATGGTGCTCGTCTCGCGCGCCACCCCGGTGGCGCTGCTGCCGCGACCCAACGGGACGTCGCTCGTGATCCGCCTCGAGACGCGCGACGAGGGCGGCGACGCTCGTCAACGAGCAGTACGTGACGGAGTTCTTCCGGGGCGTCGACGGCACGACGAGGGCCGTGGCGAGCGGGCGCCCGACCACTCGTCTCGAGGTCGACAGGCGAGCCGTTCGCCGAGCTATCGCTACCCGATCGCGACGACCAGACGGCCGGTACGCGAAGGCGTCCGGCGACGACTTCGCAGATCCACCTCGACGACGAGTTCGCGCGCGTCCGTCGGTCTCCCCGGGCGGATCGTGCACGGGCTCTGCACGATGGCGTTCACGGGCCGAGCCGTGCTCGAGGCGGCAGGCAGCGACGACCCGGTGCCGATCCGGCGGCTGGCCGTGCGCTTCTCGGCGCCTCTCTTCCCGGGCGACACGCTCACGACCCGCATCTGGCGGCTCGGCGACGGCGTCTACGGGTTCGACGCCACTGGGCCGACGACGGCGCGACCGTGATCAAGGACGGCCGTGCGGAGCTTCGATGACGATCGACCTCGATGCGTCGTCGCGATCGACATGCACACGCACGCCGAGGTCTCGCGCCGCACGGGTGAGGACGGCCTCAGCACCCGAGTGGCGGGAGGCGGCGGCCGCGTACTTCGGCGAGTCGGGCCTCCCGACCGCCGACGACGTGGCCGCGTACTACCGCGAGCGGAAGCTCGCCGCAGTGATCTTCACCGTCGACGCCGAGACGCAGACGGGCCGCCCGGCCGTTCGCAACGAGGAGATCGCCGAGGTCGCCGCCGCCAACGCGGACGTGCTGATCCCGTTCGCGAGCATCGACCCCGGCAAGGGCAAGCGCGCGGCGTCGCGGACGCCCGGCGCCTGATCTCCGACTACGGCTTCCGCGGCTTCAAGTTCCATCCGAACGTGCAGGCGTTCTCCCCGAACGACCGTGCGGTCTACCCGCTCTACGAGGTGATCGCCGAGGCGGGCTTGCCGGCCGTCTTCCACACGGGCCACTCGGGTATCGGCTCCGGGCTGCCGGGAGGCGGGCGGCATCCGGCTCAAGTACTCGAACCCGATGCTCGTCGACGACGTGGCGGTCGACTTCCCGGAGCTGCACGATCGTGCTCGCGCACCCGTCCTTCCCGTGGCAGGACGAGGCGATCTCCGTCGCGCTGCACAAGCAGCAGGTCTACATCGACCTCTCGGGCTGGTCGCCGAAGTACTTCGCGCCGCAGACTCGTCCGCTACGCGAACACGCTGCTGCGTGACCGCGTCCTGTTCGGCTCCGACTACCCGCTGATCACCCCCGACCGCTGGCTGGCCGACTTCGCAGAGGCCGACTTCAAGGACGAGGTGCGGCCACTGATCCTCAAGGAGAACGCCGCCCGCCTGCTCGGGCTCTCGCGCGCGGAGGGCGCGCCGGGTCGATGATCGTCGTCACGGGTGCCGCCGGTCACGTCGGCGGGCTCGTCGCTCGCGAGCTCTCCGCGCGCGCCGAGCCGCAGCGGCTCCTCGTCCGCGACGCGACACGGGCGCCCCGGCTCCCCGGCGCCGAGGTCGTGGTGGCGGACTACGGCGATCCGGCCTCGCTCGCAGCGGCGCTGCGTGAAGGCGACCGCGTGTTCATGGTCTCGGTGCACGAGGGCTACGAGCGCCGGGTGGCGTTGCACGACTCGTTCGTCACGGCGGCCGCCGCTGCGAAGGTCGCGCAGGTGGTCTACCTCTCGTTCCTCAACGCCGGCCCCGAAGCCACCTTCGTCCACGCGCGCTCGCACGGCGCGACCGAGGCGATGCTCGAGCGCTCGGGCATCCCGTACGTCGCCGTGCGCAACGGCATGTATGCGGACGGGATTCCCACCTGGTTCGACGCCGACGGCGTCGCCCGCGGGCCTGCCGGAGAGGGGCACATCCGCTTCTCCTACCGGCCCGAGCTGGCCGAGGCGATCGCCGCTCTCCTCGTGGGGCCCATCGGCGAGAGTCGCGTCGTGAACGTCGTCGGTGCGGACGCGGTGACGATCGAGGAGCTGGCACGTATCGCGACGGAGGTGACCGGCGACACCTACCGCTACGACCCGCTGAGCGACGACGACTGGGTGGCGGCACGGCTGGCGCTGGGGCGGCCGCGTGTGGGCGGTCGAGGCCGGTGTCTCCTCGTATCGCGCGCTGCGGCGCGGCGAGCTCGACGGCGCGTCGGACGACTATCGCGCGCTCACGGGCAAGGACCCTCTCGCCGTGGCCCAGGTGGTCGACAGGCTTCGCGACGCGATGCCGCTCTAGGACCGTCATGCCGCACGAGCCCATCAGGCTGACGACGGTCGCCGACTCGGAGCGCCAGGGGAGCCCGGACCCGCCCTACGACTATCCCGACTACGTCAGCACGCGGCTTCGCCATCCCAAGCAGCCGCTCGTGGCCATCCCCGCGACCCTGAGCGAGCTGACGGGCCCGCTGTACGGCAACGCCGCTCTCGGCGACCTCGATCACGACCTCACCCGCCAGCACCCCGGCGAGCCGCTCGGCGAGCGCATCGTCGTCGCCGGGCGCGTGCTCGGCTCCGACGGGAAGCCGCTCCGCGGCCAGCTGATCGAGATCTGGCAGGCGAACGCGGCGGGGCGCTACCTGCACGAGGTCGACCAGCACGATGCGCCGCTCGACCCGAACTTCAGCGGTGCGGGCCGCTGCCTGACCGACGACAGCGGCGGCTACCGGTTCGTGACGGTGAAGCCCGGTGCCTACCCGTGGCAGAACCACGCCAACGCCTGGCGGCCGAACCACATTCACCTCTCGCTCTTCGGCCGGGCGTTCACGGAGCGGCTCGTGACACAGATGTACTTCCCCGGAGATCCGCTCTTCGCGCACGACCCGATCTTCAACTCCGTGCGCGACGAGCAGGCTCGCCGGCGGATGATCAGCTGCTTCGACCTCGAGCTGACGGTGCCGAACTGGGCGCTCGGCTACCGCTTCGACATCGTGCTCGGCGGTCGCGAGGCGACGCCGCTCGAGGAGCCACACGATGACTGAACGCGCGGGGCTGACGCCAGCGCAGACGTCCGGCCCGTTCCTCTCGATCGGGCTGTTGCGGGAGATCGTCACCCCTCACGTCGTCGACCGTGCCGACCCGCGGGCGATCGTCGTCTCGGGGCTGCTGCTCGACGGCGCAGGCGAGCCCGTGGGGGACGGGCTGGTCGAGACGTGGCAGGCCGGGCCCGGAGGGCGCTACGCCCACCCTGCCGACGATCGCTCCGATCCACCGCTCGAGGACGGCTGGCTCGGCTTCGCCCGCTCGGGCACCGCGCCCGACGGACGCTTCGAGCTCGTCGTCGTGAAGCCGGGCCCGGTGCCGTGGCCGGGCGGAGGGATGCAAGCACCGCACCTCGAGGTCGGGATCCACGCGCGCGGGCTGCTGAAGCGTCTCGTGACGCGGATGTACTTCCCCGACGAGGTGCAGGCGAACGCGGCCGACCCGGTGCTCTCCGCGCTCGGCGAGCTGCAGCGCGAGACGCTCGTCGCCCGGGGCAGCGGCCGCGAGCTGCGGTTCGACATCGTCCTGCAGGGCGCGGGCGAGACGACGTTCTTCGCGGTCTGAGACGACGTCGGCTACGCTCCTCGCCGCGCCAAGCCCCGGAGGCGCGCGCGAGAGCCTTTCAGGCCTCCCAGACCTCCAGCACGGACGGCTCGAAGCGCACGCGCTGGTGATGGAGCGGCGTGCCGATGGTGTGGCCGAGCTTGTCCCGCTTCGTCTCGAGGTAGCGGCGGTTCTCCTCCCCCGGGCGCATCTCGATCGGCTCCTGCGAGACGACGGTGAGCCCGAAGCCGCTGATCCCCTCGATCTTCTTCGGGTTGTTCGTCAGGACGCGGATCGTCGTCAGGCCGAGGTCTGCCAGGATCTGCGACCCGATCCCGTACTCGCGCGCGTCGGCGGAGAAGCCGAGCTCGAGATTCGCCTCCACCGTGTCGAGCCCCTGCTCCTGCAGCTCGTACGCGCGCAGCTTGTTGAGCAGGCCGATCCCCCGCCCCTCCTGGCGCGAGGTAGAGGATCACGCCACGGCCCTCCTGCTCGATCCGCAGCATGGCCGTCTCGAGCTGCTCGCCGCAGTCGCAGCGGAAGGAGTGAAAGGCGTCACCGGTGAGGCACTCGGAGTGCACGCGCACGAGCACGTCCTCCGCGCCGTCCACCTCGCCCTTCACCAGCGCGACGTGCGCCTTGTCCGTGGCCGGCTCGCGGTACGCGACGGCCTGGAACTCGCCGTACTCGGTGGGCAGCCTCACCGACACGACGCGCTCGACGAGCTTCTCGGTGCGGCGACGGTACTCGATCAGGTCGGCGACCGTGATCATGCGCAGGCCGTGCTGCTCGCAGTACGGGATCAGGTCGGGCACGCGGGCCATCGTCCCGTCCGCGTTCATCACCTCGCAGACCACCCCCGCCGGCACGAGACCCGCCAGGCGGGCGAGGTCGACCGCCGCTTCCGTCTGACCGGACCGTTGCAGGACACCCCCCGGCCGTGCGCGCAGCGGGAAGACGTGGCCCGGCTGCACGAGATCGCGCGGGCCCGCGCCCGGGTCGATCGCCACCTGGATCGTGTGCGCCCTGTCGTGCGCCGAGATCCCGGTGGACACGCCGTCGCGCGCCTCGATCGAGACCGTGAAGGCGGTGCCGAACGGCGTCTCGTTCTGGTCGGTCATCTGCCGCAACTCGAGCTCGGCGCACCGCTCCGGGGTCAGGCAGAGACAGATCAGCCCGCGCGCGTTCGTCGCCATGAAGTTGACCGCCTCCGGCGTCACGAACTGCGCCGCGATGGTCAGGTCGCCTTCGTTCTCGCGGTCCTCGTCGTCCACCACGACGACGAACTTCCCCGACCGGATGTCCTCGATCGCCTCGGGGATCGAGGAGAACACCGAGCGCCCTGTCACCGTCGAGGCCACGGTCGCATCGTAGCCGTGAGCAGGTGCTTCCGACACCGGCGGACACCGCCGCGAGACGGCGCCCGATGATCGTTACGATGGGCCGTCTGAGGCACGGAAGCCCATGATCGCGCGCTGCGACCGACTCCGGCTCGACGCCGCGGGTCGCGGCGAGCGCCGTCGGGCGATGTGCTGATCGTGCGCGTCGAGCTGGCATACGGGTCCGGACGCCTCCCGGTCGAGCTGCCGGAAGGCAGGACGACCGTCATCTCGCCGACGTACCCGCCCGCAGCGCAGGACGAGCGCGCCGCGGTCGTCGCGGCGCTCCGCCGCCCGGTCGCCGGCCCGCCGCTGCGCGAGATCGTCCCGCCGGGCGCCACGGTGGCCATCTCCGTGTGCGACGGCACACGGCCGCAGCCACGCCGGATCGTCGTCCCCGCGATCCTCGACGAGCTGGACGGGATCACGGATCTCGACGACGTCGTCGTGCTGGTCGCGACGGGAACGCACCGCGCCAACACCGACGAGGAGCTCCGCGCGATGCTGGGCGACGACGTCGTCGACGGCGTGCGGGTCGTCAACCACGACGCTCGCGACGACGCGTCGCTGACGTGGATGGGCAGGCTCGGCGCCGACGTACCCGTGTGGCTGAGCACCGAGTGGGTCACCGCGGACGTGCGCATCACCACCGGCTTCGTGGAGCCTCACTTCTTCGCCGGCTTCTCCGGCGGCCCGAAGATGGTGGCGCCGGGGCTGGCCGGGCTCGAGACGGTGCTGACGCTGCACGACGCGGCGCGCATCGGGTCTCCCCACGCACGGTGGGGCGTCACCGAGGGCAACCCGATCCACGACGACGTACGGGCGATCGCTGCCGCCACCGGCACCGACTTCGCGCTCGACGTCTTGCTCGACAGGGAGCGGCGGATCGCGGCGGCCTTCGGCGGCGAGCTCCTCGCCGATGCATCGCGAGGCGTGCCGCGCGGCGGGGGCGATCGCGATGCGCCCGGTGGCCGCGCCGTTCGACGTGGTCGTGACCTCGAACGCCGGCTTCCCGCTCGACCAGAACCTCTACCAGGCCGTGAAGGGCATGTCGGCCGCCGCGCAGGTGGTGAAGCCCGGCGGGCTGATCGTCTGCGCCGCCGAATGCCGCGACGGATTCCCGAGCCACGGCTCGTACCGGAGCGAGCTCTGCTCGGCCGACTCGCCCCAGGCTCTGCTCTCCAGGATCACCGGTCGCTCCGAGACCGTCCCCGATCAGTGGCAGGTGCAGATCCAGGCCGCCATCCAGACGCAGGCGAGGGTGGTCGTCCACACGTCGTACCTGTCGGACGAGGAGCTCGCGGCCGCACACCTCGAGCAGACCTCCGACCTCACGGGAACGGTCGCCGAGGCAGGGCCCGACGCGCGGCGTGTGCGTGCTGCCCGAGGGCCCGGAGACGATCCCCTACATCGCCTGACCGGTGCACCTCCTCGCGGCGCCCGACAAGTTTCGCGACACGCTGAGCGCGCCCGCGGCGGCCGCCGCGATCGCGGCCGGCGCGGCGCGGGCCGGCTGGACCTGCTCGGAGCTCCCACTCGCCGACGGCGGCGAGGCAACACTCGACGTCTTCGGCGGCGGCAATCGCACGCAGCTGGTTTCCGGCCCGCTCGGCGAGCCGGTCGAGGCGCCGTGGCGCCTCGACGGCGATGCAGCCGTGATCGAGATGGCGCGCGCCTCCGGTCTCGCGCTCGCGGGGGGCAGAGCCGGCAACGATCCGCTGCGTGCAACGACGCGGGGCACGGGCGAGCTGATCGAGGCCGCGATTCGCGCGGGCGCCACCCGCATCGTCGTCGGCGTCGGCGGCTCGGCGACGACGGACGGTGGCCTGGGAGCCGTCGACGCGCTCGGCTGGCGGCGCTTCGCGGAGCGCAACGTGACCGTCCGGGTCGCCTGCGACGTGGACACCGGCTTCGTCGACGCGGCCACGGTCTTCGGCCCGCAGAAGGGAGCCGACGCCACCCAGGTGGAGGTACTGGCCGATCGCCTGCGGCAGCTTGCCGCCCGCTACCGGGAGCAACTGGGCGTGGACGTGACCGGGCTCTCGCGGGCCGGCGCTGCCGGCGGCCTGGCAGGCGGCCTGGCCGCGCTCGGCGCCCAGCTGGTCGACGGCTTCGACCTGATCGCAGATGCCGCTGGGCTCGACGACTCACTCGGCGAGGCGCAGCTCGTGGTGACCGGAGAAGGCCTCCTCGACGCGACGTCGTTCGAGGGCAAGGTCGTCGGAGGGGTCGCGCGCCGCGCCACGGAGCACGGCGTCCCCGTGCTCGCGATCTGCGGAGACGTCGCCCCGGGGGCGCGTGACCGCATCACCGCGGTCTCCCTCGTCGAGCGCTACGGATCCGAGCGGGCCTGGCACGAGGCGGCGGCCTGCCTCACCGACGCGACGTGGTCGACGCTCGTCGAGGCACCGCACACACCGGCACGCTGAGCGTCTAGAAGTTCTCGGGGCACCAGGGTGCGGCGTCCGTGCGCGAACATCGCATCCGCGCGCGCGAGACCGCCGCGGGACGCCTCCTGCACCTGCCCGGCGGCGGCCAGCTGCGCGAACGAGAAGCCGCCGAGATATGCGGCGCCAAGCGCCTGGACGTCCAGGCGCACGTCCGGCCGGCGGCGGCTGCGGCGCGCGACCCCGTCCGCCACCGTCCACGTGCCCACGTTGTCGTCGAAGCTCGGGTCGGAGACGACCTCGAAGGTGACGCGCCCGTCGGTTGCGTACGACCTGCCGTTCAGGGCCGCCTGGAGATCGACGAGCCGCACCCAGATGCCGTCCCAGAGCCGCGCGCGCAGGAAGTTCATGCGGGCCACCAGCAGTTGCAGCGCATGGTCGACGGGCAGCATCGCCGCCTCCAGCTCGTCGACCCAGTCGACCGCCAGGAGAAAGCGCCAGAGCTCGCGCGTGGCGCGCTCGTCGACGCCGAAGGCGTCGGACACCCGCAGCGTGCTCTTCCAGTCGTCGCCGGCGCGCTCCGAGGCGATGCGGTAGAGGGCATACCCGGCGGGCTTCCCGTCGAGCTCGAGGAGCGCGCGCTGCAGCGGCCCGGCGCCGCGTCGCTGCTCGGGACGGTCGCCGAGCTGCCTCACCTCCCACCAGTCGCGCGAGCGCGAGAGAAAGCCGACGGAGCGCCTCCTGATGCGGTCGTACAGGCGCGGCAGCGTGCGCATCGCCTCCTCGTGGTCGAGAAGCCGCATGCGCCCCTCGGGGCCGGGTAGGGCGGCTCGTAGGCCGCCGCCGCGATGCTCAACCCTGATGTTGTGACAGGCCGAGGCGAGCCCGTAGCCGAAGCGGCCGTAGATCGTCTCCTCGGAGGCCCACAGCGCCGCGATCGGCTCCTCCCGCTCGCGCACGTCCAGGAGCTGCGCATCCATCATCCGGCGCAGCAGCCCCCGCCGCCGGTGCGACGGGAGCACGCCGACGACGGTCACTCCGGCACAGCGCAGCGGGCCGCCCGGGACGGTGAGCTCGAACGGGAAGGCCCCGGCGCCACCGACGATGGCGCGGTCGTCGAAGGCGGCGTGCAGACGGTCGAGCGGCAGAAGGCGTCGAGAACCGCTCGCTGTCCTCCTCGCTCGGCTGCCAGCCGAAGTAGTGGCCGATGCAGGAGACGGCGTCGCGGAACTCGACGAGGTCACGGACCGTGCGGATACGGACGGGCACGCGGCGGATCGTACGCGCTACAGCTTGTCCAGCTGCGCGTACTCGAGCATCAGACGGCGCTCCGAGCCGTCGGCGGCGAAGCGCACCGTCACGATGCCACCTGCCTCGATGCGGGTCACGACCCCTTCGCCGAGCGAGCCGTGCCGCACCGAGTCTCCGGTGTGCAGCTCGGGCCCCGAACGCGCCTCGCGCGGCGGCAGCTGACGTGGCGACGACGCATAGCCCGACCACGACGTGGGCCGCAGCCGTTCGCGCTCCACCGTCGCCGGCAGCTCGTCGAGGAAGCGTGACGGCAGGTTGTACTCGCGGCGCCCGTAGAGCGAGCGAGCGCTCGCGTGCGTCAGCACCAGCCGCTCCATGGCACGCGTCATGCCGACGTAGGCAAGGCGCCTCTCCTCCTCGATCTCGTTGTCCTCGATCGAGCGGGCGTGCGGGAAGATCCCGTCCTCCATGCCGATCATGAAGACACCGCGGAACTCGAGGCCCTTCGCGTTGTGGATCGTCATCAACGTCACGAGCGAGCCGTCACCCGCGAGCCCGTCCTGGTCGGACACGAGCGACACCTCCTGCAGGAACGCGGACAGCGTCGGCTCCTCCCGCTCGGCCCGGAACTCGCGCGCCACGCCGACGAGCTCCTGCAGGTTCTCGATGCGCCCTCGCGCCTCGATCGTGCGCTCCGCCTCGTAGGCCTCGATCGTCCCCGACCGGTCGAGCACCGCCTCGACGAGCTCGTCGATCTCGAGCTCCTGGGCGGACGACATGAGCGACTCCATCGTCGTGCGAAAGCCGCGCACCGCCCTGGCCGCCGCGCTCGCCAACCCGGCCGCGTCGGGGTCGGCCGTCGCCTCCCAGAGCGAGATCCCGAGCGCACCGGCGTGCCCGACGAGCCGCTGGAGCGACGTGTCGCCGATTCCCCGCCGCGGCCGGTTGACGATGCGCATCAACGACACGGCGTCCGAGGGGTTGTCGAGCACGGTCAGGTACGCGACGGCGTCCTTGATCTCCGCCCGCTCGTAGAAGCGTGGCCCGCCGATCACCTGGTACGGGATCTGCTGCCGCACCAGCACGTCCTCGAGGACACGTGACTGGGCGTTCGTGCGATAGAAGACGCCGATCTCGCTGGCCGAGTAGTCGGTGCCGACGAGGCGCGCGATCTCCGCTGCCACGAAGCGTGCCTCGGCGTGCTCGTCCTCGACCTCCACCACCTCGACCGGATCGCCCTGGCCGAGCTCCGAGAAGAGCCGCTTCGGCTTGCGATCGCGGTTGTTCTCGATCACCGAGTTGGCCGCGTCGAGGATGGCGTTCGTGGAGCGGTAGTTCTGCTCGAGCGCGATCACCTGCGCGCCGGGGAAGTCGCGCTCGAAGTCGAGGATGTTGCGAATGTCCGCGCCGCGGAAGCCGTAGACGGACTGGTCCGGGTCCCCGACCGCGAACACGTTGCCGTGCTTCTGGGCCAGCAGCTGCAGCAGCCGGTACTGCGCGTGGTTCGTGTCCTGGTACTCGTCGACCAGCACGTAGCGGAACGACTGCTGCCACTTGTCACGCGCCTCCGGGAAGCGCTCCAGCACCTGCACCGTGAGCATGAGCAGGTCGTCGAAGTCGACGGCATTGGAGCGATGCAGCGTGCGCTGGTAGAGGTCGTACACCTCGGCCACCGTCTGGTCCCAGAAGGAGCCGACGCGGCTCAGGTACTGCTCGGGTGTCACCAGCGCGTTCTTCGCGTTGGAGATCTGCGCGTGGATGCCCCTGGGCGTGAACCGCTTCGGGTCCTTGCCGAGCTCCTCGAGGCAGTGCTTCACGACACGCACCTGGTCGGCCTGGTCGTAGATCGAGAACGTCGACTTGTAGCCGAGCCGTTCCGCCTCGCGGCGCAGCATGCGGCCGCACGCGGCGTGGAAGGTGAGGATCCAGATCGCGCGCGCCGTGGGTCCGAGCATGCGCTGCAACCGCTCGCGCATCTCGCCGGCCGCCTTGTTGGTGAACGTGATGGCGAGGATCTCGTTCGGTTTCACGCGCACGGCTGCCGATCAGGTGCGCGACGCGATGCGTCAGCACGCGCGTCTTGCCCGAGCCCGCGCCCGCGACCACGAGCACGGGCCCTTCGGTGGTGACGACGGCCTCACGCTGGGCGGTGTTGAGCCCCGCGAGCAGCTCCTCGTGCGGTGTGACCGTCACCGTCCGATGCTAGACGAGGCCGCCAACGGCGGCCTCGTCGTCAGCCGGTGCGCGAGCGTGACTAGATTGGCGCGCGTGATCTCGGCTGCCACGCTCGACGATGCCACCGGCGCGGCCGAGCTGGCGAATCAGGTCTATCCCGACCAGCTGATCACGGTGGCGGGGCTGCGCCACCAGCAGTCGTCGCAGCCGCCGGAAGCGCGTCGCGCAACGTGGAAGGCGGAGACGGACGGGGTCGTCGTCGGCTGGGCGAGCGCACAGCTGGAGGTGTGGGCTGCCGCGCCCGGACACGCGAGGAGCAGCGTGATGGTGCACCCGGACTGGCGTCGCCGGGGGATCGGCACTGCTCTCTGGGAGAGGGCAGCGGTGCATCTGGAGACGATCGGCGGGACGCACGTGGTGGCGCAGAGCCTCGAGGACGACGCGTCGAAGCGATTCTGCGAGGCACGCGGGTTCAGGCTGAGCTCGACGAGCGAGATGCTCGCCCTCGACCCGCGCGTGTTGCCCGCTCCCCCACCCGCGCCGCCCGGCGTCGAGTTGCGCCCCTGCTCCGCATACCACGACGATCTCGACACGCTCTACAGGGTCGACTACTCCTCGTCGCAGGACGAACCGGGCGACTACGACTTCTCCGGGCTCACCTTCGAGCAGTGGCGCACGATGAGCGTCGGCCATCCCGATTTCGACTGGGAGCTGAGCCTGGGAGCGCTCGCCGACGGGAGGCTCGTCGGCGTGAGCCTGTTCTGCACCGATCGCCCGCGCGGGCGGGCGATGAACGTCGGCACCGGTGTCCTCCGCGAGCACCGCAACCGTGGGCTGGCCACCCTGATGAAGCGGCACGGTCTCACCTGCGCGGCCGAGGCGGGCATTACGCGCGTGATCACGCAGAACGACGACACCAATGCGCCCATGCTCGCCATCAACCGCAGGCTCGGCTACGAGCCCTTCGCCACCCGGCATGGATGGACGCTCGACGAGTGACGTGGTCGCGGCCCTTCCCTCGATCAAGGGAGAGCCTGTAGGCCGAAACGGTTATAGGATTCGAGCGTGATCCTCCCTGGCATGGCCCGCCAGGTCCGCGGCAACACCATGGATGGCGACTGAAGCTCTGATTCGAGAGCTCGAGACGGCGGACCTGCCGTCATTGACGGCGCTGGTGCGCAGCCTGCTCCCGACCATGGTCGTCAGCGAGCGCGGTCTCGACCACACGCGCAAGTCGACCCACTGGTGGGTGGTCGAGCAGGGCGGAACGCTCGCCGCGGCAGGAAGAGCCGGCCGCTTCGGCCGCTGCTGGGTCGGCGTGGGCCCGGCCGTACGCAGGCGAGGGCTCGGCGCCGCCCTCGCACGCCACGTGGAGACCGCCTTGCGCGAGCGCGGCCACGCCGAAGCGACCGCCTGGACGGACGACGACGAAGGAGCCCGCTTCGCCGAGCGGCACGGCTTTCGTGAGGCCCGGCGCAAGCCGGTCTCGATGATCACGCTGGACAACGACGGAGCTGCCTCCTCTCGTCGTACCCGACGGCGTTGCGCTCGTGCCCCTCGTCGAGCTCGCCGACCGTCTACGCGAGCTGCACGAGCTCGCCATGCTCGCCCACCGCGACGACCCGGCGGATTCACTCGACGCGGAGCAGTCGTTCGAGGACTGGCTGCGCGACGATCTCGGCGTGCCCGACCTCGACTACGAGGGCAGCGTCGTCGCGGTGACCGACGACCGCCTCGCGGCGCTCGCGTTCGTGGCGTCGGACGGCGTGGCGCGAGCCGAGAACGAGTTCACCGGAACCCATCCGGCGTATCGAGGGCGCGGCCTCGCAACCCTCGTCAAGCTGTCCACGCTGCACTGGGCGCGCTCCAGGGGAATCCGCGAGATCTGGACGGGCAACGACTCGGAGAACGCGCCGATGCTCGCGATCAACCGCAAGCTCGGCTACCAGCCCGCGGGCTCGCGGCGCAAGCACGTCAAGACGCTCGACTGACCTGGCCTGCAAGGTGGGTATCCGCTCCCGCGGACACCCACCGCCGCCTGCGGCGAGGCATAACCTAAAGGCGTCCGCTTCGCGGCCGCAAAGCGTCTCGCAGCTTGCTGCAAGGTGGGCGTCCGCTTCGCGGCCGCAAGACCTGGCCGCCTCGCGCAAAGGTCGGCGGGCGCAAGGCACGCTCGACGCGAAGCGCGAGGCCGGCGGTCACCAGCGGACGGTGAGCTCGACCGGTGCCTTGACCGGCCCTTTCCACACGATGCGCCACGTGTAGGTGCCCTTCGGCAGCGGCTCGTACGCAGCGCGGCAGATGAACGAGCCGGCCGCACCCTGACACGGTCCGGCGCCGGACGGTAGACGGCCTCGTGTCGATCAGCGGGCCGCCCTTCGGGGCCTTGGCGCCCAGCAGGTAGAGGCGTGCCCGCCCCTGGGTCGGCACGCGCAACACGATGCTGAACGACGCCGCTCTCTGCGTCTTGAACGTCACCTGCCCGGTACCCGCCTTCGGCAGGACGTCCTGATAGGTGACCTTGGCCAGGGTGGCTGCGGCCGCCACCGCCGTGACCGTGAGCGCGGCAAGCGCGGCGACGAGCGCAAGTGGTCGGCGAGGTCTCACGGCCCGTCCATGCTACGCACGCCGTGGGAGCACGGCCACGCGGCCGTCGAGCTCGAGCACGCGCACGGAAGCCTCGTAGTGCCGTGACAGGCGCTCCTCGGTGAGCACGTCACCCGGTGATCCGTCGGCGATCACGCGGCCGTGGTCGAGCAGGATCATCCGGTCGGCGTACTGCGCAGCGAGCGTCAGGTCGTGCATCGCCGCCACCAGCGTCAGGCCGACGTCGTGCCGCAGGCCGTCGAGCAGCTCGAGCGCCTGCTGCTGATGACCGATGTCGAGCGCCGACGTCGGCTCGTCCAGGAGGATCAGCGGCGCCTCCTGCGCGAGCGCCCGGGCGACGACGGCCCGTTGCCGCTCGCCACCGCTCAGCGTCCCCAGAAGCCGGTTGGCGTACCCCATCAGGTCGAGGCGTTCGAGCGCGCGGGTCGCAGCTGCGACGTCCTCCCGACGCTCCTTGGCGAGATACCCGAAATGTGGCGTACGTCCGAGCAGCACGTACTCGGAGACGGTCAGCCAGGGTGGCGTCGCGGGATCCTGAGAGACGACTGCGACCAGGCGTGCGAGCTCGCGGCGTGCCAGGCCGGAGGTCTCGCGGCCGAACAGGCAGATCGACCCGTCGCAGGGCAACAGCCCTGCGACGGCGCGCAGGAGCGTCGTCTTGCCGGCGCCGTTGGGGCCGATCACGACGACCCACTCTCCGTCCTGCGACGGTCGCGCTCACATCCGCGACGACCCGCGCGCCGCCGAGTGAGACCGAGACGCCTTTCAGCGCCAGCGCACTCATCCGATCATCCTCCGGCTCGTGTGCAGGATGAGCGCAAAGAACGGTGCGCCGAGGAACGCGGTCACGACCCCGACGGGAACCTCGGCCGGCGCGAGCAAGGTGCGGGCGACCGCGTCCGCCAGGACGAGGAAGCCCGCGCCGGCGAGGAACGAGAGCGGCAGCAGCGACCGGTAGCTACCACCCGGTGAGCAGCCGCAGCGCGTGCGGCACGATGAGCCCGACGAACGCGATCAGGCCGACGACCGATACGGCAGCGGCCGTGCCGATCGTCGCCGCCGCGACGAGGGTCAGGCGCACGCGCCCCACGTTCACGCCGAGGCTCATCGCCTCGTCGTCTCCGAGCGAGAGCACGTCGACCGAGCGCCGCATGACGAGGATCACGACGACCGCCACGCAGACGTACGGCAGGATCAGGGTCACGTCCGCCCACCCGGTGCTCGGCAGCCGGCCGAGGATCCACGAGTAGACCTCCTGCAGCGTGTCTGCGTGCTGCTGCTGCACGAACGCCTGCACCGCCGTGAGGAAGGAGACGACCGTCACGCCGGCGAGCACGAGCACCGCCGGGCCACGGTCGCCACCGGCCGAGTGTGCGAGCGCGTACGCGGCGGCGACCGCGGCGGCCGCGCCGAGAAACGCCGCCGGCGGGACGATCTCGTGGGCATCGAGTGTTCGAGGGAGATACGCGATCGCCAGCGTCGCTCCGAGCCCTGCTCCGGCCGCGACCCCGAGCAGGTACGGGTCGACGAGCGGGTTCCGAAAGACACCCTGGTACGTCGCGCCCGCGAGCGAGAGCATGCCGCCGACCAGGGCGGCGAGCACGACACGTCGGGAGCCGGAGCTCCCAGACGATCGTCTCCTCCGTCGGCGACAACGGCGACACCACGCCAGGTAGGTGAAGCCGCGCACCGATCGAGCGCAGGATGTCGGCGACCCCGACGTCGATCGGCCCGACGAGCAGGCCGACCCCGAGCGCGAGCGATGAGGAACGCCGCCGTCGCGCACACCCAACCCGGCGCAAGACCCCGCGGAGCGGACGTCGTGGGCTGCGCGCGGCGGCGGTCGTCCATGCTTCCCGGCCGGCTAGGCGCTTCAGCCGCTTGATCGCCGTCGCCATGGCGCGGAAGAAGTTCACCAGGCGCGGCCCCCAGCGAGACGCGAGCGAGTCGTCGATCCGCACCACCGAGTTGCGTCCGCACGGCGTCGATCCTGCTCCACCCCTGCCGCGCCGCGACCGTCGACGCCTTCTGACCGCAGCAGACGATGTCGGCGAGCACGATCAGATCCGGGCTCGACGCGACGATGTACTCGGCCGACAGCTGTGGATAGCCGGTGCGGCTCGAATCGGCCTTGTCGGCGATGTTCTCGAGACCGAGAAGCGTGTAGATCTTGCCCGACGAACGAGTGGGACGACGCAGAGTAGAAGTCCGGCGTCAGCTCGTGGTAGACGGTGAGACCGGCCGCCCTGTCCTTCGACGTCTGCACCACCCGTGCGATCTGCGTCTTCATCCGGGCGATGACCTTCGTCGCGCCCTGGCGCTGCCCGGTGACCAGCCCGAGCTGGCGGATCTGCTGGTACGCACCCGGGAACGACCGCGCCGCGTCGTGGAGGATGACCGGGATGTCGAGCCGTTCGAGCGCGTCGACGAGCCCCTTCGGGTCGTACGAGACGACGACGAGATCCGGCTCGTAGGCTGCGATCGCCTCGACGTTGGGCGTGAACCCCGACAGGGACGTCTTCGGCGCGGTCTTCGGGTAGTCGGACTGGTCGTCGACGGCGATCACCTGCTTGCCGGCGCCGATCGCGAACAGCGACTCCGTGGCGGTCGGCGAGAGCGAGACGACGCGTCTGGGTTGCTTGCCTGATCGTGACCTTGCCGTTGCCGGCGGTGATCGTCACCGGGAAGTCGGCCGTCGTGGCATCGGCGCCACCGGTGGCGCCCGAGACGAACAGCGAGAGTGCCGCCACGCACGAGGCGATGAGAACGAGCCAGCGATACAGCACCTGAATCCTCCTTCCGCGAGGGGTTCGGGACTATGTGCGGAGCGGGGCAGGTCTTCTGACTCGGGGCACCCTCCCCCACCGCCTTCCCGACCCGCGGGTCAGTGGCGTGTGGCGGGGGAGCATCTCCCCTCACAGCGGCGGGACCGTCCCGGACTTGCACCGGGTTCCCTCACCGCGCTCCGTGTGAGAGCCGACCCTATCATCGGACTGTGCCCGCCGACGCCGTCCGGCTCTGGCTCCCCGTGGTCGGCTGGGCGACGCTCATCTTCGCGCTTCTCGTCGGTGCCGGATCTCGGCACGGGGCTCGGCGGCTGGGATCTCGTGCTGCGGAAGCTGGCGCACGCGGCGGAGTACGCGGTGCTCGGCGCGCTCCTCGCGCGGGCGATCGCGTCCGCGTCGACGGCGGTCGTCGCCGGAGTGCTGTACGCCGTCACGGACGAGCTCCACCAGACGCTCGTGCCGGGGCGTCAGGGCTCGGTGCGCGACGTGGTGATCGACGCGGCCGGCGTGCTCGCCGGCGTGGCGCTGGCACGCCGGTTCGGCGTGCGGCGCGGGCGGCACGCGTGAGCGCGCTGCTCGTCGACCTCGACGGGGCGCTGGGCGACACCAGGCCGCTGTGGCGCGACTGGGTCGCCGAGTCGGCGCGCGTGCTGGGCGTCGACGCCGCCACGCTCCCGGCCGATCGGGTCGCGGCGGCCGCCGCGCTCGACGCCGCCGGGCGCGGGGAACTGGCGCACGCTGCTCGACCGGTATGCGGAGGAGCGGGCGCCGGTCTACCTGCGCCCGGCAGCCGACGCGAGCGCGGCGCTCCGCCGTCTCGCTGCCGCCGGCACGCCGTCGGGGTGTTCACGGACGCGCCGGAGGAGCTGGCACGCGTCGCGCTGGCTCAGCTCGGCGCGGCCCGGCGTGTGGCGGTGCTCGGAGGCAGGGCCGGACGCGCTGACCCGGCTGCGCGTCGCGGCTGGGCGCGGACGCCCCGGTCGCCCGCACGAGGGACGAGCTGATCCGATTCGCCCCCTAAGATTGGCAGTCCGTGGAGCGACACGATCTTCCCGACCGGCAGCTCGACGCGCTCCTCGAGCGGCTCGACCGGATCGTCGAGCAGCTCGAGTCGATCGACCGTCGCCTGGAGGCGGCCGAAGGGCTCTGGCAGGTGAGCCGTGAGATCCGCTCGCTGAACGAGTCGCTCAACGCGCTGGCCTACGCAGCGCTCGGTCAGAGCCCTCAGGTACGCCGCCGAGCCGGCTATCTGTCTGCAAGGGTTGCTATCGCTCCGGGATCCCACCCGCCGCCTGCGGCGAGGCTCGCTAGTGCTTGCGGCCGACTTCCGGCCGCAGGGTGATCGTGGCCGCAACGCTGCGGTCCCCGCGCGCCACGCGCCGGCCGTCATCCGGCGAGGCGGTAGACCGGGCCGTCGTCCGACAGGAGGTAGAGCTCACCCGCGGCTTCCCTCGCCGAACGACGCGAGGCTGGGCACCTCGATCGCCTCCTTGCGCACCTCGGTCGCCTTGCCGTCGACGAGCCTGCAGGCTCCAGATGTCGCCCGAGCAGTAGTCGCCGAAGAAGTAGCGGCCGGCGATCCGCGGGATGGCACGCCCGCGATAGACGTAGCCGCCGGTGACCGAGCAGCCGTCGTTGTGGCTGTACTCGTGGACCGGTTGCACCAGCTTCCCGGGCCCGAGCGGCTTGTCCTCGAAGCTTCTCGTCCCCTCGTAGACGTCCCACCCGAAGTTGAGCAGGCCGCTCTCGCTGCGGGGCACGTAGTCGATCTCCTCGATCTCGCCCTGCCCGACGTCGCCGATCCAGAGGTCGCCCGTGCGCCGGTCGAACGTGAAGCGCCAGGCGTTGCGAAGACCGAGCGCGGCGATCTCCCACGTCGCGCCCGGCGCGTGACACGTTGAGGCGCAGGAGCTTGCCGAACATGCGAGCTCATGTCCTGCGAGCGATTCTCGGGATCGCCGCCCGAGCCGCCGTCGCCGATGGTCGTGTACAGCCTCCCGTCCGGGCCGAAGGCGAGGTTGCCGCCGTTGTGGTTGCCGTACGGATCGGGCACCGAGAGCAGCGTCGTCCGGGTCGAGGGGATCGCGACCGTGCCGTTGGAGCGGAAGCGCGCCACCACGTTCCGGCCGGTCGCGGACGTGTACGCCACGTAGAACAGTCGGTTCCGCGCGTAGCCGCGGGTGGAACGCGAGGCCGAGCAGGCCCTGCTCGCCGCCCGCGGTGATCAGGCTGCTGACGTTGAGAAACGGCCTGGCGCGCACCTTGCCGCGCTCGGTCACGTACACGAACCCGTTCTTGTCCACGATGTAGTGACGGTTGGGCTCACCGGGGGCGATCGGCCAGGACGACGGCGTGCTCCGCCTTCGACGCCACCTTCACGAGCTTGAGCGGCGGGGTGGTCTGGCCGGTCTGTGGCGGCAGTTGCGACGACGACCGGCACCAAGAACGCCAGAAGCGCTCCGCCGACGACGAGACCCCGGCGCATCGCATCAGAGTAGCCGACCGTACGTCGCGCGGCGTCGGAGCCGATCGGAGTACCCTCCCGGCGGCGTGAAGGTCTTCGTCATCGGGGCGGGGCAGGTTGGCTCGACGATCGTGGCGGCGCTCCACGACGAGCACGACGTCACCGTGATCGACATGGAGCCCGCGCGGCTGACGCCGCTCGCCTACCGCTACGACGTCCGCACGGTCGAGGCAGACGGCACGAGCAGGCGGGCGCTCGCAGACGCCGGCGCACTGGAAGCCGGTCTCTTCATCGCCTGCACCTCGCGCGACGAGGCGAACCTCGTCGCCTGCGTCTTCGCGCGGTCGGATGCGCCCAAGGCGACGACGGTCATTCGCACCTCCAACGTGGAGTACATCGAGCTCTGGCAACAGGGTCGCCTCGACGTCGACTTCGCGGTGTCCTCCGAGCTCGAGACCGCGTACGCGATCTCCCAGACGATCGGCGTGCCTGCCGCGAGGCAGACGGACGTCTTCGCCGACGGTCAGGTTCAGGTCGTCGAGTTCGAGATCCACGACGGCCACGCCAGCGGGCTCGTCGGGATCCCCCTCCGCGAGGCCACGCTGCCGGCCGACTCCCGTGTCGTCTCGATCATCCGTGGGGACGCGACGATCATCCCGCGGGGCGAAGGAGTCATCGAGCCGGGCGACCGAATCGTCGTGATCGGCTCGCCCGAGGCCGCGAGAGAGTGGAGCCACCGGCTGGCGCCCGACGAGCGGCGCGTCGAAGACGTCGTCGTGTTCGGTGCGGGCCGTGTCGGCACGGCGATCGCGAGAACCTTGTCGCGCGCAGGGCATCGGCGTGCGGCTCGTCGAATCCGATCGCGAGCGGGCCAGGCGCGTTGCCGAGGAGCTCCCCTCGGTGCGCGTGTTCGCGGCCACGGGCGACGACCCGGACTTTCTCGAGCGCGAGCGGATCGGATCGGCGCAGGCTGCGGTGTTCGCGATGCGCGAGGACGCGAAGAACCTGTTCGCTGCGACCCTCGCGCGGATCCACGGCGTGTCGCTCACGATCGCGATCGTCCACGATCTGGTCGCGCGCGAGGTCTACGAGGCGTCCGGGATCGACGTGACGGTCAACCCGCGTCAGGTGACGGCTGAGGAGATCGTGCGCTTCGCACACGACCCGCGAACCCGTCAGGTGGCGATGCTGGAAGGCGATCGCTTCGAGGTGCTCGACATCACGACCAGCCCGTCGAGCGAGTACGTCGGCCTGCGCTTCCGCGACATGCCGATCAGGGGCGCCATCATCGGCGCGATCGTGCGAGACGGGGTGGCGGTCTTTCCCCGCAGCGACGAGGTCCTCCAGGCGGACGACCGGGTGATCGTCTTCACGGAGTCGTCGCGCGTGCCGGATGTCGAGAAAGTGCTGTGAGCCCGGCGGTGCCGCGGAGCGCGGTCGACCTGCGCGGAGCACTCGCGCTCTGCGGGACGATGCTCAAGTACCTCAGCGTCTCGGCTCTGTTTCCCGGCGCCGTGGCCCTCTGGTACTCGGAGCCGGTCTGGCCGTTCCTCGGAGCCGGCGCGATCGCGGCGGTCGTCGGGCTCGCGCTCGAGCGGCTCGGGCGCTCCGACGAGCACCCTCGGGTTCAGGGAGGGCTTTCTCGTCGTGTCGCTCACCTGGCTGCTGGCGGCGTTCTACGGCGCGTTGCCGTACATCTTCTCGGGTGACCCCCAGCTCGACCGGCCGCTGGACGCACTGTTCGAGTCCATGTCGGGCTTCACGACGACGGGCGCGTCGATCCTCCGCGACGTCGAGGCGTCGACCAGTCGCTGCTCATGTGGCGCCAGTTCACCAGCTGGCTCGGTGGGATGGGGATCATCGTGCTCGCGCTTGCAGTGCTGCCGCGCCTGCGAGTCGGCGGCCGGCAGCTGCTCGAGTCGGAGATGCCCGGGCCGGAGATGGAGATGACGGATCGCATCCGCACGATTGCCCGCAGGCTCTGGCTGCTGTACATCGCGCTGACCGCGCTGCTGATCGCGATCCTCACCGGCTTCGGGATCACCGGCATCGACCGGCGCATGGGTCTCTTCGAAGCGACGTCGGCGGCGTTCGCGACGCATGCCGCTGGGCGGCTTCATGCCCGAGAACCGCTCGTTCGAGGGGTTTGCAGCGGCGACCCAGTGGGTCGTCGTGGTCTTCATGGTCGTCGTCGGGGCCAACTTCGCGCTCACCTACAGGGCTCTCGTGCAACGGCGGCCGGCGATCGCGCTGCGGGACGAGGAGCTGCGCCTCTACGTGCTCGTGCTGGCCGGCGCTTCGCTGCTCGTCATCGTGCAGCTCTGGGGGAACGGCATCTTCGAGGGCGAAGCCGCGGTTCGCCACGGGACGTTCCAGGTCGTGTCGATCATGACCACCACCGGCTTTGCGAGCGTCGACTACGTCTTCTGGCCGACCCTGGCGGCGATGACGCTCGTCCTCCTGATGTTCGCCGGCGCCTCGGCCGGATCGACGAGCGGCTCGGTCAAGATCGTCCGCCATCTCCTCGTCGCGAAGGTGTTGCGGCGCGAGCTACGGCAGACCGTTCACCCGGAGGAGATGATGCCGATCCGGTTCAACGGCATCCCGGTGGACGAGCGGACGGTGCGGGCGGTGATCAGCTTCGTGCTCCTGTACCTCGGTCTCTTCGCCGTCGGCGCCGGTGTGATCGCGATCGACGCCGCGATCGGCGGGCCGCAGCTGTCGCCGTTCGACGCCATCGCCGCTTCCGCCACGACGCTCGGGAACGTGGGACCGGGCTTCGGGGTTGCGGGGCCGATGGGGTCGTTCGCCAGCTACTCGGACGCGTCGACCGTCACGATGACGGTGCTGATGTGGCTCGGCAGGCTGGAGGTGATCCCGCTCGTCGTCCTCGCGACACGCCACTACTGGCGGGTGTAGCCGCGCTAGTCGACGGGCGCCTCGGTGCGCCGCAACCAGGCGCCTGAACGCCGCCACGTGTGCGACCTTCCCGACGACGACGAGGGTGTCTCCCTGCTGCACGATGTCGTCCGGCTGGGCGCCGGACACGGGCTCCGGATCCCGCAACATGGCGATCACGGTCGCGCCGGTGCGTCGCCGGAAGGCGCAGTCTCCGAGAGAGCGCCCGATCGCCCAGCTGACGTCGGGCACGGGCACCCACTCGATCTGGAGCTCACCGAGCGCGAGCTCGAGATCGTCGACGATCTTCGGCCGCTCGTACGTCCCACCGAGGACGATGGCGAGCTGCCGCGCTTCCTCGTCGTTGAGCTCGAGGACGACGGACGGATCCTCGTCCCGCCGGCGCTGCACGTACACCTCGCGCTCGCCGGAGAGATGCTGCACCACCGTGACGCGCGCACCGTGCACCGTGGTGAAGGTGAACTTCACGCCGACTCCGGGCAACCGCGTCTCTCTCAGCTCGACGGTCACGGCGATCAGTCTACGCTCGGTCGGAAGAGACGCCGTCCGAGCTGCTTGGACTCTTTCATCAGCACGACTCCTATTGTGGCGGTGAGCAGCACGTAGAGACCGGCGAACGCCGCGATCGTGTCCCGGTCGGCGATTGCGATCGCGGCGTTCGCTGCTGCGAGCTGCGCCACGATGATCGTGAACTCGCCATGGGCCACCAGCGCCGCTCCGGCGTTGAAGCCCTGGCGCCGTGTCAGCCCGCCGAGCACGCCCGAGCCGACACCCACCCCGATCTTCCCGACAACCGTGAGCACGATCCCGACGCCGAGCACCCAGCCGAGGTCGTCGAGCGCGGACAGGTCGATGGACAGGCCGAAGACGAAGAAGAAGAGGGCGGCGAAGACGTCGCGCAGCGCGAAGAAGCGCTCCTCGATCTCCTGGCGAACGCCGCTCTCGGAGAGCACGACGCCGGCCATCAGCGCCCCCACGGCGTCCGAGACGCCGATCTCCGTCGCCAGCGCGGCCATCCCGATCACGAAGCCGAACACAGCGAGGAGGAAGAACTCGAGGTCGAGCTTCGCGAGCAGGCGACCAAGGGGAGCGCCCAGGAAACGCCCAGCGGCCAGCGAGACGGCGACGAAGGCAAGTGCCGAGCCCCCGACGCCGGCCGAGTCCGACAGCCCTCCCCCGCCCGACGCGATGAAGCCGAGCAGAACAGCCACGACGACGTCCTCGAAGAGGAGGATGGCCAGCACCAGATCGGTCTCGTCGTCTGCGAGCCGCCGAAAGTCCGCGAGCGCCTTGACGGCGATCGCGCTCGACGAGACGTACACGGCGGTGGCAAGCGCCACCGCCGCCAGGCTCGGCCCGAAGAGGAGCAACCCGAGCAGCACGCCGATCGCGCCGTTCAGCGCCAGATCGGCGGCGCCCGCCGTAGAGCACGTGGCGGCCGCTGCGCATGAGCCGCCCCGGGCTGAACTCGAGGCCGAGGAAGAAGAGCAGGAAGACGAGCCCGATCTCGGCGACGAAGTCGGTCACCTCGGACGGCTGCACCAGGCTGAGCGCGTGCGGCTCGTTCGGCCCGAGCAGGATCCCGGCCAGGAGGTAGGCAGGGATCGCGGACAGCCCGACCCTGCTCGCCACCAGCCCGAGCGCGCCCAGCAGCGCGATCGTGACGGCGAGCTCTGCGAGTGTCATCGCCGATCATTCTCCTCGATGGGAAACGTCGGCGGGCCGGTCTCCCGAGCGACTGCTCCGCTCGGGATTGCAGCGTGCGCGGCTAGCCGCCGATGAGAGCGCGCCGGAGCCGGTCCTCGAGCTCCGGCTTGAGCACCGCGACGACCTGGTCGCCGGGCCTGATCACGGTCTCGCCGACGGCGAGCTCCGCGGCGCCGCCTCGCATCACGGACACGAGTCGGGATCCCTGGGGCAGCGCCAGGCTTGCGACGCGCTTCCCGGCCGCCGGTGAGCCCGCCGGCACCTGTACCTCGACCACCTCGAATCCCTCGCGCCGCAGCTCGAGCAGCTTGACGAGCCCGTGCTCCGGCACCTCGTGCTCGACCAGCCCCAGGATCCCCGATGTCGCGCAGACGGTCTGCGTGATTCCCAGCAGGTCGAAATGGGGTTGATTGCGCGGATCGTTGACACGCGCGATCGCCTTCGGCACCCCGTAGCCTTCCTTGGCGATCTGGGAGATGACGAGGTTGTCCTCGTCGTCACCGGTGACGGCCAGCACGATGTCCGGGCGGCCGCGCGACCCCGGCGCGATCGAGCACGTAGATCTCGGTTGCGTCGCCGTGCAGGACGGCGACGCCGAGCTCGGCCTCGAGCTGCTCGAAGCGCTCGTCGTCCTGCTCGATCAGGGTCACCTCGTGACCCATGGCGAGCAGCGACCGGGTCACGTTGGCGCCCACCTTGCCGCCGCCGGCGACGATGGCGTACATCAGCCCGCCTCGACCGTCGGCTTCTCGGACGCCTTCACCGCATCCATGAGGAACGAGATCGCCGTCTGCGTGGGGCACACCGTGTGGAGCCCACGCTGGCTGTAGAACGCGGCCCGCGCCGGGTCGAGCACGCGCACGACCACGCACGGGACGTTCCAGCGCTTCTGCAGCACCTGCCCGATGACGAGGTTCGAGTTGTCGCCGTCGGTCGAGACGACGGCCGCATCGGCATCGGCGATCCCGGCGCGCTCGAGCACCGTGATGTCCATCCCGTGCCCGGCCACGAAGCCGCCTCGCCACGCACCGAGGCGCGCGAGTGCACCCTCGTTCTCGTCGACGCAGGTCACGTCCCAGCCGTCGGCGGCCAGCAGCTTCGCGACCGAGGAGCCGACGCGGCCGCAACCGATGATCACCGCCTTCACCGGCGCAGCGTAGCGCGAGGCGTCACCGTCACCCGTCCTCGAACACCCCGTCGGGGAAGGCGATCACGAGCACCTCGCAACCGGCGTTCTTGAGCACGTGGTCGACGGTGGGCGAGAAGAACCTCGACTGTCGCCGCCAGCGCGCCGAGGAGCCGAGCACGATCAGGTCGACGCCGCGCCGCTCGGCCTCCTCGACGATCGCGTAGCCGATCGACCTGGCCCGCACGATCTCGGCGCGTACCTCGACGCCGTGCTCGAGCCCGAGCTCCCGAGCCTCGTCGAGCGCCGCCTCGGCGCGCGCGGCCACGTCCGGAGGCAGCTCCCCCTCCAGCGGGAACGCCCGCGGTACGCGCACGACCGTGATCGCCTCGATCTCGGCATCACGCTCCTTGGCGAGCGCGATCGCGGTCGCCACCATCTCCTCGCCGATGTCGCCGAGCTTCATCGGCACGAGCAGACGCTGGAACGAGGCGCCCTCGGGCAGCGCCGCGCGCGGGCTGACGTCCTCGAGCAGGCCCCGGTCGGTCCACCACCGCGTGACGAGAAAGACGACCAGCCCGACGGCGAGCCACGCCGGGCCGGCGTAGCGGGCACCCGGGTGCGTGATCATCGAGAGCACCCAGATGCCGAATGTCAGCGTGGCTCCGACGACTGCCGGCAGCGGCACCGGGACACCACGCACGACGATGTCGGGGCCGGCGCGGAACGGCCGCGGCAGGTCGGGCTCGCGTCGGCGCAACGCGATCACGGCGAGCTGCGCGAGGGTGAAGGCCAGGAGGACGCCGAACGAGAAGACGCTCGCGAGGAACTCGACGTCGTCGCCGGCGACGACCACGATCACGACGGCGATCAACGCGATGGCGACGATCGCCTTCTGGGAGACGAGCGTGCGACGCTCGAGCCGGCCGAACGCCCGCGGCAGCATCCCGTGCTCTCCCATCGAGTGCGCGAGGCGCGTGCTGCCCGACATCGACGTCGTCACGGCGGCGAAGAGGATCAGCGCCGCGGAGAGCCCGACGACGACGCGGAGGACGTCCACGACGCCGCCGGGAAGATCTCCCTCGAACGCGGTCACGATGCCGACGATCGGTGCCTCGAGCCACTCGTCCGCCAGGGCGCTCGAGCCGTCGTCGGCTGGAAACGCCGACATGCCGACGCCGGCGATGAGCACGGTGAGCAGCACCACGAGCCCGATCGCGGAGAAGAGCGAGCGCGGCAGCGTGCGACCGGGCTCGCGAGCCTCCTCGGCGAGGTTGGCGACCGTCTCCAGCCCCGTGTAGGCGAGCATCCCGAGCGGGATGGCGAAGAGGACGTCTCCCCAACCCTGCCCCGGCGCGAGCGAGATCCCGTCCACCAGCGTCTCGGGCGAGAAGAGGAGCGCCAGGCCGAGCACGACGACGACCGCCTGGACGACGAGGTCGAGCAGCGCTATCGCGAGCCCGGCCGCGTGCAGGCGCGCCCGTCGCAGCAGCCGCACGGCGGCGATCCCGCCGATGACGACAACGGCCACGACGACGTCCCATGGGCTGTCACGGAGCTCCGGGATCGAAAGCGCCGCCGCGACGTAGTGGGGCAGGAAGAGCGCGGAGAGCGCGATCACGATCAGGTAGTCGAGAAACAGCGCCCAGCCCGTCGCGAACCCCACGAGATCGTTGAAGCCACGGCGTGCGAACGTCTCGGCGCCGCCCGTCTCGGGGATGGCGGCGGTGCCTTCCGCGTACGACAGGGTGACGAGCAGGAAGACGAGGCCCGTGCCCAGCAGCACGAGCGGGGTCAGACCGAGTGCGGCCGCGGCGACGATGCCGAGCGCGATGTAGATCGACGAGCCGATCTCGCCGTAGGCGATCGCGAACAGCGCCGGTGCGTCGAGGACGCGCTCGAAGCCGCGCACCTTGCGTGCCATCTACCCGGTCCCTCCGCGTCGCCGCTCGAGCGTGATACGAGCGACGCCGAGCGCGACGAACAGGCCGCCGAGCAGGTAGCCGATCACCCCGCCGCCGGCCGCCGCCGTCACCACGAGCAGCGCCACTCCGATCGCGACGAACACGACCGAGAAGACGATCACCGCGACGCGGTACCACCTCACGAGGCGGCCCTCGGTCGGGTGGCGGTCACCATCACACGGCACGGCGCGTTGCGAAGCACCCGGTCGACGGTGGTACCGAAGACGCCGCGCCGGCGCTCGGTCAGGTCCTTGCGCGGCGACCCGAGCACGATGATCTCCACGTTCCGGCGCGCCGCCTCCGCGACGATCTCCCGTGCCGCGCTCCGGCCGCGCACGAGCCGCGGCGTGACGCGAACGCCGTAGGAGTCGCCGATGGCGACGGCCTCGTCGAGCTCCCGGTTCGAGAGGAGCTCCTCCTCGGGCTGTGACTCGTCGGCGACGAGCTCCCACGGTGCCTCGACCACGCTCAGGGCGATCACCCGCGCGCCGCGCTCGGCCGCCAGCCGGCAGGCGACGTCGAGGGCGTCGTCGGAGGGCCGGCCGGGAACGACGGGCACGAGGATGCGCCGGTACTCGAGGGCGAGAGCAGGGCCGAGCGCCGGTGCAGCCTTGACCGTCTCTCGCAGCGACACGGCGAGGAACCGGCGCCGGTACACGACGTAGCCGACGAACCCGGCGACGATCCAGCCGAGCGCCGACCCAGCGCGTCGTCGCGTTCTGCACCACGATCACGAGGAACGACATCCCGGTTGCCACACCGCCGACGATCGCGAACAGCGGCCACGAGACACCGCGGATCGTCAGGTTGCCGCGCGCGCGGTAGGGAACGGCCTCCGCGCGGCTCCGGTCGGCCATGCGGATGCGGACGAGCGACGCGTGCGCGACGGTGAAGGACAGCGTCGCACCGAGCGAGTACAGGGTGCCGACGAAGTTCACGTCGCCGGGCAGCAGGATCAGGATCGGCGCGATGCCGGCGAAGACGACGAGCGACAGCCACGGTGTCTTGAAGCGCGGATGCAGCCGCCGGAAGACCTCGGGGATCTGGCGGTACGTCGCCATCGAGTAGGTGATCCGCGAGGCGCCGATCACGCCGGCGTTGGTGGCGATGAACAGGATCGTCGCCGCGAGCACGCCGACGTAGACCTCGAGCCCGTCGAGCAGCAGACCCTCGACGCCGAGGTTCTGGACGAGGCCGAGGATCGGATCGTTCGCGTAGCCGCCCTCCTCGGGTGGCAGCGCGAGCAGCGTCGTGTACTCGCCGTCGATCAGCTTCACGGGCAGCGCCGAGAGCGCGATCGCGGGCAGCGTGAAGTAGATCGCGAACACCGCGACGGCGACGAGCTTGTAGGCGTTCGGGACGGTGCGAACGGGGTCGCGCGCCTCCTCGGCGAGGTTCGAGACCGTCTCGACGCCCGTGTAGGCGAGCATCGCGACGGGTATCGCGATGGCGAGGTTCGCCCAGGTCGGCGCCACGCCCCAGTGGACGTTGCTCGTGAGCACCTCGGGGCTGAACACGAGCACGAAGCCGATCAGCACGAGCAGCACCTGCGTCGCGAAGTCGACCACGGCGAGCGTGATCGACAGCTTCGCGGCCTCCGTCACGCCGACCACGTTCAGCGCCACGAGAACGACGATCACGATCGCGCCGCCGACGATGTCCCAGGGATTCGTGCGCAGCGGCTCCCAGAAGACCGACAGGTAGTGCGGGACGAAGAACGCCGACACGGCGACGGTGACGACGTACACGAGCATCTGCGCCCAGGCGGCCGTGAAGCTGACGAGCTCGTCGAAGGCGTGGCGAGCGAAGCTCGCGGAGCCGCCGGCCTCCGGGTACCTCGCGGTCCCCTCCGCATACGTCGACGCCGTCATGGCGAACACCAGCCCGGCGACGACGAACACGACCGGCGTCAGCCCGAGCGCATAGACGGCCGTCAGGCCGAGCGCGTAGTAGATCGACGAGCCGACGTTGCCGTAGGCGGTGGCGAAGAGCGCAGGCGTGCCGAGCACGCGCTCGAGCTCGACTTCCCTCCTGCGACGCCGTCCCGGCACGGGCGGGAGTCTACGCACGGCGCCCGGTGCAGCTGCCGTCGCCAGCACCGGGTGCCTGCCTTCAGGCTGGCACCGTGGTCGACCCACACGCCGCAGCACCCGGTGCCTGCCTGAAGGCAGGCACCCGCTGCGGTGTCGGCCCGGCTTACGCCGGGCCGACGCTCGTTCTCAGCCGTGAATCGAGGCGATCAGCGGAATGATCAGGATCGCGACGATGTTCGCGATCTTGATCATCGGGTTGATCGCGGGGCCGGCGGTGTCCTTGTACGGGTCGCCGACGGTGTCGCCCGTGACACCGGCCGCATGGGCTTCGGAGCCCTTGCCGCCGTAGAGACCGTCCTCGATCAGCTTCTTCGCGTTGTCCCAGGCGCCGCCGCCCGACGTCATCGCGATCGCGAGGAACAGGCCCGTGACGATGGTGCCGATCAGCAGGCCGCCGAGCATCTCCGGCTTGACGATCCCGACGACGATCGGGATCGCGACCGGGATCAGCGCCGGCAGCATCATGCTCTTGATCGCCGAGCCGGTGACGATGCTGATCGAGGTCGCGTAGTCCGGCACGCGAGGTGCCCTCCATGATGCCCGGGTCCTCGCGGAACTGGCGCCGCACCTCCTCGACGACCTCGCCGCCGACGCGGCCGACGGCCGTCATCGCCAGCGAGGCGAACAGGAACGGCATCAGCCCGCCGACGAACAGTCCGGCGATCACCCACGGATCCTCGAGGTTGAAGCTGATGTCCAGCCCTTCGTCGGCGAGGCCGCGCACGTACTCGTCGAACAGGATCAGCGCGGCGAGGCCCGCCGAGCCGATCGCGTACCCCTTCGTGACGGCCTTCGTCGTGTTGCCGACCGCGTCGAGCGGATCGGTGACGCCGCGCACCGACTCGGGCATGTCCGCCATCTCGGCGATCCCGCCCGCGTTGTCGGTGACGGGGCCGTACGCGTCGAGAGCGACGATCAGGCCGGTCATCGAGAGCTGCGCCATGACGGCCACGCCGATCCCGAAGATCGACTCGCCGGCCGCGTAGTACGAGCCGATGATCGCCGCCGGCGATCACGAGCACGGGCAGCGCCGTCGCCTGCATGCCGTAGGCGAGGCCGGCGATGATGTTCGTCGCGTGGCCGGTCTGTGACGCCTCGGCGATCTTCTTCACCGGGCCCCAGCGCGAGCCCGTGTAGTACTCGGTGATCGCCACGAGCAGGAAGGTGATCGCGAGCCCGACCAGCGCGGGGGCGTAGAGCTCCCAGAACGAGAACGTGCCGCCGTCGAACGCCAGCGTGACGGGGATGAACCCGACCGCAGAGAGAACCGTCGCCACGACGACGCTCTTGTAGAGCGCGTTGATGATCGCGTTCGCCCCTCCACCGACGCGTGCGAAGTACGTCCCGATCACCGAGGCGAGGATCGAGATGCCGCCGAGCGCGAGCGGGTACAGCCAGAGCTGCTCCGCCTCGTAGGCGGTGCCGAGCAGCATCACGGCGACGGCGGTGACCGCGTACGTCTCGAAGAGGTCGGCCGCCATGCCGGCGCAGTCGCCGACGTTGTCGCCCACGTTGTCGGCGATCACGGCGGGGTTGCGAGGATCGTCCTCGGGGATGCCGGCCTCGATCTTGCCGACGAGGTCGGCGCCGACGTCGGCGGCCTTCGTGAAGATGCCGCCGCCGAGCCGGGCGAAGACGGAGATCAGCGAGCCGCCGAACGCGAGCCCGATCAGGTCGTCGACAGCCGACTCCGGGCGTGTTGCCCAGCCAGTCGGTGAGGACCCAGTAGTAGCCGGCGACGCCGAGCAGGCCGAGACCGACGACGAGCAGGCCCGTCACCGAGCCGGCGCGGAAGGCGACCTTGAACGCCGGGGCGACGCCCTCGCGTGCCGCCTCGGCCGTGCGCACGTTCGAGCGCACGGCGACGTTCATGCCGATGAACCCTGCGGCCGCGGAGAGCAGCGCGCCGACGAGGAAGCCGATCGCCGTGCCCCAGCCGAGCTCGTTGTAGAACCCGAGCGCCAGGAACGGCACCACGGCCACGGCGGCGATCGTCGTGTACTGCTTCTTGAGGTACGCCGCGGCCCCCTCCTGCACGGCGCGAGAGATCGCCTGCATGCGCTCGTTGCCGGCCGGCTGCGAGAGCAGCCACCAGGTCAGGTACAGGCCGAACGCGATCGCGACGCCTGCGCAGACGAGCGCGAACAGCACGGCATGGTCAACGAAGAAATCCATCCATCCTCCGGAATAACGCCCTCACAAAGAAGCGCCGAAACCGTGTCGGCGCGGGGGATTATGTAGCACAAGCGGGCATCCCGCTGCGTGTGCTGTCTCCTACAACGACATCTGCGCCGACGCCTCTCCGGCCGTCTCCGCCACCTGCTCGCGGTAGATCTGCTCCAGCGACGCGCCCGCGGCGTGGCGCGCGATCTGGCGCTCGGCCGCGTTGCGCTCGGGCACCGAGAGGAAGGGTGCCGCGCCGATCTCCTCCGCCACGGGGAGCACCCAGTCGATGAGCCGCTCGATCCTCGTCCGCGCCGGCACGACGTCTCGCCTGTCGAGGTCGATCAGCTCACCCGCGAGCCCGTACCTGATCGCACGCCACAGGTTCTCCTCGATCAGGCGGCGAGGGTGCAGCGCGATCGGCTCGCCCTCGTCGTAGGCGCGCGCCAGCCGGGCGACGACCGACGTCGCGAGCGCGGCCAGCGCCTGCGCCTCCCCGAGGTCGGGCTGCGCGTCGCAGATGCGGATCTCGGCGGTCGGGAAGGCCAGATGCGGCCGCACGCTCCACCACAGCTGCGTGTGCTCGTCGATCGAGCCGGTCTCGTACAGGAAGCGGACGTACGACTCGTACTCGTCCCAGCCGGAGAAGGTGTCCGGCACGCCGCAGCGCGGGAAGAAGCGCGTGAAGATCTGCGTCCGCACCGAGTGGAGCCCCGTGTCGACGCCCTCGGCGAACGGCGAGCTCGCCGAGACGGCGAGCAGCTCGGGCAGGAAGCCGCGCAGGCCGTTGACCACCGCGATCGCGCGGTCGGCGCCCCGGACCCCGACGTGCACGTGGAAGCCGAACGTGTTGTTCTTCCAGACGACGTACTTGAGGATCTCGTCGTTGCGACGGTAGTGCGGCGTGTCGATGATCCGCTGGTCCTTCCAGCTCGCCCACGGATGCGCCCCGGTCGCGCCGAGGACGAGCCCGAGCGGCTCGACGAGCGACGCCAGCTGCCGGCGGCGCTCGGCGAGCACGGCCGGGACGTCGGCGAACGTCTCGGTGCGCCCGGTCTTGATCTCGATCTCCGACGCGATCAGCTCGCCGGCGAGGTGGCGCTCGGTCTCGGTGCCGCGGCGCCGCCTCGACGACGTCCTCGTAGCGGTTGACGAGATCGAGCGTGTCCCGGTCGAGGAGCGCGAACTCCTCCTCGACGGCGACGGTGAAGTCGTCCGCCGCCTCGAAGCGCTCCCTCGCCTCGCGCAGGAGCTGGTCGTACGGCACTCGCTGTGCGTCGCCCATGGAGCGCGACAGGCTAGAGACGGGGTATCCGTCCGACCGCGGCCGGAGCCGGCTTGCGACGTCAGGCGCCGGCGAGATCCAGGAGCCGCCGCGCGATCCCCGCCCAGCTCCACCGCTCGACGGCGGCCGCGCGAGCGGCGGCCCGAACCGCTGCACGATCGGCGGCCGCGAGCTCGAGCAGCTCCTGCAACCGGCTCCGCAGCGCGGCGGCGTCGCCGGTCGCGAACGAGGTCAGATGCGCCAGCGCGGGCGGATACGCCTCCTCGAGACCCGCTGCGACCTCGGCGAGGCCCGAGTGGCGCGCGACGAGCGGCGGGCAGCCGGCCGCGGCCGCCTCGGCGGCGACCATGCCGAACGCCTCGGGGAAGATCGACGGCACCACGCAGGCGTCCGCGAAGGCGAGCAGGTGACGCAGGTGGCGGTGCTCGAGCGGCCCGGTGAACAGGGCGGGGACGCCGAGGTCGTCGGCCTGCCGCTCGAGCGCAGCGCGCTCGGGGCCGAAGCCGACGACCACCACCCGCGCCTCGACGCCCTGGAGCGCCTCCAGGAGCACGTGCACGCCCTTCTGCGGGATCAGCTTGCCGAAGTAGACGACCGTGGGGACATCCCCGACGAGGAACCGCCCCGAGCCGGATCCCGTTCCGCTCGTCGGGCAGGCGCTCGTTCGCGTTCCCGGGGTTCGGCGGATCGTGCCGCGCCTCGCGCAGGAGCCCGGCGAGCGCGGTGTCGCGCTCCTCCGGCACCCATTCGGCCACGTCGACGCCCGGCGGCACCTCGTGCACGCGATCGACGTGACCGCAGACGTCCTCCAGCACCTGGCGGATGTGGGCCGACCCGACGAACGTCGCCGCCGCGCCGCCGAGCGCCTCGGCGCCCCACGCCGAGAGCCAGACGTTGCCACGCATCGCGTACTCGAGCTCCGAGCCGTGCGCCTTGACCGCATAGCGGCATGCCCGGACGCAGCACCGACCGGGCCGCCCAGCAGCACGTGGTTGGCGAACACGAGCTCCGCCGGCTGCTGCTCCGCGATCGAGGCGACGTTCGCGTCCACCCAGCGGTCGAGCTCGACGCGGGTGCAGTCGGGCACTCTGCGCACGTCGTCGAATCCCTCGTAGCGGTCGAGCACGAACGTGGGCAGGAACCCACCGACGTCCGGTCTCGCGGTGGCCGCGCCACCCAGGTCGTACCGCTCCGGGTGCGGCTCCTGCGAGAGCACGACGACGTCGTGCCCGGCCTGCGACCACTCACGGGCCAGCTGGCGCGTGTAGACGTTCGAGCCGGTGCCGCCGAGCAGGTAGCCGTGCCAGAGGACGATGCGCATGCCTGGATCCTGCACGGTGTCGGCCGTGCCGCTCGCGGATGCTCGCCGGTCAGCGTGTCGCTACGGGACGACCGTCCCGGGCTCACCCGACCGTCAGGTCAGATGGAAGTAGAGCGCGTAGAGGAGCTCGACGGCGGGGTTCGACGTGTGCACCTGCACGTCGCCGGCGTGTCGAGCAGGGCTTCCGAGTAGTTGAAGACGATCTTCACGCCCGAGCCGACCAGCGCGTCGGCCGCGTCCTGCGCCGAGTCCGCCGGGACGGCGATCACGCCCACGATGATGTTCCGCTCGCGGACGATCTCCTCCACGGCGTCGAGCGGCGTGACGGCGACACCGCCGACACCGCGGCCGAGCTTCGCAGGATCGTTGTCGAAGACCGCCGCGATCGTGATGCCGTGCTCGGCGAAGATCGGTGACGAGGCGATCGCCTCGCCGAGCCGCCCGGCTCCGACCAGTGCGATGTTGTGCTGCCCCTGCGTGCGGAGGATCTTGCGGATCTCGCCGAGCAGCGAGTCGATGTTGTAGCCGACCCCCCGCTTGCCGAACTTGCCGAACATCGAGAGATCGCGCCGGATCTGCGTCGCGTTGATGTTCGTGTACTCGGCGATCTCCTGCGAGGAGATGCGGTCCTTGCCCATCTTCCGCGCCTGCGTCAGCACCTGGAGGTAGCGCGAGAGCCGCGCTGCGACACCAACCGTCAACCGATCCGCCACGTTCGTTCCCTCTCCCTCCGCGTGAGCCTTGTGACAACGCGGCATAGTGTGCCTAGCCCTCTCCACACCGGTCGGTGGAACCGTCGTGGCCGCGTCGCCTGCGCGATCGCGCTAGAGAAGCGCTGCGCGGAAGTCCTCTTCCGCAACGTGGTACTCGAAGGCGCGGGCGCCGTCGATCTCGACCACCGGCAGCTCGACGCGATAGCGGGCCTCGAGCTCCTCGTCGCCCGCGATGTCGACGACGGTCAGCTCGAACGGCACCTCGTGCCGCACTGCCTCGATCGCCTCGATCGCATCCTCGCAGAGGTGGCACCCCTCGGCGACGTACACGACGACGGCTCGCAACCGCAAGGCGCAGCGCCCGGTGCTCTACGGATCTCGGGGCAGCCGAGATCGTCACGGATACAGACCGCGAATCGTCGTCGCCTCGGCGACACGTTGCACGGCGAGGCCGTACGCGGCGACGCGCATGCTCGTCGCGTAGCGCTCGCGCGCCTGCCAGGTCTCCTCGAAGGCGCGCACGGTGATGTCGTTGAGCTTGGCGTTGACCTCGTACTCCTTCCAGAAGTACTCCTGCAGGCCCTGCACCCACTCGAAGTAGGAGACGACGACGCCGCCCGCGTTCGCGAGCACGTCGGGCAGCACGAAGATGTCGCGATCCTCGAGGATCTCGTCCGCGGCCGGCGTGGTGGGGCCGTTCGCTCCCTCGCAGATCATCTTCGCCCGGATCCGCGGCGCGTTGTCCGCGGTGATCACCTGCTCGAGCGCGCACGGCGCCAGGACGTCGCACTCGAACTCGATCAGCTCCTCGTTCGTGATCGAGTCGGCACCCGGGAGCCCGTTCAGCATGCCGTGCTCCGCCTTGTGCGCGATCGCAGCCGGCACGTCGATCCCGTACGGGTTGGCGACACCGCCCTTCGAGTCGCTCAGCGCGACGATGCGAGCGCCCTCCTCCGCCAGCAGCCGGGCGAGGTTGCGGCCGACGTTCCCGAACCCCTGGACGGCGATGCGGGTGTCGGGCAGGCGACCGCCCTGCTTCTGCAGAGCGGTGCGAATGCAGTACAGCGCCCCCCGCGCGGTGGCGCCGTCGCGCCCCACCGAGCCACCGAGCGACAGCGGCTTGCCCGTGACGACGCCGAGCACGGAGTGGCCGACGTTCATCGAGTACGTGTCGAAGATCCACGCCATCACCTGCGCGTCGGTGCCGACGTCGGGAGCCGGGATGTCCTTCTCCGGCCCGATCTCGTTGATGATCTCGGTCGTGTAACGGCGGGTGAGCCGCTCGAGCTCCCCCACCGAGAGCAGCTTCGGATCGCACACGACGCCGCCCTTGGCGCCGCCGAAGGGAAGACCCATCAGCGCGCACTTCCACGTCATCCACATCGCCAGCGCCTTGATCTCGTCCTGGGTGACCGCCGGGTGGTAGCGGATGCCGCCCTTCGCCGGGCCGCGCGTCATGTTGTGGGTCACGCGGTAGCCGCTGAAGACCGCCACGGAGCCGTCGTCCATCACGACCGGCACGGACACCTCGATCGACTTCTTGCACTCCGACAGCACCCGCACCAGGTTCGGGTCGATCCCGAACGTCTCCGCGACCCGCGCCAGCTGGGCGCGAGCCAGCTCGAACGGCTCTTCACGGAGATGCGAGGAGGGCGCCTCGGTCGCGCTCATCGCTGCGATCCCCTGCCCCTCCACGACGCTGGGAGTCTACTGCTTGCCTGTCTGCCGGGCATCCGGTCCATCGCCGCCTACCGCACCACGAAGGCGACGTCGACGACATGGCGTGGGCCCTCGACCGGAGTCGCCACGAGGCGGAGCGAGTACGCGCCCTTCGGCAATCTCGCGCCGCGCGGGCCACGGCCGGTGATCCCGAAGGCGTACCGCCCGGGCAGAACGTCCCTGATCCGCGCCAGAACGCCGACCCGACGCGTGCCGCGGTAGAGCTCGATGGACAGCGTCCGCAGCGGCAGCAGCTGCGGCCGGTCGACCCTCCCGTCGACGCGCCCGGCGACCAGCGACAGCACCGCGGGCGCGACGTCGGACGGGGTGAATGCCTCGCTCGAGAGCCGGACGCCGCTCAGGAGCGGCTTGCCCGTGACGGGCACGGCGACCGCCCACGGCACCCGCAGCGTCTCCCCTCGCACGACGCGGATGCGCAGGACGCCGGCCAGCCCACCCGGCGCGCTCGGCAGCACCGGCACGGACGCCGTCAGGGTGACCTCCCGCGATCTCCCCGGCCCGAGCACGAGCTTCGCCGGCACGGCGGACAGCTCGACCGCCGACGGCGCCGAGTCGTCCACCGCAAGCTCGATCGTCGAGCGGGCGCAGCGAGACGTTGCGAAGCCGGATCGTGCGGCCGACCCGTGCATCCGCGCGCAGCGCAGCGCCGAGACCGACCGTGGGCGGATCGGCGACGAGCTCGACGAATGCCGCTGCGCCGGGATCGACGAGCCCGGCCGCGACGCCCGTCGCCCCCGCGACGGGTCGCGCAGCGGCCACGAGCGCGCTGCGCAGGGCGGCGGCGTCGAGATCGGGCCTCGCCTGCGCGAGCAGGGCGGCCGATCCCGGCCACGACCGCCGCGGCGGCGCTCGAGCCGGACACGGTGCCGAATCTCCCGGAGCCGTCGTCGATCCGCCCGGGCTCCGACGTGGCGAGACCGACACCCGGTGCGCTCAGCTCGGGCTTGGCACCGTCGGCAAAGGTCAGCCCTTCGGACGAGAACGGTGCCGGCGCCGAGACGCTCGAGTTCTCGTCGAACGATGCGGCACCCACGTCCAGCTCGACGGGCCGCCCGGCGGCAAGGTGGTCGCGCACCTCGAGCGCGACGGCGGGCGGGAGGCCGAGCACGGGCACCTCGAGCGGCTCGGCGATCCCGAGCGCGCCGGCGGGGAGCGGCCCGTCGACGAGCACGGCCTGGGCGCCCGCGGCGGCGAGCTCCTGCACCGCCTCGGGCGTCGGCGGGCCCGGCGGCAGCAGCACCGCGGTGCCGGCGACCCGGCTGAAGCCGTTCGCGTCGAACAGCCGCTGGAAGCCGGCCTGGCCACCGACCACCGCAACCCTGCGTGCCGGGAGCGCGACGACGGATGCGGTGGCCGTGCTGCGTGCGACGACGGCGCCGCCCAGCGGCTGCTCACCGGACAGCAGCACGCGCAACCCGGTGCGGAGGAGGACGTGCACGGTCGGGCTGCGACGACGCGTGTCGGCGGCCGCGACGGCGACGGCGGCACCGCCGGCCGCCGGCGAGCCGACGCTTCCGTAGCTCGGACCGGCCGGGCCGTCGTTTCCTGCCGGGCGCGACGACGACGGTGTCGAGCGCCAGGGCTCCCGCAGCGGCTCGGGCCAGCGGTGCGTCCGCGAACGACACGAACGGCTCCACCAGCCCGACGAGCGCGATGCGCGCCGCGTCGTGCGCATCTCCGTCGTGGTTCGGATCGACGGCGGCCTCGAGCCCGGCGAGCATCTGGTCGGTGCGGGAGTAGATCGACACACCCCCTGTGCGCGTCGGGCTGCCAGCCTGCGACCCGGATCGGGCGCAGGAACGCCTTCGGAGCGACGCCGTGCAGCCCGGCGGGCCCATCCGAGCCGACGACGAGCCCCGCCAGCTCGGTGCCGTGACGCTCGAGCCTGCCGGCCTCCGTCGGGCTCTCACCCGGCTCGGCCAGCCCACCCGGGTCGACGATGTCGATCCCCGGAAGGAGCGCGTCCCCGATGTACGGGTGATCGAAGTCGACACCCGTGTCGACGAGCGCGATCGTGACACCCGAGCCGTCGAAGCCTGCGAGGCCGACGTCGACCCGGAGACCGCCGACGGGATCGACCGCTCGCGGGCTCGACGGCGGCCGGATAGGCGGCGCGCACCGGGTACACGCCTGCGACACCGGGATCGCGCTCGATCACCGAGAGCGCTCCGGTGTCGATCGAGGCGGCGAAGCCGTTCAGCACCCGTAGGTACTCGTGCTCGGGCTGCACGGGCGCGCCCTTGAAGGCGAGCCGCGCGAGGATGCGCTTCTGCGCGATCCGCGCGGTCGCCGTCCACGACTTCATCTGCGCCTCGTCCGCGACGCCGCCGGCGGCCCGGACGCGGTCGGCGAGCGACCTGGCGCGGAGCACGACGATCCAGCGGCCGCCGAGCTGTGGCACCGGTCTCGAGCCGAGCAGGCCCTGCCAGCCCTCGGCGCCGCTCGGCGGCGTGGTGCTCTCCTGCGCCGACGCCCCACCGGCCGTTGCGACGGCCAGGACGACGGTCGCGACCGCGAGGCGGCCCGCTCTACGAGGCATACGCATCGAGGGCAAGGTACTCGGGGTACGGGAGCGCGCGCGCGAAGCGGGCCGCCGAGCCGATCATGGCCGCGTTGTCGGTGCAGAGCGGGAGCGGTGCGAACGTGGCCTCCGGCAGCGCCGCACGCAGCCCCGAGTTCGCGGCGACGCCGCCGACGACGGCCAGCCGCTCGAGCCCCGTCTGGTCGGCGGCCTGCCGCGCCCGCTCGCTGAGGGCCCGGACGATCGCGCGCTGGTACGAGGCCGCCAGATCGGCGCGACGGGTCTCGGTCTCGGTGCCGAGGTCGCGTACCGCGTAGAGGAGCGCCGTCTTGAGACCGGAGAACGAGAAGTCGAGCCCGGGAACCCGCGCCACGGGGAACGAGAACGCGTCGGGATCTCCCTCCGCGGCGAGCCGGTCGACGGCTGCGCCGCCCGGGTACCCGAGCCCGAGCAGACGCGCGCCCTTGTCGAACGCCTCTCCGGCGGCGTCGTCGAGGGTCGATCCGAGCCTTCTCGAGGACCCGTACGCGTCGACCGCCAGGAGCAGCGTGTGGCCGCCGCTCGCGAGCAGGCACAGGAAGGGAGGCTCGAGCGGCGCCGGCGCGAGCGCGAGCGACGCGACGTGACCGTCGAGATGGTCGACCGGGACGAGCGGCAGCCGCCGGGCCCAGGCGATCGACTTGGCGGCCGAGATCCCGACGAGCAGCGCGCCGACCAGGCCGGGCCCCTGCGTGACCGCCACACGCTCGACGTCAGCCAGGCCCGTACCCGCCGCATCGAGCGCTTCGCGGATCACCGGCGCCGCCAGCTCCAGGTGCCGGCGTGACGCAACCTCGGGCACCACGCCGCCGTAGCGGGCGTGGAGGTCCGCCTGCGAGGCGACGACGGACGACCGCACCTCACCGTCGCCCGTGACGACCGCGGCGGCCGTCTCGTCGCACGACGTCTCGATGGCGAGGATCACGCCGGAGGCTCCTCGGCCGCCGCGGGATCGCGCCACATGACGAGCGCGTCCTCGCGGTTGTCGGTGTAGTAGCCACGCCGCACGCCGCGCGCGCGGAAGCCAAAGCGCTCGTACAGCCGGATGGCTCCGATGTTGGAGACGCGCACCTCCAGCGTGTAGCCGCGGTCGGTGTCCCCCTTCGTCTCGATCAGCAGCCGTTCGAGCAGCGCCGAGCCGATACCGCGGCGCCGCCAATCGGGCTCGACGGCGAGGTTCATCACGTGCCATGCGTCGACGTAGCGGGACAGGACGAGATAGCCGACGAGATCGTCCTCCTCGTTCAGTGCCGCCAGGGAGAGCGAGCTGGGCTTGGCGAGCTCACCTGCGAACATCGCCCGCGACCACGGGGCCGGGTACGACGCTCGCTCGATGCGCTCGACGGCGTCGAGATCCGACAGCTCGAGCCTGCGCATCGTGACGGTCACGCGCGCGGCAGGTCGACGTCGGGAACGCGGACGTAGACGGGCTCGACGAGCTCCGCAGGCCCGAAGCCCGTGGCGAGCGCGGCGTGGAAGCGGGCACGCGGGCGGTGTACCTCGTCGTTCACCGGCGCCACGGACGACGCCGGCGGCCTCGAGCACGTCGCGATAGCGGGCGGCGCCGTCGCCGACGCACACCGCACCCGCCGGCGGGGCGACGTCCGCGGGCACGACGGCTCGCGGGCCGGGGACGAACACCTCGCCGCGTCGCGCGTCGATCACCGGGTAGTGCGCGTCGCCCGACGCAGCGAGCGCGTCGAGCGTCGAGACGCCGGCGACGGGAATGTCGAGCGCCAGCGCGAGGCCCCGCGCGATGGCGATCCCCATCCGCGTGCTGGTGAAGCTTCCCGGCCCGGTGCCGACGGCGACGGCGTCGAGGTCGGTGGCGCGGGCGGACGCCTGACGCAGCAACGCGTCGACGTCCTCGAGCAGGGTGCGGGCGATCGACGCGCGCTCGCCGAGCAGCTCGCCGTCGTCGACGAGCGCGCTCGTGGCGATGTCAGTCGCCGTGTCGAAGGCCAGGATGAGCACCTGCCATGCCTTGTAGCAGCGCCGCGTCGTCGCTCGTGACCGTGATCTCGCGCGCGTCGCCGCCGGCGTGGGCGAGGACGACGCTCACGCGGGCCTCCGGGAGCGCGCCCGCACCCGCCTCGGGCCACTCGACGAACACCACCGCGCCGTCGAAGTAGGGCTCGAGATCGCCCCACTCGGCGGCCGAGAGCCCGTGGAAGCGGTAGAGATCGAGGTGCGACACCTCGATGCTGCCGCGGTACCGGTGACCGATGGTGAACGTCGGGCTCGTCACGGGGTCCGTCACGCCGAGCGCTCTCGCGGCCCCTCGCACGAGCGTTGTCTTCCCGGTGCCCAGCTCGCCGGACACGAGCACGACGTCGCCGACATCGAGCGCCTGCGCGAGGGCGCCGCCGAGCGCCTCGGTCTCGGCCGCCGACGAGGAGGTGAGCACGAGCACGTCAGATGGTTGATCAGAACAGGCCGAGCTGCACGGTCTCGGCCTCGATCGCGACGAGCTCGGCCACGTTCGGCACGGGATCGTGCCGCGGTTCGTCCCAGGCGGGGACCGTCGCCGCTGCGGGCTCGGCACGGCCGAGCAGCTCCGGGATCCGCGCGAAGTCCTGCTCCAGCACCGTGAGCATCGATGGCGTGTAGAGGGCTGCCGCCGGGTGGTAGAGCGGGTACAGGAGCACCCGGCTCGTGCCCAGCGTCACCTCGTGCTCCTGCCCGTGCACGCGCGTGATGCCGTGCGGCTTTCCGGAGAGCAGCTTGGTGGCGAAGTTCCCGAGCGTCGCGACGACGGCCGGCCGGACGAGCTCGACCTGGCGGAAGAGATGCGGCTCGCAGGCGGCGATCTCCTCCGCGAGCGGGTCTCGGTTGCCCGGCGGCCGGCACTTGATCACGTTCGCGAGGTAGACGTGGCTCCGCTCGAGCCCGATGCCGGCGAGCAGCCGGTCGAGCAGCTGCCCCGCCTGGCCCACGAACGGCAGACCCTGCTTGTCCTCGTGGAACCCGGGCGCCTCGCCGACGAGCATCAGCTCCGCGTCGGGATCGCCCGAGCCGAAGACGACCTGCGTGCGACCCGTGGCGAGAGCGCACCGGTCGCATGTCGCCGCCTCGTCGGCGTACGCGCGAAGTGCGGCCGCGCGCTCGTCGGCATCCATGACGTCGAGTCTACGAGGCGCCGCGGACAGGACCGCGCCGCCACGATCACCGCATCGCGTGATCTCAGCCGCAGCCGCAGGAGCCGCCGCAGCAGCCGCCGCCGCCGCCGGACGGGCGCGTGAAGGTCGGTGCCGACCGCGCGCCGACGACCGCGAACGAGGAGAGCTGCTTGAGCACCTTGCCGGCGCCGCAGGAGGGACAGATGACCACCTGGTCGTCGCTCCGGACGAGCTCCTCGAAGTGGTCCTCGCACTCCATGCACGCGTACTCGTAGATCGGCATCGCCCCACAGTGTAATGCTCGGCTCCGTGGAGCCGTGGGTCGCACCGACGCTCGCAGGGCACGTCGTGCTCCTCGAGCCCCTGACGACGGAGCACGCCGCGGGTCTGTGGGAGGCATCGCGCGACTCCCGCACGTGGACGTGGATGCCGATCGTCCAGCCCGCGTCGCGGGCGGAGCTCGATACCTGGATCGCGACGCGCTCGCCGCCGCGACGCGCGGCACCGAGCTGCCGCTCGTGACGATCAGCCGCGAGCGACGGGCGCGTGCGTCGGCTCGACGCGTTACCTCGCGCTGCGTCCGGAGCACCGATCGGTCGAGATCGGCTGGACGTGGCTGCACCCCGACGCCTGGGGCACGGGCGCCAACGTCGAGGCGAAGCTCCTCATGCTGAGGCACGCCTTCGACGGCCTGGGGCTGCCGTCGGGTCGAGCTGAAGACCGACGCGCTGAACGAGCGCTCGCGGGGGGCGATCGAGGCGCTCGGTGCGTCGTTCGAGGGGATCCACCGCCAGCACCTGCTCGTCCGCGGCGGCGACGAACCGGGACAGCGCCTGGTACTCGATCCTCGACGGCGAGTGGCCCAGCGTGCGCACGAGGCTCGAGCAGCGCCTCGACGAGGACTGACAGCAGCCCCCGGCGCGTTACACTTCGTTGCAGCCCGGTATCCACGAGGAACTGGAGCAGAGGTGATCGACAGCATGAGAGTGATCGGCGCGCGCGGGCGCGTCGGCAGCGCGGTGAGCGCGCGGCTCGCCCAGCGAGGCGTGCTGCTCGACGCCGGCGAGCCCGGGCTGGTCCTGTTGTGCGTCCCCGACCGTGCGATACGCGAGGTCGCGGCCACGATCGAGCCGGGTCCCTGGGTGGCGCACGTCTCGGGCGCGACGCCGCTCACCGCGCTCGACCCCCACGCGAGGCGCTTCAGCCTGCATCCGCTGCAGACGTTCACGCACCGGCGTGGTCCCGAGCAGCTCGACGGAGCCTGGGCGGCAGTCACGGGCGAGAGCCCCGTGTCACGCGACCTCGGCTCCTGGCTCGCCGAGACACTCGGCCTGCGACCCTTCGTGCTCGACGACGGGCGCCGTTCCCTCTACCACGCCGGCGCGGCGATCGCCTCGAACTACCTCGTCACGCTGCGGCGCGCCGCCGGCGAGCTGCTCGAGGCCGCGGGCGCCCCACCGGAGGCGCTCGATCCGCTCATGCGCCGCGTGATCGAGAACGACTTCGAGCTCACCGGGGCGATCGAGCGCGGCGACTGGGACACGGTCGACCGCCATCTGGATGCGATCCGCGCCGAGGCGCCACACCTCGAGGAGACGTACCAGGCGCTCGCGGGCCTGACCGCGGCACAGATCGGCGCCGAGGTGACCGCATGAGGACCTGCAGGACGATCGACGAGCTGCGCGCGGCGCTCGGCCCACGCCGGCAGGGCTCGATCGCGCTGGTCCCGACCATGGGCGCGCTCCACGACGGTCACCGGTCGCTGCTGCGCGCGGCACGGCGCGAGTGCGACACCGTGGTGATGAGCCTGTTCGTCAACCCGTCGCAGTTCGGCGAACCGACCGACCTGGACGGCTACCCCCGCGACGAGGAGCGCGACCTGGGCATCGCCGCCGACGAGAGCGTCGACATCGTCTTCCTCCCGACCGCAGGCGAGATGTACCCGCCGGGGTTCCAGACCTGGGTGGAGGTGACCGAGCTCGGAGCGATCCTCGAGGGCGAGTTTCGGCCCGGTCACTTCCGTGGCGTCGCCACCGTCTGCCTCAAGCTGTTCAACCTCGTGCGACCCGATGTCGTGCTCTTCGGGCAGAAGGACGCACAGCAGGTCGAGGTACTGCAACGCATGGTCGACGACCTCGATCTGGAGCTCGAGCTGCGCGCGCTGCCGACCGTGCGCGACGCGGACGGCCTCGCGCTCTCGTCGCGCAACGACCGCCTGTCACCCGACGAGCGTGAGCGGGCGCTCGCGCTTCCCCGCGCTCTTGCAACGCGTGACCCGGAGACAGCCCGGCGGATCCTCGACGCGGCCGGCGTCGACGTCGACTACGTCGCGATCGCGCCCTTCCACCCGCCCGTCCTCGCGGCTGCCGTCCGCGTCGGGTCGACCCGCCTGATCGACAACGTCCCACTGGAGGAGAACGCATGAGCACCAGGCCTCGAACACCCGCCCCGGGTACTCCCGCGCCGGGCAAGCTGCCGATCACCGAGCTCGTCGAGCTGAAGGCACGGCGCCAGCCGATCGTGATGGTGACCGCGTACGACGCGCCGTCGGGCCGCCTGGCCGACGAGGCCGGCACCGACATCGTGCTCGTCGGCGACTCGGCCGCGATGACCGTCCTCGGACACGACTCGACCGTGCCGGCCACGATGGACGAGATGATCGTGCTCACGCGCGCGGTCACACGCGGCGCGCGGCGGCCGCTCGTCGTGGCGGACATGCCGTTCGGCTCGTTCCAGGTCTCGGACGAGGCCGCGGTCGAGAACGCGATCCGCTTCGTCAAGGAGGCGGGCGCCGACGCGGTCAAGCTCGAGGGCGCCGGTGCGATGCTGAGCCGCGTGGTGGCCATCGTGTCGGCCGGCATCCCGGTGATGGGGCACATCGGCCTGACACCGCAGTCTGCGACCGCGCTGGGCGGTTTCCGGGCGCAGGGCCGGACGGCGGAGCAGGCGCAGCGCCTGGTCGAGGACGCGCGCGCGCTGGAGGCGGCGGGCTGCTTCGCGCTCGTGCTCGAGGCCGTCCCGTCCGTCGTCGCGGCGCGGATCACGCGGAGCCCTGGCGATCCCCACGATCGGCATCGGCGCGGGCGTCGAGACGGACGGTCAGGTGCTGGTGTGGCACGACATGCTCGGCCTGTACTCGGGCAGCGCGCCGCGCTTCGTGAAGCAGTACGCCGACCTGGCGCCCGTGATCCGCGACGCCGTCGCCGCCTACGCCGAGGACGTGCGCACGAGACGCTTCCCCGAGGAGGTGCACACGTACGCGATGCCGGCGGACGAGCTCGCGGCCTTCGAGGACGCAGCCGTCCGGCACTCGTAGGCGATCACCAGACCACGAGGAAAGGCGACGACCACGGCCACGAACACCGCGGCCAGCGCCACGGCAGTCGCCAGCGCGACGCCGTCGAGCCGATAGGTGAGCCGCAAACCGGCAACGAGGAGGCCCGCCGACCAGGCGACGAACGGGAGGCCCACCGCCAGCACGACCTGCGTGCTCGACGAGGGCGCGACACCGCGGAAGTAGTCGACGCCGTAGGCGACGGCGACGACCGGCGCGACGACGAAGAACGCAGCGGCGATCGGAACGGAGCAGAACCCGACGAGGTGGCGCGCCTGCCTGAACGTGCTCTCCACCGTCGCGCTCCGGACGCCGAGGAGTACGCCCAGCCCGAGGACGAAGTAGCCGGCGGCGCCGTACATCGCGCCGGCGATGAACGTCACGGCCGCGGCCACGAGCCCGTCGACGGTGCGGTCGTCGACCAGCGTGCCGCCCGTCAGCAGCACGGCCGTCATCCCGGCGAGGAGCACGACGGCGAGGATCGGCTCCTGCCGCGCCGCCTCGTCGTCCTCGTCCGTCTCACGCAGTGCGACGAGCACCTCACGCGGTCGCCACAGGACACGCGGCACACGCCGCCACCAGAGGCCGACGAGGCCCTCGCCTCGTCTGGCCGCCTCGTCCGCCAGCGCATCCGCGACGTGGGCCGGCTTCGAGTCCGGGCTCACCGAGCGAGCGTACCTTCGTTTCCCGTCGCCGATCTGAGAAAGTTGACGCGTGGCAACCCTGCCGTGCAAGGCCTACAGGACGGAGAACGACGCGGCTCGGAGCTTCTGCGGCGAGTGCGGCGCAGCCGTGGCGGCGGGCGGCGAGACCGACGCGTCGCTCGCGGAGGCGCGGCAGATCCTCGAGCGTCTCGATTCGCGTGGCCGCGGGCCAGGAAGTCCACGCGTGACCTGCACGAGCTGCGGCACCACAAACGAGGCGGCCGCAAGTTCTGCAAGGAATGCGGCTCGCCGCTCGCCGTGACGTGCGCGTCGTGCGCTGCCGCCAACGCGCCCGACAGCAAGTTCTGTGGCGAGTGCGGAGCAGCGCTGACCACGTCGGTGGCACCGCCGGCACCCACGGCGGCTGGGCCGACGCAGGCGGAGCGACGGCTCGTCAGCGTCCTGTTCGCCGACCTCGTCGGCTACACGGCGTTGTCGGAGGGCCGCGACTTCGAGGACGTGCGGGAGCTGCAGACCCGCTACTTCGACGCGGCGCGCACGGTGATCGAGCGCTACGGCGGCACGGTGGAGAAGTTCATCGGCGACGCGGTGATGGCGCTGTGGGGTGCCCCGGTCGCGCGCGAGGACGACGCCGAGCGTGCCGTCCGCGCCGCGCTCGACCTCGTTGACGCGGTCGACGCGCTCTCGGAGACCGCAGGCGCGGAGGGGCTCCAGCTTCGCGCCGCGGTGCAGACCGGCGAGGCGGCCGTCGCCGTCGACGCCGAAGGGCAGGGCATGGTCACCGGAGACCTGGTCAACACGGCATCGCGCACGCAGGGCGCGGCAGAGCCCGGGATCCGTCCTCGTGGGCGAGGCGACGCGCCGCGCGTCGGAAGCGGCCATCGCGTACGCGAGCGCCGGCGAGCACGAGCTGAAGGGGAAGTCGGAGCCCGTCCAGCTGTGGCAGGCGCTGCGCGTTCGCGCGCAGCGGCGGGGCGAGGGGCGTGCCATCGGCCTCGAGGCGCCGTTCGTCGGCCGTGCGCGCGGAGCTGCGCCTCGTCAAGGAGCTGTTCCACACGAGCGCGGACGAGATGCCGCTCTCGGCTCGTCTCGGTCGTCGGCGTGGCGGGCATCGGCAAGTCGCGGCTGTCGTGGGAGTTCGAGAAGTACATCGACGGGCTCGCGGCGGACGTCTGGTGGCACCGGGGTCGCTGTCTCTCGTACGGCGACGGCGTCGCCTACTGGGCGCTCGCCGAGATGGTGCGGAGCCGCGCCAAGATCCTCGAGGACGAGGACGCCGACAGCTCGATCGCCAAGCTGCGCGCGACGATCGAGACGCACGTCCCCGACGCGGAGGAGCGCGCCTGGATCGAGCCGCGGCTGCTGCACCTGCTCGGGCTCGCCGAGCGCTCGGCACCCGACCGTGAGGACCTCTTCTCGGCGTGGCGGCGCTTCTTCGAGCGCCTCGCCGAGCAGGGGCCGCTGGTGCTCGTGTTCGAGGACATCCACTGGGCCGACGAGGGGCTCGTCGCCTTCGTCGAGTACCTGCTCGACTGGGGCAGGCACCACCCCATCTTCGTGCTCACGCTGGCACGGCCCGGAGGTCACCGACAGGCACCCGGGCTTCCCCGGCTCGATGCGCAGCGCGACGACGCTCCCGCTGGAGCCGCTGCGGCGACGAGGCGATGGACGAGCTCCTCACCGGGCTCGTGCCCGGGCTGCCCGACGACGTGCGGCACCGGTTGCGCGAGGCGGCCGACGGCATCCCGCTGTTCGCCGTCGAGACGGTGCGCATGCTCCGCGACCGTGGCGCTCCTCGAGCAGGTCGGCGACGCGGTCGTCGTCACCGGCGACCTCTCGGCGCTCGAGGTGCCCGGAGACCCTGCACGCGCTCATCGCCTCGCGGCTCGACGGCGTGCCGGAGGCGGAGCGCCGGCTGCTCCAGGACGCCTCGGTGCTCGGCAAGACGTTCACGCGACGCGGGCTCGCGGCGCTCTCGGGGCTCGACGAGCACGACGTCGAGCCTCTGGTCGCGAGCCTCGTGCGCCGGGAGTTGCTCACCGTCGAGACCGATCCGTTCTCCCCCGAGCGCGGCCAGCTGGGCTTCCTGCAGGCGCTCGTGCAGCGGGTCACCTACGAGACGATCGGCCGGCGCGACCGCCGTGCCCGGCACCTCGCCGCGGCGCGCTTCCTCGCCGAGGACGCCGGGCATCGACCCCGACGAGATCGCCGAGGTGATCGCGTCCCACTACCTCGACGCGCACGCCGCCGATCCCGACGCCGCCGACCGGGACGACGTGCGCGCCGAGGCGCGACGGTGGTTCACGCGCGCCGCCGAGCGAGCGGCGTCGCTCGCCGCCTCCCTCGAGGCCCAGCGCGCTTTCGAGCGTGCGGCCGAGCTGGCCGGCGAGGCACGCCGACCGTGGCCGCTCGCTCGCGCGGGCCGGTGAGCTGGCCGTGATGGGCGGCCGGCTGGAGGAAGCCGTCCCGCTGCTCGAGGAGGCGATCGCGATCCTGTCCGACGCCGGGGAGCGCGCAGATGCCGCACGGGCGGAGGTGCGCCTCGGCGAGGTGTTCTTCGTCACGAGCCGCATCGACGAGGGCGTCGAGCGGCTCGAGAAGGCGCTCGCCGCCCACGAGGCCGAGGGCGACGAAGCGGCGATCGCGACCGTCTCGGCCCAGCTCGGCCGGCTGCTGTTCTTCGAGGGCCGCCAGCGACGAGGCGCTGCCGCACGTCGAGCGGGCGCTCGAGCTGAGCGAGCGGCTCCGGCTGTCGGAGGTGATCGTCGAGGCGCTGATCAACAAGTCCCTCGTCTTGCAGCACCATCCCAACGAGAGCCTTGGCCTGATGCGTCAGGCGCTCGCGCTCGCCGAGGAGACCGGCAACGATCGCGGGATCGTGCGCGCCTGCATGAACCTCGGCTACCTGCTCGCGGTCGCGGGTCGCATGTCCGGAGGCCGAGGCGGTGCTCGAGCAGGGGCTCGCGCTGGCTCGACGGCGCGGTGACCGTGTCTGGGAGCGCGCTCTGACGACCAACCTCGTGAGCTCCTACTTCGTTGCGGGGCGCTGGGACGACGTCGAGCGCATCGTCGCCGAGATACCGGAGGAAGGCCGGATCGCCGATGGATCCCGTGCAGGCTGTCGACGTTCCTCGATTTCGCGACGATGGCGTTCCATCGCGGGGAGAACGAGCGTGTCGCCGAGATCGCGGCCGAGTATGCAACCTGGGAGGCCTCCACCAGCGTCCAGGCGCGCGGCGATCGGGATCTACGCGCGAGCGCTCATCGCGTGCTCTCAGGGACAGCACGACGAGGCGTTCCGCATGTGCCTCGACGGGCTCATGGACCCCGACCTCAGCGGCGACCCGGTGGCCGTCGAGGTGTTCTGCGAGTTCGGCTGCTGAGTCGGCGCTCGCGCTCGCGTCCGCGGACGCCCTCGCCCAGCTGCTCGACCAGGTGGCGGCCGCGCGGATCGAACCGACCGCATCGCATGCGGGCGCACATCGTCCTGCAGCGTGCGCGGCTGGCCGCCCTGCGCGGGGAGGCGGATCCTCCGTTCGACGCGGCTGTGACGGCGCTCCGCGAGGCGGGAGAGCCGTTCTGGGTCGCCAACGCGCTGCTCGAGCAGGCGGAATGGCTCGCCGGACACGACGGTGCAGACGAGATCGCGCCGTTGCTCGACGAAGCCCGCGAGGTGTTCACCCGTCTCCGCGTGCCGCCCCGCCTGGAACGCTGCGACAGGCTCGACGCGATGCTCGCGTCGACCGTCGGCTGACCGGATCAGCGCTCCTCGCACGGGCGGGTGCCTTCGCTCCCGACCTCCGATCTGAGACAGTTCATCTGTGGCAACGACGACGTGCCATGCCTGTGGCACCGCCAATGACCTGGGTCGGAAGTTCTGCGGCGAGTGCGGCGAGCCGTTGACCGTCGCCTGCCCGACCTGCTCGACCGAGAACGCGCCCGGCGTCAAGTTCTGCGGGGAGTGCGGGGCGTCGCTGACGGCAACGCCCGACGATCCGGCCGAGACCGCTCAACCCGTCTCGGAGCGCCGGCTCGTGAGTGTCCTCTTCGCAGACCTGGTCGGGCACACGTCCTTCTCGGACGGCCGCGACGCCGAGGACGTACGTGAGCTGTTGTCGCGCTACTTCGACACCGCCCGGACGGTGATCGAGCGCTACGGCGGCACGGTGGAGAAGTTCATCGGCGATGCGGTGATGGCGGTCTGGGGAACACCGGTCGCACACGAGGACGACGCGGAGCGCGCGGTGCGGGCAGCCCTCGACCTCGTCGATGCGATCCCAACGCTCGCGCCGGGGCTCGCCGCCCGCGCAGGGGTGCTCACGGGCGAGGCGGCGATCACGATCGGCGCCGAAGGTCAGGGCATGGTGGCGGGTGACCTCGTCAACACGGCGTCGCGTATCCAAGCCACCGCCGACCCCGGCACCGTGCTCGTCGGCGAGACGACGGCGCGTGCGACCGAGGCCGCGATCGTGTACGAGGCCGCCGGGGTCCATCCCCTCAAGGGCAAGACCGAGCCCGTGCCGGTCTGGAAGGCGTTGCGCGTGATCGGCCTCCGAGGCGGCTCGGTCAAGCCTGCGGGCCTCGAGCCCCCGTTCGTCGGCCGCGAGCGCGAGCTGAGGCTGGTCAAGGAGCTGTTCCATGCGTCGGCCGAGGATCGCAGGGCCCATCTCGTCTCGGTCGTCGGCGTCGGCGGCATCGGCAAGTCGCGTCTCGCGTGGGAGTTCGAGAAGTACGTGGACGGCCTCTTCGACCTGGTCTGGTGGCACTCCGGCCGCTGCCTCGCATACGGGGACGGTGTCGCGTTCTGGGCGCTCGCGGAGATGGTGCGCGGCCGTTCGGGGATCGTCGAGGACGAGGATTCCGCCTCCGCCCTCTCCAAGCTTCGCGCAGCGGTCGCGCTGCACATTCCGGACGCCGAGGAACGCAGGTTCGTCGAGCCGCGGCTCGCGCACCTGCTCGGCCTCGAGGAGAGCGCAGCAGGAGACCAGGAGAACCTGTTCGCCGCGGCGCGGATGTTCTTCGAGCGGCTGGCCGAGCAGGGGCCGACGGTGCTCGTGTTCGAGGACATCCACTGGGCCGACAGCGCGCTGCTCGATTTCGTCGAGTACCTGGCCGAGTGGTCGCGCGACGTGCCGCTCTTCATCCTCACTCTGGCGCGCCCGGAGCTCGCCGAGCGTCGGTCGACCTGGGGCGCGGGCAAGCGGAACTTCACCTCGATCTTCCTCGAGCCGCTGTCGGCGGACGCCATGAACGTGCTCCTCACCGAGCCGGTGCCCGGTCTGCCGGACGAGCTTCGCGCCCGGATCCTCGGCCGCGCCGAAGGGGTGCCGTTCTATGCCGTCGAAACGGTGCGGATGCTGCTCGACCGCGGGCTCGTCGTCCGCGAGGGCAACGCCTACCGCCCGACAGCCGAGATCGAGACGCTCGAGGTGCCCGAGACCCTGCAGGCGCTGATCGCAGCGCGCCTCGACGGTCTCGGCCAGGAGGAGCGCCGCGTGGTGCAGGAGGCCGCGGTGCTCGGCCGCACGTTCACACTGCGCGGCCTGGCCACCGTCTCGGGGCTCGACGGGCCGCTTCTGGAGCCGCTCCTCACGTCCCTCGTCCGCAAGGAGATCGTGTCGCTGTCGGCCGACCCCATGTCGCCGGAGCGCGGTCAATACGGCTTCCTGCAGGACCTCGTGAAGAAGGTCGCCTACGACACCCTGTCCCGCAAGGACCGCAAGGCCCTCCACCTCGCGGCCGCGACGTACCTCCGGTCGCTGGGGGACGACGACGAGACCGTCGAGGTCGTCGCCGCCCACTACCTCGACGCCTACACGGCCGCCCCGGACGATCCCGATGCAGACGACGTCAAGGGGCAGGCACGCGACGCGCTCGTCCGCGCCGGCGATCGCGCCGCGTCGCTGGCAGCGACGGCCGAGGCCGAAGGGCATTTCGAGCGGGCCGCGGAGCTGGCGGACGACCCGCTCGTCCAGGCCGAGCTCCGCGAACGAGCCGGTGTCGTCGCAGCGGTCGGCGGCCGTGCCGTAGCGGCCACAGCGCATTTCGAGCGTGCCCTCGAGCTCTTCGAGGCCCGCGCGGCGACGCGGCCGGCGGCGCGCGTGTCGGCCCGGCTCGCGGAGACGATGTGGGAACGGGGCCGTCACGCCGACGCCCTGCAGACCATGGATCGCTCGTTCCAGGCGCTGGCGCAGGAGACGCCCGACGCGGACTTCGCCACGCTGGCCGCGCAGCTGGGCCGGTTCATGTTCTTCGCAGGCGACCCGGAGCTCGCGCTGCAGCGGATCGAGACCGCACTGCAGACGGCGGAGGCGCTCTTGCTGCCCGAGACGCTCTCGATGGCACTGAACACGAAGGCCATCGCGCTCGCCTCGTCCGGGCGCCCGCGCGAGGCGTCGACACTCCTACGCGACGCCCTCGCGATCGCGCTCGAGCACGACAAGCCGTCGGCTGCGTTGCGCGCCTACTACAACCTCGCCGACCTGCTGCTCCGCGTCGATCGCTACGAGGAGTCCCTGCACATGGTGCAGGAGGGTGTCCGCCTCGCCCATCGTGTCGGCAACCACTACTGGGAGCAGAACTTCGCCGGCCAGCTGTATCCGTTCTACGCGCTCGGCCGCTGGGACGACGTGCTCCGGTCTCGGGGTGACGTGCCGAAGGACTGGCGCGAGTCGAGACTCGCGTTCGCGACGCTCCCGATCGTCTGGGTGCCGATTCACGTGCATCGCGGCGTCCCCGAGGAAGCGGAACGGATCGTAGAGATGTTGCGCGAGACGGCGGAGTCCGCCGATGCGCAGGAGCGCTCGGCGTGGCGGCTCGGGCACGCGGGCCTCCTCTTCGCGCGCGGCGACATGACAGGGTGCATGGCGGCCGCGGAGGAGGTGCTGGCCGTGCGGTCGGAGCTCGGGATCGGCAGCGAGCCCGTCAAGGAGGCGTTTGGTCTCGCGGTCGAGGCGGCACTGGCGCTGGGCGACCGCGACAAGGCGCGTGAGCTCGTCGCGTGGGTCGAGGAGCTGCCGGTCGGCCTGTCCTCGCCGTTCCTGCAGGCGCAGGCGACCCGCTTTCGGGCGCATCTCGCCCCGGAGCCGAAGCAGGCGGAACGCGAGCTCGCCGGCGCCGCGATGCAGTTCCGCGAGCTGGCCGTGCCCTTCCCGCTCGCCGTCACCCTCCTCGAGCACGCGGAGAGGCTCGCCGGCGAGGATCGCACCGACGAGGCCGGGACGCTCCTCGTGGAGGCGCGCGAGATCTTCGAGCTACTCGGCGCCGTGCCCTGGCTCGAACGCCTTGACAGCATCGACGGGGTCCGCGAGGCGATCGCGTGAGGTGTCCGTGCGGGACGCGATGCCGCCGTCCGGCCGGTCAGGCGGCGACCGCGCGCGACACGAGCACGCGGCGCAGGAACTGCCCCGTGTAGCTCTCGTCCACCTCGGCGATCTCCTCGGGCGTGCCGGCGGCGATCAGCTCGCCGCCGTCCTCGCCGCCCTCCGGGCCCAGGTCGACGACCCAGTCGGCCTGCTTGATCACGTCGAGGTTGTGCTCGATCACGAGCACGGTGTTCCCCGAGTCGACGAGGCGCTGGAGCACCTCGAGCAGCTTCTCGATGTCGGCGAAGTGCAGCCCGGTGGTGGGCTCGTCGAGGATGTAGAGCGTCCGCCCGGTCGCGACCTTGGAGAGCTCGGCCGCCAGCTTGACGCGCTGCGCCTCGCCGCCCGACAGCGTCGTCGCCGGCTGCCCGAGGCGGACGTAGTCGAGCCCGACGTCGTGCAGCGTCTGCAGCCGCCGCCGGATCTTGGGGATCTTGGCGAAGAACTCGAGCGCCTCCTCGACCGACATCTCGAGCACGTCCGCGATCGACTTGCCCTTGAAGCGCACCTCGAGCGTCTCCTTGTTGTAGCGGCGGCCGTGGCACGTCTCGCACGGCACGTAGACGTCGGGCAGGAAGTGCATCTCGATCTTGATCTGCCCGTCGCCCTTGCAGGCCTCGCAGCGTCCGCCGCGCACGTTGAACGAGAAGCGTCCCGGCTTGTACCCGCGCACCTTCGCCTCGGGCGTGAGCGAGTACAGCTCGCGCACGTGCGTGAACAGATCGGTGTACGTGGCAGGGTTGGAGCGGGGCGTGCGGCCGATCGGCGACTGGTCGATGTCGATCACCTTGTCGAAGGCCTCGAACCCTTCCACCGCCGCGTGCGCGCCGGGCTTCGTCCGCATGCGGTTGAGCCGGTTGGCGAGCGCCTTGTAGACGATCTCGTTGACGAGCGTCGACTTGCCCGAGCCGGAGACGCCGGTCACGCAGACGAACTTGGAGATCGGGATCTCGACGTCGATCTCCTTCAGGTTGTGCTCGGCCGCCCCGAGGACACGGAAGGAGCCGCGATCCTCTACGCGACGCGGCGGCACGGCGATGCTCCGGGCGCGTGACAGGAACGCACCCGTGACGGACCCCTTCGTCTCCGCGATCGCGTCCGACTCGCCCTGGGCCACGACATGGCCACCGTGCTCGCCGGCGCCGGGGCCCATGTCGACGATCCAGTCGGCCGAGCGCATCATCTGCTCGTCGTGCTCGACCACGAGCACGGTGTTGCCCAGATCGCGCAGGCGCTCGAGCGTGCCGATCAGCCGATCGTTGTCGCGCTGGTGCAGCCCGATCGACGGCTCGTCGAGGATGTAGAGGACACCCACGAGCTGCGAGCCGATCTGCGTGGCGAGCCGCAGCCGCTGCGCCTCGCCGCCGGAGAGCGTCTTGGCGGCCCGGTCGAGCTGCAGGTACCCGACGCCGACGTCGGCGAGGAAGGTGAGCCGCTCGCGGATCTCCTTCACGATGCGATGGCCGATCAGCTGCTCGGTCGGCGTCAGGTCGAGCTCGTCGAGGAAGAGCAGCGCCTGGGTCACGGAGCGCTGCGAGAAGGTGTGGATGGAGCTGTCGCCGACCGTCACGGCGAGCACCTCGGGCTTGAGCCGGGCGCCGTGACACTCGGGGCAGGGCCGCATCGACATGTACTCCTCGATCCGCTCACGCTGCTGCGTCGAGTCGGTCTCGCGGTAGCGCCGCTGCAGGTTCGAGACGAGCCCCTCGAAGGCCATCGCGTACTGGCGCTTGCGACCCATGCGGTTCTTGTAGGTGACGAGGATCCGGTCGCCGTTCGTGCCGAACAGAAAACGGTCCTGCTCCTCCCTCGGCAGATCGCGCCACGCGACGTCGAGGTCGATCTCGTAGCGGTCGGCGATGGCACGCACGACCGACTCGTAGAAGCCGCCGTTCGTGACGCTCCACGGCACGAGGGCGCCCTCCGCGATCGAGAGCGACGTGTCGGGCACGAGCAGGTCGGGGTCGACCTCGAGCTGGGAGCCGAGACCCGTGCAGCGCGGGCAGGCGCCGTGCGGCGAGTTGAACGAGAAGATGCGCGGCTCGAGCTCGGGCAGCGAGACGCCGTGATCGGGGCAGGCGAAGTTCTCCGAGAAGAGGAGCGTGTCGCCGTCGAGGACGTCGATCGCGACGAGACCCTCAGCCAGTGCTGCCGCCGTCTCGACCGACTGCGTCAGCCGCTGCCGGAGATCGGGCTTCATCACGAGGCGATCGACGACGACGTCGATCTGGTGCTTGAGCTTCTTGTCGAGGACGATCTCGTCCTCGAGCAGCCGTTGCTCGCCGTCCACCTTGACGCGCGTGAAGCCATCGAGGCGGAGCTCCTCGAGCACGTCCCGGAACTCACCCTTGCGATCCCGCACCACCGGCGCGTTGACGGTGAACCGCGTGCCCTCGGGCAACGCGAGCACCTGCTCCACGATCTGGTCGAGGCTCTGCCCCGCGATCGGACGCCCGCACACGGGGCAGTGGGGACGGCCGACGCGTGCGTAGAGCAGGCGGAGGTAGTCGTACACCTCGGTCACGGTGCCGACGGTCGACCGTGGGTTGCGCGACGTCGTCTTCTGGTCGATCGAGATGGCCGGGGAGAGACCTTCGATCGAGTCGACGTCGGGCTTCTCCATCATCTGCAGGAACTGGCGGGCGTACGCGGAGAGCGACTCGACGTAGCGGCGCTGGCCTTCCGCATAGATCGTGTCGAACGCGAGCGACGACTTGCCCGAGCCGGAGAGACCGGTGATGCAGATGAGGCTGTTCCGCGGCAACCGGACGGTGACGTCCTTGAGATTGTGCTCGCGGGCGCCGTGGATCACGAGCTCTTCTGCCGCCATCTCGCACCGAGTCTACCCGGGCGAATCGGATCGAACAAGTGTTCGCTCACGGCGTCCTCACACGTGCTGGCTAAGCTCTCCGACCGTGATGCCCGGCCACCGATGGGTGCTCGTCGTGTCGAGCGCGGCGGCGCTGTTGCCGGCCGCCGCCGGCTGTGGCGGCGATGCGTCGTCGAGCACGCCGGCCGAGCCGCCGCCGCCGCGTTTCGACGCGAGCGGCGCCGTCGAGGTCGAGGCCTTCAACGAGTACCTCGAGGCCGCGGACGCAGCCTGGGAGACGAGCGCGGCGGACGTCGCGATCCGGTTCGCGCACCCGGTGGCGCAAGAAGGCGGGCAGGTCGGTGCCACGCTCGGCAAGGGGGACGACGGCGACACGGTGGCGATCGTGACGGTCATCGGTCTCGCCGACGATTCGGTCGCAGCCCGGAGGACGTCGGTGGTGCTCGAGCCTGTCGGCGACGGCTGGCGCCTCGTGCGCGCCCAATGGTCGCAGCGGTGCCAGCTCGATCGCGGGCACGAAGACTGGTCGACCGAGCTCTGCGTCTGACCGGCGGGTGATCTCGCCCCGGGTGGGCTCAGCCTCACCCCGCCGTTCGTGCCGGCCCTACGCCTTGGCCTTGCGCCAGCGGCCGAACACGAGGCCGCCGAGCGTGAACCCGAGCCCGAAGGTGCCGAGCGCGAAGGCTCCCACCGCGATCGCCCTGCGCCACAACGACAGGCCGCGCCAGTGGCCGATCGCCGCGGCCTCCTCCTCGGTCAGCTCCTCCCCGCGCCGCTGCTTGCGCCTCGCGCCGCCGGCCTGCAGGCCGAGGTAGAGATCGTCGAAGATCTCGGGGCCGTCGGACATCACCCTGAACTGTATAGCCTCGTTCGGCTCGTGCCCGCGTCACGCACCGACACCCGGCCCGTGGTCGCCGCCTTCGACGTCGACGGAACGCTCACGACCGGCGACCGCGTCACCCCGTTTCTCTGGCGCGTAGCTCGCTGGCGCCTCGCACGCACGATCGCGCGGCACCCCTTCGGCATCGCCGCAGCACTCCTGCGCGGCGACAACGACCGGTTGAAAGCGCTGGCCACGGAAGCGCTGGCGGGCGTCGCGTTTGAGCACGTGCTACGGGAGGCAGAGCCGTTCGCCCGGGACATCCCGGGCTCCATTCTCCGTGCGGACACGGGCGCGCGGCTACGCAGGCATCGCGAGCTCGGCCATCGAGTCGTGCTCGTCTCTGCGTCGTATGAGGTCTATCTGCGACCGCTCGGGGCGCTGCTCGGAGTGGACGGTGTGATCGGGACTCGGCTCGAGGTCGATGCAAGCGGTCGCTGCACCGGCCGTTTGGACGGACTCAATTGCCGCGGCCCGGAGAAGCTTCGCCGGCTGCGTGAATGGCTTCACGAGCATTCCCTCGCCGAAGCGGAGCTTTGGGCATACGGCGACTCCGCGGGAGACGCGGAGCTGTTGGCAGCCGCAGACCATCCTGTCTGGGTGCGCGATACCCAGATCGGCGCCGAGCCAGTCGTCTAGATTTCCATTCGTCTCCGAGGAGGATCCTGCAGTGTCCGACACGCTCGCCCAGCTCAAGCGCTTGCTCGCCCAGGTCTCAGACCTGCAGACCGCCAGGGCGGTGCTCGAATGGGATCACCAGGTGATGATGCCGGAGGGTGGCGCCGAGGCTCGCGCCGACCACTTGACCACCCTCGAGACGCTCCAGCACGACATGTTCACGAGCGACGAGATCGGCAGGCTGCTCGAGGAGCTGCGACCGCTGGAGGAGTCCCTGCCGCACGACGACCTGGACGCCTGCCTGATCCGTGTCACCCGCCGCGACTGGGACAAGGCGACCCGTGTGCCGACCGAGCTCGCCGCCGAGATCGCCCACGTCACCGCCGAGGCTCACCACGTGTGGGTCACTGCGCGCGCCGAGTCGGACTACGGCTCCTTCCGCCCCTGGCTCGACCGCATCCTCGAGCTCAAGCTGCGCTACCTCGCGTGCTTCCCACCGGCCGACGAGCCGTACGACGTGTTTCTGGACGACTTCGAGCCCGGCATGAAGACCGCCGAGGTGCGCACGGTCTTCGACCGGCTCAAGCCGTCGCTGATCGAGTTCGTCGGGAACGCCCGCGACGTCGCGCCCGAGCCGTTCGCCGGTGGGCCGTTCTCGCGGGAGGCCCAGCACGCCCTCTCACTCGAGCTCATGCAGGCGTTCGGCGCCGAACCGAGCGCATTTCGCCTCGATCCGAGCGTGCACCCGTTCTGCACCAGCTTCTCGGTCACCGACGTACGGCTCACGACCCGCTACGCGGAGGACGACCTCACGGGGCATTCGCTGTTCTCGACCATGCACGAAGCGGGTCACGGCCTCTACGAGCACGGTGTCGATCCGCAGCTCGCCCGCAGCCCGCTCGCCCACGGCTGCTCGTCCGCGCTGCACGAGTCGCAGAGCCGCCTCTGGGAGAACGTCGTGGGCCGCTCGCTGCCCTTCTGGCGCTGGTTCTACCCGCGTATGCAGGCCGCACACGCCGACGTGCTGGGCGACGTGTCGCTGGAACGCTTCCACCGCGCGGTCAACGGCGTCCGGCCGGGGTTCATCAGGGTCGACGCGGACGAGACGAGCTATGGGCTCCACATCATCCTGCGCTTCGAGCTGGAGCAGGATCTCCTCTCGGGCCGGCTCTCGACGGCCGACCTACCGGACGCCTGGAACACGCGCTTCCAGGAGTACCTCGGGCTCACGGTGCCCGATGACCGGCTCGGCTGCCTCCAGGACGTGCACTGGTCGTTCGGCGGCTTCGGCTACTTCCCGACCTACCAGCTGGGGAACGTGATCTCGGTGCAGATCTGGGAGCGGCTGCGCGAGGACGTCGGCGATACCGACGAGATGATCGAGCGCGGCGACTTCGCAGCCATCTACGAGTGGCTGCGCGAGCATCTCTACGCCCTGGGGAGCCGGTTCGAGCCCGCGGAGACGATCGAGCGAGTCGCCGGCGGCCCGATCGACCCTGAGCCGTACCTCCGGTACCTGGAGCAGAAGTTCGGCAGCCCGGTCACCGCGTAGGGGCGAACGATCCGCCCTGCGCCGGGCGTCAGACTGCGACGGCGAGGCCCGAGGCCCGCTCGCGGCCGATCACTCGCTCGAGCGCCGCGACGCAGCGCTGGTCGAACAGCGCTTCGTCGCGCAGGAGCGCGATCGCGCGCTCGTGGCTCCACGCCTCGCGGTAGACGCGGGGTGAGACGAGCGCGTCGTAGACGTCGCACACCGCGAGAATGCGGGTGTCGAGATCGAGGTTTTCGCCGCAGATGCCGTCCGGATACCCCGAGCCGTCGAGTCGCTCGTGATGGTGTCGCACCAGCTCGAGGGCCACGTCGGAGAAGCCTCCGAGATCGCGCAGAAGCCGAACGCCGGCCTGCGGATGCCGCTTGACGAGCGCGAACTCGTCGTCGTCCAGGCCGCCCGGCTTGCGCAGCACCTCGCCGGGGACCGACAGCTTGCCCATGTCGTGCAGCAGGCCACCGAGCGCAAGGCCGCGGAGGCGCGAGGCGGGGAGGCCGAGCTCCTCACCGACCTCGACCGAGCGGAGCGCAACGCGGCGCGTGTGCTCCTCCGTCGATGCGTCCTTCTCGGCCAGGGAGACCAGCAACGCGCGCACGTGCGAGCCGAGGAACGCCTCTTCCTGGGTGACGAGCTCCACCGCGCGTAGGTCTCCGACCAGCGGCCTCGACATGCCGGAGCCGCGATAGAGGTCGAAGGCGACGGCACCGCCGACCAGTGTGATGCCGACCAGCTCGAAGCCGTGACCCAGCCACCAGCCGAGGTTCGTGTAGTCGAGCACCAGGGCAGGAACGAGAGCGGCGGCGAGCCAGACGATGCCGACGCCGACGAGGAGGTCCGTCGCGCGGTGCGTCAGCCGGAACGTGCGCAGCGCACGCAGGAGCAGGAGCGCGAAGATACCCAGCCCCGCGGCCATCAACAGCATCGCCTCGGGGCTCCGCGGCTCGGGGATCGACGGCACCAGCGCGGGCCTGACCAGCGCTGCGACCCCGAGCCCGAGAACGAGGGTCACCAGGAGAGCGAGCATCCACAGAAGGGGTCGCACAGCACCCGGCCGGCCGACCGCCGGCAGCGCCGACAGCGCCAGGAGGGCGCCTCCGATGGGCAGCGTGAGGCCGCCCGTGAGCGCGACGACGCCGTTCGGCTCGAACCAGACGTACGGTGTCGTGAGGCCGTGCAGGAACAGCAGCGCAGCCATCACCGAGAAGGCACAGCCCACGAGCACGGCCCGCCCGTCGCGCTCGCGCGCGCCGGCGATCGTCAGGGCGAGCGCTGCGACGGTCGCGATGGCCGCACCGACCGAGACGCCGATCACATGCGCCCACCCACCGAAGTCCACGCTGTCCTGACCGAAGAACGCGATAGCGGCCACCGGCGTCAGGGTGGCGAAGGCTGCAAGCGCCAAGAGGTGCAGCGGCCGCCGGCTCACCTCACCGGTATCGGCGCGAGCGGCGGGGAACGTTAGCGCCTATGCAGACCGGGCAAACCGCTGCTCGGCGCGTGCCCGGGCCCGTGCTGCCTCCCGCTCGCGGTCACGAGGCGGTGCGCTCGTGACGAGGTCGGCGAGCAGGCGCCGCGAGGCGCTCGCGACCGTCTCGACGGCACGCTCGAAGGCTGCCTCGTTCGCACGCGAGGGCTTCTGCGTGCCCGCGATCTTGCGCACGTACTGCAACGCCGCGGAGTACACCTCCTCGTCCGTCGCGGGAGGCTCGAAGTTGTGAAGCGTCTTGATGTTTCTGCACATGCACCTGACGGTACCTGGAGGGCGGTGCCCTGCACCAGTCCGGTGCCTGGAACCCCGCAGGCGGGCTGGTTGCGCCGACGCGTCAGCCGGGCATCGCGGCGAGCGCGCTCAGCTCGCGGCGGAGATCCTTGATCTCGTCTCGCAGCTTGGCCGCATACTCGAAGCGGAGCTCCTCGGCGGCGACGTACATCTCCTCCTCGAGCGTGATCACGAGCTTCTCGAGCTCGTCGCGTGACATGCCCTCGACCTCCGTCTTGCCGCGACGGCGCCGCGTGGGCACGTTGGGTGACTCGAGCGCGAGCAGCTCGGCGATGTCGGAGACGCCCTTCACGATCGTCTCCGGCGTGATCCCGTGCTCGGCGTTGTACGCCAGCTGCACCTCACGCCGCCGGCCCGTCTCCTCGAGCGCGCCCTGGATGGCCTCGGTCAGCTTGTCGCCGTAGAGCAGCACGCGCCCGTTCACGTTGCGCGCGGCGCGCCCGATCGTCTGCACGAGGGCGGTCTTGCCACGCAGGAACCCTTCCTTGTCCGCGTCGAGCACGGCGACGAGCGAGACCTCCGGCAGATCGAGCCCCTCGCGCAGCAGGTTGACGCCCACGAGCACGTCGTAGTCGCCCAGCCGCAGCTCGCGGATGATCTGGATCCGCTCCAGCGTGTCGATCTCCGAGTGCAGGTAGCGCGCCTTGACGCCAGCCTCGAGCAGGTAGTCGGTCAGGTCCTCGGCCATCTTCTTCGTCAGCGTCGTCACCAGCACCCGCTCGCCCACCTCCTCGCGACGGCGGATCTCCGAGAGCAGGTCGTCGATCTGGTTCTTCGTCGCGCGCAGCTCCACCTCGGGATCGACGATCCCGGTGGGCCGGATCAGCTGCTCGGCCACGACCGTCGAGCGGCGCAGCTCGAACGCGCCCGGCGTGGCCGACACGAACACGAGCTGGTTTACCTTCCCGAGGAACTCGTCGAACCGCAGCGGCCGGTTGTCGAGCGCCGACGGCAGCCGGAACCCGTAGTCGATCAGCGTCTGCTTGCGCGACCGGTCGCCCTCGTACATGCCCCCGATCTGCGGCACGGTCTGGTGCGACTCGTCGACGAAGCACACGAAGTCCTCGGGGAAGTAGTCGATCAAGGTGAAGGGGTGCGTCCCCGGTGCCCTGCCCTCCAGGATCCGCGAGTAGTTCTCGATCCCGGAGCAGAACCCGAGCTCCTTCATCATCTCCATGTCGTACTCCGTGCGCTGTCGGATGCGGTGCGCCTCGAGCGGGCGCCCGTCCGCCTCGAACCGGGCCACCTGCTGCTCCAGCTCGGCGCGGATCTCGTCCACGGCGCGCTCGACGGTCGGCTTCGAGGTGACGTACTCGGTGGCAGGCCAGATGGCGAGGTTGTCGAGCTTGGAGAGCACCTCGCCGGTGAGCGGGTCGAAGTGCGTGATCTGCTCCACCTCGTCGCCGAAGAACGAGACCCGGTAGGCGGTCTCGGCGCTCGCCGGTTGCACCTCGACCACGTCGCCCTTGACCCGGAAGCGGCCGCGGCCGAGCACGGTGTCGTTGCGGACGTACTGACTCTCGACGAGCATCCGCAGCACCTCGTCGCGGTCGTGCGTCTCCCCCACCTCGAGCACCAACACGCGCTCACGCCACTCCTCGGGTGAGCCAAGGCCGTAGATACACGACACCGAGGCCACCACGACCACATCGCGCCGTGTGAGCAGCGAGGACGTGGCGCCGAGCCGCAGCCGGGCGATGTCGTCGTTCTGCGACGAGTCCTTCTCGATGTAGAGATCGGCCTGAGGCACGTAGGCCTCCGGCTGGTAGTAGTCGTAGTACGAGACGAAGTACTCGACCGCGTTACCGGGGAAGAACTCGCGGAACTCGTTGCAGAGCTGTGCAGCGAGCGTCTTGTTGTGCGCGATCACGAGCGCCGGCCGCTGGAGCTTCTCGATCGCCCAGGCCATCGTGGCGGTCTTCCCGGTACCGGTCGCGCCGAGGATCGTCTGGAAGCGGTTCCCCGCCGCGACCGACGCGGCGATCTCGCCCACCGCCCGTGGCTGGTCGCCGGTGGGCCGGTAGTCCGAGGTGACCCGCAACTCGTTCACGGAGGACAGCCTAGCCAGCGCGAACGCGTGTTCCGTTCACGGGCGCACGGTGATCGGCTTCCCGACCGCGTCGCCGCTCGCCCGTTCGAGGGTAATCGGAGGAATATCCCCCCGACGGGGGACGGCTCGTTTGGCAATATGCCGACTAGCTTGAGCGCAGATGCACATGCAGCGCGCTCCGGCTCTACTCGTCTCGAGACGGCCTAGCCTCGCCTACGATCAGCGAGGCTTCACCCTGATCGAGGCCACCATCGCGATGGTGATCTTCCTCATCGTGGCGACCGGTCTTGCCGGCCTCCTCGCCTCCGGCGTCAAGCAGCACTCGCTCACGCGGCAGAAGACGCTCGCCAAGGAAGAGGCCCTGACGCAGATCGAGAAGATCCGGCGCTATCCCTACACGAACCTGGGCTTCGTCGGCGGCAACCCCTCCGGCACCATCCCCGCCGCCGAGGCGAGCAAGCAGATCAGCCTCACCGTCGGCGGCACCGGCACGACGGGGACTATGGCGACGCAGATCGCGTGGATGAACGACCCCACTCCGACCAGCTACGCGACGGCCGCCAACTACAAGCGGATCACGGTCACCGTCACGCGCAACCTGGACAGCAAGCAGCTGATCCGCTCCGTGACGTACGTGGCGCCGTCGACGCGCGCGCCGTACGGCGGCATCAACAACGCGATCATCAACGCGACCATCACCGACTACGCCCTGAGCACGCCGCTCGAGAACGCGACCGTCTCGCTGGGAGCGGGGCCGAGCGCGCCGCTGAGCGACATCACGGGCGCAACCGGTGTGGTGACCTTCCCGGCGCTCACGCCGACCACGGGCGCCCAGCCCTTCTACAACGTCACCGCGGCGCTCGCCGGGTACGACACGATGCCGGAGGATCTCCCACCCGGCACAGCAGCTCGCTTCGCGCTCGCACCCGCCCAGACCAAGAACACCGGCATCCGCCTCTTCAAGCCGGCCACGATCTTCGTGAACATCCCCAACCCCACGCAGGGAGAGCCCGCCGGCACCTGCATCAACTTCTGGATCTACGTCGGGTCGTCCCGCCGGTCGGAGCGGAAGAACATCGGGTGCGGCTTCAGCGGCACCTACACGATCACGACGATCTCGAACGCGAGCGGCAGCGAGAAGATCATCCCGGGTGTCTCGTACACCATCGGCGTGCTCAAGGAGACCTCGCCCGGCCCGTCGCGCTACTACGCGCCGTCGACGACGGCGAGCGTCCCCTCCGGCTATCCGACGACGCTCTCGACAACGTTCACGACGACGCTCGGCAGCGCGCTCGCGACGAGAGGGCTGACCGTGCAGGTGCGCAAGAGCGGTAGCCCCGTGATCGGTACGCGCGTCGACGTGCAGGGCGGGCCGTCGCCCGGCTACTACCTGACGGGCGTCACGAACGGCAGCGGAAACGCCCTGTTCGACGTCCCGCAGACCGGCAACCCGTGCACGACCGCGCCCATCTCCTGCTACACGGTCACGGCCTGGAACGCGTCGGCCACGGGAACCGGCCAGGCGCTCAACACCCAGGTCTCGGGGAACTCGGTCATCACGGTGAACGTCCCGTGAAAGCTCTCCTTGCGCGCCTGCGCAGCTGCGAGCGCGGCTTCAGTCTCTCGGAGCTGCTGGTCGTGATCGTCGTGCTCGCCTTCATCGGCATGGCGTTCGCCGCGATCTTCTCGAGCGTCGTCAACCACAGCGCGACGATCTCGGACAGCATCACCCTCCAGGCCGAGACACGCGCGTCGCTCGACCGGTTCGCGAGCGACTTTCGCCAGGCCTACAACGGCGACCCGACCTTCCTCAACCCGACCTCGCCGATCGAGAACGTGACGTCCGGCACGCAGATCACGTTCACGACGCCCGACCGGCAGAACCCGCTGCGCCTGCGCCGGGTGTCGTACCGCATCTCGGGCGGCCAGCTGCAGCGCGCCGACGTGTTCTCGACGGATACCAACGGCTGGCCCTGGGTCTGGCCCGGTACAGGCGTCGTCGGCCCCTACCGGACGCTCGTCACGAACATCACCACGGCGGCGCCGTTCACCTTCTACGACGCGAACGGGAGCACGACGACAACGGCCAGCGCGGTCACGGGCGCCCAGCTCGACTTCACCGTGCGGACGAACCGCGGTCGCAGCACCAGGTTCACCGAGCGAGTGACTGTGAGGTCAGACATATGAAGCCGATCATGAGCCACGTGCACCGTGAGGACGGGTTCGCCCTCGTGATGGTCGTCCTGCTCACGACCGTCCTGGCCGTGCTCTCCGTGACGCTGATGGCGCTTGCGTCGAACGAGCAGACCCGCTCCGGCCAGAACACGCGGCGTGAGGCCGCGTACCAGGCGGCCGAGGCCGGCGTCGAGGACTACATCGCGAAGATGGTCGACGACCGGCTCTACTACCTGCACCAGGTGCATGCTGCGGAGGCGACCAGGCAGGAGCCCGGCGGCACGAACGTCGCGGCCGGCTCCGCCTGGAACTACGGGCTCAACTGGACGTACCCCGCGGCTTCAACGCCTGGCGAACGCTGGCGAACGGCTACGAGTACAGCCTCCAGATCACCTCGCCCAGCGCGCTCGACCCGACGCTGCGGATCCTCTCCACCGGCCGGCGGACGGGGAGCACGACCGAGACGCGTGTCGTCGAGACGAAGATCCGCCCCTCCTCGCTCGCCGACTTCTACCGCGTCGTCGACGGCAACGTCTCCTGGGGCGCCGGCGCGACGACGAACGGGAAGATCTACGCCAACGGCGACATCGATCATGACGGCACCGCGGCGGCGAACATGTACGCCCAGGGTCAGATCACCGGTGGCTACAACCTGACCAGCGGGGCGACGATCTACGACGACGACACGAGCCCCGACATCGACTCGGTGATGAACCCGATCAACTTCGCCAACTTCGTCACCTCGTTCGTCGACGTGAAGAGCGCCGCGCAGTCGGGCGGCCGGTACTTCAACGACACGAGCAAGGCCGCGTGGAAGATCGTGTTCAAGAACAACGGCACCTTCGACGTGCAGCCGTGCACGAAGAGCGGTGGGCTCGACGTCGCCGACCAGCCGCCGGTCTGCGGCGCGCTCAGCAACTAGCCCGTGCCGTCGAACGGCGCCATCTACACCGACCAGACGGCGCTCGTCTCGGGCATCGTCAACGGTCGCGTCACGGTGGCATCGACGGTCGACATCGTCGTCGGCGGGGACATCGACGTCGTGTCCGACTCGGACGACGTGCTGGGTCTCGCCGCGACGACCGACGTGACGATCGCCGAGTGGGTGCCGAGCAACATGAGCTGGCAGTGCTCGGTGCTCGCCCAGACGGGCACCTGGCAGACGTACAACCAGGACGGCGACCACAACAACATGATCTTCCGCGGCTCCTCTGCGACGAAGAACGGTGGCTCGCTGACGATGTTCCAGACCCGCGACTACGGCTACCAGCCCGACCTGCAGTACCTGCCGCCGCCGTGGTTCCCGACGGTCGAGGACGCGTACACGATCGTCCTCTTCCGCGAGCTGCCCGGAACGTGATCTGCGCCAGGCCGGAATCCGCTCACGCGGATTCCAGCCGCGCAACACCTGAAGGCGTCCGCTTCGCGGCCGCGAGGCGTCGAACGCGCGAATTGCCCGCGTTGGCCCAGGGCACGTTGTCGCGCGCGGCCCGGCCGGCCTCACTTGCCCGACCGGCCCGCCACGTTCTCGGTGATCAGGGGCGACGCTGAAAGACCATCGCTCGGCGTGCGAAACGCGACGGCGGCGAACGGGATCGTCGCCAGGAGCTGCCCCATCGCGACGAGCAGGAAGACGGGATGCGGCCCCCACGCCTCGAGCAGCGGGCCGGCGAGCAGCAGGCCGACCGGGCCGGCGAGCATCGCAGTCGTCAGCACCGCCGTCATCACCTTGGCGCGCAACGCCTCGGGCGTGCGCGTGGTGATCACGCCGATCAGCGGTGCGTTGACCAGCGGGCCGAACAGCGACGAGAGCGCGAGCGCCGCCATCACACCCGCGACCGGCAGCTCGAACGCGAGCGCGAACACCGGCAGCGTCAGTGCCACGAACGACACCGCACCGAGCCGGAGCGGGTCGTAGCGGCCGACGACGCGCACGGCGACAACGCTGCCGACCACCGCACCCGCGCCAAATGCTGCGAAGAACGCCCCGGCCACCCGAGAGCTGCCGCCGAAGTCCTCGAAGGCGAGCACGGTGAGCCCGGCGATCAGCATCTGACCGAGGCCGTTGGCGACGAGCGCCGTCAGGCCGAGGACGCGCAGCAGCCGGTCACGCAGCAGGAAGCGGATGCCTGCGAGCACGCCGCGGCTGTCGTCGGTCGCCGGTAGAGGCGGTCGCGAGGGCACGAAGAGCGCGATCACCAGGAACGCGACCAGGAACGTGGCCGCGTCGATGTAGAGCACGGTCGGCGCGCTGAACGAGGCAATCAGGAGGCCGGCGAGCGCCGGGCCGAGGAGCGAGGTCGTGCGCTGGGCGCCCTCGATCACCGCATTCGCCTGCGCGACCACGTGCTCGTCGTCGCCCACGAGCTCGGGCAGCACCAGCCGCTGCGAGGAGAAGTAGGGCGCGATGAACACGCCGACGAGCGCGACGATCACGAGCAGCAGCGGGAAGCTCAGCCAGCCGAGCGCGTGCAGGAGCGGGATCGAGACGAGGAGCGGCACGCGGGCCAGATCGGAGAGCACCATCGTCCGGCGGGCGCCGAGCCGCGAGACGACGGTGCCGGACGGGATCCCGAGGACGGCGACCGGGACGAGCTCGGCGGCGAGGACGACGCCCATCTTGGTCGCCGAGCCGGTCGTCGAGAGCACGAACCAGGGCAGGGCGAGAAACGTCATCCGCGAGCCGAGCGAGGAGACGATCTCGGCCGCGACGAGCGCGACGATCGGTCGCTGGCGGAGCGGCGACCGCCCCGCGGTCACACCAGCCAGGTGCCGTCGCGCTGCACGACCTCGCCGTCCAGCTCGATCCGCGACCCGGGCGTGCGCAGGTCCTTGACGATGTCCCAGTGCACGCCGGACTCGTTGCTCCCGCCGAGGTGCGGGAAGCCCTTGCCGAGAGCGACGTGGGCGGTGCCGTCGATCTTCTCGTCGAACAACGTGTTCCGCATGTAGCGCGTGATGCCCGGGTTGCAGCCGATGCCGAGCTCGCCCAGCCGCCGGGCGCCGTCGTCGGTGTCGAGCGTCTCCACCAGGAAGTCCTCGTTCGTCTCCGCCGACGCGTCGACCACGCGACCGGCCTCGAACCGAAGCCGGATGCCCTTGAGCTCGCGGCCCTGATAGACGGCCGGAAACTCGGTGAACGAGATCGTGCCCGTGGCGGAGTCCTCGACCGGCGAGCAGAAGAACTCGCCACCCGGGATGTTGGCGCCGCCCGCGTCGACGAGCATCGACCGTCCTTCGATCCCGAGGGTGAGGTCGGTCTCGTCGCCCACGATCCGCACCTCGGCGGCCGCGTCGAAGACGTCGGCGTACGTGCGCATGCGCTCGCGCTCGGCGTCCCAGTCGAGCAGGCACGCTGCGTACAGGAACTCGGCGAACTCGTCGGTCGACATCCCCGCGTCCTGGGCGAGCGCCGGCGTCGGGAACTGACATCCGACCCACGGAACCTCGTCGCGCGTGACGCGCTCGGTGAGCGGCAGCAGGGCCTCCTGCAGCGCCCGGAGGCGATCGACGGTGATCGCCGTCCCGTCCCGTGTGTTCTCCGGTGCGTCGACGACGATGAGCGCGTCGGCGTTGAGGAGCGTGTTCAACTCGAGCGACGGAGCCTCTCGGAGCCGCTCCAGCGGCGCCTCGGCGACCCACTGTCGCGGGCCGCCCGCGTTGCCGCCGAAGGTCACGCGCAGCAGTGCATACGCATCGCGTCGTCCGATCGTGCGCACGATCTCCTCGACGAGCGGCCTCCCTTCCGGTGTGCCGTAGACGACCACCTGCCAGCCGGGCTGCACGCCGAGACAGGTGTCCACGAGCAGCTCGGCGTAGCGGCTGATCCTCTCGTCGCGCACGGCCAGCATAATAAGACGGACGTACTGTTTTGTAAAGTCCGGGCTCTCGATGCCGAAGATCAGCGAGACGGAGAAGCAGCAGCGCATGGAGCGCATCCTGGCCGGCGCACGCCGCTGCTTCGCCCGGCATGGCTACGAGGGCGCGACCGTGACGCGGCTGGAGGAGGAGATCGGGCTCTCGCGGGGCGCGATCTTCAACTGGTTCGCGTCCAAGGAGGAGCTGTTCGTGGAGCTCGCCCGACGGGACAACGAGCGGCTGCTCGGGTTGTTCGCGGAAGAGGGCTTCGAAGCCCTCGTGCGCGCCATGACCGAGGAGGATGCCGACTGGCTCGCGGTCTACCTCGAGTTCGGACGCCGTTTCAGATCCGACGAGGCGTTCCGCGAGCGGTGGAAGGAGCGCGCGGCCCCTGACATCCGGGCGCGCGTGCGGACGAAGCTCGAGGATCAGCAGGCAGCCGGTGCGATCCGCGACGACCTCACGGAGGAGCAGATCGGACGCTTTCTCGGGCTGGTGCTCGACGGCATCGTCGTCCAGCGCGGATTCGGCTTCGAGCCGCCCGACCCGGATGTCGTCGTGCTGCTCGTCGGTGACGCGATCCGCGGCCGCTGACGGCCGGCTGCCTCCGACCCGGGCTTACGAGGCCGAGCTCGTCCCGGTAGGCCCTGCGGTAGACCGGAACGACGGCGAGCACGTCGGCCACGTATGCACGCGTCTCCGGAAACTGGACACCCACACCCTGCTCGCGCCAGCGGTCGACGTTGCCCTGACCGGCGTGGTACGCGGCGAGCGCCGTGCGGGTGCTGTCGTACTTCCGCGTCAGCTCGCGCAGGTACCACGACCCGTAGCGGACGTTGATCTCCGGGTCGAGCAGGTCGCTGACCACGAAACGGTCGCCTCCGGTGCGCAACGCGATCGCCCGGCCGGTCTCGGGGAGGAGCTGCATCAGGCCGAGGGCGCCCGCGGACGAGCGGGCGTCGGCACGGAAGCGGCTCTCGGTGTAGATCACGGCCGCGAGCAGCGCCGGGTCGAGGTCGTAGTTGCGCGCATGCGCCGCGACGATCGCCTCGTAGCGCAGCGGGTAGCGGAGGCGATCGAGCCAGACCGGCTCCGACCTCCAGACCGCGAGCGCGGCGGCAACGAGCGCAACGACCGCCGCGGCGACGACGAGAGCCTTGAGCCTCACGGGGGTGAATCGTGCGCAGCCCGATCCACGCCCGCCAACTCCTGCAGCACGCCCACCACGAACCGGTCGAGATCCTCGAACGTGCCGGTGTTCACGTAGTGGTAGTCCGCACGCGCGATCTTCTCGGAGTCGGCGAGCAGACGGTCGTCGCGACTGTCGCGTGGGACGCGGCGGCGCTGCTCTCGCAGCTGCCTGGGCGCCGTGATCACGATCACCCGGTCGAAGCGCTCCTCCGCCCCGACCTCGTAGAGCAGCGGCACCTCGGTCACGCACACGGCAGGAGGATCGTCGAGCCGGGCGAGCTGGTCACGCCAGTCGAGGTACTCCCGCGACACGAGCGGATGGAGCAGCGCCTCCAGCCACTGCAGCGCGTCCGGGTCGCCGAAGACCACGCCGGCGATGCGCGCGCGGTCCGGGCGCCCGTCGGCGCCGAGCACCTCGGCACCGAGGCGCTCCACCAGTGCCTCTCGGACGCCGTCGTCGGTGGCGAGCAGGTTGTGCACGATCTCGTCGCTCGAGACCGTCGCCGCGCCGCGGGCGCGGAATGCCGCGAGGGCTGATGTCTTGCCCGCCCCGATGCCGCCCGTGATCGCGACAGCGATCGGACGTCGTGGCTCGGGGCGAGGCAGGCCTCGCCCCTACGCGGGCTCGTCGGCCTCGGAGGAGGTGTCAGCGCCGGCGTCGGCGTCCGTTGCCCCGACCTCGGCGACGTCGGTGACGACCACGAGCTCCGGCTCGGCTTCGGGCTCGGCTCGACTTCGCCTCGACCTCGGCCTCTGCCTCGACCTCGCCTCGCCTCGACCTCGGCCTCCTCGACCTCGCTTCCGCTCGACCTCGGCCTCCGCCTCGACCTCGGCCTCCGCCTCGACCTCGGCCTCCGCCTCGACCTCGGCCTCCGCCTCGACCTCGGCCTCCGCCTCGACCTCGGCCTCCGCCTCTACCTCGGCTTCGGCATCCGCCTCGACCTCGGCCTCGGCCTCGGTCGCCGCGTCGGGCTCGGGCGCCTCGGGTGCGAACGCGTCGCCGGCGTCGAGCTCGGGCGCCGCGGCGGCGGACTGCGGGAACGCCTCCTCGGACAGCTTCAGATCGGGTGTCGGCGTGTCGTGCACGGACGGGGCACCATCGGGTCGCGGCAGCGGCTCGGCGCCCTCCTCGACCCGCTTCAGCGAGAGCGAGAGGCGGCGGCGCTCACCGTCGATCTCGAGCACGAGCACGTTGACGGGGTCGCCCTGCGAGACGACCTCTCGCGGGTTCTCCACGTGGTGCGCAGCGAGCTCGGAGATGTGCACGAGCCCCTCGACACCCGGCAGGATCTCGACGAAGGCGCCGAAGGTGACCACCTTCGTGACGCGTCCCTCGACGACGTCGCCCTCGCCGTAGTGGTCGAGCACCTGCTGCCAGGGATCGGTCTGCGTCTGCTTCAGCCCGAGCGAGATGCGCTGGCGGTCGCGATCGATGTCGAGCACCTTCACCTGCACGGTCTGGCCGATCTCGAGCACCTCGGAGGGGTGGTTGACGTGCGACCACGACAGCTCGGAGATGTGGATCAGGCCGTCCATGCCGTCGAGGTCGACGAACGCGCCGAAGTCGACGATGTTGGAGATCGTCCCCTCGACCACGTCGCCGGGGTTGAGCCGGTCGAGGATCGCCTGGCGCATCTCCTTGCGCTCGTCCTCGAGCACGGCGCGCCGCGAGAGGACGACGTTGTTTCGCGAGCGGTTGAGCTCGATCACCTTGCAGCGGAGCTCCTTGCCGAGGAACTCGTCCAGGTCCTGCACCCGGCGGATGTCGACCAGCGACGCCGGCAGGAACCCGCGCACGCCCAGATCGAGGATGAGGCCGCCCTTGACGACCTCGATCACGCGACCGTTGACGGGCTCACCGCTCGTCTCGGCGGCCTCGATCGCTTTCCAGGCGAGCTCGAACCGCGCCCGCTTCTTGGAGAGGATGAGCCGTCCTTCGGCGTCCTCCTTCGTCATCACGAGCGCGTCGATCTCCTCGCCCACGGAGACCTCGTCGGACGGGTTGACGTTGCGCCGGATGGAGAGCTCGGCGACCGGGATGACGCCTTCGGACTTGTAGCCGATGTCGACGAGCACCTCGTCCTTGTCGACGCGCACGACCGTTCCGTGCACGACCTCACCCTCGTTGATGGTGGGGAACGTGCTGTCGTAGTCGGGGACGAGCTCGCCGTCGGGACCGGTCGTCCAGACGCCTTCCTCTACTCCTTGAGGCTTTTCGACGGTTTCGTTTGCCATGTGGAGGGCGGAGTATAGCTGGGTATGCGAGCCGGTAATCCGCTCGATGGAGGGAACGTGCAGGGGAAAGCTGCGCTCGGCGCCGGCCCTGGCAAGCGGGCGACGATCGTTCGTTTTGCCACGAATGCGGCCGACCGCGCGTGGCCCCGAGGTTGGACCGCAGCTGCTCATCGGACGAACCCCGGTGCCTGCCTGAAGGCAGGCACCCGCTGCGGAATCGGCGCCCGCCTGCGGCGGGCGCCGATGCTGCCCTCAGCCCTTCGCTTCGGCCCAGTTGTCGCCGACGCCGACGTCGACGGCGAGCGGCGGGTCGAGCGGATAGGCGCCCACCATCTCGCCCCGCACGAGCTCGCGGACGCCGGAGATCTCGGTCTCGGGCACCTCGAGCAGCAGCTCGTCGTGTACCTGGAGCACGAGGCGCGCGCTTCTGCCCTCCGCGCGCAGGCGGTCGTCGATCCGCACCATGGCGACCTTGATCACGTCGGCGGCGGTGCCCTGCATGACGGTGTTGACCGCGAGACGCTCGCCGAGCGAGCGCGTCTGCCAGTTCGAGGCGCGCAGCTCCGGGATCGGACGGCGGCGGCCGAGCAACGTCGTGACGTAGCCGTCGGCGGCCGCCTGGGCGACCGTCCGCTGGATCAGCTCCTGCACCCGCGGGAAGCGCGCAGGTAGGTGTCGATGTACGCCTGCGCCTCCTCGCGCGGCATCTCCAGGTTCTCGGAGAGCCCGAAGGCGGAGATGCCGTAGATGATCCCGAAGTTGACCATCTTCGCCACGTCGCGCTCGGAGCGGGTCAGCTCGGCCCGCTCCTTGCCGAGCACCTCGGCCGCGGTCGCCGCGTGGATGTCCTCGCCTCGCTCGAACGCCTCCCGCAGCACCGGCTCACCCGAGACGTGCGCCAGGATGCGCAGCTCGACCTGGCTGTAGTCGGCCGAGAGCAGCCGGTGACCGTCCTCGGCGACGAAGGCCGAGCGGATCTCGCGGCCGAGACTCGGTGCGAATCGGGATCGACTGCAGGTTCGGGTTGGAGGTCGAGAGACGACCGGTGGCTGCGACGGCCTGGTTGAAGGTCGTGTGCAGGCGGCCGTCACGATCGGCGATCAGCGTCGGCAGCGGCACGAGGTACGTGTTGAGGAGCTTCGTCAGCTCGCGCCATTCCTCGAGCACCGGGACGATCGCGTGCTCGTGGCGGATCGTGCGGAGCACGCGCGTGTCCGTCGAGTAGCCGGTCTTGCCCTTGCGGCCCGGCGTCAGCCCGAGCACGTCGAACAGGACGCGTGCCACCTGCTGGCGTCGAGCCCAGCTGAAAGGGCTCGCCCGCGAGCTCGACAGCCTGCGCCTCGAGCTCCTCGACGCGATCGGTGAGCCGCGCCGTGATCTCTCCCATGCGGTACGTGTCGATGCGGACGCCGGCGTCCTCCATCCCGGCCAGGACGGCCGTGAGCGGCAGCTCGATCTCGTCGTAGAGCGGCTCCGACCCGCGCTCGCGCACCTTCTCGCGCAGCAGGGGCGCCAGCCGCCGCGCGGCTTCCGCGTGGCGAACGAGTGCCGCGGTCGTCTCCTCCGCGGCCGGTTCGGGCACGAGCTCGATGCCGTGCTCTGCCGCGAGATCGTCGAGCTCGTAGCCGGCACGACCCGGGTCGACGAGGTACGCGGCGAGCAGCGTGTCGTCGCTGGGTGCGCGACCGAGCCGGAGCGTCCTCGCGTCGTGCGTGACGATCTCGGCCGCGGAGAGGGCGCGCCCGAGGTCGCCCAGGGGGGCTTCCGTGACCAGCACCGGCCGTCCCTCCGCGGCGATCGCGGCGCGCCCGTCCGCCCACGCGACCCCGATACGCGCCGACGACGGGCGTCAGGAGGGCTTCTCCCACGCGACGTCCTGCCCTTCCAGGCGAAGCTCTGCCGCCGGCAGGGCTTCGTCCAGCGTGTCCACCCGGCCCAGCAGTGCCCGGAACTCGAAGCGCCGGAAGATCTCCTTCAGCTGCGAGCGGTCGGGCGGCGCGGAGACGAGCTCACCGGGGTCGACGTCGAGCGGCAGGTCGCGCTGCATCGTCGCGAGGAGCTTCGAGTCGCGAGCCTGGTCGGCGTGCTCGCTCACCGCCTTGCCGCGAGCGGGCGAGAGCTCGCCGGCGTGCTCGATCACGCTCTCGAGCGATCCGTACTGCGCGATGAGCTGGCCGGCGGTCTTGTCGCCGATCCCCGGGATGCCCGGGATGTTGTCCGACGTGTCCCCCTTGAGACCGATGAAGTCGGGCACCTGGTCGGGTCGCACGCCGTAGCGCAGCTCGACGCGTTCGGGCGTGTAGACGTTGACGTCCGCCACCCCGCGCGGGGTCATCATCAGGCTCACGTTCTCGGAGCAGAGCTGGAAGGCGTCGCGGTCGGTGGAGACGACGCACGTCTTGATCCCCGCCTCGTCGGCGCGCGTGGCCAGCGTGGCGATCACGTCGTCCGCCTCCCAGCCCTCGAACTCGAGGTTGCGGTAGCCGAACGCCTCCACGATGGGCCGGAAGTGCGGGAACTGCTCGCGCAGCAGGTCCGGCATCGGGCGGCGCCCCTCCTTGTACGTCTCGGCGATCTCGGTGCGATGTACCGGCCTCGTGTCCCACGCAACCGCCACGCCGCGGGGGCGGTAGTCGGACAGGAGCTTGAACAGCATGTTCGTGAAGCCGAGCAGCGCGTTCGTCGGCTGCCCGTCGGTCGTCTGCAGCTCCTCGGGCAGCGCGAAGAAGCCTCGGTAGGCGAGGTTGTTGCCGTCGACGAGGAACAGCTCCGCGTCGCGCACCGGGCCGTCGTCGAGCTCGAGCTCGACGCCGGTGACCGTCTTTGGTGACATCGGTCGAACGCTATCGTCCGCACCGGCATGGCGCGCACGGAGATCCGCACGTTCACCGACGAGCACCTCGACGGCGCCGCAGCGCTCCTCACCGAGCGGCACCGGCGGCACCGCCTGGCAGAGCCGCTGCTCCCCGATCGCTACGAGGACAAGTCCGCCGCGCTGCACGAGATCGAGGAGCTCTGGCGACGGGACGACGCCTCGGGAGCGGTCGCGCTTCGGGACGGCCGTGTGACCGGGTACCTGGTCGGCGCTCCGCGACCCGAGCCGATCTGGGGCGCGAATCTGTGGGTCGAGCTTGCCGGGCATGCGGTCGAGGAGCCCGAGGTGGCGCGTGACCTGTACGGCGCGGCGGCCGGCCGCTGGGTGGACGAAGGCCGCACACGCCACTACGTCCTCGTGCCGGCCACGGATGCGACGCTCGTCGACGCCTGGTTTCGTGTCGGCTTCGGCCTGCAGCACGCCCACGGGATCCGCGAGGTCGGCGACGGCCCTGCGGCCGAGCACCCCGACGTCCAGGTCGGTGCGGCGGAAGAGCGTGACGTCGACGCCCTCGTCGAGCTGGCGCCGCTTCTCTCCGAGCATCAGTGCCTCTCGCCGGTCTTCGGTGCGGTGCCGCCAGAGGACCCGGCGGAGATCCGGGCCGAGATCGTCGAGGAGCTGGCAAAGCCCGAGGTCGGCAACCTCGTCGCCGAGATCGGCGACCGCGTCGTCGGCAACTTCTTCGTCTGCCCGCTCGAGATGTCGTCGATGCACGTCGGCGTCGGCAGACCCGACGGTGCGGCCTTCCTCGGGTTCGCCGTCACGCATCCGGACGTGAGAGGCAGCGGCGCCGGACTCGCCCTGACCGACGCGTCGTTTCGGTGGGCGAGAGAACGGGGCTACGAGACGATGGTCACCGACTGGCGTGCGACGAACCTGCTCTCATCACGCTTCTGGCGGCAGCGAGGCTTCCGCGAGACCTTCTACCGGCTCTACCGCTCGATCCCGTAGCTCGCGGCGGCTCAGACCCTGCGCACCGTGATGCGCACGACGTGGCCGTGAGGTGCGAAGTGGCCGTCTCCTGCGAGCATCCCGGTCGTCGCCAGCAGCTCGACCTCGCGACCGACGTCGGCGACGGTCTCGACGACGTGGGTCGACGCCTCCGCGAACGTGCCGAGCAGCGCGAAGGCGGCCTCATGCGGTGAGCGCACCGAGGCCGCGGGCGCGTCGACCTCGACGACGAGGACCGCGTCGATCACGCCGCTGCGGGTCACCGACCAGCCCCGGTCGTCCGCAAGCCGCTGGATATGCGGCAGCAGGTGCGCCTCGGGCTCCTCGGTGACCCAGTCGGGCTCGAGCATCGCGTCGCGCAGCCGGTCGAGGTCCGGGACGGCGGCCGCAGCACTGGCGACGCCGTGCCCACGCTCGTCGGTGTCCCAGCGGCGCACACCGCCAGCGTTGCACACGCTGCGACGGCGCCACACGCTGCTTGGATAGGGACGTGCAGCGCGCGCCGCTCTTCGCAGGGTCACGCCTCGTGTCCGTCGCGCTGCCCGACGAGGCCGTCGTCATGGCCGTGCCGGCGCCGCTCGATCCGATCGACGACGTCGCCGCTGCGGTCGCCGAGGCCCTGCGGTTCCCGCTCTCCGGTCAGCCGCTCGAGCTCCTGACGACGCGCGGCGGGCGCGCCACGGTCGTCGTCGACGTGCCATCGCTCCCCGTGCCGGGGGTGCGGGAGGATCCCCGCCGGGCGGCGCTCGCGGCGACGCTCGACGAGCTCGCCCGCGCCGGCGTCTCACCGGAGCGACAGACGGTGCTCGTCGCCGGAGGGCTCGAGCGGCGAGCCGGCCGCCGAGAGCTCGAGGCGCTCCTGCCACCTGCACGCGCACGCGACTTCCGCGGCTCGGTCGTCGTCCACGATGTCGAGGACGACACCCTGCGCGGGCTCGACGACGCGGGCCGGTCACGATGGGTCGCCCCTGCGCTCGTCGAGACGGATCTCGTGGTCACGGTCAGCGCGGCCGAGACGGTGCTCCACGGCGGCGCGGCGGTGCTGCTGGGCGCCTGCGGCCCGCGCGAGCCCCGCATGGCCGCCACGGAATCGCTGCTCGAGCCGCGCGCGTCCGACGGATGGGCGCTGGCGACCTCGCTCGAGGAGCAGGTCGCGCGGCACGTGCCGGTGACCGGGGTCTCCCTCGTGCTCGACCATCCCCGTCCGACAGGTCGCTTCCGCGGTTGGCCGTGGGACGTCGACACCGTCGAGCGGGTCGCGCGAGGCCCGACACGGCGGCTCCTCAACGCAGCCCCGGCCGGTGTGCGCATGTGGGCGCTCAGGGGCCTCGACCGCCGCGTCGAGGTCTTCGGCGCCCTCGCCGGGGCACCGAGCGTGGCGCACGCGGAGGCATTGCTGCGAGGCACGTCGTTGAAGGGCGCTGCGGTCGCCGCACCGTTCGACGCGATCGTCGTGCCGTTGCCGTGGGAGAGCCCGCACCAGCCGCGCGCGCCGCTCGATCCGATCAGCGCAGCCCACTTCGCGCTCGGCCATGCACTGCGGCTCTGGCGTCAGCGCTCGCCGCTCGAGGCGGGTGGCACCGTCGTGCTCCTGCACTCGTTTCGTCCTGCCTTCGGCCGCGCGGCGGCAGCCCCGTATCGGGTGCTGTACGAAGCACTCCGCGAGCCGGACGTCGAGCGGCTGGCCGAGTCCGAGACGCGTGCGGCACAGCGACCGCGCCGCGATCGACGCCTACCGGGCCGGTCGCGCGCCGCATCCGCTCCGGCCCTTCGCGGACTGGGCGGCGTGCGCCCCGGCGCTCGCCCAGGCCGGACGGGTGATCGTGGGCGGCTGCCGCGACGCGGTCGCCGCGAAGCGGCTCGGCTTCGTCCCGAGCCACAGCCCGCAGGCGGCGCTCGAGATGGCCCTGGGGGTCGCAGGCGAGGGCGCGAAGCTCGGCGTCCTGCTGGCGCCGCCCTACCCCCCGCTCCTGGTCGGCTGAGCTGCTCGGCGGGCGCCAACGCGCTACGCGACTGCGCACATCGTGCATTCAGCGCATTGCGGCCGCGAAGCGGACGCCTTCAGGGTGTTGGCGGGCCGATCCGCTCAGCGGATTCCGGCTCGCGGCCTCATCCAGGCCCAGGTACGCCTTCTGCACGCGCTCGTTTGCCTTCAGCTCGGCCGCCGGCCCCTCGAGCGTGATCTGCCCGGTCTCCATCACGTAGCCGCGGTTCGCGGTGTCGAGCGCCATGAGCGCGTTCTGCTCGACGAGGAGCACGGGCGTGCCCTGCTTGTTGATCTCGCGGACGATCTCGAAGATCTTCTCGACGAAGATCGGTGCCAGCCCCATCGACGGCTCGTCGAGGAGCAACAGCTTTGGGCGAGCCATGAGCGCCCGGCCGATGGCGCACATCTGCTGCTCGCCACCGGACAGCGTCCCGGCCTTCTGCGCGCGCCGCTCGTGCAGCCGCGGGAAGAGCTCGAAGACGCGCTCCATGTCGCCCTTGAAGTTCTCCTTGTCGGTGCGCTGGAAGGCGCCCATCTCGAGGTTCTCGGTCACCGACATCCGCGGGAACAGCCGCCGCCCTTCGGGGCTCTGGGCGATTCCGCCCTTCACGATCGCGTGCGGAGCGACGTTGGTGATGTCCCGCCCTTCGAAGCGGATCGCACCCTGCCGCGGCCGGTTGAGCCCGTTGATCGCCCGCAGCGTCGTCGACTTGCCGGCTCCGTTGGCACCGATCAGCGTCACGATCTCTCCCCCGCCCGACCCGCAGCGAGACGCCCTTGAGCGCGTGGACGGCGCCGTAGTAGACGTGGACGTCCTCGAGCTCGAGGACGTTTCCGTGGGCCGCGCCGCCGCTCACGCTGCCGCACCCCTCTCCTCCGCAAGGCGGCGATCCGCAACAGCGGATCCCCGCCGCGGCCCGCCGCCTCCGGCGGAACACCCTGAAGCGGCCGCTTCGCGGCCTCGCGCCACGCCGCTCACGCTGCCGCGCCCTGTCCGAGATACGCCTCGATCACGCGCTCGTCGGCCTGGATCTCCGCGGGCGTTCCCTCTGCGATCTTGGCGCCGTACTCGAGCACGGTGATCCGCTCCGAGACGCCCATCACGACTTTCATGTCGTGCTCGATGAGCAGCACCGTGAGGCCCTTCTCGTCCCGGGCGCGGCGGACGAACGAGATGAAGTTGGCGGTCTCCTGGGGGTTCATGCCGGCCGTCGGCTCGTCGAGGAGCAGCAGCTTGGGGTCCGTGGCGAGCGCGCGTGCGACCTCGAGGCGCCGCTGGTCGCCGTACGGCAGCGTTCCGGCGTACTCCTCGTGCCGCCGCGGCAGCCCGGAGTACACGAGGAGCTCCTTGGCGCGGGCGCGCGCTTCCTGTTCTTCACGCCTGACACGCGGCGTGCGCAGGATCGAGCCGAAGATGCCGCCCCGCAGGCGGCTGTGCATGCCGACCAGCACGTTCTCGACGGCGGTCATCTGCGCGAACAGCCGGATGTTCTGAAACGTGCGGCCGACACCGAGCTCGACGATCGCGTGTGGCGGCTTTCCGACGACCTCGACGCCGTCGAACACGATCGATCCCGAATCGGCCACGTAGACGCCGGTGATCTGGTTGAAGAACGTCGTCTTGCCGGCGCCGTTCGGGCCGATGAGCGCCACGATGCCGCCACGCGGGATGACGAAGTCGACATCGTCCGTCGCGACCAGGCCGCCGAACTCCTTCCGCACCTTGCTGGCCACCAGCAAGTTGTCGGGCGCGGCCGCCATCAGTCATCGCTCCGGTCGCGGTCGGTCATGGCGCCCTCGGTCTGCACGTCGTAGAACGGCGTGTCGTGCACGCCCTCCTCGAGCTCGATCTTGTGCCTGCGCTCCGGTATCAGGCCCGTGGCGGCGGAAGAGCATCATCAGCACGATGATCGCGCCGTAGATGCCGAACTGATACTTCGTCGGGTCGAACTGGAGGCCGGCGTCCTGCACCTTGGAGCCGATCGTGGCCAGACCCTCGATGTTGAGGTACCCGAGGATCAGCCCTCCCAGGAGCACCCCCCAGATCGATCCCATCCCGCCGAGGATGACCATGCACAGCAGGAAGATCGAGAAGTTGAAGTAGAAGTCGGCGGGGAACGCGCCGGCCTTGTAGCTCGCGTAGAACGCCCCGGCCACTCCACCGAAGAACGCGCCGATCGCATACGACCACGTCTTGGTGCGCATCAGGGGCACCCCCATGGCCGCCGCAGCCGTCTCGTCCTCGCGGATCGCGATCCAGGCGCGCCCGAGTCGTGAGTCGCGGAGGCGGACGCAGCAGAACACGGTGAAGAGCAGCAGCCCGATGGCGGTCCAGTAGTACAGGTCGTCCTTGTTGGACTGGCTGCGGAAGACGAAGCTGCCGACACCCAGCGAGTCGATCGGCGCGATGCCGAACGTCCCGTTCGTCGAGGTCGAAGCCGCCGAACGAGTCGCCGTTCCTCACGAACTGCGGCACGATCTCGCCGAAGCCGAGCGTGACGATTGCGAGGTAGTCGCCGCGCAGGCGCAGCGTCGGGAGGCCGATCAGGATCCCGACGATCGTCGTGAACACGCCCGGCGAGGATGATCACGAGCCACATGGAGACGTGGATGCCGCTGAGGCTGTTCGACACGGACGAGCCGATGTGCACGGTCACCTGGCCGAACTGCTGCGAGGCGAGCCAGCCGGCCACGTACGCGCCGGCCGCATAGAACGCCACGTAGCCGAGATCGAGCAGGCCTGCGTAGCCGACGACGACGTTCAGGCCGAGCGCCATCATCATGGTGACGAGCATCACGACCATCGAGCCGGTGCGCGGGATGAAGTCGCCGATCAGCGGCAGCGACTTGAGGCTGTCCACGACGAGCGGGTAGACGAGCGCAACGGTCAGGCACCGGTGGCCACCCACCAGGAGCGCTCGCTGCGGAACCGCTCGACCGAGGAGTCCCGGTGCGAACGTCATCTCATGCGCCCTCGGGTGTGCGCTCGCCGAGGATGCCCTGCGGACGGAAGACGAGGATCGCGATCAGGATCCCGAAGACGATCGACCGCGTCCAATCGCTTCCGGGTGTGCCGTCGAGCCCTTCGTTGAAGGCCTGCACGAGGCCGATCACGACCGCGCCGAGCACCGCGCCCGTGAGGTTGCCGATCCCACCGAGCACCGCAGCGGTGAAGGCGATCAGGCCGAGCTCGAAGCCCGTGTCGTACCGCATGTTGAACTGCAGCAGGTAGACGAGCCCTGCCGCGGCGGCGAGCGAGCCGGCGATGACGAACGTGACCGAGATGGTGCGGTTGACGTCGATCCCCATCATCGCCGAGGCCTCCGTGTCCTGAGACACGGCGCGCATCGCCTTCCCCTGCCTGGTCGACCGGACGAACCAGGTGAGCAGGAGGAGGATCGGCACGACGATGAAGAAGACGGACAGCTTGTTCCACTGGATCACGATGTCGCCGATCGTGATCGCACTCGGTCCGGGGAATGAAGTTCGGCACCGACGAGAAGCTGACCCCGTAGACGGCGAGCCCGACGTTCTGGACGATGAACGACACGCCCACCGCCGTGATCAGCGGAGCGAGGCGCGGGGCGCTGCGCAGCGGCTTGTACGCGATCCGCTCGATCGACGCGTTGATCATGGCGAACATCGGCATCGTCACGGCGAGCGTGAGCAGCAGCCCGCCGACGATCACGACGAGGCTCGCGTCCGTATCGAGGCCGAGCACCGAGACGATCAACGTGCTGGCCACCAGGCCCGACAGCGCGAAGACGTCGCCGTGCGCGAAGTTGATCAGCTGGAGGATCCCGTAGACGAGCGTGTACCCGAGCGCCACCACCCCGTAGATGGCTCCGTTCGTGACCCCGATGATCCCGACGTTGATGAACCGTGTCGGGTCCTCGATGAACTTCGCGAGGAGCCACACGAGCACGATCGCCAAGAGGAGCAGGCCGATCAGGTCGATCAGGCTCGAGCTCCGTAACCGCTTCAAGGTGGCAGCTGCCGCCGTCGCCATGCGTGGAGCGGGACTCTAAAGCGGATGCGGCGGGAGGGCAATCCTCCCGCCGCACCCTGATGACCTGGAGCTACGCGGCGCCGGCCGCGTCGACGGTCTCCGGCTTGGGAGTGATCGTCGTCTCCGTCTCGAGCTTGTCCGTCGCCTTGTAGATCGTGAAGCCGACGACGGCGCCCGATGCGTTCTGCGGATCACCGTTCTCGTTGAAGGTGAACGACCCGATGAGGCCGTCGACCACCTCGGTCTCGAACAGCTTGGCGGTGACGTCGGTGCGCGAGCCGTCGGAGGCCTCGATCGCATCGAGCAGCACCTGGATCGACTGCCCGCCGTAGATCGCGTACGGGTCGATCTTATCGCCCTGGAGCGGCCCTGCCTCGAGTCCATCCTTGAACTCGAGAGCCGATCCGACGAACTCGTCGATCGGAACGCCGGCGATCGACATGTACATGCCGGCGGACGCCGGGCCTGCCTCGTCGATCGTCGACTGCTGCGTGAACCCGTCCGGGGCGAGGAGCTTGACCGCGCCGTCGTTCGGGCCCAGCACCGCGACCTTGTCCTTGATCACCTGACCGCCGTTCTCGTCGGTGAGACCACCGAGGAAGACGGCGTCGGCCCCTGTGCCCTCGATCTTCTTGAAGAGGGCCTCGTAGCTGGAGGCCTTCGGATCCCACGCCTCGAACCCGGCGATCTCGATGCCGACGAACTCGGCGGACTTGCGGAACGTCGTGGCGACGCCGAGGCCGTAGGCCTCCCTGTCGTTGAGCACGAAGACCTTCTTGACGCCGATGCTCTTGGCGAACTCCGCCACGGCGGCGCCCTGGTAGTCATCGCTCGGTGCCACGCGCAGGTAGTTGCGCGCGCCCGACGGATAGAACTTGTCGGGCTCCTCGGCCGCGCAGCCGCCCGGCAGGTTGACCGTCAGGCACGGCCACGTGTTGGCAGGCGAGACCATCGGGATCCCGCCGTCGGCCGCCTCGTTCAGCACCGGGATGATGATCGCGGCGCAGCCCGAGTTGAAGGTGCCGATCACGCCGATCACCTTGTCATTGGCGGCATAGGCATTGGCGTTCTGCGAGCACTTGCCCGAGTCCCACTTCGCGGCCTGAGCGGTTGCGTCGTCGCACGCCTGGAAGCCGATGTTGTAGTCGCCGGCCTTCCACTCGCGCACGCCCAGCTCGTAACGGATCGCCGCGTTGATCTGTTCGCTCTGCGCCCGCGACGAGCCCTGTAGCGGCAAGTCGGACGCGATGATGTAGTCGGCGTTCCCTTCGCCCTCGTACTCGATCGCCGTGCAGGACGACGACGGCAGCGCCTCGGGCGCCTCGCCCCCGCTGTCACCGCCACAGCCGGACGCCACCAGCGCGAGCGCTGCGACGATGAGGCCGATGAGGAACAACCCCTTCCTCTTGACCGTCAACCTCTCCTCCTCGTTCGGTTTTGGACCGACCGTGCGACACGGCACGCGCCGTCGCGCAGGCCCCTCCGTTGCGTGGCGCAGAGTTTAGGGCAATTCGCACCGTTGACCGCAACCCCGGCTTCCGGCCACCAAGGCCAACAACCCGCCCGACCCCGGAACACCCCAAGTACCATCACGATCGCCGGCCGGAGTGGCGGAACTGGTAGACGCGCCGGACTCAAAATCCGGTGCCCGCAAGGGTGTGTGGGTTCGAGCCCCACCTCCGGCATTCGCCGCGTACGATCGGCAGCGTGAAGATCGGGATCATGACCGGTGGCGGCGACTGCCCGGGGCTGAATGCCGTCATCCGCGCCGTGGCGCGCCGATCGCTCGACCGGGGGCACGAGGTGGTGGGCGTGCGCGAGGGTTGGAGAGGGCTCGTCGAGGGCCTCTTCGAGCCCCTCGGGCGGCGCGAGATCTCGGGGCTGCTACCACGCGGCGGCACGATCATCGGCACGACGCGGACGAACCCGTACAAGCTCGACGACGGTGTCGAGCGCGTGCTCGCCACCTTCACAGCCGAGGACTTTCAGGGTCTGGTGGCGATCGGCGGGGAGGACACGCTCGGGGTCGCTGCGCGGCTGCACGCCGAGCACGACTTCCCGGTCGTCGGCGTCCCGAAGACGATCGACAACGACCTTGCGGCGACCGACTACACCTTCGGGTTCGACACGGCCGTCTCGATCGCGACGGAGGCGATCGACCGCTTGCACACGACCGCGGAGTCGCACAACCGCGTGATGGTCGTCGAGGTGATGGGCCGTCACACCGGCTGGATCGCGGTGATGAGCGGTATCGCCGGCGGCGCCGACGTGATTCTGATCCCGGAGCAGCCCATGACGGTCGAGTCCGCGTGCGCGGAGATCGAGCGGCGGCACGCGCGTGGCAAGGACTTCTCCATCGTCGTCGTCAGCGAGGGCTATGAGCTGACGTACGAGAGCGGTGAGCAACGCCTCGTGGCCGGAGAGGCTCGGGCGACCGACCAGTTCGGCCATGTCGCGCTCGGCGGCGTGGGCGACGTGCTCGCGCAGGAGATCGAGCGACGGACGGGGTACGAGACGAGGGTCACCGTGCTCGGGCACGTCCAGCGCGGCGGTACACCGACCGCCCGCGATCGTGTGCTTGCCACTCGGTACGGCCTCCATGCTGCCGACCTCGTGCACGAACGGCGGTTCGGTCGCATGGCGGCGCTGCACGGCGATGCGATCGTCGACGTCTCGCTCGCGGAGGCGACGGCCGAGCTGAAGACCGTCCCGGCCGGGTGGTACGAGGTCGCGCGAGCCTTCTTCGGCTGACGGATCCGCAGGGTGGTGCTGTCGGCGGCCGCTGCCCTACGGGAGCAGCAGGGCGTCGGTCGGCGCGTACGCATCGGTGAGGAGCGGCACGTCGTCGACGCGCAGGGGGTTCTCCCAGCGGTCGCGGATCGCGTTGCTCAGATCCGGCGCACCGGGTGCCTCCTCGCGTATCTCCTCCCAGCGCCGTTGCAGGAACGTCCTCGCCGGGGCTGCTCCGTCGGTGGCGACGAGTACGACGTTTCGGATCTCGTCGGGCACGCGATCGTTCGCATCGAGGTACACGGGATGGAGCACCACGGTGGAGAAGACCGAGCGATACGTCTTCGAGATCGAGCGGAGCAGCTTGGACGCGTCGCCCGTGAGCGCCCCGATCACGTTCACCACCACGGTGCCGCCCGGCGCCAGCCGCGAGCGAGCGAGCTCCACGAACTCGGCGGTGGCCATGTGGAACGGGATCGAGTCTGCGTGGTACGCGTCGACCACGATCACGTCCCACCCTCCCTCGTCGCCACGCAGGAACCGCCTGCCGTCTTCGACGTCGACGCGAAGCCGGGCGTCGCGTGGGACTGCGAACCACCGGTAGGCGGCGGCGACGACGGCCGGATCGAGCTCGACCGCGTGCAGGCGGAGATCGGGAAAGTCGCGCCACATGCGCTTCTGGGCCGAGCCGCCGCCAAGGCCGAGGAAGAGGACGCGCTTCGCGTTCGGCGTGTACGCGAGACCGAGGTGGAGGTAGTCGGTGTACTCGAACCGCGTCCGGAACGGGTCCTTCAGGTACATGCCGCTCTGGAACGAGTTGTCGAACCGCAGGTAGCGGCTGTCCTCGTCGTCGACCACGAGCAGCCGGTGGTAGCGGGTGTCGCGAGCCTCGCGCAGGTCGAAGCCGTCGGCGAGCGCGGGCACGGCGGCCGGGTCGAGCTTGCGCGGCGTGCGCGTCTCCTGGATCCGGTAGAGCGGCGAGTAGTTGCGAACGGAGGACGCTTCGACGCGCCCGCCGGTCTCGGGCGCGAGCGAGGTGACCGCGAGCACCGCGGCGGCCGCCCCGACGAGGAGCGCCGTCGCCGGCACGACGAGCCGCTCGGCGATGGCGACGATCGACGCGGCTATCAGCAGCGCGACGGCGCCGGACGCGATCACCTGGTCGGTGCCGAGCTCGGGCACCAGCCAGAACGCAGTGGCGAAGGTGCCGACGATGCTGCCCGCGGTCGAGATGGCGAAGAGGCGTCCCGCGATCGTCCCCAGCCGGTCGATCGAGCGAGCGGCCAGCCGCACGGCGACGGGCGTGGCGGACGCGAGGACGACGCTCGCGGGGCCGAACAGGATCGTGGCCGCGAGCAGCGGGTCGAGCCGCGGCCCGGCGTCCCACGAGACGACTCGCTCGACGACCCGGTCGTCCAGGACCGGGACGGCGAGCACGAGCACCGAGCCCAGTGCGAGCACGGAGATGAACAGGTACGGCGTCGGCCAGCGGTCGGCGAGCACGCCGCCGGCCCAGTAGCCGATCGCGAGACCGGTGAGCACGACGCCGATCAACGCCCCCCACACGTAGAGGGAGCTGCCGAAGGCCGGTGCCAGGACGCGGCTGGCGACGATCTCGAGACCGAGCAGCACTCCGCCCGAGAGGAAGACGGCGATGCCGAGGGCGAGCCCACGCCGGTCGAGTCGCTCGGCCCGTCATCTCCGAGAGGTTAGAGGCTGACGACGCTCAGACGTCAGGCGGATCGTCGCCGACGAGGTGCGCGACGCCGCCGGCGACGACGACCGCATCGACGCCTGCCCGCTCCAGCTCCTCGACGTCGGCCCGGGTCGCGGCGGGGAGCTCGGCGATCGCGAGCTTGCCGGCGGGGATGTCGGGGAGCAGCGTCAGCACCCGTTCGATGGGATGCTCGTCATCCTCGATCTCCTCGGCGCAGAGAAGGAGTATCTCGGGATCGAGGTGCTCGAGCACGAGCTCGAGATCGTCCTCGTCCCGCACTCTGACCACGCATTCGAGACCGAGCGCCACCGCTTGCTCCATGAGCTGGAGGAGCTGCTCGGGCTCGTCGTCCGCGGTGACGACGACCGCATCGGCCGACGCCTCAGCCGCCGCGCGGAGCGACGGGCCGTACGCGAGCAGCGGCAGGGGCGAGACCGAGCGGACGCCGTCGACGAGCCCACGCAGGACGAGCCCGTCGGCACCATCGCCCGCCGCGTCGCGTGCGTGGTCGCAGTCCACCACCTCGACGAGGATCGAGATGCCGTCACCCTCCGAGATCGCCTGGCTGAGGCGCCGTGAACCGCTCACGGCGCGGATCGTAACCGGGACGGACGGGACGAGGCACGATCCGGCAGACTCCGGCCGTGGGTGACCTGTCGCGGGAGAGCCGGGCCGACCCGGGCGTGCGTCACGTCAAGCGGGTCCGCATGCTCGGCGCGGAGTCGACCGGCAAGACGACGCTCACGTCCGCCCTCGCGGCGGCGTACGACACGCTGTGGAACCCGGAGTACGGCCGCCCGTACACGGAGATCGGACGAGAGCCGGGGGCGCCGTGGACGAGTGCCGAGTTCACCCACATCGCGCGGATCACCTGCTGGTACGAGGACTTCCTCGCGGTGCACGCGCGCGACGTGCTCTTCTGCGACACCGACGCGTACACGACCGCAGTGTTTCACGAGGTCTACCTGGGCCACGCCGCAACCGCGTTCGTCGAGCTCGCCGGCCGGCCGTACGACCTGACGGTCGTGTGCGGTCTCGACGTGCCCTGGGCGCACGACGGCGTGCGCGAGTTCGAGGAGCGGCGGCTCTGGATGCACGAGCGATACCTCGAGCACGCTCGGGAAAGCGGCCGGCCATGGCTCCTCGTCGCAGGGTCACATGCCGAGCGGCTGGCCGCTGCGCGCACGGCCGTGGACCGGATGCTCGCGGAACAGTCGTGACCGAGACGCGCCGCGCGCGCCTCGGCCGCGCGCCTGTTGGCACAGTCTCGACCCACACGCGTCACGTTTGTTGCCTGTTCAGACGATAGAATTGCAGTGGGTGGTGGGCTGGGGTGCCCCGCGAGAATCCGCTCCGTGCGCCCACGGATGCGGCCCATGCTCAGAGGCCGATCGGATGCCAGACGGTCTTCAGCTCGAGGAACTTCGCGATCTCCCAGGGGCTCTGCTCCTCGCTCTGCCGGACGACGCGCTTGACGTTCTCCGCGGCAGCGCGCTCGAGCTCGGCCACCTCGCCGTTGGCGCCGGTGATGTCGATCGCGTTGACATCCATGTGCGACGCCAGCACGAGCGAGAGCTCGTCACGAAGCCCCGTGAGCACGTTCACCACCCCGGCGGGAACATCGCTGGTGGCCACCGCCTCTGCCAGCTCGAGCGCCGCCAGCGGGTGCGTCTCGGATGCGAGCGCCACGACGGCATTGCCACCGACGACGGCAGGCGCCAGTCGAGAGACGAGCCCGCCGAGGGGAGGCTCATCGGGTGCGACCACTGCGACGACACCCGTCGGCTCCGGGATCGTGAAGTTGAAGTACGGGCCGGCGACCGGATTGGCACCGCCGAGGACCTGGGACAGCTTGTCCGCCCAGCCGGCGTACCAGACGACACGGTCGATCGCATCCTCGACCTCGCTCGCTCCGGTGCACACCGCCGACAGATCGGCGGCTCGCGCTTCCATCATCTCGGCGAGCCGGTAGAGGACCTGCCCGCGGTTGTACGCGGTCGCCGACGCCCAGCCGGGTTGGGCGGCCCGGGCTACGCGCACCGCGTCGCGTACGTCCTTCCGTGAGGCGCGCGCGACGTTCTGCCCCTCCGCCTCGTAGGTGCGCCCGGACTCGGAGCGTGGGAAGCCACCGCCGACGAACAGCTTGTACGTCTTCCTGATCGGGAGACGGTCGTTCACCGTGCGCACACCGCCGGGCGAGCGATCACGCGTCGAACCTCAGGTATGCCTCGAGCCCGTGACGGCCCCCTTCGCGGCCGAAACCCGACTCCTTGTAGCCGCCGAACGGCGACGTCGGGTCGAAGCGGTTGAACGTGTTCGCCCAGACGACGCCGGCGCGCAGGCGCTCCGTCATCCAGAGGATGCGCGATCCCTTCTCCGTCCAGACGCCGGCCGAGAGCCCGTACATCGTGTTGTTCGCCTTCTCCACCGCCTCGGCGGGTGTGCGGAACGTGAGCACGCTCAGCACCGGTCCGAAGATCTCCTCCTGTGCGATGCGGTAGCTCTGCGCGACGTTCGTGAACACGGTCGGCGCGAACCAGTAACCACGCTCGGGCAGCCGGCACTCGGGCTGGAAGATCTCGGCGCCTTCCTCCTCCCCGGCCCGTACGAGCTCCGTGATCCGCTCCAGCTGCTGGCGCGAGTTGATCGCGCCGATGTCGGTGTTCTTGTCGAGCGGGTCGCCGACGCGCAGGGTCGCCATGCGGCGCTTGAGCTTGGCGATCAGCGGCTCGTAGATCGATTCCTGCACGAGCAGCCGCGAGCCGGCGCAGCAGACATGCCCCTGGTTGAACCAGATGCCGTTGACGATGCCTTCGACGGCCTGGTCGAGCGCGCAGTCGTCGAAGACGATGTTCGCGGCCTTGCCGCCGAGCTCGAGCGTCAGCGCGACGTTGCGGCCCGCGAGCTCGCGCTGGATTGCCTTGCCGACCTCCGTGGAGCCCGTGAACGCGATCTTGTCGATGCCGTCGTGCTGGACGAGATGTGCGCCCGTCGCTCCGTCTCCCGTGACGATGTTGACGACTCCGGGCGGCAGCTCCGCCTGCCTGCACACGTCCGTGAAGAGCAGCGCCGTCAGCGGGGTCGTCTCGGCCGGCTTGAGCACGACCGTGTTGCCGCACGCGAGCGCGGGCGCGATCTTCCACGCGAGCATGAGCAGCGGGAAGTTCCAGGGGATGATCTGCCCGGCGACGCCGAGCGGGCGCGGCCGGCGGTTCGGGAAGGCGTATTCGAGCTTGTCGGCCCAGCCCGCGTAGTAGAAGAAGTGTGCGGCCGCCAGCGGCAGGTCGACGTCGCGCGACTCCTTGATCGGCTTGCCGCCGTCGAGCGACTCGGCGACGGCCAGCTCGCGCGAGCGCTCCTGCAGGATGCGGGCGATCCGGAACAGGTACTTGGCGCGCTGCGCCGGTCGCAGCTCCGACCACCCGTTGACGAAGGCGTCGCGTGCGGCCCGGACGGCGAGGTCGACGTCCTCGGCGCCTGCCTGCGCCACCTCGGCCAGCACCTCCTCGCTCGCAGGCGAGATGGTGGGAAACCACTGCCCCGTGCGCGGCTCGACCTCTTCGCCGCCGACGAACAGGCCGTAGCGCTCCCGGAGCTGGACGATGTCGCGCGCCTCGGGTGCGGGCGCGTACTCCCACTCGAGCGGCGCGGGCACGGCTTGACCCTTCTTCGCGACCTCGCTCATGTCAGTCGATGGTGAAGTAGTCGGGGGACTGGTACAGGCCGGTCTTCTGCTTGCGGACCTGCATGAGCACGTCGTTGAGGAGCGACGAGGCGCCGAAGCGAAACAGGTCCGGCGTGAGCCAGTCGACGCCGAGCGTCTCGTGGAGCACGCAGAGGTACTGGATCGCCTGCTTCGCGTGGCGGATGCCGCCGGCGGGCTTCATCCCGACCATGCGCCCGGTCTCGTCGTGGACGTCCCGGATCGCCTCGAGCATGCACAGCGTCACGGGCAGGGTCGCGGCGGGTTGGATCTTGCCGGTGGACGTCTTGATGAAGTCGGCACCGGCGGCCATGGCGAGCAGCGACGCGCGGCGCACGTTGTCGTAGGTGCCGAGCTCGCCGGTCTCGAGGATGACCTTGAGGTGCGCTGGGCCGCAGGCCTCTTTCACCTGCACGATCTCGTCGTAGACCTTCGCGTACCGGCCGGAGAGAAACGCGCCGCGGTCGATGACCATGTCGATCTCGTCGGCACCCCATTCGACTGCCGCCCGCACGTCGGCGAGCTTCACGTCGAGCGGCGCCTGGCCCGCCGGGAACTCGGTCGCCACGGAGGCAACCTTCACCGTCGACCCCGCCAGGCGAGCTCGCGCGGTCGGGAACGAGGTTGGGGTACACGCACACCGCGGCCACCGACGGGATTGCCGGGTCGGCGGGGTCGGGGTTGAGCGCCTTCGAGCACAGCGCCGCGACCTTGCCCGGCGTGTCCGCCCCTTCCAGCGTCGTGAGATCCATCATCCGCACCGACAGCAGCAGCGCGAAGAGCTTCGCGTCCTTCTTGATCGAGCGCTTCGCGAGCTCGCCCGCCCGCGCCTCGAGGGCGACCGCGTCGATCGCACCGATCCGCGGGATGCGCGGCTCGAGCGGAAGCTCGAAGCCATGCGGCAGCGCCGGCGCCTGGGTCATGCCCTGAGTGTAGTAGCGGCTGTTCGCCCGGCCGGCGTGCTGCGGCGTGCGGTCGCGATTGCGCCATAGGATCGAGGGACGGACGCCCCGCGCCCCACCGAGCTCGATTTCGCCGCCGTCTGCGACCAGACGGGGGACGTTCTCCTCGTCGTCGGTCGGGAAGGTCGGATCGCCTCGGTCAACGAGGCCGGGGCGCGCGGGCTCGGCTACCACGACGCAGACCTCGTCGGCCGCGAGCTCGCGGAGCTGTTCCCGCCCGACCGGCTCGCGGATGCGCAGCGGCTCTGCGTCGAGGGGCCACCCGCGCAGGTCGCGACGACATTCGAGTCGGTGTTGGTGACCAAGGACGGTCGTCACGTGCCGGTCGAGGTCGCGGCAACCCAGCTGAGGAACGGCGACGCGTTCGCCGGTGTCCTCGTTCTCGCCCGCGACGTGTCAGGACCCCGCACCGTCGCAGACGCGTTGCGCCGCAGCCAGTCGCAACTGGCCGAGGCGCAACTCGTCGCGCATATCGGCAGCTGGGACTGGGACATGGTCACGGACACGATCCGCTGGTCGGAGGAGATGTACCGCCTGTCGGGTCTGGGCCTGTCCGAGGCGCCGCTCGGCTTCGACGCCTACATGGCGATCATCCATCCCGACGACCGGGACGAGGTCGCCGGGATCGTCCAGGCGGCGATCGCGGCGGGTGGGGACTTCGAGACGCGCTACCGGCTCGCGGAGATCGACGGCGGCGAACGGGTGATCGAAGGGACCGGGACCGTCACCCACGACGCGGAGGGGAAGGCCGTGTGGATGGCGGGCACCGCGCGCGACGTCACCGATGAGCATCGGAGCCGCGTGGAACGACAGCGCCTCGAGGAGGAGTTCCTGCGGGCGCAGAAGCTGGAGGCCCTCGCGCTTCTCTCCGGTGAGATCGCTCACGACTTCAACAACGCGCTGACGGCGATCCGAGGGTATGCGGCGCTCGTGCTCGACCAGCTCGACCCCGACAGTCCTGCCGCACGGGACGCGCTGGAGCTCTGCCGCACGGCGGAGCACGCGACGGTGCTGCCGCGACAGCTGCTTGCCTTTGCACGAGGGCAGACCGCACGGTCGCGGGAGCTCCAGCTCAATGCGATGCTGCAGGAGCTGAAGCCGTTGCTCCAGCATCTGCTGGGTGTCGAGCGCTCGCTCGCCCTGCCGGAGGAGGGCGACGAGATCTGGGTGCGTGCCGACCCGGGTCACCTCGAGCAGGCGCTCGTCAACGTCACCCTCAACGCGCGTGACGCGCTGGAGGACGCACCGGGCACGGTGACCATCGGAACACGGCTGGTCGACCTCGACGAGGCATCGGCGTCGGCTCTTTCGCTCGCGCCGGGACGCTACGGCGCGCTCACTGTCACGGACACGGGCGTCGGGATGGACGAGGCGACCGCGGCACGTGCGGCCGAGCCGTTCTTCACCACGAAGCAGGAACGCGGCGGCACCGGGCTCGGGCTGCCCGCGGTCATCGGAGGCGTGACCCAGAGCGGAGGAGCCGTGCGCATCACGAGCCAGGTGGGAGCGGGCACGACGGTCGAGATCCTCCTGCCGCTCGCCGAACGCCCCGTCCGCTCGGAGCCGGCGCCCCCGGCGCCGGACCCCGGTCGTGCGGACGCGACCGTGGTCGTCGTGGACGACGAGCCGCACGTGCGTGCAGTGATCGCACGCGTCCTGGAGGAGGCCGGGTACGCCGTCGTCGCCATGCCGTCCGCGACCGATGCTCTCGGCCGACTGCGGGACGCTGCATCGGACGTGGCGCTGCTCGTCACGGACTTGCGCATGCCCGACATGAGCGGTGTCGAGCTCGCGGCCGCCGCGCGTCGGGCCGTCCCCGCCCTTCGCGTCCTCTTCCTCTCCGGCTTTCCGGAGGACCTGCCACCGGAGGATGCCGCCAACCTGCTGCCGAAGCCGTTCTCACCGGAGGAGCTCGTCGCCGCCGTCGAGCAGCGCCTGGCCGCACCGTCCGCGACGAGCGGCTAGCTGCGTGTTTCGTCGAGCGGGCGGCTAGTTGATCAGCGACTGACGCATGGCGGTTGCAACCGCCTGTGTCCGTGTCGAGCAGCGAAGCTTCGTCATCGCCTTGCGCAGGTGGGTGCGAACGGTGTCGGGGGCGATGTGGAGCGCCGACGCGATCGTCTCGTTCGAGCTGCCGTTGGCGAGGAGCTGCAGCACCTCGATCTCACGCCGCGTGAGGCGTGCCTCGAGGATCCCACCGCTTTCGAGCATGAGACTGGCGAGCGCGGCGTCGATGTACGGCTTGCCGCCGGCGACGATCTTCACGGCACGCACCAGCTCCACGAGCGACGCATCCTTCTGGATCACCCCGTCGGCACCCGCCTCGAGCGCGTGCGCGACGAGCGTCTGGTCGCCGACGCCCGTGTAGACGAGGAGCTTGGTGGCGGGCACACGCAGTCGGAGCCGTTCGAGTGCTCCGAGACCCGACAGGCCGGGCATGCGCAGATCGATGAGCGCCACAGCCGGCTCGAGCTCCTCGCATGTGGCTACGGCGCTTTCGCCGTCGGCCGCCGTGCCGACCACGGCGATGCCGTTCAGCTCGAGGTAACGGCCGACCGAGTCGACGATCGCCGGATGATCGTCGGCGATGACGACCGTGACCGCCGCGCGGGGCTCCTGATCCTGGCGATCTGTAGTACCACCGCCGAACTCACGCCGCAGCAACTGGTTCCTCTCGGGTGAGGCGATGACGCCACGGCTCGGCATCCCGTGTACGTCGCACCCGCCTGGTGTGGGCGCGAGCATACCAGCGTCGGCGGAGGGTCAAGGCGACGCGGCCAGGCCCGCGTCAGAGGCCGAGGCGTTCCAGCTCGCGAGGGTCGCGGCGCCAGCGCGGGCGCACCTTGACGACGAGCTCGAGGTACATCGGTCGCCCGGCGAGCGCCTCGACCTCGGGTCGGGCGCGCGTACCGATCTCGCGCACCATCGCGCCGCGCTTCCCGACCAGGATCCCCTTCTGCGACTCGGTCTCGACGAGCAGGTGCGCTCGCACCGCGGTGTCGGAGAGCTCGTCGACGATCACGGTGACGGCGTGCGGCACCTCTTCCCGCGTGAGCTGCAGCGCCTTCTCCCGAATCACCTCCGCCACCCGGTCCTCGAGCGACTGGTCGGTCGTCCGATCTGCCGGGAACAGCGCGGGCCCCTCCGGGAGCAGCGACACGAGATCGCTGCGGAGCTCGCCGATGCCGTCCTTCGTCTTGGCGCTCACCGGATGCAGTGCGTGGAAGTCACCGAGCGTGGCGGCGGTCTTCATCTGGCTCGCGACGTGGCCGTGCTTGAGCCGGTCGATCTTGTTGACGGCGATGATCACCGGTACCCCGAGTGAGAACACGCGTCTCCCTACGAAGCGGTCGCCGGCTCCGACGCGCTCGCGCGCGCTGACGACGAGGAGCACCGCGTCGACGTCCTCGAACGAGCCGTCGACCGTGTCTTGCATCCGACGTGTGAGTGCGTCCAGCGGCCGCTGGAACCCGGGCAGGTCGACGAGCACGAGCTGCCAGCCGTCACCGTGCGCGACGCCGAAGATCCGCCGGCGTGTGGTGTTCGGCACCGGCGACGTGATCGCCACCTTGTCGCCGCACAGCGCGTTGACGAGCGTCGACTTGCCCACGTTGGGGCGACCGGCGACCGCGACGACCCCGCTCCTCATACGATCCACGGGAGGCGGTCGTCGAGTCGCACCGGCCGGGCCACGGTCACCGTCACGTGGGCAGGCCAGACGGGTCGAACTGCTCGGGCAGGAGCTCATCGATCGTCATCGTCACGGTCCGACCGCCGTTGCGGAACACGACGCGCTCGACACCCATCTCCGCCAGCCACTGGCGGCAGCCTCCGCACGGCGACGCAGTCGTCGCAGCCACCAGGAAGTCGCCCGGCCTGTACCCCTCGGCGATCGCCCGGGAAAACGCGGTGCGCTCGGCGCACACGCCGAGGGGGTACGCGGCGTTCTCGACGTTGCAACCCTCGACGACACGCCCGTCCCGCGTGAGCACCGCGCACCCGACGTGAAAGCGGGAGTACGGCGCGTACGCGTTCGCCGCGGCGGCGTCTGCGCGGGCGAGGAGCTCCTGGTCGGTGATCGTCATGCGGCGGAGAAGAGTTGGAAGATGGCAAGGGTGACGAGCGCCCCGATCACGCCTCCGACCACCACCTCTGCGGTGGAGTGCACGCCGGACTCGACACGGGTTTGCGCCACGAGCAATGCCATGATGAAGGCCAGAGACGAGACGAGGAAGCGATGACCGTAGTCGTCGAGGACGAGGGTGATCGCCATCCAGCCCGCGAACGCGACCGCAGCGTGCCCTGAGGGCCAGCCGCCGCGGAGCGGCGTGCCCCGGCCCGATGCCGCCTTCAGCGCGATGACGATGATCGTCGTCAGCACGAGCGCGATGAGCGTCAGCTCGGCCGGTGCCTCGGAGAGCTTGTCGAGGAACTCGGAGCTGCGGGTGGCGGCCTCGCCCGAGAAGACCAGGTAGCCGATCGCGACGGCGTTCACCGTCGCGACGAGCACGGCGCCCGCCGCGACGTCCTTCGCGAGCTTGGCGAGGGGATCGAACGAGGTCGAGGCGACGTCGACGGCCGCCTCGACCGCCGAGTTGAGCATCTCCGCGATGAGGACGAAGGAGATCGCGAGGAGCAGCGCGATCAACTCCAGCCGCGAGACGTCGAATGCGAGCGCAGCGATCAGCACCCCGGCCGCGATGGCGAAGTGGATCCGCATGTTCCGCTGGGTGCGGAGCACGTGGACGACACCCTCGAAGGCGAAGTTGAAGCTCTCGATGATCGAGGGTGCGCGGCGGCGGGTGCTCATGCGTGCCGGAGCGCATGCTCGCGCGCCGTCATCTCGTCGCCGTGGTCGTAGCCGACGAGGTGCAGGAGCCCGTGCACCAGCGGCTGACGCCAGGCGGAGCCGACGACCTCGGGGCAGAGGACGACGTCACCGAGCTGACGCGGGACGCCGGGCGGTATCTCGTCGCGTCCGTCGATCGGAAAGGAGAGCACGTCGGTCGCCTCGTCGATCCCGAGATGCTCGAGCTTCAGGGCTTGCATCTCCTCCAGCCCGACGAAGGCGATCCCCAGGTCGCCTTCGTCGATCCCCTCACCCAGCAGGACATCGCGCGCGAGCGCAACGGCGCCGTCTTCGTCCACCTCTGCTCCGCTTCGGTTCGACACCTCGACGTGGAGCATCGCGTCAGCGCCTGCGCGCGCTGCCGGTCTCCTCGGCGTGACGCTTGTACGCCTCGACGATGCGCTGCACGAGCTTGTGCCGCACGACATCCTGGTGCGTGAACTCGACGAAGCCGACGCCGTCGACGCCTGCGAGGATGTCGCGCACCTGGATCAGGCCCGATGCCTGCTCTCGGGGCAGGTCGACCTGGGTGACGTCGCCGGTGACGACCATCTTGGAGCCGAACCCGAGGCGCGTGAGGAACATCTGCATCTGCTCGGGCGTGGTGTTCTGCGCCTCGTCGAGGATCACGAACGAGTCGTTCAGCGTGCGGCCGCGCATGAACGCCAGCGGCGCGACCTCGATCGTGCCGCGATCCATGAACGCACTGAGGCGGTCGGCGTCCATCGTGTCGTAGAGCGCGTCGAACAGCGGGCGCATGTACGGGTCGACCTTCGCGAGGACGTCACCGGGCAGGAACCCGAGCCGCTCGCCGGCCTCGACCGCGGGGCGCGTGAGGATGATCCGCCCGACCTCGCGCTCGCTCAGCGCAGCCACTGCCAGCGCGATCGCGAGGTACGTCTTGCCGGTGCCCGCAGGCCCGATGCCGAAGGTGACGGTCGAGCCGCGGATCGCGTCGACGTACCGCTTCTGGGTGATCGTCTTGGGTGCGATCTTCTTGCCCCGGTGGCGCCAGACGACATCGTCGAAGACCTCACGAATGTCCTCCGCCTGATCGAGGGCGGCGACGACGGCGCCAACCGTGTCAGGGCCGATCTGATGCCCTTCCTCGACGAGCTCGACAAGCTCGTCGACGACGGCACGCGCGGCCGCCACCTGTTGCTCGGAGCCGTCGAACGTGAGGCGGTTTCCTCGCAGCGAGATGGAGCAGCGCAGGCGGTCGCGGAGTGTGTCCAGCACACCGTCGGCGACGCCCGCAAGCTCGGCGGCCACCTCGTTCGGTACGACGAGCACGTCCTGCATGGATCTCAGTCTAAGGAGGGATCCGGCATCACGGCCGGGTACGGGCTGGGATCGCCGGCTAGGCGAGCTTCTCGCGGACGACCTGGCTCACGACCGAGCCGTCGGCCCGGCCCGAGACCTGTGGCATCACGTCGGCCATCACGCGGCCCAGATCGCGAAGCGAGGTGGCGCCCACCTCGGCGATGACGTCGTCGATGATCTCCTCGAGCTCGTCCTCGCTCATCGGCTCGGGCATGAACTCCTCGAGCACGTCGAGCTCGAACTCCTCCCGCTCGGCTGCCTTGTCGCGGCCGGCCGACTCGTAGGCGTCGATCGCCTCGACCCGCTTCTTGCGCTCGCGCTGGAGCACCTGCAACGACTCGTCGTCCGAGAGCGGCCGCTGCAGCTCCTTCTCCGCACCGCGGAGCGCGTTGAGCACGAGCGCGAGCGCGTCGCGGCGCGCGTCGTCGCGCGCGAGTCGCGCTTCCTTGAGCTCATCCTCGATGCGGATTGCAAGGCTCATCGTCGGAACCATGCCCTATCAGAACCCCGGGAGGCTAGCCCCGCCGATCAGGTGCCAGTGGAGGTGGAACACGGTCTGGCCTCCGCCGGGGCCGACGTTGACGACGATTCGGTAGTCGACGAGGCCCGCCCGCTCGGCGGTCTCGGCCACGAATCGCAGCATGCGACCCGCTTCATCGTCGGGGAGCTCGGCGATGTCGCGGAACGTGTCGACGTGCCGTACCGGAAGCACGAGGAGGTGCGTCTCGGCCTTGGGAGCGATGTCGCGAATGGCGACGAACCCGTCCGCAGCATGGACGTGGGGGCCTTCGCGGGCCAGCCGGCAGAACAGGCATTCAGACGCGGACAGCGACGATCCCCTCCTCCGCGAGCCTCGTTGCGCGCGCCGTGACGAACGCGCCGACGGGGGCATCGACCAGCCACGGCGTGTAGTCGTCGCCGTAGCCGCGGCCGGGCCGGTCGACGAGGACGCGGTCGCAGCGGCCCAGCTTCGTCCGCCAACGGCGGCGGCACCGGTCGTCCGACAACCGGCGTAACGCTGCGCCGCGCTCTCGCTTGACGTCCCGCGGCACGGTGTCCGCCGCGGCGGTGCGCGTCCCCGGGCGGGGCGAGTAGGGGAACACGTGCACCTTCGTCAGCCCGGCGCGAGCGACGACGTCGAGCGTGCCGGCGAAGGCGCGCTCGTCCTCTGCGGGGAAGCCGACGATCACGTCGCTGGTGAGGTTGAAGTCGGCGAGCGGGTCGAGCCGGCGCAGGAACTCGTCCACGGTGTAGCGGCGCCCCATCGCGCGCAGCACGCGGTCGTCGCCCGCCTGCAACGGAATGTGCAGATGCGGCGACACGGCGTCCGTCTCGCGCAGCGCCGCCACGAGGTCGGCCGTGACGTGGTTGACCTCGATCGAGGAGAGCCGCAGGCGTTCGAGGCCCTCGATGGCGCCGGCCTCGCGCACGAGACGTGCGAGCGTGTAGCCGGCGGCGGAGTCGCGGAAGCAGCCGAGGTTGACACCCGTGAGGACGATCTCAGCGTGACCCTGGCCCACCCGGCGCTCGATCTCGCGCAGCACTGCGGGGGCACTGCGACTTCTGGTGCCACCGCGGACGAGCGGGATCACGCAGAAGGCGCACGAGAACGAACAGCCGTCCTGGATCTTCACGAACGCCCGCACCCGGTCGAGCCGGTGCTCCGCCTGGACGCACGCGATGGCGCCGACGTCGCCGGCGACGAAGGCCGCGGCGTCCTCGCCGACACGACCGGTCACGACGACGTTCGACCGCAGCCCGTCGAGGGCGCCTGCCAGGTTCGACGCACAGCCGGTCGCGTAGACGACGGTCGCACCGCGCGCGGCGCGCGCGAGCGCCTGACGCGACTTCGATACCGCCTCGTGCGTGACGCAGCACGTGTTGACGAGCGCGATCTCGCCCCCCTCGTCGACCTCGGTGTGCCCCTCCTCGAGCAGGCGCTCGCGCACCGCCTGGGCGTCGGCGAATGAGACCTTGCAGCCGAGGAAGCGCGTCGTGAAGGTGGTCACGGCGTCCCGAGATTAGACGGTCGGGCGCCGAAAGAGGTCGGCGGCCCAGCCGTCGAGCTCGATCGAGGCGCTGTGATGCCATCCTGGATGGGCAGGGAGCTCGCCGGCGAGATACCCCGACGTGACCACCGTACGGGCGTCGAGGCGCGCGAGGATCGCCTCGACCGGAGCAAGCAGCACGTTCGCCAGCGCGACATCGACCGACGGCATGGCATCGCGCAGTGCATCGGCGACACGTGCGTCGAGCGCGACGTGGTTGAGCGCGGCGTTGGCGACCGTCACCTCGACGGCGACAGGGTCGTCGTCGATTGCGGTCACGGGCGTGAAGCCGAGCTTCGCCGCCGCGATCGCGAGCACGCCGGAACCGCACCCAACGTCCAGCACGCTGCCACGCTCGAGACCGCCCAGCAGGTCGACAGAGAGTCGCGTCGTGGGATGCGCTCCCGTACCGAAGGCCTGTCCGGGGTCGATCACCACCACCGGCAGATCGACGGGCTGCAGCTCCCACGGTGGGCCGATCCAGACGCCGCCCACGACGATCGGGCGGTGGAAGGCGCGCCAGGCGTCCTGCCAGCCGGCTGCGACCGGCGCTGCGGTCGCCCCGGGGAAAGCGGCCTGGATGCGGCCGAGCTCGGCTGCGGCCGTGTACACGACGAGCTCGAGGTCGTCCGGGTGCGCGATCTCCTCGAACCCCTCGGGCGACAGATCGATCATCCTCGCCCGCGCTGTCTCTGCGCCTTCGAGGTCGACGCGGACGACGACGCGCACCAGATCGCCCATCAGCGGAGTGCGAACCTGTCCCCCGCCGCCCAGGTGTCGTCGGCCTGTTCCTCGAAGAGCGTCACCTCGCCGACGCGAAAGCGAACCGGCAAGCCGGGCTCGAGCTCGCGGGACGCGGCCTCGAGGATCGAGGCGAGCGGTGCGGCGTCGTCGGCCGCGCCGACCGTGAGATGCGGAACGTGTCGGTCGAACTCACCGTCGTACGGCGGCGTCGCGGGGAATGCGTCGCACGTCGCCCGGATGAGGCCGACGAAGCGTTCGCGCGGCTCGGGTCGAAGCCAGACATGCCCGGGAAAGCTCGAGACGCCGGCGAGCGAGGCCTCGAACCCCTGCTGAGCGGCGAAGTGCGCCCGCACGACCGACCGAGCGTCGTCGTCGCACTCCTCGAGTGCGAGGAACGGGAAGAGGATCGTCACGTGCGGGGCGATCCTCCGTGCCACCGACGCGGCGTCGTACCGCCGGCGGAAGTAGCAGGGCCGCTTCGTCGTGGTTGAAGCCATAGAGCAGCGTCAGTCCTGGTCGAAGTACGTTTGAGCGTCGGGATTCTTGGTGGTGCTGGGATGGTGGTAGGTGCCCAGCCCGGGGTAAAGCTCACCGGAGCTTCTAGCGTACCGCCATGGTGGTGCTGGGCCATGGCGGGGGCAGCACACAGTACCAGCACACTCAAAACGCCTATATACGCGCATGCGTAACCTCCTTGTATTACCAGATTGTTTCATCGCCGTATGGATCACTTTTTGCTACTCAAGAACGTCATGGGCACGTCTTTCACATAGCGAAGGTTTCGGCGCAGGCCTGACGCAGGCGTGTGGCGGCCTCGGCGACGCGCTGTTCGATGCCGAACGACACGCGCACGAACGGCCGCTGTGTCGCGGCAAAGTCGGGGGCGTAGATCACGGGTCCTGGCGTGCTGATGCGGGCTGTGCCATCGGCCAGCGTTATCTCGCCTAGCGACAGGCCTGCTGGGGGATACATACGGGTGCCTGGGACCACTTCCAGCTTGTAGCGCTCGTGGCACAGTGTGCCAAACTCGTCGGCCTGCAGACCGGTGCGTGCGAGCAAGCGATCGAGGAATAGGGGCAGGTAAAACGTGTTGGCGTTGCCGGTCGATGCTGGCAGTTCGACGCCATATTCTTCAATGCCACTGAGTGCCGCGTGGAACGTTGTGTAGCGCTGGCGAATCGTTGCCGCCGTGGTCTCAGCCAGGGTCATATGGTGCTGCAGCAGATGGGCAGCCAGCAGCAATTTGACATTGCTGGTGGAGACCGATTCGGCCGCCTTAATCATGCGCAGGGCCTCGATTAGCTCGGCATTCGTACAAATGGCAAAGCCCAGGCGGAAGCCTGGCAGGCCAAATTTTTTGGAAAAGCTGTCAATGTAAATCGTGCGCTCAGGTTCCAGACCGCCCAGCGTGCGTATGGCCTGCGGGTCGAGGGCGTTCAGGGCGTACACCATATCCATGGCCAGCACGCAGTCGTAAGGTTCAACCGCCCGATTGATGCGCGCCACCTGCGCAGGCGTCAGGGCATAGCCAGTAGGATTGTGCGGGGTATTGAGTAACACCACACCGACCTGGGGATTGATCAAGGTTTCGATACCGCGTACCATCTCCTCAGCGGAGTAGGCCGTATAGGCAATGACGCCGCAATGGGCGTTAATGATCGTCGAAAAGTACGGATAGCACGGAGAGGGGGAGGAGGACGTACTGGCGCTCGTCCTGGGGGAACCAAGGGGTGCCACACAGGCACGAATAACACCGTTGACGGCGTTGTGCCCACCGTCAAACGGCACTGCGTGCTGTTCGTCCAACTCCGGACGCCCGAGCAGACTGCCAACATGTACAGCCATGGCCTGATTGGCCTCGTGCTCGCCGCGCGTCCCAGAATACATGATGGCCCGCGAGACCACGCGTGGATCACTATCGAAGTCCTGTAGGATACGCCGCCATGTGGCATCGTCTGTAATGTTGGCAATTTCGCCAATACCTAAGTGAAAATAGTCGGGATCGAAAGCAAAAGTCCGATAATCCCCAAAGAAGCGACGCAAATTGAGCGTCTGCAAGTTCGCACGGGCAAAATGGGTCAGGAATGATCGCTGAGGCATAGGCTCCTTTCGCAGACCTCTGCTTGACATCGTTCTGTGGCGCGCCTATTTCCCAGCCATAATCCTACAACATCACCTATGATGCAACCCTCTTGCCATTTTTGGCTGCGGCTGTGCAGGCTTTGTGTTAGAGTTGCCCAGCAAATATTCCCCTGTATTGACAAGGAACCCCCGTGGAGCTTGGACTGCGAGACAACATTGCCCTGGTGACTGGAGCTGGTTCAGGGATTGGCCAGGCTATTGCCCTGAGCCTGGCTGGTGAGGGCGCGCGCCTAGTCGCAACGGATGTGCACCAGGAAACCGCAGCCGCTACAGCGGCCGCGGCGACGGCCTGTGGGGTTGAGGCCCTGGGCGTGTCGCTCGACGTGACCAACTATGCGCAAGCGCAAGCAGTGGTGCAGCAGGCGGTGCAGCGCTTTGGCCGGGTGGATATCCTGGTGAATTGTGCGGGTGCCTGGCGGGTCAATCTGTTTGTGGATTCGCAGCCTGAAGACTGGACCTTTGAAGTGAACACATGCTTTATGGGGGTGGTGCACTGCACGCGTGCTGTGCTAGATGGGATGATCGCCCAGAGGCGCGGCAAGATTGTCAACATTGCCTCAGACGCTGGACGAGTCGGGGAGGTACGACAGGCTGTCTATTCGGGAGCGAAGGCCGCCGTGATTGCGTTCTCGAAGGCGGTGGCGAAAGAGGTGGGACGCTATAACATCCACGTCAATTGCGTCTGCCCTGGCTTTACCAGAACTCCTGCCACAACTGAGCGGCTTACCCCCGACCTGGAAGCTCGTATCGTCAGGCTCTATCCCCTCGGCCGCCTTGGTCTCCCCGAAGATGTCGCGAAGGCTGTCACGTTTCTAGCCTCAGACGGCGCCAACCACATCACCGGGCAGACGCTCAGTGTGAGTGGTGGCTATACCATGGTATAGCAGCGTGGGCGCTGCGGTTGGTGCTACCGCCTCGACGACCTCCGGCCAGCGCATCGCGCCGTATGCCTGGTTCATCATCCCGCGCCGCTAGCACTGCCAGCTCCGCTCTTCCTCCGCCATCTGACGCGCCAGGAGACGCACGATATCGCGCGTGGGGGGGACGACGTTTTCAGCCACATCGGCCGGGGAGTTCAGCGTGCCGCCAATGTTGGCGTAGACATAGCGCCGGCCGTTGAGGTGCAGGTGCAGAGGAATCCCCTCCCCGTGGTGAATTTCCAGGTCGTACGGCGCTGTGCCCAGGGCCCGTAGCAAACGATGGGTATATTGCGCAAACAGGCGCAGGCGCGTGTCGGGGATGTCAGGAAGCGGCTGCCAGTCCTGGAGGGAGATCACCTCAAAGTGCCGACCAAATTTGCCAAACGGTGACCAGTGCGACGCGATGCCATCCCCCTCCTCAATGTGGAAGCCCAGCTCGCGCATGAGATCGACACATTCTTGCCAGATGTGGGGATGCTGGGCCGTCACTTCGAGGTCACGCTCGACATCCGGGAAAATACGGTCGGCACCGATGGCCTGGATATGGATGTGCGGCTGCGAGGCGCCGGACTCTCTTCCCTGATGCTTACGAATGAGCACGGACTTGACGGTTGTATTGGCCATCGAGCGCCGCACGACCTCAGCGGCAACCCGGAACACGTGATAACAGTGCTGTGCCGGGAGGGCCCCGGACCACATGAGGTCACTCAGACCGGTCGCGTCCGGCAGGAAGTGGCGCCCGTCTTCAATAATGACGTACGACTCATTTTTGCCGCCGGTACACTCCTCCGGCACGCGCGGAATAATGTTCCGCACTACCCGGATGGCCCAATCATCGGCATGGAAGCCAGAGGGAGCACTAGTGCTGTCGTAGATCTCCCCATAAGTGACCCGCATGACCTCTTCCATGGTCATGGCTTCGTTGCCCGGGCAAAACACACACGTGTTGCGCACACGCTCCATCTCGCCCTGCAGCTCGCGCGGTGAGAGAGGCGGTGGGGTAGGGGCCACGTGTTGTGGACTGGTCAGGTGACGAAAGGCATGGGGCTTGCGATGGATATCATTGAAGTACGTAACCGTGCCATCAAAAGGACTGCGCACCCACAGCAGGACGCCGTCCTTCATGCCGTATTCAATGGTCATAGGCGCTACTTTCTCTGTCCTGACAGGGGAGGTCGGTATCACGGCTCGTGAGCGCTACACTGTACTGTACGGCTACCTAATATGCAACTCTTCGCGCGGCGAGCCGCCTGCGTTCTCAGGTGTACCTCTTTCCTTTGCCCGTTCATTGTGGTATGAAGTGAGTAACAATAAGGCAGCGCACAGCCCACAGATGCCCTATAAACGTCTCACGCACAGGCCGAGGGTGAGGATGGAGTTCTACGAGATACTCGAGCAAATCCTAGCGCTCCTCCAACGCCATGGGCGGGTCACCTATGGAGCACTCAAGCGGCAATTCCAGCTCGATGATGCCTACCTCGGAGATCTGAAAGCGGAAATCATTGAGGCACGCCAGCTCGCGGTCGATCAGGAGGGCAGAGTCCTGGTCTGGACCGGCAGGGCGGATACAACGCCAGAGTCAATTCAATCACCTCTGCCGACAGCATCACAGTCGATCCCCCAGGAAGACCACCCCGGTCATCACGTCGTCTCTCCGCCAGCGCCCCGGAGTGCTGCGGACGCGGAACGCCGCCAGCTCACGGTCCTGTTTTGTGATGTCGTGGACTCCACCGTCTTAGCCAGCCAGCTCGACCCCGAAGACCTCCGAGACGTGGTGCGCGCCTATCAGGAGACCTGTGCTGAGGTGATCCGGCGCTTTGACGGCCATATTGCCCAGTACCTCGGGGATGGGCTCCTGGTCTACTTCGGCTATCCGCAGGCCCATGAAGACGACGCCCGGCGGGCCGTATACACCGGACTAGAGATTCTGGCAGCGATGCGGCGCCTCAATACCCGCCTGGAGCGAGAGCAGGCGTGTCCAATTGGCCGTGCGCCTCGGCATCCATACTGGCCTGGTGGTGGTAGGCGAGATGGGCGGCAGTGGGCGCCAGGAGCAGTTAGCCCTGGGGGAGACACCCAACGTGGCAGCCCGGCTCCAGGGACTCGCAGCGCCCGATACCGTCGTCATCAGTGCTGCCACCTTCCGACTGGTGCGGGGATACTTTACCTACGACGAGCTTGGCACGCACGCCCTCAAGGGCGTGGCAGCACCCGTCCAGGTGTATCGTATCCTGGGAGAAAGTGCGGCGCAGAGTCGCCTGGACGTGGCGAGCGTCACGCGGCTTAACGCCTCTCGTAGGCCGTGACGCTGAAATGACGCTACTCCTGGAGCGCTGGGCGCAAAGCCGGGATGGTCATGGGCCAGGTGGTGCTGCTGCAGTGGCGAGGCGGGCATTGGCAAATCACGCCTGGTGGAGGTGCTGCGCGAGCGTGCGTATAGCGAGGGTGCAACACGCATAGTGTTTCGCTGTTCGCCCTATCACCAAAATAGCGCTCTGTACCCGGTGATCGACCATTTGCAGCGATTTCTCCAGCTGGCATCGTGACGACACGCCTGAGGCCAGGCTCGATAAGCTGGAGCAGGCGCTCCACACGTCTCACTTGCCCCTGGCGGAGGTGGTGCCGCTCTTTGCCGCGCTGCTCTCCGTGCCGCTATCGGAGCACTATCCTCCGTTGCATCTGACGCCTCAACTGCAGCGGCAGAAGACGCAGGAAGCTCTGGTGGCATGGCTGTTGGAGGAGGCAGAGCGGCAGCCCGTCCTGGCGGTGTGGGAAGACCTCCACTGGGCCGACCCCTCGACGCTCGATGCTCCTGAACCTGGTGCTCGAGCAAGTCCCCACGGCCCGTATGCTCAACCTGCTGACCTACCGTCCGGAGTTTCGCCCACCCTGGGCCACCCGCTCGCACCTGACCCAGGTCACGCTCGGCCGCCTGGGACGCCCCCAGGTCGAAGCAGATGCTGACCAGCCTCACGGGTGGCAAAGCCCTGCCAGCAGAGGTGGTCGAGCAGGTGCTGGCCAAGACCGATGGGGTCCCCCTGTTTGTCGAAGAGCTGGTCAAGATGATCCTGGAATCTGGCCTGGTACGGGAGGAGGCTGGCCATTACGTACTGACTGGCCCTCTGCCTCCCCTGGCGATTCCCTCGACCCTGCACGACTCGCTCATGGCCCGGCTGGACCGGCTGTCAACGGCCAGGGAACTGGCTCAACTCGGCGCCGTCCTGGGGCGGGAGTTCTCGTACGAGTTGCTGCAGGCTGTCGCGCCTGGTGGACGAGACAACGTTACAGCAGGGGATGAGCCAGTTGGTAGACGCTGAGCTCGTCTACCAGCGCGGTCTGCCGCCACGCAGTCGCGTACGTCTTCAAGCACGCCCTCATCCAGGATGCGGCCTATCAATCGCTCCTGCAAGAGCACGCGCCAGCAGTACCACCAGCGGATTGCGCAGGTGTTGGAGGAGCGGTTTCCCGAGACCGTAGAGACCCAGCCCGAACTGTTGGCGCATCACTACACCGAGGCGGGCCTGGCGAGAGCAGGCCGTTGCCTACTGGCAGCAGGCTGGGCAGCGCGCCATTGAGCGCTCGGCCATGTGGAAGCGATGCACCACCTTACGCAGGGGTCTTGAAGTGCTCCAGACCCTCCCGGATACTCCCGAACGCGCCCAGCAAGAACTCCTCCTGCAACCACCCTTGGTCCGTCTTGATGGCCACTAGAGGCTATGGGGCTCCGGAAGTGGAACAGGCCTATGCCCGGGCGCGCGAGCTGTGCCAGCAGGTAGGAGAGACCCCGCAGCTTTTTCCGGTGCTGTGGGGACTGTGGTATTTTATCTAGCGCGGGCGGAGCTGGCGCGTGGCCCGCGAGCTGGGCGAGCAGCTCCTCAGCCTGGCCCAGCATACAGCAAGACTCCACGCTTCTGCTGCGGGCCCACCGAGTGCTGGGGCAGACTTTATCCTTCCTGGGAGAATTCGCCTCTGCCCAAACCCACTTGGCACAGGCTCTGGCCTTCTATAACCCTCAGCAACACCGCCCGCTAGCCTTTCTGTACGGGCAGGATCAGGGTGTCATCTGTTGCTCGTGGGCAGCGCTGGTGCTGTGGTTGCTCGGCTATCCGGACCAGGCCCGGCAGAAGAGCCACGAGGTCCTAGCCCTGGCTCAGGAGCTGAATCACCCCCACAGCCTGACCTATGCTCTCTACTGGGCTGTTATGCTCGATCTCTACCAGCGCGAGGGGCAAGCCGCCCAAGAGCGGACTGAGGCCGGCATGGCTGCTCGCGCACGAGCAGGGGTTTGCATACTGGTTGGCCCGAGGAACGGTCCTACACGGCTGGGCACTTGCCATGCAAGGACAGGCCGAGCAGGGCATTGCCGAGATGCGCCAGGGTCTCGCTGCTGACCTGGCCACGGGGGCCAAGGTGATGCAGCCGTATTACCTGGGCCTGCTAGCTGAGGCGTACGGGGAAGGAGGACATCCCGAAGAAGGGTTGCCCCTGCTGGCGGAGGCGCTGGCAGCGGCGGACAACACTGGAGAACGGTATTACGAGGCAGAGCTGTATCGGCTCAAGGGAGCAATGCTGCTTACGCAGGCAGACACAGAGCCCAGGTGGCTAGAAGCCGAAGAGAGCTTTCGTCAGGCCCTCGCTGTGGCTCGCCAGCAGCAGGCCAGATCCCTGGAGCTGCGCGCCGCCATGAGCCTGAGCCGCCTGTGGCAGCGCCAGGGCAAGCGCGTGGAAGCGCACCAGCTCCTCGCAGAGATTTACGTCTGGTTCACCGAGGGCTTTGACACCGCTGACCTCCAGGAGGCCAGGGTATTGCTAGCAGAGTTGGCATGAATCCCATATTCCGTATAGTCATAGCACGTGATTATCGTCCACTACTCCTCGCCCATGACAGTCTGAAAATCGGCCAGGTTTTCACCGCGTACCGCCACTGCGAAGAGCTTCTCCAACCGTGCCTCGTCGGTAATTGTCTCCAGGTATCGCTCTAACTGTTGGTACACCGAAATTGGCGGGTCGAAACGCAACCTCAGCGCATCCAAGACGCTCTGCCGCCGCGCCATGAGAGCACCTTCTGCACGCATACGCCGCAGGTAGGGCGTGTCCAACAGCAATCTGTCCTCTTCGAGGAGTCTCTCGACCATCGCTATCATCTCCTCTTGTGATATAAGGGCCACCAGCGCTGTCAACAGTCTACCACGCATATCAGCATCGGACACGTTGCGCATATGCGTGACAACTTGGGGTAGCAATACCTCTGGAGCCTCGATATGTGTCTGTCCGACCAGCGCTAGGAGTGCTGGGCGCCCCACAGCTACGAGTTCCTCGGCCTGCATCGCCCACAAACGCACAACCTGGTAGTGCCACGACAGCGTAACTACACCATCAGGTCCGGTGAGCTGATAGTGTCCGGTGTCATCAATGCCAGCGCCACGACCCACATAGAGCACGGCACTCCATACGTCCAGATGGTGGGTGGACGCCAGGCGTGCCATATACTCCAGTATGCGCCATTTCATGGGCTGGTGACTGGTTCTCCCTTGAAACTCGATATGCAACACGAGCGCCCGACCATCGGCCAGCGTGACGTGGAAGACCTGGTCAGCAGTGAGCATGCCGCCGGGCAGTTCAACGTTGAGCGGATGGGCTTCACGTACGTCGGCATGCAGTAACCAGGCAGCAAAATCTGTGATAAAAGCGCTGACCAGTTGTTTCAGAGGACTATCAAGCTCGGCCATGGGAAGACGACTCGCATATGACTTGTTATGTGGGTCTGCTTCTACTCGAACACAACGTGTATGATACCCGCAAAAGGTCACAGGTCAACTTTTTCGATGCGGCAACCAGTCTCGGCAAGACAAAGCAAGTGGCAGTTGACGCAACCACGCCCCACTGATGAGGCACGACCGTAGGAAGCTGACTTTTCCGTTCTATGATCTCAGTTTGTATTCATGCGACATTCCGTTCAGTACCCCATGAAAGTCCTTGTAATTCCAGCGCCTCTGAGTCCACAAAGCGCCAGTAATGCTTCAGACTAAACACCACCTCCTCCATCGTCATCTGGCCTTTGCAGATCACCCGCGTGGTGTAGAATAACACGAAGCAGGCCATCAGGCGTAAGACCAAGTGGCCATAGTAGGCGTCTTCGCTGTGCACCTGACAGGCCTCCGTGGCCAACAGATGCTTCAGGGTCCGAAAGCAATACTCGATCCAGTGGCGATGGCGCCACCGACGGATCAGCTGTGGCGCCGTCAGGGATGTCGACAGGCACAGCAGATAGAAGCGATCCTGCCCCGGTTCGTCCACGATCACGAGGGTCACGGCCCCATAGGTCGGACTCGTCGCCTGCAGGCGCGTATAGCGCACCCGGGCTCCCAGGGGTGCTGCCGCCAGGGCCACACCTGGCCCTCGATCAGGTCCTGCCCGGTGACCTGGCGCCCATCGGCCAAGGTAAAGGTATAGGAGCGTTTGCCCTCCACCAACACGGTGCCCTGGTGCGTGTGGCCCACATGCTGCATCAGCTTGGAGTCGCTAAACCAACTATCGGCAACCACCAGCGGAGGGGGCAGCTGTAAGCCACGTCGCGCACACGCCACCAGCCGCTCATCGAGCATCGTCCGCGCCCAGCGCAGTTTGTCCCGGCAGGGGGCGCCTGGCCCTGTGGGATTCGGCCGCCGAATGGCAAAGTCCACCGGCACGACCAAGCGCCCATCGCCAATGACCACCACCAGCAAGAGCCCATCAATCCCCGCGAGCACCCGATGTTGCTGCCCACTCCACCAGTGTCCGACGAGACCCAACTGCTCCCCATACTTTTTGAACACACTGTCATCGACGACCCAGGTCCATTGCCAGCGACTGCGCGTGGCGGGACTCTTGTCCTGGACATGGCGCCACAGCGGGATGAGCACCTCCAGCCCCAGGCGTCGGAGCCGCTTGAGCCAGGAGCGCTTGGGCAGCGCCCCGAGAATCTGCGGCGGCAGGTTCTTGTCCCAGCCGCGCACGCGCGCGAGTTCAGAGGGGGTGCGACAGCCAAAGAGGGACGGGAACATCACGCCAAAGATTTTCCCCAGCAGCCGCTGTTGGCGTCGCAGGCGGCCTTCGATCTCCTTGACGAGATTGTCAGGCAGGCCGAACGTCGTGCAAGGGCCTGTTCGAGGGCCTCGATGGCACGCTGCGCTTGGGCGTGGTCGCGCTGGAGGCGTTCAGCGGCAGTGCGGCGACGGCGCTGTCTGGCTTTGGCATGGCGCTTTTGATAGGCTGTGGTGCAGGTCATGGTGTGTTGCTCCACATGGGTGTGACAACCTTGGAAAAGCGGAGGAGACCAGGACCTCTCAGTATGGCATTGCCATACGTGCATGCGCTCGGTGCTGCTCGTCCGTAGCGATGGCGGCTTGGGGAGCGATACGGACATGTCAGAGGTCTTGCGCTCTCCTCCTGAGAGACGCGTCATGCTCATCACCGACGACATCTTTCAAGCCTTTCTGCAGTGTGAGACCAAGGCGCACCTCAAACTCGCAGGCGCGGTGGGAGACCAACGGGGTTTCCCGAGTGGGAACGCCACCTTGTCGAGGACTACAAGCAGCAATGCTACAGGCAATGGCGCGCTGATTGTGGAGAAGCCGAGTGTCTGGTAGGCGTCGCATTTCCGCACGACCTCGACAACAGTCGGTGTCGCCTTGTGATGGACTGCACGGTGCGAGCCCAGGAGATGCAAGCACACCTCCACGCCGTGGAACGGGTGGCTGCTCCAGACAAGCCGAATGATAGCCCGTATATGCCGATCCGGTGTGTGCCGAGAGAGAAAATCACCACGCAGGACAAGCTGCTGTTAGCCTTTGACGCGCTTGCCTTAGGGACTGTTTCTGGCCAAGTGCCACGCTTCGGGAAGATCATCCATGGCCGTGAGCAGGCAACTGCCAAAGTAGAGGTGGCTGGACTGCTGGACATGGTCAAGACGGTGGTCAGCAAGATTGCCGCCCAGCACGCACGTCACACACCACCGCCGCTCATGCTCAACCAACATTGTGCCGCGTGTGAATTCAAAGCGCGATGCCGACAGGTCGCTGTCGAGAAGGACGATCTGAGTCTCCTCTCGGGCATGACCGCAAAGGAGATGCAGAAGCAACACAGCAAAGGGATTTTCTCCGTCACCCAACTCTCCTATACCTTCCGTGCGCGCAGGAAGCCGAAGCGCTTTGCCGCCAAACCAGACAAGTATTCTCACGCTCTGCAGGGCGCTGGCGCTCCGAGAGCGCAAGATTTATGTCGCCGGCACGCCCGCACTGCACACTCCAGGGGACCCCCGTGTATCTGGATGTCGAAGGGGTGCCAGACCGGGATTTTTATTACCTGATTGGGCTACGGGTCAAAAGTGGTGAGGCGTACGTGCAGCACGCCTTCTGGGCGAATGCGCTGTCGGAGGAGCAAGAGATCTGGGCTGCCTTTCTTCAGACGCTGGCGCAGATCGACCATCCGCAACTCATCCATTACGGCAGCTATGAGACGACTTTCTTGAAGCGGATGCAAGCACGTTACCGCGCAGCGGTGGAGCCTCCGGCCTTCCTCGACCAGCTGATCGCGGCATCGGTGAATGTCTTGTCCGTGATCTACGCGCAGATTTACTTCCCCACCTACTCCAACGGCCTCAAAGAGATCGCGCACTACCTGGGGTTTCAATGGTCGGAGAGCGACGCGTCTGGATTACACACGCTCCTGTGGAGAGCCCAGTGGGAGTGCTCCAAGGATGCGGGCCTGAAACAGAAATTGCTCACGTACAATGCCGAAGATTGTGAAGCCTTAGAACGCGTTACGCGCGCCATCGCTCACCTGTGTCAAACACCGACCGACGCGGCACATGCCGAAGACAACACGACTGTGTATACAGACTCGATGAAACGCCAGAGTCTCTATCGCTTCGGAAAGAACGAATTTGCGCTACCGGAGTTGGCCGATATCAATCGAGCCGCTTATTGGGACTACCAGCGCAACAAAATTTATGTGCGCTCAAGCCCGCGGTTGAAGCGTGTCTCCCAACAGAGAGTCACAGGCCGCGCGAAGACGCTTCCTATTAATACAGATCCTTGAGTGTCCACCCCCAGAGAGGTGCCCTGCATGCCAGACCACGAAAATCCTCAAACGTACCACCCTAAGCAAGGTGGTGTATGACCTCAAGTTTGGTCGCACGAGCATGAAAAGATGGATTGTGAAGTATGTCTTTCATCGCTACTCGTGTGAGCAATGTGGAGCCATATTCTACTCCCCGCAAAGGCCGTGGCCGGGCGAAAAGTATGGACCAAATATGCTCTCCTACATCATTCATCAGCTTATCGACTCACATGTTTCACAAGGTATTGTTACAAAGAATCTCAATCTATTTTTTAATTTCCGTCTGGAACGCAATACAGTGAAGCGCCAAAAGGCAAGAGGGGCTGAAATTTACAAAGGCACCTATGAAGGAATCCTCCAAAAGATAGTACATGGAAGCCTCATACATGCTGATGAAACCAAGGTCAGCATTGAAGGAGAAGACGCGTTTGTATGGGTATTCACAAATATGGAAGAAGTGGCATATCTCTACACGGAGACACGAGAGGGGGACTTCCTGCAAGAACTTTTACGAGATTTTAAGGGAGTATTAGTTTCAGACTTTTATGCGGCATATGACGCAATTAACTGTGCTCAACAAAAATGCCTCATTCATCTCATGAGAGATTTAAACAACGATCTTCTCAAGTATCCTTTTAACGAAGAGTTGAAAGAATTAGTACAACATTTTGCAATATTACTGAAGCCCATAATTGAAACAATTGATAAATTTGGATTGAAGTCTCACTTCTTGCGAAAGCATAAGATCTTTGTTGAGTGTTTCTACAAAGAGCTGTCCAGTGGAAATTATGAGAGTGAAATAGTAATCAAATATAAAAAGCGTTTTGAAAAGTACCATGACAAGCTTTTCACATTCCTCGATTATGATGGTATCCCTTGGAATAATAATAACGCGGAGAATGCTATTAAAGCATTTGCTGCGCTCCGCAATGTCATCGGAGGATCAAGTACAGAAAAAGGGATTCGTGACTATCTTACTCTTCTCAGCCTTGGCGAGACGTGTAAATATAAGGGAGTGAGTTTCCTGGATTTTTTGCGCTCAGGGGAGAAAGACATTGATGTGTTCATGAACAAAAGCGCTCGTGTATCAAAGCAGTCAGGCTTTCTGAGCCGGTTGCTCGAATGAGGACAGCGACAACACGACGCAGCATGAGCGAAGTGTTTCGATAAGCTCTTTATATTGAAGAGCTTTCATGGGGTGTCATCCAGAAATCCGCACCCATACTTGCTGAGACTGCAGATCGGAAAAGCCAGGTATATCTGATCCGCTGCGGCTATATCAGGATACCTGTGCTGGTCCAGCATCTGAGCCAGGGCGCGGGGTGCATAGGGCTGGAGATGGCCTAGCTCAAGCCTAGACTGCCAGGGATGGATTCTGGCTTTGTCAGTGATGAGACTGAAGAGTGTATAGCGCTGCGCCTGGAGGGTGGCGAGCGTGTCAGGCACCTGGGACCACACCGCTTGCATGGGAAAGGAGGTATCGACAGCGACGAGTACTCTCCTGGGATGGCGCGTGAGGTGCAGATGGTAGACACTGTTCAGCATCCCATACAACCCGAAGAACACCACACACCATAACAGAAACTGTTTCATGGTGACCTCCGTTACAGCACCCCCGAGCTTGAGCCCGTGAAAGCTACACCGTTTTAACGGCAGTAGATGAAACGCCTTGTCGCCTTAGCCATGGTTTTTCTTCCCGACATGCTATTCTCTCACCATGAGTTATCGCACGATAAAAATAGACTGGCTCCCAAATTCTGGGAAGCACTGGAAAACGTATACCACCGTCCGTCTGGAAGCAGGGCGCTTGTGGTCCTGGCTTGTTGAACGGCATGCCACCGCGCGTCAACATGGCGAAAAGTGGCCGACAAAAGCCGAACTGCAAAAGGAGGTCAAGCGCCAGTTTCCTGCCCTGCACTCGCAATCCGCGCAACAGATCGTGGCTGATTTCTGTGAGGCTATCGCTTCGGCAGAAGTGTTGCGCCAGCACGGTGAGCCCTATGAATATCCGCATAAAAAACCACGTTATCGCCAGGTGATCTTCACCAACCAGGGCGCGAAGGTCCGCAATGGTAAGCTGTCTCTTCCCTGTGGCTGTGCGGGGAAACTGACCGTCCGCATACCCACAGGCGTCACGCTGCCAGGCCGATTGATTGAAGTCCGGCTGGACTATGGCTGCATCGAAATCGTCTGTGAGATTGCCGACGAAGCGCATGCTGGCGGTCCAATTATCGGCGTTGACCTTGGGGTCAATACCGTCATAGCCGCTACCGATGGTGAGAAGGCCATCCTGATCAGTGGTCGTGAGATCAAGGCCACTATGCAGCTTCGCAATAAGCGGCTGGCTGAAATCACGGCGAAGCAAGCCCACAAGACGAAGGGCTCGCGTCGCTATAAGCAATTGCAACGGCGTAAGTATCGGATACTGACTGCCGCCAGGAACAAGGTCCGCGATCTATGCCACAAAGCCACGCGCAAGATCGCCGATGCCTTCCCCAACGCGAAAGCGTATGTCGGAGAGCCATTCAACGACGCAGCGCAGAAAATGGGACGCAAGCAAGCGCAAACGGTCGCGTCTGCCTGCAACCGCAAGATTATCTCCCTGCTCAACTACAAGCTTGCCGCCTGTATTGAGGTGGACGAATTCTATACGTCGCAGACCTGTCCGGTATGCGGTGCACGGTCGAAGCATCACCGTCAGTATCACTGCCCGTGCGGATACACGGCACCCCGCGATGTCGTGGGCATGCACGAATATACGCACGATAGGCATTCACGGTGTTTTGCGACCAGGTTGTAGCGTACCCAACGCTATGCAATGGAGCCATCCTTTCAAGTATCCTGGCCTCAAGCCAGGTAGTCCTGCGGACACCAGGGAAATAGCTCGGGCTGAGTTCCGAGAAACCGCGCCACTTTAGTGGCAGCGGAGTGTCACATCTCAGCATTGAGCAACGCGCCAATTTTGTAAGCAATGTCGCCCTCGTCAGCGTTCAGGCTGGCTGCCTCGTTGATGGTAGAGATTTGCCGCAAGATGTCCAGCTTGGCGTTGTAGCCAATCGTATAGATGGGAATTTTGACACCAGCGAGCACCGGCTTGACTTTGTCAAAACTGAGACCGGTATTCGTTTCCCCATCCGTTAAGACAATCAGCAGCGGTTTACACTCCGGTTGTTTGGCCTTGGCGGCTACGAGCATTTTGAGAGCCACGAGGATACCGTCATACATCGCCGTCCCCCCGCCAGCGCTCATGTCCTGCACCGCGGCCGTAAACAACGCCCGCTGGTTCAGGGTGAATTTGCCCACGGGGAGCAGTTGCTTGACCTCCTGGTTGAACACGACGAGGCCGAGCGAGTTTTCCGGATCAATGAACTGGCTGCCAACCAGCAGAGCACGTTTAAGGTTACGGATCGGCACGCCTTCCATGGAACCACTGACGTCCCCAAGAAAGACGGCAACGATAGGGCGTCCAGCGTCTTTCTTGCGCTTCCACACGCGCTGCGCCTCAATGAGCACCTCGCCTGGGGGAGGCGCAACGGCGGGCGTGTAGTCTGACAACTGATCGAACCCATACTCTGTCGCCAGCTTTTGCGCGGGGGCCTGGGAGGCAAACTGGGCAAATTGCTGCAACACCTCGTGTTTCTCTGCTGGCAGAGCACCAATACCGTACAGTGGACTATCGTGCCGGATGCCAAAGGGGATGAAGGTATAGCCCGACTGGAACACGGGCGTCTTGGCAAAGATAGCACGCTCCATGACGAATGCCTCTAATGACCCATCGCGTTGTACAGAGTCGCGCATCTGGAGGGTGGTGAGCGCGACAAATGGGACGCCACGCTGGAAGGCTGTAAAGGCGCTCACGACGTCGTCTGCCAGCATGCGCGAGGCATCCCCCTGCGCCAAAGTGGCCAGCACCGTCACGAGGAAATTCAGTCCAGTACTGCTGACAAAGGGATCGGTATAGCCCATGGTAATACTGCCTTGCGTGACGGCGTCAATAACTTGTCGTACGCCTAGGGTCCCATACTTCTCTTGTAAGGTCCGCTGCACCCGCTCTTTCATCACAATCCCAGCCGTATTCCCCAGGAGGCGTTCGGTAATGGGGATGAGGGGGATGTTGCGGGCGGCGAGCATCTGTATCCACAGGGCGTGGGAGGGAGAATAGGCGTCGGGGAGATATTTCTGCGCGGCAATGAATTGATAGGCTTCGCCTGACGCAATGGCGCGAATTTTCACTTTGGCGATGTGGCCATTGCTTAAGCGGAGGTTACTGCGGTTGAAATCATTGGCGACCTCCACCATCCAGCCATCAAAACCCTTCCCGGCTTTTTCCACAGAAGCAAAAATTTCTACCGCCACCTCATTCGACGCGATGGGAGGGTTCACGACGAGATCAAACTTACTTATATCTGGCAAAGTCTGGTGGAGCTCGGCTTTGGCCATGGTGACCACGGTGACTATCTCTGTCCGGGTGACAGTGCGCTCAGACCAGGAGACGCGTTTGAGTAAGCCATCGAGTTGGGCGATCGCCTGGGGGTAGGTGAGCTCTCTGGGAGGGCCCAGTTGCCACACCAACACCCCGGCTATGACGCCCAGCAGTACCAGGGCCAGCACCACGAATTTACTTGTGCGCATCATTGAACTCCTGTAGGACTTCTTGTAATCCTTGATTCATGAAGTGTAGCTCCTGGGTGGCGCGCTCATCGGTGGCTACACTCGCCGACAGGAGCGTGAGATTGCCGCTGAATGTCTGCAAAGTTTTTAACGTGTTTTCGGCGGACACAGAGAAACTCAGGTGCGTGACCAGAATAAGAGCGAGGACAGCCCAGGTATAGGGGTACAATACCAGGGTCCTGCCAGGTCTGAGGAACCGGGCTAGGCGCTGCAAACATGACCTCCATTGCATATACATAACTCTACGAATACTATGTAAAAACCGGTGAGCACACGGTTAAAAACGTGCAATAATTACAGCACGATTACGCCAAAAGTGCACGTGGTCCCAGTGGTTGCCATTGGGTGCTTGAGCCGTGCCGACGCTTCGCCTACAATACCCGCAGCTCTGAGGTTCTGAGCACAAGCACTGAGGAGTGGAGAGAGACGATGCGATTGGCAGGCAAAGTGGCGTTGATCAGTGGTGCAGCACGTGGGATGGGCGCGGTTGAGGCGCGCCTGTTTGCCCAGGAAGGTGCAAAAGTCGTCCTTGGCGACATCCTCGAAGCTGAGGGACGGAAGGTCGAAGCCGACATTCGGGCTGCAGGTGGTGAGGCGGTGTTCGTGCGCCTGGATGTCACGCGTGAAGCCGATTGGCAGCAAGCTGTGACCACAGCGGAAGGCCGTTTTGGCGCGTTACACATCCTGGTCAATAATGCTGGTGTCAGTGGCCATGGTAAGGTCGAAGACACCCCCGTCGAGGAATGGCATCGGGTCATGGATATCAATGCTACAGGCGTCTTCCTGGGGAGCAAGACGGCCATCTCCGCTATGCGCCGGGCTGGTGGGGGATCCATTATTAACATCTCGTCACAGCTTGGCCTTGTCGGGGTGGACAATAGCAGTCCGCAATACCAGGCCTCCAAGGGGGCTGTGCGCCTGCTCACCAAGGCCACGGCTATCCAATACGCCGCGGAAGGGATCCGAGCTAACTCTGTGCACCCGGGTCCGATTGAGACGCCCATGACGGCGGAGCGTCGGCGTGATCCTGAGGTGTACAGGCTGACGGTGTCACGCATTCCGCTGGGGCGTTACGGCCAGCCAGAAGATGTGGCCTATGGGGTGCTGTATCTGGCCTCTGATGAGTCGTCCTACGTGACGGGTAGTGAGCTGGTGATCGACGGCGGCTGGACGGCGCAGTAGAAATAAGGAGACACAACGCTATGGCAGACTCCGAAGGCATTGCACTGGACCACCTGCGGGTGCTGGCAGAACGGGTGGGGCTGCGCCTCACGCCCGCTGAACTCGAGCACCTGAAGCCTATGTTCGATTTCTATGCCGCGCAGATACACGGGCTGCATGACCTCGATCTGGCGGCGGAAGATCTCGCCGTTGTCTATTCCCCCAACTGGGACCCCCAGGGCTGAGGTGGCACTATGACGCCGACACATACAGAGCTGTGTTACCTGACTATGCGTGAAGCTGGACAGCTCCTGAAGCGCCGAGAGCTGTCGCCGGTCGAATTGACGCGAGTGTTTCTCGATCGTATCGAAGCTCTTGACAGCAAACTGCAAGCCTACATTACCGTCCTGCCCCAGCGTGCCATGGCCGCCGCGCGCACGGCTGAGGCCGAGATGCTGCGTGGCGAATATCGTGGTCCCCTGCACGGTATCCCCATTGCGCTGAAAGATCTGTACGACACCAAGGATATCCGCACCACGGCGAGTTCGCGAGTCATGGCTGATCGCGTGCCCAGCGAGGATGCAACGACGACCGCACGTCTGGAAGCGGCCGGGAGCATTCTGCTGGGCAAACTCGCCATGCACGAATTTGCCCTGGGTGGCCCGGATCCAACGTGTGGCTTTCCACTGGCGCGCAATCCCTGGAATCTCGCCCATATCCCTGGTGGCTCGAGCAGCGGTTCTGGCACCGCAGTGGCAGCGGGGCTCTGCATGGGTTCGCTGGGCTCCTGTACGGGTGGCTCGATCCGCGGGCCGGCAGCCTATTGCAGCCTGGTGGGGTTGAAGCCAACCTACGGACGGGTGAGTCGCTACGGCGTCGTGCCACTGAGCTGGTCGTTGGACCACTGCGGCCCCATGACCTGGACCGTCGAAGATACGGCGTATATGTTGCAGGCGATTGCCGGCCCTGATCCGAAGGATCCGACCAGCAGTCGGGCTCCAGTACCGGACTACAGCACGGCGCTCAAGGAGGACATCAAAGGGCTGACGATCGGGGTGCCACGGCATTTCTTCTGGGCTGACGATCCGCGCATTGACAGAGAGACGTTAACGGTGGTTGACACTGCCCTACAGACGCTGGCTGAGCTGGGTGCGCAGGTTGAAGAGGTCACCATCCCCACCTTGCACTATGCCGGGGCAGCCCAACCAGCCATTATGCTCAGCGAAGCGTTTGCGTATCACCAGCGTCTCTTGCGCAGCCAGCCAGAAGAGTTCGGCGATATGGTCCGCGCCCGGTTCCGCATTGGTGGCCTGCTGAGTTCGGCTGACTATGTGCAGGCACAGCGGGTACGGAACGTCCTGAAACGCGAGTTTGCTGCAGTGCTTCAGAAGGTGGATGTGATTGTCTCGCCAACTATGTCCAGTCCGGCTCCGGCCTTTGCCACTGTAGATGGTATGACGACAGCACGCCGGCCCAGTTTCACTGGCCCATACAACCTGACGGGCATGCCAGCCATCTCGGTGCCGTGTGGGTTTACTGCTGCTGGGCTGCCCGTTGGGTTGCAAATCGCCGGTAAGCCTTTTGATGAACCGACGGTGTTACGTATGGCTTATGCCTATCAGCAGCACGCCCGGTGGTTCGAGAAGCGTCCGCCGATGTAAGAGAGGCTCTGGTTCTGCGTTACCCTACAAAGAAGAGGGCACACTGTGAGTACGACACAAACGACAGCAGAGACCAATCCTCTGCTGCAATCATCAGTTTTCCCGCGCTTTGACCTCATCCGTCCAGAGCACGTAGTCCCGGCAATGCAGCAGCTTTTAACGGAGCTCGAAGCGGCGCTGCAACAACTGGAGGCGCAGGCCCAGCCGACATGGGAAGGGCTGGTGGAGCCTCTCGAACGGCTCACGGACCGTCTCAGCGTGACCTGGGGTATTGTCGGACACCTCATGGGCGTCAAGAATAGCGAAGAGCTGCGGCAGGCGCACCAGGCCGTACAGCCAGACGTGGTGCAATTTTCCATGCGCGTCGGTCAGAGTCCGGCGATCTACCAGGGCCTTAAAGCGCTCAAGGCAGGACCGGCGTGGTCGTCGTGTGACCCGGCGCAGCAGCGCATCGTCGACTCGCTCATCCGCGACGCCGAATTGGCCGGGGTGGGCTTGCAAGGCCAGGAGCGCGAGCGTTTTAACGAGATCCAGCAAGAACTGGCCAGGCTCAGCACGGCGTTTAGCAATCATGTCCTCGACGCCACAAAGGCATTTGCGCTGACCCTCGACACGCCTGAGGATGTCGAGGGCTTGCCGCCCAGCCTGTTGCAGCTGGCAGCACAGGCAGCCCGCCAGGCCGGTGCTGCGGCAGCCACGCGCGAGCATGGGCCGTGGCGCATCACCCTGGACTATCCGAGCTTTGGCCCATTTCTGGAGCACAGCCGACGTCGTGACTTGCGCGAGCAGCTGTATCGCGCCTTTATCACTCGAGCGAGTAGTGGGGCGGAGGACAACACGCCGCTCCTAAGCGCTATTCTCAGCTTACGGCAGGAACAGGCGCAGCTCCTGGGCTATGGCAGTTTCGCCGAACTCAGCCTCGCCAGCAAAATGGCTCCTGATGTGGCAACCGTCGAGCGCTTCTTGGAGGAACTGCGCCAGGCGTCGTTCACGGCGGCACAGCATGACCTGGAAGACCTCCAGAGCTGTGCCCACGCTGCCGGTGCCGCCGAGGCTGAGGACCTGTGCCACTGGGATCTGGCGTTTTGGGCTGAGCGCTTGCGCGAGCAGCGCTACGACTTTAACGACGAAGAGCTGCGGCCGTATTTTCCGCTGCCGCGCGTCCTCGACGGTCTGTTCGCCCTGGTACAGCGCCTCTTTGGTGTACAGATTGCGGCCAGCGGATGGAGAAGCGCCGGTATGGCACGAGGATGTGCGCTTCTTCCGCATCTACGATGACCAGGAGCGGCCTATTGCGGCCTTTTATCTTGACCCATACAGCCGACCGGCCGAGAAGCGCGGTGGTGCGTGGATGGATGAATGCGTCGGGCGCAGCCGGATTCTCGCTGCTCCCGGGCAAACGGTGCGTCTGCCAGTGGCCTATCTCATCTGCAACCAGACACCGCCTGTTGACGGCAAACCAGCGCTGATGAGTTTTAACGAGGTCAAAACGCTCTTCCACGAATTTGGCCATGGCCTGCACCACATGCTCACCACCGTGGACTACGGCCTGGCGGCTGGCATCCACAATGTGGAGTGGGATGCCGTCGAACTGCCCAGTCAATTTATGGAAAACTGGTGCTACCACCATGAGACGCTCATGGGCATGAGCGCGCATGTCGAGACAGGAAAACCTCTGCCGGAGGAACTCTATCGCAAACTCTGTACTGCCCGGACGTACCGGGCTGGTAGCCTGATGCTGCGTCAATTGTACTTTGCCTGCCTGGATATCGCTTTGCACCATCACTTTGATCCTCAGGGTTCCGAAACCCCATTCGACGTGCAGCAGCGTGTGGCAGCGCTGACCACCGTGCTGCCGCCTTTGCTGGAAGACCGTTTCCTGTGCAGCTTCGGGCACATCTTTGCAGGGGGGTACGCGGCAGGGTATTACAGCTACAAGTGGGCCGAGGTGTTGAGCGCTGATGCCTTTGCGGCCTTCGAGGAAGCCGGCTTGGACAATGCCGCAGCGCTGGCTGCCACTGGTCGGCGTTACCGCAACTCCATCCTGGCACTGGGAGGCAGTCGCCCACCTATGGAGGTCTTCCGCGAGTTCCGTGGCCGCGAACCGAGCACGGCTGCCCTGTTACGCCACAGTGGGCTGGCAGCCTAGTGCCCAGTTGGCGTGGCTATCCCCTCCCCCTTGACGGGGGAGGGCCAGGGCGGGGGTGAGGTGTTCACTCCTCTGGCACGTAGGCGTCTGCCTCAATCTCTACCAACATCTCAGGATCAATGAGCCCGCTGACCTCGACCATGGTTGCCGCCGGACGGATGGTGCCAAAGAACTCGTTTGGACAATGCTGCCGCGCTGGCAGCTACTGGTCGGCGCTATCGCAACTCCATTCTGGCGCTGGGCGGCAGTCGCCCACCTATGGAGATCTTCCGCGAGTTCCGTGGCCGCGAACCGAGTACGGCTGCCCTACTGCGCCACAGTGGACTGGCAGCGTAGGCTCTGGCTATTCCCTCCCCCTCGCAGGGGCTTACCCGGTAGACTTTTCCATATCCCATTGTATTACAAAGTCTTCTGATGGACAGTGACGACCAATACTCCCATCGGTATAGCGGGCCAGGGCTCTGGGACGAAGCGCTGCGGCAGGGGCAGGCCGCCTGTGGCGCTCTGCCACACCAGGCACCACCACCAGCCCAGCCGCAGCCAGCGCAGGGAGCGAGGCGACCTGGGCGGGCCACCATGGCCCCCAACACAGGGCGCCGCTCCGGCACCTCTGCGCCCTGGGTGGTGGTCCGACCTCCAAGGCACGGCCCACACGCATCCTCCACCACGTGGCCCCGGCCCCGGCCACCCAGAGGCGCGCCGCCCGGTCGAGAGCCGGCATAGGGGTGGGAAGCCATTGCCAGACAACCAGAGTACGTGATGCAACGGGGGTCAAAAGAGGAAATACAGTAAGGCCAGAAGCAACACCCGGAACTTGACAGCAACGCAAAGCAGGGGAATATTTCCACGGCCAAATAACTCATGGCTCCTCATGGCTAATTCAGCCTCAACTTAAAGGTGCTGCTCCCTACTTCTGACCCTCTCCATCTGCTCGTAGAACGTCCCCCGGTCAAACAACGGTGGCGAAGAGGGCATGGCAACACGGCACTCTTGCGTCTGACGCCAGTCGATCTTCCAGGTCTCGGGCTCGATAACCACGCCGTAATCCTCACGGGCGCTGTGTACCGAGACAAAGCCGTCCTTGACGTCCTGGAGCACCGCCAGGGGGTCGCGCTCAGCGGGATTGCCCCAGCCGCCGCCACCGGAGGTGACCACCGGCACGACGTCCCCGTACTGCAGTTCGAGGTTCTCCCGAACGGCGGGACGAGCCGCTCCTGCGGCGTGCTGGGGTTCACCACGAAGTAGCCGCTCTTGCCAGCCTTGCCGCCCCGGACACCCCAGGAGGGGCATTTGACGCCGTTCATGCGCGTGCCCAGGACCGCCCTGGGGGTGAGCACGCGGACGTCGCGGACCACGCCCAGCGCCACCGCGGAAGGTGTCCTGGGCCACCGCTGTCTTGATGAATGGCATAGTGGAGAATTCTGCACGGGGAATTCACTCTCGATGAACTCGATAGGGAAAGTTTTCTTGACCACGCGCCGAGTAGATGACGTCCAGGCCATCGCCGAAGGGGCGCGCCCCTTGACCGACGCCGTGCATACCGTCGATGAGCAGCGTGAACGTGCCACTCTGGGTATCGAGGGAGCGCAGCATGTAGATGACGTAGTCGCCAGCCCCAGCGGGGGTTGTCCCATGGGTAGCCTGCGCAAAATTACCCATGATGCTGTTGAGCACGCGGTACAGCGTGTGGGCCCGCAGGCCAAGAGACGCCGGGTGACGCGGCTGTACCAGGCTACCAGGGCGGAGCAAGACCTCAATAATGGGCTCGAAA
>CAVTBP010000003.1:0-107317 GCA_963732985.1 uncultured Actinomycetes bacterium | reverse complement strand
CACGTTGTAGATCTCGCCCGAGGTGTCGGGCGACTCCATCAGCCCGTCGAGCGCCCTGATCGTGTCGTGCACGTGGCAGAACGTCCGCGTCTGCGTGCCGTCGCCGTGGAGCTCGAGCGGCTCATCGCGGACCGCAGCCTGGACGAAGCGCGCGACCACCATCCCGTACTGCCCGCTCTGGCGCGGCCCCACCGTGTTGAACAACCGGGCGACGACGAAGTCGAGCCCGCGTTCCTGGTGGTACCCGATCGCGAGGTACTCGTCCATCGCCTTCGAGTCGGCGTAGAGCCACCGTCGCTGCGTCGTCGGCCCGTAGACGCGACGGGCGTCTTCGTGGAGCGGCTCGTCGCTACGGTGGTCGCCGTACACCTCGGACGTGGACGCGATCAGCGCACGGTGCCCGAACCTCGTGCAGTGGTCGAGCACGATCTCGGTGCCCTCGAGGTTCGTCACCATCGTGTGCACCGGCTGCTCGACGATGAGCCGCACTCCGACCGCCGCCGCGAGGTGGTAGACGACGTCGAACTTGTTCACCAGCTCGCTGACGACGGTCCGCGAGAGGACGGAGTCGACGACGAGGTGGAAGCCGCGCTGGTCGCGCCAGGTGGGTGACGTTCTCGAGCCGATCCCGTCGACACGTCGTCGAGCACCCATACCTCCCAGCCGTCCTCGAGCAGCAGGTCCGCGAGGTGTGAGCCGATGAAGCCGGCTCCGCCGGTGATGAGGGCCTTGCCCGGGTCCACGAACGGGGAAGGGTACCGAGGGCGCCGGGCGAACGTGCCCGCGAAGCCTGCCACCGGGGCAGTCCGGTACGATGGGTACACCTTCGGCCCGGAGCAGCCGATAACAGGACTCCGGACACGATGCGGAAAGGAGGGTCGAAGGAGCGGTGTTCGAGCGATTCACGGAACGAGCCCGGCAGGTGGTCGTCCTTGCGCAGGACGAAGCCCGGGCGCTGAAGCACAACTACATCGGCACGGAGCACATCCTGCTCGGCCTGCTGCGCGAGGAGGAAGGCCTCGCCGCGCGGGTGCTGGAGCAGCTCGACATCACCGTCGAGGAAGTGCGCGCCCAGGTGGCCCGCATCGTCGGTCAGGGCGACGAGGTCACGACCGGTCAGATCCCGTTCACGCCGCGCGCGAAGAAGGTGCTCGAGCTCGCGCTGCGCGAGGCGCTCTCGCTCGGCCACAACTACATCGGCACCGAGCACATCCTGCTCGGGCTCGTACGCGAGAACGAGGGTGTCGCTGCGCGCATCCTGCTCGACTTCGACGCCGACGCGGAGAAGATCCGCAACGAGATCATCCGCATGCTCTCCGGGCCCGGCCGTCGCCAGCAGGGTGCCGGCGGCGCGCCTCCCGGCGAGAAGGCCAAGAGCTCGAAGCTGCTCGACCAGTTCGGGCGCAACCTGACGAAGCTCGCCACCGAGGGCAAGCTCGACCCGGTCGTCGGCCGCCCGACCGAGATCGAGCGCGTGATGCAGATCCTGTCGCGCCGCCAGAAGAACAATCCGGTGCTGATCGGCGAGCCGGGCGTCGGCAAGACGGCCGTCGTCGAGGGCCTTGCCGCGCGCATCTCGACGAACCAGGTGCCCGAGCTGCTCAAGAACCGGCAGATCTACACGCTCGACCTCGCCGCGCTCGTGGCCGGGTCGAAGTACCGCGGCGAGTTCGAGGAGCGCCTGAAGAAGGTGATGAAGGAGATCACCCAGCGCGGCGACATCATCCTGTTCATCGACGAGCTCCACAACCTCGTCGGTGCCGGCGCCGCCGAGGGCGCCATCGACGCGGCCTCGATCCTGAAGCCCGCGCTCGCCCGCGGCGAGCTGCAGACGATCGGCGCGACGACGCTCGACGAGTACCGCAAGTACCTGGAGCGCGATGCAGCGCTCGAGCGGCGCTTCCAGCAGGTGCGTGTCGAGGAGCCTTCGACCGACGAGACGGTGCAGATCCTGCGCGGTCTGCGCGACCGCTACGAGGCACACCACCGGGTGAAGATCACGGACGAGGCGCTGCGCGCCTCCGCGATCCTCGCCGACCGCTACATCCAGGACCGCCACCTGCCCGACAAGGCGATCGACCTGATCGACGAGGCCGGGTCGCGCCTGCGCATCCGCACGATGTCCGCGCCGCCACGGTGGCGCGAGCTCGAGGACGAGATCGAGACGGTGCGCGCGGACAAGGAAGCCGCGATCGAGGCGCAGGAGTTCGAGAAGGCAGCCGCGCTGCGCGACAAGGAGCGCAAGCTCTCGCAGAAGCGCAAGGAGCTGGAGGAATCCTGGCGGAGCGAAGCCGACGAAGAGCAGCCCGAGGTGACGGAGGACGACATCGCAGACGTCGTCTCCATGTGGACGGGGATCCCGGTCTTCAAGCTCACCGAGGCGGAGTCGCAGAAGCTGATTCGCATGGAGGAGGAGCTCCACAAGCGCGTCATCGGCCAGGAGCAGGCGATCGTGGCCGTGTCGAAGGCGATCCGGCGCGCCCGCGCCGGGATCAAGGATCCGAAGCGGCCGACTGGCTCGTTCATCTTCCTCGGCCCCTCGGGTGTCGGCAAGACCGAGCTCGCGCGCACGCTGGCGGAGTTCCTGTTCGGCGACGAGGACGTGATGATCCAGGTGGACATGTCGGAGTACATGGAGAAGCACTCCGTGTCCCGGCTCGTCGGCTCGCCGCCCGGCTACGTCGGCTACGACGAGGGTGGCCAGCTCACCGAGGCCGTGCGGCGCAAGCCGTACTCCGTGGTGCTGCTCGACGAGATCGAGAAGGCCCACCCGGACGTGTTCAACATCCTCCTGCAGATCCTCGAGGACGGGAAGCTGACCGACTCGCAGGGTCGGAAGGTCGACTTCCGCAACACGATCGTCGTGATGACGTCGAACATCGGCGCCAGCTCGATCTCGAAGAACATGACGCTCGGCTTCAACGTCGGCGACGAGCAGGGCCTCTCCTACGACGACATGAAGTCGCGCGTGATGGGCGAGCTGAAGAAGGTGTTCCGGCCGGAGCTCCTGAACCGGATCGACGAGGTGATCGTGTTCCACAAGCTCGAGAAGCACGAGATCCTCGAGATCGTCGACATCCTCATGAAGCGCCTGCGCACCCAGGTGGCCGTGCACGGCGCCACGATCGAGCTCACCGACGCCGCGAAGGAGCTCCTCGTCGACGAGGGTCACGACCCGGCCATGGGCGCCCGCCCGCTGCGGCGCGCGATCCAGCGGCTGATCGAGGATCCCCTGGCGGACTTCGTCCTCGGCCGCGAGCTCGGCGAGGGATCGACGATCCTGATCGATCGCCGCGAAGACGCCGGGCCCGACGACCCGAAGGTGGAGATCAAGGTCGTCGAAGGCCCGCCGGTGCCCGCCGTGGTCGGCGGCCCCGACGGCGAGACGCCCATCGGACGACGAGCCGTCGTCCGAGAACGCGCTGTCCTAGTCGCGCGCGGCGGTCCCGGGCCGGCTTGCCCAGTCACGCGGCGGGGAGCTGGACGAGGTTCTCGACCTGCTCGACGCCGTCGATGCTCAGCGCCCGCCGTTCGAGCTCGAGCTGGCGGGCGGGGCTCTCGACGATGCCGCGCAGCACGGCGACCCCGTCCTCGACGAGGACCGTCACGTCGGCGAGCTCCGCCCGGTCGTACGTCGTCTGTGGATCCGGTTCGAGCTGCGTGGTCATGATGACAGGCATTCCCCGGCTCGAGCACCGGGAAACCATCGGGTTTGGGCGGGCGTGAACGGTGGTAGAGGACTGCCGCCGGTGCGGTGCCCGGGACCGCGGCCCGCACCGGCAGAGCTCTACCCGGGGCTCCGCCCATTGAGCAACGCCATCAGGACGAGCACGACGGCGAGCGCCAGCAGAGCCAGCAGGAGCTTCGACACTGCCAGGCCACCGACGACTGCGATCAGGACGATGATCAGAGCGAGCCAGATCACGTGTCGCTCGCTACCCGCCGGCCCGGTTCGGCAACCGTGCTCGGCCGCGTTTGGCGCCTACGGCTCGGGGTAGGCGCTACGACGGTGGATCGCGAACAGCTGCTGGGCAGGATCCGCGCGCTCGTCGAGGAGGCCCAGGCCCTCGAGGCAGGCGTCGAGCGCAACCTCGAGGCTCTGACGGGCGTCGTCGACGACCCCGTGCTGCGCGAGCTGATCGAGCGACACCGAGCACGGACTGCCGAGCACCAGGCTCGGCTTGCGGATCGCCTCCACGCTCTCGGCGGCTCCCGCTCGTCGCGCCTGCAGACGGTCGACGTGCCGGCCGGGCTGCTCAAGCGCTCTCAGAGTGACAGCCCGTCGCGCCTGATGCGCATCGCCTACGTCGCGGAGCATGCCGAGATCGCCGCGTACGAGGTGCTTCGACGCGCCGCCCACGAGACGGGCGACGAGGAGACCGCTGCCGCGGCCGAGCTCAACCTGGCAGACGAGCGGGAAATGGCACGCGACCTGGAAGAGCATTGGGGCTCCGTCTTTCGCGCCACCGTGAACGGCTGGCTGCTCGACGACGCGCCACCGGATGTCGCTCGAGGCACGACCGGCGACCAGCCCGCCAGGCGGCATTCCCCGCTCGGGCAGTGACGCTCGCGCACTGCGCGACCCGGCCGCCGACCCGCAGTCGGCATCCCGCGCGCCGCCTGTTTACCCGCGCTCCGCGACGGCTATACGAGGAGCATGGGCATCGACACGCCACACCAGGCAGTCGGCGCCAAGCACGCCGTCGCGGGCACCCGGCCGACGCTCGTCTTCGTCCGCGATGCGCGCTCGGGGCCATCGCGGCGCATGGACAGCCTTGTCGCGTGGGTGCGCGTCACGCGCAAGCGTCAACTCCGTGTCGTCGACGTCGAGGCGAGCAGCAACCCGGAGGTCGTGGAGCTGCTCGACATCTCCGTCGTACCTGCCCTGGCGCTCCTCAACGACGGCCGCGTCGTCGGCAGGCTCGAGGGAAAGGCCACCGGGGATCAGATCGAGGAGCTCATCCGGCCCTACGTGGAGGAAGGCGATGTCGAGTAGCGCCCTGCCGCCTTCCGAGCCTGCCTAGGCCGTCGGCGGCGTCCGTGGCGGTCGCTCCGGCCGCGGTGACCGCCGGCTCCGGGCGATCCGAGTGCTCCGTTCGGCGCGACCGAGGCGCGACGCGAACACGCGGGTTTGCGGGGACCGGCCGCCGGGGAACAAGATTCCCGTGTGACACGGCGCCACGCACGCGGTCCCGAGCAGCCGTCGACCCTCGTTCGCTACGCCGTGGCCGTCGGCCTGGCCACGGTGGGGCTCGGTGTCACGACGTTCGGTGCTGCGTGCCACCGACGAGCCGGTGTTCACCGTTCTGCTCGGCATGGTCGCCGTCGCCGCCTGGTACGGCGGTCTGGGGCCAGGGTTGGCCGCGATCGCAACCGGCTGGCTCGGCAGCTGGTGGCTGCTGCTCGAGCCTCCCGGCCGGTTCGATGCTCCTCCCGAAGCAGACGTCGCGCGCTGGGCCGTCGGGCTCGCAGCCGCCTGCGTCGATCGTCGCGGTGGCGGTCGCGATGCGGCGAGGCCGCGAGAAGGCGGTCACGGAGGCCGACGAAGCCGAGGCGGCGCAACTCGTCACCGCGGGCATCCAGAGGCTCGCGTCCGAGCTCTCGGCTGCGGTGACGCAGTCCGACGTCGCGCGCGCGCTCGTGCAGCACACTCCGGCGCTCGTCGGCGCACGAGGCGGCGCGCTGGGCATGATCGACGGGTCCGAGCTCGTGATCGTCGATCCGCTGGGATCGGTCGAGCAGACGCTCACCCCTGGCCTCCGGCTTCCGCTCTCGACACGCGCCCCGATCACAAAGGCCGCCAGGGACGGGCAACCAGTGGTCTCCGTCGACCGTGCGAGCTTCCGCCGCGACCATCCGGACGGCGCCGCGCTGGCGCCGTACGCGCACGGGGCCGTCGCAGTGCCGATCTCGGTCGCCGGCAGCGTCGTGGGATCGATGGGGTTCCCGTTCAACCTCCCGGGGATCGTCACGGAGAACGCGGTCACGATCGCGCGCATCGCCGCAGACCTGGGTGGGCACGCGCTCGAGCGGGCCGAGCTCTACGAGGACGAGCGATCGATGCGGAGGGCGCTGGACGCGATCCTGCGCACCGCGCCGCGGTTTGCCGGGAGCACGCTCGACGAGGGCGCCGCCGCCGTGTGCGAGGAGGCGCGCGCCACGCTCGGCGCCGACATCGCCCAGGTATGGCGGCTCGCGGAGACCGGTCGCTGGGAGGTCCTGTGCAGGAAGCCCGACGAGCCCGAGATCCCGCCGGGCGCGACCGTCTCGCTGGGCGACTATCCGGGGTTGCCCGAGGCGCTCGAGCAGCTGCAGCTCTCGTTCGTGGCCGACGTGCAGGCCGTGCTCGAAGGAGAGGCGCTGGAGCACGTTCGACGCTACGGCGTCAGGTCGTCACTTCGCGTGCCGATCGTGATCGAAGGGCGAGGCGGGCCGCCTCCTGATCCTGCAGTGGCAGCGGCGTGATCGCGGAGCCGGGGCCGTCTCAGATCCTGCTCGCGCGGCGCTTCGCCGACCAGGCCGGCCTGCTGCTCGAGCAACTGGAGCGGAGAGCCGCCGAAGGAGCCGCGGCTCGTGCGGCCGAGGAGACGAAACGGCTGCTCGACGTGACCTCCGCGCTTGCCGCCGCCGCCAGCCTTCCCGACGTGGCAGCGGCGATTCTCGGCGAAGGCTGCCGCAGCCTCGGCGCACGCGCGGGCGTCGTCGTCCTCCGGAACCCGGCGAGCGATCTGCTCGAGCCCGTCGAGGCGACGGCGCCAGGGGTGGACACGCCCGACCCGGCCACGTTTGCGCTGCTCACGGAGGCGCTCCAGTCGGGCGAGCAGCTCGCCGTGGCGTCCGCCGCCGCGCTCCCGGCACGGCTCGAGCTCGACGCGGGAGCCATCACCTACCAGTCGTGGCTCGCGATACCGTTCACGGTCGCCCGCAGGGTGGTCGGCGGCCTGGGGCTCGCATTCGACGAGCCACGGCAGCTCGGCGGCGCAGACCTCGACTTCGCCAGGGCGCTGGGAGGCCAGGCCGGCCTGTCGATCGAGCGTGCCCTGCAGTACGAGTCCGAGCGCACGATCGCGGAGACGCTGCAGCAGAGCGTGCTGCCGGAGTCGCTGCCCGTCGTCGAAGGCGTGCAGATGGCTGCGCGCTACCTGCCGGGAACAGCCGCGGTCGACGTCGGCGGCGACTGGTTCGACGCCATCTCCCTCCCCGACGGGCGGCTCGGGCTCGCGGTCGGCGACGTCGTGGGCAAGGGTGTCCGCGCCGCCGCGACCATGGCGCAGCTGCGGAACGGGTTGCGTGCGTTCGCGCTCGACCAGATGAGACCCTCGGCGACCGTGTCCAGGCTGAACAGGCTGACGGGGGAGGTCGACGAGTCGGCGTTCGCAACCCTCGTGTACGCGGTCGTCGATCCGCGGCCGCAGAGTCGTCCGGTTCACGTCGGCCGGTCACCCTCCTCCGCTCATCGTCTACCCGGACCGGCGCACCGAGTTCGCCGAAGGCGGCCGCAGCCTCCCGCTCGGGGTGAGCGCCGACGCGGCGTTCGAGCAGGACGTCGTCGAGCTGCCGACGGGGTCGACGCTGATCCTGTTCACCGACGGCCTCGTCGAGCGGCGCGACAGCACGCTGGCAGAGGGCTTCGAGCGGCTGCGGGCGGCCGCGGCCGAGGCGCCCAGTGATCCCGAGCGGCTCGTCGACCACGTGCTCGAGCGGCTCGTGGGCGACGACGTGCGCGGTGACGACATCGCCATGCTCGCGGTCCGCTTGCTGGCGGCTGCGCCCGGCGCCGCTCGATCTGCGGCTGCCGGCGACCCTGCAGTCGCTGGACGTCGTACGCGACGCGCTGCGGCTCTGGCTGGGGAACGCGCCTCTGTCCGAGGAGCAGGCGCACGAGGTCGTGCTCGCCGCGTGGGAGGCCTGCGCCAACGCCGTCGAGCATCCGCAGGACACGCGCAAGAGCGTCTTCACGCTCGCGGCGCGCTCCGACGGCGACCGCGTCCTCATCGACGTGACCGACACGGGGACGTGGCGCAACGGCCGCAGCCATCCCGACCGCGGGCTCGGCCTGCACCTGATCCGGTCGGTCATGACGAGCGTGTCGGTGCTCCGCGCGAGAGGACGGGACGCGCATTCACATGGAAAAGGCCGGTCGCGGGTCGTAGCGCGACGAACCGGTGGCTTCGGCGCGCGTCGCCGCGGGTTACGTTCGGGTGCCCGCCGGGTATCCCCAACGGGTCGTGCCGGTCGAGGTCACCACGTATCCTGTGCTGCTCGTGAGTACGCCGACGTGCAGGCAGCCGCGCGCGCTCCCGCTGCCTGGGCTCCAGGACGGCATGAGCCTCGTCATGGACCGGGACATTCAGGCCCTGTTGGTCGCCTACCATCGTGACGGCGACCGTGAGGCCCGAGACCGTGTGCTCACCGAGCTGCTGCCCCTCGTGCGATCGCTCGCGGCGCGGTACGCCGGGCGCGGCGAGCCGCTCGAGGACCTCGTCCAGGTGGGCGCCGTCGGGCTGATCAACGCCGTCGAGCGCTTCGACGTCGACCGAGGTGTCGAGTTCACCACGTTCGCGGTGCCGACGGTGCTCGGCGAGATCCGGCGTCACTTCCGCGACAGAACCTGGGCGATGAACGTCCCCCGGCGGCTCAAGGAGCTCGGGGTGAAGCTCTCGCGCGTGCTCGACGACCTCACCGGAGAGCTCGGCCGCGCGCCGACGGTGGCCGAGCTCGCCGAGGCGACCGGGGCCGACGAGGAAGAGGTGATCGACGCGCTCGACTCGTCGCACGCGTACTCGCTGCGTTCGCTCGACGCGCCCGTCAGCGACAGTCGCGAGGACACGCTGGCGGAGGCGCTCGGCTTCGACGACGAAGCATTCGACCGCGTCGCGGACGGATCCGTCGTGTCCGAAGGGCTCGCTGCCCTGGACGAGCGCGAGCGGCGCATCGTCGAGCTCCGCTTCTACCGGGAGATGACGCAGGCGCAGATCGCCGCCGAGCTCGGGCATCTCGCAGATGCACGTGTCGCGGCTGCTGCGCCGCTCGCTCGCCGCGATGCGCGGCCGCATCGACGCGCCGGAGGACGCCGTGACGCCCGACGCCGGCGGCGTGATCCGGCTCACGTTCCCCGCCAGGGCGGAGTACCTGCTGCTCGCCCGTCTGGCGCTCGTCGGCCTCGCGCGGTCGCTGCCCTTCGACACCGAGACCGTCGCCGACCTCAAGCTCGCGGTCACGGAGGCGTGCGGAAACGTCGTGCGGCACGCGTACGCGACCGACGACGGGCACGTCCCGGTCACCTACGTCGTCGACGCCGAGCGGTTCGACATGATCGTCGAGGACGAAGGCGCGGGCCTCGCGTCACTCGGTCCCGAGCTCGACCTCGTCGCGGCCCGAGGCGCGGGCCGTTGGCGAGCCTGCGTCTCAGGGCATGGGGATGGCCATCATCCGAGCCGTCGTCGACGAGCTCGACGTCGGCGATCGTCCCGATGGGACCGGCACGCGGGTGCGGATGACGAAGCTGCTCGGCCAGGCCGTGGAGGCCTAGGCCAGCGCGTCGATCGCCTCGTGTCGCGACGCCGCGATCGGGAGGACGCGATCGAGCGTCGTGATCTCGAAGACCCGGCGTGCCGCCCCGCGCGGCAGCACGACGAGCAGCTCGCCCTCGACCTCGCGGATGCGGCGCAGGCCTCCGACCAGGACGCCCAGGGCCGTCGAGTCCATGAACGGCACGTTGGTCAGATCGACGACGACGCGCGCAGCCGGCGCGCCGCAGCTCTCGATCAGCGCCGTCCGCAGCGCGCCGGCGGAGTACGCATCCAGCTCGCCCTCGCCGGTGACGACCGACGACCCCGTCGATCACCGCCGTCTTCACGTATGCGTCCATCGTCATGCAGTCTGACGGGCGGGTGGCCCGCCCGTCAGAGAGTGACGTCGCCGATCGAGCTACCGCCGATCGAGCGTCGCTGATCGTCTAGGTGCGATCGCGCTCGACCCGGTCGTGGACGATCGTCGTCGTGTTGCCGTCGCGACCGCCGAAGCCGCCCCAGGTCGACCAGAAGGCGAGCGAGATCACGAGCCCGCCCAGCCCGACGACCATGAGGATCACGCCAACCGTGTTGATGTCGATGCCCGAGGCCTCGGTGGTCACCGCCCAGGTCAGGATCGCGCCCACCGCAACGAGTAGAAGACTCACACTGATGCCCATCGCTCTCTCCTTGGTCGGTTTCAGCGCGGACCGGCCACCGTCCGCAGGCAATGTCGACTGCGCCCGTGTACCCGTCTTGCCGGGTCGGCGAAACCACGCGGCGCGAAACGCAGGCTCGCCGTTTACACCGGTGTGGCGAGGGGTAAGACTGTGCCGATGATGCCCGTGGACACGGCCGGCCCGGGTGACGTCGGCGGCGAGCTGGACATACGCGTCGAGCGGTTCTCGCCGGCCGCTGCGCTGTTCGTCCTGGCCGGCGAGGCCGACCTGCACCGGGCGCCGGAGTTGCGGGACGAGATGTCCGCCGTGATCGACGACGGGATCCACGATCTGATCGTCGACCTGGCGAGGTGACGTTCATCGACTCGATGACGCTCGGCGTCCTCCTCGGAGCGATGAAGCGCGTGAAGCCGCAGGGTGGCCGGCTGTGCGTCGTCGTGCAGGACGCGAACATCCGGCGCATCTTCGAGATCACGCTGCTCGACCGCGTGTTCGCCGTCTTCGACGACAGGGAGCGGGCAGTCGCGGCGCCTCGCCGCGTCGCCGGACGGCGATGGGAGCGTGAGGCGCCCGGCGCGTGCGAGTCGACGATGGCGGACGTGATCGAGCTCGTTCTGCCCTCGCGGACGCTTCGAGGGTGTCGTCCAGCTCGTGCTCGGCGGCGTCGGGACGCGATGCGACCTGCCCTACGACACCGTCGACGAGCTGCAGCTCGCGGTCGCAGCCGTCCTGCCGTCGGCGCGGGACGAGGAGACGGTCGTCGAGATCGAGACCGGCGACGCGGTGACCGTCACGATCGGCCCGGTCGACCGACGGCACCGGCCGGCGACGCCGCGCTGCTCCGGGTGCTCGACCGCCTCGTCGACCGTGTCGTGCCGGTGACGCGGGGCGACGAGGAGTGGCTGGCGCTGGAGGTGGGCCGGCCGCCCGCCGCCGGGTGCGACGCAGTAGTCTCGGGCGCTCGTGGCAGTCACCATCCGGCACGCGCAGTCGTCCGACTACGGCCGCGTCATCGGCCGCGTCAACGCGTGGTGGGGCGGGCGCGACATGGCGCCGATGCTCCCGAAGCTGTTCTTCCTGCACTTCGAGGGCACGAGCTTCGTCGCCGAGCGCGACGACGGCCAGCTCGCGGGGTTCCTCGTCGGCTTCGTCTCGCAGACCGACCCCGAGGAGGCGTACATCCACTTCGTCGGCGTCGCGCCGGAGGAGCGAGGCACCGGGCTGGGCCGTGAGCTGTACGAGCGCTTCTTCGCCGTCGTGCGCGAGCACGGTTGTGCGGTCGTCCGCTGCGTCACGTCGCCGGCGAACGAGGACTCGGTTGCCTTCCACGCCGCGATGGGGTTCGCCGTCGACCGCGTGGTGGAGGACTACGACGGCCCCGGCGAGGACCGGGTGCTGCTGGTCAGGCCTCTGCCGTAGCGCCCGCTCTGATATACCCCTTGAGGGTATGAGTACGCACGGCCCGCCCTACGTCGGCAGCACCACGACGGCCAATCGCTCGACCGGGTCGCGTTCTCTGCGACCGTGCACTGCCTCACGGGGTGCGGGATCGGCGAGGTGCTCGGTCTCGTGCTCGCGGCGTGGTGGGGCTTCGGCGACGCGGCCTCGATCGCGCTGGCGGTCGTACTGGCTTTCGCGTTCGGCTACGCGCTCACGCTGGTGCCGTTGCTGCGAGCGGGCATGGCGCTCGGCGGCGCCGTCGGCATCGCCCTGGCCGCGGACACGCTCTCGATCACGGTGATGGAGATCGTCGACAACGCCGTCATCCTGCTCGTCCCCGGCGCGATGGACGCCGGTCTCACCTCGCCGCTCTTCTGGGGCTCGCTCGCCGTCGCCCTGGCGATCGCATTCGTGGCTGCGTACCCGGTGAACCGCTGGCTGATCGCGCGCGGCAAGGGACATGCGGTCGCCCACGCGCATCACGACTGACCACTCTCGTTCTCTGAAGAGACAACATCCGTCCGGCGCTGTCGGTAGCCTGGTGCCATGGCGAAGGCGACGAGCCAGTTCACCTGCAGCGAGTGCGGCACCACCGCCGGCCGGTGGCTCGGGCGGTGCCCGGGCTGCGGGTCGTTCGGCACCCTCGTCGAGGAGCGCGCGCCGCAGGCGTCGAAGGCGGGTGGCGGGAGCGGCGCGTCTCCGGGCCGGCCGCAGCGGCTGGGCGACGTACGGGTCGAGGAGGCCGCACGGATCGCGACCGGCGTCCCGGAGCTCGACCGCGTGCTCGGTGGCGGTCTCGTGCCGGCGTCGCTCGTCCTCGTCGGCGGCGAGCCTGGAGTCGGCAAGTCGACGCTGCTGTTGAGCGCGCTCGGTGCCGATCTCGTGCGCCGGGAAGCAGGCGCTCCTCGTCACCGGCGAGGAGTCGGTGGCGCAGGTCACGCTTCGCGCAGGCCGGCTCGGCGGAGCGAGCCGAGGTCGAGATCCTCGCCGAGACCGATCTCGACGTCGTCTGCGCCACCCTCGAGGCGGAGCGACCCGACGTGTGCGTGATCGACTCCGTGCAGACGCTGCACGCACCCGACCTGGGATCCGCGCCCGGCTCGGTGGCGCAGGTGCGCGAAGCCGCCGGGCGCCTCCTCCGCGTCGCGAAGCAGGCCGGCGTCGCGACGATCCTCGTCGGGCACGTGACGAAGGACGGCGCCGTCGCCGGCCCGCGCGTGCTCGAGCACCTCGTCGATTGCGTGCTCCAGTTCGAGGGCGACCGGTACCACGCGCATCGCGTGCTCCGTGCGGTGAAGAACCGGTTCGGGTCGACCAACGAGCTCGGCGTCTTCGAGATGACGGCGGCGGGGCTCGTCGGTGTCCCCGATCCCTCGGAGCTGTTCGGACGCTCGACGCCCGGCGAGGTCGGCGCCGCGGTCGCATGCGCGCTCGAAGGGACACGGCCGATCCTGCTCGAGGTGCAGGCGCTCGTCGCGAAGACCGATCTCGCGATGCCGCGGAGAGTCGGTACCGGGGTCGATCCGAAGCGGCTGGCGATGATCGTCGCCGTGCTCGCGCGTCACGCAGGTGTGCCGCTGGGTGGAGCAGACGTGTTCGTGAACGTCGCCGGTGGTGTCCGCATCGACGAGCCGGGCGCCGACCTCGCCGTCGCGCTCGCGATCGCTTCGGCCGCACGCGGTGTCCCGCTGCGCGAGAACCTGGCGGCGTTCGGCGAGGTCGGGCTGACGGGACGGCTGCGCGTCGTCGCGCAGGCAGAGCGTCGCCTCGAGGAGTGCCAGAAGCTCCGCATCGAGGCGGTCGTCGCGCCCGACGGGACGACGGGGCGTGGGGCCGAGCCACGTGTCCTTGCCGTCGAGACGCTGCGCCGGGCTGTCTCCACCGCGCTCGAACGGGCCTCGGGAGCGGAGACGCGAGCCGGCTGCCGACGAGTGCGCGGCGACGAGGCCCGCCTCGAGCCCGAGGTGGAGGCCGCGGTCTACTAGGAGCTTGGCGAACGTCGGCTGAGTCGCGGCAGAGAGCGACCGCAAGTCGCTCCGGGAGCACTTCCGCAAGTCGTTAAGGAAGTGTTGCGCTAGAATGCCTTCGGTACGCCGGCAGCAGTTCTCGAAGCCGGCCCCTTTTTTTGACCCAAGGCAGATCGGATCAGGGGAGGGCGAGTTGTTCGACGTCGGCGACAAGGTGGTCTACCCCCATCACGGCGCAGGAACGGTCGTGAGCAAGGACGTGAGGGTCGTGCTCGGTCAGGAACGCGAGTACCTGACGATCCGCATCCTTCACAACGACATGACCGTCAACGTCCCAAGCGAGAACGCCGAGAAGGTCGGCCTGCGCTGGGTGATCGACCACGAGATGGTCGAAGTCGTGGTGAAGGCTCTCACGGGCGGCTCCACCGAGATGCCGAAGAACTGGAACCGGCGCTTCAAGCACAACCGCGACAAGATGAAGACCGGCGACATCCTCGAGCTGGCCGAGGTGGTACGCAACCTCGCGCTGCGCGACCACGAGAAGGGCCTCTCGACGGGCGAGAAGCAGATGTACGTCAAGGCGAAGAAGATCCTCGCCTCCGAGCTCATGTACGCGAAGGACATGAGCGAGGAGGAGGCGCACGTCTGGCTGGAGGAGGTCCTCGCCAACCCCGTCGCCCCGAAGCGGTCCCGGTCGAAGCCGCAGGTCGCCGCCGCCAGCGTCTGAGCGCCCGCGCGCAGGCGACGCCGTCGGCCGATCGGTTCGCGACCCGGCCGTTGCGCAGTAGCATCGCGGCGTGATGCACGCTGGCGGATGCAAGCCCGTCTACTTGCTTCCGGCGCTGCCGGAGGCACCTGGGCCGTGCTCGTCGCGGCCGGCGCCGGAGCCCGGCTCGGCGCCGACCGTCCCAAGGCGTTCGCGGCCCTGGCGGGACGGCCGCTGCTGGCGGAGAGCCTCGAGCGGCTCGATCTCTCCGACTGGGTCGACGCGATCGTGGTCGCCGCGCCACCGGGATGGGAGGAGCCGACGATCCTGCTCGCCGAGGAGCTCGCCGCCTCGAAGGTCGTCTCGGTCGTCACCGGCGGGGAGACGCGCGCCGAGTCGGTTCGCGCGGCGCTCGAGGACGTGGCCGCAAGACGCCTCGTGACGCTCGTCCACGACGCAGCGCGCCCGCTCGTGGACGACGCGGTGCTCGAGCGGGTGCTGCAACCGCTCGCGGACGGCGTCGACGGAGTCGTGCCCGTGCTCCCGCTCGTCGACACCGTCAAGCGTGTCGAGGGCGATCACGTGGCCGAGACGCTCGACCGCGGCGCCCTCGTCGTGGCGCAGACACCGCAGGCCTTCGTCTCCGGCGTGCTGCGGTCTGCCTACGCCGGCGATCTGGCCGGTGCCACCGACTGCGCGTCGCTGGTCGAGCGTGCCGGCGGGCGCATCCGGGTCGTGCCGGGCGACCCACGGCTGCTCAAGATCACCACGCGGGACGACCTCGCCCTCGTCGAGTCGTGGCTGCGCGACTGAAGGCCGTCTTCTTCGACGTCGGCGAGACGCTCGTCGACGAGGAGCGCTACTGGCGCGAGGTGGCGCGCGAGGTAGGGCTCGGTCCGCACGTCATCTGGGCGGCGCTCGGCGTCACGATCGCGCGTGGCGAGGAGCACTTCGGGCTCTGGCGCCACCTCGGGATCGAGCGGCCCGACGCCTGGGACGGATCGTGTACGCGCAGACGATCTGTACCCGGACGCCGTCGCCTGCCTCGAGTCGGTGCGTGCGATGGGGCTGCTCGTCGGCCTGGCCGGCAACCAGAACGTCGCGCTCGAGGACTGGGCGCGCGCGGCGGGGTTGCCGGTCGACATCGTCACCGGCTCGGCCAGCCTCGGAGCACGCAAGCCCGACCCGGCCTTCTTCGCCGGCATCGTCGAGGCCAGCGGGTGCGCGGCCGCGGAGGTTGCCTACGTCGGCGACCGCGCCGACAACGACGTCGTGCCGGCGGCAGCCGCCGGTCTCGTCGCGATCCACCTGCGGCGAGGCCCCTGGGGCCGGCTGCAAGCGACGCCTCCGCGAGGCAGCGCTCGTGATCGACGACCTCGCGTCCCTCCCCGAGGCGCTAGCCTCGCTCGGGTGAGCGAGCTTCGCATCGGGGTCGGTGTGGACGCCCACGCCTTCGAGGCGGGGATCGCGCTCGTGCTCGGCGGCGTGCGCATCGACCACGCGTACGGCCTGGCCGGGCACTCCGACGGGGACGTCGTCGCGCACGCATTGACCGACGCGTTGCTCGGCGCGGCAGGGCTGGGCGACATCGGCTCGCTCTTCCCGTCCGCCGACGAGCGCTTTCGCGGCGCCGACTCGCTCCGCCTGCTCGCGGAGGCGTACCGGCAAGTGCAGGAGGCCGGGTTCGAGCTCGTCAATGCCGACTGCATGCTCATCGGCGAGGAGCCGCGGATCGCGCCGTACCGCGACGAGATGCGGCGACGCCTGGCGGGCGCCCTCGGCGCGGAGCCCGATCGCGTCAACGTGCGAGCGACCACGACCGACCGGCTCGGATTCACGGGCCGGGGCGAGGGCCTGGCGGCCCACGCGGTCGCCCTCCTGGAGCGCACGTGACCGTGCGCTTCGTCACCCACGAGGAGCGCGAGGAGATACGCCACACCGAGGAGCTGTGGCGCTCGTGGCCCGCGTTCATGCTTCACGACGACACCGCCGCGCGGCCGCTGGGGCCAGCTGTACGAGCGCTTCGGCGCGTTCCAGCTCTGGGGGCTCGACGAGGCGACGGACGAGCTTCTGATCAAGGTCAACTGCGTGCCCGTCGCGCTCGATCCCGATGAGCTCCCGGCCGACGGGTGGCGCGAGGCGCTGCGCGCGGCGATCGACGACGACGTCGACGCCGACCGTCCTCTGCGCCCTGCAGATCCTCGTCGGCGGAGCAGCGTCGCGGCGACGGGGCTGAGCAACGTCGCTCTGGGCGAGATGCGGCGCGTCGGAGCGGAGCACGGCTTCGCCGACCTCGTCGCGCCGGTGCGACCCACGCTGAAGGCGCGTTACCCGCTCGTCCCGGCCGAGCGGTACGCACGCTGGGTGCGCGACGACGGGCTGCCGTTCGACCCCTGGCTGCGTGTGCACGCTCGCGCGGGCGCCTCGCTGGTCGGCGTCTGCCCGTCGTCGATGCTCGTCAGCGGCACGGTGGCGGAGTGGGAGGAGTGGGCCGGGATGGCGTTCCCGGAGAGTCGACGACTACGTCGTCCCGGAGGCCCTCGTGCCCGTGACGATCAGCCGGGAGGACGACCTCGGGCTCTACGTCGAGCCGAACGTCTGGATGCGCCACCGCCTCCGCTGACGCGTCGCCCCGAGGGATCACGCCGCTGGCGCCCGCTGTCAGCCGTCGGGGCTCCGCCGGTCCGACCAGTGGCGCAGCGCGTCCTCGTCGTGCCGGCGTACGAGCTCCTCCGCGCGAGCTGCGTCTCCGGCGGCGACGGCGTCGAGGATCTCCTCGTGCTCACGCGCGTCGTCTGCCTGCCACGACGGCGTCGCATAACGGCGGGCCAGGAGGCGGCGGCCGACGTCGGCGATCCAGAGGCCGTCGACGAGCCGCCACAGCTGCTCGTTGTGCGTGGCGGCGGCGAGAGCGAGGTGGAACGCACGGCTGGCGTCGTGGGCGGCCTCCGACGTGGTCGCCGCCCGCTCGTCCCGGATCGACGCTCGCAGCGCTGCGAGATCCGCCTCGGTGCGGCGGCCGGCTGCCAGGCGGGCGATCTGAGGCTCGAGCAGGAGGCGAGCCTCGAGCCGCTCGAGCACGACCTCCAGCCCGAAGTCGGCCACGAAGAAGCCGCGGTTGACCTCGAACTCGACCAGCCCATCGCCCGCGAGGCGGCGCAGCGCCTCACGGACGGAGCCGCGGGAGATGCCGAGCTGGTCCGCCAGCTCCGCCTGCCCGACCCGTGCGCCGGGCGCCAGCGAGCCCTCGACGATCTGCTGCCGGATCGCGTCGTAGGCGAGACCGACGACGGAGCGGACGTTCAGCGGCTGGGCACGGTTCACCGATGGTTGACATTCGATGTTCGAACCTTATAACGTGCCGCCGACGCGGGCGCAAGAGGCGCTCGCCGGGGTAAGAAGCAGGAGGAGACGCATGAGCCAGGTCGACCCCGCACCCGGACCGTCGTCGAGTCTGGGCAGAAGAACCTCTCCACGCTCCACGCCGTGGCACAGTCGCTCGCCATCGGCCCGATGTTCTCCGACGGCGCTGATCCTCGGGCTCGTCTCGAACCCGGTCACGGGCGCCGGCTGGAACGCCACCCTGTCCGTCCTGCTCGCCGGTCTCGGCGTGCTCGCGATCGGGTACGCCGTCGCGCTCTACGCTCGACGGTTTGCCGGCGCAGGCGCCGTCTACGAGTACCTCACCCACGGCGCACACGCGTGGGTCGGCGTCCTGACGGCCGGTGTCTTCTTCCTCGGCACCCTCTTCCTCGGCGGTGGCGGCATCTACCTCGGCGTGGGAAACCTCGCGCGAGGGATTCTGGAACGCCCATATCGACGAAGGCAGCAGCCCTTCGTGGTGGGTGTGGGGCTTGATCGCGCTCGTGATCGTGCTCGTCCTCAACTACATCGGCGTCCGCGTCGCCGTGGGCGCGATGCTCACCTTCGCGGTGGTCTCGTTCGTCCCGATGCTGATCCTCGCGATCGTGATCGTGGCCAAGGGTGGCGCCGACGGCATCTCGCTCTCGGTCTTCGACCCGTCGGAGGCGGGCCTCCTCGACCTCACCGGCGGTGGCGTGCTCGGTGGCGTCCTGCTCGGCATCCTGCTGTTCGTCGGCTTCGAGGCAGCCGCCTCGATCGGCGAGGAGTCGCACGACCCGCACCGCTCCATCCCGCGCGCGGTGCTGTTCACGATCGCGGCTGCGGCGGCCTTCTACGTCGTCATGGCGTTCGCGTTCTCCATGGGCTACGGCAAGGAGGCGGTGGAGCAGGGCGCCTGGGCGCGGTCGATCCGGGCGCCGTGAACACGATGGCGACCAGGTACATCGGCTCGTGGTACGCGACGATCCTCGATCTGGTCGTGATCCTCGACGCGATGGCGCTGGCGCTCGCGATCTGCGTCACCGTCGGCCGCGGCTTCTTCGCGCTCGGCCGCGACGGTCTGCTGCCCCGTTTCTTCACCAGGACGTCGCGCTACGGCACGCCGTGGGTCGGCGAACCTCGTGATCGTCGTCGGCGGCGCTGGGCCTGATGGCGATCTCGTGGCGTCGAGGACTTCGGCGCCCAGCTGTTCTCGGTGCCGGACGAGTCGGGCAACCTCGTGCCGCTGCTCTCCCCGACGGGTTCGCGACCTTCATCTGGTCGGCCACCGTCGGCGTCTCTCGCGGTGGAGCTCGTCTACCTCGTCCTCGCGGTGGCGGCGTTCGGGCTCGTGCGCCAGGCGGGCGGCAAGCTGTGGCAGTACGCGATCGTGGCGGTGGCGGTGGCGACGCCGGTGCTCGGCTATCTCGGCGCGCTGAAGCCCGAGCCGCACAACGGGAACAACGTGAACTGGCAAGCGCTCTACTGGACGATCGGCATCATCGTCGTGGTGGCGCATCTGGTTCGTGGTGCTCATGATCATCCGCCCGCGTAACGTCGCGGCGGCTGCCGCGCACGCGGCGGAGCACCGCGGCGTGGCGCCGCTCGACGAGACGGTGGACTTCAAGCCGTTGCCAGAGGACCAGATGCCTCTGTGACAGAGGCCGTCTGGCACGAGATCGGCCCGCCGGAGACGCGCCCCCGGGCGCGCTCCGGCAGGTCGAGGTCGAAGGACGGCCCGTCTGCGTCGGCAGGACGGCCGAGGGCTGGGTCGCGTTCGACGACACCTGTCCGCACGAGGAGTGCCCGCTGTCGGATGGCGAGCTGGACGAGCACGTCGTCGTGTGCCCCTGCCACGGCTCCGAGTTCGACGTGCGCACCGGCGACGTGCTCTCCCCGCCGGCGCTCGAGCCGCTCTCCATCTACGAGGCGCGCGAGCTGGACGGTGCCCTGCACGTCCGCCTGGCGCCGCCGGCCGCAGCCGACGAGGCCGTGCACGAGCGCGAGGACCGCATCCCGGAGGCGGTGGCGCGCGCGGCGACCGTCGCGGGGCCGTCGACGGCCGGTGTCACGCTCGACGGCGTCGACCTGACGAACCTCGACGTCTGGGAGCAGCGGGTGCCGCACGAGTGGTTCGCGCTGCTGCGCAAGGAGGCACCGCTCCACTGGCAGGACGAGGCAGCGGGGCGCGGGTTCTGGTCGTTCACGCGCTACGACGACGTCGTGGCGGTCTCGAAGGACTGGGAGACGTTCTCGTCGGAGGTCGGCGGCACCTCGTTGCAGGACCTCACGCCGGACGAGGTCGAGGCGCGCAAGTCGATGATCGACACCGATCCGCCCGCTCACACGCGTCTGCGAGCGATCGTCAACAAGGGGTTCACGCCCCGTGTCGTGAACGCCTACGAGGCGCGCATCAGAGAGCTCGCACGGGGCATCCTCGCTCAGGCGTTCGCGCAGCCCGAGCTCGACTGGGTGGAGGACGTCGCCTCGGAGATCCCGATGTGGGTGTTCTCCGAGATCATGGGGCTGCCCGTCGAGGACCGGCGACGCCTGATCGAGCTGGGCGACAGGCTGCTCGGGAACACCGACCCGGAGGTGATGGGTGGGGAGGAGTTCACCTCCGACGTCTCGGCACCGCATCCCGAGTACCGCCTGCTGCCGTTCTCCAGCCCGTACGCGCTCGAGCTGATCGACTACGGCCGGGCGCTCGGGGAGGCCCGTCGCGCCGAGCCGCGCGACGACATCACGACGAGGCTCGTCGAGGCGGAGGTGGACGGGGAGCGGCTGGACGAGCGCGAGTTCGGCGTGTTCTTCATCCTGCTCACCACCGCCGGCAACGAGACGACCCGGCACACGATCAGCCTCGGCCTCCAGGCGCTGCTCGAGCATCCGGCCGAGCGCGACCGCCTGGTCGCCGACCCGGCGCTCTGCGCCGGCGCCGCCGACGAGGTGCTGCGCTGGACGCATCCCGTGCACCACTTCCGACGCACCGCGACGCGTGACGTCGTCGTGCACGGCCGCCGCATCGCGGCCGGCGACAAGGTCGTCTTCTGGTACGCGTCGGGGAACTTCGACGAGGAGCGGTTCGCCGACCCGTACAGGTTCGACGTCGGTCGCACGCCGAACCGTCACCTGACCTTCGGCCTCGGCGGGCCGCACTTCTGCCTCGGCGCGCACCTGGCGAGGCTCGAGGTGCGCGTCTGGCTGGAGGAGATGCTCCCGTACTTCGACCGGATCGAGCTCGCCGGAGCACCCACGCGGCTACGCTCGAACTTCTTCAACGGCATCAAGCGGCTACCGGTGCGCGTGCGCGCGTGAGAGACGAGGAGAGTGCATGACACAGAACGGCCCCGACCCCGAGGCGGTCGTCCGCGATCTCGCGCAACAGGGCGTTCGGGCGGTGCGCCTGCTCTACAGCGACCTGCACGGTGTCGCGCGCGGCAAGGACATCCCCCTCGGTCACTTCGCCGGCCTCTGCCACGAAGGGGTCGCCTTCTGCGCCGCCGTGATGGGCACCGACCTTCGTCACACGCCGGTCGTCGGCGGGGAGGAGGGCTACGTCGACCTCGCCGTGCGCCCGGACCTCGACACGGTGCGTCCGGTTCCCTGGCAGCCGGAGGTCGCGTGGTGCCTCGGGGACGCATGGACGCTCGACGGCTCGCAGCCCTGGCCCGTCTGCCCGCGCGCGCTGCTCAAGCGCGTCGCGGGCGCCTATGCCGAGCGAGGGCTGGTCCCGGTCGTCGGCCCGGAGCTCGAGTTCTTCCTCGTCGAGCGCGACCCGGATGCCCACGGCGGCCTGCGCCGCTACGTCGACGAGCTGTCGCGCGTCTACACGGTCGGCGCGGTATCCGACCCGCGGCAGGTCGTGTTGCGGATGCTGCTCTGGTGCGACGAGCTCGGGCTCGACGCGTTCGCCGCGAACCACGAGTTCATGAACTCGCAGTACGAGATCAACGTGAAGCACTCGGCTGCCGTCGACGCCGCAGACCGGGCCTTCATGCTGAAGGCCGCCGTGAAGGAGATCGCGGCCCGCGAGGGTCTCGTCGCGACGTTCATGGGCCGGCCGTTCGCCGACCAGGGCGGTTCCGGGTTCCACGTGCACCTGTCCCTCGCCGCGGACGACGGGCACAACGCCTTCGGCGACGAGGGCGGCTCCCTCGGGCTGAGCCCGCTGGCCGCGCAGTTCGTCGCCGGCGTGATCGACCACGCGCCCGGCCTGATGGCGCTTGCTCGGGCCGACGGTCAACGCGTACAAGCGCATCCTGCCGGACTCGCTCGCGCCCACCCATGCGAACTGGGGTCACGACAACCGCACGGCGTTCTGTCGCGTGCCGAACGAGGGTGGCTCGCGGTCACGGGTCGAGATCCGCAGCGGCGACGGGTCGGCGTGCGCGCACCTGATCGTCGCGGCGTTGCTCGTCGCGGGGCTCGACGGCATCGAGCGTGGGCTCGAGCCGCCCGAGCCGGTGGTGGGCGACGCCTACCGCATGGACGACGCTCACGCGGGGACGAGGCTCCCGGCGGACCTCGGTGCTGCTCTCGACGCGCTCGAGGCGGACGAGCGGCTCGTCGGCGGTCTCGGGCCCGAGCTCGTGGCGACGTTTCTCGCGATGAAGCGCTTCGAGGTGGAGCGCTTCGGCGAGGCGGTCGGCGAGCTCGACCCGGAGGTCGTGACCGTGTGGGAGCTCGAGGAGTATGCGGCCCATCTCTGAGCGCTCCGTCCGCGTCCTCGTCGGCGGCGAGCCACGCTGGGGTCGCCGGGAGGGCGCAGCGATCGTCCTGGACGACGGGACGTCGCTCGAGGAAGCGACGCGCCACGTACCTCGCACCGGCCGAGCCGACGAAGGTGATCGCCGTCCATCTCACGTACCGCAGCCGGATCGAGGAGTACCGCGCGCGGACGCCGGCCGAGCCGTCCTACTTCATGAAGCCGCCGACGACGCTCAACGGTCATCGTGGCGTCGTCCGCCGCCCGCACGGCGCCCAGTTCCTCAACTACGAGGGCGAGCTCGCGGTCGTCGTCGGCGAGCGGATGAAGGGCGTCCCGATCGACGTGCGTGCTCGACCACGTCGCCGGCTACACGTGCGCCAACGACGTCGGCCTGCACGACTTCCGGCACGCCGACCGCGGCTCGATGCTGCGCGTCAAGGGCCCGGACGGGTTTCTGCCGCTCGGGCCCGAGCTCGTGCCCGCGTCGGAGTTCGACCCGACGTCGTTCACGTTGAGAACGATTCTCAACGATGAGGTGGTGCAAGAGGCGACCGCCGACGACCTGATCTGGGGCGTGGCGTATCAGCTCGCCGACCTCTGCCGGCTGATCACGCTCGAGCCCGGCGACGTGATCCTCACCGGCACACCCGCCAACTCGCGGCCGATGGAGCCCGGCGACACCGTGGCCGTCGAGATCGAGGGCATCGGCCGTCTCGAGAGCAGCGTCGTGGACTGGGACGTCGACCTCTCCGGCCCGGGCGAGCGGATGGAGGTCTCCGCCAACACGTTGCACGTGGCGCTCGCGATCCCCGAGGACGAGGCCGAGCGCATGATCGGGCAGGAGACGAGATGAGGTTGCGTGGCATCGACCACGTCGCCCTGCGTGTCGCCGACCTCGACGAGGCATCGGCACGCTGGCAGGTCCAGCTCGGGCTGGTGGAGCGCTCCCGCGACGCCGGTCGCGCCTACCTCGCCTGCAACGACGAGCCGTACTGCCTCGAGCTCGTCGAGGGCGGCGAGCCGGGTCACGACCACACCGGCTGGGAGCTGCATCCGAGCTGCTCGGTCGCCGATGCGCGCGCACACCTCGAGGCGAGGGCGGTCGAGCACGAGGAGCGCGACGGATCGGTGTTCCTCTCGGACCACGACGGCCGCGTGCAGCAGCTCGTGCCGTTTCGCGCGCCGGCGCACGATTCCGATCGCTGGACGCAGCATTCGCGCCCGTCGGGGACCGTGCACGTCGGCGGGCCGCGCAGGCTCGGTCACGTCAACTGCCTCACCGGCGCGATCCACGACGGCGTGGCCTTCTACACGGACGTGCTCGGGATGCGCGTCACCGACTGGCTCGGCGAGGGAGGCGTCTGGTTCCACGTCGGCCCCGACCACCACGTGATGGCGCTCGTCGACAAGGGCTACGCGCACTTCCACCATCTCGCGTTCGACACGGTCGACATCGGCAAGATGCGCGACCTGCTCGATCACCTCGGCCGCCACGGCCGCTGGCTCGGCTGGGGCCCCGCGCGGCACGGCATCGCGGGCAACGTCGCCAGCTACGTCCGCATCGTCGAGGAGCCGTGCTTCGTGGAGCTGTACTGCGACATGGAGCAGCTCGCCGACGACCACGTGCCGCGCGTGTACCCGGACGATCGCTACTCGTCGAACACCTGGGGGCCGCTGCCACCGCGCGTCGTACTTCCGCTTCGACGACGTCGCGATCGAGTGGGAGCGCGAGAGCCGGGAGACGCTGGGCGAGCCGTTGCCGCCACCCGCGGAGTCGCGCGATGGGTGAGGTCCGGACGCAACCGACCCCGAGGGAGCGTGCGCCGATGACGTTGCGAGGATTCTCGTTGCCGCGGTCTCCCGAGGGGCGCGCCTCGCTCGTCCCGGCGCCGCCGTGGCACTACGTCGGCGACTTCCTCGTGATCGAGTACTGGGCCGAGCCCGGCGGCCGTGGCCGCAGTGCTCCCGGACGGGCTCGAGCCGTTCCCCGGCGACCCGGGGCGAGCCGCGGCGCTGTTCGTCGACTGGCAGTCGCGCTCCGACGGACGGCGACGAGCTCGTCGACCCGGCGCGCAGCCAGTACAAGGAGTTCTTCCTCGTCGTCAACGCGCTGCTCGACGGCGAGCACGTCACCACCTGCCCGTACATCTGGGTCGATCGCGACTTCGCGCTCGCGAGGGGCTGGGTCCAGGGCTTCCCGAAGAAGCTCGGCTCGATCTGGATCACGCGCACGTTCGGCGTCGAGAGCAGGGCCGACCCGGGTCTGCGCGCCGGGGCCGTCTTCGGAGGGACGTGTGCCGCGTACGACCGGCGACTGGCCGAGGGCACGGTCACGCTGCGAGCGTCTCGCCGAGGCAGGCCCGACGCACAACGACCCGCCGCTCGTCAACGTCCGGCACTTCCCGCGGCTCGCCGCCGGGCGCCACGACGACCCCGCGGTGCACGAGCTCGTGCGCGCGCGCAGCCGCGACCGGGCGGTCTCCGAGATCTGGGAGGGCGAGCGCCACGCTGAGCTCCACGGCGCGCCGGGCGAGGAGCACGCGGCGCTCGCACCGGTGCGCGTGGGCAAGGGCTTCCGCTTCACCTTCGCCTACACCGTGGACGACCTCGAGACCGTGCGCGAGCTGTGAGCCGCGCCGCGCTCGTCACGGGCGGCGGCACGGGGATCGGCGCGGCCGTGGCACGGCGGCTCGCCGCGGACGGCTACGGCGTCGCCGTCACGGGCCGCCGGCGCGAGCCCATCGAAGCCGTCGCCGCCGAGATCGGAGGGCTCGCGGTCGTGGCCGACACCGCAGTCGCCGCCGACGCCGAGCGCGCCGTCGCCGACGCCGTGGCGTCGTTCCAGGGCCTCGACGCCGTCGTGCTCAACGCCGGCATCGGCGGCGCGGGGTCGCTGCTCGACGCCGACACGGACGAGTTCGAGCACGTCCTCCGCGTCAACCTGACCGGCGCGTTCCTCGTCGCGCGCGCTGCGATCCGCCACCTCCTGGAGCGGCGCGGCGCGATCGTCGCGATCTCCTCGGTCGCGGGCCTCCGCGCCTCCCCGTCCTCGCTCGCGTACTGCTCCTCGAAGGCGGGGCTCGTCATGCTGACGCGCTGCATCGCCCTCGATCACGGCCCGACGGCGTGCGTGCCAACTGCGTCTGCCCGGGCTGGGTGCGCACGCCGATGGCGGACGAGCGAGATGGACGGGCTCGCGGCCGAGCTCGGCAGCGACCGCGAGGCGGCCTATGCAGCGGTCACCCGGCACGTGCCGCTCGGTCGGCCCGCGTCTGCCGAGGAGATCGCGGAGACGGTGGCCTGGCTGCTCTCACCGGCGGCGTCGTACGTGAACGGCGCCGTCGCTGACGGTGGACGGTGGTCACACCGCGGTCGACGTCGCGACGACCGCGTTCGGGCGGCAGGCATGAGCGCACGAGCCGACGTCGCCGGCGTCACCGTCTCGACAGAGCACTTCATCGGCGGGAAGCGCGTCTCGAGCGAGCGCACCTTCACCGACATCTCGCCCGATCACCGAGCAGCCGCTCGCGGAGGTGGCGCGCGGCGGCGAGCGCGAGGCGGACCTCGCGCTGGCCGCCGCGAGCGCGGCATTCCCCGCGTGGGCTGCGCTCGGGCCGGCGGGCCGTGCTCCGTACCTGCATCGGCTGGCCGACCTGATCGACGCCAACGTCGAGCCGCTCGCCGCGGTCGAGTGCATGGACATGGCGATGCTGCTGCGCTCGCTGAAGGCGCGGCTGATCAATCGCGGCGCGCGCAACTACCGCAGCTACGCCGACCTCGCCGTCGAGTACGAGGAGCGGGTCTGGTCGTCCAACGGCACCGCGAACCGGGTGCTGCGGATGCCGAGCGGGCCGGCCGTGGTGATCACACCGTGGAACGCGCCGTTCATGCTCTCCACCTGGAAGACCGCCCCGGCGCTCGCGGCGGGGTGCACCGTCGTGCTGAAGCCGGCCGAGTGGTCGCCGCTGTCGTGCTCGCTCCTCGCCGATCTCGCCGACGAGGCGGGCCTTCCGCCCGGGGTGTTCAACGTCGTGCAGGGGATCGGCGAGGAGGTGGGCGCAGCGCTCGTCGCGCACCAGGCTGCGCGCCGCATCTCGTTCACGGGCTCGCCCGAGACGGCGCGGCTGATCGGCGTCGCCGCGGCACGCAACATCGTCCCCTTCACCGGCGAGCTCGGCGGCAAGGGCCCGCTGCTCGTGTTCGACGACTGCGACCTCGAGGCCGCGGCGCGCAAGGCGGCCGGCCAGTACGACGACTCGGGCCAGGTGTGCCTCGCGGGCACGCGCCTGCTCGTGCAGGAGACGCGTGCTGGACGCGTTTCTCGAGCTCTTCCACCGCTTCACCGACGAGCACGTCCTCGGCGACCCGCGTGACGACGCGACCACCGTCTCGCCGATGATCCATCCCGACCACATCGCGCGCGTCCTCGGGTTCATCGAGCGCGCCCGGGCCGCGCGGTGACGAGATCGTGCGTGGTGGGCGGCGGCTGGAGCGGGGGCCTGTGGATCGAGCCGACGCTGATCGTGCCGCGCTCGAACGACAGCGAGGTCGTGCAGCGCGAGGTGTTCGGGCCGGTGCTGACGTTGCAGACGTTCTCCGGCGAGGACGAGGCGCTCGCGCTCGCCAACTCGACTCCGTACGGGCTCTCCGCGATCGTCTACACGGGCTCGGCGGCGCGGGCCGAGCGCGTCGGCCGCGCGGTGCGGGCCGGCGTCGTGTGGGTGAACACGTTCCTCGTGCGCGACCTGACGGCGCCGTTCGGCGGGATCGGCATCTCGGGGATCGGCCGCGAGGGCGGGCAGTACGCGCTCGACTTCTACTCCGACCTCAAGTCGCTGCAGATCCTCGAGGGCTCGACCTCGTGACGACGCGCCTCGTGCTCGTGCTCTCGGAGAACTGGACGCTGACGCCGCCGCGTGACCTGCGGGCGCTCGTGCAGATGGCGGTCGTCGCCGAGGGGGCGGGGTTCGACGCGGTGATGGTGAGCGAGCACGTCGTGCTGGGCCCGAGTGCAGGTGCGAACGGCGTGATGGGCAACCCGCGCGACTACGCGCTGCCCGGCAATCAGGACCCGTCGATGCCGTGGCCGAGCTCGATCGTGCTGCTCTCCGCGATCGCTGCCGCCACGACGCGCCTGCGGCTGGCGGCGTGCGCCGTGATCGCGCCTCTCCGCCACCCGCTCCTGCTCGCCAAGGAGCTCGGCACGCTCGACATCCTCAGCGAGGGCCGGCTCGTCGTGCAGCCGACCGTCAGCTGGCACCGCGACGAGTACGAAGCGCTCGGCGTTCCCTTCGAACAGCGCGGGCGGCTCCTCGACGAGCATCTCGCCGCCTGGGAGAAGCTGTGGGCGGCCGGCCCCGCCTCGTACGAGGGCGAGCACTACCGCTTTCGCGACGCGTACCTCGAGCCGAAGGCGTGGCGAGCCGACGGCCCGCGCCTGTGGCTCGGCGGCGAGTCCGTCCATCCGCGACTGCTGCGCCGGATCGTCCGCCACGCCCATGGCTTCCACCCGCTCGGGCAACCGTCGGATGCCGATCTCGAGCTGCTGCGCAACGGGATGGAGGAGGCAGGCCGCGACCTCGCCGAGCTCGAGCTCGTCGGCGGTATCCGTCCGGTGTTCCCCGACGACGACAGCCCGTCGCCGCTCGAGCCGGCGCTCGAGCAGCTCCCCGTGATGCTCGCCCGCGGGTTCACGACGATCTGCATCAAGCCGTCCCAGTTCCTCGACGACGTCGACCGCTTCCCCGGCTGGTGCGACGAGGTCGTGCAGCGCGTGGGGGAGGTGTCCGCTGGTCACGTCCGCGCCTGACTGGGCCGCCGAGATCACCGTCGAGCACCTCGACGCCGATCCGTACCCGATCTACGCGCGGATGCGACGCGAGGCACCGGTCTGCTTCGTGCCCGCGGTCGGGTTGTGGTTCGTGACCCGGTGGGAGGACGTCGAGTTCGCGGCCACGCACCCGGAGCTGATCAACTCGCGCGTCACGCCGTCGCCGCTCGACCGAACGATGGGCGGCGAGAGCATCCTGCTCGTGGACGGCGAGCCGCAGAGGAAGCTGCGGGCGATGCTCGATCCGTCGCTCCGGCCACGCGTCGTCGAGGCGAGCACGCCCGGCCTGATCGAGCCGCTCGCCGACGAGCTCCTCGACGGACTCGCCGGCGCGCGGCGAGGCGGAGCTGATGGCGGACTACTTCGAGCCGGTCTCCGTGCTCGGGCTCGGTCGGGTGCTCGGGCTCGGCCACGTCATCGGGCGACACGCTGCGGCGCTGGTTCCACGGCCTGGCGCAGGGCGCGATCAACTTCGAGGACGACCCGGCCGCTGGGAGATCTCCGACGCGACCGGGGCGGAGATCGACCGCGAGCTCGGCCCGGTGCTTGGAGCGGCTCTGGGCGGAGCCCGACGAGAGCACGATCTCCACGATGCTGCAGCACGCGGAGGGGACGTTCGAGGAGCGCGTGGCGCGCGATCCTGCCGACGCTCAAGGTGATCCTGCTCGGCGGCATGCAGGAGCCGGGGCACGCCGCCGGCTCGACGCTGCTCGGGCTGCTCCAGTCGGGTCAGGCGGCCGACCGTCGCCGCCGATCCCGCGGGCCGTGTGCGAGACGCCGTCGAGGAAGGCCTGCGCTGGCTCTCGCCGATCGGGACGCAGACCCGCCGCTGCGTCGTCGACGTCGAGCTCGGCGGCGTTGCGCCTGCCGGCCGGCGCCAACCTGGGCCTGCTCGTCTCGTCCGCGAACCGCGACGAGGACGTGTGGGGGCCGACCGCCGACGAGTTCGACATGTTCCGCCCGCGCGGAACCACGCCGCGTTCGGCTTCGGCCCGCACTTCTGCTCGGGTCACCACTTCTCGCGCGTCCAGATGCGGATCGCCCTGCAGCGCCTGTTCGAGCGGCTTCCCGGTCGTCCGCCTCGATCCCGACCGGCCGCCGGTCTGCCGCGGCTGGGAGTTCCGCGCACCGCAGCACCTGCACGTCACCTGGGACGCGTGAGCCCGTGAAGGCGGACGTCGCGGTCGTCGGCAACGGCGTCGCCGGGTACGCCTGCGCGGCACGGCTGGCGCGGCCACGGCATCCGGCCGGTGCTCGATCGGGCCCGGTCTCCCGGCCGACCGGCCGCCGCTGACGAAGGCTGCGCTCGCGGACGGCGTGCCGCGGCTGCTCGCCGACGAGGCGAAGCTCGCGGAGCGGGGGATCGACGTCGTCGACGGGCGCGTCGTCGCGGGCCGATCTCGAGCACGGCGCGGCTCGAGGTCGTCGCCGCGGATCGAGACCTCGAGATCGAGGCCGATCGACATCGTCCTCGCGACCGGTCTCGCCTACGGCCGCCCGCCGGTGCCCGGGCTCGAGAGGCCTTCGTCAACGCCGAGCCGGCCGGGCTGCGTCGCCCTCGGCACGAGCTGGCGCGCGGCCCGCGCCGGGTGCTCGTCGTCGGTGCCGGGCCTGATCGGTACCGAGACGGCGGCGACGCTGGCCTCGGCCGGTCACGACGTCACGGTCGTCGACCTGCTCGAGCGACCGCTCGACCGGCTCCACGACCCGCTGCCCGCCCTCGCGCTCGAGGCGCTCGCGGAGGCGGGGCCCGGTTCGTCGGCGGCGTGCGGCTCGAGCGCGTCGAGCGTGGCGTTGCAGTGACGCCGGAGCACGGCGAGCTGGCCGCCGACGTGGTCATCGTGGCGACCGGCGGCCGCCTCGTCGGCTCCGCCGGGGCTGCCTCCGCGAGCTCGAGCTGCCGCTCGAGGTCGACGCGTCCATGCTCGTGCGCGGCTTCGAGCGCGTGTACGCCGTCGGCGACCTCGTGCTGCGTGCCGCACGCGCGCTTCGGGTCGATCCGCTTTCCGCAATGGGACGCCGCGATCGGCACCGGCGAGCACGCCGCCGACGTGATCGCCGGCGTCGACGGCGACTACGAGCGGCTGCCGTACTGGTGGACCGACATCGGGGAGCTGCGCGTCGCCGAGGTCGGTGTCGCCGACGCTCGTCGTCGGAGTGGCGTGTCGAAGGCGGCCTCCACGTCGGCCGCGACGCCGCCGGCGACGGTGGTCTGCGCGATGGTGGTCGACGATCCGACGACGGCTGCGCGAGGCGCGGCAGCTCGTCGCTGCCCAGGGTGCATGATCCGCCGGTGGCGTCCGTGAGCGAGCCCACCGCGCCCGAGAACGGGCCGCTCCGCCTCGACGCGTCGCGCGAGGAGCTGCTCGACCGCGCCGCCGCGATCGTCACCGACGCCTGGCGCAGCTTCGACCGCTTCCGGCCGGGGCAGCCTCCGGTCGACGACCTGTGCGCAGCGCTCGTCGAGCTGCGACTTCCCGAAGCGCCCGACACCGGCCTTCGAGGTCCTCGACGACGCGGCCACCGTGCTCGACCGCAGCCTGGCGCAGCCCCGGCCGCGGTTCTTCGCCTTCGTCGGCTCGTCGGGGCTCGAGATCGGCGTCCTCGGCGATCTGCTCGCATCCTGCTTCGACGTCAACCTCGCGGCGTGGGCGGCGGCGGCGACCGAGGTCGAGGAGCAGGCCGTGCGCTGGGTCGGCGAGCTCGTCGGGTTCGACGCCGAGGCCGGGGCGTTCACGAGCGGAGGCACCGTGTCGAACGTCACGGCGCTCGCCGCCGCGCGCGAGCGCGCCGTGCCCGGCTCGCGCCGCGACGGCCTCGCGGGCAGGCGGGTGGCCGTGTACTGCTCGAGCGAGGCGCACTACTCGGTGATTCGCAGCGCGGAGCTGCTCGGTATCGGCGCCGCCAACGTTCGCGCGCTGCCGATCGACGGCGACCGGCGGCTCGCTCCCGAGGCCGTCGCCGCCGCGATCGACCGCGACCGCGCGGCCGGCGTCGTCCCGATCGCCGTCGATCGCCACGGCCGGCACCACGCTCACCGGCGCCGTCGATCCGCTCGATGCGCTCGCCGACGTCTGCGCGCGAGCGAGGCGTCTGGCTCCACGTCGACGGTGCGTACGGGCTCCCGGCCGCGGCGGTGCCCGAGACGTCGGCGCTCTTCGCGGGCCTCGATCGTGCCGACTCGGCGACGATCGACGCGCACAAGTGGCTCTACCTGCCGAAGGCGTGCGGCGTCGTGCTCGTGCGCCGGCGCGCCGATCTCGCGGCGGCGCTTGCGCACGAGGAGGACTACTTCCCGCACGAGCGGAACGAGCCGCACGCGGTCGACATCACGCTCGAGTACTCCCGCCCGTTCAGGGCGCTGAAGCTCTGGCTCGCCTTTCGGGCTCACGGCGCCGCGCGCCTTCCGAGCGGCGATCGCGCGCAACCTCGCACAGGCGAGGCTTCTGCACGCGGAGGTCGAGGCGCGGCCCGAGCTCGAGTCGCTGTGCGGGCCGCCACCGCTGTCGATCGTCCCCTTCCGGCACCTCGGTGCCGGAGGTGACGATGCCGATCTCGACGCCCACAACGCCGCGCTCGTCCAGGCGTTGCAGGACGACGGCCGCGTCTGGGTGGCGCCGGCGCGCGTCGACGGCAAGACGTGCCTCAGGCCGTGCATCGTCAACTTCCGCACGAGCGACGACGACGTGCGCGCGCTCGTCGACCTGGCCTGCGAGCTGGGGGCGCGCGCCGGCGTGACCTGGGTCGATCTCGGGCCGGTCCCGACGCGCTGAGGGAGACGACCTGCTCGAGGTGCGGGCCGGTGCGCGGCACGTCGGCCTGGCGCTCGTCGGCGGGCGCTGGGTGGCGTTCGACCCCTGGTGCCCGCACGCCGAGTGCCCGCTCACCGACGGCTGGCTCGAAGGCGTCGCCGTGCGCTGTGCCTGTCACGGCGGGCTCTTCGACCTCGAGAGCGGCGTGGCGCTCGCCGGGCCGACGGACGAGCCGCGTGCGGCTCTTCCCGACGCGTGTCGTGGACGGTCGCCTCGAAGCCGACTCGTCGAGTAGCGCCGTCCGGCGCCAGCCCGCTTCCCGGCGCCGTGGCGTCACAGTTCCGGCACATGACCGGCACGGACCCGTGCGAGAGTCCGCGCTAGCGTGATTTCAGGGGCTCGCGCGCCCCCCATGGGGGGAAGCGTCGTCTCTCACGCGGCCGGCAGCGTGAACGACACGCGTGCGCCGCCGCCGGGGCGGTTCTCGGCCCAGATGCGGCCGCCGTGCGCCTCGACCAGACCGCGCGCGATGGCCAGCCCCAGACCGGCACCGCGCGTCGACCGCGCACGGTCGCCGCGCCAGAAGCGGTCGAACATGCGAGCCTGCGCGTCGCCCCCGAGCCCTTCGCCCGTGTCCTCCACGGTGACGTGAACCTCGTCGGCGTGAGGCTCGACGCGCACGGCCACGGCGCCGTCGGCGGGTGTGTGGCGCAGCGCGTTCGTGAGCAGGTTGAGCAGGACGCGCTCGACCTGCTCGGGTGCGCACCTGGCCCGCACGTGGGAGTCGACATCCGCTTCGAGCTCGATGCCACGGCGGCGTGCCTCGACCTCGACGCCCTGCAGGCAGGAGGTCACGACCGCCGCCAGCGACGCCTCGCGCAGCTCCAGGGTGATCGCGCCCGCATCGATGCGGGCGAGCTCGAAGAGATCGTCCACGAGCAGCGAGAGGACACGCACCTGCTCGCGCAGGGCAGGCACCGTCGTCTCGGGCTCGACGAGGCCGTCCTCGAGCGCCTCGAGCATGGCCTGCATGTTTGCCAGAGGAGTGCGCAGATCGTGGCTCGCCCATGCGACGAGCTCGCGCCGTGCGTCGAACACACGCTCCAGGCTCGCTGCCATCTCGTTGAACCCGGCCGCGAGCTCGGCGATCTCCGCCGGGCCGCTCTCCGGCGCACGTGCGCGAGAGATCCCCCGCGGCGACCGAAGAGGCAGCGTCACGGACGCGGTCGACGCGGTCCGCGATGGAGTGCGCGACGACGAGACCGGCGACGACCGCAATTGCCGCCGAGGCTGCAGAGACGGCGAGGATCTTCACGTCGTCGCCCATGTGGAACATCACCCAGCCCGAGAGCAGGACGGCGGCGAGCGGCAAGCAGACGGCCAGAGCCGCGAGCCCGGCGAGCTGGAGCCGCACGGTCGGCAGCCGTCGCAGTGCGAAGGCGAGCACGAGGCCGATGGTGAGCGTCGCGATGGCGACGACGAGCGAGGTGACGATCACGGCACGAGCCGGTAGCCGACGCCCCACACGGTCTGGAGGTGCCGCGGGTGAGAGGGGTCGTCCTCGATCTTCTCGCGCAGTCGGCGCACGTGGACCGTGACGGTGCCCGTGTCGAGCGCCGCCTCGTAGCCCCACACGCGCGACATGATCTGGTCGCGGCCGAAGACGCGGCGTGGATGCGAGGCGAGGAACCAGAGCAGGTCGAACTCCCTCGCGGTGAGGCGCAGCTCGACGCCGTCCTTGCGCACCTCCCGCGTCGCGGCGTCGAGCTCGAGGTCACCGAACGCGACCCGCTCCGGCGCAGCGTCGCGCGCCGTCGTCCGGCGCAGCACGGTGCGCACGCGGGCCGCCAGCTCGCGCGGCGAGAACGGCTTCGTCACGTAGTCGTCGGCGCCGAGCTCGAGCCCGACGATCCGGTCGGCCTCCTCGCCGCGCGCCGTGAGCATGATCACGGGGAGCTCGGAGCGAGAGCGGATCCAGCGGCAGAGCTCGAGCCCGTCCGACCCGGGCAGCATCACGTCGAGCACGACGAGATCCGGCGCTTCGGCCTCGAGCATCGCGCGCGCGGTCGCTCGCCGTCGTCTGCCTCGAGCGTCGCGTAGCCCTCCCGCTCGAGGTAGCGAACGACGACCTCACGCACGATCGGCTCGTCGTCGACGACGAGAACGGTGGCCACGAGCTTGATCGTGCCTTTCGGCTCATTACGCACGGGTGAAATCGCCTCCTGCAACAGAACATTCATCCGCACGTCGCCTTCGCGCAAGAAACACGTCCTAGCGTCGGTCTCGACTTCCCACGACCGAGGAGAAACGATGAGACGTGGCGCAGCAATGATCGTCGCGGTCGCCGTGCTCGTTGGAGCAGCGGCCGCGGTGGCACTCCCCGCGCTCGCGGCCGACGGCCCCGTCGTCACGCATGCGCAGAAGGTCACCCTGGGCTTCTACCGTGGCCGGACGGTTTCATACCTGGACTTCGGGCCGGTCAAGCTCGCAGCAGGGAACAAGGTCGCTCCGATCTGGGCCCTCACGAACGGAGCCGCCGGTCAGGTGAACGTGATCGACACCGTGCCGGGGCGCGCGGACTACACCCCTCTGTGGGACGTGCGCCTCGTGACCTGGAAGAGCGGGGTCACGCCCCGGGTGCTCACGTCGGCAGTGGCCGTCAAGCGAGCTGTCGCCGCTGGTCAGGCGACCGTGAAGCGTCCGGGCGTCGTCGTCAACTGCCCGGTGCTCTAGCGGTCGCGGCTCCGGAGAGGGCAGCGAGACGACGCCGTTCGACCACGACGAGGCCGTCCCGCTCGAGCGAGCGCACGGCCTCGTCGTCGCAGTCGACCGACGCTCGCGTGCGGCCTCGCGACGAGCCGCAGCGTCGCCGACCGGCGCTGGCGAAACGAGCCCGCGAACGGGCCCTGCTTGCGCGCGGGCTCCTCGCGGATCCCGCGTGACGGGCACGCGGGCTCGAGCGGGCACGCGTCACAGCGCGGCACCGCGCGAGGCAGATGGTCGCGCCGAGATCCATCAGCGCCTGCGCGGCTGCCGGCGAGAACGAATGGCCCGTGCGCCGCTGCACGCGCTCGACGTTCACGTCGACCGGGAGCACCGGCTCGCCGAAGGCGAAGTTGCGGATCGCGGCCGCCGTGTACGGGCCCGACACCCGGCAGCTCGGTGAGATCGGCCGGCCAGCCCGCCGCTGCGACCTGTTGCGCCGCCCGATGCAGTGCGAGCGCACGCCTGTTGTAGCCGAGCCCCTGCCATTCCCGGATCGCGTCCCCGGGCGATGCGGCAGCGAGGGCGCCCGACGGTCGGCCAGCGCGCGAGCCAGCGCTCGTAGCGCGGGACGACCCGCTCCACCTGCGTCTGCTGCAGCATGACCTCGGAGACGAGGATCGCGTAGGGGTCGCGCGTCCGCCGCCAGGGAAGGTCTCGGCCGGAGCGCTCGAACCACGCGAGCAGCAGCGACTCCATCCTCGGCACACTAGAGCGCGCGTTGAGATCGCCGTGCCGCGGGCGAGTATGGTGACTCCACCGTGAGCGAAGGGTCCGAGGTCGTCTGGATCACGACGCGCCGCATCAAGCCCGGCACGTACGAGGAGTTCCGCCGCGCGTGGCGGCCCGCGGAGTTCCCACCGGGGATGGTCTGGGCGTACGAGTGCTACGCGCGCGATCGCGACGAGGTCGTCGGGATCTCGATCTGGGACTCGCTCGAGTCCCGTGAGCAGCATCGCCTCTCCGAGGCCGAGAGCGAGCGGCGGCGCGCGATGGCCCCGTACGTCGAGTCGGAGACGTCGGGCGTGTACGCAGGACGCGAGCTCCGCATCCCCAACCGGCGATCCTGAGCGCGCGCTCGTGCGGTGACACGGCGCCGCGCGTTCCGGCGCTCAGCGCGTTTCGCCTCCTCCGTCTCGTCGTCCGGGCCGCGCTCCAGCTCCTTGAGCGGCGTGCGCGGGTCGACACCCTCGACCGTCTCCTTGATCTCGCGCACGCTGCGACCCAGGTCACGCGCGATCTTCGGCACGCGCGAGCTGCCGAAGAGCAGCACGAGGACGGCGACGAGGACGATGATCTCCCACTGACCGACTCCGAACGGCATGGTGAGAGTATGGCCCCTGGCGAGGGCGGCGGCGCGGATCGGAATTGCGTCGTCTCGTTCTCGCCTGCGAAAGTGGGCCCGATGCTCCTCTACAACTCGGCGATCTCGGGCAACTGCTACAAGGTGCGGCTCGTCTGCGCGCAGCTCGGCATCGCGTACGAGACGGTCGAGGTCGACGTCGTCGACCGCTCGAACCAGGCTCGAGCTGCTCGGCGACCTCAACCCGGCGCTCCGTGTGCCGACGGTCGTGCTGGACGACGGGCGGCCGCTCGCGGAGTCCAGCGCCATCGTCTGGTACCTGGCGGAGGGCTCCGACGCTGGTACCGAGTGACGCGTACGGGCGGGCCCAGGTGCTGCAGTGGATGTTCTACGAGCAGTACGTGCTCGAGCCGACGATCGCCGTCGTCAGGTTCTGGGTCGCGTTCTCGGGCCGCGCCGACGAGTTCGCCGATCAGATCCCGGGGAAGATGAAGGGCGGGTATGCGGCGCTGGACGGGCTCGAGCGCGGCCTCGCCGGCCGCGACTTCCTCGTCGGCGACCGCTACACGCTCGCCGACGTCGCCCTGTACGCGTACACGCACGTCGCGCACGAGGGCGGCTTCGACCTGTCCACGTATCCGGCGATCAACGCCTGGCTCGAGCGCGTCGCCGCGCAGCCGGGGCACGTCGCGATCGACGCCTGATGCCTGTCCGTGTGCGCTTCGCACCGAGCCCGACCGGCTCGCTCCATCTCGGCAACGCGCTCACCGCGGTGGCGAATCGGTCGTTCGCAGATCGTCACGGCGGCGAGCTCCTGCTGCGCATCGACGACACGGATCCCGAGCGCGTCGTCGCAGGAGGGGAGGAGGCCATCCTGGACGACCTGCGGTGGCTGGGCGTGGCGTGGGACGAAGGGCCGCTGCGGCAGAGCGATCGCGGCGAGCTGTACGCAGAGGCCGCCGGGCGTGCGCTCGCGGACGGAGGAGCCGTCCGCGACGAGGACGGCTCGGTGCGCCTGCGAGGCGTGACGCTCGCTGCGCGCGGACGGCTCGGCGACCTACCAGCTGGCGTCGGTCGCGGACGACCTCGAGCAGGGGATCACGCATCTGATCCGGGGCTCCGACCATCGGCCGAACGAGGAGGTGCAGCGTGGCATCGCCCGCGCACTCGGTGGAGAGCTGCCCGAGGTGATCCATCACGGCCTGCTGCTCGGCGAGGACGGAAAGAAGCTCTCGAAGCGCTACGGGCATGGCTCCGTCGCCGACCTGCGTGACGAGGGCATCCCCGCCGCGGCGGTGCGGGCCTATCTCGACGAGCTCGATCTGCCGCGGCACGACGTGCAGCTCGACCTCGCGCGGCTGCGGCCGGCTGGCGATCGACGCGCTCGCCGCCATGTCCGACGAGGAGCTGACATCGGCCGTCGGCGCGCCGCTCGGGTCGGCGCGTGCGCTGCGTGGTGCGCGCACGCTCGTCGAGGCCCGCGAGATCGCGCGGCAGATCGAGGCACCCGCGGCCGTCTCGCTCGGGCCCGAGGCGCAGCCGACCCTGGAGCGGTTTCGCGAGCTGCGCGCCGGAGCGGCCGACACGCTCGACGAGGAGAGCGCACGGGCGATCCTGCGCGAGCTGAAGGCGGTCGGCGGCGACCTGAAGGCGCTGCGGCTCGCGCTGACCGGCGCCGAGCGCGGTCCCGAGCTGTGGACGGTCGTCGCCGCGCTGCCCGCGGTCGAGGCGAGCGGCGCGCGCGCCGCACGGCGACGCGTCGACCGGCGGCTCGAACGCGCCGATACGATCGGCGTCGTGCGCCTCTACGACACCTTCACTCGCAGCTCTCGTCGAGCTCCCGCCGCCGCCGGGGCCGATCCGGATCTACGTCTGCGGGCCGACCGTCTACCAGCGAACCCATGTCGGCAACGCCGTGCCGTTCGTGGTCTCCATGTGGCTCGTCGCTGGGTGGCTGCGCAGCCGGGCACGAGATGCAGGCTCGTCACAACATCACCGACGTCAACGACAAGATCTACGACGCAGCGCCCGGGCGCGAGCGCCGAGCGCGCCCGAGGAAGCGACGGCGTGGTACCTCGAGGACACGGATCGCCTTCGGTCTCGGTCGCCCGGACGTCGAGCCGCTCGCCAGCGAGACGTCCCGAAGATCATCGCGATGATCGTCGAGCTGCTCGCGATCGGGTCACGCCTACGCAGTCGGAGGGCGACGTCTACTTCCGTGTCGGGCGTTACCCGTCGTACGGTGCGCTGTCCGGTCAGCGGCCGGATCAGGTGGAGGAGCAGGAGCCCAACCCGCTCAAGGAGGACCCGCGCGACTTCGCTCTCTGGAAGGCGAACAAGCCCGAGGAGGACACGTGGTGGGAGTCACCCTGGGGTCGTGGTCGGCCGGGTTGGCACATCGAGTGCTCGGCGATGGCGGAGAAGTAGCTCGGCGCCGAGTTCGAGATCCACGGAGGCGGGCTCGATCTCGTCTTTCCGCACCACGAGAACGAGCGTGCGCAATCGCGGGCGCTCGGGCACGGCGTTTGCGCGCTCTGGATGCACAACGGCATGCTGCGCATGCGTGGCGAGAAGATGTCAAAGTCGACTCGGCAACGTGGAACGTCTCGCGCGACGGCGCTCGACACGTGGGGGAGGAGACACGCTGCTCGTCTTCTACCTGGGCGGCCACTGGCGCAAGCCGCTCGACTACTCGGACGAGACGCTGGCCGCTGCGGCCGCCCGCGCCGAAGGGCTGCGAGACCTCTTTCGCGAGGCGCATCCGTGGCCCGCGGCGACGGCGCCTGGGAGGACGTTCGCCGCGGTCCTCGAGGATGACTTCAACACCGCACACGCGCTCGCCGTCATGCACGAGTGGAGAGACCGGACGAGCTGCTGCTTCGCGCGCTCGGACGTCTTCGGTCTCGGTGGCCTGGCGACGGACCGGACGCCCCCGAAGCAGTCACGGCGCTGGCCGACGCGCGAGCGATCGCCCGCGAGCGAAAGGACTGGGCCGAGGCCGACCGCCTTCGCGGCGAGATCGAGGCCGCGGGCTGGGAGGTACGCGACGTCGCCGAGCCGCCGTACTACCGGCTCGTCCCGCGCGCGTGACCCGGGAGCTCGTCTACGGGCGCAACGCCGTCCGTGAGGCGTTGCGCGGGCGGCGCGAGGTGCTCGAGCTGTGGGCGAGCGAGCGCGCCGCGCAGACGCTCGACTGGCTCGGCGAGCGGCCGCGCGTGCACGTGAAGCGCGAGCGCGAGCTGACCGAGGCCGCGGGGTCGCCGGATCACCAGGGCGTCGTCGCGTGGTGCGAGCCGTATCCCTACGCGGACGGATGGGAGCTCGCCGCCGCGGAGCAGCCGCTGCTCTGCTGTCTCGACCAGGTGACCGACCCGCGCAACCTCGGTGCCGTCGTGCGCAGCGCGGCGGGTGCGGGAGCGACAGGCGTGATCTTGCCGGCGCACGGGTCCGCGATGGTGACCGCAGCCGTGTGCCGCTCATCGGCGGGAGCCGTCGAGCATCTGCCGCTGGCCGTCGTCCCGAATCTCGCCCGCTATCTCGGCGAGGTGAAACGCGACGATCTCTGGGTCTTCGCCGCGGCCGCGGACGGTGGCACCGCGATGTGGGAGACCGACCTCTCGGGCGGCGTGGCACTCGTCCTCGGCGCCGAAGGGAAGGGTGTGAGGCCGCTCGTGCGGCGCACCTGCGACGCCGCGGTGTCGATCCCGCTCGGCGACGGCGTGGAGTCGCTGAACGTGTCGGTCGCAGCCGCCGTGTTGCTGTACGAAGCCCGGCGGCAGCGCGTCCGGCTAGCGCGCCGCAGCCCGCCGGCGCCGCCCGTCTTCGGGCATCGTTCGACCGTGGCCGAGCCGACGCTGTACCTGTTCGACGGGTCGAACCTGTTCCACGCGGGCGATTTCACCGATCGCGAGGAGCTCGTCGACCGGCTGGCGAGCTTCGTCGCCCTGAAAGGCGCACGAGGCGTGCTCGTCTTCGACGGGCACGGCGCCGACCGGCAGATCGGGGCGCTCGCGGTGCGCTTCGCGCCACACGCCGACGACCTGCTCGAACGTCTCGCCGCGGAGAGCCGCAGCCGCGAATCGGTGCTCGTCGTCACCTCGGACGCCACCGTGCGCGGCACGGCCGGCGGCGAGGTCGGCAAGCGCGGCTCTCGCGCATTCCTCGGCGACCTCGATGTCCCTGGCGCTCACCACGAGGGAGCGGCCAGCCGGGTACGAGACCGGCTCGACCCCGAGACACGCGAACGGCTCGAGCGGCTCCGGCGCGGCGAGTCACCGACGCCGTGAGCCGGCTCCCACCTCAACCCGCAGCCGTCGCGCGGGTCAGTCGCTGAGGTACGTCAGCACCGCGAGGACGCGGCGATGGTCGTCCGAGCTCGCCGGCAGCCCGAGCTTGGTGAAGATGCTCGTGACGTGCTTCTCGACCGCACGGAGCGTGACGAAGAGCCGCTCCGCGATCGCCTGGTTCGAGCGGCCCTCGGCCATCAGCTCGAGCACCTCCCGCTCGCGCGGGGAGAGCTGGTCGAGCGGGTCGTGCTCGCGGCGCCGGCCGACGAGCCGGCTGACGACCTCCGGGTCGAGCGCGGAGCCTCCGTCCGCGACGCGGCTCACCGCGGCTGCGAACTGGTCGAGATCGGCGACGCGGTCCTTGAGCAGGTAGCCGACGCCCTCGGCGCTGTCGGCCAGAAGGTCGAGCGCGTAGCCGGCTTCGACGTACTGCGACAGGACGAGCACACCCGTTTGCGGGAAGCTCTCCCGGATCTCGCGGGCGGCTCGGAGGCCCTCGTCGGTATGTGTCGGCGGCATGCGGATGTCGACGATCGCGACGTCCGGCTTGTGCATGGCCACGTGTCGCAGCAGGTCGTCCGCCGTGCCGGACTGCCCGACCACGACGAAACCGACTTCCTCGAGCAGTCGCACGACCCCTTCGCGCAAGAGCACGGAGTCGTCGGCGATCACGACTCGCCTGCCCGCGCCGAGCTGCGAGATCGTGTTGCGCAGCGCCGGGAAGTCGCGTGGCAGGTCGTCGGCCAGGAGCTGATGGATGCGCTCGGCATCGACGAGCCCGGCCAGCTGGTGGATGCCGAGGTCGCGGGTCTCGTAGCCCGAGGCGAAGGCGGCGGCGGTCGACGAGAGCAGGATCTGGCCGCCGTGCCCCGCGGACGCGATCCGCGAGGCGCGGATGAGGTCGATGCCCGACGTATCCCTCGTCGGCGAGCTCCGGTGTCCCCGTGTGCAGCCCGATGCGAACGCGCACGTTCAGCCCGCTCGGCCACGTGTGGTCGCGCAGCCGGCGCTGCGCCTCGAGCGCCGAGGAGACCGCGCGGGGTGCCTCGGCGAAGACGGCACAGATCTCGTCGCCGGTGGCGTCGACCTCACGCCCCTGCTGCTCGTCCACGGCGGTGCGCACGATGCGGCGCACGGCTCCGAGGACGTCTCCGTAGACCGGCCCGGCCTCCTGGACGAGTCGTGTCGAGCCCTCGATGTCCGAGAGCAGGAACGTGACCGTGCCGGTGGGGAGGGAGCTCACGCGGTGGAGTCTAGGGCGCGCACGCCCAGGGCGCGCCTCCAGGACGCGGCCCGCGGCGGCTCCGCCTCGACGCTCAGCGACCCTCGACGACGGCGTCGCCGGTGTCCGGGTCGGCAGCGATGACCCGCCGCGCGAGGGGATGAGGCAGGAGGCGCGAGGGACGTCTCCGGCGACAGCCTGGCGGTAGCCCTCGGGTGTTGCGGGTGCGGCACGGCACCAGCCTTTCAGCCGCAACCGGTTGCGACAGTCCGGTGGGCTGGTGTCTCGAGGTACGGCTGGCCCTACCCCGCCGGCCGTGGGAGGACGCACCGGGATGTCGGCGCGGACACGCGTCCCCGCCCCTGGCGGGCTCTCGATCGAGAGCGTCCCGTCCAGCGCCGCGAGGCGGTCGGCGAGACCTCGGAGCCCCGATCCCGCCAGCGGGATCGGCTCCGCCGACACCGTCGTCGGCGACCGTCACGGTGACGACGCCCGTCGCTCGTGTCGACGCGAACGTCCGCGGATCGCGCTTCGGCGTACTTCGCCACGTTGGCGAGCGATTCGGAGATGACGTAGTAGACCGCCGCCGAGACGGCCGGCTCGAGCGACTCGGCGGCGACCTCGGCTCGGACGGGAACGGGTGACCGGCTCACGAGCGCGTCGACCGCGGCCTCGAGCCCGCGGTCGGTGAGCACGGCCGGGTGAATGCCACGCGCGAGCTCACGAAGCTCTTCGAGCGCCTGTGCGAGCTCGCCGCGGGCGGAGGTGAGGATCGATGCGGCGTGGACGGGTCGTCCGTCAGCCTCGCCTCGGCGAGTCGGAGCGAGACGGAGAGCGCGACGAGCCGCTGCTGTGCCCCGTCGTGGAGATTGCGCTCGAGGCGGCGCCTGGCGTCGTCTGCGGCGGCGACGAGCCGTGAGCGGGAGGCGCGGACCTCCTCCTCGTGGCGCTTGCGCTCGGTGACGTCCATGCCCGTCACCAGCACGAGCCGGGATCTGCGTCCGGTCGCGTCGGCCACCGGCGCCGCACGCCAGGCGACCACGATCATGGAGCCGTCGGCGCGTCAGCCACTCGCGACTCGAGCTCACCGGAGAGCCCTCCTCCCGCGGCGGTGAGGATCGCCCAGCCTCGCGACGTCGCGGTCGGGCTCCACGAGCAGCTCGACGAGCAGGCGGCCGATGAGCTGCGCGTCGGTCCAGCCGAGCGTCTCGTGGAACGCACGGTTGACGGCCGCCAGATGATGATCGTCGACGCGGTCGACGATCGCCCCGTCGGCGTCGAGGACGGCGATGATGCTCGGGATCGTCTGGATCACCGTGGTCGTCGCGTCGCGCTCGCGCTGAAGCTCGATCTCGCGGCGCTTGCGCTCGGTCACGTCGACACCGCTGATCAGGAACATCGTCCGCTCGTCGACCCGAGGCAGCGGTGTGCACGTCCACGCGATCAGGAGACGGTCGCCCGTGCGCGTCACCCAGTGGTGGTCGTGCTCGCCGACCTCCTCACCCGCCACGACGCGCTCGATCAGCGGCGGGCCTCGTCCGCCTCCGCCGGGTCGACGAACCGCTCCCAGAAGACGTGACCGCCCGTGTCCGCCGGCTCATAGTCGAGCGAGCGCTCGAACGCCTTGTTCGTCGCGAGGTCTGGCCACCGTTCCCGTCTCGTCGATCAGGCAGAGGAGGCTGGGCGCGTCGTTCGCGATCGCGTTCAGGAAGGCGCGTTCGCGCTCCTTCTCCTCGGCGAGACGCTGGCGCTCCGTGATGTCCATGCCACCCGCGACGATGCTCTCGACGGTGCCGTCGGGCCCGTGCACGGGTGCCGCGCGCCAGGCGATGACACGTTCCTCGCCCTGCTCGTTGGTGAAGACGTTCTCGTACTCGTCTGCCGCGAACTCGGGCGCGAGCGCGTGGAAGCGCTCGATCGCACCGCGTCGCGCTCCTCCGGGTTGATGAACACGTCCCAGAAGTACCGCCCGCGCATCAGCTCCTGGTCGTCGAGCCCTGCGGCGGCGACCGCGGCTCGATTCTGGCTCTGGATGCGCCCGTTCGGTGTCGATGCTGACGAGCAGGCTCGGCGCGGTGTCGGTGAGCGCGGTCATCATCTGCACCTGCGCGCGAACCTGTGTCTGCAGGCGCTCGTTCTGGAGCGACAGGCTTGCCGCGGCGGCGACGGCGTCGACGAGCTCGCGATCCTCCTCCAGGCGCGGCGTCGTGGACGAGGGCCGCGATCGGGAGCCCGACCCACTCGACGAGCGTCACGGCGCGCCCGTGCCCGCTTGTGGCTCGGCCACACGACGGCCGTCCTGGATCGACCCACTGCAGTCTGCCGGGCAGGCGGTAGGCGATCTCGAGCGACGGGTCGTCCAGCGCCTCTGCGATCGCGTCGCGAATCGGGACACCGCCCTGGAGCGCGACGACGACGTCCGTCACGCGACGGAGCCGTGAGACGTCCGCGAGCCCGAGCACGAACGCCACCGGGACGGAGGCGAACGCGACGAGAGACAGGATCGCCCAGACGGTCGCCGCCGTGATCGCCGACTCGCCGATGATCGCAGACGGTCGTCGCGCCGCGCGGCGAGCAGCGCGACCCCGAGCGCGAGGTGATCCGGCTCAAGCGAGCAACGCGGTCACCGCGTCGCCCGACAGATCAGCCTTGGCGATGAATCCGCGCGCCCCCGACGACTCGATCAGGCCGTCGTAGTCGCCGGCGTCGCGGCTCGACACGAGCACGATGGCCGTCTGGTCGAGGTCGCCGCACTCCTCGCAGATGTCGAACCCGGTCATGTCCGGTAGCTGCACGTCGAGGAGCACGACATCGGGTCGGAGCTTTCGAAGGAGTTCAGCCCGACGTGCCGTCCGCCGCCTCACCGACGACCTCGAAGCCGTCGGCCTCGAGCACCGCGCGCGCCGACGAGCGAAAGCTCGGATGATCGTCGACGATCAGCACGGTGGGCATCTGCAACCGTGATCGTCGCAGACGCCGCCCGGTGCTCGCAGTACGGTCAACCGCACCGTGAATAGGCGTAGTTCCGACCAGGGGCGAACACTGTTCTTATTACAATGCAATCTTCGCAAAGGGGTTGTAACGCGTGCGCAAGAGTGCTAGCTTCTCCCTCAACTTCAGGCTGAGAGTTCGCTCGACGCTCGAAGTCACGACCTCCGGAAACCGCCAATTTGCAGGGGAGAAACGATGGCCGCTCGCACCGCCACCGCAGCGAAGACTCCACAGAAGGCTCAACGTGAACTCGAGGATCTGCAGCTCGTGCTCAAGGCGCGCAACGGGAGTCAGGTCGCGCTCGACGCGCTGATGCGCCGCTACCAGGGGTTCGTGCGCCTCAAGGCGAGCTCGTACTTCCTCGCCGGAGGCGACGCGGACGACCTGATCCAGGAGGGGATGATCGGCCTCTACAAGGCCGTACGCGACTTCCGCTCCGACAAGGAGACGTCGTTCCGCAGCTTCGCCGAGCTGTGCGTGACGCGGCAGATCATCACCGCGATCAAGACCGCCACGCGCTTCAAGCACGCACCGCTCAACACCTACGTCTCGTTCAGCCACACGCCTGCCGGCCAGGACATGGAGGGCGAGTGCACGCTCGGCGACGCGCTGCCCGGTCCCGGCGTCGACGACCCGTCCGTCGTCGTCGTCTCGACCGAGGAGCTGCAGAGCCTCGTCACCGCGCTCGGCAGCGGCCTCTCGTACCTCGAGTCCGAGGCGCTGCGCCTCTACCTCGACGGCCACTCGTACGACCTCATGGCCGAGAGGCTCGAGTGCGACACGAAGACGATCGACAACGCGCTCCAGCGCGTGAAGCGGAAGATCCTCGCGCACCAGGCGACGCGCGCCGTGCCTGCGTAGGCAGCCGCCGGTCGCGACCGCGAAGCCGGCCGCGCCGCGAGTCGGAGGCCGGGCAGCGCCCTGCGCGCCGGCGGGGTTCGAGTCCACGCGTGTCGAGGAACTGCGACGAGGCCCAGCCACGCGACGCGGCCCGGCTTGCCCGCGTGACGGATTACTGACGACAGACGCCACCGACGCTGCAAGACGCGCATGCCCGCGGGGCTCCTGCCGCTGCTGACGCTTCTGATCTTCGTCGTGATCATGGACTCCCGCGTCATGACGATGATGCTCCCGGAGATCGCCGACGACCTCGACTCGTCGATCTCTGCGGCGGGATTCGCCCTCACGGCGTACCTGCTGGCCTACGGCACTTCCAACTCGCGTACGGGCCTCTCGCAGACCGGGTCGGGGCGATACGGGTGATGTCGGTGGCATGCATCGTGTTCGTCGTCGTGCTGGCTGTCGGTGCTGTCGTTCCCGGTCTGGGCGAGCTCGTGGCTATCCGGCTGCTCACCGGTGCGGTCGCGGCGGCCTTCTTTCCCCTGGCGCTCGCAACCGTCGGCAACCTCGTCGCGTACGACCGGCGTCAAGAGGCGATCGCAACGCTGCTGGCGGCCGTTGCGCTCGGGCAGGTGATCGGCGCGGCCGTCGGGGGGCTCGTCACGGCTGCCGTCTCGTGGCGCGCGATGTTCGTCATCGAGGCAGTGCTGGCGGCCGCGCTCATCGCTCCCCTGTGGCGGTATCGCAGCTCGGTTCGCCGGAACGACGCGTCCGACGCCGCGCTAGCCGGCCATCGCCGGTTGCTACGAAGACCGCAGGGCGATGCTGCTCTACGTGCTGGTGCTGGTCGAAGGGGCGGCGTTCTTCGGAGGAACCGGTTACCTCGGGGCGCTGCTGCACGACGAGTACGGCGTCGGTCTCGCCGGGGTCGGGCTCATCCTGACGCTCGACGGAGCGGCGCTGTTCGCCGCGAGCCGCCTGATCGGACGGATCGGGCCGAGGCTCGGCGAGGACCGCATGATCGTCGTCGGTGGTGCTCTCATGGGCGGCGGCTTTCTGTTCGTGCTCGCACTCGGTACCTGGGAGGCAGCCGTTCCGGCAGTGATCGCCCTCGGCGCCGGATTCGCGCTCTGCCATACCACCCTGCAGACGAGGGCGACAGAGCTCGATCCCGTCGCGCGCGGCACGGCGATCTCGCTGTTCGCCTTCGCGCTGTTTGCCGGCAGCGCCCTCGGCACCGCGCTCCTCGGGCGGCTGCTGTCGAGCTCCGGCTACGACGCCGTTCTCCTTGCGGGTGGCGTCGCGCTCCTTGCGCTCGCAGCGCTCGCGCCGAGGTTGACGGCGCCGCCGACGCGCTCGCTTCCGATGGAGAGCGGATGAGCGAGACACGTTGCAGGGCCGAGAGCCATGGAAAGAAGCCGGAGGAGGGACTCGAACCCACGACCTTCGCCTTACAAGGGCGCTGCTCTACCAACTGAGCTACTCCGGCGCAAACTTCATCGTAGACCTGGCTTCGGGGCGAACCGCGCCCACAGATGCGAGATACTCACGCGATGACCAGTACCGAGGAGCTCACCGCGCACGACAGCGATCCTCGCCGAGCGCGCCCGCTACGTCTCCGGCGGCGTCTCGACCCCGCGTCTCGTCGTCGCGCACGCCGACGGGGCGCGCGTCGTCGACGTCGACGGCCGCACCTTCATCGACTTCGCGGGCGGCATCGGCTGTCAGAACACCGGGCACCGGTTCGCGCCGGTCGTCGACGCGATCAAGGCGCAGCTGGACGAGTACCTGCACCAGTGCTTCATGGTCGGCGTCTACGAGCCGTACGTCGACGTGTGCCGGAGGCTCGCGGAGCTCTCCCCGTGCGCCGGCGACGAGCAGAAGTCGATCCTCGTCAACTCCGGGCGCCGAGGCGATCGAGAACGCGGTCAAGATCGCGCGCACGGCAACCGGCCGGCCGGCGGTGGTCGTCTTCGACAACGCCTTCCACGGTCGCACGCTGCTGACGATGACCATGACGGCCAAGGTGAAGCCGTACAAGGCCGGCTTCGGGCCGTTCGCACCCGAGGTCTATCGCGCGCCGGTGCCGTACCCGTACCACGGCGTCTCGAGCGACGACGCGCTCGAAGGGCTCGGGCGGCTGTTCAAGGCCGACGTCGACCCGGCCACGGTCGCCTGCGTCGTGCTCGAGCCGGTGCAGGGCGAGGGTGGGTTCATCCCGATGCCGCCGGACTACCCGGCGCGCCTGCTGGAGCTCTGCCGCGAGCACGGGATCCTGTACGTCGACGACGAGGTGCAGTCCGGCGTCGGCCGCACCGGGAAGATGTGGGCGATCGAGCACTACGACGGCGTCGAGCCGGACCTGCTCGTCTCCGGCAAGTCGCTCGGTGGTGGTCTGCCGCTGGCGGCGGTCACGGGGCGCGCAGGAGCTGATGGACGCGGTGCCGCCCGGGTGGCCTCGGTGGCACGTTCGGCGGCAACCCGCTTGCGTGCGCGGCCGCGGTGGCGGTGCTCGACGCCGTGCGCGAGCCGGCGTTCCTCGAGCGTGCGACGACCCTCGGGCACACGATCCGGCCGCGTCTCGACGCGCTGGCGGCGCGCCGCCCCGAGATCGGCGAGGTGCGAGGGCTCGGCCCGATGCTGGCATTCGAGCTCACCGAGCACGACGCCGGACCGCGCGTCAGGCGATCGTCGTCGGCGGCGTTCGAGCGCGGCCTGCTCTTGCTTGCGTGCGGCATGTACGGCAATGTCATCCGTCTGTTGGCACCGCTGACGATCTCGGACGACGAGCTCGACGAGGGCATGACGCTGCTCGAAGAGAGCATCGCCGCTGCGTGACGGTGACGGAGCTCCCCGACATCAGGATCCGCGGGCTGCGCAAGACGCTACGGCGACGTCGCCGCGGTCGACGGGATCGAGCTCGACATCGAGCACGGCGAGTTCTTCACCATGCTCGGGCCGTCCGGATCGGGCAAGACGACGACGCTGCGCATGATCGCCGGCTTCGAGACGCCCGACGAAGGGACGATCGAGCTGGCCGGCGAGGACGTCTCGCGGCTGCCCCCGTACGACCGTCCGGTGAACACCGTCTTCCAGGACTACGCGCTGTTCCCGCACATGACGGTGCAGGAGAACGTCGAGTACGGGCTGCGCGTCAAGAAGGTGCCGAAGGACGAGCGGCGCGCGCGCGGGCAGCGAGGCGCTCGAGATGGTGCGGCTCGGCTCGCACGGCAGCCGCAAGCCGGCCCAGCTGTCGGGTGGTCAGCGGCAGCGGGTCGCTCTCGCGCGGGCGATCGTCAACCGGCCCAAGGTGCTGCTGCTCGACGAGCCGCTCGGTGCGCTCGACCTGAAGCTCCGGCAGGAGATGCAGATCGAGCTCAAGCGGATCCAGCAGGAGGTCGGCATCACGTTCGTCTACGTGACGCACGACCAGGAAGAGGCGCTGACGATGAGCGACCGGATCGCCGTCTTCAACGAGGGCCGGATCGAGCAGATCGGGCCGCCCGCCGAGGTGTACGAGCACCCGCAGCAGCGAGTTCATCGCGGGCTTCGTCGGCGTGTCGAACGTGATCGAGCGTGACGGCCGCCGGTACACGGTGCGGCCCGAGAAGATCGACGTCCTCGTCGAGGGCGAGCAGCCCGCAGGCAGGGGCGCACGTGCGAGGAGGGCGTCGTGCGCGACGTCCAGTACGTCGGGCCGGTCACCCGGTACCACGTCACGCTCGACCGCGGCGGCGAGCTCCAGGCGCTGACGCAGAACCTGGAGGAGACGTCGGGCGAGGTGCTGGCGACGCAAGGGCCGCCGCGTGCGGCTGCAGTGGCGCCCGGAGCAGGAGTCGGAAATCGTCGAAACGGGAGGGAACGGCAGGATGAGTGAGCGGAAGCGGCGGCTCGGCCTGCGGGCGGGGCTGCTCACGGTGGTGGCCGCGCTCGCGGTCGCCGCGGCCGGTTGCGGCGGCGACGACGAGGCCGAGCGGCGGCGACTGGCAGATCGAGGGCCTCGGCTCGACGCTGGAGGAGATCCAGGCGAACGCCAAGAACGAGGGCCAGGTCAACATCGTCCAGTGGCCGGGGTACGCGACGCTCGTCGACGAGTTCACGGCGGCGACCGGCTGCACAGGTCAACACCAAGGACGCCGGACACCGGCGACGACATGATCTCGCTGATCCAGTCGGGCGAGTACGACGGCGTCTCCGCGTCGGGTCACACGAGCGTGCGCCTGATGGCCGCCGGCGACGTGGCACCCGTCAACACGGAGCTGCTGCCGAACTACGCCGACGTTCACGGAGGGCATCAAGGATCAGTCGTACAACTCGAAGGACGGCGAGCCGTACGGTGCACCGCACGGACGCGGGCCGAACCTGCTCGTGTTCCGCACCGACGACGTGACGCCCGGCCCGGACAGCTGGTCGGTCGTCTGGGACGAGAACACGCCGTACAAGGGCAAGCTCTCGATCTACGACGACTCGATCTTCATCGCCGACGCTGCGCTGTACCTGAAGGCGACGCAGCCCGACCTCGGGATCGAGAACCCGTACCAGCTGACGCAGGAGCAGTTCGACGCGTCGGTCGCGCTGCTCAAGACGCTGGCGCCCAACGTCGGCGAGTGGTGGGCCGACTACGCGAAGCAGATCCAGTCGTTCGCCAACAAGGACAGCGTCGTCGGAACGACCTGGCCGCTGCAGGTCACCGCTGCTCAAGGGCGACAAGCAGCCGGTCGAGGGGATCAAGCCGAAGGAGGGCACGACGGGCTGGTCGGACACGTGGATGATCGCGTCGAACGCCCAGAACCCGAACTGCATGTACCTCTGGATGGACCACATGATGGCCCCGAAGACGCAGGCCACCGTGGCCGAGGGCTTCGGCGAGGCGCCCGTCAACCTCAAGGCCTGCGAGCTGACGAAGAACCCGGACCACTGCACCGAGTACCACGCCGACGACGAGTCCTGGTGGGAGGACGTCTACTACTGGGACACGCCGACCGAGGACTGCGGCGGCGAGGGCGGCACCTGCGTGACGCAGGAGGACTGGCGTAACGCCTGGACGGAGATCCGCGGCTAGGCGTAACGATGCGGGCTCCCGTGACCGCGGTCCCCTACGGAGAGCCGCCGACCCCGGCTCCCGGGGCGGCGGCTCTCGACCTTCTTCTACCGGCACCCGCGCGCGGCCTCGCGGCGCTGCTCGCCGCGCCGCTCGGCTGGCTGCTGATCGGCTACCTCGGCTCGCTGTTCGTCCTGCTGCTGGCGGCGTTCTGGGACACGAACTCGTTCACGGCCGAGATCGTCCACGACTTCACGCTCGACAACTTCCGGCAGATCGCTCGAGGCAGCCCGTCTACCGCGAGGTGGCCTGGCGCACGATCAGGATGGCCGCGCTCGTCACCGTCGCCGACGCCGTGCTCGCGTTCCCGATCGCCTACTACATGGCGCGGGTCGCCTCGGCGCGGGCGCGCAACATCCTCGTCGTCGCCGTGCTCGTGCCGCTGTGGGCGAGCTACCTCGTGAAGGCGTACGCGTGGCGCACGATCCTCTCCGACAACGGCGTCATCAACTGGGCGCTCGAGCCGCTCGGCCTCTCGTTCGACGGCTACTCGACCGTCGGGCTGTGGCTCGTCTTCACCTACCTCTGGCTGCCGTTCATGATCCTCCCCATCTACGCCGGGCTCGAGCGCATCCCGACGCTCGCTGCTCGAGGCGTCGGCCGACCTCGGCGGTCGCTCGCTGCGCACGTTCTTCCGCGTCACGCTGCCGCTCGTCTTCCCGGCGGTGGTCGCCGGCTCGATCTTCACGTTCTCGCTCACGCTCGGCGACTACATCGCGCCCGACCTGATCACCAGCCAGCAGTTCATCGGCACGGTGATCTACGACCAGCGCGGCGTGAACCTGCCGGTGGCGGCCGCCTACACGTTCGTGCCCATCGCCGTGATGACCGTCTACCTGCTCGTCGCGCGCCGGCTGAAGGCGTTCGAGGCGCTCTGATGGTCGAGTCCCGCCTCACGCGCATGCTCCTCCGCGCTCGGCGCGGGCGTGACGCTGGCGTTCATCTACCTGCCGCTCGTGCTGATCGCGGTGTACGCGTTCAACGAGAGCATCACGCAGCGCTGGCCGATCGACGACTTCTCGACGAAGTGGTTCAGCGAGGCGTACCACGACCCGGCCGTGCGCGACGCGCTCTGGCTGTCGGTGCAGGCGGCCGCCGGCGCGACGGTGGTCGCGATCGTGCTCGGGACGCTCCTCTCGCTCGCGATGGCGCGGTTCGCGTTCTTCGGGCGCGACACGATCACGCTGCTCGTGATCCTGCCCGATCGCGCTCCCCGGCATCATCACCGGGCTCGCGCTGCAGACGACGTACACGACCGTCGGCGTCCCGTTCGGGCTGATGACGATCATCATCGGGCACGCGACGTTCTGCATCGTCGTCGTCTTCAACAACGCCGTCGCCCGCCTGCGGCGGCTGCACGGCGACCTCGAGGAGGCGTCGAAGGATCTCGGCGCCGACTCGTGGCAGACCTTCCGCTACGTGACGTTCCCGCAGCTGCGGACGGCGCTCCTGGCGGGCGCGTCTGCTCGCCTTCGCGCTGTCGTGGGACGAGGTGGTCGTCACGATCTTCACGTCGGGCGCGCAGCAGACGCTGCCGATCTGGATCTTCGCCAACCTCTTCCGGCCGATCGAGCAGCCGATCGTGAACGTGGTCGCGCTGTTCGTGATCGTCGTGTCGATCATCCCGGTGTACATCGCGACGCGGCTCGCGAGCGCGAGGCACGGGAGCTCACGCGGGCACGGCCGGCGAAGGAGGACGGTGCGGCCGCGTCGGTCGAGAGCCGGCGGCCGTGACGCCGTCGCCGCGCTACAGCCGCGGCTGCGACGCCCGTGCCGATCGGGCACGACGACGCCGGTGCCGCCGAGCCCGCAGTAGCCGTTCGGGTTCGCCTCGAGGTACTGCTGGTGGTACGGCTCGGCGTAGTAGAACGGGCCGGCCTCGGCGATCTCGGTGCGTGATGCTGCCGTACCCGGCGCGGTCGAGCTCCGCCTGGAACATGTCGCGCGAGGCGAGCGCGCGCGTCTCGCTGGCCGCTCGTCGTGCCAGTAGATCGCCGAGCGGTACTGCGTGCCGACGTCGTTGCCCTGGCGCATGCCCTGGGTCGGGTCGTGACCCTCCCAGAAGATGCGCAGCATCTCCTCGTAGCTCGTGAGCGACGGGTCGAAGACGGCCAGCACGGCCTCGGTGTGCCCGGTGCGGCCCGAGCAGACCTCCTCGTAGGTCGGGTTGGGCGTGAGGCCGCCCGCGTAGCCGACGGCGGTCGTGTAGACGCCCGGCGCCTTCCAGAAGAGGCGCTCGGCGCCCCAGAAGCAACCCATCCCGACGACGATGCGCTCGAAGCCGTCGGGGAACGGCGGCACGATCGGCGTGTCGAGGACGAGGTGGCGGGCGACGACCGGCATCGCTGTGTCGCGGCCCGGCAGCGCGGTGTCGGCGGTCGGCATGCTCGGCCGCCTTGCGAAAGAGAAAGCTCATGCTCCTACGGTAGCGCGGGCGGCGGCTCGTGCACCGATGCGTTCAGGCCTGCGCGAGCGCCTGCTCGAGGTCGGCCCAGAGGTCCTCCGGATCCTCGAGCCCGACCGAGAGTCGGAGCAGGCCCGTGGGGATCCGGTCGCCCTCCCAGCGATGGCGCGACTCGAGCTTCGACCGCACGGCGCCGAGGCTGGTTGCGTTCTCGATCACGCGCACGGCGCGCTCGACGCGCCCGGCCGCGTCGCCGTCGGCGACGTCGAACGAGATGAGGAACGAGAAGCCCGGGTAGCGGACGATCTCGACGGCCGGGTGCGTCGCTCAGGCGCTCGGCGAGCAGCGCGCGCCGTCTGCTCCTGGCGCTCGAAGCCGCACCGACAGCGTGCGCAGCCCGCGGTGCAGCAGCCAGGCCGCGTCCGGTGACGGCCACGATGCCCGATCCGCCGGCGCATGAGATGCAGCCGCTCGTAGAGATCGTCGTCGCCGCACCGTCGCGACGCCGGCGAGCACGTCGTCGTGACCGGCGAGCACCTTCGTCGCCGAGTGCAGGGCGACGTCGCAGCCGAGCTCGAGCGGACGCACGCGCAGGGGAGAGGCCACCGTCGCGTCGCAGACGACCGGCGCCGGGTGTGCGGCGGCGGCCTCGAAGTCCGGCATCGTCAGGCCGGGGTTCGCCGGCGCCTCGATCAGCACGAGGTCGGCAGCCGGTGGGGGTGGCCCGCTCTGGTCGAACTCGACGAAGCTGACGCCCCACGGCTCGAGGTGCCGGCAGAGCTGCGCGTGGCCGTAGTAGGCGGCCTCGGCGATCGCGATCGTCTGGCCGGGGCGGAGCATCGTGAGCAGGACGGTCGTCACGGCGCCCATGCCGGACGGGAAGAGCAGCGCCCGGCCTCCGTCGAGCCGGCCGAGCGCCTCCTCGCAGGCGACGCCCGGTCGGATGGTTGTCGCGCGCGTACGAGAACGCGGCCCGGCTGGCCGTCCTCGTACGGCCAGCTGGTCGAGCGGTCGAGCGGCGCGTCCATGCGGCAGAACGCTACTGGTCAGGGCGATGTGGATGGATCGGCACACGCCTGCGACACAGTGCCGTGTCGCCACCCGTACTGGATTTCGGCGATACGGCTCGAGCCGTGGGGAGGAGGATGGCGGCCCCCGGGGAGAGCAGCACCGGCCATGGTCCGAACAGGACACGGAGTGCCGCGCTGTGGCGTGCCCGGTGACCGGTTAGGCTCAGCGCCGCGATGTCGACGCGGCACGACACGACCGAGGCGAAGCTCCGCTGGCTCGCCGAGCTGGGCGACGAGGCGGCGCACGCGGGGGCCGAGAAGGCAGTCGCGCGGCAGCGTGAGCGCGGCAAGCTGCTCGCGCGCGAGCGGCTCGAGAAGCTCCTCGATCCGGGCTCGTTCGTCGAGCTCGACCGGTTCGTGCGCCATCGCGAGACAGAGTTCGGCATGGCCGAGAACCGGCCCTGGGGCGACGCCGTCGTCACCGGGCTACGGAACGATCTTCGACCGCAAGGTGTTCGTCTTCTCGCAGGACTTCACCGTCTTCGGCGGCTCGCTGAGCGAGGTGTTCGCGGAGAAGGTCTGCAAGGTGATGGATCTCGCGGTCAAGTACGGCTGCCCGGTGATCGGGATCAACGACTCGGGTGGCGCCCGCATCCAGGAGGGCGTCGTCTCGCTGGCCGGGTACGCGGAGATCTTCTGGCGCAACGTGCAGGCCTCCGGCGTCGTGCCGCAGCTCTCGCTGGTCATGGGCCCCTGCGCCGGCGGTGCCGTCTACTCGCCGGCGATCACCGACTTCGTGCTCATGACCGAGGGCTCCTCGTACATGTTCATCACCGGGCCCGACGTGGTGAAGACGGTCACCGGCGAGGAGGTCAGCTTCGAGGAGCTCGGCGGCGCCACGACGCACGCCACGCGGTCGGGTGTCGCGCACCTCACGGCCGCGGACGAGGAAGCCGTGATCGAGGACGCCCGCTACCTGCTCACGTTCCTGCCGCAGAACAACCTCGAGTCGCCGCCGTACGCAACGCCGTCCGACCCGGTCGATCGCGAAGCTCCCGAGCTCGACACGCTGATCCCCGACTCGCCCAACAAGCCGTACGACATGAAGCACGTCATCGAGGCGGTGATGGACGACGGCGGCGTTCCTCGAGATCCAGCCGCAGTTCGCGCGAGAACATCGTCTGCGGCTTCGCCCGGCTCGGCGGTCACGCCGTCGGAGTGGTCGGCAACCAGCCGCAGCGCGCTGGCCGGCGTGCTCGACATCGACGCCTCGGTCAAGGCGGCGCGCTTCGTGCGCACCTGCGACGCCTTCAACGTGCCGCTCGTCACCTTCGTCGACGTGCCGGGCTTCCTGCCCGGGCACGACGCAGGAGTGGGGCGGGATCATCCGCCACGGCGCAAAGCTCCTCTACGCGTACGCGGAGGCCACCGTGCCCAAGCTCACCGTGATCACGCGCAAGGCGTACGGCGGCGCCTACGACGTGATGAGCTCCAAGCACATCCGCGCCGACTTCAACGTCGCCTGGCCGACGGCCGAAGTGGCCGTGATGGGCCCGGACGGCGCCGTCAACATCGTCTTTCGCGGCGAGCTCGCCGAGGCGAGCGACGCCGAGGCTCGGCGCGACGAGCTCGTGGCCGACTACAAGGAGCGCTTCGCCAACCCGTACGCCGCCGCCGAGCGCGGCTACGTCGACGACGTGATCGAGCCGCGCCGCACGCGGCCCGTGCTCGTCTCGGCGCTCGAGACGGCGCTGACCAAGCGCGAGCCCGGCCCGAAGCGCAAGCACGGGAACATCCCGCTCTAGCAGCCCGACGCGACGCGCGGGCGCGGCCCGCGCCGGCGGCTACCGTGTAGCCGATGCGGGTCTCGGCGAAAGTGGACTACGCGCTGCGCGCAATGCTCGAGCTCGCCGCCGCGGACGGGCTCGTCAAGGCCGAGCGCGTCGCGACAGCTCAGTCGATCCCGCAGAAGTTCCTGGAGAACATCCTCCTCGACCTGCGCCACGCGGAGCTCGTGGCAAGCCAGCGGGGTGTCGAAGGCGGTTACACCCTCGGACGGCCTGCGGGCGAGATCACTGTCGCGGACGTGATCCGTGCCGTCGAAGGCCCGATCGCGAGCGTCCGCGGGGAGCGACCCGACGGGCTGGCATATCACGGGCCTGCGACTGCGCTCCGGGACACCTGGCTCGAGCTCCGCAGCGCCATGCGCGGAGTGCTCGAGGGTACGACTCTGGCGGACCTGGTCGAGCGGGCCGGCGTGCCGGCCCCCGCCGAGGCTGACGGCGACTCGGGCTGACGGCGGCATTTCGCCGCGCAAGATGTCTACGCGAACAGCCGCTCGCGGTCCGCGCGAACCCACACGATCTGTCCCCGTTCGACCTCGAGCTCCTCGAGCTGCTCCCGGGTCAGCTGCACCGTGAGCGGCTCGCCGTTCGCGCCGCGAGAGCTCGACCCGCGCATCGAAGCCGTACAGCGTGATCCTGTCGATCATCGCCTCGACAGCGCCGTCGGCCGCGTCGAGCAGGATCATGAGCTCGTGGGGACGCACCCAGGCGTCGCCGAGCCGGTTCGCGTGGCCGACGAAGCTCATGACGAACTCGGTCGCCGGCGTGTCGTAGAGCTCGGTCGGCGAGCCGACCTGCTCGATCCGCGCGTGATTCATGAGCGACGATCTGGTCGGCGACGTCCATCGCCTCCTCCTGATCGTGCGTCACGATGACGGTCGTGGTGTGCGTCTCGTCGTGGAGGCGTCGCAGCCATTCCCGGAGCTCCGCCCGGACGCGGGCGTCCAGTGCACCGAAGGGCTCGTCGAGGAGCAGCACGGCCGGGTCGATCGCGAGGGCGCGGGCGAGCCCCATGCGCTGCCGCTGTCCGCCCGAGAGTTGCGACGGGTAACGCTTGGCGAGGCCCTCGAGCTGCACGAGCTTCAGGAGCTGCCCGACGCGCTCGGAGATCTCCGCCTTGGGGCGCTTACGGATCTTCAGGCCGAAGGCGATGTTGTCGTAGACCGTCATGTGCTTGAAGGCGGCGTAGTGCTGGAAGACGAAGCCGACACCACGCTCCTGTGGCCGCCGTACGGTGACGTCCTTCCCGTCGATGAAGACGCTGCCGAGCTCGGCCGTCTCGAGCCCGGCGATGATCCGCAGCAATGTGGACTTGCCGCTGCCGCTCGGCCCGAGGAGTGCCGTGAGCGATCCCGTGGCGACCTCCACCGATACGTCGTCGAGCGCGACGTACTCGTCGAACCTCTTCGTGACGCGACGGACGGAGATCGACATCAGCGCCTGCTCTCTTTCGGTTGGAGGAAGATCATCGCGATCAGGATGATGATCGCCGTCGCCGCGAGCACGAAGGAGATGCCGTAGGCGGGTGCGTAGTTGCCGTACGCGAACTGGTAGGCGTCCTCGACCCTGAGCGTCGCCGTCTGCGTCTCGCCGACGATGTTGCCCGACACCACGGCCACCGCCCCGTACTCGCCGATCGCGCGCGCCGCGGTGAGCACGACGCCGTAGACGACGGCCCACCGGATCGCCGGGAGCGTGATGCGCCAGAAGGTCTGCCACCCGGACGCGCCGAGGGTGTGAGCCGCCTGCTCCTGCTCGGTGCCGATCTCGCGGAGCGTCGGCACGACCTCCCGCGCCACGAAGGGGAGCGTGACGAAGATCGTCGCCAACACGATCGAGGGGGTCGCGAAGAGGATCTCGTAGCCGTTGTTCTGGAACCAGCCGAACCAGCCGTTGACGCCGTAGAGGACGACGAGCGAGAAGCCGACGATGACGGGCGACAGCGCGAGCGGCAGGTCGACGAAAGCGTTGAGGAGCCCTCGGCCGGGGATGTTGCCGCGCACGATCACGAGCGCGCAGACGACCCCGAACACCGTGTTCACGACCACGGCGATCGCCGCGACGAAGAGCGTGAGCTTGAACGCCTCGATCGTCTCCGGGGCCGAGATCGCCCCCCAGGCGCCGTCGAGGTCCTCGGCCGTCCGCCACACCATCATGACGAGCGGCCCGACGAGGATCAGGCCGAGGTAGCCGAGCGCGACGAAGCGGAGCGAGAGCCTACCCACGCTCGTGCCTCGTGACGAGCCAGCGGAGCCCGCCGATGCCGAGCAGGACGGCGAGCGAGAGCACCAGCAGCACGGTTGCGACCGCTGCGGATCCTTCGGGGTCCTGCTCGATCCGGTGGAAGAGATGGACGGAGGCGACTTCGGTCTTGAACGGGAGGTTGCCCGTGATCAGGATGATCGCCCCGATCTCGCCGATCGCACGCGCGAACGCCATCGCGGCCCCGGACAGGATGCCCGGCAGGATCGCCGGCAGGATGACGCGACGGAAGGTCGCGAGCCCGCTCGCCCCGAGCGACTTCGCAGCGTCCTCGAGCTCCTCGTCGAGCTCCATCAGGACGGGCTGCACCGCGCGGACGACGAAGGGCAGCGTGACGAACAGCAGCGCGACGTAGACAGCGCCACGCGTGAACGTCACGTTCGCGACGAGGTGAAATCCCCCGATCGTGAAGTCGATCGGCGTGCGCGGGCCGTAGAGCGCCATGAGCACGAGCCCGGCGACGATTGTCGGCAGGGCGAACGGCAGGTCGATGATGGCGTTCACGACACCCTTGCCGCGGAACGAGTCGCGAACCAGCACCCACGCGATGATCGTCCCGAACAGCGACGGTCGTGAGCGTCGCCAGCGTCGCCGCGACCACGCTCAGCTTCAGCGCCGAGACCGCCTGCGGGGAGGAGACGACCGACCAGAAGCCGGACCAGCCGTTCCCGGTCGACTTCCAGACGACGGCCGCGATCGGCAGCACGACGATCACGAGCAGAAACGCCGTGACGAACCCCACCTGCAGGGAGAGAGCCGTTGAGGCTCTCTCCCTGCGGCGCTGGGCGGGCGCCGGGAGCCCCGGCGCCTCGGTGACGGTGCTAGCCAGTGGGCACCCCGAGCGATTCCTCGATCCGCTGCATGATGCTGTTGTTCGGGTCGAACCACTTCTTGTCCACGGCCCGCCAGCCCTTGAGCAGCGGGTCGGTGATCTTCGTCTCGCCGGGCCGCACCGGGAACTTCTTGCGGAACTCGGTGAGCGCCTGCTTGTTGACGGGGCGGTACCCGTTCTGGGCGAGGATCTTCTGCGACGGATACGTCTTGAGGTACCGCGAGAACGCGTTCCACTCCTCCTTGTGCTCGCTCTTCTCGAGGACCGCGATGTAGACGTCGATCAGCATCGTCTGGCGCGGGATCACGAACGGGATCTTCCCGTTGATCGCCTCGCTCTCGAAGGTGAGCAGGACGTCACCTCGGCCGGCGAGGAACGCGTTCGTCCCGTTCGACCCGGACGACTCCTGCGCCACGACGTTGTTCTTGTAGAACTCCTGCAGCCACGCGATCGCCTGCTTCTCGGTCTTTCGGGTCTTCCGCTGGGCGACGTAGGAGGCGAGGATGTTCCACTTCGCGATCCCGCCCGTGAACGGGTTCACCGTGACGGCACCGACGCCCGGCCTCGTCACATCGCTCCACGTCTTGATCTTCTTCGGGTTGCCGTCGCGCAGGCCGAAGACGACGACCGAGTTCCAGACGACACCGTTGTAGCTCTGCTTGTCCCACTTCGGGCTGATCAGCCCCTTGTCGACGAGGTCGTTGATGTCGTTGCCGGTGTTGAGGATCACCCCGTCCGCGGGCAGTCCGTTCGCCACGGCCTGGCCCTGCGCCGACGACGGGCCGTAGGACGCCCTGATCGTCACGTCCTGACCCTGCGGCGTCTTCCTGTACTCCTCGATCAGCTTGGTGAGCACCGGCCGCGGCGTGGAGTACGCCACGAGGTTCAACGTGACCGCCTTCGTGCTCTTGCGAGCCGCAGACGCCGCGCCGGCGACGACGGCCGCGACGAGAGCCGTCACGACCACCGCAATCCAGACGAATCGCTTTCGTTGCATGCCACTCCTCCGCACGTATTCGACCTTGTCCATCGGAGTGCTGGACATTAGCAGAACGCATGCATCGAATAAGCGATAACCATGAGAGTGGCAAGACGGCCAGTTCGACCGCGGCCGGCACAACGCCTCGGTCTTGACCCGCCCGACAGCAGCCTCGCTACATTGCATAGGCAATGTCTAGGCAATTCCTGACAGCCACCGAGGCTGCCCGCGCCCTTGGCATCTCGCTCGACACGCTGCGGCGCTGGGACCGCTCGGGCCGCATTCGCGTCGAGCGTGACGACGCCAACCGGCGTGTCGTGCCCTTCTCCGAGATCGAGCGTCTGCGCGGGCCGCACGGCGACGAGACCATCTCGGCGCGGAATCGCTTTCGAGGCGTCATCCGCTCGGTCGAGCTCGACGGCCTGCTCGCGCGGGTCGAGATCGACGTCACGGAGCCGTCGCGCGTCGTCGCGATCGTGACGCGAGAGTCTGCAGAGGAGCTTCAGCTCAAGCCCGGCATGAGCGCAGCCGGTGTCGTGAAGTCGACGAGCGTGATGGTGGAGCGATGAGACGCCTCACCGCTCTTGCCGCTGCGTTCGGGATCGCCATGGCCCTTGCGGTGGCAGCTCTCGGTGCTCCAGGCGTACGCACGGCCGACCCGCCCGTCGTCCTCGCCGCGTCGTCGCTGACGGAGGTGCTGCCTCGTGTCGAGCCCGAGGGTCGCTACTCGTTTGCGGGCTCGAACCAGCTGGCGCAGCAGATTCGGCAGGGAGCGCCGTTCGACGTCTTTCTGTCGGCGAGCCCGCAGTACACGCAGGCGCTCTACGCCGACGGCCTCGTGCGCAAGCCCGTGGCTTTCGCGTCCAACTCCCTCGTCTTGATCGTCCCGCGCTCGAACCCTGCCAGGATCCGCACCGTACGCGACCTGGCGAAGAGACCCAAGCTGCGGCTGGTCGTCGCCGGGCCGAAGGTCCCGATCGGGCTCTACACGCGCGAGGTGCTCAAGCGCCTCGGCATGCTCGCGGTGCTGCGCAAGACGGTCAGCCTCGAGCCGGACGTCAAGGGCATCGTCGGGAAGGTTGCGCTTGGTGAGGCCGACGCCGGCTTCGTCTACCGCACGGACGTCAGGCCGGTGGCGGGCAAGGTGCGGGCGATCACGCTGCCGGCCGCATCGCAGCCGACCGTCCTCTACGAAGCCGCGCTCGCTACTGCCCCGCGCTCGCTCGAGAGCGGCCAGTCGTTCCTCATCGCCCTACTCGGCCCGGGCGGTCGCAGGCAGCTTCGCGCCGCAGGATTCGGCGAGCCGTGAGCGCAAGACTGTTCGCCGTCACGCTCTGGGTGGCGACGATCGCGCTGCTCGGGTTCCTGCTGCTCCCCGTGGTGGCCATCTTCCTGAGGGTGCCGCCCGGGCGAGCTCGTCGCGCAGCTCGGGGACGACGTGGCGCTGGACGCGCTGCGGGTCACCCTCAAGACCAACCTGATCGCCATCGGGGCGGTGATCCTGCTCGGGACACCGGCGGCGTACCTCATCGCGACGCGCTCCTTCCGGGCACGGCCGTTCGTGCTCACGCTGGTCGAGTTGCCGCTCGTGCTGCCGCCGGCCGTCGCGGGTATCGGCCTGCTGGCCGCGTTCGGCCGCTTCGGGCTTCTGGGAGACCAGCTGGACGCGCTCGGGCTCCAGATCGGCTTCACCCAGGTCGCGGTCGTTCTCGCGGTCGCCTTCGTCGCGGGACCGTTCTACGTGCGGCCGGCGATCTCCGCATTCGAGGCCGTCGACCCGACGCTGCTCGCCGCATCGCGCACGCTCGGGGCCGGCCCGGCGCGGACGTTCGGCCGCGTCGCACTGCCGCTCGCGGGTGGCGGTCTCGGAGCCGGCGCCGCCCTGGCGTTCGCTCGCGGCCTCGGGCGAGTTCGGTGCCACGATCATGTTTGCAGGCAGCCTGCAGGGCGTGACGCAGACGCTGTCGCTCGCGATCTACCAGGAGTTCGACGTCGACTTCGACGGCGCACTCGCGATCAGCGCGCTCCTCGTCCTCGTCAGCGCAACGCTCCTGCTCACGGTGAAGCTCTTCTTCGGATGGCGCTCCAGCTCGATATCTCTCATTCCCTTCGCGCGTTCCGCCTCGCGGTAGACGTCGCGATCGGCCGCGAGACGCTGGCTCTGGTGGGCCCGTCCGGGGCCGGCAAGACGACCGTGCTGCGCGTCGTGGCGGGCCTGCTCCGGCCCGAGATCGGGCGCGTGGCGCTTGGCGAGGAGGTCTGGCTGGACACGGCGCAGGGCATCGACGTTGCTCCGGAGCGGCGGCGTGTGGGACTGGTCTTCCAGGAGTACGCGCTCTTCCCGCACATGTCCGTGCGGGCGAACGTCGGGTTCGCCACGAGGTCGGATCGCGGTGGACGAGCTGCTCGAACGACTACGGATCTCGCATCTCGCCGAGGCACGGCCCGCCACGCTGTCGGGTGGGGAGCGCCAGCGCGTCGCACTCGCGCGCGCGCTGGCTCGTGATCCCGCGGTCCTGCTCCTCGACGAGCCACTCGCCGCCCTCGACGCCCATACGCGAGCCACGGTGCGGGCCGAGTTGCGTGACGTGATCCGCGCTGCGGGGCTGCCTACCGTGCTCGTCACCCACGACTTCGAGGACGCGGCCACGCTCGCCGACCGGGTCGGTGTGATCGTCGAGGGAAAGATCCTGCAGGTCGACGTGCCGGCCGAGCTCGTTGCCACACCGGCCGACCCGTTCGTCGCCAGCTTCACCGGAGCGACACTGCTCCATGGCACGGCCTCAGCCGGCGCAGGACGGCCTGACCGAGGTCGCGCTGGACGCAGGCGTCACCGCGTGGTCGACGGACGTGGGCCGCGGACGTGTGGCGCTGAGCATCTACCCATGGGAGGTCTCGATCGCGCGCGAGGCGCCTGCGGACACCGCCGTCAACCACGTCCGCGCGCCGATCGTCTCCCTGGTGACGCTCGGCAACCGCGTGCGGTTGCGTGTCGGCCCGCTGGCGGCCGAGGTGACTGCGGGATCGGCCGCCCGCCTCGGCCTGCGCGAGGGGGAGGTGGTCGTCGCGTCCTTCAAGGCCACCGCGGCACGCCTGCTGCCGCTGTAGGGTCGACGCGTGCGGGTCGACTTCCGTCCCGAGGCTGGTCCCGAGGTTGAGGCCGCGGTGCTGCGTGCGCTCGCATACGTGGCCCTACTCGAGCGTCGAGATGCGGCGATGTATCGCAGCGAATGGCGTCGCGCTTCGCTCGTCGAAGGTGTCGAGTGCGATCCGGGTCAGCACCCTCGCCGCGAAGCAGCCGCGGCGCGACGCGCGCGTAGTCCAGGCCCGACACCCACGTCAGCACGACGGCGACGAGCATCGCCCACCACGCGACGTCGTCGTCCCACGCGCCCGCCGCGGCCATGCCGGCGACCGCGGCGGCGACCGCCTGGGCCCACGTCTTCAGCTTGCCGAGGTCACGAGCACCCATCACGATGCCCTTCTCGATCGCGGCCAGGCGCAGGCCGGAGACGAGGAACTCGCGGGCCAGGATCGCAGCCACCATCCAGGCCGGCGCGACACCCTCGCCGACGAGCATCGCCATGGTCGCCATCACGAGCACCTTGTCCGCGATCGGGTCGAGCAGCGAGCCGAGCGCCGAGGTCTGGTTACGGCGGCGCGCGAGCCAGCCGTCGACCTGGTCGGTCGCCATCGCGACGACGAACACGGCGGTGGCCCAGTAGGCGTGGTCCTGGAAGTCCCAGGCGAACAGGACGACCACCACCGGTACGGCGAGCGCCCGCGCGACGGTGAGCTGGTCGGGCAGCGTCACAGTCGGGGAGAATACGCGGCCCGTGAGCGTCTTCTCCAAGGTCCTCGTCGCAAACCGAGGCGAGATCGCCGTGCGCGATCTTCCGCACCCTGCGCGAGCTCGGCATCGGCTGCGTCGCCGTCTACTCCGACGAGGATCGCGGCCGGCTGCACGTCGAGGTCGCGGACGACGCCTTCCGCATCGGCGCCGGGCCCGGCCGCCGAGAGCTACCTGCGCGGTGACGTGATCGTCGAGACAGCCCTTGCGGCGGGCGTCGACGCGGTGCATCCTGGCTACGGCTTCCTCGCGGAGAACGCCGGGTTCGCGCGTGCCGTCGAGAGCGCCGGCCTCACCTGGATCGGGCCGCCGCCGGAGGCGATGGAGCTGATGGGCAGCAAGACCGCCGCTCGCTCCGCCATGCGCGCCGCCGGGGTTCCCGTCGTCCCCGGCGCGATCGAGCCGCTCGCCGACGCCGGCGAGCTCCTGCGGCTCGGAGACGAGATCGGGTACCCGCTGATCGTCAAGGCCGCGGCGGGCGGCGGTGGCAAGGGCATGAAGGTGGTGCACGCCGCCGGAGGACGCGGAGCGCGCCTTCGAGTCGGCCGCCCGCGAGGGCCAGAGCTACTTCGGCGACGACGCCGTGTACGCGGAGCGCTATCTGGTCGATCCGCGGCACGTGGAGGTGCAAGTGCTCGCGGACGCACACGGCCACGTCGTCCACCTCGGCGAGCGCGACTGCACGATCCAGCGGCGTCACCAGAAGCTCGTCGAGGAGACGCCCTCGCCCGGTGTCGACGCTGCGCTCCGGGCCCGCATCGGCGCGCTCGCCGTCGATGCGACGCGCGCGGCCGGCTACCGGTCCGCCGGGACGATCGAAGGGCTCCTCACGGCCGACGGCGAGTACTTCTTCCTGGAGATGAACACGCGCATCCAGGTCGAGCACACCGTCACCGAGATGGTCACGGGCATCGACCTCGTGCGCGAGCAGGTGCTCGTCGCCGCGGGCGAGCCTCTGTCCTTCGGGCAGGAGGACGTCGTCCTGCGCGGGCACGCGATCGAGTGCCGCATCAACGCAGAGGACGTGTCGCGAGGGTTCCTGCCCGGCGCCGGGCCGGATCACCGCGTATCGCGAGCCGGCCGGGCCCGGCGTGCGCGTCGACTCCGGCGTCCGAGCCGGTGACGAGATCTCGGGTCTCTACGACCCGCTGATCGCGAAGCTCGTCGTCCACGACGTCGACCGTGAGCACGCGCGCCGGCGGATGCTTCGCGCGCTGGGTGAGATGGTCGTGCTCGGGACCGCCGACGCTGATCGGCTTTCACCGGGCGCTGCTCGAGCACCCGGCGTTCGTCGCCGGGGAGACCTGTCACGGCCTCGTCGAATCCCAGGAGCTTGCGAAGCGCGCCGCGGAGCTGGACGAATGAGTTGTCTCATTCGACAACAATGCTAGCGAGCGAGGTGGACGGAGCAGCGGCCGCGCCGGACGCAGGAGAAGCGGCTCGAGGTCGAGATCGACGGCCGAAGGCACGAGGTGCGCCTGCACGCGTCCGAGCCCCCGTGGACGGAGCTCGCGCGACGGCGGCGTCGTCGCGGCGCGGCTCTCGGTGCGGGCTCCTCGGGCGCCGTGCACAGCCCGATGCAGGGCACCGTCCTCGCCGTCGAGACCGCCGACGGGTCAGTGGTCGAGGTCGGCCGGGTGCTCTTCGTCGTCGAGGCGATGAAGATGGAGAACGAGATCGCAGCGCCGCGCGCGGGGACGGTGCGCGGGCTCACGGCTCGACCGGGTGACGCCGTCGGTCGCGGGCCAGCTCCTCTGCGAGATCGTCGCCGGACGCAATGACCGTCGACCTGGCCACGCGACGACCCCCGCGGTCAGCTGCTCGGAAGGCTCGACGGCGGCCCGCGAGCTTCTCGCGGGCACGGCCTCGGTAGGGGCGCGCTGGCTGATCCTCGAGCGGCGTGGTGCCTGGGGGAGAGACGCGGTGGCCGACACCGAGCTTCCGATCGCGGTGCGCGAGGTGCTGGAGAGCTTCGACGGCCGCGTGCTCCTCGTCCGCCGGCCGGACCGGCGTGGCGACGGAGACCGTCGTCTTCCAGGCAGAGACGACCGAGTCCGGCGGCCTGCTCGTGCGGCGGACGCTGGCCGAGCTCGAAGGGCTGGCCGTCCCGGCCGACGCGGACGGAGACGAGCCGATGACGTCGCCGCTGCTTCTCGTCTGCGCGCACGGCCGCCGAGATGCCTGCTGCGCGAAGCTCGGCACGCCCGTCTACGAGTCGCTCTCTCCGCACGTCGACCCTGGGCTGCTCTGGCAATCGTCGCATCACGGCGGACATCGCTTTGCCGCCAACGTGCTCGTCGCTCCCGGCCGGCATCCAGCTCGGGCGCGTCGCCCCTGACGACGCCCAGCGCGTTGCGGCGCTGCTGCAGAGCGGGAGGATCCCGCTCGACCTCTATCGCGGTCGCACGCTCTACGCGCCGCACGTCCAGGCTGCCGAGATCGAGATCCGGCGGCGGCACGGGCTCGACTCGATCGGAGCTCTCATCCTCCGCAGCGACGACGGCGAGAACGTGACGTTCAGCGGCCCGGGCGGCGACACGACCGTCGCCGTGCAGGCGCATCCCGGCCCTGTCCTGGCGTTGAGCTGCGGCGCGGAGCCCGAGCCGACGACCGTCTACAGCGTGCGCTGGTAGGAGCGAGCTCCGGTCCAGCGGCAAACCTCGGCGCCTCCAACCCGGAGCGCGCTCTGGTGTTTAGTGTCGGCACGTGCGCCGCGCGTCCATCAAGTCCACGTTCTCCATCTGCGCGGCCGACCCCGTGTCGGGCGAGGTCGGCTGCGCCGTGCAGTCCAGGTACTTCGCCGTGGGAACGGTCGTGCCCTGGGCGCAGGCCGGTGTCGGAGCTGTCGCCACCCAGGCCGCCGGTGTCGCGGCATTCGGGCCCCGCGGGCTCGCTGAGCTCGCCGGCGGCGCGACGCCGGAGGACGCGCTTCGCGTGCCATCCTCGCCGACGACGAGGGACGCGAGACGCGCCAGCTCGGCATCGTCACCGCCGACGGGCGATCCGCGGCGCATACCGGAGACAGCTGCCTCGCCTGGGCGGGCCACCGTGTCGGGGCCGGGTACGCGGTGCAGGGGAACATCCTCGCGGGCGAGGACGTGGTCGCCGAGATGGAACGATCGTTCCTCGAGACGGTCGGGCACGCTCGCCGAACGTCTGGTGGCGGCGCTCGAGGCCGGTCAGGCGGCGGGTGGGGACGCGCGCGGCCAGCAGTCGGCTGCGGTCGTCGTCGAGCGAGTCGGTGCGGCCGCTGAGAGCCGCGAGGGCGTCGACCGCGTCTGTGACCTTCGCGTCGACGATCATCCCGAGCCGATCGCCGAGCTCCGTCGCCTGCTCGGGATCCACCTCGTCTGGGATGCGCTGCGACGGGCGACCGCGTTCTACGCGCCGGGTCGCTACGCACGAGGGCGTCTCGTTGCTGCGGCGCGCCCTGGCGGAGCACGGCGAGGACGCTGCGTTGCTCTACGACCTCGCGTGCTTCGAGTGCCTGGCCGGGGAACGGGCCGAGGCCGTCGCGCACCTGACGCGCGCCGTCGAGCTCGACCCGGGCATGAGGAGCCTGGCGCGCGCAGACGCCGACCTCGAGGGCTCCGCGGGGACGTGGCATTCGTGACGCTGCTCGGGCACGACGCCGGCGAGGCGCTGCACCCGCCGATTGAGGCTCGCGCCGGCCGGGCTACCCCCTCAGCAGGTGCGCGTTGTCGCTGATCCACAGCAGCGGCGTCGGCAGGTCCTTCGGCGCTTCGTCCTGGGCGACGAACGGGCCGAACGCGACCCGCACCCAGCGGCCCGCGGCCAGCGCCCCGGAGGCCGAGATCGAGCCTTCCCAGGAGGCGCCCGGCTGCGAGCTGCGCGGGCGGCGCGGGCACCACCGCATGCGCCGCGCGCACGTCCGGCAGGTCGCGTTCCTCGTTCCTCCGCTCCAGCTCGCTCAGGTCGCCGGTGCCGAAGAGCATCAGCCCGAACGACGCCTCGGGCACTCTCGGATCGGCCATCGCCCACGGGACCGCCGTGTCGTTTCGGATCGCCACCTGGGCCCGCCAGCCATCGGCCAGGACGTCGATCCTCTTCACCGTGAAGACGAGCCTCGGTGCCTTGGGAGCGGTCGGCTCCACCCAGTCGACACGTGCCCTCTGAGGCGGGTGCGGACGTCGCCGGCGGCAGCGTCGCCTGCGCGCCGGTGCAGCCGGCGACGGCGAGCGCGACGACGGTCAGGCAGAGGCCGAAGGCAGACGCGCAGCATGCCTCCATGCTCGCACGCCGGATCGGAGCGGGCCTGCGCGTGGGTATGCTCGCGCCCCGGTGGACCTCTACGAGTACCAGGGCAAGGAGCTCTTCCGGCGTGTCGGCATCCCCGTCTCGGACGGCAGGCTCGCCGCGAGCCCGCTCGAGGCGCGTCAGGCCGCGCAGGAGCTCGGCGGCTCCGTCGTCGTCAAGGCGCAGGTGCTCACCGGCGGGCGCGGCAAGGCAGGCGGCATCAAGCTCGCCGAGACACCGGCGGACGCGGAGGCGTGTGCGCGCGACATCCTCGGGCTCGACATCCGCGGTCACATCGTCAACAAGCTCTGGATCGAGCAGGCGTCGGAGATCGAGAAGGAGTACTACCTGTCGCTGACCTTCGATCGTGGCGCCAGGAAGTCCCTGTTCATGTTCACGACGCAGGGCGGCGTGGACATCGAGGAGATCGCCGCCACCGCACCGGAGGCGCTCGTGCGCCTCCACGTCGACCCGCTCGAGGGGTTCCACCCGTGGCAGGCCCGGCGGCTGGTGTACGAGGCCGGTGTCGACGATCCGTCGGAGCAGAAGCAGATCGCCGCGATCGTGGCGAAGCTCTTCGAGGCCTACACGCGCTTCGACGCCATGCTCTGCGAGGTCAACCCGCTGATCGTCACGCCCGGCGGAGTGGTCAAGGCGCTCGATTCGAAGTTCACGGTCGACGACAACGCGCTCTACCGGCATCCCGGAGATCGCCGAGATGCGCGACTCGGCGGCTGCCGACCCGCTCGAGGCGCTCGCCCGCGAGAAGGGCGTCACCTACGTGAAGCTCGACGGCGAGGTCGGCGTGCTCGGGAACGGCGCCGGGCTGACGATGTCGACCGTCGACGTGGTCACCTTCGCCGGCGGTCGGCCGGCCAACTTCTGCGACCTGGGCGGCGGCGGAGACGCGCAGGGCGTCGTCGACGCGCTCGAGGTGATCACGCGCGACGCGCAGGTGAAGGCGGTGTTCTTCAACATCTTCGGCGGCATCACGCGCTGCGACGAGGTCGCGCGCGGCATCCTCCAGGCGCTCGAGCAGATGTCGATCGAGCTGCCGGTCGTGGTCAGGCTCGACGGCACGAACGCGGACGAGGGCCGCGCGATCCTCGCCGAGGCCGCGCTCCCGAACGTGCACGTCGAGCCGACGATGCTCGAGGCGGCGCGACAAGGCGGTGGAGCTCTCACGATGACTGACGTGTGGTCGGATCGGGCGCAGGCCTACGTCGAGTCGGACGCGCACCGGGAGGGCGAGGACCTCGACCGGCTCGTCGACTGGGCTGCGGGAGCGCGGACTGCCCTCGACGTCGCCACCGGCGGCGGTCACGTCGCACGACGGCTGCGGGAGGCCGGGATCGAGGTCGTCACGACGGACGCGGCGCCGGGCATGCGTCCGGACGTCGTCTGTCGCGGCCGAGCACCTCCCGTTCGCGGATGCGAGCTTCGACGTCGTCGCCTGCCGCACGGCGGCGCACCATTTCGCCGACGTGCGCGCGGCCGTGCGGGAGATGGCCCGCGTGGCGCGCGATGCGCGTCGCTGATCGTCGACACGGTGAACATGGGCGACGAGATCGAGGAGGCCGAGCGCCTCCGAGACCCGTCGCACGTGCGCAACTACACCGACGCCGAGTGGCGCGAGATCGTCCTCGAAGCCGGTCTCGGGCTCGACGAAGTCGCCTTCTTCGCCCATTCCTTCGACGCCGCGGCGTGGCTGGCCCGGACCGGATGCGTCGGCGACGAGGCCGAGCGCGTGCGCTCGAGCTCCTGGGCTCGCGGGTTGCCGACGGCCGTCTCACGCTCGACAAGATCGCGATCAACGCCGTCAAGGAGCGCAGGAGGACGTGGCGATCATCGTCGACAACGAGACACGCCTCGTCGTGCAGGGGCTCACGGGATCGGAAGGGCGCTTCCACGGGCTGCGCAACCGCGCCTACGGGACGCAGCTCGTCGCAGGCGTGACACCCGGCAAGGGTGGTCAGGACGTCGAGGGCGTCCCCGTGTTCGACACCGTCGCCGCTGCGGTGCGCGACACCGGGGCGAACACCTCGATGGTCTTCGTGCCGGCGCCGTTCGCCGCCGACGCGGTCTACGAGGCCGTCGACGCGGGCATCGGGACGGTGATCGTGATCACCGAGCACGTGCCGGCGCACGAGATGCTCCGCATCAAGGCGTACGTCGACGCCCGGGCGTCACGCTGGTCGGCCCGAACTGCCCAGGGGTGCTCTCGCCGGGGAAGGCGAACGTCGGCATCATCCCCGCCGAGATCTTCGCCGCCGGCTCGATCGGCGTCGTGTCGCGCTCCGGGACGCTCACGTACCAGATCGGTCACGAGCTGACACAGCTCGGGCTGGGCAACTCGACCATCGTCGGCATCGGCGGCGACCCGGTCGTCGGCTCGTCGTTCGTCGACGTGCTGCGCCGCTTCGAGGACGACCCCGAGACCGAGTACGTCGTCATGGTCGGCGAGATCGGCGGCGACGAGGAGGAGAAGGCGGCAGCGTTCATCGAGGCGGAGATGACGAAGCCGGTCGTCTCGTACATCGCCGGCTTCACCGCCCCGTCCGGGCAAGACGATGGGTCACGCCGGCGCGATCATCTCCGGCTCCTCGGGCACGGCGCAGGCGAAGAAGGACGCGCTCGAGGCGAAGGGCATCCGCGTCGGCACGACACCGACCGAAACCGCCCAGCTCGCCGCAGAGCTCGCGCGCGGAGTAGACTGCCTCCGTGGTCGGTGCGCCGTGGCCGCGCGGCCGCGAAGCGGACGCCTTCAGGGGTATGCGCGGAAGGAATCCGCGTTGAGCGGATTCCGTGATCTCGCGTAAGCGAGATCCCGCTTGCGAGCTAGCGCTGCTGCAGCCCAGTCGGACGCGATGTCCGAGCCGCCCTCCACCGACCAGCGCGGGCCGATGCGGCCGAGCGTCGGGCTCGGCACGAGCTTTCCGGCGAGCAGCGCCTCGCCCTGACGGAACTCGCTCGCGAGCGCCGACGAGAGGCGACGGCACGAACGAGAAGATCTCGGACAGGACGGCGAGGTCGGAGCGCGAGTTCATGCGCATCAGGACGAGGTTGTCGCACTGCGAGACGACGTTCTCGTGCACCTTCTGCGGTCGCTGCGTCGACACGAGCAGCACGAGGCCGAACTTGCGTCCCTCGCCGGCGATGCGCACGGCATGCTCGGTCGCCATCGCCGTCAGCGGATCGTCCGTCGTTCTGCGGGCAGACGTTGTGCGCCTCGTCGATCACGATCAGGATCGGCTCACGCGCGGTGCGGCGCCGCCAGAGCGCGGCCAGCACCGCCTCGGCCGCCACGGCCTGCTCGGCCCTGCTCGCGAGCGAGCCGAGGTCCGCGACGACGCAGCGGGGCCCGCCCGGGCTGCACGAGATCCTCGAGTGACCCGGGATCGGATCCGGACCAGATCTGCCACCGGTCGATGCCGAGGTTCCGGGCGCGCACGCCGAGGGCCTGCAGGACGGGATCGGGCGCGGCGAGAAACCGCGCTGATCACGTTCCGCGGGCTGATCTCGGCGGCGCTCTCCGACGCGTCGACAGTATCGACGAGGGCCGCGTACTCCTCCCGGTCGGCGATCGGATCGAGGCGGAGCACCGCGGCCTGCTCCGTGGCGTCGAAGTCGCGGAAGCGGACGTGCAGGCGGTCGCTCGCCGTCGTCTCCCGCGCAGCCGCACCGCGACTCCGGCCGCGTCGGCGTACGCGCTCGCGCACCGTGTCGGGTGCGTCGTCACGCAGCTCGCCGAGCCTGACGAAGTCCGAGTTCGGGTCGAGGATCACGACGCGCAGCGACGTCTCCACGAGCAGCCGCTCGAGGATCGTGCCGAGCGCGTACGTCTTGCCGGACCCGGACTGGCCGCACAGGAACGTATGACGGTCGAAGGCGCCGGCGTCGAGCGCCAGCTCGATCTCCGGGACGCAGGCCGAACGACCCGACGCGCAGCTGCGCGCGCTGCGGTCGCGTCTCGCTCGAGCCAGGCAGCGACGTCGTCGATCCCGGCGACGCACACCTCCGCCTCGTGGAACGGGCCCGTGCGGACCGTCGAGGACGCGTCCGTCGATCCGCGCCTCCCGGCCGCTGTCAGCTCCATCGTCGTCACCTGACCGAGTCGTGTTCCCGACGCGTGCTCGAGCACCGCGTAGCCGCCGGTCGCGACGTCGAGGTGGTCCGGTGAGACGTGGTAGGAGAAGCGAAGGCCGTCGATCGAGGTGGCGCGTGTCTCCGGGACGATCGTCGCTGCGGCATCGCCGCAGCCTATCCTGGCCGGCATGGAGATCCGGAGCCTCGAGGCGGCGACCCCGTTCACGACGAAGGACGGCTCCACGATCCGCGAGCTGCTCGGGCTCCCGACCTCGTCGCTCGTCCGCAACCAGAGCCTCGCCGAGGCGACGCTCGTTGCCGGCCAGGCGACCGAGCGGCACTACCACCGCCTCGCGGAGGAGATCTACTTCCTGCTCGACGGCGGCGGCCTGATGGAGGTCGACGGCGACGAGCGCGAGGTCGGCCCGGGTGACGCGATTCTGATCCCGCCCGGCGCCTGGCATTCCCTCCGCGCCGGGCGCCGACGGCGCGCGCCTGCTCTGCATGTGCGCGCCGCCGTACACGCACGACGACACGTACTTCGAGTAGCCGCGGTCGAGGTCGGCCGCGAGCTCGTCGGCCGTGTCGGCTCTCGAGGGACATGGCCGGGGTCAGACCCCGGCCATGTCCCGAGCGAGCGCTTGGCCGCCGGCTGCGGCTAGATCTTGCGGCGCGGGCGGCTCGGGCCCCACTTCGAGCCGCGCCGTCTGCCGGAGTACACGACGCGCGGTGCGGACACCCGCATCCCGGTCTCGGCGAAGCGCTCGCGCTGCCCGTTGAGGTGGGCCACGCGGCTCACGTCGCCTTCCTGGTCGGGCAGGACGAGCGTGACGCCGGTGCCCGAGCGCCCGGCGCGGCCGGTGCGGCCGACGCGGTGCGTGTACGCCTTGTCGTCCTCGGGCGGGTCGTAGTTGATCACGTGGGTGATCGCCCGTGAGGTCGAGGCCGCGGGCGGCGACGTCCGTGGCGATCAGCGTCGAGACCTTGCCGGTCTCGAAGCGATGCAGCGCCCGCTCGCGCTGCGCCTGGCTCTTGTCGCCGTGCATCGTGACCGCGTCGACCTGGTGGTACGCGAGTCGCTTGGCGAGCCGGTCGGCGCCGCGCTTGGTGCGCACGAACACGAGCGCGAGGCCCGCGCTCGGCCTGCAGCAGCTCGACGAGCTTCTCCACCTTGTTGTCGGCCGTGACCGAGACGAACTGGTGGTCGATCTCGGCCGGCATGCTGCTCGTGTGGCAGCTCGGCCTCGACGCGCAGCGGGTCGGTCGTGTACGCGCGTGCGAGCTCGCCCACGGCACCGTCGAGGGTGGCCGAGAAGAACATCGTCTGCCTGCGTCCGCGGCACGTGGCGGAGGATGCGGTCGACCTGGGGCTTGAACCCCATGTCGAGCATGCGATCCGCCTCGTCGAGCACGAGGATCGAGACGGCGTCGAGCGTCACCATGCGCCGGTCGAGCAGATCCTGCAGCCGACCCGGCGTCGCGACGAGGACGTGAGCCTCGCGGGCTCGCTGAGCCTGGTTGCGCAGCGGCACGCCGCCGTAGACCGAGGCCACGGCGATGCGGCTCGACTTGCCGAGCGACGCGAGCTCCTCGGTCACCTGCAGCGCGAGCTCACGCGTCGGCACGAGCACGAGCGCCGCGGGTCGGCCTGCGTTCGGGTCGATGCGCTGGACGATGGGAACGGCGAAGGCGAGCGTCTTGCCCGAGCCGGTCGGTGACTTGGCGAGCACGTCGCGGCCGGCGAGGGCCGAGGGGATGACGCGTGCCTGGATCTGGAAGGGGTTGACGATGTCGCGGGCGCTGAGCGCACTCGACGACCTCTGCGCTCGCGCCGAGCGCAGCAAAAGACTGCTCTTGCATTCGGTTTTTCGACTCCTGGTTCGTTGGGTCGAGACCTGACCTGCCCTCGAGCCCGTTCCTAGGGGAGTCGAAAGAAGCGAGATCTCACGGGGCGACCTGGTGCCGCCCGTCCGTCCAGGGTAGCAGGAGCCACGTCCGGACGGGGTGCGCGGGCCTGCCCGGGGCCGCGGGTAGGCTCAGGCCATGGCTCCGATCTCGTTCGCGCGCGGCGCCCCGTCGCCCGAGTGCGTCGCACCCGGCCTGATCGCCGACTGTGCGGCCGCGGCGCTCGAGCGCGACGGGACGACGATTCTCTCGTACGGCGGTGGGCGGTGGCTACGGCCCGCTCCGGGAGCTCCTGGCCGAGCGTCACGGCGTCGAGCCCGGCCGCGTGTTCGTCACCACCGGCGGGCTGCAGGGGTTCGTCTTCTTCGTGGCCGCACAGCTGCAGCGCCGGCCCGGCCGCGTGCTCGTGGAGGGGCCGACGTACGACCGGCCGCTGAAGCTGCTCGGCTGGCAGGGCGCCGAGGTGGTGAGCCTGCCGATGGACGACGAGGGCCTCGACCTCGACGCGCTCGAGACCGAGCTCGACCGCGGCGGCGACGTCTCGTTCCTCTACACGATCCCGACGTTCCAGAACCCGAGCGGTCGCACGCCTGGGCGTCGAGCGGCGCCGGCGGCTCGCCGCGATCGTCGCCGAGCGCGGCCTCGACGTCCTCGAGGACGACCCGTACGGCCTGGTGCGCTACGAAGGCGAGCCCGCTGCCCTCCCTGCACGAGCTCGAGGGTGGGAGCCACGTGAGCTTCACCTCGTCCTTCTCGAAGACGGTCGCGCCCGGGCTTCGTGTCGGCTACGTCGTCGTGCCCGAGGAGCTGCGGGCCGCCTACGACGACCGCGCCGTGTCGACCTACATCTCGCCGCCGCTGCTCCCGCAGGCGATCGTCCACGAGCTCCACGCGTCGGGTGGCTTCGAGCCGAACCTCGACGCGGATCGTCGGCCTGCTGCGCGCGCGTCGGGACGCGATGCTCGACGCGCTCGAGCGCGAGCTTCCCTGCGGACGTCGCCTGGAGCCGCCCGAGGGTGGGTACTTCCTCTGGGTCGACTTCGGCTCCCGCGACGCCACCGAGCTCCAGGCGCCGGGCGACCGACGCCGGGCGTCGACGTTCGTGCGCGGCACCGACTTCTTCCCGCCGGGTGCGGGTGGAGCGCGCGCGGCCCGCTTCGCGTTCAGCTTCGAGAGCCCCGAGCGGATCGACGAGGGCGTCTCGATCCTGGCGTCGCTGCTCTGACGACCGGTGACGGTCGGACGCGCCGCTTCGCTATCGAGGCGCCGCGCGCGGCGCTCGCGGATCGTGTCGAACAGGAAGCCGGCGAGGAAGCCGATGCCCAGGGTCACGAGCAGCAGGACGACGAGCGACGCCTGCGTCGAGAAGAAGACGAAGTGCACCCTCGACCTGCCTGGCGTTCAGGATCACGAGCAGCAGCCCGTACAGGCCCACGGCGCCGAGCGCGACGAGGCGCCACGGGATGCCGTCGCTTGTCGGGCTTTCCCGCCCGGGCGGGCTGGCTCGGCTGGACAGGGCTCTGGTCGGCCACCGGGGGCCAGTCTACGGTCTCAGGCTGCGGCCGTCACGTGGGCCGCGAGCGGCGACACGGGTCGCGAGCACGAGTGGCGCCTGACGTGGCGGCTCGAGTGCGGCGGTGGCGGCGCGGAACGTCGGGCACGGCCGGTCGCCGGGGAGAGCGCACAGACCCTCGCGGCGGAAGTAGCAGTCATTACAGGTTGCTCTAGGTTTCTTGGCCAATGTCTTGGGTGATCGATGTGTCGTCCCTGACGGACAGCGGGCATTCTGCACCCGTGCCCGTCGCGACCGCAAGAGGGTGTTCGGACGAAACGCCCGCAAATTGCGGGCGACTCTGCGACCCAGCCAAAAGTCCTGCAAACCTCTACTTTTGGGGGAGTGTTGCCAGAGCTCGCAACGCCTGTTGAAAGTTCTCCACCGCGATCACGCGAAGGTTCCCTGCATATCGCCGTGCGACCACCGCGTTATCCCCAGCGGGCACGACGAAGACCTCGGCGCCGGCGTGCCGGACCCCGAGCACCTTCTGTCTCATGCCGCCGATCGGGGCGACCGTGCCGTCGAGCTCGAGCTCGCCGGTCGCGGCGACGCGGTAGCCGCGGTCGATGTCCTTGTCCGAGCTCCTGGAGGACGTCGAGCGCGAACGGCAGCCCGGCCGACGGCCCGCCGACGTCACCGAGGTCGATGTCGACCTTGACCGGCAGCTCGATGTCCGCAGCCTGCGCGACCCGGATGCCGATGATCGGGCGACTGCGGATCGTCCGGCGCCTGGATCGTCCGCACGGTCAGCTCCTTCTGCCTGCCGTCACGGCGGAGGCGCAACGCGACGGACTCTCCCGGGTCGACCGTCCCGACGGCGCGCCGCAGGTCTCCGGTCGTGCGCACACGCTTGCCGGCCGCCTCGACGATCACGTCGCCGTCCTTGAGCAGGCTGACCGCGGGCGCGGACGGGTCGATGCTCTCGACGATCGCCCCGCGCGGCTGCGCGTCGACGTCGTACCCCGCCGCCCGAAGCGCAACGGCGGCCGCGACCTCCTCGGAGCGTGCCATCTCGGTCAGCGAGACGCGGCGCCGCTCCTCGAAGCTCGAGCCCGGCTGGAGCAGCGCGTGCTCCGGCACCATCGTCGCGCCGTCCGGCCGCGTGAACGGCAGCAGCCGCTCGAGCCAGCGTGCCTGGCGCACGGTGACGTCGACGTAGTAGATGCCGCCGCGGTCGTCGACCCGCTTGCTGCCCTCGACCTCGACCCTGCCGTCGAGCGGTTGCGCCTCGTGCGGCAGGAAGAGGAACGAGCTGGTCGGGTAGACCCAGGCAGCCGCCAGCAGCGACGAAGGCCATCGAGACCACGATCGCGCGGCCCAGAGAAGGACACGCTTGTGAGCCGCGTCGCCTCATGCTCAGAGCAGCGCGCGGGTGAAGCCGCCGTCGACGGGGATGACCGCGCCGGTCACGTATGCCGCGGCGGCGGAGGCGAGGAAGCAGACGACGGACGCGATCTCCGACGGCGCGTCCCGATCCGGCGCAGTGCGATCGTGCTCGCGATCGTCCTCCGTCAGCCCGTCGGGATAGACCTGCCGGAAGCGGTCGGTGTCGATGCGCCCGGGTGCGATCACGTTCACGGTGACCCCGTCCGGGCCGAGCTCTCGCGCGAGCGTCTTGAGCCAGCCGACGACACCCGGTCGCACCGCGTTCGACAGCGCGAGGTTCGGCAGCGGCTCCTTCACCGACGTCGACTCGATCGCGACGATCCGGCCGTGAGCGCTCGCACGGAGATAGGGGAGGCATCTCTCGACGAGCCGGACGTGGCCGATGAGGAGCAGCTCGACCGCCGCCGACCACCGCCTCGGGCGTCATGCCGACCGCCGGGCCCGGGTGGTGGGCCGCCGCCGTTCAGCACGAGCACGTCGACGCCGCCGTACGAGTCGACGGCCGTCGTGACGAGCGTCTCCACGTCGTCCGGACGGGTGAGATCGCCCGCCACCGGCACGGCGCCGATGCGGCCGGCCTCCTGCTCGAGGAGGTCCGCCCGCCGCGCGAGCATGACGACGTTCGCGCTCTCGGCGCGGAGCGCCTCGCTGACCGCGAGACCCATCCCCGACGACGCGCCGCAGACGATCGCCGTGCGCCCTGTAAGGCCGAGATCCATGCGCCGAAGCGTAGACGCGGGGCTGTTCAGCGCTCCGCAAAGATCTGTTCGGATCCGGAGCGCCAGATGAGGCACAGAAACCGTGTCCGACCTCGTCGGACACGCGGAGCCGGTCACCGGCTTCGAGAGCACTCCGACGACCTCGCGCACGGCCGCGGCCGAGGCGCGCAGCATCTTCTTCTCGTCGGCCGTGAGCCTGAGCGGCACGATCTCCTCGACGCCGGCTGCGCCGAGGACGACGGGCACGCCCATGTAGAGGCCGTCGATCCCGTACTCGCCCTCCAGGTACGCGGTGCACGGGAGCACGCGCTTCTGGTCGAGGCAGATGGCGTCGACCATCTGCGCCGCGGCCTCGCCGGGTGCGTACCAGGCGGACGTGCCGAGCAGGTCGACGAGCTCGCCGCCACCCTTGCGTGTGCGCTCGACCATCTTCGCAGCCGGGTCTTCGTGGTGAGCTGCTCGAGCGGCACGCCGCCGACCGTCGTCGCCGAGACGACCGGGACCATCTGGTCGCCGTGCCCGCCGAGCACCATGGCCTGCACGTCCTTGACGGACTTGCCCGGTCTCCCAGGAGATGAACGCGGCGAACCGCGCCGTGTCGAGGATGCCGGCCATGCCGACGACCCGCTCCTTCGGGAAGCGCGACGCGGTCTTCGCCACGTGGCACATCGCGTCGAGCGGGTTGGAGACGACGACGAGGACGGCCTTCGGCGACCGCTTGACGATCTCCCTGGTCACCGAGCCGACGATCGCCTCGTTCGTCGTGACGAGGTCGTCGCGGCTCATGCCGGGCGAGCGCGGCCTGCCGGCCGTGATCACGACGACGTCGGAGCCGGCCGTCTCCTCGTAGCGGTTCGTGCCGACGATGGACGGCTCGAAACCGAGCACCGACCCTGCCTGGTTCATGTCCAGGGCCTTCCCCTGCGGGAAGCCCTCGATGATGTCGACGAGCACGACGTCCGCGTAGTCGCTGCGTGCGACAGCGAACGCACAGGTGGCGCCGACGTTCCCGGCCCCGACGACGGTGACCTTCTTCCTGCCGTTCACGGCTAGTCTCCTTGGTGTCCGCCGAAGATCGCCGTCAGGCGAGCTTCTCGATGATGGCGTCTGCGTACTCGGACGTCCCGACCGCCGTCGGGTCGTCACGGGTGGGCTTCAGGTCGTAGGTGACGCGCTCGCCCTCGGCGATCACTGCCGGCGACTGCCTGCTCCAGCCGCGCCGCCGCGTCTCGCTCTCCGAGGTGCGTCGAGCATGAGCTTGCCCGAGAGGATCATCGCCGTCGGGTTGACGCGGTTCTGCCCCGTGTACTTGGGGGCGGACCCGTGCGTCGCCTCGAACACGGCTGCCTCGGTGCCGATGTTGGCGCCCGGCGCCACGCCGAGACCGCCGACGAGACCCGCGGTGAGATCGGAGACGATGTCGCCGTACAGGTTGGGGAGCACGAGCACGTCGTGCTCCTCCGGGCGCTGCACGAGCCCCATGCACACCGCGTCGACGAGGTTCTCCCACGGCTCGACGTCCGGGTAGTCGCCGGCCACCTCGCGGAACACGGCGAGGAAGAGCCCGTCGGTGAACTTCATGATGTTGGCCTTGGTCACGCACGAGACGCGCCGGCGGCCGTTGGCCTGCGCGTACTCGAATGCGAACCGGATGATCCGCTCGGAGCCCTCCGGGCTGATCGGCTTCACCGAGATGCCCGACGAGGGCAGGATCTGCTTCGCCTGCAAGCCGTTCAGCGTCTCGATCACGCGCGCCGCCTCGGGTGTGCCCGCCTCGTACTCGATCCCCGCGTACAGGTCCTCCGTGTTCTCGCGCACGATCACGACGTCGACGTCGTCGTAGCGCGAGCGCATGCCGGGGTAGGACTTGCACGGCCGCACGCACGCGTAGAGGTTCAGCTCGTGGCGCAGCGCGACGTTCACCGACCGGAACCCGGTGCCGATCGGCGTCGTGATCGGGCCCTTGAGCGCGACACGCGTGCGCCTGATCGAGGCGAGCGTCTCGTCGGGCAGCGGCGTGCCCGCCGTCCTCCATCACCTCGACCCCTGCCTGCTGCACGTCCCACGTGAAATCGACCCCGGTCGCCTCGAGGACGCGGCGCGTGGCCTCGGTGAGCTCGGGCCCGGTGCCGTCGCCGGGGATCAGTGTCACCTCGTGCGCCACGGCGCGGAGGATAGTTGCCCGACCGATACGGGCCGGTCAGGTACCGTCCCTCGGCAGCCAACGGCGCGAGTGGAGAGGAACGGGAGACGATGAGCGAGTTCAAAGCCGGGCTCGAAGGAGTCGTGGCGGTCGAGACGGAGATCGCCGAGCCCGACCGCGACGGGGGCCAGCTCCGCTATCGCGGCATCGACATCGAGGATCTCGTCGGTCACTACCCGTACGAGAACGTCTGGGGCCTGCTGGTCGACGACGACCTCGAGTCGAAGATGCCCGACCCGGAGCCGTACGAGCCGGCGACGGCTGACCGGGAACGCGCCCGCCGATCTGCAGGCCGAGACGGCGCGGCTGGCGGGCGAGTGGAAGCTCGGGAAGCTCAACGAGATCTCGGACGAGCAGGCGCGCGACGACCTCGCTCGGCTCTCCGCGCAGATGATGACGATCGTCGCGCGCTCGGCGCGCGTCGCCGACGGCAAGACCGGACGCCGTCCCCGACGAGGTCGTCGCACGCGGTCAGACCGCGGCCGAGAAGTTCCTCCTGCGGTGGCGCGGCGAGGCCGATCCGCGGCACGTGAAGGCGATCGACACCTACTGGATCTGCACCGCCGAGCACGGTCTCAATGCATCGACGTTCACCGCCAGGATCGTCGCCTCGACGGGTGCGGACTGCGGAGCGGCGCTCTCGTCCGCGGTCGGCGCGCTGTCCGGCCCGCTGCACGGCGGTGCGCCGGCGTACGTCAAGCCGATGCTCGACGAGGTGGCTGCGACGGGCGACGCGGAGCGCTGGGTCAAGGACGCGCTGGCGAGCGGCAAGCGCATCATGGGGTTCGGGCATCGCATCTACCGCGCCGAGGATCCGCGCTCGCGCTTGCTCAAGCGCACGGCGAGAGAGCTCGGCTCGGAGCAGGTCGACGTCGCCGAGGAGCTCGAGCAGGTCGCGCTCGTGGCGCTCCAGGAGCGTCATCCCGACCGGGTGATCGCGACGAACGTCGAGTACTACTCGGCGATCGTGCTCGACGTGGCGGAGATCCCGCCGCCGCTCGTGCCGGCGATGTTCGCGTGCTCCCGCGTCGCAGGCTGGTCGGCGCACATCCTCGAGCAGAAGCGCACGGGACGGCTCTTCCGGCCGGATGCCCGTTACGTCGGGCCTGGGCCGCGCGAGCTCGCCTCGTCCTGAGACCGTCGTGGCCGAGCTGACCCTGGATCAGGCCGCGAAGCTCGCGGAGGAGTACAGCTCGCGCGGGCTCGAGAAGGAGCTCGCCACCCTGCGCGGCGAATGGGGCGACGAGGTCGAGGCTGCGGCGCGCAACCCCGACTATCGCGTGCGCTCGCTGGCCTTCCGGTCGCTGGCGCAGTTTCGCTTCCGTCAGAAGATCGAGCTGCTGCGTCGTGGTCTCGACGACGAGAGCCCGGGCGTGCGCGGCTCGGCGCTGATCGCGCTGGAGTCGTTCTCGCGCGACCACCCGGGTGACGTGAACAAGCTTCCGGCCGCTGCTGCACGAGCTCGCGGCCCGCGATCCGAACGTCGCCGTGCGCCGGCTGGCGATCGTCTGCCTGAAGAACGGGTCACCCGTGCCCGACACGATCCGGCTGCTCGACGGGATCGCCGAGAACGACGAGGACGACGCCGAGGCGCGGCGCACCGCCCGCTCGGTGTCGACGCTCCTCGTGAAGCGCTCGCGCGCCAAGTAGGCTCAGCTCGATGGCCGGCCAGCCGCTCGTGGGCCTGATCATGGGCTCCCGCTCCGATTGGGAGACGATGCGCCACACGGCCGAGACGCTCGACGCACTCGCAGGTGCCGTACGAGAAGCAGGTCGTCTCGGCGCACCGCACCCCCGACCTGCTCTTCGAGTACGCCGAGGAGGCGGAGAGCCGCGGCCTGCAGGTGATCGTGGCCGGTGCCGGCGGGGCGGCCCATCTCCCGGGCATGACCGCGGCCAAGACCACGCTGCCGGTGCTCGGCGTGCCGGTCGAGTCGAAGGCGCTGCAGGGGATGGACTCGCTGCTCTCGATCGTGCAGATGCCCGCCGGCATCCCGGTGGGGACGCTGGCCATCGGCCGGGCCGGCGCGGTGAACGCGGCGCTGCTCGCCGCCGCGATCGTGGCCCGGACGGATGCGGGCGTGGCCGAGCGCCTGCGCGCCTTCCGCGCCGACGCAGACGCAGGCGGTGCTCGACGCTCCCGACCCCGCCGCGTGACCTCGTGCTCGACGCGTCGCAGGCGCGTCGTGACGCTCGTCGCGTGCATCGGCGGTGGGCAGCTGGGGCGGATGCTCGGGCTGGCCGGGATTCCGCTCGGGCTCCGCTTTCGCTTCCTCGACCCGGCGGCCGATGCCTGCGCCGGTGAGGTCGGTGAGCTGCTCGTGGCCAACTACGACGACGGCGAGGCGCTGCTCCGGCTGGCGGACGAGGCGGCCGTCGTCACGTTCGAGTTCGAGAACGTCCCGGTGGCCGCTGCCGCCAGCGTCGGCGCGGTGCCCGACGCGCGGGCTCTCTCGCGTGGCCCAGGATCGCCTGCACGAGAAGGAGCTCTTCCGGCGCCTCGGCATCCCGACGCCGCGCTTCGGCGACCTCGAGGTGACGGGCCTCCCCGCGCTGGTCAAGACACGCCGGCTTCGGCTACGACGGCAAGGGGCAACGGCGCGTGGACGTGGTCGAGCCGCTCGAGGAGGACGAGCTGGCCGAGGAGCTCGTCGCCGTTCGACCGCGAGCTCTCGATCGTCTGCGTGCGCGGGAGCGACGGCGACACGCGCTTCTGGCCGCTGGCCGAGAACGTCCACCGCGACGGCATCCTCGCCGTCTCACGAGCGCCGGCCGCCGGTGCGCCGCAGGCGGAGGCGGAGGAGATCGCCCGGAGCCTGCTCGACGAGCTCGACTACGTCGGCGTGCTCGCGGTCGAGCTCTTCGAGGTCGACGGCCGGCTGCTCGCGAACGAGCTCGCCCCGCGCGTGCACAACACGGGCCACTGGACGATCGACGGCGCGGAGACGAGCCAGTTCGAGAACCACCTGCGCGCGATCCTGGGCCTGCCGCTCGGCGCGACCGACGCGCTCGCGCCGTCGGTGATGGTCAACCTCGTCGGTGACCTCGCCGCCGCTCGACGAGCTCGCTGCGCTTCCCGGTGCGCACGTGCATCTGTACGGGAAGGAGCCACGGCCGGGCCGCAAGCTCGGGCACGTGACGCTCGTCGGTGCGCCCGACGAGGCCGTCGACGGCGCGATCGAGCTGGCCGCTGCGGCCTGGTGCTAGGCGCTCGGCGTCGCCGGCGGCGTGGTCCGGCGGCGGGCGTGCGGGTGCGCGGCGAAGTACGTCTCGCGGCGGCGCTGGTCGGAGACGTGCGTGTAGCGCTCCGTCGTCGACAGGTCGGCGTGGCCCAGCATCTCCTGGACGCTGCGCAGGTCGGCGCCGCCCTCGAGGAGGTGGGTCGCGAACGAGTGGCGCAGCAGGTGCGGGTGCACGCGCCCGGGCTCGAGCCCGGCCTTCTCGGCGAGCCGGCGCAGGATCAGGAACGCCCCGCCGCGGGTGAGGGCTCCGCCGCGCGCGTTGAGGAACAGGTCGGGCCGGTGGCGGCGGTCGAGGTGCGGTCGCCCGAGCGCCAGGTACCGCCGCACCGCCTCCGCCGCCGGCCGGCCGAGCGGGACGATGCGCTCCTTGCCGCCCTTGCCGAGCACGCGCACGATGCGCTCGTCGAGGTCGACCGACGCCTTCTGCAGACCGAGCGCCTCCGAGACGCGCAACCCGGCGCCGTAGAGCAGCTCGACGAGCGCGCGGTCGCGCATCGTGCGCGGCATCGTCCCGTTGGCCGCCTCGATCAGGCGCTCCGTCTCGGACGGCGAGAGCGTGCGCGGGAGCGTACGCGGGCGACGCGGCGGCTGGATCGCGGCGGCCGGGTTGTCGGCGCGCGCGCCGAGCAGCACGCTGGTGGCGGAAGAACGAGCGCACGGCCGCGAGGCGCCGTGCGATCGTCGACGCGGCGAGCCCGTCCGCGCGCATCGAGGCGAGCCAGCGCTCGAGCTCCTCGGTCGTGACGTCGCCGACCGGGGCGTCGAGGAAGGTGCGCGAGCGCGGCGAGGTCGCGCCGGTAGGCGTCGACGGTGCGCGGCGAGCGCTGCGCGGCGAGCAGCAGGAGGAAGCCCTCGACGTCCTGGTCGGCAGTCTCGGGCACGGCAGATGGATTCGCGGTCACCTGCGCCGTCCTCCTGCGCGGCGGCATGCGGCGCAACAGAGCGTCGACACGACGAGCGAGCAGCAAGCGCCAGCGCGACCGTGATCCCGGCGATCCACGCGGCGACGCCGATCCAGAACTCGTCCGGGTAGAGGCGCAACAGCGTGTCGGTGCGGGAGAACCGCCAGGTGTCCCCCTCGAAGAACACGTCGTGGAAGCCGCACGAAGAACCCGTCCCAGGCGAGCACCATCACGCGCGCCGAGCAGCGCGGCGACGCCCAGCGTCGCGACGGCGCCGATCTGCACGCCCCGCGGGACCGCGCGGCGGGTAGCCGGTCGCCAGGCGAGCGCCAGCAGCAGCGCGAGCACGACGCACCAGCGCCACGCAGCTGCACCGTGAAGGCGAGCCCGACCGCGTCGCGCACGTCCTGCATGTGCGCCAGCTCGCGGCGGTCGAAGGCCGCCTCGCCGCCGGGCAGCGCGCGCTTCGTCGAGCAGCGCGATGCCGCGACCACCGGGGAGGATCGAGTCGAGACCGAGGCGCGCGAGGTCGCCGCGCTCGTCATCGCGTCAGCCCGTACCGGTCGTCGGGCACGCCGCCGTGGTCGTACTCGAACGACACGATCCAGTCGTTCGCGACGATCCGCAGCGCGGTCGTGACGAGCAGGAGCGGCACGAGCACCGCGACGACGACCGTGACGACGGTGAGGGCGACTCTGCGCATGCAGAGGCGAGATATAGCTCGCCCGGTGTAGCGGGCTACGAGCGTGGATGCGAGCGGTCGTAGACGCGCCGCAGGCGCCGCGCGTCGACGTGGCTGTAGATCTGCGTCGTCGACAGCGAGCTGTGGCCGAGCAGCTCCTGGATCGTGCGCAGGTCGGCGCCACCCTCGAGCAGGTGGGTGGCGTACGCGTGGCGCAGCCGGTGCGGGTTCCGGACGAGCCGCCGCAGCGTGCTCGTGTCGAGGCGGCGTCCACGCACCGAGAGGAAGAGCGCGTCGCAGGCGCCACGTGCCGAGAGCCGGCCTCGCGTCGCGCAGGTAGACGGCGACGTCGCGGGCTGCCCGCTCGCCGAGCGGCACCACCCGCTCCTTCCCGCCCTTGCCGCGCACGTGCACGGCCTCCTGCTCGAAGTCGACGTCGGCGAGATCGAGGCCGACCGCCTCGGCGGCGCGCAACCCGCACGAGTAGACGAGCTCGAGCAGGGCCCGGTTGCGGATGCGCGAGCGCGCCCGTCGCCGGCCGACGCCGTCGACGAGCTCCTCGACCTCGGTCACCTTCGGCGCCTCGGGCAGCCGGCGTGGCCGTCGCGGTGACAACGCCGCCTCGGGGACACGGTCGGGCCCGAGCGTCGCGCCGAGGAACGAGCGCACCGCCGCCAGCCGGCGCGCGATCGTCGCCGGTGCGAGCCCGCGCCGGCCGCGGCCGAGCTCCGACGTGTACGCCGCGAGCGCGCGCGTGTCGACCTCCTCGAAGCTCAGCGAGCGCGAGTCGAGCCAGCGGGTGAAGTCACGCAGGTCGGAGCGGTAGGCCCGGCGTGTGGCGTCGCTCAGCCTCGGCGCCGGTGAGGAAGCGCTCGATGGCGGCGCTCGTCGTCACAGCCACGGGTTCGCGCTCGCGGTACCGCCGTCCTGCTCACGGCCCGACGGGCACCATGCGCGGATGCGGCTCGTCGTCGTCGTGATCGCCCTCGTCGCCGTCGCCGTCGTCGCGACCGCAGCGGTGGTCGTCTCGCGCGACGACGACGCAGCCGCGACGCGTACGGGCTCGCTGACGATGATCGGGGACTCGCTCAACGTCGGCGTGGAGCCGTATCTCCGGGAGAGCTCCCGGGCTGGCGCATCCGGACGGACGACGAGGTCGGCCGCGGCAGCGACGACGGCATCGCGGCGCTCGCCGGCATCGGCAGCGAGCTCGGGTCGGTGGTGGTCGTCAGCCTCGGCACGAACGATCCGCAGGAGGACCCGGACGGATTCCGGGAGGACGTGCGCGAGGTGCTCTCGCTCGCGGGCCCGAACCGCTGCGTGGTGTGGGCCACCATCTGGCGGGACGGTCGCCAACGCCGCCTTCAACGAGGTGCTCGACGACGAGGCGCGCGCGAACCGCGGCGCTGCGGCTCGTCGCGTGGCACGAGATGGTGGCGGAGCATCCCGAGTGGCTGATCGGCGACGGCGTGCACGGGTCGCCGGAGGGGTACGCCGCCCGCGCCGCGGCGATCGCCGCGGTGGCCCGCGACTGCTTGCCGGCGGCCACCCGATGAGCGCGCGCATCGTCGCGCTCCCCACGGGCGCGGACGCCCGGCTCCGCAACGAGGGGTCGCCGCTCGCGGTCGTGCTCGTCAACGGCGGCACCGCGCGTGCCGTGCCCGGCACCTGGAGCGCCACGAGCGAGCTGCTCGCCGACGAGCTCGCGCCGCGCGTCCCCGACGTGACGCTCGTCGAGGTTCGCTACCGGCTCAAGACGTGGAACGAGCTGCAGTCGTGCATCGCGGATGCGCGACGCCGCGCTCGATCTCGCCGTGGCGCAGGGCGCGACGTCCGCGCTGCTCGATCGGCTTCTCCATGGGCGGCGCGGTGTCGATCGCCGCCGCGGAGCACGAGGTCGTCGCAGCGCTGCTCGGGCTCGCGCCGTGGATCCCCGACCGCCTGCCGCTCGACACGCTCCGTGGGAAGCGGCTCGACGTGGTGCACGGCGCGTGGGATCGCTACCTGCCTGGCATCCCGGGCGTCAGCCCGCAGCACTCACGCTCCGGTTTCGAGCGGGCACTGGCCGCGGGCGCGCACGGGACGTACGCGGCTGATCGCGCGCGGGTCTGCACGGATGTGCGCTGCGCGCGCCCTCGGGCACGCTGTTCCGCCTGCCGCGCTGGAGATCGTGGGTGAGTCACGCCGCCGCAGCGGTGGAGCGCTACACGGACTCGGAGAGCCGGCGCTTGTCCCTCTGAAGCCTGCTCGGGAGCTTCACGTCCCACGCCAGGCCGAGGCGTTCCAGCCCGCGGATCGTCCACCAGGCGATGTCCAGCTGGCGCCGGTCGAGGCCGTGGCGCGCCGAGCTCGGGAAGGCGTGATGGTTGTTGTGCCAGCCCTCGCCGAACGTGAGCGCAGCGACGACCCAGTTGTTGCGGCTCTCGTCGCGCGAGCGGTAGGAGCGCCCGCCGAACATGTGGCAGACGGAGTTCACGGCGAAGGTCGCGTGCTGGTACGCGAAGACGCGGATCAGGCCGGCCCAGACCAGCGCCTGGAAGCCGAGCGCGAGGCTCAGGCCGCCCGCGAGGTAGCCGATCAGGAAGGGCAGGCCGAAGGTGAGCACCACCCACAGCGCGTACATGCGATCGACGGTGCGCACGACGCGGTCCTCGAACAGGTCGCGCCCGTAGTGGTCGCCGCGCTCCATCCCCTTGAAGCGGAACAGCCAGCCGACGTGAGCGTGCACGAAGCCCTTCACGCGCGCCCATACCCCGACCCCGTGGCCTGCGTGCGGTGAGTGCGGGTCGCCTTCCTGATCGGACAGCGCATGGTGACGGCGGTGGTCGGTGACCCACTGGGTGACCGGGCCCTGCATCGTCATCGAGCCCAGCACCGCGAAGGTGGCGCGCAGCCAGCGCTTGGTCTCGAAGCTCTTGTGGGTGAAGAGGCGGTGGAAGCCGACCGTCGTGCCCAGCCCGCAGAGCACGTAGAAGAGGCAGAACAGCGTCACGTCGACCCAGGAGATGGCCACGCCCCAGAGCAGCCCGGCGGCGCAGAGCAGCCCGAGCGGCGGCGCGAGCACCGCGACGAGCGTGATCGCACGGCTCGTGCGGCTCGTTCGCTCGCGGACCGTGGCGATCGCGACATCCGTCACGGGATTGGTCGGAGCCGGACAGGGGAAGGTGCGACATCGGGGGACTGAGGACGATAGCGGTCGGCGTGACGGAGACCGGGTGCTCGGGCCTCGCTCGAGCGCCGAGCGTGCGCCACGACGACGACAACGCTCATGATCCACGGTGTGCAGGAGATCGGCTACCCGTCGCCGCGGATGGCGCTCTGAACCTCTTCGACCTCTCCAGTCGGTGGCTGCCGCCGGCGATCCGCTCCGTGTACCGCATGGAGGTGACCGGGACCGAGCTCGTCCCGCGAGACGCCGGCCTCGTCGTCGTGGCGAACCACCTGTCTGCCCTCGATCCGTTCATCCTCGGCGCCGCTGTGCCGCGGCCGATGCGTTACATGGCGAAGGACGAGCTGTGGCGCTTTCGCCCGCTCGGCTGGGCGATCGATGCGCTGGGCGGGTTTCCCGTCAGCCGCGGCCGGGGCGACCGCTCCGCGATCGAGACCGGCGTCCGCCTCGTCACCGAGGGCCAGGCGATCGCCATCTTCCCGGGTGGCACCGTGCGCAACGACGGCCCGTGGTTTCGCGGCGCCGCGAAGATCGCGCTGCGTGCAGGCGTGCCGATCCTCCCGGTGCGCCTCCTCGACACCGATCGCGCCCTCTCTGGTCGCCGCGTTCGCTTTCCGCGGCTCCACGTCGTCATCGGGGAGCCGATCGCGGTGGAGCGAGCGGCGCCGACGATCGCCTCTGCGCGCGAATTGACCGAGCGGGCGCGCGATGCGGTCGACGGTCTGGGGCAGGCACGGGCGTCAGACCCACCGAGCGACCCGACGCAGGCACACTCGTCCTGATGCCGGGACGACGCTGGGAGGCCGCGAACGACGCACCGCCGACGCGACCGTCCGATCCTGCCGTGCGCAAGGCGAACCTGCGCCGCATCGTGCGGCTCTTCCGCGCGTATCGAGGGCGCCTCGCCGTCGTCTGCACCCTGATCGTCTTCTCCGCCGCCCTCGGTGTGATCCCGTCGTTCCTGCTGCGCGAGGTGCTCGACGTCGCCATCCCGCAGGAGAAGATGGGGCTGCTGACCGCGCTCGTGGCCGGCATGGTCGCCATCCCGGTCGTGACCGGGGTGATCGGCGTCTGGCAGACGCTGCTGTCCAACCAGGTCGGGCAGAGCGTGATGCACGACCTCCGCACGCAGGTGTACCGGCACCTGCAGCGGCTCTCGCTCGCCTTCTTCACGCGCACGCGCACGGGCGAGGTCCAGAGCCGGATCGCGAACGACATCGGCGGCATCGAGACCGTCGTCACCTCGACGGCGACCTCGGTGCTCTCGAACGTGACCACCGTGCTCGCGACGGTCGCTGCCATGCTGCTGCTCGACTGGCGCCTCGCCGCCTTCGCGCTGGCGCTGCTGCCGCTGTTCGTCTGGCTGACGAAGCGCGTCGGCGAGCAGCGCAAGAAGGTCACGGCCGAGCGGCAGGCCTCGCTCGCGGACGTCTCCTCGATCGTGCAGGAGTCGCTGTCGGTGTCGGGGATCCTGCTCGGGAAGACGATGGGGCGCACGGACGACCTCGCCGAGCGCTTCTCGCGGGAGTCGGGTCGCCTGGCCGAGCTCGAGGTGCGCTCGCGCATGACCGGTCGCTGGATGATGGCGGCCATCCAGACGACGTTCGCCGTCATGCCGGCGCTGGTGTACTGGTTCGCGGGCTGGACGATCTCGCGGGGCAGCGACGCGATCACGATCGGAACCCTCGTCGCCTTCACGACGCTCCAGACGCGGCTCTTCTTCCCGATCGGCAGCCTGCTGGGCGTGCAGATCGAGGTGCAGAGCTCGCTGGCGCTGTTCGACCGGATCTTCGAGTACCTCGACGAGGAGGTGGACATCGTCGACGGGACGCGTGCGCTCGACGCGCCTCGCGGCGACGTCACGCTCGACGGCGTCTGGTTTCGCTACGACGACGCGGCCTGGACGCTGCAGGACGTCTCCTTCGCCGTTCCCGCCGGGACGTCGACCGCGCTCGTGGGGGAGACGGGCTCGGGAAAGACGACCTGCGCGTACCTCGTGGCGCGTCTCTACGACGCGACGGAGGGGACGGTGTCGATCGACGGGGTGGACATCCGCGAGCTCACCTTCGACTCGCTCGCGGCTGCGGTCGGCGTCGTCTCGCAGGAGACCTACCTGTTCCACGCCACGGTGCGCGAGAACCTTCGCTTCGCCAGGCCGGAGGCGAGCGACGAGGAGATCGAGGAGGCCGCCGCCGCGGCGCAGATCCACGAGCTGATCTCCTCGCTCCCGGAGGGGTACGACACGATGGTCGGCGAGCGCGGCTATCGCTTCTCCGGCGGCGAGAAGCAGCGCATCGCCATCGCGCGCACGGTGCTGCGCAATCCGCCGATCCTCGTCCTCGACGAGGCGACCTCGTCGCTCGACACGCAGACCGAGCGGGCGGTGCAGGAAGCGCTCGAGCGGCTGTCGGCGGGGCGCACGACGATCGCCATCGCGCACCGGCTCTCGACGGTGCGCGACGCCGACCAGATCGTCGTGCTCGACGGCGGCCGCGTCGTGGAGGTCGGCACGCACGACGAGCTCATCGCCGCCGGCGGCCGCTACGCGGCGCTCGTGGCACGCGACGCCGACGACGTGGTGCCGACGCCGAGCTAGAGCCGGCAAGCGGGATCTCGCTGCGCGAGATCCGGAGCCCGCTCACGCGGGCTCCTGCCGCGCATACCCCTGAAGGCGTCCGCTTCGCGGCCGCAGGGCTATGCGTATCACCTCAAGCCTCGAGCTAGGCCACGCCGCGAGCGGTTCACCTGCCATGACAGGCGCGGAGCGTCTACGGTTCCGCACGGCGGGCCGGAGGGCGGCCTGCAGGATCGGATCAGGAGACTGGGCTCCGTGGCCATCGTGACGTCTGACACCGGGCAGGATCTCCACGGCCTGGACCCGCGCGGCCGCGTCCTCCGCAACCCGACGACGGCGCAGCTCTACACCGCCGCGCTCCTGCAGGGCACCGGCCGCCTGTCGCGCGGCGGCGCGCTCGTGGTCGACACGGGGCGCTTCACCGGCCGGTCGCCGAAGGACAAGTTCGTCGTCGACGAGCCCGGCTCGCGCGACCGCATCTGGTGGGGCGACGTCAACAAGCCGCTCTCCGAGACCCACTTCGAGGGGTTGCGCGCCAAGGTCGCAGCGCACCTCGAGGCGCAGGAGACGCTCTACGTGATCGACCACTTCGCAGGCGCCGAGCCGGCGCACCGGGTGGGGGTGCGTGTCGTCACCGCGAGCCCGTACCACGCGCTGTTCGCGAAGACGATGTTCATCGTCCCGAAGCCGGCCCAGCTCGACGCGTTCACCGTCGACGCGCTCGTGCTCCACGCGCCCGAGGTGGAGGCGGTGCCGGAGGAGGACGGAACCCGGACGGGGACGTTCGTCGTGCTGCATCCGTCCCGGTCCGAGGTGCTGATCGGCGGCACCTTCTACGCGGGCGAGATCAAGAAGTCGATCTTCACGCTGATGAACGACCGGCTGCCGCTCGAGGGCGTGCTGCCGATGCACTGCTCCGCCAACGTCGGCGAGGACGGTCACGTGGCCGTCTTCTTCGGGCTCTCCGGCACGGGCAAGACGACGCTGTCCGCCGACGCGGATCGCGCCCTGATCGGCGACGACGAGCACGGCTGGGGCCCGAGCGGCGTCTTCAACATCGAGGGCGGCTGCTACGCGAAGGTGATCAGGCTCTCCGCCGAGGCCGAGCCGCAGATCTGGAGGACGACCCGCACGTTCGGGACGATCCTCGAGAACGTCGCCATCGACGAGACGGGTGCGATCGACCTGGACGACGACTCGAAGACGGAGAACACGCGTGCCGCGTACAAGCTGGAGCGGATCGCAAACGCGCTGCCGACGAAGCACGCAGGGCATCCGAGCTCGGTCGTCTTCCTGACGGCGGATGCGTTCGGGATCCTGCCGCCGATCGCACGGCTCTCGCGCGAGCAGGCGATGTACTGGTTCCTGACCGGCTTCACCGCCAAGCTGGCCGGGCACCGAGATCGGCGTCACCGAGCCGCAGCCGACGTTCTCGACCTGCTTCGGCGCCCCGTTCCTGCCACAGCCGCCCGGGGTGTACGCGCGCATGCTCGGGGAGAAGCTCGACCGGCACCACGCGACGGTGTGGCTCGTCAACACGGGGTGGACACGGCGGCCCGTACGGCAAGGGGCACCGCATGCCGATCACCGTCACCCGCGGGCTGCTCCGCGCCGCGCTGTCGGGCGCGCTCGATCGCGCCGTCTACCGCAGCGACCCGGTGTTCGGCTTCGAGGTGCCCGTCGCCGTCCCCGGCGTGGACGCGTCGCTGCTCGATCCGCGCTCGACGTGGGCCGACCCCGACGCCTACGACGCGAAGGCGCGCGAGCTGGCAGCGCGCTTCCGCGCCAGCTTCGAGGAGAAACACGCGGACGACGCCGGCCCCGAGATCGCGGCCGGCGGCCCGGTTTCCGCCTGAGCGCCGATCGGGCGCGTCGCAGCCGTCGCGACCGCCCGCTGACCTTCCCTGGATCGACCTCGGGCGCTGGAGTGACAACGGGCCTGGCGCTCGGTAGGGTCGCGCCCGACCGTCCACGCCAACAAGATCGGAGGGGTCGTGTCCCGAAGATGGATCAAACGGCCGAGCGCGTCGATGGGCGTCGCCATGCTCGCCCTGTTCGTGGCGTTGAGCGGGATCGCCACCGCTGCTGTCGCGGTCCCGCTCGCGAAGCGGGCGCTCGTCGCGGACAACGCAAAGAAGCTCGGTGGAAGGACACCGGCACAGCTGAGCGCAGCGTCGGTGGCCGCAGCCAGAGCCGCCGCGCAGACGGCCGCGGCACAGCCCGGCCCCGCCAGCACCGCGGCCGGTCTCGTGGTCGTCAAGAACCTGTCGGGCGGCCAGCTGGCTGTCGACACCGGCAGGGACTTCAGCGTCGCGTGCGACGCCGGACAGAAGATCATGGGCGGCGGCTTCACGTCGGACGGGAGCGTGTTCAACCTCGACTCGTACCCGCAGAGCGACACGACGTGGGTCATGTTCCTCGCCAACGCGGGGACCGCGCCGGCGAACGTGACGCTTTACGCGACCTGCCTGAGATAGGCGACGGCGCACGTGTGGGGATCCGCGCACGCGGATCCCCACCTCCGTCGGCGGTGCGAGACCGGGGCCGGCTCAGTCAGATGGGCGCTCAATGGGGGAAGGGGTCATCCCGCGCGGCTTCGAGTACCTGTGCCAACCCCGCGTCGAGTGTGACTCTCGGCGCCCAGCCGAGCTCCTGCCGGGCGGCATCAGAGCGATAGCGCATGTCAGCGAGCGTACGTGCGAGCCGGTACCGCGCTGTGCCCATCGTCCCCCGCCGGAGTCGCGCCAGGATGTCCACGGCCAGCATCAGGCTCCAGACGAGCGGGTACGGGAGGTGGATGGGCCGCAGCCGACCGCCGGTCACCGTGTGGAGCGTTCGAGCGACCTCACCTTGCGTGCAGTCGGCTGCGTCGACCACGTTGTAGACGCTGCCCGAGGGGAGGGCATCGTTGGCGCTCGCGAGCAGCATGGCGTCGATCACGTTGTCCACGTGGACGAGGGGCACGGGGACGTTCGCGCCTCCGGCCACCAGCGGCCGGTCCGCCGACGGCGAGGGCAGCGCGAAGCGTCCCACGGGCAGCTTGGCGCCGGGACCGTAGATGGTGCCCGGCCGCAGGAGGACGATGCGCGGCTGCGAGTGCTCGCGCGCGTACTCGAGGAGCGCACGATCGGCGGCGAGCTTGCTCTGCGTGTAAGCGCCACGCTCGCCGGCGCGGGCGTCGTAAGCCGCGCGCTCGTCCAGGTAGCGAGATCCGCGCGTCGGCTTGGCGTAAACCGAGATGGACGAGAGGTACACGAGCGTCCGCACACCCGCCTCCGCGGCGAGCCGGGTGAGCCGCATCGTGCCGTGGACGTTCGCCTCCTCGAAGTCCTCGAGTGTGCCGGGAGCGTCCGCCATCGCGGCGCAGTGGTAGACGGTGTCCACGCCGACCAGAGCCCGCCGCAACTCGTCCTCGTTCGAGATGTTGCATGGCACCCATTCGACGTCATCGCGCCCGCCGGCGCGCGAGGCGAGGCGCGTGGTCGCCCGCACCGGAAGGTCGTCCGCCGCCAGGCGCTCGACCACCCGGCGGCCGACGAACCCGGTGCCGCCCGTGACGAGGGCGAGCGCGCCGTCGCGCGGCGTGGTGGGGACGGGCTGCACGACCTCGTCGCGGGCCTTGACCACGTCGCCGCACGCGGCGCGCACTTTCTCCATCAGCTGCACGTTGAGGACGCCGTCGTCGGGACTCACGGGCGATGGCTCGCCGGCGCGAAGCGTGCGGTAGTACTCGCCGATCAGGGCGCGCAGGCCCATGTACGAGCGCATCCGCCCTGTGAGCGCGCCGACGGCGAGGCGGAGCGAGCCCCTGGCCAGCTGTGCTCCGAGACCCCAGTTCGACGTGATCCGCGTCACCGTGCCCGGCAGTGGGCTCCTGCGCGTCGAGACGACGTGGAGTGAGCCCCAGTCAGCCGTCATGCGCCCTTCCGTGCCGATCACCTCGACCCGGTTGTGCGCCGGCGAGGAGGTCAGCGAGAGCACGATCTCACCCACCGCCGCGCGCGACGGGATCAGGACGCGGATCTCCTCGACTCCTGCCTCCGGCACGCGCCCGAGGTTGAACGCCACGACGCTCGGCTCTCCGGGCGCCTCGAGGAACTGGGTCGCGAGGTAGAGGGGATGAGGTACGACAGCGTCGCACGGCCCGACGAGAGCGGGTCTCCGGGGCCCTCCGACGGCCCATCCGGTAGTTTCCGAGGCGATGGACTCGATGCACGACGTGCTCGTCGTCGGTGCCGGCTCGCCGGCATGCGCGCCGCGATCGAGGCCCACGACCAGGGGGCGGACGTCGCCATCATCTCGAAGCTGCACCCGACCCGCAGCCACTCCGGCGCCGCCGAGGGCGGCATCAACGCGGCGCTCGGCAACGCCTCCGAGGACGATCCGGTCAAGCACGCCTTCGACACCGTCAAGGGCTCCGACTACCTCGGCGACCAGGACGCGATCGAGATCCTGTGCGACGAGGCGCCGGACGACGTCTACCAGCTGGAGAACTGGGGTGCCGTCTTCTCCCGCACCGAGGACGGCCGCATCGCGCAGCGCCCCTTCGGCGCCGCCGGCGAGCCGCGCACGGCGTACGCCGCGGACATCACCGGCCACGTGCTCATCCACGTGCTCTACGAGCAGGTGCTGAAACGCGACCTGCGGGTCTACGAGGAGTACTTCGCCTGGACGCTCGTGGTCGAGGACGACCGCTGTCAGGGCGTCATCTGCTGGGACCTGATGGGCGGCGGGCTGAAGGCGATCGGCGCCAAGACGGTGATCCTCGCCACGGGCGGCGCCGGCCGGCTGTACGTCGGGACGACGAACGCCTGGTCATGCACCGGCGACGGGATGTCGATGGCTCTCCGTGCCGGTGTCGCGCTCAAGGACATGGAGATGATGCAGTTCCACCCGACCACGCTCTCGCCGACCGGCGTGCTGATCACCGAGGGGTGCCGCGGCGAGGGGGCGTACCTGCTGAACTCCGAGGGCGAGCGCTTCCTCACGCGGTACGCGCCGAACGCGATGGAGCTCGCCAGCCGTGACGTCATCTCACGTGCCGAGCAGACGGAGATCGACGAGGGCCGCGGGATCGACGGCAACGTCCTGCTCGACCTGCGCCATCTCGGCGCGGAGAAGATCCTCGACCGGCTGCACGGGACACGCGAGCTGTCGATGGTCTTCGCGGGCGTCGACCCGATCCACGAGCCGATCCCGGTACGCCCCGGCTCCCACTACCACATGGGGGGCGTCGACACGGACGTCTGGGGCCGCACCGCGCTCGAGGGCCTGTACGCGGCCGGCGAGGTCGCGTGCGTGTCGGTGCACGGGGCGAACCGGCTCGGCGGCAACGCCCTGATGGAGACGATCACCTACGGCAAGCGCGTCGGGCGCGCACGCCGCCGACTGGGCCATGTCGAACACGACCGTCACGGTGCCGCAGTCCGCGGTCGCCGACGCCGAGCGCGCACCTGAAGCAGCTGCTCGACCGCACCGAGGGCGAGCGCCCGTGGCGCATCCGCGACGAGCTCGCCGAGACGATGCACGAGAACTTCGGCGTCTTCCGGCGCGAGGAGCAGATGCAGCGGCAGGGCGAGATCGTGGACGGGCTGAGAGAGCGCTACGAGCGCGTCGTCGTCGAGGACAAGGGCGCAGGTGTTCAACAGCGACCTCACGCAGGCGCTCGAGCTCGGCTTTCTCCTCGACCTCGCCGACTGCATGCTCGTCTCGGGCATCGCCCGCAAGGAGAGCCGCGGCGCGCACGCGCGGCCCCATGACTACCCGGACCGCGACGACGAGAACTTCCTCAGGCATACGATCGTCACGCTCCAGCCCGGCGGCCGGCCGGTGCTCGACTGGAAGCCGGTCACGATGACCAAGTGGCAACCACAGGAGAGGACGTACTAAGTGCCTCTTCAGGCAATGCCCACCAGGTCCCTCGCGTGCGATGAGCAGCGCCATGCGTCGTCCTCGGTCGCACCAATACCTTCTGGTATTGATGCTCTCTGCGTCCTAGCCTGGCTTGCTCCTCGCCCGCGAGGAACGAGGCAGCACTACCTGAAGAGGCACTGCCAGTGAGCGCCGCACCACCGAGTTCACCCCGCCCACTGGGGCCCGACGATGCCGGTCGCGCTGAAGATCTGGCGCTTCGACAGCGCCAGCGGCGAGCGAAAGCTCGAGCGGTACGACGTCGAAGCCCCGGAGTGGGCCACCCTGCTCGACGTGCTCGACATCATCAAGGACCGCTTCGACGGGTCGCTCGCGTACCGCAAGAGCTGCCGCATGATGATCTGCGGCTCGTGCGGGATGCGCATGGACGGCGGCGCCGTGCTGGCCTGCAAGACCCGCATGTACGAGATCGCCAAGTCGGGCCACGTGCCGGTCGTCTCGGCGATGGGGAACCTGCCGATCGTCAAGGACCTCGTGGTCGACATGGCGCCCTTCTGGAGCAAGATCCGCGCCGTCCAGCCGTACCTGCGGCCGGGGTACGACACGGCGACGGAGAAGGAGAACGTCGTCTCGCAGGAGCGCATGGACGTGATCCACAAGGAGTCGCTCTGCATCATGTGCGGCTGCTGCGTCTCCGAGTGCAACTCGATGGAGTCCGACCCCGACTTCCTCGGCCCGGCGGCGCTCGCGAAGGGCATGCGCTTCGTCGGCGACGCGCGCGACGCCGCCACCGTCGAGCGGCTCGACGACTACTCCGCCGAGCACGGGATCTGGGACTGCACGCGCTGCTACTTCTGCAACGAGCGCTGCCCGAAGGGTGTCGACCCGCGCGACGCGATCGCAAAGCTCGGCGCCGAGGCGATGAAGCACGGCATCGACCAGGACATGGGCGCCCGCCACGCGAACTGGTTCGTCACCTCCGCCAAGACGACCGGCTGGCTCCGTGAGACGGAGCTCGTGCCCAAGACGCAGGGCGTCGTCAAGGCGATCAAGGAGATCAAGTTCGCCATGTCGCTCCTGCCGAAGGGGAAGGTGCCGCCGCCGATCCCGCCGCACGTCGCGGCGGACGTCGAGGAGTCCCGCGCGCTCTTCGACCTCGTCAAGCAGCAGGGCCGCGACGGCGCTCTCGGCATCGTCCAGGGCGAGAAGGCCCTGTCGCGCATCGAGCACCACCAGCCGGAGAGCGGCGGCCACGGGGAAGCGCCGCCCCCGCGCTGCCGACACGTCGCCGCGGCAACCGAGGACGGTGAGGCATCGTGAAGAAGGTCGCCTACTACAAGGGCTGTCTCGCCTCCCTCTCCGCGAAGGAGCTCGACACGTCGACACGCGCGCTGGCGCCGAAGGTCGGCTACGAGCTCGTCGAGCTGGACTCGGTCACCTGCTGCGGGGCAGGTGACATCCACGAGGCGGAGCCCGACTACTACCTGCACCTGAACGCGCGGATCCTCGCCTACGCGGAGGAGACCGGCTGCGACACGTTGATGACCGTGTGCAACGTCTGCACGCTGAACCTCCGCCAGGCGAACTACCAGCTGCAGATCGACGAGACCCTGCGCGAGCGCGTCAACGACAACCTCGCCACGGTCGGCGCGCCGCGCTACGAGGGCACGGTCGACGTGCTGCACTTCCTCTGGCTCGTCGCGGGTGAGAGCTACGAGACGCTCAAGCAGGTTGCGCACAAGGGCCTCAGAGGGCTCAAGATCGCGCCGTTCTACGGCTGTCAGATCCTGCGGCCGTCGAAGCTGCTCGGCTTCGACGACCCCGACAAGCCGGACTCGCTGGAGCGGATCATCGCCGCCTGCGGTGGCGAGGCCGATCGACTATCCCGCCAAGATCAAGTGCTGCGGCTTCCCGATCATCCAGGCGCGTGAGGACACGGCGCTCGGCGAGCTGATCCAGCCGATCGAGCAGGCCATGGAGGCCGGCGCCGACGCGATGGTGACGCCGTGCCCGCTCTGCCATCTCTCGCTCGACGCGTGGCAGTCGAAGCTGCGCAAGCAGACCGGCCGCGAGTTCAACATGCCGATCTTCCACCTCTCGCAGCTGATCGGCGTCGCCGCCGGCCTGACCGACTCCGAGCTGAAGTTCCGCCGGCACGTGGTCTCCATGGAGCCGGTGATCGAGAAGCTGCGCGTCTGAGCGGGGGGTCGCCGTGGTGCCAGGCTTCAGCCGGGCACCGGGGTGCCGTTCGCATTCCGCTCGGAGGGCGCAACCACGGTGCCTGGCTGCAGCCGGCACCGAACCAAGCCGCGCCATCCGCCAGTAGCGTTGCGCCATGACCGCCGGCTCGTGGATTCTGGCCGCTCTCGGAGCGCTGGCGCTCGCGTGTCTCGCCTACGGCTGGTTCGAGGCGGGCTGGCTGCGGACGCGGGTGCTCGAGGTGCCGGTCCCGGGGTTGCCGCCTGCGCTCGACGGGCTTCGCATCGCGCACCTGTCCGACTTCCATCTCGGGCCTCGCTCGCGCGGGCGCGTCGCGACCGAGCGCGCCGTCGCCTGGGTCGAAGGACGGCGGCCCGACCTCGTCGCCGTCACCGGTGACCTCGTCGCGCACCCGCGTGGCGAGCCCCTCCTGCGGGCGCTCCTCGGCCGGCTCGGGCGACCCTACGTCGTGCTGGGCAACCACGACGTGGCCGTCACGAAGAGATCCGTTCTCGCGCGCCGCCGAGCTCGACGACCTGCAAGGAGCTCGCCGTGCTCCTGCGGGACGACGCCGCTCACGGAGGAGATCGAAGGCTGCGTCGTCCAGCTCGTCGGCGTCGACCCGGTCGCCTACCACCGCAAGCAGGCACAGCCGTGGCAGCTCGCCGACCCACGAGCCGACCTGCGCATCCTGCTCTGCCACTTCCCGGGATCGTCCGGCGGCTGCCGGAGGGAGCTTTCCACCTCGTGCTGGCCGGGCACCTGCATGCCGGCCAGATCACGCTTCCGTACCCGGGCGGTCGCGTGCTGCTCGCCCATCCGGGCGCGCCGTTCGTGGCCGGCCTCTATCCCGCACCCGGCGGGGTGATGCACCTCTCCGCGGGCACGGGGACGACGTTCGTGCCGTTCCGCTTCTTTGCGCGGCCCGAGGCGACCGAGCTCGTGCTGCGCAGCGCCGCGTAACATCTCGGCATGGAGGGCCATGCCTCGATCTCCAGCGACGTGCTCGCGTCCTACGCCGCCGATGCGGCCCGCGAGGTCGCGGGCGTGACCGGCGTCGTCGAGAGCCCGCTGCACCGCCACCGCGGCGTGCGCGTCGCGAGCGACGACGGAGCCGTCAGCGTCGAGCTCCACCTCGCGGTCGAATGGGGTGTGAGCGTGCCCGAGGTGGGCGCGCCGTGCAGGCTCGGTGTCCGAGTACCTGTCACGCATGGCGGACGTCGTGCCGGCCGCGGTCGACGTCGTCGTCGACGAGGTCGGCGCGCCACCGGCAGCCTGATCGCGATGACGACGCGCGTCATCGGTCTCACCCGCGGCACGGATCGAGCACGCCCCGTCGGTCTGCCGCACGTGCGTCTGGTGGCAGTCGCGCGGGAACAAGGAGGCGTCCAAGGAGCGCTGGATGGAGCGCGCCGAGGACGAGTTCGGCGAGTGGGGGACGATCTACCTCGACGACGACGGCCGCGTGCTCGGATCGATGCAGTACGGGCCGGCCCATCTCTTCCCGCGCGCGGCCGATCTGCCGGCCGGCCCCCCGTCCGACGACGCCGTCCTCGTCACCTGCTCCTACCTCGTGGGCGACGGGGCGGTGTGGGTGGAGAAGTCCCTGCTGCTCGCGGCGATCGGCGAGGCCCGTGATCGCGGCGCAGGGCGCCCTCGAGGCGTTCGCCTACCGCTACCGGCCGGGCGAGTCGACGCAGGAGCGATTCCTCGTACACCGCACGGTCTTCCCGCGCGACTTCCTGGAGGAGTTCGGCTTCTTCACCCTGCGCGCGCAGGGGAGCGTCGAGCTGTGCCGGCTCGAGCTCGGCGGGCTGCGTGCCGGTCGAGGAGGGCCGCCGGGCGAAGGTGCTCCGGGTGGTGCAGGACGCGTTCTCACCGGCGCCGGTGCCCAGCCGGCCAGGCCCGTAGCCTGCGCCGTCAGCGGCAGCGGGCGGAGCCGCCGTCGGTGAACGTCTCGCCGGCCACCGGGACGAACCGCCAGCTCCAGCCGGCCGGGCGCAGGGTCAGGCGCAGGACGCCGAACGTGTCGTCGTTCACGACCTGGCTCCCCGCGCGCTGCTGCTCGACCGCGTAGTGGCTCTTGCCCCCGGTGCCCACCACGAACGAGCGAATCCCCTTGAGCGGCGCGAACCGCTCGTAGTGGTGGTCGTGGCCGCTGAGTACGAGGTCCGCGCGTGCGGCGGCCAGCAGGTCCCAGAAGGGCGCCAGCCGCACGTTCGAGCCGTGCCTGCCCGAGCTGAAGCGTGGGTGGTGCCAGTAGGCGAGCGTGCACCGGGTCTTCCGGTGGCGAGCGAGATCGGCCCGCAGCCAGCGCCATTGTGGTGACCCGACGCCGCACCCGACGAGGTCGCAGTTCGAGTTGAGCACGACCGCGTGCCAGGCGCCGATCTCGTAGGAGTACCAGCCTTCGCCGCGCAGCCCGAAGATGGCCTTCGCCGTTTCCGCGCCTCGAATCGCCGTTCGCGTACTCGTGGTTCCCGAGCGCGGCCCGTGTCCGGGACAGGAAGCGGCCCCAGGCGGGCAGGTAGCAGTCGCGGTACTCCTGCGCGGTGCCGTTCTCGTAGACGATGTCGCCGAGCAGTGCGAGCGTGCCGGGAATCGCGGCCACCAGGCTGGCGGTCGCCTCGTCACCGGATTCGTCGCAGGAGGCGACGTCGCCGACCGCGATCAGCGTTGCGGTCGGTGCCGGGCCGGCAGCCGGGACTCGAGGCCACGCCCGAGCACGCGACGAGCGCCGCCGCGACGGCGACGAGCGCTGACCGCACCGGGCCTTAGACCTTCTGCCCGGCGGCGACGGCGTCGAGCAGCAGGTCCGCGATCTGGATCGCGTTGAGCGCCGCGCCCTTGCGGAGGTTGTCGCACGAGAGGTAGAGCGCGAGACCGTTCTCCGCCCCGGCGTCGCGGCGCACGCGGCCGACCAGGATGTCGTCGGTGCTCGCGGCGGCCTGCGGGTGTCGGGAACGCGGGGAGGTCGAGAACGCGAAGGCCGGGGGCGTCGCGCAGGATGTCGGTCGCGTCTGCCGGAGACAGCGCGCTCTCGAGCTCGACCCAGACCGCCTCCGAGTGGCCGACCATCACGGGCACACGGACACAGGTCGCAGAGATCGGCAGATCCGGGAGCTCCAGGACCTTGCGCGTCTCGTCGCGGAGCTTGGCCTCCTCGTCGGACTCGTCGCCCTCCCACGACCAGTCCATGAGCAGGTCGTGCTCGGCGACGGGCTCGCCACGGAGCTGCTCCATGCGCCCCGCGCCGGCGCCGGACACGGACTGATACGTGGCGAGGCGGACGCGACGGAGCCCGGCTGCTCGTGCAACGGCTTCAGCACGCAGGTGAGCGGGATGGTGCAGCAGTTCGGATTGGCGACGATGCGGTCGTGGTCGAGCGCCTCGAGCGCGCGGGCGCCGTTCACCTCCGGCACGACGAGCGGGTAGCCGTCGACGAGGCGGTAGGCGGACGACTTGTCCACGCAGGCTGCCCCTGCTGCGGCGGCGTGGGGCACCAGCTCGCGGCTGGCCGTCGTGCCGACCGAGAACAGGCAGAGGTCGAGATCGCCGGCGCCGAGCGCCGCGGGTGTCGCCTCCTCGACGTCGAGCTCCCGGTCGCCGAACGGGACGCGTGTTCCGGCCGACCGCGCCGATGCGAACGCGCGCACGTCGCCGTAGCCGCGGTCCGCCAGCAGCTGCAGGGTGACCGTGCCGACGGCACCTGTCGCCCCCACCACGCCGATGCGCGGCTCGCTCATCGGACGCCGACCTGGCCGATCTCGTGGCTCATCCGTCCCGTTGTAGCGGAAGCAGCCGGGTCGGCGGCCGGCGGAAGCGTCTCGAGCGCGCCGCCGGGGTCGCCTGCGACGAGCTCGCAGCGAGTGGCGCCGAGCGCCGCCGCCAGGGCGATTGCGCTCGCCCTGGTACCTCCCGGGCCGAGCGTGGTCACCTCGGAGCTGCCCGAGACGCCCTGGAAGCCGGCGACGAGCACGACCGCGCCGGCGGCCAGCTCGGCGCGGACCCGGTCGGGTCGGACGTCGACGATCGTCGCCGCGCCGTGCACGGCGTCCGTGACGATCCCCGCCTGCGAGCCGGTGAGCGAGACGGCGCTCTTGCCGAGGTCGAGCAGCGCCATCGCGCACAACGCGCAGGAGATCCTCTCGCCCGTCGAGACGAGCATGTCGAGCTCGCGCAGGTCCGGCGTCTGCGAGACCGCGCCGGCGAGCTCGAGCAGGTCCTCCGTCGTGCCGCCCATGGCCGACAGGACGGCGACGACGGCGGCCGGCTCGTCGTGGGCAGCGGCAAGGCGCTGCGCGGCCGCTCGAATGCGATCGGGTGTGGAGAGCGCCGCGCCCTCGAACGCCATCACGACGAGTGGCGGGCGGCCGTCCATCGAGCACCGAGTCTAGGGAGAGCTCTGGTCGTCAGGCCGGCCGGCGGCCGGCGAGGGCGCGGCCCAGCGTGACCTCGTCCGCGTACTCGAGGTCGCCGCCGACGGGCAGACCGCTTGCGAGACGCGTCACCGTGACCTGCTCGCGCAGCTTGTCGGCGAGGTAGCCGGCCGTCGCCTCTCCCGTCATGGTCGGGTTGGTCGCCAGCACGACCTCGCTCACGTCGCCGCGGGCGACGCGCTCCAGCAACCCTGCGACGCGGAGGTCGCTCGGCTCGACGCCGTCGAGAGGCGACAGCGCTCCGCCGAGCACGTGGTACAGGCCGCGGTACTCGTGCGTGCGCTCGAGCGAGACGACGTCGACCGGCTGCTCGACGACGCAGATCACGCTGCGGTCACGTCGGGCATCGGAGCAGATCGCACAGAGCTCGTCCTCGGTCAGGTTGCCGCACTCGCGACAGGCGCGCACCCGCTCCTTCGCGTCGCGGATCGCATCGGCCAGCGCGACGCCCTCCTGGGCCGGTGTCGAGAGCAGGTGGAACGCGAGCCGCTGGGCGGTGCGCGTACCGACGCCGGGGAGGCGCGTCAGCTGGGCGACGAGGTTCTCGACCGCAGGCGTGAGCACGCGTCGAGGTTACCCATCGCTTCCGGACGTGGCCCCTGCGTACAGGCTGAGCTCGCCGAGGCGCTCGAGGCGCCTCTCCACGAGCTCCACGAGCGCGTGCGTCGCCGGAGAGACGGGTGCGTCCCGCCGCGCGATGAAGGCGAACGTCTCCCACATCGGCTCGGCGAACGGCGCGTAGTGCAACGAACGCACGCCACGCATGGTGCGCAGCACGGCGCGGGCGACGACGGTGTCGCCCATGCCGCGGGCCACGAGCTGCAGCGCAGCCTCCATGTCCTCCACCTCGATCACCGGTCGCAGCGTGACGCCCGCCTGCTGCGCCCGCTCGGCCAGCTGCCGGCGGGTCGGGTCGGCCGAGCCGAACGCCGCGTCGTAGAGGAGAAGCGGCAACTCGGCGACCCGCTCGATCGTCATCGCGCCGGAGACGCGCTCCGGGTCGCGGCTGACGACGACGAGCTCTTCGCGGTGCACGGGGCGGACTTCGAGCCCTTCGTCGTCGACGGGGAGCACGACGAGGGCTGCCTCGAGACGCGCCTCGCGGACTGCGTCGGCGACGAGCGAGGAGTTCTGCCCCACGAGCCTGAGCCTGACGTCGGGATAGCGCCGTCTGAAGTCGGCCGCGAGATCGGCGACCAGGTAGGCGGAGGCGGTGCCGAACATGCCGAAGCTGACCGATCCGCCGGTGAGCTCGCGCACGGCCCGCACGGCGTCCCGCGCGCGCGAGAGATCGGCGAGCACGCGCTCGGCCTCCGGCCTGAACGCCCGACCGGCCTCGGTCAGCGCCACCCCTCGGCCGACCCGCGCGAAGAGCTCCACGCCGAGCTCGCCCTCGAGCTGACGCACCTGCTCGGAGACGGATGGCTGGGCGAGGCGGAGCGCTCGGGCCGCCTCGCTGAACGAGCCATGTTCGGCGGCTGTGAGGAAGTAGTGAAGCTGTTGCAAAGTCATAGGAAAAAACTATCGATAGTGGAGATAACTTAGTCTATCCCTAGAGATAGACGCTCCCTACCGTGAGTGCATGGCGGCGTACCTACGGCATGGAGAGCGACTCGGAGTGGCGCTGTGCCTGCTCGCGGGACTCGCCTTTGCGGCGCAGCCGGTGATCGTCGACCTCGCCTACGAAGCGGGCGCGGCAGTCCCGGCGTTGCTCGCCTGGCGCTACCTCCTCGCCTCGGCGATCCTCGGAGCGCTGGCCTGGCGAGGGATCCGGGTCATGTCGCCGCGGGTGGCCGTGAGCGCGTTCGCGCTGGGGCTCGTCGTCTACGCCGCGGACTCCGCGCTCTTCTACTGGGCGCTTCGGCTCGTGCCCGTGCCCGTCGCGTCGCTCGTGCACTACGCGCACCTGCCGATCGTGATCGGAGGCGCAGTCCTGCTCCGGCACGAGTTGCTCTCCCGGCGCCGGGTGGCGTCGGGCGTGCTCGTGCTGGTCGGCGTGGCACTCGTCAGCGGTGGCGCCGGGTCGCTCGACCCGCTCGGCGTGGCGGTCGCGTGCGCCGCTGCCGTCGCGTACGGGGTCTACGTGCTCGTTTCGGGCCGGCTGGTCGGAGGGAGCGACCCGCTCGCCTTCGCGGCGCTCCTGATGGCCGGCACGGCGACGGCGTTTCTGACAGCCGCCACACTGAACGGCTCGCTGACCGACGTCGGAGGTGCGCCGGGGCTCGCCGCGGTCATCGAGACCGCCGTCGTGGGCAGCGTGCTCGCGGTTGGCGCCTTCCTGGCCGGCATGCGGCGCGTCGGGGCGTCGAAGGCGGCGCTGCTGATCACCGTCGAGGTGCCGATCGGCATCGCGCTCTCGGCCGTCCTGCTGGGCCAGCGCCTCGCGCCCGCACAGCTCGTCGGGGCGGCGGTCGTGCTGCTCGGCATCAGCGTCCTGCAGTGGCGGCGGCGACCGCTCCTCCGCGTCCTGCGCGGCGGCAGGACGGTCGGGCCGCCGCCGGCCGAGGAGCTCGCCAAGGCGGCGTAGGGGTCCGTGTCCGACCGACGTCGGACACGGCTACAGCTTCGCCCGTCTAGAGCCCGGGGAGCCCCAGCGCCCCGAGGTCGGGAAGCTGGCCGCGGAGCTTTGTCTCGACCGCCTGTTGCGCGGAGCGCAGCGCCTCGTTCGTCGCGGCGAGCACCATGTCGGCGAGCAGCTCGGCGTCGTCGGGGTCGACGGCGCGCGGGTCGATGCGGATCTCGATCAGCTCCCCGACGCCGTTCGCCTTCGCCGTCACCATGCCACCGCCCGCGGAGGCCTCGGCGACGAGCTCGCGCGCCTCCTCCTGCGCCTTGAGCATCTGCTCCTGCATCTGCTGCGCCTGCTTCATGAGCGCGTTCATGTCCATCTTCACTGGGTCTCGACCTCCGTGGCGTCGAACGTGTCCTTGAGCAGGGAGAGAAAGTCGTCCTCGGACGGCGGCTGCTCGGCCTCGGCCGGCGCGGCGGGAGCCTCACCGATCGTGGTCGCGACCGCGAGCCGTCTGCCCGTGACCTCGTACAGCGCCTCGCGCAGCACGACGAGGTTGCGCTGGTCCTCGGCCTGGCGCCGGTGGAAGTCGGCTGCCGGTGCGAACTCGATCGTCAGCGTGTCGTCGGTCGAGCGCCACGGGCCGGGCCTCGCCGAGCAGCGTCGCGGTCGGGATCGATCGCTCGCGGACGGCGGGGAGGACGCTCCGCGCCCACGCTTCCTGCACCTGCTCGAGCAGCAGCGGTGCGTCGGGCCCGCTCCGTTCCTCGGCCGGCTCGGGTGCGGGTGCGGCAGGAGCCGGGCCTGCCGCGGGCGCGGGGACGGGGGAGGGGGCCCGCGACACCGCGGCTGCCGGCCCGGCATGAAGCCGTTCTTCTAGCACCTCGACCCGATGGGCAAGCGACTCGCGCGAGAGATCGGCGTGGGGCCGCGTCACCTTCACGAGCGCGAGCTCGAGCGGGAGGCGCGGGTCGCCGCCCTGCCGCATGTCCTCGACGGCGACCGCCAGCAGGTCGAACAGCCGCAGGACGGTCGGCTCCGGCAGCTGGTTGGCCTGCTCGGAGAGCCGCTCGCGCGTCTCCTCGGTGACGGGGAGCGACTCGGGCACGTGCCCGAGGTGCTGGACGAGCATCAGGTGCCGCAGGTGCTCGAGCAGGTCGGTCACGAGGCGGCCCAGGTCCTGCCCCTGCTCGGAGAGCTGCTCGACGAACACGAGCGCGCCCGCCGTGTCGCGGTCGACGATCGTGTCGCACAGCCGGAACAGCGAGTCCTCCTCGACCGCGCCGACGAGCTGCAGCACGTCCTGCACGCTGACCTTGCCCTGCGTCGCGGCGCTGAGCTGGTCGAGCGTCGACACTGCGTCGCGGAACGAGCCGCGCGCCCCGCGCGCGATCAGCGCGAGCGCGGCGTCGGGCGCCTCGATGCCTTCCCCGTCGCAGACGCGGCGCAGGAGCGTGACGAGCTCCTGCAGCCGCGGGCGCTGGAAGACGAACGTCTGGCAGCGTGAGCGCACGGTCGGCAGCACCTTGGCGAGGTCGGTGGTGCAGAAGACGAACACGAGGTGGGGCGGGGGCTCCTCGATCAGCTTCAGCAGCGCGTTCCAGGCTGCGTCCGTGAGCTGGTGCGCCTCGTCGAGGATGTAGACCTTGTACCGGCCCTCGGCGGGCTGCAGGACGACGCGGTCGCGGATCTCGCGGATGTCGTCGATGCCGCGCTGGGAGGCGGCGTCCATCTCGACGACGTCGAGCGAGCTGCCGCTCGCGATCGCGAGGCAGATGTTGCACGTGTTGTCCGGCTCGGTCGTCGGCCCGTGCGCGCAGTTGAGCGCCTTGGCGAGGATCCGCGCCATCGACGTCTTGCCGGTGCCGCGCGGTCCGGCGAAGAGGTATGCCTGCCGCACCTGGTCGCGCTCGATCGCGTTGCGCAGGGTGCGGACGACCGCCTCCTGCCCGACCACCTCGGAGAAGTCCTGCGGACGGTACTTCCGGTAG
>CAVTBP010000002.1:0-199687 GCA_963732985.1 uncultured Actinomycetes bacterium | reverse complement strand
GCGACGAACGTCCACACCACCAGGCCGCCAACGACGAGCAGGAGCGCGAACGGCACCCCGCGATCCTTGTTCAGGATCCAGACCGTACCGATGCGATTACCGGGACCACGACCAGCTTCAGCACCCAGAGAACCGGGTCGCGAATCGAAATCCCGTGCCGAAGCGAAGCTGTGAGATCGCCGCACCCACCATGCCGCCGACGTACGAGATGCTGATGACGGCGAACATGATCCAGCCGGCCGTCGTGCCGAAGAAGTAGTTCGAGGCGTTGTTGATCATGTCGTCCTGATCACGACGACCCCGGGCATTCCTCCTGGATTACGCCTGCCAGATCACAGCCGGCGAGCGTGACCACGAAAGAGGGCACGCCGATCTTCGCGATGATCGAGCCCTGAGCCGCACTGATGGCCGTCGTCACGAGCAGGGCGAGGAAGACGCAGAGGTACCACGGCAGGTCGGCACCGTCCGGGCGCTGCATCTGAGCCACCACCACGCCTGCGATGCCGCTGACGAACGAGATCGAGAGGTCGATCTCGCCGACCAGGAGCACGAAGAGGACGCTGTAGGCGAGCAGGCACGTGCCCGCCATCTGCGTGATGAGGTTCGTGAAGTTGACGGGCGTCGCGAAGTTCGGCGCCGTCTGCCAGAAGACCGCGACGATCATCCAGAGCGCGAAGATGACCGGCCAGCTGCCGAGGTTGCCGGAGCGGAAGGCATCCTTGAGGCGCTGCCAGGGCGACTCGAGCTCGGGGGCGCCGAGATCGGGCGCCGAGGATTCCGTGCTCACGCGGCTCCTTCGTGCGTAGCCGGGATGCCCGACCTTCGTCGGAGCCCCGGCGGTGATCGCGTGCACGACCTCCTGCTGCGTCGTGGACGCCTTCTCGAAGACGCCCACGTTACGTCCTAGGCGGAGCACCGCGATCCTCGTCGCCGACTCGAAGACGTCGTGCAGGTCGTGCGAGATGATCACGACGCCGAGGCCCTGCTCCGCGAGCCGATTGACGAGCGCGAGCACCTGCTCGGTCTGCGCAACGCCGAGCGCGGCGGTCGGCTCGTCGAGGATCACGAGCTTCGAGTTCCACATGACGGCGCGTGCGACTGCGACCGACTGGCGCTGACCGCCGGAGAGTGTTGCCACCGCCTGCCGGATCGACCGGATCGACGTCACGCGGAGGCTCGCGAGCGTCTCGCGCGTCCGTGCCTCATCGGCGGTTCCTGCAGGATCGAGAACCGGTTCGACTCACGGCCGAGGTACATGTTCTGGACGACGTCGAGGTTGTCGCACAACGCGAGATCCTGGTAGACGACCTCGACGCCGAGTCGCCCGGCGTCCTTCGGGCCGTGGATGGTGACCGGCTCCCCCTCGAAGAGCGTCTCGCCGTCGTCCATCCCGTGGATGCCGGCGATGCACTTGATGAGTGTCGACTACCGGCCCCGTTGTCGCCGACGAGCGCCATCACCTCGCCGGCAGAGACCTCGAAGTCGACGTCCGTGAGAGCTTTCACGGAGCCGAACGACTTGGAGATACCGCGGCACTCGAGAAGGGGTGTCTCACTCACGATCGAGGGTCATACCACATAGGAGAGAGGGGGAGGCGCCCCCGGGGGGCGCCTCCGCCGTGCTCAGCGACCTGCTCTCGCAGTCGACCTGCTCTAGCAGTACTTCGCGAACTCGCCGTTGCAGATCTCGCTCTTCTTGTAGTAGCCGCTTGTGATGACCCTCTTCCAGTTCGCCTTCGTGAGCTGAATCGGGGCGATCAGGTAGGCCAGCTCCTGGGTCGACCCTTCGTGGTCACGTACCCGGTCGACGGGGGCTCCTTGCCCTTGGCGATGGCAATCGCGGCCTTCGCGGTCGCGGCTGCCAGCGCGCGCTGGTCCTTGCACGGCGACTCGGTCTGCCACCCCGAGATGATGTTCTGGACGCCCTCGACGGTGCCGTCCTGGCCGCTCAGCGGGATCGGCTCGAGCTTGGCCGCCTTCAGCGCGACGACGACCGCGTCGGCGAGACCGTCATTCGCGGCGGACACCGCGTCGATCTTGTTGCCCGTCCTGACCAGCATCTGCTCGAAGATCGTCCCGGCCGTCTGGTTGTCCCAGCCGGGGACGAACTGCTGTGGGCCCTTGTTGAACATCCGTTCCTGTATAGCGGGTTGATCACCGGGTCGACCCCGCCCTTGAAGAGGAACGAATTCGCGTCCTCCCCGCCGCCCCACAGCGAGGCGACGACCGGCTTCTGCGAGTACTTGCCGGTCGCCTTCAGGCCGTCGACGACGCCGCTCCCCTGCAGCACGCCGACCGGGTGGTCGTCGAACGAGGTGTACAGGGCGGCGACGCCGCCCTCGACCTGGCGGTCGTAGTCGATCGACTTGACGCCCTGCTTGAGGGCCGCCTTCTCGATCGCGGCTGCCGAGCCGGAGTCGATCGGAGCGATGATCAGGACCTTCGCCCCGTCCGCGATGCACTGGTCGGCCTGCGACTTCAGCTTCTGCGCGTCGCCCTGGGCGTTGACGACGCGCGCGGGAACGCCGGCGGCCTTGAAGGCCTTTACCAGCGCCGGCTGTCCAACTGCTCCCAACGAATCGAGGTCTTCGTGTCCGGCATGAGACCGCACACCAGGACAGTCGCCGATCCCCCGGCGGTTGCTGCGGCTACTGCAATCCCCGCCACGACCGCGGCGACGCTCATCACCGCGCCCCTTGCGAATTTCCGGTTCACTCCGTCCTCCTTGATGGTGACGCCTCCGCGGGGACTCTACAACGAAATCGAGCGCGTTCGATGGCGGTCGGGCAACGAGCGTTCCCGGTCGCGCTGCGCCTCCGGGTACGCACACTGCCTTCGCCGACCCATCGCTGCCGCGGCTTCGCGTCCGTGCGGACGTCGTCGAGGAGCTGGGCGCAGAGACCCACGTGATCTTCGCGCTCGATGCGCCGCGCGTGTCCGGTGAGTCCGTGCGGGCCGCGGTCGAGCTGGAAGAAGACGACGACGGCGGCCTGTTCGCGGACGACCAGCGCGCGATGTTCACGGCGTGCATCGACGGCCGCCGGCCGGTCGCAGCCGGAGAGGAGCTCGAGCTCGCCGTCGACGTCGAGCGGATGCACTTCTTCGATCCGCACAGCGGCGCGGTGATCTCGAGCGGCCGGGCCGAGAGCACGCGCACCGGGGCCGGTCGGACCGCCTAGGCTGAGCGATGCCGCTCTTCGACCTGCCGCTCGACGAGCTTCGCGTCCATCGCACCGCCGCCGAGGAGCCCGAGGGGCTCGACGCGTTCTGGGCCCGGGCGCTCGCCGAGGCGAGGTCGCGCGCGACGGCGGTGGAGCTCGTCCCGTACGAACCGGGTGTCTACGCCGGCATGCGCGTGCACGACGTCACCTTTGCCGGCGCCGGCGGGGATCCGGTTCGGGCCTGGTACCTGCGACCTGCGACTGCGGGTGACGAGGAGCTGGCCTGCCGTGTCACCTACGCCGGCTACGGCGGCGGCCGCGACGTGCCGGCCGTGCACGCGCTCTATCCCGCATGCGGCTTCGCCGAGCTCGTGATGGACACGCGGGCGCAGGGCGGACGCTGGTCTGCCGGCGACACCCCCGATCCCGGCGCGGGCGCGTCGGGCCCGGAGCACCCCGGGCATGATGACGCGAGGGCTTGCGGATCCCGAGACGTACTACTACCGCCGCCTCTACGTGGACGCGGTGCGGGCGGTCGACACGGCCGCGGAGCTCCCGGGCGTCGACCCCGCCCGGATCGCGGTCGCCGGCGCGAGCCAGGGTGGCGCGCTCGCGCTGGCCGCGGCCGCGCTGGCGCCGGAGGCCGTGAGGCTCTGCCACGCCGACGTGCCGTTCCTGTGCGACATCGAGCGGGCGCTGGAGATCGCGATCGAACCGCCGTACACCGAGCTCGTCCCGTACCTGGCGCTCCATCCGCAGCTCGAGGACGCCGCCCGGCTGACGTTGCGTCACGTCGACAACGCGCTGCTCGCGCGCCGCATCGAGGCGCCGACGCTGGTCTCGGTCGGCCTGCGCGACACGATCTGCCCGCCGTCGACCGTGTTCGCCGCGTACAACGCGATCGTGGCCGCGAAGGAGATCGCGGTCCACCCGTACTCGGAGCACGACGTGCCCACTCGGCATCTGGAGCGCCAGCTGCGGGACTTCGTGCAGCACCTGACCTGATGACCACCTAGCTCAGACCTGGTTGGATAGGCCGTACCTCGACGGACGACAAAGGAGCCGGCCGGCACATGAAGACCTCACTCGGCATCTGGGCCCTCGGGCCGATGGTCACTCGCTTCGTGCCGGGTGGCTACCAGCCGCAGCACCTCGGCGAGTCGATGCCGGACAAGGTGGCGCGCGCCGTGGCCGGCCTCGGGGAGCTGATCGACGACTACGAGTTCCACTACCCGCAGGAGCTCTCCGAGGAGAACCTCGACGGCGTGCGCGCGGCGCTCGGCGAGCATGGCATCTACGCGATCGCGACGGGAACGCACCTGACTCCGCTGTTCGGGAAGGGCGGCTCTCGTCTCCCGACGACGGCGTGCGCGCACAGGCGCTCGACGAGGCGCTGCGGGCGGCCGACTTCGCGGCCTCGATCGGCGCGCAGATGATCCTCTGGCCCGGGATCGAGGGCTACAACTACCCGTTCCAGACGGCCTACCGGGGGGCCTGGTCTCGCTTCGTCGACGGCGTGGGCGAGGTCGCCGCGCGCTGCCAGGAGCGCGGCATCTCCCTGTTCCTCGAGCACAAGAACTCCGAGCCCGCCATGAAGATCCTGATGCGCAACATCGGCATGACGCTGCACGTGATCCACACGCTGCGGGCCCGCGGGATCACCAGCGTCAAGGTGAACATGGACTGGCAGCACCTGCTCATGAACGGCGAGTCGCTCGCCGAGTACGCGGCGCTCCTCTCCGACCTCGGCCTGCTCGGCCACCAGCACGCCAACTCGGGGTGGGGGACCTTCGACGACGACAACATGGTCGGCGCGACCGCCTTCATGGAGACGCTCGAGCTCGCGGTCGAGCTGCGCCGGGCACGCTACGGCGACAACGGCGAGCGGCTCGGCTTCGATCTCTATCCCTACACCGAGGACGCCGTCGCCGCCGTCGAGCGGAGCGTCAAGCAGTGGAACTTCATCTGGGACGTCTCGGGGCGGATCGACGACGCCGCCCTGCGCGAGGCGCAGCAGGCCAAGGACGCGGTGCGCGCCTACGAGCTCGTCTACGCCGCGCTCGGCGCCCAGTGAGCCGTCGGCGGCCGCGACGGCATCGCGGCCACGTGCAAGGATCGGCTCTCCGTGGGCGGGCAGGACGACCTCGATCGGAAGCTCGAGCAGCAGCCGGAGGCACGTGCGCAGCCGGCCGGCGTCGTCCATGTGCGGCGACGAGTCGACTCGCAGACGGCCGTCGCCTGCTCCCGCGAGTACCTCGCACGTGACGAGCGCCCGGTGCTCCGGCAGAGTAGAGCGCCACCTGGCCCTCCTTCGCCGGCGGGATCTCGAACGCCTCGATCCCCACCGGCAGGACGGGCGCGTCGATCGGCCGACCGAGCCGTGTGTCGCCCGGCCGGGTGCGCCCACAGCGCAGCCGCCGTACCGCGAGCGCATCGCGTCGGCGCGCGCGCGTGCCACGCGCGCCGTCAGCACCACCACGACCGGGCTGCCCGACGCGCTCGACGTCGCGGTCGAGGGCGCGCCAGAAGCGCTCCTCGTCCTCGGGCGGCACGAGCGGGTCGACGAGCACGACTGCGTCCGGGGCCTCGTAGTACACCGACCCGACCTCCTGCTCCCAGCCGCTGCTCTCGGCGTCCAGTCCGGATGAAGACCGCTCCAGCGCCAGAGCCCGGCTCGGACCTCCTGCACGCGCATGCCCGCTGACCCTAGCGTCGCCGAGCTCACCGCGGCCCTCGTCCGCATCGACTCGACCAACCCCGGGCTCGTCGAGGGAAGCTCCGGTGAGACCGAGCTCGCCGGGTTCGTCGCGGGCTGGCTGCGCGAGGCCGGGCTCGACGTCACGGTCGAGGAGGCCGCCCCGGGCCGGCCGAACGTGATCGGCATCGCACGCGGCTCGGGCGGCGGCCGCACGCTCATGCTCAACGCGCACATGGACACCGTCGGCGTCACGGGCATGGAGGAGCCGTTCTCCGGCCGGATCGCCGACGGCCGTGTCTACGGCCGTGGCGCGCTCGACATGAAGGGCAGCCTGGCCGCGTCCATGCTCGCGGCGGCCCGTGCGTCGCGGCTCGGGCTCCGGGGCGACGTCGTCGTCACGGCGGTCGCCGACGAGGAGCTGGCCAGCGTGGGCACGGAGTCGGTCGCTCGCGCGCACCGCGCGGACGCGGCCATCGTGACCGAGCCGACCGACGAGCGGCTGGCGATCGCGCACCGGGGATTCGCCGGGTTCGCGATCGAGGTCGAGGGCTTCGCAGCGCACGGGTCGAGGCCCGACCTCGGGGTCGATGCCATCGCCAACACGGGCCCGGTGCTGATGCGCCTCGGTGAGCTCGACCGGCGCCTGCGCGCCGGGGCAGGTCATCCGCTGCTCGGCACGGGCTCCGTGCACGCGTCGCTCATCGACGGCGGGCAGGAGTACTCCAGCTACCCGGCGTCGTGCCGGCTCGTCGGTGAGCGTCGCACGATCCCGGGTGAGACGGACGACCTGGTGCGTGCCGAGATCGAGGCCCTGCTGGGCGACGTGGACGGATCGTGGCAGCTGCTGATGACGCGACCCCCGTTCCAGACCTCTCCGGACGCCGAGATCGTCGATCTCGTCTCGCGGCACGCGGGTGGCCCCGAGGTGGTCGGTGTCCCGTTCTGGGCCGACTCCGCGCTGCTCCACGAGGCGGGCATTCCCACGGTGCTGTTCGGGCCGCGCGGCGAGGGCTTGCACGGTGCCGTGGAGTGGGTCGACATCGCAAGCCTGGAGCGCTGTCTCGAGGTCTACGTCGCCGTCGCCGCCGAGCTCTGTCGTTGAGCGCGCCCAGGGTCCTCTCCGTGGTGCAGGTCGGGGCGGGCCTCTGGGGCCGGAGCTGGGCCGAGCTCGTCTCCGGCTGGCGCGGCTCGCGGCTGGCCGGCCTGGTCGACGCGAGTGCGGAGGCCCGCGACTGGGCGCGGGCGCGGCTGGGTGCGGAGACGTTTCGCACGCTGGCGCAGGCGCTCGCCTCGCAACGCTGCGACGCCGTGCTGCTCGTCTCGCCGCCGTCGACCCATCGCCGGCTGGCCGAGGAGGCGCTTGCCGCCGGCTGCCACGTCGTGATCGAGAAGCCCCTCGCGCTCGACTACGGCGAGGCGGAGGCCATCGCAGCGGCTGCAGCGCGACATCGGCGTTACGCCCTCGCGGCCCAGAACTACCGGTTCCGGCGGCAGCCGCGCGCGCTGACCGGCCTCGTGCGCTCCGGCGCGCTCGGCGACCTGCGGGGCATCCGCGTCACGTTCCGCCGCGACCTGCGCCAGGCCTGGGTGTCGGCGCGTGACTGGCGCGGCCGCATGCCTCACCCCCTGCTCCTCGACATGGCGATCCACCATGTCGACCTGCTGCGCGCCATCACCGGCCGCGAGGTCGCCGAGGTCGACGCACGCGGCTGGGCCGCGCCGGACGGGCCGTTCCGCCACGACCCGACGGTGGCCGCGCTGCTCGAGCTCGAGGGCGGGATCGACGTCTCGTACGACGGCAGCTGGGCGTCGCCGTACGCCGAGACGTCGTGGAACGGCGACTGGGAGCTGCTCGGCTCGCAGGCCCGCGTCACGTGGACGGGCGGCGTCGAGGACGCCCTGGCCGGCGTCGTGCGCCTCGAGCGCTTCGGCGAGCGCGCCCGGCGCGCTCCGCTGCCGCGGCTCCCGGTCACGGACCGGCTGGGCGTGCTCGCCGAGCTGCGGCGCGCGATCCGCACCGGTGACGAGCCGGAGGTCAGCGTGCGCGACAACCTCCGCACGCTGGCTGCGGTACTCGCACTGGCGCGCTCGTGCGACGAGCGTCGTCCCGTGCGCATCGAGGAGATCGTGTGACGGCGCTGGTAGGGCTCGACGTCGGCACGACGGGCGTGAAGGCGATCGCCGTCGGCCCGGACGGGACGGTGCTTGCGACCGCCGAGCACGGCTATCCGCTGTCGACACCGAGACCCGGGTGGTCGGAACAGGACCCCGAGGACTGGTGGCGCGCCGCCGAGGCGGCGCTCGACGAGGTGTCGGCCGGGCACGACGTCGCCGGGATCGGCCTTTCGGGGCAGATGCACGGGCTCGTCACGCTCGACGAGGCCGACCGGGTCGTCCGGCCCGCCATCCTCTGGAACGACCAGCGCACGGCGGCCGAGTGCGAGGCGATCGAGGAGCGCATCGGCCTCGACCGGCTGATGGAGCTCACGGGCAACCGGGCGCTGCCCGGGTTCACGGCACCCAAGCTCCTCTGGATGCGTGCCAACGAGCCGGACGCCTACGGCCGCATCGCGCGCATCTGCCTGCCGAAGGACTACGTGCGGCTGCGCCTCACGGGATCGTGGGCGATCGACGTGGCAGACGCGTCGGGCACGCTCCTCCTCGACGTCGCCGGGCGGCGCTGGAGCGACGAGGTGCTCGACGCTCTCGAGATCCCCTCCGGCTGGCTGCCACCCGTGCTGGAGTCGCCCGCCGTCTCCGGCAGCACGACCGGCGGGATCCCGGTCGCGGCAGGCGCCGGCGACTGCGCGGCTGCGGCGCTCGGCGTCGGAGTCGACGGGCCGGGCCCGGCGTCGATCGTGCTCGGCACGTCGGGCGTCGTCTTCGCCGCGCTGCCTGCCTATCGCCCCGACGAGCACGCCAGGGTGCACGTCTTCTGCCACGCGGTCCCTGCCGCGTGGCACGCGATGGGTGTGATGCTCTCGGCGGCCGGCTCCCTGCAGTGGCTCCACGACGTCATCGCGCCCGACTCCTCCTTCGACGCAGCTCGTCGCCGAGGCGGAGCGCTGGGACCCGGGGGCCGAAGGGCATCCTCTTCCTGCCGTATCTGCAGGGTGAGCGGACGCCGCACGCGGACCCCGACGCCCGCGGCGCGTTCACGGGCCTGCAACTGCGTCACGACCGTGGCGCACTGACGCGCGCGGTGCTCGAAGGCGTCGCCTTCGGCCTCCGCGACTCGCTCGAGCTGCTGCACGGGCTGGGAGTCGAGGTGTCGAGCGCGCGCGCCTCCGGTGGAGGCGCGCGTTCCGAGCTGTGGCTGCGGATCTGCGCCTCCGTGCTCGGCGTGCCGATCGAGCGCACCGTCGTCGACGAAGGCTCGGCGTTCGGCGCCGCTCTGCTCGGTGGTGTCGCCGGCGGTGTGTTCGCCGACGTGCACGAGGCGGTCGCCGCCTGCGTGCGCACCACGGGCGTCGTCGAGCCGGACCCGACGCTGGCAGGCGAGCTACGCCGAGCTCCACGGCCGCTACCGCGAGCTCTATCCGGCGCTGCGTCCGATCAGCCGCCCCTGACAGGGCCGTGTTCCGCGCGGGAACCTGGCGCACGCCTACCGTGCGGAAGTAGAGTCGCGTCGTGCGCGCGGTCGTGATCGAAAGGCCGCACGAGGTCGCGTACGTCGAGCTCGAGCGGCCGTCTCCGGGCATCGGCGAGGTGGTCGTTCGCAGTCACGCCGCGGGTGTGTGCCGTACCGACCTCGAGATGCTGCACGGGTTGCTGACCGATCCACGGTGGGTGCGGTTCCCTGTCGTGCCCGGGCACGAGTGGAGCGGGACCGTCGCCGAGGTCGGCGCCGATGTCGCTGATCTCGCCGAGGGCGATCGCGTGGTGTGCGAGGGGATGATCCCCTGCCACCGGTGCGCACGCTGCCGGGAGGGCGCCACGCACCAGTGCCTCAACTACGACCAGATCGGCTTCACGCGCGGCGGCGGGTACGGCGAGTACGTGCTCGTGCCGCGACGGGTCGTCCATCGTCTGCCCGCCGCCGTCTCGTTCGCCGCCGGCGTGCTCGTGGAGCCGGCCTCCTGCGTGCTGCGCGGTCTCGAGCGCGGCGCCCCGTCGCCCGGTGAGACGGTCGGGGTGATCGGCATCGGCACGCTCGGCTCGCTCGCCGTCACGCTTGCGAGGCTCCACTCTCCGGGCGCGCTCGTCGCGTATGGGATCCGCGACGAGGAGCTCGCCTTCGCCGCACAGCTCGGTGCGGACGCGACGGTACACGTCGCGGACGAGGATGCCGTGGCCGCGACCGACAGGCTGGTCGGGGGAGGCCTCGACCTCGTGATCGAGACCGCGGGCGCCGTCGCCGCGGTCGAGCTCGCGACGCGCCTCGTCAGACCCGGTGGCAGGGTCGTGCTGCTCGGCATCGCCGGGGAGGGGAAGACGCTCGAGCTTCCGGCCGACCGGATCATGTTCGGCGACCTGGGCGTGATCGGCAGCTGCTCCTACCCGACGTCGAGCTGGTCGCGGGTCGTACGGCTGCTCGAGCGCGGCCTCGTCGACCTCGAGCCCATCGTCACGCACCGCTTCCCCACCGCGCAGTACGAGGAGGCGTTCGCCCTGCTCGACGAGCGTCGCGGCATGGTGGCGAAGGTCGTGCTCGAGCACGTGCCGGACGTCCGAGCCGCCTAGCTCGGCGGAGCGACCGGAGTGTCCTGTCACCGCCGTGAGGCTCACGGCCTTCCGAACCGGTCGCCGCAATCAGTATTACGATATTTCAATAACTGGACATCGCCCCAGGACGGTGTTAGTGTCGCGCACCGTCGCCCCAACACAAGGAGGTAGGACGCTGTGAGTGATGACGAGCGCAGCGGGCTCGACGATGAGCTCCGGGGCCTGGATCGCGCCTCGCTGCTGAAGCGCATCGCCGTCGGCGGTGCAGCGCTGTCCGTACCCACGCTGATGGCCGCCGAGGCGGCGCTGGGGGCGTCGGACGGATCGCTGGCCACCGTGTTCCCCAAGCACCCGAAGTGGAAGTTCGCCCTCATCAACCACGTGACCACGAACCCGTTCTTCGTCCCGACGCAGTACGGCGCCGCGGACGCGGCCAAGGCGTTCGACGTCGCGTACACCTGGACGGGGTCGACCAAGGCCGACGTGGGTGAGATGATCAACGCGTTCAACGCCGCGATCAGCGCCAATGCGGCCGGCATCGGCGTCTGCGTCGTCGACAAGGGCGCCTTCGAGGCGCCGATCAAGCGGGCGTTGCGTCGCGGCATTCCCGTCGTCGCGTACAACGCCGACGGGGCTCGCACCGGCGCGAAGGCCCGCCAGGCCTACATCGGCCAGGACCTGTACGTGTCGGGCTTCGAGATGGGCAAGCGGATCGTCGAGCTGGTCCCGCGCGGCGAGGTGGCGATCTTCATCGCCACTCCAGGCGCACTCAACATCCAGCCGCGCATCGACGGGGCCTTGGCCGCGATCAAGCAGTCCGGCAAGCCGGTCAACGCGAAGGCGGTCGCAACCAGCCCGGACCTCGCCACCGAGCTCTCGATGATCGACGCCTACTACGTGGGTCACAAGAACCTGAGGGGCATGTTCGCCGTCGACGCCGGCGACACGCAGGCGGTCGGTCAGGTGATCCAGAAGTACAAGCTCCAGGGCAAGGTGAGGGGCGGCGGCTACGACCTGCTCCCCGGCACCCTGAGGCTGATCCAGAGCGGCGCGCTGCAGTTCACCATCGACCAGCAGCCGTACCTGCAGGGCTTCTATCCGATCGTGCAGCTGTTCCTCGCCAAGCTGTCCGGCGGGCTCGTGGCTCCGTCCGACACGAACACCGGCCTCCTCTTCGTGACGAGGGACAACGTCAGGCCGTACATCACCACCAAGACCCGCTACCACGGGAGCTCGAGCAAGCACAAGTACCCGGTCACCGCACCGGGGTAGAGAACAGACGTCGCGTACGTAACACTTGGGCATCCCGGAGCCAGACGTCACCGCACCGGAACCACGCGTCAGCCTCGGCTGGCGCGTGGCCGGTGCGTTCGTGCGCCGGCGCGAGGCGAGCATCCTCGTCGTCGCGATCCTGCTGTCGATCTTCTTCTCGCTGAAGAGCGAGGCCTTCTACTCCGGCGACAACTTCAAGAACATGACCGAGACGGCGGCGCCGATGGCGCTCGTCGCCGCCGGGCTGGTGATGCTGCTGATCTGCGGCGAGATCGATCTCGCCGTGGGCCGGGTCTACGCCCTCGCCCCGGCGATCGTCTACGTCGTCTCCTCGGAGGACCGGTACGGGCTGCCGATCTGGGTGGGCGTCCTGGCCGCACTCGGGTTCTCGGGGCTGGTCGGGTTCACCAACGGCGCGATCACCACCTTCTTCCGCGTCCCGTCGTTCATCACCACGCTCGGGATGCTGTTCCTCCTCAACGGGATCACGCTGCACCTGCTCGAGGGCACGCAGGTGTTCATGCCCGGCGGCGACCTCTTCAAGAAGATCTTCGGGTCGCAGCCCGACGAGTACTTCCTCTACTTCAACTCGGAGTTCTTCTGGGCGCTCGGCATCGTCCTCGCGCTCCAGTTCGTCCTCACCTGGACGCGCTGGGGGCTCCACACCGTCGCCACCGGGGGCAACCTGATCGGCGCGGCGGAGGCGGGTATCAGCGTGCGGACGGTCAAGATCGGCAACTTCGTCCTCGCCAACCTGCTCGCCGGCTTCGCCGGGATCCTCGACTCGACCCGGATCACGACCATCGTTCCCCTGCAGGGAGGCCCTGACCTGATGTTCATCGCCATCGCAGGCGCGGTGATCGGCGGCACCTCGCTGTTCGGTGGCTCCGGCTCGGTGCTCGGCGGCTTCATCGGGGTCTTCGTGCTCGTCATCCTGCGCACCGGCTTCAACATCATCGGCGTCAGCGCATTCACGTTCGACCTGATCATCGGCATCGCGATCATCGTCGCGATGATCGTCAACGTGCAGGTCGCGCGCCTGCGCAACCTGGGGAAGCTGCAGTGAGCGCCGCCGCGCCGGACGCAATCCGGGTCGAGCACGTCGCCAAGAGCTTTGGCGCGGTGACGGCGCTCGTCGATCTGTCCATGCACCTCCAGCAGGGCGAGTGCCTGGGCCTGATCGGCGACAACGGCGCGGGCAAGTCGACGCTGATCAAGATCCTGAGCGGCTTCCACCGGCCCGACACCGGCCGGCTGTTCGTGGACGGCGAGGAGCAGGTGATCCGGTCTGTCGACCATGCCCGCTCGCTCGGGATCGACACCGTCTACCAGGATCTCGCGCTCGTGCCGACGCTCTCCGTGGCACACAACATGTTCCTGAACCGCGAGCTCACCGTGGGTGTGGGGCCGTTTCGGTGGCTCAACAACCGCGAGATGCGCCGCCGCGCGCGCCAGTACATCGAGGACATCGGCATCAAGACCCTGCGCTCGGTCCAGGCGGAGGTCGCGATGCTGTCGGGCGGTCAGAGACAGGCGATCGCCATCGCCCGCTCGGTTCATTCGGGCGCGCGGATCCTGCTGCTGGACGAGCCGCTCGCTGCCATGGGGGCGAAGGAGGGCGAGATGATCCTCGACCTGATCCGCGACCTGAAGGCGGAAGGGCACTCGATGGTCGTCGTGGCGCACAACTACGTGCACGTGCTCGAGGTCTGCGATCGCATCAATCTCCTGCAGCACGGTCGCATCACGCTCGACAGGCTCTCCTCGGAGACCTCCGCGGAGGAGCTGACCGAGCTGGTCGCGCGCGAGTACCGCCAGCACCGCTCCGACCGAAACGCCTGACGGATCCGCAGCTGCAACGATGCTCGAGCCTACTCCGGCGTCTCGCAGACGCCGGAGCGACTCGAGAGGAGGGCTGGGTGAAGCACGCCCGGAATGAGAATATCATAGTATTTAGCAGGACGCGTACGGGGCCGCGTCGACGGTGACACTACCGCACGCCTCCGCCGGCCGCCGTCTGACGTGGCTCGGGCAAGCGGGCGTCAGGCTCGACGCCGGGGGCGTGACCGTCGTCGTCGACCCCTGGGGCAGCCCGCACGAGGACCGGCTGATCCCGCCGCCGCCGCTGGAGCTGGCTGCCGACGGCGTCGACTGGCTGCTCATCACGCACGAGCATCTCGACCACCTCGACCTTCCGTTCCTGCGCATCGTCCTCGCGCGGTCGCCGGCGATGGGCGTCGTCGTGCCGGCGCCGCTCGTGCCACTGCTCGAGGGCGTCGTCTCCGAGCAGCGGCTCGTGCCGGTGCTCCCGGGCGACACGCTCGACCTCGACGGGCTCGACGTGCATGTCGTGCCGGCCTTTCACGGCGTCACGATGGACGATGCGTACGGTGACGGCAGCGCGATCGACGGCAGGCCGCGCTTCGTGGGCTACGTGCTCGGCGGCGCAGGCCGTCTGTACCACGCGGGCGACACGATCGTCACCGATGCGCTGACGGCGGCCCTCGAGCACCTGCGAGTGGACGTGGCGGTGCTCCCCGTCAACGGTCGCGACCCCGAACGCGAGGCGCGCGGCATCGTCGGCAACATGGACGCCCGCGAGGCGGTCGAGCTGGCGCTGGCCATCGGCGCGACCCTGCTCGTCCCGATCCACTGGGACGGGTTTGCGGGCAACACGGTGCCGCCCGGCGGAGCGGCCGACGCCGCAGCGGGCCGCCTGCGCGTCACCGTGCCGGCCCGGTTCGTCCCGTTCGACGTGTAGGGCACGGGCTAGAGGCGCGGTGTGAGACACGTGGCCCCGCGGCCGCGAAGCGGACGCCTTCAGGGGTATGCGCGGAAGGAGCCCGCGTGAGCGGGTTCCGTGATCTCGCGAAGCGAGATCCCGCTTGCGGCAAACTAGCGGGCGTTCCGCTTGGCCAGTCGGCGAATGTCGGCGGCCGTGTCCGCGATCAGGGTGCGAGCGGCGGTCTCGGCCGCGTCCTCGTCCCCTGCGGCGATCCCGACGAGTATCGCCTCGTGGAGGGGGAGCGCCCGGCGCCGCGAGCTCTGCGGTGTCGTCGTCAGCTCGAACGTCGTCCGCAGCACCGTGCGCAGAATGCCGCCCAGATGGCCGAGCAGCTCGTTGTGGCAGGAGCTCAGGATCCGGTCGTGGAAGCTCAGGTCGGCAGCGAGGTACGCGGCCTGGTCGCCCACCCCGGCCTTCATGCCGGCGAACGCCTCGGAGATCGAGGCGACCTCGTCGTCGGTGGCACGTGTGGCCGCCAGGCGCGCGGCGAGCGGCTCGATCGCCAGCCGCACCTCGGTCGTCTCCTCGTACAGGCGCCGGTCACGGGATGACTCCGCACGCCAGCTGAGCACGTCGGGATCGAGAATGTTCCACTCCGTGCGGGCTCGCACGCGCGTCCCGGTCTTCGGACGCGCCTCGACGAGGCCCTTCGCGGCCAGGACGCGGACCGCCTCGCGCAGCACGGTGCGGCTGACGGCGAGGTTCGACGTGAGATCGTCCTCGGGTGGGAGCAGGTCGCCCGGTCGCAGGTCACCGCCGACGATCTGCAGCCCGATCGTGTGCACGACTTCCCCGTGCAGGCCGCGGCGAGGGTACGTCGAGGGCCCTGTCACAGGTATCGCCGCCGCATGACGCGATCGTAGACACGCTGGGGGACGCAGGGCGGACGCGTCGGCACGACAATCATCATATGATACGTCTTCTGTTGATGACAGCCCTCGAGCGAGAGGATGACGCACCGTGAGGAACGTCCCGACGAGCGGCGGCAACGGGGGCCGGCGCAGCGCCGAGTGGTTCGAGCGCCGCGATCTGGACGGGTTCCTGCACCGCTCGTGGCTGAAGTCGACGGGTGTGAGCGACGAGACGTTTCGCGGGCGGCCGCTGATCGGGATCTGCAACAGCTGGAGCGAGCTCGTCAACTGCAACGTGCATCTGCGCGGCCTGGCGGAGTCGGTGAAGCGGGGTGTGCTGCAGGCAGGCGGGTTCCCGCTCGAGTTCCCCGTGCTCTCGCTCGGCGAGTCGCTGATGAAGCCGACGACGATGCTGTACCGCAACCTGATGGCGATGGACGTCGAGGAGTCGATCCGCGCCTATCCGCTGGACGGCGTCGTCCTGCTGACGGGCTGCGACAAGACCAACCCGGCGAGCATCATGGGCGCGGCCAGCGCGGACATCCCGTCGATCGTGGTCACCGGCGGGCCGATGCTGAACGGGCGCTGGCGGGGTCTCGAGATCGGCTCCTGCAGCGACTGCTGGCACTACCACGAGGAGCTGCGCGCAGGGCGCATCACCGAGGCCGACTGGGTGGAGATCGAGAATGCGATGTCGCGCTCGAACGGCCACTGCATGACGATGGGCACCGCCTCGACGATGGCCTGTGTGACGGAGGCGCTCGGCCTGACGCTGCCCGGCGGGGCGGCGATCCCCGCCGTGGACTCGCGCCGCAGTCACCTGGCGGAGGCGGCGGGACGTCAGATCGTGGCGCTCGTCGACGAGGGGCTGACGCCGTCGCAGATCCTCACCCGCGAGGCGTTCGAGAACGCGATTCGCGTGCTGCACGCCATCTCCGGGTCGACCAACGCGATCCTGCATCTCATCGCCTACGCGGGCCGCGTCGGGGTGGAGCTGCCGCTGCAGCTCTTCGACGACCTCGCCGGCTCGACGCCCTGGCTCGTCGACCTGAAGCCCGCAGGCCGGCACCTGATGGAGGACTTCTTCTACGCCGGCGGAGTGCCGGCCGTGATGGCGCAGATCGCCGACCTGCTGCACACGGACGCGATCACCGTCACCGGCAAGACGGTGGCGGACAACATCGCGGGTGCCGAGATCGTGAACCGCGACGTGATCCGGCCGCGCGCAGGAGCCGCTCGGGGAGGTCGGCTCGCTCGTCGTGCTGCGTGGCAACCTGTGCCCGAGCGGCGCGGTGATGAAGGTGAGCGCCGCGGACTCCGCGCTGCTGCACCACGAGGGCCGCGCGATCGTGTTCGAGGACATCCACGACCTCGCGGCGCGAATCGACGACCCCGAGCTCCCGTGCGACGCCACGAGCGTGCTGGTGCTCCGCAACGCGGGGCCCGTGGGAGCGCCGGGGATGCCCGAATGGGGTCACCTGCCGATCCCGGCGAAGCTTCTCAAGCAGGGCGTCACCGACCTCTTGCGCATCTCGGACGCGCGCATGAGCGGCACCTCCTACGGCGCCGTCGTCCTGCACGTCGCGCCCGAATCGGCGGTCGGCGGCCCGCTCGCGCTCGTTCGCGACGGCGACCTGATCCGCCTCGACGTTGCGCAGCGCAGCCTCGACCTCGTCGTCGACGAGGCCGAGCTCGAGACGCGTCGCGCGGGCTGGCGGCCGCCACCGCCGCACCGACGAGCGCGGCTACCGCAGGTTGCACGCCGACCACGTCCTGCAGGCGGACCAGGGCTGCGACTTCGACTTCCTCCGTGGCAAGACGGCCGTCGTCGAGGACGTGGTTACCTACCTCTAGCGATGAGGCTTCTCGTGACAGGCTCTCGCGGCAAGGTGGGCCGCGCGCTCGTGCCGGCGCTCCAGGGGGCCGGCTACGACGTGCGCGCAACCGATCTTGCGCTGCCGACCTGGGACCGGGCCGAGCCCGGAGAGCCCGAGGACTACTGGCAGGTCGATCTGACCGACGCGGGCGGCGCGGCCGCCGTGGCACGTGGGTGTGACGTGGTGGTGCACACGGCGGCGATCCCGCAGCCGATCCACAACCCGCCGCACGTCGTCTTCGGCAACAACATGATGAGCACCTTCAACGTGCTCGAAGCGGCGATCGCGGCGGGCGCCGGCCGCCTCGTGAGCTTCTCCAGCGAGACGGTGCCCGGGTTCGTCTTCGCGCACAACGCGTTCCGGCCCGAGTACCTGCCGATCGACGAGGAGCATCCGGTCCGGCCCCAGGATCCGTACGCGACGGCCAAGTGGTTCGGGGAGTTGCTCTGCGAGCGGGCGGTCGAGCGGTCGGCGATCCGCTGCACCTCCATCCGGCCCTCGTGGGTCCAGGACGAAGGGAGCTACGAGCGAAACCTCGGCCCCATCGTGCGCGACCCCTCTGTCCTGATCGGCAACTACTGCTCGTACGTCGACGTGCACGACCTGTGCGACGCCGTCCGGCTCGCGATCGAGACCGACCTGCCCGGTCACGAGGTGTTCTACATCGCCTCCCCCGACACGATCGGGGGGCATCCGCTGGCGGAGACCGTGGCGACCTACTATGGCGCCGAGGGCATAGAGCTCCGGCCCGTCGCGCGCGAGGACGCGTCCGCCGTCTCGTCCGCCAAGGCCGAGCGCCTGCTCGGCTGGCGCGCGACTCGCTCCTGGCGCGACTACCTCGACGAACAGGGACGGGCGCTCGCGTGATCACGCGGAAGCTGGGGGAGACGGGGCCCGAGCTCACGACCGTCGGGTTCGGCGCATGGGCGATCGGTGGCCCCTGGCGGTACGGGTGGGGAGAGGTGGACGACGACGACTCGATCGCTGCCATTCGGCGCGCGGTCGAGCTCGGGGTGAACTGGGTCGACACCGCGGCGGTGTACGGCCTCGGCCACTCGGAGGAGGTCGTCGGACGCGCCGTGCAGCCGTACCGCGTCGGCGAGGAAGTGTTCCTCTTCACGAAGTGCGGGCGCCGCTGGGAAGGGCGGCCGGACGGCACGATCGGGAACGACCTGCGACCGGAGTCGATCCGAGAGGAGTGCGAGCGAAGCCTGCTGCGGCTCGGCGTCGAGCGCATCGACCTCTACCAGGTGCACTGGCCCGACTGGACGACGGACACGCTGCTCGAGGACTCGTGGGGGACGATGGCCGAGCTCGTCGAGGAGGGCAAGGCGCGCTGGATCGGTGTCTCGAACTTCGACGTCGAGCAGCTCGCGCGCTGCGAGGCGGTGCGTCACGTCGATTCGGTGCAGCCGCCGCTCTCGCTGCTCGCGCGGGGAGTGCGTACGACCGTGCTCCCGTGGGCCGTCGAGCACGGAACCGGGGTGCTCTGCTACTCGCCGCTGGCGTCGGGGATCCTCACCGGGGCGTTCGACCATGCGCGCATCGCCGGTCTCGATGGCGACGACTGGCGCCGGGGCGCGCCGTCGTTCCAGGAGCCTCTTATCTCGCGCAACCTCGCCCTCGTCGACCGCCTGCGGGCGATCGCGGACGAGCTCGGTACGACGGTGCCCGCCGTCGCAGTTGCGTGGGTGCTGGCGCAGCCCGGCGTCACCGCGACGATCGTCGGCGGGCGAACGCCGCGACACGTCGAAGGCTGGGCCGTCGCGTCGGACGTCGTGCTCGACGACGCCGTCCTGCGAGCGCTCGATGAGGCTATCGTCACCACCGGCGCAGGGTCTGACGCCCCGCCCGTCCCGCCCCCGCACATCCGCACACCCGCCCCCGAGCGAAGCTAGGAGATCCCAACGATGCAACTCGGCCTGCTGTCGACGGCGAACATCAACCTCGAGATCCTGGCTGGCGCCGCGGAGTCGGAGCGTGTCTCCGTCGTCGCCGTCGCCAGCCGCGACGGCGAGCGTGCAAGAGCGTACGCGGCCGAGCACGGCATCGGGCGCGCCCACGGCTCGTACGAGGCACTGCTCGGCGACCCGGAGGTCGACGCCGTCTACGTGTCGCTTCCGAACGGCCTGCACCACGAGTGGACGATGCACGCGCTCGCCGCCGGCAAGCACGTTCTGTGCGAGAAGCCCTACTCACGCCGCCCGGCCGACGTGGTGGAGGCCTTCGACGCGGCCGAGGCCGCCGGTCTCGTGCTCATGGAGGCGTTCATGTACCGCCACCACCCCCAGACGGACGAGATCGCGCGGATCGTCCGCGGTGGAGGGCTTGGTCGCGTCGTGTCGTCGTTCGCCAGGTTCACGTTCCCGCTCACCGACCTGTCGAACGTCCGCGCCCTGCCCGAGCTCGACGGTGGCGCGCTGATGGACGTCGGCTGCTACTGCATCAGCGGCTCACGGCTGATCGGCGGAGAGCCGGTGTCCGTTCTCGCCGAGCAGGTGACCGGCACGACCGGGATCGACATGGGCCTGTACGGCACGATGCGGCTCGACGGCGACGTGGTGGCACAGTTCGACGCGTCGTTCCGTGCGCCGCAACGCCAGCATCTCGAAGTCGTCGGCGAGGAAGCAGTGCTGATCGCCGAGGCGCCGTTCCGCATCGACTGGCCCGGGGAGCTTCGCATCCTTCGCGACGGCGAGGTCGAGGTCGTCGACGTGCCGACCGTCAACTCGTACCGGCTGGAGCTCGAGAACCTGGCCGACGCGATCGCCGGCACCGCGCCGGCGCGGCTCGGCCGGGACGACGCCCTCGGTCAGGCACGTGCAATCGAGGCGCTGTACCGCGCTGCGGAGACAGGGCGCGCCGTCACCCTGGGTTAATCGGCAAGCGGGCTCTCGCTGACGCGAGAGCCACGGATCCGCTCGCGCGGATCCTTCCCGCAAACACCCTGAAGGCGTCCGCTTCGCGGCCGCAGGGCCACGTGTTTCACATCAAGCGTCTCGCTACGGCCAGGGCGTCGAGCGGTTTCGCCCGGCGGGAAACGGGGCACGGGATAGCGTCGAACCGCTTTGCTGTGCGCCGCGTACTGTCGGACGACAAGAACTCGATTGGAGGTTGCAATGAGGCGTGTGACATCGGCTGCGGTGCTCGCGGCCGCCCTGCTCGCCGTCGCCGGTTGCGGAAGCGACGAGGGTGATGAGGGCACCGACACCACGAACGGCACCGAGACGACCGAGACCACGAGCGGCGATGCGCTCACCGGGTCGGTCGGCCCGGGGTTCGAGATCTCGATGGGCCAGAGCGAAGTCGCACCCGGCTCGTACACGCTGACCGTCGACGATCAGGCGACGGACCACAACTTCCACCTGACAGGGCCCGGTGTCGACGTGAGCACCGACGTCGCCTCAGAGGGCAGCGAGGAGTTCACCGTGGAGCTCGAGGCGGGGACGTACACGTTCGTCTGCGATCCGCACTCCACCTCGATGACCGGGACGCTCACCGTCGGCTGACGGGCGGCGACCGCAGATCGGGGAACGAACGGCGGGGGCGGCGCGAGTCGCCCCCGCGGGCCTCGCTCAGGCTGTGAGCGGCACGGGCTCGATCGCGCCGCGGACGATGCGCCAGGCGGCGAGCTCGCCGGTGCGGACCGTGTAGATCACGTAGTGCTTGCCCTCCCACATGCCGATGTTGCGCACGTCGGTGCGCGACGGGCGCGGTGGCGAGGAGAGGTGGGAGTGGAACACGGCGAGCTCGAGGCCGTCGTCCTCGAGAAACCACACCTCCGGGTCCTCCATGCGGAGCTCGAAGCGGTACGGCGACTCGGCCGCGTTCACGCCGGGGACGTACCGCACTGCTACGTCGCCTTCGAGGACGATGAGCCCGCAGGCTTCGTTCGGGGCTTCTCGCTTTGCGTGCTCTTCCAGTGCAAGGCGCGTAGCCGCGGGCACTACCACCAGATGGTCTGCTCCATCACTCGTTCGGCGTCCGCCGTGGTCTTGGTGTCCCAGAAGTCGGCCGACAGGTACTTCCAGCCGGCGTCGGCGAGCACGGTGACGACGACGCCTTCGTCGAGCTCCGCCCCGAGGCGCTGCGCGACGTGGAGGACTGCGCCGCAGGAGACACCCGCGAACAGCGCTTCCCGCTCGAGCAGGTTGCGGACGCCGGCGAGCGACTCCGCGTTCGAGACGAGCACCTTTCGGTCGAGCTTCGAGACGTCCAGGATGGGTGGCACGTAGCCGTCCTCGAGCGACCTGAGCCCCATCACCGGGTCGCCCGGGAGCGGCTCCGCCGCGGCGACCACGACGTCCGGGAACGACTCGCGCAGGCGCTCGCCCGCGCCCATCAGCGTGCCGCCCGTGCCGAGCCCCGCCACGAGGACGTCGACGCGGTCGAGCGCGTCGGCGATCTCGGCGCCGGTGCCCTCGTAGTGGGCGCGCGGGTTGGCCTCGTTTGCGTACTGGAACGGCACGAAGAAGCGCGGGTCGCGCTCCGCGAGCTCGAGCGCGAGCCGCACGGCGCCGTTCGAGCCCTCGGCCGCGGGTGAGAGCACGATCTCGGCGCCGTAGAGCCGCAGCAGGCGCTTGCGCTCGTCGGTCGCGTTCTCGGGCATCACACAGGTGATCGGGTACCCGCGGAGCTTCGCCACCATGGCGAGCGAGATCCCCGTGTTGCCGGAGGTCGGCTCGAGCAGGTGACGACCGGGCTGGAGCTCGCCGGTGGCCTCCGCGGCGTCGACCATCGCCTTCGCGACCCGGTCCTTGATCGATCCGGACGGGTTCTGCCCTTCGAGCTTGGCGTAGAGGCGCACGCCGGGCTTCGGCGACAGCCTGGAGAGCTCGACCAGCGGCGTGTTGCCGATGAGGTCGAGCACGGAGCGCGCCGCGACCGGGGTGCACGGGTCGTCGATGTCGGTGCCACCGGCCATCGCGGGCAGGAGGATCACGGTCGAGGCGACGTCGACGGGTGTCTCGAGGCCGTCGAGCGTGCGCACGTCCTCGCCACCGAGGTAGACGTTGACGAAGGGAGCGATCTCGCCGTTGGTGAACAGATGCGCGCCGAGCGCCGGGTAGCGGCCCGCGAGGTCTTCGAGCACCTCGCCCACCGTGCCGCCGTCGGCCTCGACCTGCCGCGCACCGCCGACCTCGCCGCGCAGCGTCGGCGGAATCCTGACGACGGTCATGCGTGGACTCCGCTGCCGCTGCAGAACTCGACGTAGTCGACGTACTCGGTGATCGTGGGATGGTCACCGCACACGGGGCATTCCGGGTTGCGGCGGATCGCGACCTCGTCGAACGTCGTGTGCAGCGCGTCGAACAGGAGCAGGCGGCCCGTGAGCGTGTCACCGGCGCCCAGCACGAGCTTCAGCGCCTCGCTGGCCTGCAGCGAGCCGACGATGCCCGGCAGCACGCCGAGGACGCCTCCCTCGGCGCAGCTCGGCGCCAGCTCCGGCGGCGGCGGTGCCGGGTAGAGGCATCGGTAGCACGGGCCCTCGCCCGGGTGGAAGACCGTCGCCTGACCCTCGAAGCGGTAGATCGAGCCGTGCACGACCGGGATGCCGTGCCAGACGGAGGCGTCGTTGACGAGGTAGCGGGTGGGGAAGTTGTCCGTGCCGTCGACGATCACGTCCCAGCCGTGCGCGAGGATCTGCTCGACGTTCTCGGAGCTGAGCCGCTCCTGGAAGGGGATCACGCGCACGTCGGGGTTGAGCGCCTCGATCGTGCGCTGCGCGGAGAGCACCTTCGGCTCGCCGAGACGCTCGGTCGAGTGGACGATCTGGCGCTGCAGGTTGGAGTCGTCGACGACGTCCGCGTCGATGATCCCGAGCGTCCCGATGCCCGCCGCGGCGAGGTAGAGCGACGCGGGCGAGCCGAGCCCGCCTGCACCGATCAGCAGGATGCGCGCGTCGAGCAGCTTCTGCTGGCCCTCCTCGCCCACCTCGGGGATGAGGAGGTGGCGCGAGTAGCGCGTGCGCTGAGCGGGCGACAGCGTCTGCGGCGTCGCGAAGTCGTAGCCGTTCCGCTTCCAGTCGGCGAAGCCGCCGGCGAGGTTGACGACGTGCTCGTACCCGAGCTCCTCGAGCGTCTTCGCGGCGAACGCGGACCGCGTGCCGCTGCCGCAGTAGACGACGATCGCGCGCTCGTGGTCGGGTACCAGCGTCTCGAAGCGCGACTCGAGGTTGTTCCGCGGCGCGAGCAGCGCCCCGGGAATGTGACCCTCCTGCCACTCGTCCGGCGGGCGCACGTCGACGAACAGCGGCGGCGCCTCCGAACGGAGGCGTTCGTGCGCCTCGACGGTCGAGATCTCCTCGATCTCTTCCCGGACCCGCGCCAGAAGCTCCCTGTACGTCGCCATTACTTTCATGAATATAGCGGACTGAAACCGCCGTGCACGCCCGCCTTTCCTCTCAAACGACGGCGTTCGGGATCTGTTCCCGGCTACCGTGCGCGCGTGACCCCTCGTGCGCGCGTGATCGCCGTGACGTGCGTGGCTGCCGTGTCGGCCGCTGCGCTCGTCGTGGGCGTCGCGGCGGTGCAGACGGATCGCCCGGCACCCTTGCCCGCCGAGTCGACCGAGCCGCGTGACGGCCTGCCGCCGCTGGTGCTCGAGCTCGGCGTGCGCGACGACCCCGAGGCGCGCGATCTGCGACGTGGCGCGGAGCTGTACGCCGAGGGCGACGTCGCCCGTGCGACGGCGCGCTTCGCGCGCCACGACTCGCTCGAGGCGCGTGTGGCGCGTGCCTTCGCCACGTGGCCCGACCAGACGGTGGACAAGCTGAACCGGCTCGCGGGCCTGCACCCGCGCAGCCCGGTCGTCCAGCTGCACCTCGGGATCGCGCTCTACTGGGCGCGGCTGGCCGGCGCCGAGGATGCCTGGCGCGCTGCGGTCGAGGCCGGGCCCGACACGCCGTACGCCGTCGCGGCTGCCAACCTGCTCTTCCCGCAGTACGCCCGCGACCTGCCGCGATTCGTGCCGAGCGCCTCGCTCCCGGCCGATCTGGACGGTCTCACGCCTGCGGCCCAGCTCGGCTCGCTCGAGAGGCGCGCGCGGGCGGGCGAGAGGCTCGCAACCTTCTACTACGGCGTCGCCCTGCAACGGCTCGGCCGCCAGCTGTCCGCGCCGAGGTTGCTCGCGGCTATGCGCGCAAGCATCCGGCCGACGCCGAAGCACAGGTCGCCGCCGCCGTGGCGCGCTTCGACAAGGCACGCCCTGCCGCGGCGTTCTCCCGGCTCGGGCCCGCTCACGAGGCGCTTCCCGCGGGCCGCGACCGTCAGGTTCCACCTCGGCCTGCTGCTCGCTCTGGTCGGGGCAGGTCGAGGAGGCGAAGCGCCAGCTCGGCCTTGCCCGGCAGGCCGAGCCCGGATCGACGGTCGCCCGCGAGGCGGCGCGCTACCTCGCGGCGCTCGAGCGCGCCAGCCCCTCCCCGTAGCGAGGCGCGACGGGAGGAGCAGCCGCGCGGCCGCGCTCCTGGCGGCGGTTTTGACGGGCCACCGCCGCTGTGGCTACCGTGACGGCTCACGCGACGGAAAGGGGGCGATCCTGAGCGCAGCTGATCCGAGAAGCTCGAGCTCGGCGCCGGCAGACGGCGTCCCCGACTCCGATGAGACGCGTGCCCTGCTCGAGGCCGGTCGGGCAGCAGGACGGCTCGACGCGCACGAGCTCGCGCTGGCTCTCGACGAGCTCGATCTCGACGCCGGTCAGCTCGACGCCTTCTACCAGCAGCTCGACGAGGAGCAGATCGAGGTCGTCGCGGGCGAGGAGGTGGACGACGCGGCCGCGGAGCGCGAGTGGGAGGCCGACGCCGAGATCTCGACCGACACCCTGCAGCTCTTCCTCAAGGACATCGGCAAGGTGCCGCTGCTCACGGCCGCGCAGGAGGTCGAGCTCGCGAAGCGGATCGAGCGGGGCGACCACCGCGCCAAGCAGGCGATGGTCGAGGCCAACCTGCGGCTCGTCGTCTCGATCGCGAAGCGCTACCGCAACCAGGGGCTTCCGTTCCTCGACCTGATCCAGGAGGGGACGATCGGGCTCGTCCGCGCAGCGGAGAAGTTCGACTGGCGCAAGGGCTACAAGTTCTCGACCTACGCGACGTGGTGGATCCGCCAGGCGGTGGCGCGGGCGATCGCGGACAAGGGGCGCACGATCCGCATGCCCGTCCACGTGGTCGAGAAGCTGAACAAGATCCACCGCTCCGAGCGAAAGCTGCGCGCCGAGCTGGCGCGCGAGCCGTCGGTGGCGGAGGTGGCCGCCGACCTCGAGCTCGGGATCGACGAGGTGGAGCAGATCCGCCGCAGCGCGCAGACCCCCGTGTCGCTCGAGAAGCCGGTCGGCGACGAGGAGGAGAGCGAGTTCGGCCACTTCCTCACCGACGAGTCGATGCCGCTCCCCGAGGAGCAGGCCGAGGTGGCGCTGCGGCGCGAGGCGCTGCGCTCGATCCTCGACAGCCTCTCGCCGCGTGAGCGCGCCGTGCTCGAGCTGCGCTACGGGCTGGACGGCCAGCAGCCGCGCACGCTCGACGAGGTGGGGCGGACGTTCAACGTCACGCGCGAGCGCATCCGCCAGATCGAGCACCAGAGCCTGAAGAAGCTGCGCGCCCTGGCCGAGGCGCGCAACGTGAAGGACGTCGCGTGAGCAGCCGCGCCGTTCGGTGGCGAGGCGTGTGGCGGACTGGTGGAACCTGCGGCGCGGCCGCCTCGACCGCATCCTGGCGCGGTTCGACCCGTTCGGCGGGCCGGGGGACGACCCGCCGGCCGGCGTACGCGAGCCGCGCCGGCCGCGGTCGCCGCACCTTTCCGGTGCGGCGACTCTCGAGCTGCCGACCGAGCAGCTGAGCGCCCTGTTGCCCGCCTCGGCCGCGCGCGGGTCGGCCCTACAATGCCGCGGTGTCTACGCCCTCTCCGGACGTGCTCAGGGCCGAGCTGGCCGAGTTCGTCGCCATCCCCTCGATCTCCGCCGACCCGGAGCGCCAGGCCGACGTACGCCTTGCCGCCGAGTGGGTGCGCGACCGGGTGCGGGCAGCCGGGGGTGAGGCGGAGCTGGTGCCGCGCGGCGAGCGTCCGCTCGTGATCGGCGAGGTGCGGGCGTCGCGTGACGCGAAGAGCGCGCCGACGATTCTCTGTTACGGCCATTTCGACGTGCAGCCGCCGGATCCGCTCGACCTGTGGGAGTCGCCGCCGTTCGAGCTCGTCGAGCGCGACGGCTGGCTCTACGGTCGCGGTATCGCCGACGACAAGGGGCAGCTGTACATGCTGCTGAAGGCGGCCGAGATCCTCGCCGCCGCGGGTGAGCTGCCCGTCAATCTGCGCTTCGCCTGCGACGGCGAGGAGGAGATCGGCGGCACGTCGATCGTCGACTGGCTGGCGCAGGACGAGCGTGGCGCGGACGCGGCCGTCGTCTTCGACGGCGGCATGGTCTCGCGCGACGTGCCTGCGTTCACACTCGGCGTGCGCGGTCTGTGCATGTTCCACGTGACGGTGCGCACGGGCGAGCGCGACCTGCACTCGGGCGTGTACGGCGGTGTCGCGCTCAATGCCATGCACGCGCTCGTGCACACGCTCGAAGGTGTGATGCCGCGCGACGGCAGCGTCCCGGAGCCGCTTCGTGCCGGCGTCACGCCGCCGGCACCGGACGAGACCGCGGCCTGGTCGGCGATGCCGTCCGGTGAGAGCGAGCTCGCGTCCGCCGGCGCGCGTCCCGCCGACGGGGAGGCAGCGGCGCAGTTCTACCTGCGCACGTGGGCCGAGCCGTCGGTCGACGTGCACGGGATCAGCGGCGGATCTCCCGTCCTCGTGAAGACGGTGATCCCTGTCGAAGCACAGGCGAACGTGTCGATCCGCCTCGTCGGCGGCCAGGATCCGGCGGAGATCTCGGAGACGATGATGCGGCTGCTGCGCGAAGCGGCACCCGCCGGGTGCGGAGGTCGAGATCACGCCCCACTCGTCGTCGCCTGCGGGTCTTGTGCCTGCGGGCGCCCAGGCGGTCCAGCTGGGGTTGGACGCCTTCGAGCACGTGCTCGGGACACGCCCGCTGCTCAACCGGTCGGGAGGGGCGATCCCGCTCGTCTCCGCGCTCTCACGTGAGGATGTGCCGACGATCCTGACGGGCTTCGCGCTGAACGAGTCGAACGTCCATTCGCCGAACGAGCGCCTCGTGGCGCACTATCTGCCGCTCGGCGTCGAGACGACGTGCGAGCTGTTCCGCCGCCTGGGCGCGCTCGGGACGAGCAGGCGTTAGCGAAGACTGTGCCCGACCCACGCTTCACCTCTCCGCTCGCGGAGGAGCTCGCCGCCGACGTGCTGGACCGCTTCGTCCGCTACGCCCGCATCGACACGCAGGCGGATCCCGACTCGTCGACGTACCCGAGCTCGGCCAAGCAGCTCGACCTGTCCCGGTTGCTCGTCGAGGAGCTACGTGAGATCGGCCTCGACGACGTCGTGCTCACCGAGCACGGCTACGTCCTCGCGACCCTCCCGGGACGGTTCGGGACGCTCCCGTGGTGGCCCTGATCGCCCACGTCGACACGTCTCCGGATGCGCCCGGCACGGGCGTCGTGCCGATCGTCCACCGCGCCTGGCGCGGTGAGCCGATCGTGCTGCCCGGCGACGAGCGCCAGGTGCTCGATCCGGCCGAGCTGCCCGAGCTGGCCGAGCGGCTGGGTCACGATCTCGTCACGAGCGACGGCCGGACGCTGCTCGGCGCGGACGACAAGGCGGGGGTGGCGGAGATCATGTCCGCGGTCGCGTGGCTCGCCGCCGACGACGCTCCGCGCGCGCCGGTGCGCGTCGTGTTCACGGTCGACGAGGAGGTCGGTCACGGCACCGATCACCTCGATCTCGAGGTCGTCGGGGCCGATGTCGCCTACACGCTGGACGGCTCCGGGCTCGGCGAGATCGAGGTGGAGTCGTTCTCCGCCTATCAGGTCAAGGTGGTGATCCAGGGCGTCGGCACGCATCCCGGCTCGGCGAAGGATCGCATGGTGAACGCGGTCAAGCTCGCCGCCGACCTCGTGGCCTCGCTGCCGCGCGGCGAGCTTTCCCCCGAGACGACGGAGGGGCGCGAGGGTTTCCTGCACCCGACCCGGGTGCTGGCGCACGCTGCCGACGCGACCGTGTGGCTGATCGTCCGCGACCACGACGACGCCAAGCTCGACGAGCATCTGGCTCTGCTGCGCGGCTGGTCGACGACCTGCAGGCGAGGGAGCCTCGGGCGCGGATCGAGCTCGAGGTGGAGGAGCAGTACCGCAACATGCGGCGAGCCCTGGACGCCCACCCGGAGGTGGTCGCCATCGCCGAGGAGGCGATCCGCCGTGCCGGCGTCGAGCCGGTGCACACGATCATCCGCGGTGGCACCGACGGCGCCCGTCTCGCGGAGAAGGGGCTGCCGACGCCGAACCTCTTCACCGGCGGGCAGCTCTATCACTCGGTACGCGAGTGGGCCTCCGTGCAGGAGATGGCCGCTGCCGCCGCGACCGTGATCGAGCTGGTGCGGATCTGGGGTGAGCGGCCCGCGTCGTCCGCGCCTTCGCTGCGCGAAGCCGCGGACTAGGAAAGCGTCCGGGGCGCTGTTCTAGCCCTGGTCCGGCGCAGCCGGATCGTGGCTGTGGACGCCGCAGCCGAGCCATTCGTGCCCGAAGCGGCGCATCTCCTGCACGATCGGGAGGAGCGCGCGACCCTTGTCGGTCAGCTCGTACTCGACCCGCGGCGGCGATTCGGGGTAGCTGCGCCGCACGAGGATCTCCTCGCCTTCCAGCCAGCGCAGCCGCTCCGCCAGCGTGCGCGGGCTGATGCCGGCACAGCTGTGCTCCAGCTCGGTGAAGCGGCGCGCGCCCTCGGAGAGGTCGTGGACGATCAGCACCGTCCACTTCGCACCGACGATCTCGGCCGCTCCTGCGACAGAGCACGTCGGCGCCGCGTGCACGGGGAGCATCGTGCGCTCGTCGGTTGTGGCCACAGTCACATTGTACGGGTGACCGGATTGGCCGTGTCCCAGCTCGCCGCCCCGCGCCCGCGTGCCTCGTCCCTCGTGCCTCGCTTTGCGGCCGCGAAGCGGACGCCTTTAGCTCAAGCCTCGCCGCCAGGCGGCGGGCTGGGATCCGCGCGAGCGGATCGCAGCCCTTGCAGATCAAGAGAGCTTTGCGGCCGCGAAGCGGACGCCTTCAGGGTGTTGCGCGTGTGCGGATCCGCGCGAGCGGATCGCAGCACGGGCAGACAAGTGCCTCGCTTTGCGGCCGCGAAGCGGACGCCTTCAGGGTGTTGCGCGTGTGGGATCCGCGCGAGCGGATCCCACACAGGCGCAGAAACTAGTCCCAGGGCGGCGGGTTGTGCACCCACCGGCCGGCGACCATGGTGGCCACGACCTCGATCGACTCGAGCTCGTCGGCCGGGCACTCCAGCGGGTCGCGGCTCAGGACGACGAGGTCTGCGAGGAAGCCCGGCAGCAGCCGGCCGCGGCGTCGCTCGTCGCCCGCCAGCCAGGCCGGCGTCACCGTCGAGGCGAGCAGCGCCTGCTCCATCGTGAGCGCCTGGTCGGGGTGCCAGGCCGGGCGGTCGTCGATCGTCCGCAGGACGCCGGCCCGGATGCCGGCCAGGGGATCGAGCTCCTCGACAGGGGCATCCGACCCGTTCGCCACCACCGCGCCCGACTCCCACAGCGACCTGAAGGCGTAGGCGCCGTCGAGGCGCGTCGGCCAGAAGCGCTCGGCGAGGTCGCGGTCGGAAGGCGCGTGCGAGAACTGCACCGAGCAGGCGATGCCGAGCTCCGCGAAGCGTCCGAGGTCCTCGGGCGCCAGGCACTGCGCATGCTCGATGCGGTGCCGCAACCCGAGCGGCTGCCAGACGGCGCGTGTCGCCTCGAACGCATCGAGCGCCGCGCGGTTGGCCTGGTCGCCGATCGCGTGCACCGCCACGGGCCAGCCGGCGGCGGCGCCGGCGCGGATGATCTCGGCCAGCTCCTCGCCGCTCGTGATCACGACGCCCGACCCGTCGAGCAGCCACGCGGTCTGCGAGCCGAGCGTGCCGTCCATGAACGCCTTCAGGTAGCCGAGCCGCAGGAAGTCGTCGCCGAGGCGGGGTCGCAGCCGGAGCTCGGCGAGCTCGCGCACCTTCTCGTGGGGCAGCGACTGCCAGACCCGCAGCGTGAGCCCTTCCCGCTCGTGGATGCGACCGAAGATGGCCGGCGCGCCGAGCCAGCCGTCCTTGTCGTGGATGGCGGCGACGCCGCGGGCTGTTCGCGATCCGCATGCCGACCCGCGTCGCGTTCACCCATTCGTCCTCCGAGACGGTCACGAACCGCTCGCGGAACTGCCACGCGGACTCCTCGCGCAGGACGCCCGTCGGCACGCCGCTCGTCGTCTCGCTCCACGACGCCGCCGGGCACCTGGAGGTCGCCGTTCGCGAGCGTGATCGCCGCGGTGTTGAGCCAGAGCGAGTGGTAGTCCTTCGAGAAGAGCGCCGCCGGGGTGTCGACCCGTCACCTGGTCGAGCGCGGCGGCCGTCGGCGGCTGCGGCCAGTCGGCATCACGCCAGCCTCTGCCGCGCACCCACGTTCCGGTGCCGGTCCTGGCACGCACCCGGTCCAGCGCCTCTGTCGAGCAGAGCCAGCGCCCTCGAGCTGGATGTCGCGCTGCGCGAGCGACCAGCTCGGGAAGTGCACGTGGCTGTCCGTGAATGCCGGGAGCACGCAGCGGCCGCGCAGGTCGACGTGGTCGGGCGTCGGCAGCGCGAGCTCGTGCGTCCCGACGCCGCCGGCCACGCGGTCGCCGGCGATCGCGAGCGCGCCGACGCGGCCGAGGGCGGCGTCCATCGTGCGGATCACGCCGCCCTCGAGGATCACGTGACGGCCTCCCGTGCCGCGACGAACGCGTCCGCGGCGTGGTCGAGGTCCGCCCGTGTGTGGGCGGCCGACATCTGGGTGCGGATGCGTGCCTGGTCGCGCGGTACGACCGGGAAGGAGAAGCTGACGGCGTAGACACCGCGTGCGTGGAGCTGTTCGGCCAGGCGTGAGGCGCGCACGGCGTCGCCGATCATCACGGGGACGATCGGGTGCGTGCCGGGGAGGATGTCGAAGCCGAGCTCGGTCATGCGCCGACGGAAGATGGGCGGTGTTCTCGTCGAGGGTGGCGCGGAGGGCGGGGGTGGTCTCGATCAGGTCGAGGGCCTTGAGCGTGGCGGCGGCGACGTGCGGGGCGACGCTGTTCGAGAACAGGTACGGGCGGGAGCGCTGGCGCAGCAGCTCGACGATCTCGCGCCGCCCGGAGACGTAGCCGCCTGAGGCGCCGCCCATCGCCTTGCCGAGCGTGCCCGTGAGGATGTCGACGCGGTCGGTGACGCCGTGCAGCTCGGGGGTGCCGCGGCCTCGCGGGCCGACGAAGCCGACGGCGTGCGAGTCGTCGACCATCACGAGGGCGTCGTGGCGCTCGGCGAGCTCGCAGATCCGCGTCGAGCTTGGCGACGTAGCCGTCCATCGAGAAGACGCCGTCGGTGGCGATCAGCCGGTAGCGGGCGCCTGCTGCCTCCTGCAGGCGGGCCTCGAGCTCGTCCAGGTCGCTGTTTGCGTAGCGGTGCCGGGCGGCCTTGCAGAGCCTGATGCCGTCGATGATCGAGGCGTGGTTGAGCGCGTCGGAGACGATGGCATCCTCGGGGCCGAGGAGCGCCTCGAAGAGGCCGCCGTTCGCGTCGAAGCAGGAGCTGTAGAGGATCGTGTCCTCGGTGCCGAGGAAGGCCGACAGTCGCTCCTCGAGCTCCCGGTGGACGGCCTGCGTGCCGCAGATGAACCGCACCGAGGCCATGCCGAAGCCCCAACGGTCGAGCGCCTCGTGTGCGGCGGCGACGATCTCCGGGTGGCTGGCGAGGCCGAGGTAGTTGTTCGCGCAGAGGTTGAGCATCTCGCCGCGTCCCTCCACCTCGACGTGCGCCGACTGCGGCGTCGTGATCACCAGCTCGGTCTTGTACAGCCCTTCCTCGCGCACCTCGGCCAGCCGCGACGTCAGGTCGTCCTGCAGCGCTCCGTACATGCGTGTCCTCTCAGGCGTCGGTCCAGTCGAGGATCACCTTGCCGGACTCGCCGGAGCCGGCGATGCGAAAGGCCTCCTCGAACTCGTCGTAGGCGAAGCGGTGCGTGATGACGGGGGTGATGTCGAGGCCGGACTGCAGCATGACGGACATCTGGTACCAGGTCTCGTACATCTCACGGCCGTAGATCCCCTTGATCGTGAGCATGTCGAACACGATCCGGTTGAAGTCGATCCCGATCTCGCCCGCCGGGATCCCGAGCAGCGCGATCCGGCCACCGTGCGCCATGTTGTCCAGGATCGACTGCAGCGCCGCCTCGCTGCCGGACATCTCGAGCGCCACGTCGAAGCCCTCGGTCATGCCCAGCTCGCGTTGCACCTCGTGCAGGTCGCGGCTGCGCGCATCGACGGCCAGTGTCGCGCCCATGCGGCTCGCGAGCTCGAGCCGGTACGGGTTCAGGTCGGTCACGACCACATGGCGGGCGCCCGCGTGACGCACGACCGCCGTCGCCATGCAGCCGATCGGCCCCGCCCCGGTGACGAGCACGTCCTCCCCCAGCACCGGGAAGGCGAGCGCCGTGTGCACCGCGTTCCCGAACGGGTCGAAGATCGCCGCCACCTCCTCGTCCACACCCGGCCAGTGGTGCCAGATGTTCGTCATCGGCAGCGCCACCAGCTCGGCGAACGCACCCGGCCGGTTGACCCCCAGCCCGATCGTGTGCGCACACAGATGACGACGGCCCGCCATGCAGTTGCGACAGCGGCCACACACCACGTGACCCTCACCCGACACGACATCCCCCGCGTGGAAGTCGCTCACGTTCGACCCCACCGCCACGATCTCCCCCACGAACTCGTGCCCCACCACCATCGGCACCGGGATCGTCTGCCGCGCCCACTCGTCCCAGCGGTGAATGTGCAGATCGGTGCCGCAGATCCCCGTCCTCCGCACCCGGATCAGCACGTCGTTGATCCCGATCACCGGCTCCGGCACCTCCTCGAGCCACAGACCCGGTTCCGCGCGTGCCTTGACGAGCGCCTTCACCGCGCGGTGATTCTACGGACCAGCCTGGGGTGTCACCCCTCGCACCGCCGCTGATCGGCCTCTACGACCGCCCGCGGTCGCCCCTCGGCGCGACGATCGGATCCTCGGTCGGGAAGGCGCGTGTCTCCGGATGCAGGTCGAGCTCGGTGCCGGCGCGGCAGCGGTCGGTGCCGTAACCGCCGCTCTGCAGCGGCGCGAGCGCCGCCATCGCGCGGGCGACGAGCTCCGCTTCGTCGCGCTCCGCGCCGAGTCGCACCGACACGAACGCCATCGCCTGGATGGCGTAGCAGTTCGTCACCGCTTCGTTCATCTCGCCGGCCGTGTGGTACGCCTCGTGAGCCAGGGTCATCAGCGCGTAGACCGTCCGCGAGGATCGGTCGTAGCACTCGGAGCGCGGATGGAGCGCGACCGGTTGCGACCAGTCGAGCGAGCGCAGGCAATCGAGCTCACCGTGCCGCGGGCTGTCGGCGAAGGCCTGCAACCGGTCGCAGGTCTGGTGGGTGAGAAAGATGCGAGGCTCCGGCACGCCGTTGGCGTCGAAGCGCACCTCGCCGTGTCGAGGGAGCGCGTCGAGGAGGTTGGCCCACAGGCTCTGGCAGTCGACCACCACCTCGCGGCCCGCGACCTGCGAGGCGATGGGCGTCAGCATCCGCTCCGCAGAGCGGTCGCTCCACCACTGCCATCCCACCAGCGCGAGTGGCACGGCGACGACGACGGCGAGCGCCCTCATCTCCGGGATATCGGCAGGGTTGGGCCGGCACTGCAGGGGACTGCCCCCGGATGGGGAGCAGTCCCCTCGGGATCGTCTACGCCGCCGGGACGATGTTCTGGTTCACGCGGAACACGTTGTCGGGGTCGTACGCGGCCTTGACCTGCGACAGCCGCTCGTAGTTCACCCCGTACGTCGCCTTCACCCGTGCCTGGCCCTCGTCCATCATGAAGTTCACGTACGCGCCACCGGCCGAGTAGGGGTGCAGTGCCTCCCAGTAGCCGATCGCCCAGTCGCGCAGGGTCGGTGCCTGGGCCGGGTCGGCATCGACGCCGATGAACACCTGCGACCAGGTCGCGGTGCGGAACGCGAACGCGGTGTCCTCGGCTGCGACGTCGTGTGCGGCGCCGTCGATCGGGTAGATGTGCGAGCCGGACTTCCAGGTCGGCATCCGATCGTTCCAGTCCCTGTTCCGGGCGATCGCCTCGTCGGGGATCTCGTTGACGAAGTCGCCACGCCAGTACCACTGGTCGCCAGGCCCGTAGAGGCCGTCGAAGGCCGCGTTCAGGTCCTTGAGCGGCATGCGGCCCACACCGTGCATGAGCGGCTCGGCGATCTCGAGCATCGGCGCCATGGCCTTCTCGGCCTCCTCGTCCGTGGCGTCCACGCACCAGACGATGCCGCACACCTTGCGCATGTGGATCTCCTCCGGGAACGGCGGCGCGGGCGGGATCGTGTGGAAGTTGAAGAAGCCGGTCACATTGCGCGGGGCGGTCGGCAGCCACTCGCGGTAGGCGGCGAGCAGCGCGTCGGTGTCCTCGAGCGCCCAGAACGTCGGCCCTCCGACCACCGTCGCCACGGGATGCGCCTTGAAGACGAACTCGGTCACGACGCCGAAGTTGCCGCCGCCGCCGCGGATCGCCCAGAAGAGATCCGGATGCTCGTCGGCGCTGGCCGTGACCTGCGAGCCGTCCGCGAGCACCATGTTCGCCGACAGGAGATTGTCGATCGTCAGCCCGTGGCTGCGCGTGAGGTAGCCGTGCCCGCCGCCGAGCGTCAGGCCGGCCACACCCGTGGTCGAGATGATCCCGCCCGGAACCGCGAGCCCGTGCTCGGAGGTGGCTGCGTCGACCTCCTGCCACAGGCTGCCGCCGCCGACGCGAACGGTGCCGGCCGTGGGATCGACCGTCGATCGCCTTCATCAGCGACAGGTCGCAGACGACTCCCGCGTCGACGCTGCCCAGGCCACCGCCGTTGTGCCCGCCGCCGCGAATCGCGAGCGGCAGGTCGTGCTGGCGCGCGAAGCGGATCACCTGGGCGATCTCGTCAGGCCCGGTGGGTCGTGCGAGGAGCGCAGGGCGCTTGTCGATCATGGCGTTGAACAGGGCGCGTGACTCGTCGTAGCCGGCGTCGTCCGGGCCGATGAGCTCGCCCTCGAACGAGCCGCCCAACTCGGATCGAGCGGTGCTGGCCGCAGATACCGTCGTACTCACATCGTCCTCCTGTGTTCGGTGTGTGGTCGAGGGTAGGACTCCCCGACCTCGATGTCATGACGCGTCCTGACCCACCTTTCTTCCCATCGCCGGATGCGAGATGATCAGAATTGACTACTCGTGACGGCCAAGACGTCACTCCCCGGGCCCCTCCGCCTGCCCCCGTCGTACCCCTTCGTCGGGCGCGCGCGGGAGCTCGCGACGCTCCGCGCGCTCCTCCCACGAGCGCGTGGCGAAGGCAGGCGGGTGGCGCTCGTCGGGGGCGAACCGGGCTCCGGCAAGAGCCGGCTCGTGCGCGAGCTCGCCCACCACCTGTCGGATGACGGCGCCGTCGTGCTGTACGGGGCGTGCGACGCCGTCGTCGCCCGCTCGTACGGGCCGTTCGCCGAGGCCCTCGACCGGTTCGTGCGCGGCGCGGACCCGGAGCAGCTCCGCGCCGATCTCGGACCGGCCGGCGGTGAGCTGACTCGTGTTCTGCCGGACCTCACGGCGGTGGTCGGCGACCTGCCCGCGCCCCTCGCCGTGGACGTGGACGCCGAGCGGCACCGCTTGCACACGGCGGTCACCCAGCTGCTCACGGCGGTCAGCGAGCGGTCGCCGGTGCTGCTCGTGCTGGAGGACGCGCATTGGGCCGATGTCCCGACATTGCTGCTCCTCCGCCACCTCGTGCGCACCGGTGCGACCGCGCGCCTGCTCGTGGTCGTCACGTTTCGGGACGCGGAGGCGGACGTGCCGGCTCCCCTCGCGGAGACCCTCGTCGACGTCTCGCGCTCGGAGGGTGTGACACGCATGCGCCTCGGCGGCCTGAGCGACGCGGAGGTGGCCGAGTTCGTCCGTCTCGCGACCGGCTTCGAGGCCGGTCCCGAGGTGACCGCGGCGATCGGCAGCCTCACCGGCGGTAGCGCGTTCCTGCTCACCGAGCTGTGGCGGGAGCTCGTCGACACCGGCGCGGTCGAAGTGGACGCGGCCACGGTCCGCCTCGCCCGGCCGGTGGGCGAGATCGGAACCCCGGAGACGGTGCGCGAGGTCGTCACACAACGGCTTGCCAGGCTCGGCCCCGCGACGACGACCGTGTTGGAGCTCGGTGCGACGGTCGGCGGCACCTTCGAGCTCGACACCGTCCGTCGCGCCTCGGATCTCGAGGAGAGCGCGTTGCTCGATGCGACCGACGAGGCGGAGCGCAGCGGGCTCGTGACCGAGGCGGCGGGCCGCCGCCTCGCCTACCGGTTCGCCCACGAGCTGGTGCGGCGATCCGTCCTCGACCGAGTCTCGGCGTCGCGTCGAGCAGAGATGCACGCGCGCGTGGCGCAGGCGCTGGAGAGCAGCCCGCCCCACGGCGACGCGCATGGCCGTGTGGCGGCGCTCGCCCATCACTACGCCGAGGCTGCTCCGATCGGCGACGTCGACCGCGCCGTCTCGTACAGCCTCCTCGCCGCCAAGTCGGCGGCCGAGGCCCTGGCGTTCGAGGAGGCCGTCGACCGCCTGCGCACGGCGCTGGTGCTCGGTCTCGCGGATCCTCGCGAGCGGGCGCTCGTGTGTCTCGAGCTCGGCGACGTCTCTCACCGGGCCGGCCGCTCGACCGACGCGCTCGACGCGTTCCGGGAGACGGCCCAGATCGCACGGTCGCTCGACGACCCTGAGCTGCTTGCCCGTGCCGCGATCGGGTTCGAGGAGGCGTGCTGGCGTCCCGCGATCCGCGACGGCGGCGCCGTCGAGTTGCTCGAGGAGGCGGTCGCCGCGCTCGATCCTGTGCCTTCGGAGCTGCGCGTGCGCTTGCTCGGGGCCCTGACGCGCGCGCTCGACTTCCGAGGCGAGCAAGCGAAGGCCGTCCCGGTACGGGACGAAGCGACGGCCATGGCACGGGAACAGGGCGAGCGTGCTGCGCTCGGCTGGGTGCTGGCGTCGGCCTACTGGTCGCGCGGCGCTCGCTCCAACGACGAGATCAACGCAATGCTGACCGAGGCGGTGGCGATCGGGGAGGAGCTCGCCGACGTCGAGATCCAGGCGGAGGCCCTCTGGTGGCTCGTGCCGTCCTGGGTGGCCCTCTGCGATCACGGCGCGGCGCACGAGGCGCTGCAAGGGCTGTTCGCGCTGGCCCGACGGTTGAACGAGCCGTTCCGGCTTCACGTCGCGGAGCACTACGCCTCGGCCCTCGCGTTGTGCGACGGCGATCTCGCGGAGGCGGAGGCCGCGGCGCTTCGCTCGCATGAGTGGAGCAGGCTGCTGACAGGACGCGACGCGTCCGGCGTGTACGGCATCCAGATGTTCGGCCTGCGCCGCGAGCAGGGGAGGCTGGCGGAGCTGGCGCCGGTCGTGCGCCTGCTCGCAGCGGAGCGCGGCTCGTCCTGGGGCCCCGGGCTCGCGGCCGTGCTTGCCGGGCTCGGCATGGAGGCCGAGGCGCGCAAGGAGCTCGCGCGGATCCGCGCCGGCGGGTTGGAGCCGTTGCGCGAGTCGCTCTGGCTGGGCGCGCTGACGTACATGACCGACGCGTGCTCGCTGGTCGGTGACGTGGAGACAGCCGCTGTCCTGTACCCGGTGCTCGAGCTGCTCGGCGGCACGAACGTGCAGATCGGCCATCTGGTCGCGTGCTACGGAGCCGCAGACCGGTACCTCGGGATGCTCGCCACCGTCCTCGGCGACTGGGACCGGGCGGAACGGCACTTCGAAGCGGCCCTCGCGCTGAACACGGCGCTCGGCGCGCGAACCTGGGTCGCTCACACCTCGCTCGAGTACGCGCGCCTGCTCATGGCGCGCGCGGCCGGCGACGACCGTGCGCGGGCGTCGGCGCTGCTCGGCGAGGCGGTGGCGCTGGCCGAGGAGATCGGCCTGCGGGGCATCACGTCGCGGGTCGCCGTCCTCGGGGAGTCCGTCGACTCGTCGCGACGGGCGCCGGACGGGCTCACGGGCCGTGAGGTCGAGATCCTCCGGCTCGTGTCGCAGGGGCTCTCCAACCGCGAGATCGGAGGCTCGGCTGCACATCAGCGAGCACACCGCCGCGAACCACATCCGCGCCATCCTGCGCAAGACCGGGTGTGGCAACCGCACCGAGGCAGCGGCGTACGCTCACCGGCGTGGTCTTGTCACGACCTGACGCGGTACGATCGACCCATGCCACTGTTCGTGATCGAGCGCACGTTCGCCGAGCAGCTCGACCTGACCGCCGACGATGTCCGCTTGATCGAGAACGTCAACGCCGACGAAGGCGTCAGCTGGCTGTTCTCGTTCCTCTCGGCCGACCGGCAGCGCACGTACTGCCTCTACGAGGCGCCGACACCGGACGCGATCGTGGCGGCTGCGCGGCGCGCGAACGTGCCGGTCGACTCGATCGTCGAGGTGAGCCGCATCGTCCCGGCCGAGATCGTCGCCGCCGGCTGAGGCGCGAGGAGACCGAGACGCCGGCGCTCGTTGGCGAGGTGGTGTGCCTCGCGGCGTGACCGCGTGGCACTCTCAGGGACGAAGATGACGACGACGGGACATCGCGACCGGACGAGCGCGCTGGAGGTGTGGCGCGAGCGGTACGCGGCCACGCCGCTACGGGAGGGCGAGCTGTTCTCGACGATCTCGGGCCTCGACGTGGAGCCGTTGTACACCTCGGCCACGGTGCCGGTGGACGAGGAGGCGGAGCTCGGCCTGCCGGGGGCGTTCCCGTTCACGCGGGGGGTGTATCCGTCGATGTACCGCGGCCGGCTGTGGACGATGCGCCAGTTCGCGGGCTTCGGCACGGCGGCCGAGACGAACGCACGGTTTCGCTACCTGCTCGACCACGGCCAGACGGGGCTCTCGACGGCGTTCGACATGCCGGCGCTGATGGGGGTCGACTCGGATCACGCGCGGGCCGAGGGGGAGGTGGGTCGCGAGGGCGTGGCGGTGGCGTCGCTGGAGGACATGGAGATCCTGTTCTCCGGCATCCCGCTCGGCGAGGTGTCGACGTCGATGACGATCAACTCGACGGCGGCGGTGGCCCTGGCCATGTACGTGGTCGTGGCGGAGCGGCAGGGGGTGCCGCGCGATCGGCTGCGCGGGACGATCCAGACGGACATCCTCAAGGAGTACATCGCGCAGAAGGAGTTCATCTTCCCGCCGCAGCCGTCGATGCGGCTGGTGACGGACATGGTCGAGTTCTGCGCGCGGGAGATGCCGTTGTGGCATCCGATCTCGATCTCGGGCTACCACATCCGCGAGGCGGGCTCGACGGCGGCGCAGGAGCTCGCGTTCACGCTGAAGGACGGCTTCACCTACGTGGAGTGGGCGCTCGAGCGCGGGCTCGAGATCGACGTGTTCGCGCCGCGGCTGTCGTTCTTCTTCAACGCGCACCTCGACTTCTTCGAGGAGATCGCCAAGTACCGGGCCGCGCGGCGCATCTGGGCCAGGGAGCTGCGCGACACGGTACGGCGCCAAGGACGAGCGCAGCCTGCTGATGCGGTTCCACACGCAGACGGCGGGGGTGTCGCTGACCGCGCAGCAGCCCGAGGTGAACATCGTGCGCACCGCGATCGAGGCGCTCGCGGCAGTGCTCGGCGGGACGCAGTCGCTGCACACGAACTCGTTCGACGAGGCGCTGGCGCTGCCGACCGAGGACGCGGTCAGGCTCGCGCTTCGTACGCAACAGGTGATCGCGCACGAGACCGGGGTGGTGAACACGATCGATCCGCTCGGCGGCGCCTACTACGTGGAGCACCTGACGAACGAGCTCGAGCGGCAGGCGTACGACTACTTCCGGCGCATCGACGAGCTTGGCGGCATGGTGGCCGCGATCGAGCGCAACATGCCGCAGGTCGAGATCGCGGAGGCCTCGTACCGCTACCAGCAGGAGGTCGAAGCCGGTCAGCGGGTGATCGTGGGCGTCAACCGGTACCAGCTCGCCGACGAGACGCCGCCCGAGATCCTCAAGATCGACGCTGCGCTGGAGGGCAGGCAGATCGAACGGCTGCGCGCGTTCAAAGCGCGACGCGACGCGGCTGCCGTCGAGCAGAGCCTGTCCCGGATCACCGAGGCCGCCGCCCGTCCCGATGTCAACCTCATGCCCCTGCTCGTCGAGGGCGTCGGCGCACACGTCACGCTCGGCGAGATCTGCGATGCCTTCAGGTCGGTGTGGGGCATCTGGCGCGAGCAGCCGGTGTTCTGATGGCGTGGGATCCGCTGTCGGACGAGCAGCGTGAGGTGCGTGAGCTGGTGCGCGCGCTGGCGCGTGAGCGGATCGCGCCGCGCGCTGCGGAGATCGACGAGTCACACGAGTTCCCGTGGGACGTGGTGGAGCTGTTCCGCGAGCACGGCATGTTCGGCCTGTTCTTCTCCGAGGAGCACGGTGGCACGGGGTCGGGGACGCTGCTGTCGCTGGTGGCGATCGAGGAGGTGTCGAAGGTCTGCGCCACGAGCGGGCTGATCCTGGCGGTGCAGGAGCTGGGCTCGCTGGGGCTGAAGCTGGGTGGTTCGGCGGAGCAGCACGCGCGGTATCTGCCGCGCCTGGCTTCGGGAGAGTGGCTGGCGGCGTATGCGCTGACCGAGGCGGGGTCGGGGTCGGACTCGGCGGCGATGCGCACGACGGCGCGGTTGGACGGTGAGGCGTACGTGCTGGACGGCTCGAAGCGGTTCATCACCAACGCCGGTGTGGCGCACCTGTACACGGTGTTCGCCAAGACCGATGCGCAGGCGGGGCATGCGGGGGTGAGCGCGTTCGTGGTGGAGGCCGATACGCCGGGGTTCGAGGTGGCGCGGCTGGAGGCGAAGCTGGGCATCGCCGGGTCGACGACGGGTGAGCTTCTGTTCGACGGCTGCCGGGTGCCCGTGGCCAACCGGTTGGGCGACGAAGGGACCGGCTTCAGGCTGGCGATGCGGATCCTCGACCGCTCGCGGCCGGGTGTGGCGGCGCAGGCGCTGGGGATCGCGCAGGGGGCGACCGACTACGCGCTCGAGTACGCGCGCACGAGGGAGACGATGGGCCAGCCGATCGCGCAGCATCAGCTGATCGCGGCCAAGCTGGCCGACATGGAGACGATGTGCGAGGCCGCCCGCGGCCTGCTGTACCGCTTTGGCCGCATGGTCGACGACGGTGCGGCCGAGGAGGAGCTGACCAAGGCCTCCGCGATGGCCAAGCTGCTCTGCGGCGACGTGGCCATGCAGGTCACGACCGACGCGGTGCAGGTCCTCGGCGGCTACGGCTACGTCAAGGAGTACCCGGTCGAGCGCTTCATGCGCGACGCCAAGATCACCCAGATCTACGAGGGCACCCAGGAGATCCAGCGCCTCGTGATCGCCCGCGAGATGCTCGCCGAGAGCCGAGCGTTCCTGCTCGAGGGTGTCGCGTGATCGACCACGTCACGCTCCGCGTCACGGACTACGAGGCGAGCAAGCGGTTCTACGACACGGTGCTCGCGCCGCTCGGCCACGCGCCGGGGTACGCGTCCGACGACGCGGAGTTCGCCGAATGGGGCGACTTCTCGATCATCATCGTCAGCGACGGCGCGCCGGTCTCGCGGAACGTGCATGTCGCCTTCGCCGCGGCGGGCCGGGCTGAGGTCGACGCTTTCCACGCTGCCGGGGTCGCGGCCGGCTACACGGACAACGGCCCGCCAGGCGAGCGGGCGCACTACCACCCCGGGTACTACGGCGCCTTCCTGCTCGACCCCGACGGCAACAACGTCGAGGCCGTGTTCCACGACCGGCCGTAGCCGGCCGCAAGCGGGATCTCGCTGCGCGAGATCACGGAATGGGCCGCGTGGCCGGGATTGCGCAATTGGAGGCTCTGCTAGCCGGTGTTGCGCAGCCCCGCCGCGATCCCTGCGATCGAGCGCAGCAGCGGCCGGGTGGCGGACTCGTCGCCAGCGCGGTGGGCCGCGAGCAGCTCCACCTGGATCGCGTTCATCGGGTCGACGTAGGGGTTGCGGAGGCGGATCGAGCGCTGGAGCACCGGGTGCCGCTCGAGCAGCTGGCCGGACTCGACGATGCCGAGCACTGACGCGACCGTGCGCGCATGCTCCGCCTCGATCGCTGCCCACAACCGCGACCGCGCCTCCGACTGGGGCACGAGCCGCAGGTAGGAGGCGGCGATCTCGAGCGACGTCTTGGCCAGCGTCATCTCGAGGTTGTCGACCAGCGAGCGGAAGAAGGGCCAGACGCGGTAGAGGCGCTGCAGCGTCTCGAGCGGCGCCTCCGCGAAGGCGCTGCCGCAGCCGTACCAGGCAGGGAGCAGACAGCGCGTCTGCGTCCACGCGAACACCCACGGGATCGCGCGAAGCGCCTCGATCTCGCCGCGATCGGCCGTCTCGGGCCGTGTCGCCGGTCGCGACCCGATCTCGAGCAGCGCCAGCTCGTCCACCGGTGTCAACGAGCGGAAGAAGGCCGGGAACTCAGGCTCGTCCCAGACGAGCGCGCGGTACGCCGCCTCGGCGGTCGCCGCGAGACCGCTCATCAGGTCGCGCGCATCGGGGTCGGCCGCCACGGGCTCCGCGGCGGCGGGCACCGCCGTCAGCAGCGTGGCGGCCACGACCGCCTCGAGGTTGCGCTCGGCGAGCCCGTGCAGCCCGTAGGCGAACGAGATCTTCTCGCCCTGCTCCGTGAGGCGCATCCTGCCGTCGACCGACCCGGGGGGCTGGGCCAGGATCGCCGCGTGCGTCGGCCCGCCACCACGACCGGCGCTGCCGCCGCGGCCGTGGAACACCGTCAGCTCGACGCCGCGCCGCGCCGTGAGCTCGACGAGCGCCTCCTGCGCCCGGTAGATCTCCCACTGGGCGGTGAGCGGTCCACCGTCCTTCCCCGAGTCGGAGTAGCCGACCATCACCTCGAGCGCGCTCCGGGGCGACGCGTCGAGCAGCTCCGCGACGAGGGCCGGCGCGCCGCGCAGGTCGGCCACCGTCTCGAGCAGCGGCACGACCTGGAGGCGCGCCCCGCGTCGGCGACCTGCCGCTCCGCCGTCGTGACATCGCCGGCCGAGGCGGTCATCGACACGACGAGCCTGCAGACGCACTCTGGCCCGTAGCGGGCCTGTGCGGCGGCGACCTCGTCGAGGGCCGCTCGGAGCCGTGGGCTCTCGGAGCGCACCTCGGAGACATGTGCGCGGACGTCGAGCGATGCCAGGTGCAGGCCGAAGACGTCCACCCTCACCCTGAGGTCGGCAAGCTCCCCGTCGGCGATCGCCGAGCCCTGGTGCGCACGCAGCGCCGCGTCCACGCGTCCCAGGTCGCGCGCCACATCGCCGCCCGTGGCGTAGTCGTCCGTGCGCAGCCGTTCCCAGATCGCAGTCAGGAAGGCTCGGTAGGGCTCGTCGCCGTCCACGTCCAGCTCGGGGATCGGACCCGTGACGCTGGACGACATGCCCCAGGCGGCCGCCAGCGCGCGCACGTCCTGCATCAGGAGCGTGCGGGCCAGGGCCCGCGACCGCTCGACTGCTTCGCGGATCGTCTCGGCGCCGGCGCTGGGGTTGCCGTCCATGTCGCCGCCGATCCAGGAGCCGAACCGGAGTGGGGCGGGAGCGGACGGAACAGCACGCCGCAGCGCGCGCACGACCGTCGGGACGGCGTGCCACAGGGACGTCTCGAAGAACCACAGCCCCGTCCTGATCTCGTCCACCACGCGCGGGCGGGTCGAGCGGACGGGGTCGGTTTGCCACAGCACCGTGATCTCGGCGCGCAGGCCGGCGATCACCCGCTCGTGGCGGAGTGGTGTCAACCAGGGGTCGTCGAGCGCTCGCAGCCGCCTGGCGATCCTCTGATGGGCGGCGAGCACGCCGCGACGCGTTGCCTCCGTCGGGTGTGCCGTGAGCACCGGCTCGACGCGGAGCCTGAGCGCCGCCCGGGCCAGCTCCTCACCCGCGACACCGGCCCCCTCGAGACGGTCCGTCGCCTCGGCCACCGACTCTCGCGCGGTCGAGCCTTCCCGCTCGTAGTCGCGACGTCGGCGCACTCGGTGATGCTGCTCGGCGATGTTGGCGAGCTGGAAGAAGAGCGAGAAGGCTGCGAGCACCTTGGCCTTGGTCGGCACGTCGAGGCGCGCCACCGTGTCCTCCAGGCTCTTCGCGTCACCACCGGAGCGTGCGTCGCGCGCCAGATGCCGAACGCGCTCCTCGAGCGCAAGGAACGCCTGGCCTTCCTGTTCGACGAGCACCTGACCCAACAGGTCGCCGAGCAGTCGCACGTCCGCGCGCAGCCGCTCGTCGCCCGCCTGATGCACCATCGGCTGCGAGTTCTACGTCAACGCGCGGCGAGCGTGGCCGGCGTCGGCGAGAGCAGGCCCGCGAGACCGACCACGTCTCCCACGATCACGAGCGCCGGTCCGGGCAGGCCCGCTGCCTCCTCCGCGATCTCCGCGAGCGACGCCGTCGCCGTCGACTGGTCGGGCAGCGTGCCACGCGAGATGACGGCCGCCGGCGTGTCGGACGACAGCCCGGCTGCGATCAACCCGTCGGCCAGCGCCGCCAACCGGCCGAGGCCCATGAAGAGGACGAGCGTGCCACCGGCAGCCGCGAGCTGTGCGTAGTCCGGCTCCGACCCGTCGGCCGCGTGGGCGGTGGCGATCGTGACGCGGTCGGAGAGGCCCCGGTGCGTGACCGGGATACCCGCCGCGGCGGGCACGGCGGCGAGGGACGAGACCCCCGGGACGATCTCGAACGGGACACCAGCCTCGGCCAGTGCGAGCGCCTCCTCGCCACCGCGACCGAACACGAACGGGTCGCCGCCCTTCAGCCGAACGACGTCCAGCTCGCCGCCGAGCGCCACCAGCAGCCGGTCGACCGCCGCCTGGTCGAGGCCGTCCCTGCAGATCCGCAACGCGTCGGCAGGTGCCTCGTCGACCAGCTCGGCGGCGACGAGGCGGTCGTAGACGACGGCGTCGCACGAGCGCAGCAGCTCGAGCCCGCGGACGGTGATCAGCCCGGGATCGCCAGGGCCTGCTCCGACCAGCGCCACGCTCACGCGCGTCCCTCGCCGTCGTCGGCTCCCGGCCGGCAGAGCCGGCCTCCGCCGCCGCCTGACGCCGCTCGCGGCACCCGGCTCTCCGGGTCCGTATTTTCATACTGTTCCCTCCGGCCGGGCACCGCGAGCGACGCCCGAGGAACGCGCGTCAATGGCGGCCGCCAGCCACGTGGGGTCATCCGAGTCGCTCCTCGACGAGCTGCTGGAAGAAGGCACGCCGGGCCTGGTACGTGGGGTAGTGGGACTTCGCCCAGGGCCGCACGTCACGCAGCTGGCGCGCAAGCGTCGCGTGCTCCGGCGTGACGACCTGCGCCACCTCGTCTCGGAGGCGCTGCGCGAGCGCGGGCGAGGCGCCGCCCGTCGAGATGGCGACGGCGATCGGGTCGACGCGGTGCACCGCGGGGAGGATGAAGCTGCAGAGCTCGGGCACGTCGACGACGTTGCAGAGCAGCGACCGTGCCTCGGCGTCGCGAAACACGCGGCGGTTGACCGACTCGGTCGCCGTCGCGGCCACGACGAGGAAACGTCCGTCGAGATCCTCGGTGCGATACGCACGGCGAACGAGCTCGACGCCTGGACGGTCGAGGTCGGGCACGATCTGCTGGGCGACGACGGTCACGCGCGCGCCGCAGTCGAGCAGGCCCTCGACCTTCTCCAGCGCGATCGGGCCGCCGCCGACGACGAGCACGTCTCGCCCCTGGAGGTCGAGGCACGCCATGTAGTAGCGCTTCTCCGGCATCCGTCCCTACGCCTCCACGCTGGCCAGCCGCGCGCCCTGGCGGTCGAGGCGGATGTTCAGGCTGAGCCCTCCGGCCGTGAGCGTGAGCGTGAACGCGCCCGGGCCGACCGCGGCAATCGACGCCTGCTCCAGCGGCTTGCCCTGCAGGCCGGCGAGCGCCTCCGTGACGTCCGCCGCGCTCTGCGTGAGCTCGATCCCGGCCGGCAGCCGCCGGTACAGGCGCAGGAGCGCCTGCTCGCCGCCGGGCCCGTACAACGCGCGGACGCGACCCGACTGGAGGGCGATCGTGATCAGCCGCTCGAGCTCGCTCGTGTCGCTCGGGTCGAGTGCGCCGCTGTCCTCGAACGCGGCATGGATCGCATCGAGCTGCTCCCGGTACGTGCTCTCGGGTACCGCCGCCCGCACGGCCTCCACCTCGGCCAGCGCGACCTCGCGCTCCTCGCCCTTGAGTGCCAGTGACGGTCATGCGTGCGCCTTGTCGCCGAGGATGGCGTGCAGCTCGTGCTCGAAGCCGCCGGTCTCGATGGCGCAATGCATGCCGCACTCCTTCGGCGCGTCGGTCTCCCACCACCAGCGCCCGGCGCGCACGGGCTCGCCGGGCGCGACCGCGCGCGTGCACGGCGCGCACCCGATGGACGTGTAGCCGCGCTCGTAGAGCGGGTGCACGGGAACGTCCCGCTCGCGGAGGTAGTCCCACACCTCGTCCTCGGTCCACTCGGCGAGCGGGTTGAGCTTCACGATCCCGTCGTGGTCGTGGTCGATCTCGACCTTGCGGATGTCCGAGCGCGAGGCCCACTGGTCGCGCCGCAACCCGGTCACCCACGCGTCGAGCCCCGCGAGGGCGCGGTTGAGCGGTTGCACCTTGCGGACGTTGCAGCAGAGGAGCCGCATCTCGACCGAGCGGCGGAACAGGTTCGGCCCGTTGCGGTCGACGAGCCGCTGCACCTGGGTCGGCGTCCGGTGAGAGCAGCTCGAGCGCGAGGCCCGGGTAGCGCTCGCGGAGGGCTTCGATCAGGTCGTGCGTCTCCTGAGGCAGGCGCCCGGTGTCGATCGAGAACACGCGCACGGACGGATCGATCGCGTAGGCCATGTCGATCAGCGCGACGTCGCCTTCCTGAAAGGCGGTCGAGAGCGCGAGACCCGGCCCGAAGCGGTCGATCGCCCACTCGAGGAGCTCCCACGGCTCGCGGCCCTCGAACTCGATCGAGAGCTCGCCTGCCTCCAGGTCGTCCAGCAGTTCGATGCTCGTCACGCTGCTGCCTCCTCTCTGGCTCGGGCCTTCGCCGGCTCGCGGCCCGCGAGCGTCGCCCAGCGCGCGTCGTCGTCCAGGCGGTCGCAGAACGACCGGAATCCCTCATCGCTCGTGCGTTGCTCGAGCCAGCCGCCGATCAGGCCGGCCACGGTGTCGTCGAGCTCGTACGTCGGCACGCGGCGGAACAGCGGGCGCCCGATCGCCGCCTCGGGGCCGAGGCTGCCGCGCAGGTAGATCTCGAACGCCTGGTGTCGCTTGCCCTCGGCGTCGCGCACCGTCGAGCCCTGGAAGCCGATGTCGCCGACCCAGTGCTGCGCGCAGGCGTGCGGGCATCCGTCCAGGTGGAGCCGCAGGTCGGCGATGGCGTCGCCGAAGCGCTGCTCGAGCGCCTGGATCAGCGAGTCGAGCCGCGTCTTCGTCTCGGTGACCGAGAAGTTGCAGTGCGGCTCGCCCGTGCACGCGATCGAGCCACCGCGCACCCCGTTCGCCTCGAGGTCGAATCCCAGCAGCGTCAGCCGGGAGCGAGCCTCGTCGACCCGCTCGGTCGCGACGCCCGTGAGCACGAAGTTCTGCTGTCGCGTGATGCGGATGTCGTCGCCGAGCTCCTCCGCGAGGGCGGCGAGCCCGACCAGCTGGTCGCCCGAGATCAGGCCGACGTGCACGGGCACGCCGATCGAGGAGCGACCCTCGCGGCTCTCGGGCTGCACGCCGAGGTGGTCGGCCCGCGTCTGCGGGTGCGGTGGCAGCGCGAAGCTCTGGCAGCTCGCGACCGAGACGGCGCTCGACCTCGGCGCGCATGCCTTCGGGGCCGTAGTCGTCGACCATGAACTTGATGCGGGCCTTGACCCGGGAGACGCGGTAGCGCAGGTCTTCCTTCCAGGCGTCGAGCAGCGCGCGCAGCACGTCGAGCGCCTCGTCCTTCGGGACGAACACTCCGAGCTCGCGTGCGATCCGCGGCACGGACGAGAGCCCTCCGCCGACCAGCACGCCCGAAGCCCTCGCGACCCTCGTGGATCGCGCCGACCAGCGAGATGCAGTTGATCTCCGGCGCGTTGCACCGGTGCGCGCAGGCGGAGATCGAGATCTTGTGCTTGCGCGGCAGGTCGGTGTAGTCGGGGTGGCCGTAGAAGAAGCGAGGTGACCTCGTCGACCACCGGCGTGACGTCGAACAGCTCGTCGTGGGCGACGCCGTACAACGGGCACCCGGTCACGTTGCGCACCGCGTCGCCACAGGCGCCTGCGGTCGTCAGCCCGACCTCCTCCAACCGGTCGAACACGCTCGGGAGCGAGGGGAGGGCCAGGTAGTGCAGCTGGATCGTCTGCCGCGTCGAGAGCTCGCCTGCGCCGCGGCCGTAGGTGTTCGAGAGCTCTCCCACGGCGCGTGCCTGGAGAGGTGTGAGGCGGCCGGCCGGGAGCTTGATGCGGAGCATGAACGTGCCGACCTTGGGCTTGTCGTGGTACAGGCCCCACCACTTGAGCCGGACGATGTCCTCCTCCGGGATGTCCGCGTACCCGGTGGCGATCAGGTGCGGCAGCTCGTCGAGGATCCCGAGCGGGCTCTTCTCGCGCTTGAGCCGCTCGACGCTGTTTCGCTTCAGGACGAGCTCGAGCGTGGGGGGCTCGGCGAGTGCGCCGCGCCTGGGAGCCGCTTCCGGTGCCATCGCGCCTGCTGCTCCTCTCGGTCGTCGTGGGCCGTTGTCCGGCTGACATCGGTGCCCGGAAGCAGCGGAGCCTCCGTTCCCGGAGGCCCTGCGGGTGCGGCCACCTCGGTGGTCGCGTTGCGTTTGCCATCTTCCCGCTCGCCGCTCCGGGTCGGACGGCTCGCAGCTGGATGTCGCACCTGACGGGCCAGGGCCCCGGTTGCGGCGGCTTCGACGGGCCAGATCCCTCAGCCGCTCGCGATGGCTAACGCTTCAGAATGTATAGCAACGTTACTTCACTCGATCAAGTAACGCCGGTGCGGCATGCGTATTCCCTGCGCAGCGGAAACGTCAGCGGCGCGGGCGGAGCGAGCTCGTGTCGACCACCTCGAAGGCCGATCCCGGCACGCGGTGCAGCGCGTGCAGGTCGTCGTTCGACCAGCGCGGGTGCGGAGCGCCGGTGATGTACCAGCTCGAGCCGTTGTCCGCGACGACCATGCCGTACTCCTTGAGGGCGCGGAGCACGATGCGAGCCTGCGGCGGGAAGCTCCCGATCGGGTAGCCCCGCTTGAGGCGCAGGCGCATTCCCATAGCGGGTAGCGCGGGGTCGGTCAGGTCGCTGGCGAAGTGCCGCGCCGGCCAGACGTAGGCGCGACGGGTGCGGTCGACGGTGAAGCGCAGCGCGTGCTCGATGCGGCCGCGCGCGACCTCCTCGTAACGGGCGAGACCGGGGAGGATGGCCAGCCCGGCGGCGTCGGCGGACGTCCACCCGGCAGGTCGCAGGCGGTTGGAGCGGAGATCCCAGATCGCACCCGAGCCTGCCGTCCAGCGTCCGTCGACCTGTCGCAGCGCGAAGAGCTCGTACAGGCGACAGAGGTCGCGGTCGACGAGGATCGCGTGGCGGTCCCCGTCCGCGTCCGGGCCACCCTCGATCCGCACCTGCGGCGGGATCGGGTACGGGCCACGGTCGCTCTCGTCCGCGTACTCGAAGGCAACCCGCGAGCGTGGCGTGTCGCGGCCGACGACGGTGATCGGGATTCCGATCGGGCCGCCGTCCCACAGTCCCGAGCCGAAGTCGGCGTGCACGTGCTCCGCGAGCCCGATCGAGCGGACGACCGCGGTGGAGCCCGAAGCGACCGGCAGCCGGTCGACCCGACGGTTCCAGAAGTTGTCGGGCGGGAAGACCGGGCAGCCGGCGATCCTCGGGGACGCCGGCGTGGCGGCTGCGACGACGGCCACGAGCACCGACGCCACGGTGACGGCCGCAGCGAGCAGGGCGACCCCTCGGGTTGTCGTCGCCCTACGGCGCAACCGGGCTGCGGTCATCCCTCGTCAGCGCCGGCGTGCGAGCGGGCGCCGGCGTGGGACGAATTGTTAAGGCTCTGAGCCTGCACCTGTGTCAAGAGTGTGCCGATGTGTCCACAGGCGCCTGGATTCGTGCGGATCAGCCCGACTCGGCGGGGACGGTGGTGCGCGGGTAGCGCGCGCGGACCTCGTCCACGTAGGCGGCCAGCCGGTCGGCCACCGCCGCATCGCGGATCTCGAGCACGTTCTCCGCGTTCCGCTCGCCCGACCGCGAGAAGTTGAAGGAGCCGACGAAGGTGACGTCGTCGGCGACCACGAGCTTCGCGTGCATGAAGTCGTGCACGGTCACCGGCGACCAGGGTGTGGACACCTTCCCGGAGAAGTCAGCGCCGGTCATGATCTGCCGCAGGAGCGGGATCTTCCAGGCGCTGACACCGTTCGTCCGCCACTGATGGAAGACGTCGTCCAGCTGGGTGTCGTCGACGACCCCCGCGATGTCGCAGCGCTGCTCGTTGATCACCTCGACGAGGGTGCCGAGGATCGGGCCGGCCGTGAGCACCGGGGAAGCGATCCGGATCCGCCGCCTCGCCCGGCCGAGGTGCTTGGCGACTCGGTGTGAGAGCGCGTCGCCGAACGCCGGACAGAACCACGGCCGCACCGAGGCGCCGCTCACCGTGACGGGCCGTGGCTGCGCTCCCGTTCCGGCGACCTGACCGCGACCCCACAGCTGGTCGAACGTGATCGCGAACGCGGCCGCGAGGTCGGGTGCATCGAGCACGCGCACGATCACGTTCTCCTGCCGCGTCCAGGAGTCGTCCGTCCAGTTCGTCGAGCCGGTCCACACGTCGCGGCCGTCCCGCACGACGAACTTGTGGTGCATCAGGTCCGGGATCCCGGCCACGCCGCGAGTCTCGATGGGAAGCCTCTCGATCGCGTCGGGCGACATCTCCGGTGGCGGGGGCACCGGAACCGGCCCGGGGTGGTCGACGTTGTGCGCCAGGCGCACCATGACACCGCGCTGCTGCGCCGCGAGCAGCGCCGCGAGCACGACCGCACCGGCGTCCGTCTCGAAGCGGACGTCGTAGAGCGCCAGGTCGAGGGATCGCTCCGACCGGGCGAGGAAGCCGGCCACCTCGCGCGCCACCTCCGCGGCACGCTGGCCGCCGTCGCTCAGCGTCCCTAGCTCGATCGGCACGGGCTCACCGGATGCGCACCTGGGAGCCGCTCGCGCGGATTCGAGCCGCGCACAGACCTCCGCAGGCGTTCGCGTCGCCGGCTGGAGCGCCCCTCCGGCATGACCGCGGTCAGACGGTGCTCTGCGTGGCGCGCAACTCGGCCTTGTGTGCGCGCTTCGCCGCCTGATACGCCTCGAGCGCCTCCGCGGAGTCGACGTCGCCGAGCGTCGGATGGCCCGGCACGAGCGGTTGCGCCGCCTCGACGCCGAAGCGCTTCGCGAGGGTCGATCCGAGCGCGATCACCTTCATGTCGCCGAAACCGGGAAGCGCGCGAATGCGGCGCTCGAGATCGACGCCGTCCGCCGCCTGCGTCCACACGCGCGCCGCATCTCCGTCGTACTCCGACGTAATCACCGCGCACAGCTCCTGCACGCGCCTGGCCATGTTGCCCGGGAAGCGGTGCACCGCCGGGCGCTCGCGGAACGCTGCCTCGAGGGCGGCCGGGTCCATCGTGGCGATGCGTGCGGCGTCGAGGTGGCCGAGGCGCTGCTGCAGCTTGAGCGGCCCCGAGAACGCCGTCTGGACGGTCACCTGCTGGTCGAGAGCGAATCCGATCAGCAGCGCCAGCGGATCGCTCGCCAGCAGCGCGTCCGCCGCCGGATCGCCGGTGAAGTGGAGCGCGGACGGCGCCGACACAGTTCCGATCCTAGCGCCCGCCGAGCTCGACGCGGCTGCCGGCGACGATGTCGTCGCGGCCGTCGGGCCAGCGCACCCAGGCCTTGTGGCCGCCGTCGTAGTCGTCGCCCCACAGCACGAGCGTGGCCGGCTCGCCGAGCGCCGTGCACGGCTCGGCTCCCTCCTCGTCGAGGCCGCGCCAGAGCCGTACGAACGGGTTCGTCTCCCACTCCACGCCGATCGTCGAGTGGCCGACGTGCCCCGGTTCGATCACGACACCGTGATCGAGGCCCATCAGCACGTCCATCACCGAGCTGCGCAGATCCTCGAACGTCGTCGACCCGGGTGCGTGCACTCCTCCGACCGAGCCGGCGAACAGGGTGTCGCCGGTGAAGCACTCGACCCCGTCGGCAACGAGGGCGAGCATGCCGTCCGTGTGACCCGGGGTGTGCAGGCAGCGAACGCGAAGCTCGCCGGACTCGACGACGTCGCCGTCGGAGAGCCGGCCTTCGACCCCGTCGAGCCGCGCAGCCTCGAGCGGATGCGCGAGCGCCGGCACGCCGAAGCGCTCGCGGTATGCGCCGAGGTGCGCGACGTGGTCGCCGTGGTGGTGGGTGAGGAGCACGTGCGTGACCGTGAGCCTGAAGCGCTCGATCGCCTCCAGGATCGGCTCCACGGGACCACCCGCGTCGATCAGCACGCCGTGCCCACCCGCTCGGTCCCCGATCAGGTAGCTGTTCGACAACCAGCCGGGAGCCATCGAGCGCTCGATGATCACGAGCTCACCTCCAGGATCGTCCGGATGCCGTCCTGCTGCTCCATCAGCTCGAACGCGTCGTTGACGTCGTCCAGCCCCATCCGGTGGGACAGGAGGTCGTCGACGTCGATCTCGCCGGCCAGCCACCGGTCGACGAGCTGCGGCACCTGCGTTCGGCCCTTGACGCCGCCGAACGACGATCCGGTCACGCGCCGGCCCGTGATGAGCAACCGCGGCAAGACCTCGAGCAGCTCGCCCTTGCCTGCCACGCCGCACAACGTGGCCTGACCCCACGCCTCGCGCGCCGCCTCGACCGCCTGGCCCATCACCGCGACGCTGCCCGTCGCCTCGAACGTGTTGTCGAAGCCAAAGCCGCCGGTCTGCTCTCTCAGGATCGCCACGGTGTCGGCGCCGCCGAGCATCGTCTCGGTCGCGCCGTGACGCGTCGCGTGTGCGAGGCGACCCTCCGAGAGATCGATCGCGACGATCCGCTCGGCGCCGGCGAGCCGTGCGCCGATCACGCAACCGAGACCCACGAGGCCACAGCCGAACACCGCCACCGACGCGCCGGGCTGCACCTTCGCCGTGTACAGGGCGGCGCCGATCCCCGTCGACAACCCGCACGCGAACACGGCTGCGCCCGCGAACGGCGCCTCCGGGCTGATCTTCGCCAGCGCGATCTCCGGCATCACGGTCGCCTCCGCGAACGTCGACGTGCCCATGAAGTGCCGCAGGCGCTCGCTCACCGCGTGACAGCCGTGTCGTGCCGTCGGGGAGGTATCCCTCGCCCTGGCGCTCGCGGATCTTGACGCACCGGTTCGTCCGGGGATCGGTGCAGTGGACGCACTCGCCGCACTCCGGTGCGAACAGCGTCACCACGTGATCGCCGGGCGCCAGCGACGCGACGTCCGTCCCGACAGCCTCGACGACGCCTGCCCCCTCGTGCCCGAGCACGCACGGCGCGTACCCGGTGGGATCCGCGCCCGACGCCGTGTAGAGGTCGGTGTGACAGACGCCGCAGGCGTGCACGCGCACGAGCGCCTCACCAGGCCCGGGCGCGTCGAGCTCGACGTCCTGTACGACGAGCGGTCGACCGAACTCCTCGAGCACCGCGGCTCGGATCTGCATCGCGCCTCCTGCAACGTGGACGGCACGGAACCTATCCGCTCCGCACCGGTCGGGGCGCTCTACAACGTCTCTGCGATCTTCTCGGCGATCGCCACCGTGGTCACGTTCGTGTTGGCACGTGGAATCGTCGGCATCACCGACGCATCGGCGACGATCAGCCCGTCGAGGCCGAGCACACGGCCGAGCTGGTCGACCACCGTCCCGATCGCGCACGTGCCCGCCGGGTGGAAGTAGTTGCGCGCGGTGGCGCCGATGTACTCCTCGACCGGTCTCGCTCCGGGCCGCGACTCGGGGCCGAGCAGCGCACGCAGAGGCTCCACCTCGGCGAGAGCCCGTGCCATGGCTATCCCCTCGGCGATCACTCCCATGTCGTCGGGGTGTGTGAGGAAGCCCCGCTCGACGAGCGGCAGTGCGTCGGGAGCGGTCGACCGCAGCCGCAGGCGGCCGACCGACAAGGGCTTCATGTGGAAGACGGCGATGGTGGGCTCGTACCGGCCGGGCTGCTCGGCGACAGGGGTCACCCACGGCAGCAGGTGGAGATCCCAGCTGCCGGCCGGACACGACGCACTTGCCGCCTTGATGAGCGTGTGTGGCTCGAACAGCGGCCCGTTCGCCGCTTCATGGTCGACGGTCTCGCGCGACAGCGTGTCGCTCGGCTCCCAGGCGACCGCGGTGCCGTAGTGGTCGAGCAGGACGGCGCCGACGGGGAGGTCCGCCACAACCGCGATACCGAGCTCACGCAGGTCCTCCGGCGGGCCGACGCCGCTGCGCAGGAGAACCGCGGGCGTGAGGTACGCGCCGCAGGCGAGCACGATGCAGCCCGCCTCGATGCGCTCGCCGTTCGTGACGACGCCCGCCGCGCGCCTGCCGTCGAACACGATGCGGTCGACCAGGCTCGAGCCGCGAATGGTCAGGTTGGGCCGGCCGCGGGCCGGGTCGAGGTAGGCGAGTGACGTATTCCAGCGGACGCCGTCGACGACGTTGGCCGGGAAGCGGGCCACGCCCACGGGCTGCTCCGGGTCGTTCGGGTCGTCGAGCAGCGGGAAGCCAACCGCTCGCGCTGCCTCGAGGAGCGCCTCGTGAAACGGCGCTGCAGTGTCGGTGTTCGCGGCAGCCGTCCGCAACGTGCGGAACGCCCGCTCCAGGCACGTCGCGAAGCGGTCGTACGACCACTCGCTGCCCCATTCGTCGTAGTCGGCCGGCGATCCGTGAACCGCGACGCATGCGTTGTGCGCCGAGCTGCCGCCGATGATCCGCGCACCCAGCGAGCGTTCGTCTTCCCCGCCCGTGCCCCAGTCGTGACTGAAGACGAGCCTGCGCGGATCGAGCATGTCGTCCGGCCACCCTCCTGCCGCGAACGCGCCGTAGTCGGGGCCTGCCTCGAGCAGGCACACCGTCCGCCCGGGTCCTCCGAGAGTCGCGCGGCGAGCACGCACCCGGCGGTGCCTCCACCCACGACGGCGATGTCGAAACGGTCGCTCACGACGCGGGGACGGTCGCTGGCCGGGCGACTTCTGTCAAGCGAGGTCGTGGCGCTACGCTGGCTCCATGGAGCCGCTCGCTGCCCTGTCACCCAAGGCGCGAGCCTGGTTCGAGCGTGCCTTCGCCGGCCCGACACCCGCGCAGGAGCTCGCCTGGCCTGCGATCGCAAGCGGCAAGCACGTGCTCGTGCAGGCGCCGACCGGCTCCGGAAAGACGCTGGCCGCCTTCCTGCTCGGCCTCGACCGCCTCGGCGAGACGCCGGGCGAAGGGCTGCGCCTCCTCTACGTCTCGCCGCTGAAGGCGCTCAACTACGACGTCGAGCGCAACCTGCGCGGCCCGCTCGCGGGCATGGGCTCGCGCCTGGCGGTCGGGGTGCGCACGGGCGACACGCCGCAGCGCGAGCGCCAGCAGATGCTGCGCACGCCGCCCGACATCCTCATCACCACGCCGGAGTCGCTCTTCCTGCTGCTCACCTCGCAGGGTCGCGAGATGCTGCGCACCGTCGAGACGCTGATCCTCGACGAGGTGCACGCGGTGGCCGGGACGAAGCGGGGCGCTCACCTGGCGGTCTCGCTCGAGCGTCTCGAGCGCGTCGTCGCGAGGCCGTTCCAGCGCATCGGCCTGTCCGCCACGCAGCGGCCGCTCGAGGAGATCGGCCGCTTCGTGGCCGGCGTGGGTCGTGAGATCGAGCTCGTCGACGCGGGGACGCGCAAGGAGCTCGACCTCGAGGTGGTGATCCCGGTCGAGGACATGCGCGAGCTCGGCTCCAACCGCGACCTGACGCAGCCCGTGCTCCCCGACGGGGTCGAGATGGCCTCGGGCTACGAGCCCACCGCACGCTCCATCTGGCCTTCGATCTACCCCGCCCTGCTCGAGCTCGTGCGACAGCATCGCTCGACGATCGTGTTCGTCAACAACCGCCGGCTCGCCGAGCGGCTGGCGATCAGGCTCAACGAGCTCGCCGCGGCAGACGCGAACGGCGGTGCAGGGCGACCAGCAGCCGATCGCGCGGGCGCATCACGGCTCGCTGGCCCGCGAGCAGCGGGTCGAGATCGAGGAGCTGCTCAAGGCCGGCCGCATCCCCTGTCTCGTGGCGACGTCGAGCCTCGAGCTCGGCATCGACATGGGTGCGGTCGACCTCGTGATCCAGGTCGAGAGCCCCAAGTCCGTGGCGCGCGGCCTGCAGCGCGTGGGGCGGGCCGGGCACGAGCTGGGTGCCGTCTCGAAGGGGCGCATCTTCCCGAAGTTCCGCGCCGACCTGCTCGAGTGCGCGGTCGTCGCGAAAGCGATGCGGGAAGGCGCGATCGAGGAGACCGCCATCCCGCGCAACCCGCTCGACGTGCTCGCGCAGCACGTGGTGGCGATCTGCGCCGACGAGGACATCGCGGTGACCGACCTGCACGAGCTCGTCCGCGGTGCCCACCCGTTCGCAGAGCTCTCGCGCCAGCAGCTCGAGAACGTGCTCGACATGCTCTCGGGCCGCTACCCGTCGGACGAGTTCGCAGAGCTGCGACCGCGGATCGTGTGGGATCGCGTCACGGGCGTCGTCCGCGGGCGAACCGGCGCCCGCAAGCTGGCCGTGACCAACGCGGGCACGATCCCCGACCGAGGCATGTACGGCGTCTTCCAGGTCGAGGGAGGAGGCCGCGTCGGCGAGCTCGACGAGGAGATGGTGTACGAGGCCCGCGAGGGCCAGACCTTCATGCTCGGGGCGTCCACGTGGCGCATCGAGGAGATCACCCGCGACCGCGTGCTCGTCTCGCCTGCCCCGGGAGTGCCCGGGGCGGTGCCGTTCTGGAAGGGCGAGGGCGTCGGGCGCCCCTACGAGCTCGGCGCGCGGATCGGCCGCGCGTCGCGCGAGCTCGCCGCCCTGTCCGACGACAAGGCGACGAAGACCCTTCGCGTCGACTATCACCTGGACGGGCTCGCGGCCTCGAATCTCCTGGCGTTCCTGCGCGAGCAGGAGCGCAGCGGTGCGCTGCCGACGGACCGGACGGTCGTCGTGGAGCGCTTCCGCGACGAGATCGGCGACTGGCGCGTCTGCGTGCTGACCCCGTTCGGTGGGCGCGTGCATGCGCCCTGGTCGATGGCGCTGGCCGCGAGGATTCGCGACGCCCTCGGGCTCGAGGTGCAGTTCCTCTGGTCGGACGACGGCATCGCGCTTCACCTCCCGGACGCCGACGTCCCGCCTGCGGTAGCCGACCTGCTGATCGACCCCGACGAGCTCGAGGACCTCGTCGTGCAGGAGGTGGGGCAGACGGCCCTCTTCGGCTCACGCTTCCGGGAGAACGCCGCGCGTGCGCTGCTCATCCCGCGGCGGCGGCCGGGGCAGCGCACGCCGCTGTGGCAGCAGCGCCTCAAGGCGCAGAGCCTGCTCCAGGTGGCCCGTCGCTATGGCTCGTTCCCGATCGTGCTCGAGACCTACCGCGAGTGCCTGCAGGACGTGTTCGACCTGCCGGCGCTGCGCGGCGTGCTCGAGGGCCTGCGCTCGCGTGACCTCGACCTCGTCGAGGTCGAGACGGCCTCCGCCTCGCCGATGGCCGCGTCGCTGCTGTTCGACTACGTGGCGACCTACATGTACGAGGACGACACGCCGGCGGCGGAGCGCCGGGCGCAGGCGCTGTCGCTCGACCGCGAGCTGCTCCGTGAGCTGCTGGGCGCCGAAGAGCTGCGCGAGCTGCTCGACGCCGACGCGATCGCGGAGGTCGAGGCGTCGCTGCTCCCGAGACCCCGCAACGCAGACGAGCTGCACGATCTCCTCAGGCGTGCGGCCGGCCTGCTCGAGAGCGAGGTCGACGCCGGCTTCCTGGAGACCCTCCTGCGGGAGCGGCGAGCATTTCGCGCTCGCCTCGGTGGCAACCAGGCCGTGATCGCCACCGAGGACGCGGGTCTCGCACGGGACGCCCTCGGAGCGATGCACCCGGCAGGGCTCCCCGACGTGTTCCTGCAGCCGGTGGACGACCCGCTCGCCACGCTGCTGGCGCGCTTCGCACGGGCGCGAGGGCCGTTCACGACGGGTGAGGCGGCCGGACGGTATGGGCTCGACCCGTCTGCGGTCGAGGCCGCGTTGATCGCTCTCGAGCGGCGGGAGCGGCTCGTCCGCGGCGAGCTGCGACCGGGCGGCACCGAGCGCGAGTGGTGCGACCCGGACGTGCTGCGCCGGCTGCGCAGGGCAACGCTGGCCCGCCTCCGCCGCGAGGTCGAGCCGGCCGACCAGGCGTCGCTCGGGCGCTTTCTGCCGGCGTGGCACGGCATCGACCGCCGGGGCACGCTGCGCGAGGCGCTCGTGCCGCTCCAGGCGCTGCCGCTACCGGTCTCGCTGTGGGAGAGCGAGGTGCTGCCGAGACGCGTCGGCGCCTACCAGCCCGCCGCGCTCGATGCGCTCTGCGCCGGCGGCGAGCTGGTGTGGGCGGGTGCGGGGCTCGACCGCGTCGCCGTCTACTTCCGGGACGACGCACCCGTCCTCGGTCCGCCGGCGGCCGGTCCCCCGCCCGAGGGTGAAGCGCACGACGCGATCCGTGCCGCTCTCGCCCGGAGCGCCGAGTTCTGGCCCGACCTGCTCGCCGCCACGGGGTTGGAGGCGGCCGAGGCCCTGCCGGCGCTGTGGGAGCTCGTCTGGGCGGGCGAGGCGACGAACGACGCCTGGGTGCCGCTGCGGGCCGAGCGGCGTTACGGGGTGCCGCGGCCGGAACGACGGCCACGGCGCTTCGCCCGCACCCGTGGCGCAGGCCCGACGTCGACCGCGGGCCGCTGGTCGCCGACGGCGCGGCTCTTCGGTGGCACGCCCGATCGGCGTGCGCTCGCCGAGCTCCTGCTCGAGCGTCAGGGAATCGTCACGCGGGACGGTGTCCGCGGCGAGGGGATCGCGGGCGGGTACGGCGCGGTGTACGGCGAGCTGCGCACGCTCGAGACGATCGGCGCCTGCAGGCGTGGCTACTTCGTCGACGGGCTGGGTGGTGCGCAGTTCGCGCTCCCGGGCGCCGTCGAGCGGTTGCGCGAGCTCCGCGCCCACGAGGACGCCGATGCCCTGGTGCTCGCGGCCGCCGACCCTTCCCAGCCCTACGGAGCCGCGCTGCCGTGGCCGAAGCGAGCGGGCGCTCGGGCAGCGCGAGTGGCGGGCGCTCACGTCGTCCTGCTCGGCGGCGAGGCGGCGCTGTACGTGGAGCGCGGCGGCCGCACGCTCGTGCCGCTGCGCGAGCCCGACGACGCGTGGCTGCGCGACGCGCTCGCGGCCACTCGTGGCGTGGGTGCGCGCGGGGTACGCCAAGCGACTCGCCGTGGAGCGCTTCGACGGCCGACCCGTCGCCGAGACGGACGCGATGCCGCTGCTCGTCGAGGCCGGCTTCCTCGCCGGACCGCGTCGCGCCGTGCTCCGACCATGACCGCGGCTGCGTGCCGGCGCTGACGTACGAGGCCGCTCGCCCATCGAAGTCCGCGGCCCAGCAGGTCAACGTGACGTCCTGCTGCCGGCGAGGTAGCGCGCGGCGTCGTCCCGAGTACGCTGAGACGCGTCGATGCCCGAGGGTGACTCGCTTCACCGAGCGGCCGCCAGGCTCCGGGCTCTCGTGGGGGAGCAGGTCGAAGCGGTCGCTCCACACCCCCGCGGCGCGGCGACGGGGGTGGCGCCGGCCGTCGACGGGCGGCGGCTCGAGAAGGTCGAGGCGGTCGGCAAGAACCTGCTCTTGCATTTCGAGGGTGGCGTCACGGTGCTCAGCCACCTGCGCATGAGCGGTCGCTGGCGCGTCGAGCCTCGCGGGACGTATCGCACCGGGAGGCCGTGGCTCGTCCTGCGGGCCGGGGAGTGGGAGGCGGTGCAGTGGAACGGGCCCGTGCTGACGCTCGACACGCGGGCCGCCGGCAGGCTCGGCCCCGACGTCGTGTCGGACGGCTCCGGCCCGGCGGTGCTCGTGCGCGCGGTTCGGCGGGCCGACACCCGGCGTCCGATCGGCGAGTTGCTCCTCGACCAGCACGTGGTCTCGGGGATCGGGACGATGTGGCTGGCCGAGATGCTGTGGCAGGCACGTCTGTCGCCGTGGCTGCCCGCCGACGCGGTGCCCGACGACGACCTCCGCGCGGCATTCGAATGGTGCCGCACGATGATGCGCGCAGCCGTCGGCGGCCCTCGACCGCTCCGGTCCGTGTACCGGCGTGCCGGCCGCCCGTGCCCGCGCTGCGGAGCTCCGATCGCGGTGGGTCGCCTCGGCGAGCAGAACCGCGCCGTCAGCTACTGCCCGCGCTGCCAGGCGCTCGACTCCTGACGCGCCGGTTGCGGCACGCCGCGCCCGATGGTGCCGGCGGGCGGCGGCAGAGGAGTCGCGGGCCGTGCCGCGTACTCCGCTCCGTGGGCGCTCGTTCTCCGCATCTCCACCAGGCCCTGCGGTCCTACGCGCTCGGCGCGTTCGCGTTCCTCCTGCGCGAGCTCGACGCCGAGGGGGGCCAGCTCCCGTTCGCGTTCGAGGAGCACGATCAGCGCCGCGGCCCGTCGCTGTACGAGTACCGGCCGCTCGTGACGGGCTTCGTCGAAGCTCGAGCGGGGCGCCTGCGATCCCGCGAGGACGCTCTCCTCGCGCTCGAGGAGCTTCGTCGGGAGCCCGCTGCAGCCATCTACGCCCGAGCGCATGCGGGCCCGCGGCCGTCGGCCGACGACGCTCTCTTCCGGACGGTGCTGTTCGACCTCGTGCTGCGCACCGCAGAGGCCTGCGGCGGCTTCGACTGGGACGACCAGGCGTTCGAGCGGGTCTACGCGGAGCTGGAGCGCTCGCTGTTCGGCGAGCGCCGCACGTACGTCGCCGTGGCGCCGCTCGTCGGCCTGTCGGTCGGTGTGGCCGTCGATCTCGGCCCGGGGATCAGGCTGCGCGCAGCAGCCGACGGCGAGCTCGCCCGGCACTGGCCGGAGGCCGGTGGTCTCCTGCCGGCCGGTTTCGGTGAGGAGGCAGACCGCTACTGCGTGGTGGAGCTGAGGAGCGCACTCGCAGCCGACGACGAGCCACCCGACGCGCCTGCGGAGTTCGCCGACGCGATCTCCGCGCTGCGGCTCGCGACCGCGGCGCCGCTGGCCGCGGGGCCGGTGCTGTTCGAGACCCTCGACGGGCGGCCGTTCGGCATCCGCCCCGTGCTGCCGATCGCCGCGACGCAGCCTCCGGGCGAGTCGACGCGCCTCGATTCGTTCCGGGCCCCGCTCGCCGCGGAGCTGCTCGCACGGCTCGGCCTCGCCGACGCCGACACGCCGCTCGCCGAGAGCCTCGACCGGTGGGAGCTCTCGCTCTTCCAGAACGACCCCTTCCGGGCCGAGCAGCTGCGCTCGGCACTCGGTGCGCTGCTCGGGTCGACGTGGCCGTTGCGCACCGCGATCCTCCTCGAGGACGAGCCGAGCCGTCGAGAGCGCCTGCACGCGGAGCTCGTCGGGCTCGCGGATGGTGGCGACGCGACCAGCGCCGCGACCGACGCGGTTCGGCGGGCGCTCGTCGAGGTGCTCCGCCACGGCGACCGTGAGTCTCTGGTGCGCGACCTCGATCGTGTGCTGCTCGGCGCCGGCTCACCGGTCGGTCAGGCCGTCGCTCGCTGAGGCGCGCCGCGCCGGCACGAACACGGCACCAAGACGACACACATCCGTGACACCTGCCGCGGCTACGGTCGCGGCATGGAGGAGGCGCGCAGAGTGCTCGAGCGGCTCGACCGGATCGAGTCGATGCAACGGGCGGAAGCAGGCCCGGCGGAGCTGCTCGTCGAGCTGCGCGCACTCCTCTGTGAGGCGGAGGAGTGGGCGCGCGCCGAAGGAGGTGATGCGGGCGAGGAGGCGGCCGCGCGACTGCGGGCCTCGCTCTCGCGTGACATGATCGCCGTGTGATCACCCACTGGGACGAGCTCGAGTCGCAGCGGCGCGAGCGAGGTCACATTGCCGCCGAATGGACGTCGTTGAGCGGTGCTCATTCCGACATGGTCGGTGTCACGCGCATCCGCGTCGATGCCGGCATGTGGGCGACACCGCTCCACCTCGAGGGGTGCGAAGAGGAGATCTTCTACGTCCTCGCGGGTGACGGCGTCTCCGTCCAGGATGCGGGCGCCGGGCTCGAGGCCTACGCGGTCGGCGCGGGGGACTGCCTCGTGCACCGCGCGCTGGAGCACGCACACACGCTGCTCGGCGGGCCGGACGGCATCGACGTCCTTGCCTTCGGGCAGCGGAGCTACGCCGCCAACACGCTGCTGCCGCGCGCCGGCGTCTCGTGGCTGGGCTCGACCTGGGTCCTGCAGGGCGCACCTGACGACCATCCGTGGGCGAGGGAAGCCGCCGCCGGGCCGCCCGAGGTCGGCGACCACCTGCCCCGGCCGGAGCGGATCGTCAACGTCGCCGACGTCCCGGTGGTCGCGCGTCACCGCGAGACGGTCTTCTCCGACTGGCGTGATCTCGCACGCGCCGCGGGCTCCGAGCGCACCGGCCTCAGGTACGCGACCGTCGCGCCCGGAAAGCTGTCGAACCCGCCGCACTGCCACTCCGCGGAAGAGGAGATCTTCGTCGTGCTCGACGGCGACGGGAGCCTCGAGCTGACGCCGGCGCCGAGGGCTGCGGGCGACGGCGTCGAGCCGTCCACGCACCCGGTTCGCGCAGGGACCACCGTGATGCGGCGACCGGGGTCCGGGATCGCTCATGCCTTCCGCGCGGGAGACGACGGGCTCACCTTGCTCGCCTACGGGCCGCGCGAGCCCAACGACATCGCCTACTACCCCCGGTCTGGCAAGGTGTCCGTGCGCGGCGTCGGCCTCATCGGGCGCGTCGAGCCGCTCGATTACTGGGAGGGAGAGGACTGAGAGATCGCTTGCAGGAATGCGTGGGACCGCGGTGAAGACGGCCACGTCATGGGTCTCCTGCGCCTTCTCCCACGCAACGCATCGCGCGGCGCCGACACCGACGTCGAGACGAGCGAGGTCACGCCGGTGAGCGAGCCCGACCAGCTCGACGAGGCCGTCGGCACGCCCTCCGAGCCGGCGGAGACCGTGGAGCCCGCTGCCCGCCGACGAGGCGTCGGCGGTGCGGGCACCGACGATCGTCTCGATCCCCACCGTCCACGCCCCCGGCACGACGCGGGTGATCGCCTTCGCCAACCAGAAGGGTGGTGTGGCGAAGACCACCACGACACTCAATCTCGGCGTGGCGCTGCACGAGATGGGCCGGCGGGTGCTGCTCGTCGACCTCGACCCGCAGGGAAACCTGACCATGAGCCAGGGGATGAACCCCGATGCGATCGAGAAGTCGATGTTCGACGTCCTCGTGCACCGCATCCCCATCTCGGACGTGATCGCGTCGGTCGAGGTCGACGTCGCGGTGTCGTCGATCGACCTGGCCGGTGCGGAGCTGGCGCTGTCCTCGTTGATCGGGCGGGAGCGCGCCCTCGCAGAAGGCGCTGCTCGAGGTGCTCGACCAGTACGACTACGTGCTCATCGACACGCCGCCTTCGCTCGGCCTGCTCACCATCAACGCCTTCGTCGCCGCCACCGGGGTCATCGTCCCCGTCCAGTGCGAGTACCTTTCACTGCGCGGGCTCGTCCAGCTCGAGAACACGCTCGCGATGGTGCGTGAGAACCTCAACCCGACTGTCAGCGTCGAGGGCATCGTTGCCACGATGTACGACGGCCGCACGCTGCACTCGCGCGAGGCGATCGAGATCCTCGAGGAGAACTTCGGCGAGCTGGTCTTCGACACCCGGATCCGCAAGACCGTGCGCTACGCGGAGGCGCCCGTGAAAGGCAACTCGGTGCTCAAGTACGAGCCCGCCGGCCCGGCCGCGGAGGCGTACCGGCAGCTGGCACGCGAGCTCGTCGCAAAGGAGGTCTCGCATGGCGCGCAAGCGCGCGAGCATGCGTGAGGGCCCGCTCGCGGAGCTGTTCCGCGCCACGGAGGCAGCCCAGCGCGGCCAACCCGAGCCCCAGCCCGAGGAGCAGCAGCAGGCGAGCGAGCCGACGGTCGAGCCCGATGCACCGGCCGCTTCGAGCCTTGCGGAGGAACAGGAGACGATCGTCATCCCGCCGGAGCCCGCGCCGCCGGTTCGGCACGGCGACGTGTCGCTCGAAGCGACGGTCGAGCACGTCTACGACTTCGAGCTCCCGGACGAGCCGGCCGCCGGCGGCCGCACCGGAGCCCGACGCCGAGCCGGAGCCTGAGCGACGACGTCCCAACCGGATCCCGAGCCGGAGCCGCAGGGCTGGCGGCCGGTGTCCGAGGACGAGCCCGCGATCGCCGCCCGGCGCGAGCGGCCGTTCCAGCCGCCGGCGAGCCGGTTCGTCGCTCCCATGCCCGAGGGCGGGGCACGACTCAACGTGGCGCCGACCGGCGAGCTCGGCTCCTACCTGGCAGTGATCAAGGTGGTCGGCATCGGCGGTGGCGGTCTCAACGCCGTCGACCGGATGATCGACGCCGGCATCGCACAGGTCGACTTCGTGGCGGTCAACACGGACATGCAGGCGCTCCAGCTCTCGGACGCGCCGGTCAAGATCCACATCGGCGAGGAGGTCACCCACGGTCTCGGCTCGGGCGCGGATCCCGCCATGGGCCGCAAGGCGGCAGAGGGCGCGTACGACCAGATCCGCGCGGCACTCCGCGGCTCGGACATGGTGTTCGTCACGGCGGGCGAAGGCGGCGGCACGGGCACCGGCGCCGCACCGGTCGTGGCGCGCGTCGCGCGCGAGCTCGGAGCGCTCACGGTCGGGATCGTGACCACGCCGTTCCGATTCGAGGGCACGCGCCGCCGGACGTCCGCCGAGCAGGGCGTCGACGCCCTGCGCGCGGAGTGCGACACCGTGATCGTGATCCCGAACGACCGCCTGCTCGAGGTGCTCGACCGGTCGACGGCGATGATCGATGCGTTCCGCATCGCCGACGACGTGCTCCGCCAGGGCGTCCAGGGCATCTGCGACCTGATCACGATGCCGGGCCTGATCAACCTCGACTTCGCCGACGTGCGCACGGTCATGGCCGACGCAGGGTCGGCGCTGATGGGCATCGGCTACTCCGAGGCTGCCCGAGGACCGGGCTCGACAGGCCGCCGAGCGCGCCCTCCGCTCGCCGCTGATCGACACCGAGATCGTCGGCGCACGCGGCATCCTGCTCTCGATCGCCGGCGGCGACGACCTGACGCTGCTCGAGGTGAACGAGGCGGCAGAGGTCGTGCGCCAGGGCGCCACGGACGAGACCAACATCATCTTCGGCGCCACCGTGGACGAGCGCCTCAACGGCCAGGTCTGGGTGACGGTGATCGCCACGGGCCTCGGTGGCACCCGCAGGCGGTCGTACGCTCCGACGTTCTCCTCCTCCGAGCCGGTGGTCACGCAGCCGCGCGAGGAGAGCGATCTGCCCAGCTTCCTGCGCTAGACGCGTCCTCCTAGAGGACCGTCACCGCACACGCCGCGGCGAAGGCGCTCGTCGTCGCCGATGCGGTCGCCCATCTGACGTGCACGGACAGCGCCGGGCCGGACAGCGCGAGTGCGCCCGCCAGGCCGACTGCCACCGCAGCCAGGGTCTCCACGGCGCCGAAGGCGATCCCGGCAGCGAGTGCCGTCCTGGCTTCCACGCCGGTGCCGCCGAGTGCCAGCGCCACGGCCGCGCTCGCCACGCCGACGTTTCCCGGGGTGACGGGCATCACGGCCGCGAGCTCGACCGCAGGGACGAGCACCAGAGCCGCGAGGAGTGGCCGGTCCACCCCGAGAGCGCCCGCGACGGCGGCGGCCGCGGCCAGCTTCGCCGCCATCCCGGCGGCGGTCAGCAGTGCCACGGCGAGGAGCGAGCGCGGACGTCGACCGAGCTCCCGAAACGCATCGAGGACGTGGCCGACACGATGTTCGCAGCGAATCCGCCGCGAGCAGAGCGCCACCACGGCCGCGACGACCCCCAGTGCCGCCAGTGCCGCGACGGGCCAGATCGGGATCGCTCCGGTGACGGCCGCCAGCGCCAGCACTGCAGCCAGCCAGATGCCGCGCACCGCGCCCACGGCCGCGCCGGCGCCGCCGACGCGCCAGATGCCGCCGTCACCCTCGACGACCCGCGCGAAGAGCACGATTCGCGCGGCGCTACCGAGGTGCGCCGGCGCCACGGCGTTGAGGCCGCTGCCGACGCCGTAGCGGGCCACCGCGTCTCCCCGTCGCAGGCGCGTCCCGCAGGCGCCGAGCGAGGAGCGCCACGCGAGGCCGCCCAGCACGTGCATCGCGGCGAACGCGGCGCCTGCCACCCAGAGCCAGGCCGGCTCCGCGGCCGCGAGCCCGCGCACCGCGTCCACGACCCTGCGGCCGAGGAGGTCGGGCTGCGCGACGGCGAGCGCAAGCAGCGCGGTCGAGACCGCAGCAAGGACGAGATGTCGTGACCGCAGGAGAGAGCGCATCCGGACCGCCCACGATGCTTCGGCAGAACCGTCCCCGCCCTTGAGCGCGACTCGATCCCGCAAGGGCGCGAAGTAGGCTCTCCGTCGTGGGTGGGGCGATCGCAGCCGGGCATCCCAGCACGGCCCACGCCGGCGCCGCCCTGCTGGCCGCGGGCGGCAACGCGGTCGACGCGTGCCTCGCCGCCGTGTTCGCGGCCTTCGCCGCGGAGGGCCCGCTCACGGGGCCCGCGGGTGGCGGCTTCCTGCTGGTGCGGGAGCCGCACGGGGACGCGGTCGTGCTCGACTGCTTCTTCGCCGTGCCCTCGCGTCCGCTCCGTGCGATGGAGGAGCTGGTGATCGACTTCGCCGACGCATCGACGCAGGTGTTCCACATCGGCGAGGAGTCGGTCGCCGTACCGGGGCTCCTCGCCGGGCTCGAGGTCGCCCACAGCCGCTACGGCCGGCTGCCCTGGGCGGAGCTCTTCGAGCCGGCGCTCGCGCTCGCCCGTGACGGCGTCCCGGTGAACGACGCGCAGGCGTTCCTGCACGAGATCCTCGTGCCCATCCTCCAGCGCGACGAGGGCGGTCGGCGCATCTACGGGCACGGGGCCCGGCTGTCGACGGCCGAGCTCGTTCCGACGCTCGAGCTGATCCGAGAGCGGCGCGGCCGCGCCGTTGCGGAGCTGTTGCCGGAGCTTGCGGACGACCTTGCGCGCTACGAGGTGGTCGAGCGCCGCCCTCTGACGGCGACGATCGCGGGGGTCGACCTCGTCACGACACCTGCCCCGTCGATCGGCGGTGCGATCGTACGAGACGCTCTCGACGGCCTCGTCCAGGGGCGGGACGCGAACGACCATGCGCGTGCACTCGGTCTCGCCTACCGCTCGGCCGGTACGACGACGCGAGTCACGGGGACGACGCATGTCTCGGTGCTCGACTCCGACGGTCTCGCGGCCGGGCTCTCGTCGACGCTCGGGTCGGGCTCGGGGGTCTTCCGGCACGGGTTCCAGCTGAACAACATGCTCGGCGAGCTCGACGTGATCGGCCCCGGCCCACGGGTTCCGGGAGAGCGTCTGACCAGCATGATGGCGCCGACCCTCCTGCTCCAGGAGGGACGTCCCCGACTCGTGGTCGGCAGCGCGGGCTCCGTCCGGCTGGCCGGAGCCATCGCTCAGGTCGCGTGGCACGTGATGACGGGCGCATCCGTGTCCGATGCGGTCGCTGCGCCACGTCTTCACGTCGAGGGTCGCACGGTGCACGTCGAAGGCGGGCGGGGCGACGATGCCTCCGCGCTGCTCGCAGCCGACGGCGCCTGGGACGTCGTCGAATGGGCCGACCGCAATCTCTTCTTCGGGGGTGCCTCTGCCGTCGAACGCCGTGCGGACGGATCGCTCGACGCCGCGGGCGACCCGCGTCGCGGCGGTCACGGTGTGGTGGTGCCGTGATCCTGATCCGCGAGGCAGAGCCCGGCGACGCGCGGCAACTGGTCGACCTCGCGCAGGCCGTGGGGCGCGAGCCTGGCGCCTACCTGCTGACCACCGAGAGCTGGCGCGGGGTCGTCGAGGAACGTCGCTTCATCAAGTCCCTCCGCCGCAACGCGGACGCGCTGCTGCTCGTGGTCGAGGACGGCGGCGCGATCGTCGGTCGTCTCTCGGTCGCGCGCGATCCGCACCCGGCGAGCAGGCACGTGGCCGACCTCGGCCTGATGGTGGCGGCGGAGTACCGCCGGCGCGGGATCGGCCGGGCCTTGCTCGACCGGACCGTCGACTGGGCGCGCGCGGCGGGTGTGCGCAAGCTCGAGTTGCATGTCTTTCCCTGGAACGACGCGGCGATCGCGCTCTACGAGTCGTACGGCTTCGAGCGGGAAGGGGTCCGGCGCGGGCACTACGTCCGGGACGGTGAGGAGGTCGACGCGATCCTGATGGCGTACCGCGTCGACTCCCCGTAGCGTCGCGCGGCCTGCAGTGGCCGCCGTCGCCGTGCTGATCAGAGCTCGCGAGGCAAGGCCAGCGCGGCGATCCGGCCGGTGCCACGGTCGGCCCGCTCCCACGCCATGTCCAGCTCGATCGTGACGAGCGCACCCGTCGGCAGCTTCGCGGCGATGCGCTCTCGCTCGGGTGACGGTGCCGAGAGGAGCAGCGCGAGATCCTGGAGACCCGGGTTGTGGCCGACCAGCACGACATCGTCGAGATCGTCAGCGAGCGCCCGCACCCGGTCGAGCAGGGTCTCGGCGGACGCGTGGTAGAGGCCGGCCTCGAACACGACGTCAGGCTGGGAGCCGGCCGCTGCGAAGGACGGAAGCACGATCTCCAGCGTCTGCCGTGCGCGCGTCGCCGTGGAGCAGAGCACCAGTTGCGGGTGCGGGCCGTGCTCGGCGATCCAGGCCGCCATCCGTGTGCCGGCGTCCTCGCCGCGGCGAGCCAGCGGCCGGTCGTGGTCGGCGAGGCTCGAGTCCGCCCACGAGGACTTCGCGTGGCGCAGGAGGTGAATCCGGTTCACGCAGGTCTCACACGCGCGCGAGGAGCTCGGTCCAGGAGGGTGGTGCTGCGCGCACCCGCGCCGCGGCCTCGAGAGGCTCCGCGCCGTGGGCCAAGCGGAGTCGAGAACCGTGCGGGGTCTGGCTGGATCGAGACCCGCGGCAGATGCAGCCGGTCGGCATCCCAGCACGACCCGACGGTGGCGTCGCCGGACACGAGCCCGTTCGAGTGCTCGTCGATCGCGTGGCAGAGGAGCTCGAGACGCGGACCGCTCAGCGCGAGGGCCCCCGCGTCGGCCAGCTCGCGGGCGTACGCGACGGCTCGAGGGCCGTGACCCGGGTCGACGTGCTCGTTCTCGCGCCTCGTGTCGTGCAGGAGGCCGAAGAGCAGCACCAGCTCGCGGTCGCAGCCGCCGACACGATCCGCAAGCGCGAGGCCGGTGGCGGCGACGCAGCGCCAGTGCTCGTCGCCGTGCACGTTCGAGCTCCGCCTCCACGCGCCGGACAGAACGGAGTCGACGACGTGCACGTCAATCGCCACGGCGCCAGCTCGCGATCACCCGGCGTTGCTCCGGGGTCTCCGGGGACGGTGACGAGGCGTGCGGCGTGCCTCGACGCAGCGACGCGATCCGTGCGACCGCGTCGCCGCCGTCCTTCCCGTGCCGCACGAGCCAGCAACCCACGACGGTGCCCGTGCGGCCGAGCCCGCCCCGGCAATGCACGTAGACGTGCACGTCGCCGGCGAGGGCCTCGTCGATCACGTCGAGGGTCGCGCGGTAGGCGGTGGTGGTGGCGGTGCCGAAGTCGGCGATCGGCCGGCGCTCGTGCCTCGCGCCGTCGAGCAGATGGTCGTACGGCTCGACCTCGTGCTCCTCCGTGAGATCGACGAACAGCTCGATCCCGGACGAGCGGAACTGCCGCAGCCGTGCGGCCGCCTCCGCGGCGTCCCGCGCGCCGGGGTACTCCCCGGCGAGCAGGCGCCCGGGCTCGACCCAGTAGCACCCCGGAATGGGCAGCGGGTGCCCCACGTGGCGACGATAGCGCCCTCGGCCGCTTCCGTAGCGCAGCGGCAGGCGACTACGATGGACGAGGTTCGCCCACCAGCCCTGGGAGCGAGATGAGCTTCGGCAACCCGTTGTTGCTGGTCACGCTGCTCGTCGTTCCGGCGACGCTCGGCGTCGTGATGCTGGCCCGTCGCCGCAGCTCACGCTTCGCGGTCAGCTTCCCGAACCTGCCCGTCCTGGCGCGGGTGGCGACACGAGCGGGCGCGTGGCGGCGCGCCGTGCCGCTCGTCGCGTTGCTGCTGGCGCTCTCGGCGATCGGTGTCGCCGTGGCGCGGCCGCACGTGTCGCTGCGCGTGCCCACAGAGCGGGCGACCGTGGTGCTCGTCGTCGACATCTCGCGGTCGATGTTGTCGGAGGACGTCGCCCCGTCACGTCTCGAAGCGGCGAAGGCGGCGGCACAGACGTTCATGGAGCACGTGCCCGAGTCGCTGCGCGTGGGCCTGGTCACGTTCTCGGGCGACGTGACCGTCCCGGTGCTGCCGACCAAGGAGCAAGACCTCGTCCGCGACGCCGTGGCCGCGATCGACCCGTACTCGGGCTTCGGCGGCGGGACCGCCATCGGGGACGCGATCGCCCGGGCGGTCGAGGTCGGGAGCACGACGCTCTCACGCGACGAGGAAGGCATCCTGCCGGGAGAGATCGGCGGGCTGGTGTCGATCCTCTTCCTCTCCGACGGGAGACAGAACCGCGGCATCCTGCCGCCGCTGGAAGGCGCGGCGCTGGCGCAGGACGCCGGTATCGCCGTGCACACCGTCGCGCTCGGCAGGGAGGGGGCGGAGCCGGCTCCCAGCAGCCGGGGTTCGGGGGCGGCGGCGGTGGCTCCTTCGGCGGCGGGCGCAACCGCGCTCCCGATCCCGAGACGCTGGAGGCGATCGCCGAGCTCACCGGCGGTGAGTTCACCTGGGCGCGCACGGCGGAAGAGCTCGACACGGCGTATGCGGATCTCGGCAGCCGCGTGGGCCGCTCGCCGCAGCGCACGGAGGTGACGGCCGCGTTCGTCGCCGTGGGCGCCGTCGCCCTGCTCGTCGGCGCCCTGTCCGGGGCGCTCTGGTCGCCGCGCCTGCCCTGACCTGCCGCAACGCCGCGGAGGACCGGTGAGCGCATGCGACGGGGACTAGGCTCCCGAGATGGACGCCGCTTCCGTTCTCGAACGGCTCGCCTCGACCGACCGCATCCTCGTGCAGCAGGTCTTCCGGCCGATCGGGAACGAGTATCGGATCAGCATCCCGGCGCCGGGCACGACCGGGGAGGGTGAGCCGCTGCTGTTCGTGAAGCAGAAGAAGATGTCGGTGCGTGAGGACATCCGCTTCCGGCTCGGCCCGGACGACGCACCGCATCTCTTCAGGATCAAGTCGCGCTCGGTGTTCGAGTTCGCCGGCAAGCATGCCGTGCTCGACGACTCGGATCAGGAGATCGGCTCGTTGCAGAAGAGCTTCGGCCGCTCGTTGCTGCGCAGCCACTGGCTCGTCTACGACGCGCAGGGCGTGCAGGTGCTGGAGGCGCACGAGGCCAGCTGGATCGTGGCCCTGATCCGGCGGTTCATCGAGCTCGTGCCCTTCATCGGGGACATCCTCTTCGGGCTGCAGTGGCTCCCGTTCAACTTCGTGCTGCGACACGGCGACCGCGAGATCGGCAGCTACCGGCGCGTTCTCGGCAGCTTTCGCGACCGGTACGTCCTCGAGGTCGACCACGAGGGCAGCGCCGCCATCGACCGGCGGCTGCTCGTCGCGTTCACGATCGCGCTCGACGCGCTCCAGGACCGCTAGCCGGGCCCTTTGTGAGAATGGCCGTCCCCGTGGCTTCCCCCTTCGTCCACCTCCACGTGCACTCGGAGTTCTCGATTCTCGATGGGGCGTGCCGCATCCCCGCGCTCGCGGAGAAGGCGGCGCGGTGCGAGATGCCCGCCGTCTCCCTCACCGACCACGGCTCGCTCGCGGGCGCGATCGACCTGTACCGCGCCGCGCAGAAGCAGGGAATCAAGCCGGTGATCGGTTGCGAGGTGTACGTCGTCGACGACCGGCGGCACCAGCACAAGGGTCACGCCCATCTCACGCTGCTGGCCGCGACGAACGAGGGCTACGGCAACCTGATCAAGCTGTGCTCGCTCGGCTACCTCGAGGGCTACTACTACCGCCCGCGGGTCGACTGGGAGCTGCTGGAGCGATATGCGCCGGGCCTGATCGCCCTCTCCGGCTGCCTCTCGGGACGGGTGTCGAGAGCGCTGGCCGAGGCGCGGGTGGGCGACGCCGAGTCGGAGCTCGACCGGCTCGAGCAGCTGTTCGGGCGCGACCAGGTCTACGTCGAGCTGCAGAACGCGGGCCTGCCGGTGCAGCAGGAGCTCGTGCCACAGCTCGTGCAGCTCGCGGCGAAGCGGAAGCTGCCGGTCGTCGCGACGGGCGACGTCCACTACCTGGAGGCGTCCGACGCCTTCTCCCACGAGGCGCTCCTCTGCATCCAGTCGGGGGACTCGCTGAAGAACCCGGACCGCTGGCGGTTCGAGACGAACGAGTTCTTCTTCAAGACGCCCGACGAGATGGCCCTCGACTTCCCCGGTCACGACGAGGCGCTGCGCAGGTCGCTCGAGGTCGCCGAGCGGTGCAACGTGACCATCGAGCTCGGCGGGATCCTGCTGCCCGAGTTCCCGACGCCGAACGGCCGTGACGCCTTCGAGTACCTCGTCGAGCAATGCGAGCAGGGGCTCGCGCGTCGCTACGGGAAGCTGACGCCCGAGCTCACGGAACGGCTGCAGTACGAGCTCAAGACGATTCGCGAGATGGGGTTCGTCGACTACTTCCTGATCGTCTGGGACTTCGTCGGCTTCGCCAAGCGCAACGGGATCAGCGTCGGGCCCGGCCGCGGCTCGACCGCCGGCAGCCTCGTGGCCTACTGCCTGGAGATCACCGACGTCGACCCGATCCGCTACGACCTGCTCTTCGAGCGGTTCCTCAACCCCGGGCGCAAGTCGCTGCCCGACGCCGACATCGACTTCGCCGTCGCGGGCCGCGACCGGGTGATCAACTACGTGGCCGAGAAGTACGGCCGCGACCGGGTCGCACAGATCATCACCTTCTCCACGATGGCGGCGCGCGCGGCGATCCGCGACGCGGGCCGCGTGCTCGAGATCCCGTACGGCGTCGTCGACCGCATCGCGAAGCTCGTGCCCGAGGGCCCGGGGCAGATGCTCGACGACGCCCTCAAGCCGGGCGCGGAGCTGCGCCAGGCGGTCGACACGGATCCGGTGGCGAAGGAGATCGTCGAGCTCGCGCAGCCGCTCGAGGGTCTCACGCGCGCCGACTCCATCCACGCCGCCGGCGTGGTGATCGGCTCCCGGCCGCTGATGGACGTCGTCCCGCTGCAGCAGAAAGGGGCCGACCAGGAAGTCGTGACGCAGTTCTCGGGCGGCAACGTGGAGGCGCTCGGGCTGCTGAAGATGGACTTTCTCGGTCTTCGCAACCTCGACGTGATCGCGACCGCCGAGCGGCTCGTCGGCGACGGGCTGGACGTGTCGGCGGTGGCGCTCGACGACCGCAAGACGTACGAGATGCTCTCGCGCGGCGAGGCGAGCGGCGTGTTCCAGTTCGAGTCGTCCGGGATGCGCGAGGCGTTGCGGCAGGTGAAGCCGACGCAGTTCGAGGACCTGATCGCGCTCGTCGCGCTCTACCGCCCCGGCCCGATGCAGTACATCCCCGCCTACGCGGCTCGCAAGCACGGGCGGGAGCAGGTCAGCTTCCCGGACTCGCGGCTGGAGCCGATCACCGGGCCGACGCTCGGTCTCTGCATCTACCAGGAGCAGTACATGGAGATCGCGAAGGAGCTGGCCGGCTTCACGCCGGCCGAGGCGGACGATCTCCGCAAGGCGATCGGCAAGAAGATCCACTCCCTGATGGCGTCGCTCAAGGAGAAGTTCGTCAACGGCTGCCTTGCCAACGGCGTCACGCCCGCGGTGGCGAAGCAGCTGTGGGAGGACACCGAGAAGTCGCAGGACTACTCCTTCAACAAGTCCCACGCCGCGTGCTACGCGCTGATCGCGTACCGCACCGCCTGGCTGAAGGCGCACCACCCCTGCGAGTACATGGCCGCCCTCATCTCATCGGTGATGAACACCAAGGACCGCGTGCCGTTCTACGTCAACGCGTGCGACGAGATCGGCATCGAGGTGCTGCCCCCCGACGTCAACTCGTCACAGGTCGACTTCGCGGTGGTGGAGGGGAAGATCCGCTTCGGCCTCAACGCCGTCAAGAACGTCGGCGAGTCCGCCGCCGCCGCGATCGTGCGTGCGCGTGGGGACGGCGGGCCCTTCACCTCGCTGTGGGAGTTCAGCGAGCGCGTCGACCCGCAGCTCGTCAACAAGCGTGCGCTGGAGTCGCTCGTCAAGTGCGGCGCGCTCGACTCGACCGGCGCGTCGCGGATGGGGATGCTCGCCGTGCTGGAGCAGGCGCTCGCGCACGGCCAGAAGCTCGCCGCCGACCGGCTCATGGGACAGGCGTCGATCTTCGACCTCGGGGGCGACGAGCCGGAGGCCACCGGACGGGTTCACCACCCGCCGATCGCGACGGCGGAGTACGAGAAGCAGGAGCTGCTGCGGCTGGAGCGGGAGACACTCGGCCTCTACGTGTCGGAGCACCCGCTGTCCGGGGTGCGCGAGCAGCTACGGCGGAAGACGGACGCCAATCTCGGTGAGCTCGAGCGGCGGCGCGACGGCGAGATCGTCACGGTCGGCGGCATCGTCTCCGACGTCAAGCACACGACCACGAAGCGCGGCGAGCCGATGGTGTTCCTGGCGCTCGACGACCCGACCGGATCCATCGAGGCGGTGGTCTTCAACTCGACGTACGCACAGTCCCGCGAGCTGTGCACCGCCGACCGCATCCTCGTCATCAAGGCGCGTGTCGATCACAAGCAGGCCGGTGAGACGAAGCTGATCGCGCTGGAGCTGACGCCGTTCGAAGCGGTTGCGGAGCGTCGCGAGGTTCGGTTCACCCTCAACGCCCAGGAGGCACCCGCAGGCGTGATCCGGGAGCTGGCACGGCTCGTGCGCGAGTTCCCCGGCGACTCCCCGGTGTTCGTGTCGCTCGAGACGTCGCAAGGGCCGAAGACGCTCGCACTCGGCCCCGAGTACAGGGTGCGGCCCGACTCGGACTTCCTGGCCGAGGCGCGGGAGCTCCTCGGCGAGGCTGCCGTCGTGTAGGGCCGGATATCCGGCCACACGCCGCTCTGACCCTACCGTCGGCCCTCGAGCCCTTTCTGTCGCAGCTCCGCGAGCGCCTGCTCGGTCTTCCCGAGGCCCTCCAGGCCCATGCCCCTGAGCACCTGCGGCGCTTTCGTGAACTGGATCTCGCGATAGTCGACGATCTGCAGGTTGTTGCCCCAGGGGTCGCGAACGTCGTTGCCGCGGACGTCCGCGGACATCCGGCGAGCGGCGTCGAGGACGGCCTGCTTGTCGTCGACGACGATGCCGGCGTGCCGGTGCGTGTCCGCGGGTTGCGACCTGCCCGCCGACAACGCGACGAACTGATCGCCCATGTCGATGAACGCCATGCGCCCGGAGCGTCCCCGAAGCGTCAACGGGCCGAAGAGCCCCTCCCAGAAGGCGAGCGCCTCGTCGATGTCGCCGACCTCGAACGCGACGTGGTTGATCCCGACGAGCCGGGGCACGCTCCGAGCCTACTCCAAGCACCTCGATGGAACCGGCGTCGCCGCACGCGGTGTAACGGTTCGAGACGCGAGAGAAGGAGTCGGCATGAAGACCCTGATTCGCACCGTCGCAGCCTCGGCGCTCGTCGCGCTGATGCTCGCGGCGAACGCAGCCGCAGGCGGTTTCGCCACCGTCCAGCTGAGCTCGACGCCGACGGGCACCGACGCGGGCACGCCGTGGAGCGTCGACCTGACCGTGCTCCAGCACGGCGTCACGCCGCTCGACGGCATCGAGCCGCTGATCACGATCTCCGACGGCAGCTCCGAGCAAGTCGTTCCCTGCCGCGCCGACGGGCGCACCCGGCGTGTACCACGCCGACGTGATCTTCCCGGAGGCGGGCACGTGGACGTGGACGATCTGGGACGGGTTCTCGCAGACGCACACCTACAACCCGGTGGAGATAGCGCCCGGCAGCGGCACCGTCGGCACGGGCACCGACGGCATCGGCATCTGGCTCGCAGGCCTCGTCGGCGCAGCAGCGCTGGCGATCGGCGCTGCGATGGTCGCCATGACCGCGAAGCGCCGGTCGCGGCCCTCGCCGGCGTAGCCGACCTCGCGTAGGGGCGGGCCCGCTCGGCTCGCCCCTACCTGGGCGCTCGCTGCGAGACCCTCTAAGCCCTGGTCTGCGGCGAGGCGGTCGCCGACGCTGCGCAGCACCTTGTACGCGATCGACGGCACGTCGCGGATCAGCTTGGCGAAGGCGCGGTCGGTGAGCACGAGCACGCGCGCGTCCGACGTGGTCGTGACCGTCGCCGTACGCGGCATGTCGGCGATGAGCGCGATCTCGCCGACCCAGTCCCCGGGGCCGAGCTGCCGGATCGGGCCGCCCGTCGCGCGTGACCTTCACCGTGCCGCTCTCGATCACGAGGAACTCCCGGCCGCGGTCGCCCTCGCGCATCAGCAGCTTGCCGGCGGGCACGTCGAGCTCGTCGGTGACGGTCGCGATGTCGCCGAGCTCGCGCTTCGACAACCCCGCGAAGAGCGGCACGTCGGCCAGAAGCTCGATCTTGCGGTTCTTGCGCAGCACAGCCGGGATCCTATGGCCTGGCCCGCCACGCGGGCAACACGCCCGGAGCTTTACGGAACCCTCACCTCTCGCATGCATTTCGCACGCCGGGGTTGGGTACGAATGAGCCATCCGATTTCGCGTCTCCTGCGAATGCGATTACAGAGACCCATGCCCGCCGCAAACCTCACCACCCTCCCGGAGCTCGAGATCGAGCAGGTCGAGCGCTGGCGGCTCCTGTCGCTCGAGCGCGCGGGCTACGACGCCGAGTCCGCCGCCGTGCTCGCAGCCTCTCACGACGTCGACCTCCATCTCGCGACCGAGCTGCTCGAGCGCGGGTGCCCGGTCGGCGTGGCGCTGCAGATCCTCCTCTAGCTGGCGCGCGCGCCTCGGCGCGCGACATCCGCGGCCTGCGGGCAGAATGCGGCTCCGTGTCGCTGCTCGCGTCCATCCCGTCGCCCGGCTCGGGCACGCTCGATCTCGGCCCGTTCACGATCCACATGTACGGGCTCACCCTGCTCGCAGCCATCGCGGTGTGCATCTACGTCACGGGCCGTCGCTGGGTGGCGCGTGGCGGGGACTGGGACCTGATCTTCCGCTGCGCGGTCTGGGGCGTCGCCGCGGGGATCGTCGGCGCGCGCCTCTACCACCTCGCCACGAGCTGGGACGAGGTGCCGGACGAGTGGTGGGGGCCGTTTGCCATCTGGCGCGGCGGGCTCGGCGTGTGGGGCGGCATCGCCCTCGGCTGCATCGTGGGCGGCATCGTCGCGAAGCGCTCCGGCGTCGACGTGTGGCTCCTCGCCGACTGTCTCGCGCCCGGGCTGCTGCTCGCACAGGGCATCGGCCGGCTCGGGAACTGGTGGAACCAGGAGCTGTTCGGCAAGCCGACCGACCTGCCCTGGGGGCTCGAGATCGACCAGGCGAAGCGGCCGCTGACGTCGCTCGAGCAGGGCACGTACCACCCGACATTCCTGTACGAGATGCTGTGGGACTTCCTCGCAGCCGCGGTGCTCGTGTTCGTGATCGAGCGTCGCTTCCGCCCGCGGCCACCCGGGCTCTTCGCCGCGTACATCACGCTCTACTGCGCCGGCAGGTTCGTCGTCGAGCAGCTTCGTGTCGACCCGGCGCACGAGATCGCCGGCATGCGCTTCAACGCCTGGGTTGCCCTCGTCGGCATCGTCGCGGGCGCGCTCTGGCTCTGGCTCTCGCAGCGGCGCCCGCGGCCGAAGCCTCCGCCCAAGGCGCCGACCATGACAGTCCCGCGCGGACGCGTCCGACCCGGGGGCTAGGGTCGTGCCGTGGCACCGGATGTCCGCGATCTCGAGCTGGACCTCGATGCGTTCGAGGGCCCGTTCGACCTGCTGCTGACGCTCGTCCTCAAGGACCAGCTGCGGCCCGCCGAGGTCGACGTGGCGGACATCGTCGTCGCGTTCGTCGAAGGCCTGGCCGAGCGCAACGAGCTCGATCTCGACTCGTGCGGCGAGTTCCTCGTGCTCGTCGCAGCGCTGCTCGAGCTGAAGGCCCGCTACCTCTTCCCCGAGGAGGGCGAGGAGCTCGCCGATCTCGAGCCGGAGGAGGCCGCAGCCGAGCTCGCGCGGCGGCTGGCCGAGTACCGGCGCATGAAGGAGGCCGCCGCCTGGCTGGGCGAGCGGCTGACCGACTCCGGCGGCCGGTTCTTCCGGCTGGGCCCGGCGCCGCTGCAGCCGCGCTTCGAGCCGCAGCTCGCGATGCAGGAGCCGTCGGAGCTCGCGGCGGCGCTGAGAGGGTTGGCGGTCGAGCCGCCGAAGGTGTCGCTCTCGCACATGGCGCTTCGCTTCCCGCCCGTGTCGCAGTTCCTCGAGCGCTTCCGCGCCGTGCTCCGGCGTCGCCGTGTGTTCGACTTCGACGGTGAGGTCGCCGGTCTGTCGCGGGTCGAGCAGGCCGTCGCCTTCGTCGCGCTGCTCGAGCTGCGCAAGACCGGCGAGATCGCCCTCTCGCAGCCGGCGCCGTTTGCCCCGATCCGGGTGACGAGAAACGAGAACGAAAGGATTCTGCCGTGGACGAGCGTCCGCTCCGCCTGATCGCAACCAACCCGGTCGACCAGCTCGCGCGCACCGTGGAGGCGCTGCTCGTCGTCGCCTCGCAGCCGCTGTCCGTCGCCGAGCTCACCGACGCGACGCAGGACGATGCGGAGCGCATCGAGACCGCCCTGGCGCTGCTCGGCGAGCGCTACCGGGAGGGGCGATGCGGCATCGTGCTCGAGCAGGTCGCGGGCGGTTTCTCGTTCCGCGCCTCCCGCGAGGCCGCCGACGCGTGCGCGAGGCTGTTCGAAAGGCCGATCGAGCGAGGTCTCTCGCAGGCCGCGCTGGAGACGCTCTCGATCGTCGCCTATCTCGGCCCTGTCTCCCGGCCGGAGATCGCGCGGATCCGCGGTGTCGCTGCCGACTCGGCCGTCGCGTCTCTCGTCGAGCGAGGGCTGATCGCCGAAGCGGGTCGTGAGAGTGGCCCCGGCGGCGCCGTCCGCTACAAGGCGACGCCGTTGTTCGAGCGCGTCTTCGGCCTCGAGAGCCTCGCGGCGCTGCCACGGCTCGACGATCTCGGCGGCGAGCCGGACGAGATCCGCGAGCGGCTGCTCGCGGTGGCCGAAGCGCGCGCGTCCTGATCGCCTCCCTCGACGGGAGGCGATCAGGACTGTGCCTGCCTTCAGGCAGGCACCGGGACGTCGTGCCTGCTCGGACCGCACTCGGTGCCTGACCCGCGTCCGGGAGCTCAGATCTGCCACTGGCCGCCGCGGAGCACGGGCACGTGCTCTCCGGCGGCGGTGACGCCGTCCACGTCCAGCTCGGGGCTGCCGATCATGAGGTCGATGTGGATCGCGGACTCGTTCATGCGTTCGACGTCTGCAGGGTCTCGCAGCGCCATCGGCAGGCCGCTGCCGATGGCGAGATGGCTCGCGGCGTTCTCGTCGATCAGCGTGTCGTAGAAGACCGTCTCGAGCGGCCCGATGCGGCCGTTGCCGTCGACCAGGGCGAGCTCGCCGAGGCGTGTGGCACCCTCGTCCTTCGCGGCGGCGGTGCGGAGCGTCTCGGCGCCTCGTTCCGCGTCGATGCGGACGGCACGGCCGTCGGCGAACTCGATCCGGATCCCGTCCACCAGCGCGCCGTACAGATCCCGCGGCATCGTCATCGTGACGACGCCGTCGGCGCGTCGTGGATCGGGCGTGGTGAAGACCTCCTCCGTCGGGAGATTGGGCCTGTGCACGAGGCCGTCGACGGTCTCGAACGTCGCCGCGCGCCAGTACGACGAGGGCAGCAGCCCGATCGTGAGGTCGGTGCCCGGCCCGTGGAGGCGTATCGCATCGAACCCTCGGTCGGTGAGGCGGTCGGCTGCGCCGGTCATCTCCGCCATGCGCTGCTCCCACGCGGCCACCGGGTCGTCCTCGTCCAGCCGGCAGATGCGCAGGACCGCCTGCCACAGCCGGTCGAGCGCCTCCTCGGCGGGCAGGTCCGGGTAGACGATCCGCGCCCACGGCTCGGTCGGCCCGGGCACGATCGTCCAGTTGGTCTTGCACTCGTTGACGACGCGGCTGCTCTCGGGGAGCCAGGGCAACAGATCCCGTCCGGCTCTGGCGGCGTCGATGTCGTCGAGCGCGCCGGGAGCCTGAGGGCCTGACATCGTCACCCGGGCGGCGTGCTCCTCCGCGAGCCAGAGAAGGCGCTCCCCGAGCCAGGGTGGGATGAAGTCGAGACTCTCGTCCGGCGCATGTGCGAGCCGCTCGCGCTTGACGATGTCGTCGAAGTACAGGACATCGACCCAGTGCGCGCCGGCGCGGTAGGCCTCACGCGCGATCGCACGGGTCAGCTCTTCCTTCCCGACGTACGACGTGATCCCGACGATCTGCCCGGGTTGCACGTTGGCGCCGAAGCGGACTGCGAGCTCGGCCAGCCTGCGGACGACGTCTGCGCGATCGCTCACGCAGTGACCTTAGCGACGGCGCGCCGCTGTGGCTTCGTCGCCTTCGTAGTGGGTTCCATCGCGGCGGTCTTTGAGCTCAGACCTGCCACTCGCCGCCGCGCAGCACGGGCACGTGCTCGCCGCCCGTCGTGATCCCGTCGACCTCGAGCTCGGGGCCGCCGATCATGAAGTCGACGTGGATCTGGCTGCGGTTGGCCCGCGCGCGCTCCGACTCGTCCGCGACGGGGCTCAGGTACGCGCTGCCGAGCGCGATATGGGTGGCCGCGTTCTCGTCGATCAGCGTCTCCCAGAACACGGTGTCGAGGGGGCCGATGCGGCCGCTGCCGTCGACGAGGGCGAGCTCGCCCAGCCGCGAGGCTCCGTCGTCGCGTTCCGCCGCGGAGCGAAGGGCGTCGGCGCCGCGCTCCGCGTCGATGCGCACCGCCCGGCCCCCTGCGAACTCGACCCGGATGCCGTCGATCAGCGATCCGTGCATGACGAGCGGGCGCGTGGCGGTGACCACGCCGTCGACACGTTCCGGGTCGGGTGTGGTGAACGCCTCTTCCGTCGGGATGTTCGAGAAGTGCCGGATACCGTCCACCGTCTCGCTGTCACCCGCGTGCCAGGTCGACGAGCGGAAGAGCCCGACCGTGAGATCGGTGCCCGGCCCGTGCAGGTGGATCGCGTCGAACCTCTGCGCCGTGAGCCGGTCGGCGCACTCCTGGAGCTCGCGCCCGCGTCGTTCCCAGGCTGCGACCGGATCGTCCTCGTCGAGCCTGCACACGTGCGCCATCGCGTCCCAGAGGCGGTCGTACGCCTCGTCCGCCGGGAGGTCGGGGTAGACGAGCTCCGCCCAGCCGCGCGTGGGCGCCGGTGCGACGCACCAGCTCGTCGTGCGCCGGTTGACGACCTCGCTGGAGTTCGGCAGGTAGGGCAGCATGTCCCGCCCGCTGCGCGAGGCATCGATGCCCTCGAGCGAGGCGGGCTCGGACGGGCCGTTGAGGGAGATCCGCGCGGCGTGCTCGTCCGCGAGCCACTCGAGGCGACCGATCATCCACTGCGGCACGTACCCGAGCGTCTCCTCCGGTGCCAGGTCGATGCGGGCCCGTTTCACCCAGGGATCGAAGGTCGCGACGTCGACCCAGCGTGCGCCGCGCTCGTAGGCGGCCCGCGCCACGGCTCGCGTCATCTCTTCCTTGCCCGTGTACGTGGTGACGCCGACGATCTGTCCGGGCTGGACGTTGACACCGAAGCCGACGACGAGCTCGGCCAGCCTGCGGGTCAGCTCGGCATGATCGGCCACGGCGAGAGGCTAGCCAGCAGAGCGGGCGCTCGCGCCGGAAGCGGAGAATGCGAACGTGCGCCTGAACCAGTTCCTCGCGCGGGCAGGGGTGACGTCGCGTCGCGGCGCAGACGACCTGATCCGCGCGGGACGCGTGACCGTCAACGGCCTGCCCGGCGAGCTCCACACCGCGGTGGCCGGAGGCGACGAGGTTCAGGTGGACGGGCGCAGGGTGACCGCCCAGGACCTCGCCTACCTCCTGTTGCACAAGCCCGCCGGCGTCGTGACCACCGCGCGCGACCCTCAGGGCCGTGCCACTGTCGTGGGTCTCGTGCCCGCGGAGCCGCGCGTCGTGCCGGTCGGGCGTCTCGACGCGGAGACCACCGGCGCTCTGCTGCTCACCAACGACGGGCAGCTCGCGCACCGGCTGGCGCATCCCCGGTACGGGGTGGAGAAGACCTACGTCGCCGACGTGGAGGGCCGCCCGTCAACCGCGGTCGCGGGCAGGTTGGCCGCGCGGCGTGGAGCTCGACGACGGGCCGACCGCACCCGCCCGTGTGCGCCTGCTCGCCCCGTCGCGGCTCGAGCTCGTGCTGCACGAGGGTCGCAACCGGCAGGTGCGCCGCATGTGCGAGGCCGTCGGCCACCCGGTGCGCCGGCTGCACCGCAGCGGCTACGCCGGCCTCGACGTCGGCGGGCTCGAGCCGGGCACGTGGCGCGCTCTCACGAGGGCCGAGGTCGCGTCGCTGCGCCGCCTGGTCGGGCTCGCCTGACATTGCTAGATCCCGCTGCCGTGAGCTGGTGCCCTGCGGCCGCGAAGCGGACGCCTTCAGGGGGATGCGCGGAAGGAATCCGCGCGAGCGGATTCCGTGATCTCGCGCAGCGAGATCCCGCTTGCAGCTAGGACAGCCGTACGAAGCCCATGCGCTCGTACATCGCGGCGAGCGTCGGCGCTGATGCCTCGCGGGCGCGCTCGGCGCCGACGGCCAGCAGGCGACGGAGCTCGCCTTCGTCCGCTCGCAACTCCAGGTAGCGCGCGCGCACCGGTGCCACCATCTCGACGACCGCGTCGCCGACGTCCCCCTTGAGCTGGCCGTACCCGGCACCGGCGTACTCGGTCTCGATCTCGCCGGGCGCCTTCCCGGTTGCGACCGCGAGGATGTCGATCAGGTTGGTGATCCCCGGCTTGTCGTCGCCGCGCCTGATCTCCCGGCCGGAGTCGGTCACGGCGCTCTTGAACTTCTTGCGGATCACATCGGGCTCGTCGAGCAGCCGCACCGTGCCCTGCTCGGAGCCGCCGGTGGTGGACATCTTCTTCGTCGGGTCCTGCAGGTCCATGATCCTCGCCCCGACCTCCGGGTAGACGCCCCGCGGCACGACGAACGTCTCGCCGAAGCGGCTGTTGAAGCGCTCGGCGACATCGCGCGCGAGCTCGAGGTGCTGTCGCTGGTCGTCGCCGATCGGGACGATGTCGGTCTGGTAGAGGAGGATGTCGCCGGCCATCAGCACCGGGTAGGTGAAGAGCCCGGACGAGATGAACTCCCGCTGGTCGGACTTGTCCTTGAACTGCGTCATCCGCGCCAGCTGCCCGTAGCTCGTCACCGCCGACAGCAGCCAACTCGCCTCGGCGTGCGCGGTGACGTGGCTCTGCGCGAACACGACCGACCGCTCCGGGTCGAGACCGGTGGCGACGAGCATCGCGTACAGGTCGAGCGTCCGATCGTGCAGATCCTGCGGGTCGTAGTCGGTCGTGACCGAGTGCAGGTCGACGATGCAGAAGAAGCCCTCACCCTGCTCCTGGGTGTGGGCGTACTGGCGGAAGCCGCCGATGTAGTTGCCGAGGTGCTTTTCCCCGGTGGGCTGGATGCCCGAGAAGATCCTCATGTCGGTCCCTTTCGGTCGCTTCGCGCCCGAAACGACTGACTCGTCGGTCCGGCCGCGCCTGTCCGTGCCTTCGCCCGGCTCAGGAGCGCCAGAAGAGCGAGAGACGATGAAGGGACGACATGCCCCTATTTAGCCGGTTTTCACGCGCAGCGTCAAAACCGGCCGCATCTAGACTGCCTGCGATGACCGTGACAGAGCCGACCTGGGCACCGGATTCGTGGCGCGGCATGACCGCGGCGCAGCAGCCCGACTGGCCGGACGCCGCCGCCGTGACCACCGTGCGCGAGCGCATCCGCCAGCTGCCGCCGCTCGTGTTCGCGGGCGAGGCGCGCAACCTGCTCGCGGCGCTCGGCGAGGTGGCCGAGGGACGCGCCTTCCTCCTCCAGGCGGGCGACTGCGCCGAGTCGTTCCGCGAGGTGTCCGCGGTCCAGATCCGCGAGAAGCTCAAGGTGCTGCTGCAGATGTCGGCCGTGCTCACGTACGGCGCCACGCTGCCGGTCGTGAAGGTGGGGCGCATCGCGGGCCAGTTCGCGAAGCCGCGCACCGCGTCGACGGAGGTCGTCGACGGAGTCGAGCTGCCGACCTTCCGCGGGCACGTGGTCCACTCCGACGAGCCGACTCCGCAGGCACGCGTGCCCGACCCGGAGCGGATCCTGCAGGGCTACTACCAGGCCGTCTCGACGCTCAACCTGCTGCGGGCGTTCACCAAGGGCGGTTTCGCCGACCTGACGCAGGTGCACACGTGGAACACGGAGTTCGTCGCCTCGTCACCGGAGGGCCGGCGCTACGAGGTGATCGCCACGGAGATCGGCCGGGCGCTGCGCTTCATGCAGGCGATCGGCATCGATCTGGGCGCGGAGCGGTCGATCCACGAGGTCGACGTCTGGACGAGTCACGAAGGCCTCCTGCTCGACTACGAGGAGCCGCTCACCCGCAAGGACTCGCTCACCGGTCAGTGGTACGCCTGCTCGGCGCACATGCTCTGGATCGGCGAGCGGACACGACAGCTCGACGGCGCGCACGTCGAGTACTTCTCGGGCGTTCACAACCCGATCGGGATCAAGCTCGGCCCGGCGGCGACGGCGGACGAGGTGGTGGCGCTCTGCGAGCGGCTCAACCCGCTCCGTGTCCCCGGCCGCCTGACGCTGATCTGCAGGATGGGTGCGGGGCTGGTGCGGGAGGTGCTGCCGCCGTTGCTCCGCGCGGTGCGCGAGACGGATCATCCCGTCGTGTGGTCGTGCGATCCGATGCACGGCAACACGTTCACGGCCCCCAGCGGGCACAAGACGCGACGCTTCGACGACGTGATGAGCGAGATCGAGGGCTTCTTCGCCGCACACCGCGAGGTGGGCTCCTGGCCGGGTGGCATCCATATCGAGTTCACCGGTGACGACGTGACGGAGTGCCTCGGCGGCTCGGAAGCGGTGCTCGAGGAGCAGCTCGATCACCGGTACGAGACGCTCTGCGACCCGCGGCTCAACGCGCGGCAAGCGCTCGACTGCGCGTTTCTGATCGCCGAGCTGATGCGCGCCGCATGATCGCCTCCGGCGATCCTGCGAATCACATGATCCGGTCGCTCGCCATCGTCGGAACCGGGCTCATCGGCGCGTCGGTGGGCCTCGCGGCCAGGCGGGCCGGCATCGAGACGGTCAACGCGCTGGGATCCGGACGCCGACGCGCTCGCCGTCGCTGCCGAGCGCGGCGCGTGCGTGCCGGCCGGCTCGCTCGACGAGGCGCTCGGGGCGAGCAAGCTGGCGGTGGTCGCAGCACCGGTGGCCGAGCTGCCCGATGTCGTCAGGGCGGTGCTCGACCGCGCGCCCGAAGGATGCACGGTGATGGACGTCGGCTCGACGAAGGGAGCCATCTGCGCCGCCGCGGGCGGTGACGGGCGGTTCGTCGGAGGTCATCCCATCTGCGGCGCGGAGACGCGCGGCCCCGGCCGTGCCACCGCGGAGATCTTCCAGGACGCCACCTGGTTCCTGACACCGGTCGCCACGACCGCACCCGACAGGTTCCGGCTCGCCCACGCCTTCGTGACCTCGCTCGGTGCGCGGCCGGTCGCGATCGAGCCGGGCGCCCACGACCGGCTGGTCGCCATGACGAGCCACCTGCCCCACGTGCTCGCCAACGTGCTCCTCAACCAGACCGGCTCGGGCCGGATCGAAGGTCACGACCCGCTGCTCGCCGCGGGCGGCTCACTGCGTGACATGACGCGCATCGGCGGCTCCAACCCGCGTGTGTGGGTCGACATCTTCCTCGACAACCGCGACGCGATCACCGCGGCGCTCGCCGAGCATCGCCGCCGCATCGAGCAGGTCGAGACTGCGCTCGCGGACGGCGACGCCGGGTTTCTCGCACGCTGGATCGGAGAGGCGAGCGGGCACCGGCGGCGGATGCTCGCCGGCGCGTTCGCCGACCCCGGCACGCTCCAGCGGCTGCGTGTGCACATCCCCGACCGCCCCGGGGTGCTCGCCGGCATCTTCCAGGCGCTCGGCGCCGAGCGGATCAACGTCGAGGACTTCGAGATGGACCACCACTCGGCCGAGCGCGGCGGCACGCTCACGTTCCTCGTCTCCGGCGAGGGCGAGGCGGAGCGGGCGACGCAGCTGCTCGAGTCGCAGGGCTACGGCGTCGTCGCGTCGCCGGTGATCGACGAATGAGCGACGAAGCGAGAGGCTCCGCGCAGGGGCTGTCCGCGGAGGGAGCTGTTCCGGTCACCGTCGAGCCCGTCTCCCGCCTCGTCGGTCACATCGCGGTCCCGGGCGACAAGTCGATCTCGCACCGCGCCGCGCTGATCGGCGGCATCTGCGACGGCGAGACGAGCGTCACCGGCTTCGGGCGCTCGGCCGACACCGAGGCGACCGTGCGAGCGATGCGAGCACTCGGGGTGTCGATCGACGAGGTCGGCGACGACGAGCTCCGCATCCACGGTGTCGGGCTCCGCGGGCTCACCGCCCCCGGCGAGCCGATCGACTGCGCCAACGCGGGCACGCTCGTACGGCTGTTGTCGGGCATCCTCGCCGGCCAGCAGTGGCAGGAGTTCGAGCTCACCGGCGACGAGTCCCTGAGCGCCCGCCCGATGGGCCGCATCGCCGAGCCGCTGATACGGATGGGCGCCGGCATCGAGACGAGCGACGGCCGGTTGCCGCTGGGGATCCAGGGCAGGCCGCTCGACGCGATCGACTACGTGCTGCCCGTGGCGAGCGCGCAGGTGAAGTCGTGCCTCCTGCTCGCCGGCCTGTACGCGAACGGCGAGACCACCGTCGTCGAGCCCGCCCCGACCCGCGACCACACGGAGCGGATGCTTGCCAGGGCGGGTGCGCCCGTCACGATCCGGCCGACGAGCGTCACGATCCGACCCGCAGAGCGGCTGTCGCTGGGCGAGGTCGACGATCCCGGGCGACTTCTCCTCGGCGGCGCCGTTCGTGCTCGCGGCCACTCTCGTTCCCGGCTCCGAGCTGCACATCCACGGCGTCAACCTCAACCCGCGCCGCATCGGGCTTCCTGCACATCCTGGAGCGCATGGGAGCGAACATCACCGTGTACAACCGCCGCGAGATCGGCGGCGAGCCCGGGGGAGACCTCGACGTGCGGTCGGCCGAGCTCGTCGCCACCTCCGTGGGCGCCGACGAGGTGCCGCTGGCGATCGACGAGCTGCCGCTCTTCGCTCTCGCGGCCTCGCACGCCCGCGGACGGAGCCGCCTGCGCGGGGCGGCCGAGCTGCGCGCCAAGGAGACCGATCGCGTCGAGGCGACGGTGGACGGGCTGCGGGCGCTGGGAGCGCACATCGAAGCGACCGAGGACGGGTTCGCCGTGCGCGGCGTGCCGACACGGCTGCGCGGCGGCCGTGTCGAGAGCCGCGGCGACCACCGCATCGCGATGCTCGGCGCCGTCGCGGGGCTCACCTCGCGGGACGGCGTGCGGATCGAGGAGCCGGAGTGCGTCGGCGTGAGCTTCCCCGGCTTCTTCGACCTCCTCGACGCACTCCGCAGAGAGGCCGAATGATCGTCGCGATCGACGGGCCCGCCGGTGCGGGCAAGAGCTCCGTCGCGCGCGCGCTCGCCGCGCGCCTCGGCTTTCGCTACCTCGACACGGGTGCCATGTACCGCGCGCTCGCCTGGCTCGCGCTCGAGCGCGGTGTCGCGCTCGACGACGAGGAGGCGCTCGCCGCCCAGGCGCGGGAGCATCCGGTCTCGTTCGGGGACGATCAGAGCGTGTTCATCGCGGACAGCGACGTCTCGGCGCCGATCCGGGAGCCGCGCATCGACGCCGCGGTGCCGGTCGTGGCCCGTCATCCCGCGGTGCGTGAGGTGATGCGCGAACGGCAGCGCGCGCTCGGCGAGCAGGGGGACTCCGTCATCGAGGGCCGAGACATCGGGGTCGTCGTCGTGCCGCACGCCGACGTGAAGGTGTGGCTCTTCGCAGAGCCGTCGGTGCGCGCGGAACGGCGGCACGCCGAGCGGGACGGGATCGACCGCGAGGAGCTCGCCGCCGAGCTGCGCCGCCGCGACGAGCGCGACGCGGCCAACACCCACCGGGCCGCCGACGCCGTCGAGATCGACACCACCTCGCTCACGCTCGACGAGGTGCTCGACCGGATCGTGGCCCTCGTCGAGGCGCGCCGGTGAGGACCGCCGACTTCATGTGGGCGATCGGGCGCCCGACGCTCGGCACCGCGGCGAAGCTTTCCTCACGGCTCGAGGTGTACGGCAAGGAGCGCGTGCCGCTGAAGGGCGGCCTCGTGATCGCGTGCAACCACTTCTCGTGGCTCGACCCCGCTGCGCTCGGAGCCGCGTGCCCGCGCACGATCTACTACATGGCCAAGGTGGAGGCGCATCGGGTGCCCGGGTCTCGGCACGCTGATCCGCGCCTTCGGTACCTTCCCGGTGCGTCGCGGCGAGTCGGATCGGGAGGCGGTGCGCACCATGCGACAGGTGGTTCGCGACGGGCTCGCGCTCGGCCTGTTCGTCGAGGGCACGCGTCAGAAGTCGGGCGTCCCGGGCCCGATCCAGCCGGGCGCCGCGATGGTGGCGCTGCAGGAGGACGTGCCGATCGTGCCCGTCGCGATCCACGGCTCGCAGACGTGGAAGCCCGGGAACTTCCACCCCGTCTCGATCGCGTGGGGAGAGCCGATGACGTTCGCCGGGCTGCCGCGCGGCGGCAAGGGCTACAAGGAGGCCTCCGCGGTGCTCGAGGCCGAGATCCGGCGGCTGTGGGACTGGCTGGTGGAGATGCACGATCGTGGCCGCCCACCGGGCGTCTCCGCCCGCGGCGGAGCGCTAGAGCGCCATGGCGCGTGACGCGAGTGCCAAGGGCAGGTCTCGGCGGCCGCTTCGCCGTAGGCGAAACGGCGCGACGCCGACGCTCGCGGGGACCGTGGCGATCGTGGGCTTCCCGAACGTCGGCAAGTCCACGCTCGTCAACCGGCTCACCGCGTCGCGTGCGGCGGTCGTGCACGAGACGCCGGGTGTCACGCGCGATCGCAAGGAGCTGCTCTGCGAATGGTCGGGCACCTGGTTCCGGCTGGTCGACACGGGCGGCGTCGACGAGGTGGCCGGCGGCCCGTACGGCCAGAAGATCGCCGATCAGGCGCGGGCGGCGGTCGCCGAGGCCGATCTCGTGCTCTTCGTCGTCGACACGAAGGCCGGGATCACGCCTGGCGACGAGGAGCTGGCAGCCATTCTCCGCGAGGCGGACACGCCGGTGATCGTCGTCGCCAACAAGATCGACGATCCGCGGCGTGACCTCGAGGCGCTCGAGTTCCATCGGCTCGGGCTCGGCGACCCGTGGCCGCTGTCCGCCCTCCACGGCCACGGCACCGGCGACCTGCTCGACGAGATCGTCCGCAGGCTGCCCGGGCACGGCGAGCAGGCGGTGGGCCGCGAGGCGATCCGGGTCGCCATCCTCGGCCGGCCCAACGTCGGCAAGTCCTCGCTGCTCAATGCCCTGGTCGGGCACGAGCGGGTGATCGTCTCGGACGTACCCGGCACGACGCGCGACGCGATCGACACGGTGCTGCGCCGCGACGACACGACGTTCCTGCTCGTGGACACCGCCGGTCTGCGGCGCAAGCGGCACCAGCGCCAGGGTGTCGAGTACTACTCCGAGCTGCGGGCGCTGGAGGCTGCGGAGCGCGCGGACGTCGCGCTCGTGCTCGTGGACGCGTCGCAGGGCGTCGTCGAGCAGGACCTCGCCATCGCCGACGTCGCGCGCAAGGCGGCCTGCTCGACGCTCGTGGTGCTGTCGAAGTGGGATGCGACGACCGTCGACCTGCAGGAGACGAAGGGGCGCCTCAATCGCCGGCTGCGGCAGCGGCCGCCTGCCGTCGCCGTGTCGGCGCACACGGGCCGCGGTCTCGGCCGTCTGCTCGACCATGTCGAAGCGCTGTACGCGAAGCACGCGGGCACGATCAGCACGCCGCGGCTCAACCGCGCGCTCGGTGAGCTGCGGGAGGCCCGGCCGGGCCCGCAGGGCTCTCGCGGCCGTCGCCTGAAGCTGCTCTACGGCACGCAGACCGGAGCGCGGCCGCCGCGCTTCCGCGTCTTCGTCAACGCGCCGAGCCTCGTGACCCGGGACTACGGCTACTGGGTGGAGAACGAGCTGCGCAGGCGGTTCGCGCTCGAGGGCGTTCCGGTCTCGATCGACTTCAGGAAGAGCGAATGAGGGTCGTCGTCATCGGAGCAGGCTCGTGGGGCACGGCCTTCGCCGTCGCTTCTGCGCGACCGCGGGCACGAGGTCGTGCTCGCCTGCCGTGACCCCGAGCACGCGGCCCTGATCGCCGCGCACCGGCCGCAACCCCCGGTACGCGGCGGATGCCGACCTGCGGGGGATCGAGGCAGTCGGCCTGGACGCGGCGCCGGTGCAGGCGGCCGAGCTGGTGGTCGTCGCGGTGCCGAGCCGGGCGTTCGCCGGCGTGGTGGCCGGGCTCGAGGGCACCGCGCCGCTGCTCAGCCTCACCAAGGGTCTCGACCCGGCCAGCGGCGAACGGCTCACGACACTCGTTCGCGGCCGACCGGTGGCGGTGCTCTCCGGCCCGAACGTGGCCGAGGAGATCCTTCGCGGGCTCCCTGCGGCAGCCGTGATCGCCAGCGACGACCCCGCTCTCGCCCACGAGCTCCAGCATGCCGTCAACTCGACGGCGTTCCGGGTCTACGTGTCCGGCGACATGGTCGGCGTGGAGCTGTGCGCCGCGGCGAAGAACGTGATCGCCCTCGCCGCAGGAGGAGCCGACGGGCTCGGCCTCGGCGACAACGCGAAGGCGGCGCTCGTCTCCCGAGGGCTGGCCGAGATGCGACGGCTGGCCGACGCGGCCGGCGCCAGGCCCGAGACGTTCGCCGGCCTCGCCGGCATGGGCGACCTGATCGTCACCTGCTGGTCGCCGTTGGGCCGCAACCGCCGGGCCGGCGAGCTGATCGCGCAGGGCGCCACCGCCGAGGAGGCCGTGGCCGCGATCGGCCAGGTCGTCGAGGGCCTGACCACGGCGCCGGTGCTGCGTGACCTCTCGCACCGGCTCGGCGTGGAGATGCCCATCACCGAGGGGGTGTGCGCCGTGCTGGGGGGCGTCTCGCTCGGTGACCTCGTGGCGCAGCTCATGCGCCGCGAGCCCACCACGGAGTGACGAGGCGAGCGTGCCCGGCGCAGCCGGGCACACGTGCAGCCGGGTGTCTGCCTTCAGGCAGACACCGGGTGAGCGAATACGGCACAGGCGCAGGTGGGTGGGCGCAGCGGAGAGTGGTGGGTAGGCTGTGCCCGATGAGCGCCCGCTCGTTCCACTTCACCTCCGAGTCGGTCACCGAGGGGCATCCGGACAAGATCGCGGATCAGATCTCGGACTCGGTGCTCGACGCGGTGCTGACCGACGACCCCGCGGGCCGCGTCGCGTGCGAGACGCTGATCACGACCGGTCTCGTCGTGGTCGCCGGGGAGATCACGACGGACACCTACGTCGACGTGCGCAGCGTGGTGCGCGACCGTATCGCCCAGATCGGCTACACGCGCGCCAAGTACGGCTTCGACTACGAGACCTGCGGCGTCGTGGTCGCGATCGACGACCAGTCTCCTGACATCGCGCAGGGCGTCGAGCAGTCCTTCGAGGCGCAGCACGGCGACACCGACCCGCTCGACCAGGTCGGCGCCGGCGACCAGGGGATGATGTTCGGGTACGCGTCGAACGAGACCGCGGAGCTGATGCCGCTTCCGATCATGGTCGCGCACAAGCTCGCGAAGCGGCTCTCGGAGGTGCGCAAGGCAGACGTGCTGCCCTACCTCCGGCCCGACGGCAAGTCCCAGGTCACCGTCCGCTACGAGGTCGACGAGCACGGTCGCCAGCGACCGGTCGAGATCGAGCGTGTGCTCATCTCCACGCAGCACCGCGACGGGCTCGACATCGAGACGCTGATGAAGCCCGACCTCCTCGAGCACGTGGTCGAGCCGATCCTGCACGCCGAGTACCGCGACCTCTTCGACCCGGCGCGGCTCGGGCAGAAGGACTTCTTCTACCTCAACCCGACCGGGAAGTTCGTCATCGGCGGGCCGATGGGCGACACCGGGCTGACCGGGCGCAAGATCATCGTCGACACCTACGGCGGCGCTGCTCCGCACGGCGGCGGTGCCTTCTCGGGCAAGGACCCCACCAAGGTCGACCGCTCGGCCGCGTACGCGGCGCGCTACGTGGCGAAGAACGTGGTCGCGGCAGGGCTCGCCGACCGCTGCCAGATCCAGGTCGCCTACGCGATCGGCGTCGCTCATCCCGATGAGCCTGCTCGTCGACTGCTTCGGCACCGAGACGATCGCGCTCGCGGACGTCGAGCGCCTCGTCGACGAGCACTTCGACCTGCGACCGGGAGCGATCCTCCGCGACCTCGACCTGATGCGACCGATCTACGCGAAGACCGCCGCCTACGGGCACTTCGGCCGGGAGGACCGCGACTTCACCTGGGAGCGCACCGACAAGGCCGATGCGCTCCGTCAGGCCGCGGGCCTGGCCGAGCCGGCTCGCCTCTAGAGGCTGGTGCCTGCCTTCAGGCAGGCACCGGGGTGCGCGGAACCGTGCGCGGAACAAAGGCGGTGCCTGGCTGAAGCCAGGCACCTAGTGGTAGGCGGGGCGCGGCTTCGCCGTGCCCCGCCGCCCGCTCTAGTCGCTCGGCCGGTCGGCGAGCGTCACCGTCACCGTGCGCGTGTCGCCGTCCGCGGACGTAGGTCACCTCGAGCTCGTCGCCCGGCTGCTTCGCGTCGATGCGCGCGCGGAGCTCCTCCGCGGTGCTCACCGGGTCGCCGTCGAGGGCGGTGATCACGTCGCCGCCCGTCGGCACCTCTTCGCCGCCCGACACGGTTGCGTCGGTCGCCGCGCGCAGCCCCGCCTGCGCGGCCGGTGTGCCCTCGCGGACGCTCGTCAGCGCGACACCGGCGCGTGAGATCGAGCCGGTCGGCGGCGCTCTGCGTGACCGTCGCCACACCGACACCCAGGTACGCGTGCGAGACGCTGCCGCCGGCGATGAGCTGGGCCACGATCGGCTCGATCGTGTCCGACGGGAACTGCGAAGCCGACGCCGTCGTTCCCACCCGACTCGCTCTCGATCTGGCTGTTCACCCCGACCACGCGGCCGAGGCTGTCGAGCAGCGGGCCACCGGAGTTGCCGTGGTTGATGGCGGCGTCCGTCTGGATCGCGTCGTCGATCGAGAAGCCGTTCGGCGCCTCGATCTGCCGGTGCAGGGCGCTCACGATCCCGCTCGTGACCGTCCCTTCGAGCCCGAACGGGCTGCCGACCGCGACCACGCCGTCACCGACGGCGAGCGAGCTCGAGCTGCCGAGCGTCAGCGGATGCAGCTTTGCCTCCGGCGCGTCGACCGTGAGCACGGCGAGATCGGTCGACGCGTCCGTGCCGACGATCTCGGCCGGGTAGCTCGAGCCGTCCCAGAAGCGGATCGAGATCTCGCTCGCGCCGTCGACCACGTGCTGGTTGGTGACGACGTGCCCTTCGCGTGTCGAGCACGAACCCGGAGCCCTGAGCCTGGCCCTGGTCGGACCCGGGTGCGCCGAACTGCGTCGACCCGGTGGTGGTGACGGTGATCTCGACCACGCCTCTGTTCACCTTGCGGTAGATGCCGCTGACCGATGTCGTGGTCTCCGCGGCTGCGCTCGCCCGGCTGACGGGCGCCTCGACGGCGGCCGCCTCGTTGTCGTCGAGGGCCGTGACGGCGGCTGCGCCGGACAGGCCGCCGATGGTCGCGGCGGCTGCGATTGCACCGGTGGTGAGGAGGACTCTGCGGCGTGGCATGGCGGGGCTCCGTTCCGTTCGTCGTGTGCTCGAATGCGAGCCCTCATGGGAGCAGCGGCCACTAAGACGACGCTGAGACGGGGGTAAGGATCGGGTAAGAGCGGCGGTGTCGCGCGCGGTGCCGACGGGCGGTACGGCGGTGCCTGGCCTGCAGGCAGGCACCTGACGGTGGCGGCGCCGACGGGGGCCGCCGCTCCTTTCTTAGCGTGCTCTCAGGGTCCGCCCGCACAATGACGGCATGCGGATCCTGGTGGTGGAAGACGATGCGGCCGTGCGCGACTCGCTGCGGCGCGCGCTGCAGCTCGAGGGCTACGAGGTGCGGCTCGCCGGCGACGGCTCGGAAGCGCTGGCCCGGCTCGAGAGCGACGCCGACGCCGACGCGGTCGTGCTCGACGTCCTCATGCCGCACGTCGACGGTCTCGAGGTCTGCCGCCGCCTGCGCTCCGCCGGGAACACGGTGCCGGTGCTCATGCTCACGGCGCGCGACGAGGTCTCCGACCGGGTCGCCGGGCTCGACGCCGGCGCCGACGACTACCTCGTGAAGCCGTTCGCGCTCGAGGAGCTGCTGGCCCGCCTGCGGGCGCTCCTGCGGCGAACGAACGGCGCCGTCGACGGACGTGCTGCGCTTCTCGGATCTCGAGCTCGATCCCGGCACGCGCGAGGTACGGCGCGCCGGCGAGCTGATCGAGCTGACGCGCACCGAGTTCTCGCTGCTCGAGCTCTTCCTGCTCAACCCACGCCAGGTGCTGACGAGGTCGATCATCTTCGAGCGCGTCTGGGGCTACGACTTCGGCCTCGGCTCGAACTCGCTCGACGTGTACATCGGGTACCTGCGGCGCAAGCTGGAGCAGCGCGGCGAGCCGCGGCTCATCCAGACGGTACGCGGCGTCGGCTACGCGCTGCGCGAGCGATGAGGGAGCGGTGAGCTTCCGGCACGCGTATCGCGCTTGCGGGCGCGGCGGCGGTCGCGGTGGCGGTTGCGGCCGCGTCTGCGCATCACCTACGTCGTCGTGCGCGGCGAGCTCCGCAGCGAGATCGACGAGGCGCTGCGCACCCGCGCCGTCTCCACGCGGCTCCGGATCGTCGAGGACCCGCGCAGCGGCCGCCGCTTCCTCGACCTGCCACCGGCGTTCCTCGGCGGCGCGAGCGGCTACCTCCAGCTCGTGACGAGCGACGGGAGGGCGATCCGGCCGATCGGCGAGTCCGTCGCGCTGCCGATCACCGATCGCGACCGCGCGGCGGCGTCGGGCGCGATCGGCGAGGCGTTCTTCTCCGACGCGCGACGTCCAGGGCACGCACGTGCGCGTGCTCACCCTCCCGCTCGAGCAGGGCTACGCGCTGCAGATCTCGCGCCCGCTCGACGAGGTCGACAGCGCGCTCGCCCGGATCCGCAACTGGCTCCTCGTGGTGGCCGTCGTGGGGATGGGCATCGCCGCCGCCCTGGGGTTGCTCGTCGCGCGCGCCGTCCTCGCACCGGTGCGCCGCCTCACCAGGACGGCCGAGGAGGTGACGGAGACGCGCGACCTCTCGCAGCGGATCGAGGAGAGTGGTCGCGACGAGCTCGCGCGCCTGGCGACCTCGTTCAACACGATGCTCGCGGCGCTCGAGGCGTCCGCTCGGTCGCAGCGCCAGCTCGTCTCCGATGCGTCGCACGAGCTGCGCACCCCGCTCACGAGCCTGCGCACGAACATCGAGGTGCTCGCCCGCGACGAGACGCTGCCGGTGGGCGAGCGGGAGAGCCTCCTGCGCGACGTGACGGAGCAGCTCGAGGAGATGACGGTGCTCGTCGCCGAGCTCGTCGAGCTCGCGCGCGGCGACAGCGACCCGGTCGAGCCCGAGGACGTGCGGCTCGACCTCGTCACCGCGGACGCGATCGAGCGTGCCGGCCGCAACCACACCGGTGTCACCTTCAAGGCCGAGCTCGAGGAGACGCTCGTGCACGGCGTGCGGCCGACGATCGAGCGGGCGGTCTCGAACCTGCTCGACAACGCGGCCAAGTGGAGCCCACCCGACGGGGAGGTCGAGGTCACGCTGCGTGACGGCGAGCTGACCGTGCGCGACCACGGGCCGGGGATCGCCGACGAGGACCTGCCGTACGTGTTCGATCGCTTCTACCGTGCGCCGTCGGCGCGTGGCATGCCCGGCTCGGGTCTCGGGCTCGCGATCGTGCGCCAGGTCGCGGAGGCGCACGGCGGCTCGGTCGCGGCCGAGCCGCCGAGGGCGGCGGTACGCTGCTGCGCCTCGCCCTCCCGTCGGACGACGCCGCCACGTCCTCGTAGGGGCCGGATACATGCGGGCTCTGACTGAGGAGCGGGAGGGCAACGGCGGTGCCTGCCTGAAGTCAGGCACCTAACGGTAGGCGGGCCCGGCGTTGCCGGGCCCGCCCGCCTTTCTTAGCCAGTTCTTACCCCGACCTTAGCGGCGTTTCACGTACATCCGTTTCTCTGCGGTGGAGCGCGGCGCCGGGACGCCGCGAATCCGGCCGACGAGGAGCGTTGTGTTCTACCTCACCTACATGCTGAACGAGCTTCGCCGACGCAGCGGCCGCACGCTGCTGACCGCGCTCGGCCTCGCCGTCGGCGTCGGGCTCGTCGTGGCCGTGAACGCACTGTCGACCGGGCTCGACCGGGCTCAGGCCGAGGTGCTCGAGCCGCTCACCGGCGTCGGCACCGACATGTCCGTCACGCGGCCGATCGTGTTCGACGAGAACGCGCAGAACGGCGCCTTGGCGGTCTCTCCGACGAGGAGCGCGAGCAGCTGCAAGAGGAGAACGGCGGCGCCCGCCTCGGCCTCCGCGACCTCGGCGAGCCGGGCGAGACGTTCACCCGCGACGACTTCGTCGCGGCCGCGCAGCTCAGCTTCCCGGCCACCGAGGTGGCCGCGATCGAGAAGATCGACGGCGTCGCCGCGGCAACCGGCGCGCTGACGCTGAACGCGATCCACGTCGAAGGCGTCGTCCCGGAGCAGGCCGACCAGCCCCGGGGCGGCTTCGCCCAGCCGGGCCAGGGTGGCGGCCCGCCCGAGAACCTCGACTTCTCGTCGTTCAGCGTCACCGGCGTCGACCCGGCGCAGCACCGAGCTCGGCATCGTCACGTCGAGCCAGATCACGGCGGGCCGATTCCTCGGCACGGGCACGGCTCGCGAGGCGGTCGCTCAACGCCGCCTACGCGAGCCGCTCGAGCATCGAGGTCGGAGACACGCTCACCCTGGCCGGCAAGACAGTACACGGTCGTCGGGCTCGTGCAGACGCCGCTCGGCGGCCAGGCCTCGGACGTCTACGTCCCGCTCGCCCAGCTGCAGGCCCTGTCGGGGCGGAAGGATCGCGTCAACACGGTGCTCGTCCGCGCGGAGTCCGCGGCGGACGTCGCGACGCGTCTCGACGAAGATCTCCGCCGGTCTCGAGGGCGCAGAGGTGACCACCGCGCAGGATCTCGCCGACCGCGTCTCCGGCTCGCTCGTCGACGCGAAGAACCTCGCCGGCAAGCTCGGCACGGCGCTCGCGATCGTCGGGCTGCTGGCGGCGTTCCTCATCGCCAGCCTGCTCACCCTGGCGTCCGTGAACAAGCGCGTCCGCGAGCTCGGCACGCTGAAGGCGCTCGGCTGGTCGCAGCGGCTCGTCGTCCGCCAGGTGACGGGCGAGGCGCTGCTCCAGGGGCTGCTCGGCGGCGCGCTCGGCGTCGTCGTCGGCGTGCTCGGCGTCGCGTCGCGATCGACGCCGTCGCGCCGACGCTCCAGGCGACGGTGCGTCCGCGGCCGAGAACGGGCCGCGATTCGCCGGGCCGGGCGCATTCGGCCAGGGCGCGGTCGACGACAGCGGCGTCGACCGACGTCGGCGCTCGACGCGTCGATCAGCCCGACCCTCGTGCTGCTCGCCGTCGCCCTCGCGCTGCTCGGCGGCCTGGTCGCCGGCGCCGTCGGCGGCCTGCGGCCGCGCGTCTCCGTCCTGCCGACGCCCTGCGACACATCGACTGACGACAAGGAGCCTCCGCATGACCGACACCGACATCGCACCCGGCTCCGTCTACGAGCTACGCGGAGCGTCGCGGATCTACGGCCAGGGCTCGACGCGCAGGTCGCCGCCGTCGAGCGACGTCGACCTCGACGATCGAGGCAGGGCGAGCTCGTCGCGCTCGCCGGGCCGAGCGGCTCGGGCAAGACGACGCTGCTGCAGCTCCTCGGGGCGCTCGACCGGCCGACCGCGGGCGAGGTGCTGTTCGAGGGGCGCGACATGGCCCGGCTCGGCGACGCCGAGCTGAGCCGCATCCGCGCTCTACCTCGATCGGGTTCGTCTTCCAGCAGTTCAACCTGATCCCGACGCTGACCGCGGCGCAGAACGTCGAGGTCGCGCTCGCGCCGCGCCGGCGGCGAGCGCGGCCGAGCCGGCGCGAGCGCGTGGACGCAGCTCCTCGACTCGGTCGGGCTCGCCGCCCGCGGCGACGCACCTTCCCGGCCAGCTCTCCGGCGGCGAGCAGCAGCGCGTCGCGATCGCGCGTGCGCTCGCCAACGAGCCGCACGTGATCCTCGCCGACGAGCCGACCGGGAACCTCGACTCGGAGACCGGCGACGGGATCATCGAGCTGCTCACGTCCCTCTCGGATGACGCGGCGCCAGACGATCGTCCTGATCACACACGATCCGGCGATCGCCGCGCGCGCACGGCGCGTCGTCCGCATGCGTGACGGGCGCCTGCTCGAACCGCAGGACGCAGACGTCGCCGCGACCGCTGGGGTGGCGCTAGGCTGACGTACGCCGCTGAGGCGCCGCTGACGCCGCTGCGCACCCGGCAGCGGCGTCCAGAGCGCCGCCGCTCACAGCGGGCCCGCTGCGCGGCGCCGTCGTCGTCTGCGTCGCCGGCCTGCTGCTTCTTAGGCCCTTCTTAGAGAAGCCTCAGCTCGTCCTTAGGTGGCCGCTGATTCGATGCGCGTGCCTCGGAGAGAACGAGAGAGGAGCTCCATGAAGCGATTCAGACGTCGAACACTCGTGGTCGGGGCGATCGTGCTCGCGGTCGTCGTCGGCGCGGGTACGGCGATCGCGGCTTCCGGCGACAGCGCGACGTCGCCGTCCGCGTTCCTCGACTCGCTCGCGCAGCATCTCGGCGTCTCGCGCGAGAAGCTGGACGATGCCGCCCGCGCGGCGGCGCTCGACCAGGTCGAGGCGGCGCTCGACGCCGGCACGATCACCAAGGAGCAGGCGGACGAGTTGAAGGAGCGGATCGAGTCGGGCGACGTGCCCGTTGCTCGGTCTCGGGCTCGGTCGCGGCTTCGGGCCGGGCTTCGGCCACGGGCCCGGCGTTGCGCGGGCTCGGCGGTCATCTCGAGCGCCGCCGCCGAGTATCTCGGGCTGACGGAGGACGCGCTCCGGAGCAGGCTCGCCGACGGCAAGACGCTGGCGCAGATCGCAGAGGCGGAGGGCAAGTCGGTGGCCGGGCTGCAGCAGGCTCTGGTCGCCGACGTGAAGGAGCGGCTCGCCGCTGCCGTCAAGGACGGCAAGCTCACCGAGGAGCAGGCCGCGAACATGCTCGAGCGCTACACCGAGCGCGTCGAGGCGCTCGTCAACGGAACGCTGCCGCTTCGGCGAGCACGGCCGCGGCTTCGGGCCGCCGTCCGGCATGCGCGTATCGCACCCGGCTCGTACGGGTCGTTCGCACCTGCAGGTGGCGCCCCGGCCTGATCCCCGCGCAACGTCTTCTCCACGCCTGTGCCCTCCCGAGGACGGGGCCCGCATCGCGGGCCCCGTCGTTTCTCGTGTCGGCGCCCGCGCGGGGCGCTCGTCTCAGGAGGGCTTCGGCTTGTAGCGTCTTTGCGATCAGCCGGTCGGCGAGCTTCCCGTAGCGCTCCAGGAGCGCGTCGCGCCGCTCGTCCGTCAGCTTGTCGTCTGCGACGGCCTTGTCGAGCCTCGCCTTGACCTTCGCGAGCATCGCCGTCTTGAGCCCGGAGACGCTCTTGCCCTTCGCGGTGGCGATCTCGCCGAGCGACTTACCCGCGCGCCACTCCGCGAACAGGTCCTTGCGCGTGATGTCCACGTAGTCGATTGCGCCCGCGATCATCGACCCGACCGCTACGGCGTGCAGGCGCGCCGCCTGGCGTGCCTTCGCGCCGGCCTTGCGGAGGCTGCCATCGCAGAACTTCCACTCCGCGATCCGCGCCTTGAGCTTCGTCGCCTGGTCCGCCGTCAACCGCCCGGCCGCGCGCGCGGCGTCGATGCGCTCGATCGCCTTCTGCTTCCACTTCGCCTCGAGCTCCGCAACGCTGATCCCCTGCCTCTCGGCGATCCGCGCGACGAAGCGCTGGCAGCGGTCACCGTTCGGCGGCGGTGCCCTGGCCCTGGCTCTGTCCCGCTACCGCGACACCGCCGCCGGCGAGCAACGCGCCGGCCGCGACGAGTGTGGCGATCGCGATCCCCGTCAGCTTCATCCCCATCGCTCCTTCCCCGGAAGCTTACGACCGGATCGTGTCGAGCCGGCGTAAACGTGTGCTCTGCAACTCGTGAAGGTTTATGGCCGCGAGGATCTCACGCCGCCATGCGGACGTACAAGCCCTGCGCCGCCTTCTCGCCGATACCGCGCTCGTCGCCCGCGATCGAGACCTTGAGCTGCCCGGCAGCCGGCTGCGTCTCCCGCACCTCGATCCACGTGCCCGGCACGAAGCCCTCGTGGTAGAACCAGTCGAGCAGGTCGCCGTCGTGCTCGGCCAGGCGCACGATCTCTGCGGTGCCGCCCTCGGGCACATCCGCGAGCGAGACGAGGTCGGCGTTCTCCGCCTGCTCGACCCCCGGCTCGACGGGCCAGCCGTGCGGGCAGCGGTCGGGGCGTCCGAGACGCACGTTGATCCGCTCGATCATGTCCTCGGTGAACGTGTCGCCCATCTCGTCGGCCTGCACGTGCGACTCCCAGGGCGTGTAGCCCATGAAGTCGGTCAGGAACCGCTCGATGATGCGGTGCTTGCGCACGACCCGCTCGGCCCGCTCCACTCCGGTGGGCGTCAGGATCGCCTCCTTCTGCTCGCCGCGCTCGACGAGCCCGTCGGCCTCGAGCCGCTTCAGCATCTCACCGGCCGAGGCGCGCGAGACGCCGAGCATCTCCGCCACGCGCGAGGCGATCGCCGCCGACCCCGTCGCCGGGCGGTACTCGCCGATCGGGAAGGCGAGGAAGTAGATCGTCTCCAGGTACTCGTCGACGGAATGGCCCTGCCCGTGCGCCACTGGTGCGGCTCCTCTCCCTGCTCTCGAGCCACTATAGAGGCAGTGCTGCGTCAGGTCCGACTTACGTGCCGCGCACGCGTCGGTATCCGCTCGCGCGGATCCTGACGCGCGCAACACCCTGACGGCGTCCGCGTCGGCCTCCGGCCGGGCGTCTACGCTCGGCGGCGTGCCGCTCGCCACCGTCTACCCGCTCGTCCGCACCCGCTCGCTGGCGCGCGGCTTCACCTACGAGGTGCCCGAAGGGGTCGGCAAAGGTGCGGTCGTCGCCGTGCGCCTGGGTCGCTCGCGCACGCGGGGTGTGGTGGCGGAGGTCGGCGTCACGGCGCCGCCGGGAGTGGCGCCCGCTCCCGTCGGCGACCTGCTCGACGAGATTCCCGCCACCCTCGTCGACCTGGCGCTGTGGCTGGCCGACTACTACGGCTCGACCCCGGCCCGCGCCCTCGAGCTCGTCGCGCCGCGACGGCGCGAGCGGCGCACCGAGCGGCCGTCGCCCGCCGCGCGGGAAGGGCTCGGCGGCGAACCGCCGCCGGCATCGCTCACCCCGGAGCAGCGGACGGCGATCGATCGCGTCGTGGCCGCGCTCGACGAGGGCCTCGGCGAGCATCTCCTGCTCGCCGGCCCGACGGGCAGCGGCAAGACCGAGGTGTACCTGCACGCCTGCGCGGCGGCGCTCGACCGCGGCCTCGGTGCGATCGTGCTCGTACCCGAGATCGCGCTGGCGCCGCAGACCGTCGGCCGCTTCCGCCAGCGCTTCGGAGACACCGTCGCCGTGCTGCACTCGGCGCTCTCGGATGCCGAGCGCCGCGACGAGCGCGACCGCGTCGCGAGCGGCGCAGCCCGCGTCGTGGTCGGAGCGCGTTCCGCGCTGTTCGCGCCGCTGCGCGGCCTCGGCCTGATCGTCGTCGACGAGGAGCAGGACGCCGCGTTCAAGCAGGACTCCGACCCGCGGTACGACGCGCGCACCGTCGCCGCGAAGCGCGCCTCGCTGGAAGGCGCGGTGGCCGTGTACGGAAGCGCGACGCCGCGCGCCGAGAGCTGGGACCGCCTCGAGCGGCTTGTGCTTCCGTCGCGGATCGGAGCCCCGCTCCCGTCCGTGCGGCTCGTCGATCTCCGTCGCGAGCCCGGATACCCCCTGTCGACGCCGCTCCTCACCGAGCTGGATCGCGTCCGAGAGGAGCGCGGCCGCGCCATTCTCCTGCTCAACCGGCGCGGCGTCGCGCCGGCCCTGCATTGCCGCGCCTGCGGCCGCTCCTGCAGGTGCGGCTCGTGCGACGTCGCCCTGACGCTGCATCGGGACGGGCGCCTGCACTGCCATCACTGCGGCTGCTCGGAGCCGGCGCCCACCGCGTGCCCTGCCTGCGGCTCCGCCGAGGTGGCCCAGATCGGCGCCGGCACGCAACGCCTCGAGGCCGAGCTCGCCCGCCAGCTGCCCGAGCTCGACCTGATCAGGCTCGACGCCGACGTCACCTCTCGCCCCGGCGCGTTGCGGGAGGCGCTCGACCGCTTTCACGCGTCGTCGCGCGCGGTGCTCGTCGGCACCCAGCTCGTGGCCAAGGGTCATCACATCCCGGGTGTCACCCTCGCAGCGGTCGTCGACGCCGACACGGGGCTCGGGTTTCCCGATTTCCGGGCCGAGGAGCGCACCTTCCAGCTCGTGACCCAGCTCGCCGGGCGCAGCGGGCGCGATGCCCCCGGGCGCGTGGTGGTGCAGACCTTCCAGCCCGACGCGACACCGTTCCGCTTTGCCGTCCGGCACGACGTCGAGGGGTTCATGACGGGTGAGCTCGAACGCCGTCGCGCGCTCGAGTATCCGCCGTTTCGGCATCTCGTCAGCCTGCTCGTGAGCGGGCCCGAGCCGGGCGCCCCGTTGCAGGTGCTCCGCGAGCTCCGCGAGCGGCTCGGCGATGCGGGCGCCACGCTCCTCGGGCCTGCTCCGTTGATCCGGCTGCGGGGCCGACATCGTGCGCAGCTCCTGGCGAAGACGGCGCAACCACGCCGCTTCGCACGAGCGGCTGCGGCGCTCCTCGCCGCGGCCGGCCCGGCCATGCGCCGCGACGGGCTGACCGCCGTCGTCGACGTCGACCCGCAGTCGCTGTGACATGCTCACGACGCGGTGGACGACCGGCTCACCGAGACGATGCGCGCGGCGATGCCCTTCGCAGGCGCGCTGGAGATCGAGGGGCTGTCGGCGGCCGACGGTGTGGTCGTCGCACGGCTTGCCTGGTCGCCTGAGCGCTGCACCGCCGGCGGGCTCCTCCACGGCGGCGCGCTGATGACGCTCGCCGATGCGACGGCGGCGACGTGCGCCTATCTCGCGCTGCCGGCCGACGCGACCGGCACCTCCACGATCGAGTCCAAGACGAACTTCATGCGCGCGGTACGCTCCGGCACGGTGACGGCGACCGCCGAGATCGTCCACGCCGGCCGGACGACGATCGTCGTCCAGACCGACCTGCGCGACGACGACGGCCTGCTCGTGGCACGGACGCTCCAGACGCAGGCCGTGGTGCGGCCCACCTGACCGCGGCGCCGGGACGGCGGCCGTTACACTCGCCGCCGAGATGGCGCACGACCACGACCACGACGACCAGGAGCACGCCGACGACCACGCGCCCGACGACGAGGCGGAGCGCGCGGCCGCCGAGCTCGAGGTCCGACGCCGGCTGGCCCTCGCGCAGATCAGGCAGTACGGCGACCCCGTGCTGCGCATGCGCGCGGCCGAGGTGACCGAGTTCGACGACGAGCTGCGACGTGTGACGGAGCGGATGATCGCGCTCATGCACGAGGCCGCCGGGGTCGGGCTCGCCGCGACGCAGGTGGGAGTCCTCCGGCGCGTGTTCGTGTTCCACGACGACGGCGAGGATCACGTGCTCGTCAACCCGGTGCTCACGGCGCAGAGCAAGACGGTCGAGATCGACGAGGAAGGATGCCTCTCCCTCGGCCCCGTCCGCGTCGACGTCGAGCGCCCGGTGGAGGTGACCATCGAGGGTCGGGACGCTTCCGGCGAGCCCGTCTCGTTCTCGCTCGAAGGCCTCCCGGCTCGCGTCGTCCAGCACGAGCTCGACCATCTCGACGGAAAGCTGATCATCGACCGGACCGATCAGGAGTCGAGGCGGGAGGCTCTCCGCGTCCTCCGGCCGCGGCTCGTCCTCACGAGGTAGACGCCGTGGCGCGCATCGCCGTCGCGGCGACGGCGCCCTTCGGCGCCGACGTGCTCGAACGGCTCGCCGAGCGCCACGACGTTCGCGTCCTCCTGACGCGACCGGACGCGCCGAGCGGACGGGGCCGCCGGCTCACCGCGCCGCCGGCCAAGGAAGCGGCGATCCGGCTCGGCATCCCCGTCCTGCAACCGGAGCGGCTCGAGCCTGGTCTCGAGCTCGACGCTCCGGTCGCCGTCGTCTGCGCGTACGGCCTCATCGTCCCCGAGGCGCTGCTCGCCGAGCGCAGCTGGCTCAACGTCCACCCGTCGCTCCTGCCACGCTGGCGCGGCGCCGCCCCCGTCGAGCGCGCCATTCTCGCCGGCGACACCGAGACGGGCGTCACCATCCACGAGACCGTGGCCGAGCTCGACGCCGGGCCCGTCGCCGCGCAGGAGGCGTTCCCGATCGCACCGGACGACGACGCGGCCGACGTCTACGCCCACGCGGCCGAATGCGCCGCGCGGCTGCTCGACGACGTGCTCGACAGCCCGGAGATCGCGTTCGCGCCGCAAGCGGAGAACGGTGTCACCTACGCGGACAAGATCGCGCCGGACGACCGGACGCTCGACCTCGCGGCACCCGCCGAAGAGCTCGTGCGCCGGGTGCGAGCGCTGTCGCCGCACATCGGCGCGCGCGCAGTGCTGCACGGCCGCCCGCTGACGGTCTGGCGCGCCCGGGTCTCCGACGACGGCTCGTTCGAGCCGGTCGAGGTACAGCCGGACGGCGGCCGCCGCATGACGGCGGAGGCCTGGCTGCGCGGGCTCCGATGACCACGATCTCGCCGGCACGCCGCGTCGCGTTCGACGTGGTGCGGCGGGTGTACGAGGACGGCGCCTGGGCCGACCGCGCCCTCCGCGGTGCGGCCGCCGAGCTCGATGAGCGCGACCGCGCGCTGGCGCAGCGCCTCGTCTACGGCACGGTGCAGCGCACCCGGGCGCTCGATCACGCGATCGAGACCCTCGCGCGGCGGCCCGTCAGCCGCATCGACGCGCCCGTGCTCGCCGCGCTGCGCCTGGGCGCCTACCAGCTGGGCTACCTCGACGGCGTGCCGCGCTACGCGGCGGTGAACGAGTCCGTCGAGCTGGTGCGCGCAGCCGGTGCGGGTCGCGCCGTCCCGTTCGCCAACGCCGTCCTGCGGCGTGTGGCCGACGGGATCGAGCCGCTCCTCGCCGGGCTGCCCGAGTCGACCCCGGCCGAAGCCGCGCTGCGCCACTCGTATCCCGACTGGGTCGCCGAGACCTGGTGGCGCGACCTCGGCCCCGACGCCGCTCGCGATCTGATGCGCGCCCAGAACGAGCCTGCCGAGATCGCGGTGCGTCTCGTCCGGGGCGCCGCCGACGGGACCGAGGACAGCGATCTCCCCGGCGCGGTCGTGGTGGAGCGGATCGACGAGGATGCCGTGGAGGAGGGGCGTATCTGGCCCCAGAGTCGCGCCTCGCAGCTGGTGGGTCACGTGGTCGGCTCGGTCTCGGGTGAGCGGGTGCTCGACCTGTGCGCAGCGCCGGGTGGCAAGGCGACGATGCTCGCCGGAGAGGTCGTGGCCGTCGACGTGAGCGAGAGTCGCGTGCGCGAGCTCGAGGCGAACGTGCAGCGCCTCGGCGCGACGAATGTCCGCGTCGTGCACGCGGACGGACGAGCTTTGCCTGCCGAGCTCGACGGCTTCGACCGTGCGCTCGTGGACGCGCCGTGCTCCGGGCTCGGCGTGCTCGCCGCCCGTCCGGACCTGCGCTGGCGCTCGCAGCCGCTGCCCGTGCTCCAGCTCGAGCTCTTGCGCGCCGCGGCCGCGCGCGTGCGGCCGGGCGGGACGGTCGTCTACTCGGTCTGCACCGTCAACGCCGACGAGTCGGAGGCGGTCGTCGACGCGTCGGGTCTCGAGCCGGTGCCGCTGGGCGACGACTGGCCACGGTTCGCACATCGAACGCGGCCCGAGTTCCTGCAGACGCTGCCGCACGTGCACGGGACGAGTGGGTTCTTCGTGGCCCGGCTACGCCTGCCATGAGGATCCCGGCCGACCTGCGAGTGGTGGCGCGAGCGGCCCGGTGGTGCCGCGTGGCTGCAGCGGCTGCCACGTCTCGTCGCGGAGCTGGCGGAGGCCTGGGGGCTCGAGGTGGGCGACCCGCTGCAAGGTGGCGCCGTGGCGCTCGTGTTGCGGGTGCGGCGGGATCGCGAGCCGGCCGTGCTGAAGCTGAGCTTCCCCGAGCCCGAGAGCGAGCACGAGGCCGCTGCGCTCGCCCGCTGGGCCGGAGCGGGTGCCGCCAGGGTGCTCGAGCACGACGCGGACCGGTGCGCGCTGCTCCTCGAATGGTGCGAGCCGGGCACGACCCTGTGGGAGGTCGAGGACGACGAGGAGGCGACCGCAATCGCGGCCGGGGTGCTGCGGCAGTTGCGGCTCCCGCTCGACGACGGTGAGCCGTTCGTCGCGCTGTCGGCTCGAGCTGCACGCTGGGCCGACGAGCTGCCACGGCACTGGGACGCGGCGGGCAGGCCGTTCGCCAGGCCGCTCCTCGAGGCGGCTGTCGGCGCGTGTCGCGAGCTCGGGCAAGAGAAGGTGCCGCCTGTGCTTCTGCACCAGGACCTCCACGGCGGCAACGTCCTGCGCTCGGAGCGCGGCTGGCTCGCGATCGATCCCAAGCCGCTCGCGGGCGATCCTGCATTCGACGGGGCGTCGCTGCTGCGCGACCGTCGCTGGCTTCTCGGTCGCGGCGGCGACGAGGCGAGGCTCGCGCGGCGGCTCGAGATCCTGGCGGAGACGCTGGAGCTCGACCGGGAGCGGCTGCGGCGCTGGGGGGTCGTGCACGCGCTGGCCTGGGGCTTCGACGGCGCCGGCGTCCACCCGGAGATGATCCGCAGCGCGGAGCTGCTGCACCGGGCATGATCGGCGGCGTGGGGTGGAGCGACTGGATGCGGGGCGGCGCCGAGATCGAGCCGTCGCTCTACGCCGCCGACTTCAGCCGGCTCGGTGAGCAGATCACGGAGCTGCTCGGCGCCGGGGCTCGGATCTTCCATTTCGACGTCGGTGACGGGCACTTCGTCCCTCCGGTCACGATCGGCCCGGTCGTGCTGCGCTCGATCGCACCGCTCGTGCACGAGCACGGCGGCGTCCTCGACTGCCACCTCATGGTCGACGACCCCATGCACCACATCCCGGAGATCGCCGCCTCCGGTGGCGACAGCGTCACCTTCCACGTGGAGGCGGTCGCCGACCCCGAGCAGGTGATCACCCTGGCGCGGGAGCACGGCCTCGGCGTCGGGGTGGCGTTCAATCCGGAGACACCGGTGGAGGTCGCCGCGGGAGCCGCGCGCGGCGCCGACCTTGCGCTCTGCATGAGCATCAACCCCGGCTACTCCGGTCAGGCGTTCATGCCCGAGGCGCTCGAGCGGATCGCCGACCTCGTGAGGCGAGTCGACTGCCCTGTGCAGGTCGACGGAGGGATCAAGCACGACAACGCCCGCGCCGCGTACGACGCGGGCGCCCGCCTGCTCGTCGTCGGCTCGGGGATCTTCGGCTACCAGGACCTGACGAGGACCTACAAGCGGCTCGACGGGCTCCTGCGGTGACGCCGCTCGAGCTGGCGCTGCACCTGGCGGAGCGCGGTCGCGGGACGACACACCCGAACCCGATCGTGGGCGCCGTGGTGGAGCGCGAGGGCGAGGTCGTCGGCCAGGGTTGGCACGAGCGGAAAGGCGAGGCGCACGCCGAGGTTCACGCTCTCGGCGCGGCAGGCGAGCGTGCGCGCGGCGCGACGCTCTACGTGTCACTCGAGCCGTGCTCTCATCACGGCGCCACACCCCCGTGCACGGATGCCGTGATCGAGGCCGGCATCGCCCGCGTGGTGATCGGTGCGCGGGATCCGACGCCCGGACGCGACGGCATCGCGCAACTGGAAGCGGCCGGGATCGAGGTCGAGCTCGCCGACTCGTTCGAGGCGCGCAGGCAGAACGAGGCCTGGCGCACGTGGGTCTCACGCGCCCGGCCGTTCGTCACCTACAAGGTGGCGATCACGCTGGACGGTCGCGTCGTCGTGCCGGGGTCGCGCTGGGTGACCGGCGAGCAGTCGCGCCGGCTCGTCCACGAGCTGCGTGCCGGCTCGGACGCGGTCGCCGTGGGCATGGGCACCGTGCGCGCCGACGACCCTCGCCTCGATGCGCGCGATGTCCCCGTCCTGAAGCCAGCCGCGCCGGCTCGTGTTCGGCTCCGGGCCGCTGCCCGGACGGCTCCGAGCTCGAGCTGCGCTCGGGACCGCTCGCGGCCGAGCTGGCCGCGCTCGCCGCCGAGGGGGTGCAGTCGCTCCTGCTGGAGGGCGGCCCGACGCTCGCGACGTCGTTCCTCGCCGAGGGCCTGGTCGACAAGGTGCTGCTCTTCGTCGCTCCGACGCTGTCGGGCGCCGGGCCACGCTGGTCGGGCGACCTCGCAGGGCCGATCCCGCTGTCGCGTCTCTCCGCGACACGCGTCGCCGACGACGTCCTGCTCGAGGCATACGTCCACGAGCCCTAGATCCGCGCAGGCGGTCGGTGGATTGCCCTTGCACGGCTGGTAGTAGCCTGATCCCGTGTTCACGGGCATCGTGCGCGAGGTCGGCCGCGTCGCCGAGATCGACGGCGGCGACGAGGGAATCCGGCTGGTCGTCGCGGCGCCCGTGACGTCCGGCGGAGTCGAGATCGGCGGCTCGGTGGCGATCGACGGCGTCTGCCTCACCGCCGTCGAGGCGACCGGCGGCCGCATCGCCTTCGATGCCGTCCCCGAGACGCTCCGCCGTACGTCGCTCGGCCGGTTGCGGGCCGGCGACGAGGTCAACGTCGAGCCTGCGCTGCGTGCCGGCGACCCGCTCGGTGGCCACCTCGTGCAGGGCCACGTCGACGGCGTCGGCCGGGTGCGGTCGCTGGAGCCCGAAGGCGAGGGGCTCAGGGTCGTCGTCGACGCGCCGGAGGAGATCCTGCGCTACTGCGTGGAGAAGGGCTCCATCGCGGTCGAGGGCGTCTCGCTCACGGTGGCCGAGCTCCGGCGGGACGGTTTCGAGGTCGCACTCGTGCCACACACGCTCGAGGCGACGACGCTGGCGTCGCTCCTCCCGGGTCGCGAGGTCAATCTCGAGGTCGACGTCCTCGCGAAGTACGTCGAGCGGCTCCTGCCGCCACAGGGCTCGTAGGTGACGCATGCCTCACGCGCAGGCACCCGGCTACCATGCCCCGGTGGGTCCGGCGACAGACGCCTACGAGGGAGCAGAGGCATGAGCGACACCTACGACCGGTCACGTTGGGACGAGGACGACGAGGGCGATGCCGCCGTCGGCCGCGGCGGCGACGAGGCGTCGGCTGCGGTGGCGGCCGACGACATCGAGCGCTCCAGCGAGAACGTGCTCGAGGACTGGCCCGAGCCGGTCGAGGAGATGCCGTCCGTCGAGGACGTGCTGCCGCCGGCGGCCGAGCTGGATCTGCCGGCCGAGCCGCCCGTGACCGAGCCGCCCGCGCTGCGACCCCATGCTTTCGAGCCGGCGAGCGGGGAGCACGCGCCCGGCGATCTGACCATCCCACCCGGCGTCTCCGTGCTCGACGGCTCGCCGCGGGGAGAGCGCCGCGCAGTCGGGGTCGTCGTCGGCCGGTTCAACGGCGACGTCACCACCCGGCTGCTCGAGAGCGCGCTCGACGAGCTCACCGCCCGCGGTGTGGCGCCGGACGCGATCACGGTGATGCCCGTCCCCGGCGCGTTCGAGCTTCCGCTGGCTGCGATGGCTCTCGCGAAGACGCGGCGATTCGCCTGCATCGTCGCGCTCGGCTGCGTGATCCGCGGGGACACGCCGCACTTCGACTACGTCGCATCCGAGGCCGCCTCCGGCCTGCAGCTCGCCGCGATCGAGACCGGCGTGCCCGTCGCCTTCGGCGTGCTCACCCTCGACCGTGCCGATCAGGCGGACGCACGCGTCGACAAGGGGGCCGAGGCGGTTCGCACCGCGCTCGAGATGGCGGACCTGTTCTCGAACCTGCGCGCCGCCGCCGCGCGGTAGTTACCCGCAGCGTGCGGAATCCGCTTGCGCGGATCCCGCACGCGCGAACTGCCCAGGTGCCCGCTTCGCGGGCGCAACCATCGCCGGCTTGTGGCCGGCAGGGCGGGCCTGTCCTGTCCCCGCCCGATGACCCCGCCGAGATCCTCGGCGTTGGCTACCATGGTCGGCCATGGCCAGGGTCTGCGTCATCTGCGGGAAGAAGCCGTCCTTCGGCAACAACCGGAGCCACTCGATGGTGGCCACCAAGCGACGCTTCAACCCGAACCTCCAGCGCGTGCGCCTGCTCCTCGACGGGAAGCCCACCCGCGACTACGTCTGCACGCGCTGCCTCAAGGCCGGCAAGGTCACCAAGGCCATCTGACGCCGGACCCTGGAGTAGGCGGGGTCCTTTCGTCTAACCTCGCGTCGTGGAGCGGGGGTCGCATCTCGTCGCGGAGACCGGCCACGGTCGGGTTGCGATCACGTCGGAGGCGATCGCCCAGATCGTCGGCAACGTCGTCGCCGAGAGCTACGGCGTCGTGCGGAGGGTCGGCAAGCGAGGGCCGCTCAGGCTCCTCGAGCGGGACCGCGCCAAGCGAGGCGTCGTCGTGCGGCGGCGTGACGACGGCCTGGCGCTCGAGATCCACGTCGTCGTCGAGTACGGCCTGAACCTCGCCGAGGTGGCGGCAGCGGTGCGCTCCCGTGTCGCGTACGAGGTGCACCGGGTGACGAAGCTCGACGTTGCGTCCGTCGACGTCCACGTCGAGGACGCGAGGAGATCGTCCTGATGGACCTCGCCCGCGCCCGAGAGCTCGCGAACGCCGCCCTGCAGAACCTCGAGCGGCACAAGCGGCGCATCAACGCGCTGAACGTGTACCCCGTGCCCGACGGGGACACCGGCACGAACCTCACCGCCACCGTGCGCGGCATCGTCGGCGCACTCGACGCGTGCGCAGCCGAGACACCGCGGGAGGTGGCGGCCGCTCTCAGCAAGTCCGCGCTGATGGAGGCGAAAGGCAACTCGGGCGTCATCTTCAGCCAGATCGTGCGGGGCCTGGCCGAGGTGATCGGCGAGCACGAGCACGTCGACGCTCCGGTTCTCGCAGCTGCGCTCCGGGCCGCGACGACCCGTGCCTACCAGGGTGTCGAGCGCCCCGTCGAGGGCACGATGCTGACCGTCGTCCGCGAGATGGCGGAGGCGGCGGAGCGACCCCAGACACGGGCGCTGCCCGTCGACCGCGCGCTGACGCAGGTGATCGCCGCCGGCGACGAAGCGGTCGCGCGCACGCCCGAGCAGCTCGCCATCCTGCGCGAGAGCGGTGTCGTCGACGCAGGTGGCGCAGGCCTGGTCGAGATCTTCCGCGGCTTCCACCACGGGCTCACCGGTGTGCCCCTGCCGGAGCTCCCCGTCGAGCTCGACGAGCTCACCGAGGAGGCGATTCACCACGAGGCTTCGCGCTACCGGTACTGCACCGTGTTCCTCGTCGAGGGGGAGAGCCTCGATCCCGATGGCCTACGCCGTCAGCTGGAGCCGCTCGGCGACTCGCTCCTCGTCGTGGGCGACCCGACGCTGGTCAAGGTGCACGTCCACACCGACGACCCGCAGGAGGCGATGGCCGTCGGCCGCTCGGTCGGGCTCGTCGACGAGGAGCGCATCGAGATCGGCGACATGCACAGCCAGGCGAGCGAGCGTGAGCGGTGGCTCGAGCAGCTCCGCGCCGCGACGCTCGCGCCGACCGTCGCCACCGGCCTCGTCCCGGTCGTCGCCGGCGCGGGGAACCGCCTCATCTTCGAAGGTGAGGGCGCAAGCCTGGTGATCGAGGGCGGGCAGACGATGAACCCGTCCGTCGGGCAGATCCACGAGGCGATCACGGCCGTCAACGCGGACAGCGTGATCGTGCTGCCGAACAACGGCAATGTCCGTCTCGCCGCCGAGAAGGCGGCGGCGGAGTCGACGAAGGACGTCCGTGTGATCCCGACCGACTCGATTCCGGAGGGGGTCGCGGCCGCGTTCCCGTTCGACCCGGCGGCAGACGTCGACGCCAACGAGCAGGCCATGAGGGATGCGATCGCCGGGCTGGCCACGGGCGAGATCGCCCGCGCCTCGCGTGACGCGACGGTCGACGGCATCCAGGTTCGCGAGGGCGACTGGCTCGGTCTGGTCGACGGGGCAGCCGTTGTCTCCGAAGACGACATCGACGTGGTCGTCGACGCCGTGGTCGGGGCCCTGCTCGACGGCGGGAGAGGGCTGCTCACCGTCCTGACGGGCGACGACGCGCCCGACGTCGAGGCGCTGCGCCTGCGGATCGCCACGGCGCATCCGAGCGTCGAGCTGGACGTGCAGCACGGCGGCCAGCCCCACTACCCGCTGCTGCTCTCGGCGGAGTAGGGCGACGTGGCTGCTCGCGCCGAGACTGGTTCCAGGCCGATCCGGCTGCTGCTCGTCGACGACAGCGAGATCTATCGCTCGACGATGGAGCTCCTCCTCGGCCGCGAGCCGGAGCTGGAGGTGGTGGCCACCGCCGCCGACAGCGATGCCGCACTGCGCGCCTGCGGGGAGCTCGACGTCGACCTGGTGCTGCTGGACTACCGGCTCCCCGGCACCGACGGCACCGGCGTGACGTCGGTGCTCGCGAGCGAGCATCCGGACGTGACGGTCGTCTGCCTCACGGCGGAGGCATCGTCCGACGAGCGTGCACGCGTGCTTCGGGCAGGCGCGTCGGCAGTCGTCGAGAAGGGCGATCTGGAGGCTCTGCTGCGCACGATCCGCGCCGTCGCTTAGGGTGCCCGCCATGGAGCTGACGACCCAGAACACGGCCATCGTCCTCGACTCCACGTCGGACTTTCCCGACGCCGCGGAGCGCTACGCGAACATGCGCGTCGTGCCGCTGTACGTCCGGTTCGGTGACGAGAGCCTGCGCGACCACGTGGACATCACGCCCGAGCAGTTCTACGAGCGGCTCGCCACGGCGACCGAGCTGCCGACCACGTCGCAACCCACGCCTCGGGACTTCGTCGAGGCCTACGAGTCGCTCGCGTCGTACGAGCGCATCTGGTCGATCCAGCTCACGTCGAAGCTCTCGGGCACCTACCAGTCGGCGTCGCTGGCGGCGGCCGAGCTCGGCGGCGACCGCATCAGGCTCGTCGACTCCGAGACGGCGTCGCTCTCCTGCGCGATGCTCGCGCTCGCGATCCAGCGCCGGCTCGCGCGCGGCACGACCGACGAGGAGATCGAGCAGCTCGTGCAACGGTTCAAGGAGTCGAACCGGGTCGTGTTCACCGTCGCCACCCTCGAGTACCTGCAGAAGGGGGGACGCATCGGCCGTGCGCAGGCGATGGCGGGGACGCTCCTCAACGTGAAGCCGATCCTCTCGGTGGCGGACGGGGTGATCGCGCCCGTGACCAAGGTGCGCGGCCGCCAGAAGGCGCTGGAGGAGTTCGGGAGCATGTTCACCGCCGCGACCGAGGACAAGCCCGGTCTCCGTGTCTCGATCGCGCACGCCAACGCTCCCGAGTGGGTCGACGTGCTCACCGACCTCACGCAGCGAACCCGTCCGCAGGCGGAGATCGAGCTCGTCCGCGTCCTCGGCGCCGTCGTCGGCACCCACGCGGGCCCTGGCGCCGTCGGCTTCTTCTGGCTCCAGGACGACGCCTAGAAGGCCCTGGCGCGCCTGGCGGTGATTCCGGCGACGCCGTCCCGCCCGGCCGGTCCGGGTCCTATACTCGACGCGTGCCTCGCGCAGCGTCCCGTACCCGGCTGCCGGCCGGCTTCGCGGGCGCGGACCCGCCCGTGGCCTGGCCCAGGACACGCTCCGCGCCTCATCCGGAGGCGCTCGAGGCCTCGGTCGAGACGCTGCCCGGTGTCGGCCCGACGGCCGCGCGCCGGCTGGCGCGGCTCGGGTTGCGCAGCGTGGGCGACGTGCTGGCGCACAGGCCGCGCCGCTACGAGCGCCCCGCGCCCGAGCGGACGATCAGCGAGCTCTTCGGTGACGAGGAGGCCGTGATCGAGGTGACCGTGCGGCGCGCTTCGGGCCGGCGGCGTGGGCGTCTCCACATTCTCACGGCCCACGTCGCCGACGACACGGGTGAGATCCGGGCCACGTGGTTCAACCAGCCGTGGCTCGAGTCGAAGCTGACCGCGGGCGTCGCCGCCCGGCTGCGCGGCCGACAGAACCGGTACGGCTTCGCGGTCGAGTCGTACGACCTCGGCGATGCCGCGGACACGGCCGACTTCGCGCCGGTCTACCCGTCCACCGAGGACCTCGCCCAGAAGCAGCTGCGCTCGGTCAGCGAGGCAGCTCTCGCGGCGGCGGGCGCCGGGGGCGACCAGCTCCCTGCCGGCCTGCGGGTCGCGCAAGGGCTGCCGTTGCGACGGGACGCGCTCGTCGCCGTGCATCGGCCCCGCACGCTCGACGAGGCGGAGCTCGGCCGGCAGCGGCTCGCCTTCGACGAGCTGCTCACCCTCCAGCTCGCGCTCCGCCGGCGCGCGGCGGAGCGGGAATCGCTGGTGGCGGAGGCGCTGCCACCAGCCGGGCGACCTCGTCGACCGCTATCGCGACGTGCTCCCCTTCACCCTCACCGCCGCGCAGGAGCAGGCGATCGCAGAGATCGACGCCGATCTGGCACGCACCACACCGATGCAGCGGCTGCTGCAGGGCGACGTGGGCGCCGGCAAGACCGCCGTCGCCGTCTACGCGCTGCTGCGCGCGGTGGAGGCCGGGCGTCAGGGCGCGCTGATGGCGCCGACCGAGACCCTGGCCGAGCAGCACTTCCTCACCGTCGAGGGGATCCTGTCCGAGCTCGGAGTCCGGGTTGCACTGCTCACCAGCGGGCTCGCCAAGCGGGAGCACGCCAACGTCCGCCAGCTGATCACGTCGGGGGACGTGCAGATCGCCGTCGGCACGCACGCTCTCATCCAGCGCGACGTGGCGTTCCGCGACCTGGCCGTCGCCGTGGTCGACGAGCAGCACCGCTTCGGTGTCGGCGAGCGCGCCGCGATCGCCGAGGACAGGAGCCCTCACGTCCTGCACATGACCGCCACCCCCATCCCGCGCACGCTCGCGCTCACGGTCTACGGCGACCTGGCCGTCTCGGAGATCTCCGCGCCACCGGCGAACCGCAAGCCGATCGTGACCGCGTGGGTGACAGACGACCGCAGCTCGGAGGCGTACACGCGCCTCCGCCGTCACCTGGACGACGGCTTGCAGGCCTACGTCGTGTGCCCGCTGATCGAGGCCTCCGAGACGACCGTCGCCCGCGCCGCGGAGGAGGAGGCGGAGCGGCTCCGTACCGGCGAGCTCCGCGGCTACCGGGTCGGCTGCGTGCACGGGAGGCTGCGCACCGCCGACCGCCGGGCGGTGATGTCGGCGTTCAACGCCCGCGAGCTCGACGTGCTCGTCGCGACCACGGTGATCGAGGTCGGCGTCGACGTCCCGAACGCCACGATCATGATCGTCCAGGAGGCCGACCGCTTCGGCCTCGCGCAGCTGCACCAGCTGAGAGGACGGGTCGGCCGGGGCGCCGAGCAGTCGTATTGCCTCCTGATCTCCCGGCCGCGCGAGCAGCTCTCGGAGGGTGCCGTCGAGCGCCTGGAGGCGATGGTGGAGACGAGCGACGGGTTCGAGCTGGCCGAGCGCGACCTCGAGATCCGCGGTGAGGGCCAGCTGCTCGGTGCCAGGCAGTCGGGGCTCTCCGATCTGCGCTTCACGAGGCTACGCGCCGACCGGGAGCTGCTCGAGCGCGCGCGGGAAGCCGCAGCGTCGCTTCGCGACGAAGGGCTCCTGGCCGAGCCCGTCGACGCGCTGCTCGGCGAGTCGGAGCACGTCGGCGAGTCCTGACCAACTCCTCGACACGCCAGGCGCCGCGCGTACCCTCTGCCGGTGCGTGTCATCGCGGGCAGCCACAAGGGCCGGCGCCTTGCCGCGCCGAAAGGCCCGCACGTGCGCCCGACCGGCGACCGCGTGCGTGAGGCGATCTTCAACCTCGTCGGCCCGGTGGACGGCGCCAGCGTCCTCGACCTGTTCGCCGGCTCGGGTGCGCTCGGGATCGAGGCGCTCTCGCGCGGGGCGCGGCGCTGCGTGTTCGCCGAGCTCGACGGTGGCGCAGCCCGCGTGATCCGGCAGAACCTCGAGCGGTTGCAGCTGACCGGAGCGGTCGTGGAGCGGCGCGACGCGCTCGCCGTCCTGCGCGAGGAGGCGTCACGCGGGCGGCGTCACGACCTCGTCCTCTGCGACCCGCCCTACGAGCTCTGGCCGGCGCTCGAGCCGGCCCTCGCCGAGAGGCTGCCGGGCGTGCTCGCACCCGACGGGCTGCTCGTCGTCGAGACGGATGCCCGCACGGAGCCGCAACTGCCGCTCGACCCCGTCACGAGTCGCCGCTACGGTTCCGCGCGGATCACGATCTTCCACCAGATGCGATGACCACGATCACGAGCGCTCGAGCTGACAACGGCCTGCTGACCGCGATCAATCCGGGCACGTTCGACCCGGTGACGCTCGGTCACGTCGACGTGATCCGCCGTGCGGCGGCGATCTTCGACCGCGTCGTGGTGGGCGTCGTCCGCGACCCGCAGCACAAGCGACCGCTGTTCAGCGTCGAGGAGCGCGTCGCGTTCGTCGAGGAGGCGCTGCGTGACGTGCCGAACGCCGTCGTGGACGTGTTCAGCGAGCTCGTCGTCGATTTCGCGCGGAAGCACGACGCCAAGACGATGGTCAAGGGCCTGCGGGTGATCGCCGACTTCGAGTGGGAGTTCCAGATGAACCGCCTCAACTACCTGCTCGCCCCGGAGATCGAGACGATGTACGTGATGTCGAGCCCCGAGTACGCCTTCATCTCCTCGAGCGGTGTCAAGGAGATCGCCTCGTTCGGCGGCCGGGTGGACGAGCTCGTGCCGCCCGGTGTCGCGCAGCGGTTCCGCGAGCTGTATCCCGACGGGCGCCCCGGCGCCCCGCTGAGCCCTCAGGAGTGACGCGCCGAGGCGGTGTGGGCACGCCTCGGCGCCGAAACTGTGGCCACTCGGGGATCCCTCGTGCGAGGGGCGAGAAGACCCTGCGATCCGTCCCCCTGGGTACCATCTGACCCATGGACGTTCTCGTTCTCATCGACAAGCTCGACGACCTCGTGCACAACGCCAAGGCGGTGCCGCTCACCGACCAGGTGCGGATCGACCGCGAGGAGATCTACGAGATCCTCGATCAGATGCGCGCGACGATCCCCGAGGAGATCAAGCAGGCCCGCTGGATCGTCAAGGAGCGGCAGGAGATGCTGGCGGAGGCCAAGCGGGAGTGCGACCGGCTGATCGGCGAGGCCCGCGAGCAGGCCGTGCGCGAAGCCGCGCAGACCGAGATCGTCAAGATCGCGGAGCGGCAGGCGCAGGACATCGTCGACGACGCGCGTCGCCAGGCCCGCGAGACGAGGCTCGAGATGGAGGACTGGGCGGACGGCATCCTCTCGACGCTCGAGGTCAACCTCGACAAGTTCCTCGTGGCGGTGCGGCGCGGCCGTGAGCGCCTGCACGAGCGTTCGCAGGAGACCGTCGTCGCCGGGATCGGCCCCGTCGACCGCGACGGTGGCCCTGACGACGACAGCTACCTGTAACGAACCTCGTTCCAGCGGGCGCCTGACTGCGCGCGGAGTTCCCGGCGTATGCCTTGCGACCGCGAAGCGGGCGCCTTTAGCTCATGCGTCGCCGCCAGGCGGCGGTGTGGGATTCGCGAGCGAATCCCACACCTTGCAGGCCAGGGATGCGCGGTGGCGACCTGGACGAGCCGGTAGCCCGCGACCCCGCCGAGCGGGTTGTCGCCCTGGCGGAACGCCTTGACGAAGAACTGCACGTTGTAGCCGTTGCGGATCGGGAAGTCCGACTGCGGCCGCACCTGGAACGTGACCGTGCCGTCCGTCCCGGTCCTCGTCTGAGCGGCGGCCGTGGTCACGACCGGGGTGGAGCGGACGAACACGATCGCGTCACGTACGACGAAGCCGCGCGTGTCCTCGACCTTGACCCGGATCGTGATCGTCGTGCCGCGAGACCGGACGACGTTGGGGTCGAAGCTCACCGCGTCCACGATCAGCCGCTCGGTCGAGGGGACGCTCGTGACCGGGATCGAGCGCTCACCGTTCGCCAGGACGATCGTCCCCCCCGAGCCTGACGCTCTGATCGTGCTGGTCGCGTTGGACGCCACCACCTTCGAGCCGGCCGAGTTCGCTCCGGTCACCCGGACGCGCATGCGGCGTCCGACATCGCCCGAGCCGAGCGTGTAGGTGCTTCGGTTGGCGCCACCGACGAAGGCGCAGTCGCTCCCGTCGGCCTTGCCGCCGTTCGAGCCGCAGCGCACCCACTGGTACGCCAACGAGATCGGCTGAGCACCCGTCCACGACCCCGCGGTCGTGGAGAGCGTCCGGCCCTGCGTCGTCGCGCCGGAGATCCGCGGCTCCGCCGTGTTGACCGGCGGGCCGGTGGCGCCCTTCGAGGCGATCGTCGCCGTCGGGTTCGATGCCACGGTCGTCGATCCCGCCGCGTTCCTCGCGCTCACACGCGCGCGCAGCCGCCTGCCGACGTCACGGGCGACGAGCTTGTACGTCGTGCCGGTGGCGCCGCTGATCGAGGAACAGTTGCCCCCGTCGGCGTTGCCGCCGTCGGAGCCGCACCGGACCCAGCGGTACGTGAACGTGATCGGGCCGTCGCCGCTCCACGAGCCTGACGTCGTCGAGAGCGTCTGGTCCTCGACAGTCGCTCCGGAGACCCTCGGCTCGAGCGTGTTGACCGGCTGCCCGCCGCTCACGACCGCAGTCGGGGCCGACAGAGCCGCTGCGGTTCCGTCATCGTTCGTGCCGGTCACCTCGACCCGCAGCCGCCGGCCTACGTCGGCGCTCACGACCACGTGTGTCGTGGAGATGGCTCCCGAGATCGCCGCGCACGCGGCGCCGGCGCTGTTGCAGCGGAGCCACCGGTAGGAGAAGGCGATCGGAGACGTACCGCTCCAGCTGCCGCTTCCGGCCGTCAGCGTCTTGCCCCTGGTCGCGGTGCCGGCGATCGTCGGCAGGCCGGTGTTCTCCGGAGCGACCTGCGAGCGGGCTCCGCTGCCTGTCGGCAGGAGCAGTGCAGCGGCGAGTGCGACAGCTGCGAGGGCGGTGAGCGTGGTGCGCTTCGGCCTCCGACGGGACGGGCTCATGACGACCTCCTCGTTCGGTTGCCACGTGAGCTAACCCGATGGAGCGCTGCAGGGACAGCAATCCTTACCGGGCGCTTACAGGCACGGCGCGATCGAGTGCCCCGGGGTGAGGATCCGTCCCGGGATCCTCACCCCTGCGGGGCGGCGGGCGCGGACCTAGGTGCGCGCCGTCGGGACCTGGACGAGCCGGTAGCCGGCGATGCCGCCGAGCGGGTTGTCGCCCGGCCGGAACGCCTTGACGAAGAACTGGACGTTGTACCCGTTGCGGATCGGGAAGTCCCGCTCGGGCCGCACCGAGAAGGTGACGATGCCCTCGGTCGCGGTCTTGGTCTCCGGGGCCGGAGTCGTCACGACCGGCGTGGAGCGGATGAAGACGTTCGCGTCGCGCACCACGTAGCCGCGTGTGTCCTTGACCTTGACGCGGATCGTGAGCGTCGTGTCGAGCGACCGCACCACGTTCGGCTCGAAGCCCACCACGTCGACGATCAACCGCTCGGTGGACGGCACGCTGGTGACGGGGATCGACGTCTCGCCGTTCGACAGCTTGATTGCTCCGGGCGGTCCGCTCAGTGCAGCCACGACCGCCGATGGCGCGGTGAGGCGGCTCGAGGTGCCGTCCGAGTTCGCTCGCCGTGACGCGCACGCGGGCTCGCCGGCCGATGTCGCCGTCACGGAGGACGTAGTTGTCGTCGACGAAGCCCGGCTGCGTGACGCAGTTGTCGCCGCGGTTGTCGCAGCGGAGCCACTGGTAGGAGTAGGTGATCGGCTGACGTCCGCTCCACCGTCCCGGCTCGACCCGAAGCTGCTGGTTCACCTCGGCCCGGCCGGAGATCGTGGGCCGCCGCGTGTTGACCGGCACGGACGCGCTGACGATCGCGTCCGTCGGGTTGGATGCGACCGTTGCGGCGCCGTCGTCGTTCCGCGCCGTCACGCGTGCCCTCAGGCGCCTGCCCACGTCCGCCGGGGCGAGCACGTACCGCGTGGTCGTTGCCCCGCCGATCGCGGCGCAGTCGCACCGTCGGGTCGCCCGCCGTCGGGCTCGCAGCGCACCCACTGGTAGGAGTAGCTCGTCGGCGCGTTGGCCCACGAGCCGCGGTTGGTGGCGAGGGTCGCGCCGACCCTCGTCGCTTCCCGAGATGACCGGCTCGGCCGTGTTCCTCGGTGTCGCCTGCGAGACCGCAAATGCGGTGTCACCGGTGACGACGAGAAGACCTGCAAGCGCCACGAGCGCCACCGACGCGACAGCAAGCGACGAGCGGGCGTGGGCCGAGTTGCCGGACGTCGTTCCTCGATGTCTCATCTCCGAGCTCCTTTCGCCGTCGACCCTTGGCGGACGACCTGCGACACCGAGATAGCCCGTCGGCGCGCCGATCACGCAGATCCTCACAGGACGCTTAGGAGTCCTTACCCGATGCACACAGATGGAGCGCTTTGTGGCGCCTGTCGGTCGCGTCGAGCCTCCAGTACGCTGACGCGGTGACGAGCTTCCCGCTTCTCAACCTGCGTCTGCTCCCGGGCGAGGAGCACACCGAGCAGGTCGCGGTCGAGCTCGAACCGGTCGCGCTCGGCGGTCAGTCGTACCTCGTCGTCCCTGCCGAGATCGAGGCGGCGCTCACCGTTCAGCGCGCCACGAGCGGGTACGCGATGCGGCTTCGCTTCGAGGTCGGCGTGCATGGCCCGTGCATGCGCTGTCTCGAGGATGCCGTCGTCCCGCTCCCGGTCGACGCGCTCGAATACCACGATCTCGACCCCGGTGGCGACGACGAGCTCGTCAGCGACTACGTCGCGGACGACGCGGTGCAGCTCGCAGCCTGGGCGCGCGATGCGATCGTCCTCGCGCTACCCAACCCGATCCTCTGCCGAGCAGATTGCGCCGGCCTGTGCCCGGCCTGTGGGAAGAACCTCAACCTCGAGCCGCACACGCACGACGAGCTGGACGTCGACCCGCGCTGGGCGGCGCTCGAAGGGCTACGGGACGAGACGTAGCCTGGCGACGACCCGGTGGTCGTACGTCCGGACGTTCAGGCGCGTGTCCTTCGCGGTGATCCGCTCCGGCCCCGTGGGCAGCGACAGCCGGTCGAGCACGCGGCCCGTTCTGCCGATCGAGCGCGTACAGGTAGTCGGGCTCGTGCCGTGAAGCCGTAGCCGGTCACGATCACGTCACCCACGACGGCGAAGCCGTCCGCGTTCGCCACCAGCGACGGGCTCTGCCAGAGCACACGGCCCGTCTCCGGGTCGAGCGCAGTCAGATAGCCGTTGCGGTTGCCAGTCGTGCTCGCGTACGTGCGGTGGGCGTTCGCCACGTACAGGACACCGCCGACCTCTCGCGCCCACCTGAGCTCGAGCGGCCAGGTGCTCGTCGCCCTGCCGAGGGCGCTGATGTCGAGCACGTAGCGGGTGCCGTGGGCAGGGCCCTTCGCGACGAGGTAGCGCGTCGGACCGCCGTTGTCCCCATAGGCGAGAAAGGTTCGTCCCGGCTGGCTCACGGCGAGCACGAGCTCCGATCCGCGATAGCGCCGAGGTGCCCAGGCAGGCGGCTCCGGCCGAGGGGTGATGATCGCCGGATCGACGTACCGTGAGGAAGACGAGCTCGAGCTGCGCCCGGGCCGACTGCGGAACGCCTCGCACCGGTCCTGCAAACGGCGGCCGCGCGACGACGGTGGGTACAGGGTCGGCGGCCGCAGCAGGTGCCGCCAGGGCGGCAGCAATGACCGGCAGCAACAGAAACACGCCGACGGCACTTCGCATGGGCCAGATCGTACGCAGAGGCGCCGGTCCGGCCGGCGCTGGCGGTGCGACCTCAGGAGCGGCTAGCATCGGTGCGGGCGCCAGGCGCCCCTTCCATGACGGACTGACCGGCTCATCCACGTTGTCTCGCGCGGCCATCCATGCCGCGCCGTCCCGGTCAGGAGGTTGTCACCGTCATGCGGGTCTCGCTCGCGGGCATCACAAAGGGCTTCGGCGCCCAGGTCGTTCTCTCGGAGGTCTCCCTCGGCGTCGGCCCGCTCAGCCGGATCGGCCTCGTCGGCCCGAACGGCGTCGGCAAGTCCACGCTGCTCCGGGTGGCTGGCGCGCCTCGAGGAGCCGGACGCCGGGACCGTCGCGTACGACCCGCCGACCCTCACGATCGGCTACCTGCCACAGGAGCCCGAGGCGCGCGGGGGCGAGACGCTGCGAGGGCTCCTGGAGCGCCGCACGGGCGTTGCTGCAGCGGAGCAGGAGCTGCGCGAAGCTGCGGCGGCACTCGCGACGGACGAGACCGGCAACGACCGCTACGAGAGGGCGCTGGCGCGATTCCTCCTCCTGGGCGGCGGTGACTTCGACGCGCGCGCGCGGGACGGTCCTCGGCGAGCTGGGTCTCGAGATCGCGCTCGATCGAGACGCGTCGCGGCTGTCCGGTGGCCAGGCCGCACGGGTCTCGCTCGCAGCGATCCTCCTGTCGCGGCACGACGTCTTGCTGCTGGACGAGCCGACGAACGATCTCGACTTCGACGGTCTCGAGCGGCTCGAGAGGTTTCTCGAGGAAGTCGACGCAGCGCTGGTCGTCGTCTCGCACGACCGCGCGCTGCTCGACCGGGTCGTGACCCGCATCGTCGAGATCGAGCCCGGCACGCGTCGCGTCCGCGAATACGCCGGCGGTTGGAGCGACTACGTGCAGCAGCGAGACACAGCCCGTCGCGCCGCCTACGCCCGCTTCGGCGAGGCACAGGACCGTCGGCGCGAGCTGGCTGAGCTCCTGTCCGCGCGGCGGACGGAAGCGCGCTCGCAAGGAGCCGGGCTCGGCGACAAGTCAGGTGGCGCCGATCGCCGGGGAACGAACGCCCTGCGGACGAAGGTGCGCCAGGCGGAGCGGCAGCTGGCGCGAACCGAGCTGCCCGACAAGCCGTTCGAGCCCTGGGAGCTGCAGCTTGCGCTGCGTGCGGCGGCGCGTCCCGGTGACCGGCTCCTGACGCTCGCTGCGGCGGTGGCGGAGCGAGGAGCGTTCAGGCTCGGTCGAATCGACCTCGACCTCGTCCCCGGCGAGCGAGTCTCGATCGCGGGTCGCAACGGCTCCGGCAAGACCACCCTGCTCGCCATGCTCACCGGGGAGCTGCCGCTCGCCGCGGGAACGCGGGTCGTCGGTCGCACCACGGAGATCGGGATGCTCGGGCAGCGTAGGCAGGAGTACGCGGGCGACGGAGAGTTGCTCGACACCTTCGCGCGCGAGACCGGCCTTCAGCGTGTCGACGCCCGCACGCTGCTCGCCAAGTTCGGGCTCGGCGTGGAGCACGTCCAGCGGGCGTGCAAGACGCTCTCGCCCGGCGAGCGGACGCGTGCGTACCTGGCCGAGCTCCAGGCGCGCGAGGTGAACCTGCTCGTCCTCGACGAGCCCACCAATCACCTCGACGTGGAGGCGATCGAGCAGCTCGAGCACGCGCTCGCCGGCTGCGAGGGCACGATCGTGGTCGTGTCCCACGATCGCCGCTTCCTCGATGCGCTCGCTCCGACGCGCGAGCTCGTGCTCGGGCAGGGGTGAGGCTTCGGCGTCCCCCCGTCGTTCATCTCCGCCCCCGGCGGGCTAGTCTCCGCCGCCCTCGTCGTAGGTCACATCCCGCAGCTCTGCGTCGCACTCGGGGCACAGGAGCATCGCCGCCGTCGCGTCGTCGACCTCCCCCGCCAGCACGAGCTCGCTGTGCTTCCAGCGTTCCAGCTCGGACCGGTCGTGCGGTACCGGCCGGTCGCACCGGGAGCACACCAGGTCACGTGCGGACGCGCTCACATTCCTCGCGGGCAGGATGACATCCGACCGGCCGGAGCGCTCGTGTCGGGTGCGTGAGCGATGCTGCGCTTTCGCTACAGTGTGCAGCCGCTCATGGCTGTCCCGAAGAGGAAGACCAGCAAGTCCCGGCGCGACAAGCGTCGCGCGCAGCACGGCATCGAGGCTCCGCGGGTCAGCACCTGCCCCAACTGCGGGTCGCCGAAGCAGTCGCACCGCGTGTGCCCAACGTGCAAGACGTATCGCGGCCGCGACATCAAGCCGCTGCGCGCCCCCGCGCCCTAGGAATCGAGACGCCTGTGCAGCCGCTCATGGCCGTCCCGAAGAGGAAGACCAGCAAGTCCCGGCGCGACAAGCGTCGCGCCCAACACGGCATCGAAGCGCCGAGGGTCAGCACCTGCCCGAACTGCGGCGCCCCGAAGCAGTCACACCGCGTATGCCCGACGTGCAAGACGTATCGCGGCCGGGAAGTCAAGCCGCTGCGGGCACCCGCGCCGTAGGAACCGGTTTGCCGTGACGGTTCGCGTGGCCGTCGACGCGCTCGGCGGCGACCGAGCGCCCGAGGAGGTCGTCGCGGGCGCGCTCGAAGCGGTCTCACCCGAGCTCCAGCCGATCCTGTTCGGCCCAGAGGATCTCGACACCGGATGGGCCTCGAGCACGTCGTGACCGACGGCGCCGTGGCGATGGACGACAAGCCTGCCGAGGCCGTGCGGGCCAAGCCCGACTCCTCGCTCGTCCGCGCCGTGCGCGGCGTCGGCGACGGCGTGGCCGACGCTGTCGTATCGGCCGGCAACACCGGCGCGACACTCGCGGCGGCGCTCCTCCACGTGCGCCGCCTGCCGGGGGTGCACCGCCCCGCGATCGGCGTCGTGATCCCCACCACGCGCGGCGCGTCGGTGCTGATCGACGCCGGAGCGAATGCCGATGCGCGCCCGGAGCACCTCTTTCAGTTCGCCCACATGGGCGCAGTGTTCGCGGAGGAGATCCTCGAGATCGAGCGGCCTAGCGTCCGGCTGCTGTCGATCGGCGAGGAGCCGGAGAAGGGCAATCAGCTCACCCGCGACGCGCACGCGCTACTGCTCGACGCTGCCGGGCTTCGCTTCGAGGGCAACACCGAAGGACGCACCCTGCTGGAGGGCGAGGCGGACGTGATCGTCACCGACGGATTCACCGGGAACGTGGCGCTGAAGACGCTCGAGGGGACGATCGGCAGCGTGCTCGGGGCCCTGCGGCGCGACATCGTGGCCAGCGCCCGGGGGAAGCTCGGCGGGGCTCTCATTCGGCCGGCCACGCGCCACCTACGCGAGCGGCTCGATCCGGAGACCCACGGTGGCGCCTACCTGCTCGGGCTCAAGGGGCTCGTCGTGATCGCGCACGGATCCAGCTCACGGAGCGCGATCGCGAACGCGATTCGGCTCGCGGCCCGTGGGGTCGAGCACGACGTGGTCGGCCGGCTCGCGGAGCAACTGCCGGACCGGACCGCGTGCGAGAGGATTGAGCTCCCCGGTCGAGCGGCAGCGCCCTGCACGGGCGGCGCCGAGCTTGGACTGCCGGGAGCCGCACACGGTCTGTGCGATCGCGGCGGCGAAGCGAGCTCGTGGGGAACCAGGGCTTTCCCCGGCGATTAGGTGGTAGAGTCGCGCGTCAATCGACCCCGACCCCCAAGGTGAGGTTCGCAAGTGGCAGCATCCCGTGAAGAAGTTCTCGAGCGTGTGAAGACCGCCCTCAGCACGCAGCTCGGCGTCGACGACGCCGAGGTCACCGAGGAGGCGTCGTTCCAGGAGGACCTGAACGCCGACTCGCTCGATCTCGTCGAGTTGATCATGGAGCTCGAGGATCAGTTCGGGATCAAGATCCCGGACGACGATGCCCAGAAGATCACGACCGTCGGCCAGGCCGTCGACTACGTCGTCGAGCACCAGTAGCAGCGGCCGCCCGGGGGAGGAGCGGCAGCTCGCCGTTCTCGTCGACGCTCTTCCCCCCGGAGCGCCGCGAGCACGTCTTCACCCACACCTCGTGGGCCCCTGTCCGCGAGTCGTCGTACGAGCGCCTCGAGTTCCTCGGCGACAGCGTGTTGGAGCTCGCGATCGCGCGGGCGCTCTACGACCGCTTTCCGGACGCGAGCGAGGGGCGACTGGCCAAGATCCGCGCGCATGTCGTCTCCCGCCAGAGCTGCTCCGCAGTTGCGAAGGAGCTCGAGCTGGGGACGAGGCTTGCGGCGCAGGCGCAGGACGTTCCGGCCGACGAGCTGCAACGGATCTCTCGCAGCCGCAACGTGCTGGCCGCACTGCTCGAGGCGGCGATCGCGGCCGTGTACCTCGAGTACGGGTTCGAGCGGGTCACCGGGGCGATCGTCGAGGCGTTCGAGGAGCGCATCGAGTACGCGAGCACCGGTCACGTCGACTCGAAGACCGACCTCCAGGAGGCGCTCGCACGCACCGGGCGACAGGTGCAGTACACGGTCCTGTCCGTGGAAGGGCCGGCGCACGACCGGCGGTTCGTGTGCGCCGCGACGATCGACGGCCAGCAGCTCGGGGTCGGCAGCGGATCCACGAAGAAAGCCGCCGAGCAGGAGGCCGCGTCGCTTGGTGCTCGCCGCGATCGGTGTCGGCGGCCCGTCCGTGCCACCGAGTCGTAGGGCACGGACGCCCGCTCAACGAATCGGCCGAACGACGCCGATACGGTGGAGGTGACGACTGCGGACGACTCGACGCGCCCTGCGCGGCGCCATTCCCTGGTGCCCTGGGCCGTGTGGTCCGCCCTCGGCCTGATGGCGGTTGCCGCGGTGATCAGCCTGTACTACGGCAATCCGCTCACCATGATCCTGCTCGTGGCCCCCGCCGCGGCGTGTGCGATGGCCGTGCACGGGTACCGCATCGAGCGTCCCAAGCAGGGACAGCTCGAGCAGCTTTCCGCAGCCCTCCGCGAGACCGATGGCGCCACCGCGCTCGAGCGTGGCACGCGGCAGCTCCTCAGCGCCGCGCGGCGGCTGTTTCGCACGGAGTACGCCGAGATCCTGCTGCTTCCCTCGCGCCCGGGGGAGACCGCGATGAGGAGCGCCGGGCGAGGAAACGACGAGCGTCTGATGCGCCCCGTCCGGGTGACGGATGCCGACGCCCTCGCGATCGAGGCGGTCCGGGTCGCGGGCCTCATCCCGCTGGCCATCCCGAACGGGCCACTCCAGGCGGACCTCGAGCGCGTGCTCTCGGCGCGCGGTCTGCGGGACGCGATGATCGGCGTGCTCACCGCGAAGCGCGACATCGTCGGGCTCGTGATCGTCGGTGACCGCACCGGCGAGCCGCCGACGTTCAGCGCCGAGGACGTCCCGATGTTCGCCACCTTCTGCGGTCACGCCGCCGTGGTGCTGGAGAACGGTCGGTTGGAGCAGTCCCTCGAGGAGCTGACGGCGCTCAAGGAGCAGCTGCGGCATCAGGCCTTCCACGACGCGCTCACCGGATTGCCGAACCGCGTGCTCTTCACGGAGCGGGTGGCCGCGTCGATCGACCGACTGCGCCGGGCCAACGAGGACACCGGGCCGACCGTCCTCTTCCTCGATCTCGACGACTTCAAGGTCGTCAACGACACGTGGGGGCACGCCGCCGGTGACGAGCTTCTCGTGCACGCGGCCGAGCGCCTGAGACGGACCGTGCGGCCCTCCGACACCCCGGCACGCCTCGGAGGGGACGAGTTCGGTGTGCTCCTCGACGACGACGAGGCCGTCCTCGGGCCAGGCTGCGGCCGAGCGGATCTCGCTCGCGTTCCTCGAGCCGTTCACCGTGGCCGGGCATACGCTCCCTGTACGGCCGAGCATCGGCATCGCCATCGCCGAGCCGGGCATGTCCACCGAGCAGCTGCTGCGCAACGCCGACGTGGCCATGTACACGGCCAAGTCGAGCGACGCGAACCGCGTCGCGCTGTACGAGGCGGAGACCCACGAGGCCGCACGCAGGCGCCGCCAGCTCGGGCTCGACCTCGACGACGCTCTCGCGCGGCACGAGATCGAAGTGCACTTCCAGCCGGTCGTGTCGCTGGCGGACGGCTCGATCACGGCATTCGAGAGCCTCGTCCGCTGGGGGCATCCGGTGCACGGGCTGATGACGCCGGGTGACTTCCTGTTCATCGCCGACAACCGCCAGACCGCGGCCATCGGTCGTCGCGTGGTGCGGGAAGCGTGCCGCCACGCCAGCCTGTGGCAGGCAGCCGCGCGCCCACACCGCCCGGTCGGCGTCTGGGTCAACCTCTCGGCGGTGGAGATGGCGAGCGAGACCCTCGTGCGCGACGTGGTCGACATCCTGGAGGCGTCGAACCTCGACCCGACCCTGTTGACGCTCGAGATCACCGAGCACAGCGTGATCATGGGCGAGGAGGCCGCGATCGAGCGCATGGGCGCGCTGCGCAAGCTCGGCGTGAAGGTCGCCATCGACGACTTCGGCACGGGGTACTCGTCGCTCAGCCGTCTGGGCGACTTCCCGCTCGACATGCTCAAGATCCCGAAGCCCTTCGTCGACAAGCTCGTCGACGACGCAGCCGACCAGAGCCTCGTCGACGCGATCCTGCGGCTGGCCGGCTCGCTCGGGCTCGACACCGTGGCCGAGGGCGTCGAGCGCGCCGCCCAGGCCGAGATCCTGCTCGAGCTCGGGTGCCCGCTGGCGCAGGGCTTCCTCTACGCGCCGGCGCTCGACGGCGACTTCGTCGGGCGTCTCCTCGGCTCGGGGATGAAGCTCCCGGCCGAGCACGGCTTCCGCACCATGACGCTCGCACGGCCCTCCGACACGTCCCGTCGGGTCGCGTAGGACCTCACGCGGGCTCGGCAGGCTCCGCCGGCACCGAGCCCGGCTCGCGCTCTGCGGAGCGCCCCGAGAGGTTTCGCGCAAGCTCGGTCCGTGAGCGGATCGCCAGCTTCCGGTACACGCGCGAGAGCGTCGCCTCGACCGTCTTGGGGGTCACGAAGAGGCGGGCGGCGATCTCGGCGTTGCGCAGCCCCTCGGCGGCCAATTGCGCCACCCGCGCCTCCGTCGGCGTGAGCTCGTCGCGTGCGCTGCGGCGTCCGCCGAGCCGACGCGCCTCGGACTCGACCTTCGCCAGCCAGAGCGGATTGCCCAGCGAGGCGAAGATGCTTCGCGCCGTCTCGAGGGCACGAGCCGCGTCACGTCGCCGACCGAGCCTCCGCAGGACGCTGCCGGCCACGAGCAGCGTCCGCGCGTGCTCGAACGGCCACTCCAGCCGCTCGTGCTCGGCGAGCGCGCGCTCGGCGGCCGCGAGGGCGTGCTCCTGCTCGCCGCGAGCGGAGGCGATGAGCGCCTCTGACCGGGCGGCGGTGGCGATGCCCCACGCGCGGTCGAGTCGCCGTCCGTAGTCCTCGAGCTCCGCCTGTAGCGTGGCTGCCTCCTCGAGCTCGCCGAGGGCCACGAGCACCTCGATCGCGTCCGGATGCACGGGGTGGACCGACCATTCACCGAGACCGGTCGCCCGCAGCAGCTCGGGGAGCGGCACCAGCGCCTCCCGTGCGGCCGCCAGGTTCCCCAACGCGAGCTCGAGCTGCCCCAGCGCTCCGAGCTGGTGCGCGAGCCAGATCGTCGACTCGATCGCCCTCGACTCCTCCGCGCCGGCGCTGAGGATGCGCCTCGCATCGTCGACACGCCCGAGATGGGCTGCGACGAGGCCGCTCGGATACCACTCGGCGCTCAACTCGCCGCGCAGCTGCAGGTCGAGGTGCACGAACTCCTGGGCGTGCGCGTCCGCCTGGGCGAGGTTGCCGGCCCGGACCTCGAGCTCGGTGAGATGGAGCACGCACCCGGCCGTCGACCGGATGCGGCCGAGCTCGACCGACAGCCCGAGTAGCTCCTGGAGGAGGGGCCTCGCCCTCGAGAGCTGGCCTGCATAGAAGAGTGCCAGGCCCAGCTGGAGCCGCGGGCTCTGATACGGCTCGCCGACCCGTCCGGCTCGTGCCTCGACCTCGATGCCGCGTGCGAACAGGCCCTCGTCCAACCCTTCCCCTGCGAAGAAGCGGGCTATCCCGAGCTCTCCGAACGGGGAGGGGAACATGGGGTTGGGCTCGACCGACCCGGCCGCGGCGGCGGCGAGCTCGGCGTGCGAGAGCGCGCCGCGGAAGTCTCCGCCGACGCCGAGGAGCCGCGCGAGCACTGCGTGTGCCGTCGTGACGACATCGAGCTCGCCCTGCGCTTCCGCGAGCGCGCGCTCCTGGTAGGAGACGGAGCCGGACATCGGCATCGTGTCCAGCAGCGCGCCGAGCCAGCCGAGGCGCACGAGGGCCCGTGCGCGATCGGGGCCGGCGGGGAGTGTCTCGCCCATGTCCTCGAGGAGCGGAAGGACGTGCTCTCGGCCCTCCCCGGCGGCCTGGAAGAGGTCGGCCGCCAGCAGCCGCCGTCGGGTCGCCGCAGCCCCGTCGTCCGCCGGAGTCAGCTCGGCCGCCCGCTCGGCCAGGGTTGCCGCGGTCTCCGGCGCGCCGCGTGCATCGAGCCGGTGCGCGGCGGACTCGAGCTCCAGCGCGACGTCCTCAGCCGGTTCGCTGGTGCCGCGACCGAGATGGAGCGCCCGCTCATCGGGATCGTCGAGAAGCGCCTCGGCCAGCGCGAGATGGGCCCCGCGGCGTTCCTCGGCGGTGTGCATGTCCAGGAGGGTCGAGGCGAGCAGCGGGTGAGCGAACCACGTGTCACCCGTACGGACGTCGAGAGTCCCGGTCCTGCGTAGCTCGTCGAGACCCGTGCCGTGCACGCGCCCGATCACCGTGGCGTCGACGCGGCCCAGCGTCGCCGCCGCGAGACCCACGGCGCGTGCATCGTCCGACAGGGAGGCCAGGCGTCCCCGCAGCGTGGCCGCGAGCGTCTCCGGCACACGGAGCTCGCCGTCGGCGGATGCTGCGATCTCGAGCGCGTAGTACGGGTTTCCACCCGAAAGCCGCGCCAGCTTCTCGAGCTGGGGTGGGCTCAGGGCCCGACCGGCTCTGTCGAGGACGAGTTGCGCGAGATGGCGCTTGTCGAGACCGGCGATCTCGATGCGTCGCAGCGATCTCGGGTCGCGCGCTGCGATCTCCGTGAGGTCGTCCTCGAAGCCGGTGCGCATCGTCGCCACCAGTCCCACGGGCGCGTCGGCGAGCCTCCGGAAGGCAAAGGTGAGCGCTCTCAGGCTGGGCGTGTCCGCCCATTGGAGGTCGTCGACCGCGATGAGCGCAGCGGCGGAGCCGGAGAGCGCGCGCAGCGCTCCGAGCACGGCCAGCGCGACGGCGGTCGGATCGGCGGTGCCGACGGTCGTGCTCCGTCGAAGGGCCTGGTCGAGTGCTGCGCGCTGCGTCGTGGGAAGCCCTTCCATCGCACCGTCGTCCACGTGGTCGAAGAGGTCGGTCAGCACGGCGAATGGCAGCTCCGCCTCGCCCTGCGAGGGGCGCGCCGTGAGGATCGCGCGGCCGCGCCGAGCAGCCTCGTCGAGGATCGCCGACCAGACGGTCGTCTTCCCGATGCCCGCCTCGCCGACCAGGAGCAGCCCACAGCAGCGCGCGGCAGCGTCGGTCAGGAAGGTGTTCGCCTCCCCGAGCTCGCGTTCGCGACCAACGACGCCTTCCACCTTGCCGAGCACCTCCCGCCGGTGCACCAAGTATCGGCTGTTCGTGGCGGAGTTGTCGCCGCCAGGGACGGGGCGGGCGTTGGCAAACCTTGGGGGTTTCCCCGTCGCGGGCCGATGCGATCCGGGAGCACCCTTGATCGCATGTACGTGTCGGCCCCGCTTGCGGCGGCCAGCTACGTCGACACGACGTACCTGCCCGGCGACCAGACCGTCCCGCTTGTCCGACGCTTCCCGCCGGAGGCGCTCGTCGAAGCGGGGCGGTGTGCCGGGCTGCTCGCCTGGGAGAACCCGTGCACGCGGCCGGCCACGCGGTCGGTCGACGAAAGGAGACGAGAGAATGAGAGTGCGTGAGGCGACAGCGTCGACGCGACGAGTCGGCGGACATCTGAACCGCGTCACCGCCGGCCTGCTCGCGCTGGGCGTGTTCGGGGCGTGCGCCGTCGGCGCGACCGCGGCGCAGCACCGTGCCGAGGCCGGGCCGACCTACAAGGCGGTGGGCAAGTGGGGCAAGGCCGGAAAGGGGAACGGCCAGTTCGGGGCCAACGCGTACGGCCTTGCGACGGACGAGGCCGGGAACGTCTACGTCGCGGACACGGACAACTTCCGCATCCAGGTCTTCTCGTCGAAGGGGGCCTTCAAGCGCAAGCATGCGTTCGTCACGGGCGAAAGCGTGAACGACGTCGCAGTCGATCCGGACGGCTCCGTGTGGGGCACGGCCCTGCAGACGGGAGAGGCGCGGAAGTTCGGTGGCTCTGCGGCGACCATCAAGACGCCGAAGCAGGCGCTCGGCGTCGCCGTCGATGCGGAGGGGAACGTCTACGTCGCGACCGCCGGTGACAACATCGCGTCGCTCATCCGCTACGCGAAGGCTCCCTCCGGATACGAGCCGGCGAAGACGATCGGAGGCCTCACGAGTCCTGGCGACGTCGAGGCCTCGCCCGACGGCTCGGTCTACGTCGTCGACGGCCTCAACGTCAAGCGGCTCGTCGCCGACCGGGCGGTGAAGACGATCAAGGGTGGCTCGAGCCGTCCGATCGGGATCGCCGTCGACCTCGACTGCAACCTGTGGATGACGAACATCTCGCAGCGGAACCTGACCAGGGTGTCTCCGACGGGCAAGGTGCTCGGCACCGCGGCGTCGCCGGATCTGATCGCGCAGGACGTCGCGGTCGGGCCGACCGGCGACCTGTACGCCTACGACGGCGGCACCCACGCCGTCGTTCGGTTCGCCGAGGATCGCTCGAAGCCGGGCGCGGCCGCGGTCACCGGCCGAGTCACGGCGTCCAAGGGAGTGGCCAAGCTGAAGTACACGCTCACCGGCGTCGCGTGCCCTGCTCAGGTCTCGGCGACGGCCAGCTTGAGCGGGACCGTCAAGGGGAAGGCCGCCGTGAAGGTCGCGGCCGGCAAGTCGACCGTGCTCTCGATCCCGATCAAGGGCACGAGCGGGACGGCGCAGTTCAAGATCGTGCTGAAGACCAACGGTCGCCCGACCACGCAGACGGCGTCCGTCAACGTGACCGTGAAGTAGCTCGGTCGACGTCCACTGCCCTTGGACGACGACCAGCGGGAGGCCCCGACGAGTGGGGCCTCCCGCGTCATTCCGTCCGTCGCTGCGGGTAGCGTCGCGCTCGCATGCATCTGCGGAGCATCAAGCTGCGCGGCTTCAAGTCGTTCCCGGATCCCGTCGAGGTGAAGCTCGAGCCGGGCGTGGCCGTGGTCGTCGGCCCGAACGGCTCGGGCAAGTCGAACGTCGCCGACGCGATCGTCTGGGCCGCGGGCTCGCTGACGCCGTCGACGCTCCGCGCGGAGAAGCCCGACGACGTGCTGTTCGCCGGTGGCGGCGACCACACGCCGGCCGACCATTGCGAGGTGGAGCTCCTCTTCGACAACGCCGACGGTGGCTTCGGCGGCGAGCTCGACTTCTCGGAGATCGCGATCGCGCGCCGGCTCGTCCGCGGCGGCGAGGGCCAGTACCTCGTCAACCGGACTCCCGTGCGCCGCACCGACCTGGTGGAGCTCCTGGCCGACGTCGGGCTCGGCGGCTCGATGCACTCGATCGTCTCGCAGGGCAAGGTCGACGCCGTCCTCGCATCGAAGCCGGAGGATCGGCGGGCGCTCGTCGAGGAGGCGGCCGGTCTCGGCAAGTTCAAGCAACGCAAGCACCGTGCCGAGCTCAAGCTCGCGCGGGTCGCCACCCAGGTCGAGCGGGCGCGCGACGTCGAGGCCGAGGTGCGCAAGCGCCTGCGCCCGCTGGCGCTGCAGGCGACCGCGGCCGAGCGCGCCGAGAAGCTCGGAGTCGAGATCGCAGGGCTGCGTGTGCGCCTCGCACGGCTCGATCTCGACGGCGATCGCAGAGCGCCGCGTCGGCGTCGACGAGCGCCGTCAGGCCGCGGCGCTGGGCCGACGCTCGACGCAGGAGAAGCTCACGTCGCTGCTCGCGAGCGTGAGCGGGCCGAGGAGGAGCTCTCCGACGCGGCCGGGCGCCGCGAGACGGCGCTCGGGGCGCTCTACCGGCTGCAGGGCGCGGCCGAGCGGCTCACGATCCGCAGCGAGTCCGCGACGGCGTTGCAGGCGCGTCTCGCGGAGGAGCTGGCCGATGCGGAGCAGGCGGTCGCGGCGCGCACGGACGAGGCTGTGATCGCACTCGAGGCCGCCGCAGTCGAGGCGGCCGCTGCGGCGCGTGACGCGGCGCAGGCGAGCGGCCAGGCTGCCGAGCGTGCCCGGGTCGCGCACGCGCGCGTCGCCGCCGCCGAAGCGGCGGTCGTTGCGTCGGCGGAGGCGCGGCTCGAGGCCCTGCGCCGCGAGCGCACCGCGGTCGAGACGCAGATCTCGGGTGCCGGCGGCGGACAGGACGACGCGCAGCGCCGACGGTTGGCGCTCGGCGCCGTCAGGGAGCGTCTCGGCAGCCGGCGCGAGGGCGCCCGCGCGCTGCTCGCAACGCTCACGGCGGAGCACGCGGATGCCAAGAGGTGGTCCGCAGGCGGAGACCCGACCCCGGCGCACCTCGAGCAGACGGCGAACGAGGCGGCTACTGCCGCGCGCGCCGCTGCCAGCGAGCGGGACGACCTGGCCGAGCGTTCGCGGGCGACGCGCGAGCGGCTCGGCGCGCTCGAGCTCTCGATCGCCGAGCGCGAAGGGCTCACGCCCGCCGCCCGTGCGCTCGCCGAGCTCGGCGAGCGTCTCGCCTTGACCGAGGTCGCGGCCGAGCCCGGCAACGAGCGCGCGGTCGCCGCCGCGCTGGGGCACCGCGCATCGGCTCTGCTCGCCGGTGACAAGGGCGCGGCGCTCCGCCTCGTGGAGAGGGCGCGCGCAGACGGTCTGGGCAGCCTCGTCGTCCTGGTTGGGCGCGACCCGCAGTCGCTCGTCGCCGAGCTGCCGGTCGTTCCGCTGGACGACCTGCTCGACTCGACGCCGGGCCTCCGTCACCGTCGAGGGCTTCGGCTTCGATCCCGCGCGTGGCGAGCTGTGGTTCGCAGGCGAGACGGCAGAGGCGGTCCTGCTCGAGATGGAGGCTCGTCGCCGCACGCTGGCCGACGAGTCCGAAGCTCTCGACGCACAGGCGAAGGCCGCGGTCGCGACCGCCGCCGAGGCTGCAGCCGCCGCAGCAGCCGCCGAGGAGGCGTACGCCGCCGTGGCGCATCTGCGAGACCGGATCGTCGACCCGGCTGCGATCGCCCGCGCGCGGCAGGTCGTCGAGCGGCTCGAGCGCATGCTCTCGAGCGCGGCCGAGCACGCCGTGCAGATCGACGCCACGCTCGCCGCGCACGCTGCCGCGGGTGCCGAGCGGTCGGGCGCGCTGGGAGCCGAGCTGCGGCGGCTCTCGGGTCTCGAGGAGGCGGCGCGCGCGGAAGCGGCCGACGCCACGACCCGAGCCCGGGCGGCCGAGGTGCTGGTCGCTCGTCTCGGCGGTGCGGTCGACGAGATCGCGGTGGACGGCGCCGACACCGCGGAGCTCGCACGAGAGGCGGCCCGCCTGCTCGCCGAGGCCGAGCTGTCGGCTCGCGCGGCCCGCGAGGCCACCGACCGGGCCCGCGTGGCCGAGGCAGCGCTCGTCGCACGTGCTCCGCGGCGCACCGGCGCCGATCCCGACCTGCTCGGCCGGCTGGGCACGTTCGCAGAGCTGCTCGTGACCCGGCTGGGCCGGGCGTCCGCGCTCGCGTCGCGCTTCGAGGCCCCTGTTCGCGCCCGCGCCGACGCCGGAGCGACGCGCGCCGGCGAGCTCGGTGCCGAGTTGCGGCGGCTCGGTGCGGCCGAGGTCGAGCTGCGCCGGTCGGCGGACGAGGCAGCCGAGCGCCTGACGGCAACCGAGGTCGAGCTGGCACGCCTCGACGGAGAGGCCGAGGAGGCCGGCCGAAGGCTCGAGGAGGCGTCGCTGCGCGCCGAGACCGACGATGGCGGTCCCGCGCCGGCGGACGGCTCTCTCGACCGCGACGAGCTCGTGGCGCGCATCGAGCGGCTCGATGCACGCCGCGAGTCGCTCGGTCAGGTGAATCCACTCGCGCGCGAGGAGTACGAGGCGGAGAAGGAGCGGCTCGAAGAGCTGGCGGGGCAGCGTCAGGACCTCGAAGCGTCGCTCGACGAGCTCGAGAAGCTCCGCGACGAGCTGGCCGAGACCGTTGCGCGCCGCTTCGACGAGACGTTCGCCGCCGTCTCGCGGAACTTCACGGAGGTCGCCGAGACCCTCTTCCCCGGCGGAGAGGGGCGGCTGCGGCTCGTGGAGGGGGACGAGGAGGGCTCCGAGCCGGGCATCGAGGTCGAGCTGCGACCCGCGGGCAAGCGCATCACGAGGCTGACGCTCCTCTCCGGCGGCGAGAAGGCGCTCGGCGCGATCTCCTTCCTGTTCGCCCTCTTCCTCGCGAAGCCCTGCCCCTTCTACCTCCTCGACGAGGTCGAGGCGGCGCTCGACGACACGAACATCGCCCGTTTCGTCGAGCTGCTGCGCCGCTACGCCGATCGTGCGCAGTTCGTCGTGATCACGCACCAGAAGCGCACCATGGAGGCGGCCGACGTGCTCTACGGTGTCACCATGGGCGGCGACGGAGTGAGCCAGATCGTCTCGCGCCGCCTGCCGCGGCACGAGCAGGTTGCGGTCGCGGGATGAGCGCGCCGCGGCGCGGCGAGGCTGAAGCCTCACCCCAGGCACCGTGAGCCGCACCTGGGCCGAGCTCCTCGGTGACGAGGCCTCGCCGGAGATCGACGGGCCGGAGCAGGCCGGGTTCCTCTCGCGGCTGCGCGACTCGCTCGGCAAGAGCAGGCGGGCGCTGACGGAGCAGCTCGTCCCCGCCGCCTTCGACCCTGCCGACGAGGAGGCGTGGGAGCGGCTCGAGATTGCGCTCATCCAGGCGGATGTCGGCGTGCCGGCGACCGCGGAGCTCGTGCGGAGGCTCGAGGCCCGTGGTGCGATCGACAGCCTCGAGGACGCACTGGCCGACGAGGTGCAGGCGCTCTTCGGCGAGCCGCCCGTGCTCGCGGTGCATGGTGGCCCACCGAGTGTCGTGCTCGTCGTCGGCGTCAACGGGACCGGCAAGACGACGACGATCGGCAAGCTCGCCCACCAGCTCCGCCGCCACGGTCGCAGCGTGCTCCTCGGGGCGGCCGACACCTTCCGCGCGGCAGCGGAGGAACAGCTGGAGATCTGGGCAACGCGTGCGGAAGCGGATTTCGTCGGCGGCTCCGCGCGGCGCCGACCCTGCCGCGGTCGCGTTCGACGCGGTCGAAGCCGGTCGTGCGCGTGGCAAGGACGTCGTCATGGTCGACACGGCGGGTCGCCTGCACACGCAGTCGAACCTGATGGAGGAGCTCGCCAAGGTACGCCGCGTGATCGAGTCACGCCTCGAGGGTGCGCCGCACGAGACCCTGCTCGTCGTCGACGCGACGACCGGCCAGAACGGGTTGCAGCAGGCGCGCCTGTTCGGCGAGGCCGCGCAGGTGACCGGCGTCGCGCTGACCAAGCTCGACGGCTCGGCGAAGGGCGGTGTGGCCGTCGCGATCGCGCACGAGCTCGCGCTACCGGTGAAGCTCGTCGGCGTCGGCGAGGCGATCGACGACCTACGCCCGTTCGACGCGGCCGACTACGCGCGTGCCCTGATCGGCTCGCGGTGAGGTGGGGCCGCCCGGCGCGTCGGTCACCGCCCGGTGTCGCTGGACAGGGTGACGTTTCGGGCTCGGGGATTGCGGGCGCGCCGACCACGCCGTACGCTCTGGCCATCAGCTCGAATCCTGCGGCGGGAGGAGGTGAGGGGGTTGGCCGTCGCGGTCTTCATGCACTTCCCTGGGCTTAGTCGCGAGGAGTACGAGCGGCTGATGGCCGACCTCGAGTTGGACGCGAACCCTGCGCTGGGTGAGATCCTCCACGTCGCGGCGGATGCGCCGGACGGGATCAACGTGGTCGACATCTGGCAGACCGGCGAGGCCGCCACCGCGTTCGTCGAGCATCGCCTGCGGCCCACGCTGCGCGAGCGCAACGTGGACGTCGAGCTGTCGGTCGACGTCCTTCCGCTGCGCAACCTCTTCGCCCCCGACATCGACACGATCGAGCGGATCGGCGCGGTGTCGCTACCGGGGCGCACGGGTCACACCGCTCTCTGACGCGCGGCTCCCGACCGTCGGTGCTGCGGTCTCAGCCGAGCGCGGCTTGCCGCGCTCACGGGACCGGCCTCGGCGACCACGTCGAGCAGGGCACGGGTCACGTGGGACATCGTGTGCAACGCACTCGACCCGACGAGCTGCTCGTGGTCCGAGCGTGAGCGGTAGCGAGTCGAGCACGTGGCGGAGGTCTCGTGCGTGCACGACGTCGAGCCTCGCGTGGAGCATGAGCTGGCGGAATCCGTCTCTCGGCAGGCCGGTCTTCTCGATCAGGCGCTCGACGGTGGCGCGGTCGGCCTGGTGCGCCTCGAGCTCGAGAAACCCGAGGATCGCGACGGGGTGGTCGTCTGCGATCCACGCGAGCTGCTGGGTGACGAGACTCTCGATCTGAGGCGTCGTCGGCAGCCCTCGCACCTCCTCGGGGTCGAGGCCGAGCGCGGCGAGGTCGTCGAGCAGCGCGCCGCCCGGGCTCGCTCGCTGTGCATCTCCTCCGGGATGTGATGCTCGAGATATGCGGCCAGCCCTGCGGCAACGGGATCATCGTGTGCCAGCACACGGCCCCGCTCGAGTGCGGCCTCCATCAGTGCGATCATCGCCAGCGAGACGTGGTAGGCGACGGTCAGGCACCGCGGATACAGCTCGCGCGCGTCGGGGTGCCGCGAGCAGGATCTCCAGCGGAGCGCCGTACGCGGGTAGCGACGAGCTCGACTCTCCGGCCGAGGCGGTCGCTCGCGGGCACGCCGGCGTACCCGGGTCTAGAGGGGGACGATCCCCACTTGGCCCCCTGGCACGGGAGCAGTGAGCGGCGCCGTGGGTATGCCTGCGTCGACGAGGCGCTGCCTGAGCGAGATCAACACGTCGATCTCGTGCGACTCGAGGCTGTCGATGACCTCGTAGTACCTGTCGGGGAGGGGCATGTCGGCGATCATCCCCGCTTCTCTCAACCTGTCCCTGTTGTCCATCGCGACCTCCTCGACGTCGTCGGTCCGCCAGAGCCCGGTGCGAGCTAGACGAGCGACGCGATCCTAGTCCGTTGCCGGTCCGGTTACCAGGGGTTGAGCCGTTTGCAGCTCGCCGAGCGCGGAGCGCGCTGTCGCCGCCGACGCGAGATTTCCCTTCTGCTCGTAGAGGCCGAGCGCCCGTTCGAGGTGCGCACGACGGTCCTCGAGCCGCCCGGCGCACGAGTAGACGTCGGCCAGGTCGGTCAGCGCATGCGCGTGCCATGTGAGCATGTCCGTCCCCTCGGCGAGGCCGACCGCCTCGTGCGCAAGCCGCTCGGCGCCGGCGTGCTCCCCGCGGCGGGCGAGCAGCTTGGCGCGAACCTGGCGCCAGAGCATGTTGGAGACGACGTCGTCGCCCGTAGCCAGCTCCTCCGCTATCAGCGTCCATCGGTCGGCCTCGTCGCGACGGTCGAGGGCGTAGAGCGAAGCGGCGAGCTGTCCGGCCGCGAGCGACCGGTAGGCAGTGTCGCCGAGCTGCTCGAAGAGCTCGCATGCGGCGCGCGCGCTGCGCTCCGCGGCGGATGCGTCGCCGGCGAGAGTCTCGACCTCCCACGCGGACATCCCGCCTGCGGCTCGCCAGACGGTTTGTCCGAGGTCGGCCGCCTGCGCATCGGCTGCGGCGAGCCACGTGCGCGCCTCGTCGAACCGGCCACGCATCGCTTCGAGCACCGCCCGCTGGTTGAGGGCCATCGGATGCTGCGATGGCTCCTGCTCGTACCAGCGTAGGACGTCGTCGACGGGTGTCGGCCCGTAGAAGAGGGCCGTGCCCTTCCACGCGGGCAGCTCGCGCTCCCACCGTACGTAGCCGGATCGCCGGGCGTGCTCGAGCGCGTGCTCGACGGCCTCGAGCATCGCAGCCCAACGGCATCGGATCAGCTCTGCCCATGCGGTGGCGACCCAGGCATCGGTGAGCCCGACCTCGTCGTCAGCGCGTGCGAAGACGGGCCGCGCCTGCGCAGCGAGGGCGAGCAGCTCCGCGCTGGGCTCCTCCGGCATCGTCCTCTCGCGGCACCTGTACCGCGATGCGCGCGGCGGCCAGACGCGCCCTGATCTCGCCTGCCTGGTCGCCTGCGGCGGCTGCGCGTGCGGCGGCGTCGTTCGCCAGGTCGCTGGCGGCCACGAACTCCCCGGAGGAGAGGAGCGCGTGGCTGAGGTCGAGTCTGAGCGCGACCGCCGGATCGTCTTCGGGACAGAGCGCGAGTGCGCGCGAGAGCAGCTTCGACGCCGCGGCGATGTCGTTCCGCCCGAGCGCCCGCGTGCCGACCGCGGCGAGCAGCTCGGAGGCGCGACGGCCGAGGTCACGCGTGCGCGCATCGAGCGGCCGGAGCTGGATCCGGTAGCTGTAGGCCTGCTCGAGGTGGTAGCCGAGAACCTCGTCCGGCTCGACGAGCGCCGACGCCCGCGGGCCGAGCCAGTCGGCGAAGCGCTCGTGCAGCTCCGCCCGGGCTGCCTTCGGCAGCGTCTCGTAGGCCGCGTCGCGTATGAGCAGGTGGCGAAAGCGATAGGCCTCCTCGCCCGGGAACTGGGGCGTGTCCGGACGGATGAGCTCCTTGCGCACGAGCGCGGCCAGGCGTGACCCGAGCTGTGTCTCGTCGGGTGCCAGCAGCTGTACGGCGCCGTGGTGGAAGGTGCGCCCTCCGATGGCGCCGCACTGCAGGACGGCGCGCTCGGCCGGGTCGAGCTGATCGAGGCGGCTGGCCAGGAGGGCCTGGATCGTGGACGGCACCCGTACGTCGTCCGCCGGGGTGTCGCGCAGGAGGCCGATCATCTCCTCGACGAAGAGGGGGTTGCCATCGGCGGTCTCGCGAATGCGCTCGCGCAGCGACGCCGGAGGCGGTGCCACCCCGCTGACGTGGTCGATGAGCGTGTCCGTCTCGTCGTGGGTGAGGCCGTCGAGCGCGATCGTGGTCGCCAGATGGCCGCCGCCCCAGCCGGGGTGGCGTTCGAGCAGGTCGGCGCGGGCGATGCAGCACAGCAGGAGCGGTGCGTCCCGGGAGAGTGCGGTCACCTGCTCGATCAGCTCGAGGAAGGCGGGCTCGCCCCACTGGATGTCGTCGAACACGCAGACGAGCGGTCGCTCGCGCGCCGCAGCCTCGAGCAGCTTCCTGACCGCGAACGCGATCTCCTCCGTGGAGTCCATCGTCGCCTCCGAGTCCAGCAGGCCGCGCAGCGTGGCGAGCACCCGCTCGTCAAGCGAGAGATGCGGGAATCGCGGCTCCAGCTGCCGCAGGACCGGGACGATGGGCCAGTAGGTGATCCCCTCGCCGTAGGGGACACAGCGCCCGCGCACCACGGCCGGGCCGTCGAGGGAGTCGACGAACTCGGCTGCGAGCCGCGACTTTCCCGACTCCCGCGGCGCCGACGATGGTGACGAGCGCGCAGGCCCGATCGTCCTGTGCCCGCGCGAACGCGTCGTGCAGGCGGCGGAGCTCTGTTCGACGCCCGACGAGCGGCACGTCCGGCCGTGCGTCACGTGAGCCGTCGCCCTGGACGCCGATCAGCCGCCAGGCGTCCACCGGTGCGCGCTTTCCTTTCAACGTCAGCGGCGCAACCGGCTCCGCGACGACCGACCTGCGCACCAGCGCGAACGTCTCCGCCCCGAGCAGGATCTCGTCCGGGCCGGCCGCCTGCTCGAGGCGAGCGGCCAGGTTGACGGCGTCGCCGGCCACGAGCCGCTCCTCCGTTCCGGTCACCACTTCGCCGGTGTTGATTCCGATTCGCAGCGCCAGCCGCGTGCCGTACTCGATCTCCAGCTCCTCGTTGAGCGGCGCCATGGCTGCGCGGAGCGCCACCGCGGCAGACGCCGCGCGCCAGGCGTCGTCCTCGTGCAGCACCGGAACGCCGAAGACCGCCATCACGGCGTCGCCGATGAACTTCTCGACCGTGCCGCCGTGACCCTCGATCAGGCGCCGTCCCGTCTCGAAGTACCGCTCGAGCACGCGCCGGACGCGTCTCGGGATCGAGACGCTCGCCGAGCTCGTGTCGATGCGATCACGTCGCAGAACAGCACCGTGACGCGCTTGCGCTGCTCCTCCGTGCCCGCGACGGCCGCGGGCGCGCCGCAGTGCGCGCAGAACCTGAAGCCCGGCGCATTGTCGTGACCGCAGTTCGAGCAGTGCGGCATGCGACGAGTCTAGGACGACGGTGGCCCGCGTTGCCAGCGCGGATCGCGGGGCTGTCCCTGCGATCACGGCCGTCAGACGGGGCGCCGCCTGGCCGTACACTGTCGCGCGGTGTTCGACACGCTGTCAGGGCGGCTGCAGGCGGTGCTCGGCGACGTCGGGCGCGCAAAGCGGCTCGACGAGGAGTCGGTCTCGAAGGCGATGCGCGAGATCCGCCTCGCGCTGCTCGAGGCGGACGTCAACTTCGAGGTCGCGAAGCGCTTCGTCGAGGGTGTACGCGCGCGCGCGCTCGGCCACGACGTGCTCAAGGGCCTCGACGCGGGACAGCAGGTCGTCAAGATCGTCCACGAGGAGCTGACCGCGCTCATGGGCAACGCCGACGCGAAGCTCGTCTTCGGCCGTCCGCCGACCGTCGTCCTCGTCTGTGGCCTGCAGGGATCGGGCAAGACGACGACGTGCGCCAAGCTCGCGCTGCACCTGCGCAAGCACGAGGGCAAGACGCCGGGGCTGGTTGCCGCCGACCTGCAGCGTCCCGCCGCGATCGACCAGCTCGAGCAGCTCGGACGTCAGATCCAGGTGCCGGTGTACCGCGGAGAGGGCGGCGACCCCGTCGCGGTCTCGGAGGACGGCGTCGCGTGGGCCGCGGGAGCAGGGATGCGACGTGGTGATCGTCGACACGGCAGGCCGGCTCCACATCGACGAGGAGCTCATGACGGAGCTGGAGCGGATCCATCGCCAGGTGAAGCCCCTCGACGTGCTGCTCGTGCTCGATGCGATGACCGGCCAGGAGGCGGTCAACGTCGCGCAGGCGTTCCAGGAGCGCATCGCGTTCGACGGCGTCGTCCTGACCAAGCTCGACGGCGACGCACGTGGCGGCGCCGCGCTGTCGGTGAAGGCGATCACGGGGCGACCGGTGATGTTCGCCTCCGTGGGCGAGAAGCTCGACGCGCTCGAGGTGTTCCACCCCGACCGGATGGCGTCGCGGATCCTCGGCATGGGCGACGTGCTGACGCTGATCGAGAAGGCGGAGCAAGCGGTCGCCGAGGACGAGCAGGAGGAGCTCGAGCGGCGCATCCGCGCCGGCGAGTTCAGCTTCGACGACTTTCTGGCCAGCTACCGCATGCTGCGGCGGATGGGCCCGCTCAAGGGGGTGCTCAAGATGATCCCGGGGCTGGGCGGGCAGCTCGACGTGCCCGACATCGACGAGCGCCAGATGGCCCGGGTGGAGGCGATCGTGCTCTCCATGACCCCGGAGGAGCGTCAGCATGCCGCACCTGATCAACGGCCCGCGCCGCCGCCGCATCGCCGGAGGCAGCGGCACCACCATCGACGAGGTGAACCGGCTGCTCCAGGCTCGCAAGCAGATGCAGAAGCTGATGCGCCAGATGGGCAAGGGCAAGGTGCCCGGCCTCCCGCCCGAGCTCACCGGCGGCGCCAAACGCTGACCAGCTAGCCTTTCCTGTTCAAACGAACGAAGAAAGGCTTGGGACATGGCAGTACGCATGAGGCTGACGCGCGTCGGCTCGAAGAAGAACCCGATCTACCGGGTGATCGTCGCCGACTCGCGCTCACCGCGCGACGGGCGGTTCATCGAGATCATCGGGCGCTACAACCCGCAGACCGACCCGTCGACGATCGACCTCGACGAGGCGAAGGTCAAGGACTGGCTGGCCAAGGGAGCGCAGCCGAGCGACCCGGTGCGCAAGCTGATCAAGGCCGCCGGCATCCAGTAGCCGGCGTGGAGGAGCTCCTCACGTGGGTGGCGCGGCACCTCGTCGACGATCCTGACGCCGTCCGCGTGGAGACGCTCGAGACCGACGAGGCGACCGTCCTGCGCCTGCACGTCGCGCCGGACGACGTGGGCAAGGTGATCGGGCGGCAGGGCAGGCTCGCGCGCGCGCTGCGAACGCTCGTCCGGGCCGGCGGTGGCCGCGCCGGGCGCCGGATCGTGCTCGAGATCGCCGACTAAGTGGCCGTTCGCTAGCCCGCCATGCCCGAGCTCGTCCCCGTCGGCCGCGTGGGTCGGCCCCACGGGCTCGACGGAGCGTTCGTCGTCGAGCGTCCGAGCGACGACGAGCGGCGGTACCAGGTCGGCGGGGTGCTCCTCGTCGACGGCGAGCCTGCCACGATCGTCCTCTCGAGGCGTGCCGGTGCACGTCGTCGCGCGATCAAGCTCGACCGGCCGGTGGAACGCGGCCAGATGCTCGCCGTCGACCGCGCCGACCTGCCACCCGCCGACGAAGGCCACTTCTACGTCTTCGAGCTGGTGGGTCTCGCGGTGGTCGACGAGTCCGGCCGCGAGGTGGCGACCGTTCGCGAGGTACGACCCGGCGTGACGAACGACAATCTCGAGCTCTCGACCGGAAAGCTCGTCCCGATGATCGAGGACGCCGTGCTGGAGATCGACGTCGCAGGCGGGCGCGTCGTCGTGGCGGCGGCCTTTCTCGACTGACGGCTACCCTGGACAGCTGTGCGCATCGACGTGTTCACGCAGATCCCGCATGCCTTCTCATGGATGACGGAGCATGCGCCGGTCGCGAACGTGCTCGGTCGCGAGCTGGAGCTCCGCCTGTTCAACTACCGCGACACGACCCCGCTGCGGGCCGGCCAGGTGGACGACGCGCCGTACGGCGGTGGGGCGGGGATGGTGCTGCGCGTCGACGTCGTCGCGGCGGCGCTCGACGCGGCCTACGGTGACGTCAAGCCGGCGCGGATCGTCGCACTGACGCCGCAGGGTCGCCAGCTCGACCAGCCGCTCGTGGAGGAGCTGGCCGCCGAGAGCGAGCTCGTGGTGCTCTCCTCGCGCTTCGAGGGCTTCGACGAGCGGATCGTCGGTCACCTGTGCAGCGATGCGATCTCGATCGGGCCGTACGTGCTGTCCGGCGGCGAGCTGCCGGCGATGGTGCTCGTCGACGCGGTCGCGCGCAGGCTGCCCGGGGCGCTCGCGGAGGGCTCGGGCGAGAGCGAGACCTTCTCGGCCGACCTCGACGGTGGCGTCGAGTACCCGCACTACACGCGCCCCTCGGAGTTCCGAGGGTGGGAGGTCCCGGAGATCCTGCGCTCCGGCGACCACGGTCGCGTGGAGGCGTGGCGCAAGGAGCAGAGCGCCACGAGGTCGTCGCGGTGACCGAGCGCGACCTGTACGGGCTGCCACCCGCAGACGACACCGAGCCCGACGCACCCGCCGAGACGCTCGCCGCGCGTCCCGCCGGCGCCGCCGACGGGACGCCGGAGCGCCTTGGCGACGACCTGCCGTCGTGGCTGCGCCCGCCCGTCTCCGACGCAGGAGCCGGTGCGCCTCCCGGACGGCTTCGACGGGGACGAGGAGCCGCCGTCCCTTCCCGAGCAGCCCTCCGCCGGCCAAGAGCCGATCTTCGCCGGTGCCCTGGCGGGGCTCCTCGCCGCGCTCATCGGAGCGGCCGCCTGGGGGCTCGTCGCGCAGTGGACGGATCGCGAGCTCGGTGTCGTCGCCTGGGGGATCGGCCTGCTCGTGGCGGGCTCGATCCGGTTCGTCGCCGGTCGTGGTGGTCACGACCTGCAGCTCGTGGCCGTGGTGGAGGTGCTGGGCGCGCTCCTCGTCGGCAAGTACCTGGCCTTCGCCTTTCTCCTCGAGGACGAGTTCGGGACGAGCACCGGCGTGCTCTCGACCGACACGCTCGACCTGTTCCGCGGCAGCCTCCGCGATCTCTTCAGCACGTACGACCTCCTCTGGATCGCGCTGGCGTTCGTGTCGTCGTGGGTGATCCTCGTCCCGGCGGACGCTCCGGGCGCACGGGACGCCGAGCACGAGTACCACACGCGCAATCCGGTCGATCGCTTCACGCGCAAGCTCCCGCGCGACCTGCGGATCGCGGTCGACTGGTTCGTCACCATCGTCGGCGCCGTGGCGATCGTCCTGCTCGTGAAGGCGTACGTCGTGAACCCGTACCGGATCCCGTCGTCGTCCATGGAGCCGTCGCTCCACTGCGCCCGTCCGGGCAACGACTGCGAGGCGCGCTTCTCCGACCGCGTGCTCGCCAACCGGTTCGTCTACCACCTGCGCGACCCGAAGCGCGGCGAGATCGCCGTCTTCGAGACGCCGCCCAACGCGTGCGGGGTCGGGGGGACGTTCGTGAAGCGCGTCATCGGGCTCCCGGGCGAGAAGCTCGAGCTGAGGCTGATCCGGGGCGACGGGTACGTGTTCATCAACGGCAAGCGCCTGGAGGAGCCGTACGTGCGCTCCGACCGCAGGCAGCTCCACGCGTCCTTCGGGCCGATCACCGTGCCGAAGGACCACTACTTCATGCTCGGTGACAACCGCGAGCAGTCCTGCGACTCACGGGAGTGGGGGGCGCTGCCGCGTGACAACCTGATCGGCAAGGTCTTCGCCACGTACTGGCCGCCGCAGCGCCTGTCGCTCCACTGAGACGTCGCGGCGCGTCGGGCCAAGGCCCCTACGGCGAACGGGGCGGAGCCCCGTTTCGCTATCATCCGCAGCCGGCCGACGGCCGACCCTTTCGCATGAGCACGATCATCGAGAGCATCGAGCAGCGCCAGCTTCGCGGCGACATCCCCACCTTCAAGGCCGGGGACACCGTCCGCGTCCACTTCAAGGTGATCGAGGGGAATCGCCAGCGCGTGCAGGTGTTCGAGGGGGTCGTGATCAAGCGGCAGGGCTCGGGGGCGCGCGAGACGTTCACGGTGCGCAAGAACTCGTTCGGTGTCGGCGTCGAGCGCACCTTCCCGGTGCACTCGCCCAAGATCGACAAGCTCGAGGTCGCGATGGTCGGCGACGTCAACCGGGCGAAGCTGTACTACATCCGCGGCCGGGTCGGCAAGAAGGCCCGCGTGCGGGAGCTGCGCCAGAACTAGTCCGCCTGCAAGCGGGATCTCGCTGCGCGAGATCACGGAATCCGCTTTCGCGGATTCCTTCCGCGCATACCCCTGAAGGCGTCCGCTTCGCGGCCGCTGGGCCACGTGTCTCACAGCAAGCCTCTAGCGGTGCCGCTGGCGGTGGGCGAGTCGCGGCCGCGCCTACGATGGCGGCGTGCGCGCCCTGGGATCGCTGTCGCTGGTTGCGCTCGTGCTCGCCGGATGCGCGGCCGAGAGGCCGGAGCAGCAGCTGGCACGAGAGGCGGTGGAGGCGCACCTCGTCGGGGTGGCCGGCTACGACGATCACGTCCGCTGCACGCGCAATCCCCGCCCCTGGTTCATCGAGCAGCCCGCCGACGAGATCATCTGCGCCGCGCGCCGCGACGACGGGGACTGCGACTGGTTCCGCGTCACGGTGAAGCGGCGGCGCGCTCGACGTGGCGCTCGACCGCGAGCGCGGCGGCTGCGTCCTGCCTGTCTAGCTCTCCGGCCCCGACACGAACTCGGCACGAAGTCGGCACCGACCCGTCCGAGGTACCGCGCTATCCTCGCGCCGTGCCCGTCAGCACCGGCCAGCGACTGCTCCGCTACGACAGACGGCTCGGTGTGCGGCGTGTCGCGGGAGCGGACGAGGCCGGTCGCGGCTCTCTCGCCGGCCCGCTCGTGGTCGCCGGCGTGCTGCTCGACTACGCCGCGCTGCGCGGTCACCGCGTGCGGCCGCTCGCGCTGCTCAACGACTCCAAGCAGGTTGCGCCCGAGGAGCGCGAGGAGCTCTACCGGGCCGTGATCGGGTGCGCGAGCCGCGTCTCGGTGCGGATCATCCCGTCGGGAGAGATCGACCGGAACGGGCTCCACCGGTCGAACCTGTGGGGCCTGCGCACGGTGCTCGCCGATCTCGCGCCCTCGGCGGACGCGTGCCTGGTGGACGGATTCCGTCTCGGTCCCACGGCGCCACCGCACGTCGCCGTCGTCGACGGCGACACGCGCAGCGCCGCGATCGCCGCGGCCTCGATCGTCGCGAAGGTGACCCGGGACCGCGTCATGCGGCGCCTCGACGCCCTCTATCCCCGCTACGGGTTCTCATCCCACGTCGGCTACATCACGCCCGTCTCACACGGCCGCCGTGCTCGAGCACGGGCCGTGTGCGCAGCACCGCCGCAGCTTCGACAGCCGTGCGTACGCAGCGGTCGACGAGATCGCGGCGGCGTGAACCACGGTGAGCGGCTCGCGGCGCGCCACTACAGGCTGCGCGGCTACCGCGTGCTCGCGGCGAATGCGCGCTGCGGCGGCTACGAGCTCGACCTCGTGTTGCGCCGCGGGTCACGGCTCGTCTTCTGCGAGGTGAAGGAGAAGGGCGGCGACGGCTTCGGCCGCCCGGCGGAGATGGTCGACGAGGAGAAGCTGCGGCGCGTGACGCGCGCTGCGTCCGCCTGGCTCGCGGCGCATCCCGAGCTCGGCGGGCTCGCGGTCGGGTTCGAGGTGGCGGCCGTCCTGGACGGCCGCGTCACCCGCCTGCGCCACGTCGCCTGACAGCGCGCGAGGAGCCCCGCGTGGACGATCGGGCCGCTGTCGCGCTTAACACCATGTCAATGCGCACACCTCGCCCACCGGGCTACATTCCGAACGACCGGGGGGCACTATCCCCAAACGGGCGCGTCCGTCAGAACGGCCTTGCGGCCCGGATGCGCCGGCCCACGATGTGGGCGGGAGAAACCTCCGGGTGACAGCTCGTTCGTGACCCGGAAAGGACTCTCGACACCCCATGAGTACCCGCATCCGCACCTGGATCCTGCTCGCAGGCCTCAGCGCGCTCCTCGTCTCCGTCGGAGCGCTGATCGGCGGCGCCAGCGGCCTCCTCTTCTTCCTCGTCCTGGCGATCGGCATGAACCTCGCCATGTACTGGTGGTCGGACAAGCTCGCCCTCAAGATGAGCCGCGCGCGGCCGCTCGGCGACGACGAGCTGCCCGCCGTGCACGAGGACGTCCGTGAGCTCTGCGAGCGTGCGGGCCTGCCGATGCCTCGGCTCTACGTGATCCCGTCCGAGCAGCCCAACGCGTTCGCGACCGGGCCGCAGCCCGCGTCACGCGGCGGTGGCGGTGACGGAAGGCCTCGTGCAGTCGCTCCCGCGCGACGAGGTGCGCGCCGTGCTCGCGCACGAGCTCGCCCACGTCAAGAACCGCGACATCCTCGTCGCCTCGATTGCGGCGATGATCGGCGCCGCCATCGCGGCGGTGGCCCACTTCCTGCAGTTCCGTGGCTGTTCGGCGGCGACGACGAGAGCCCGCTCGGCATCGTCGGCACGCTGGCCGCCATCATCCTCGCCCCGCTGGCTGCGATGGTGCTCCAGCTCGCCGTCTCGCGGCAGCGTGAGTACCTCGCCGACGAGACGGCCGCAGGCTGGCTTGGTGAGGGACGCCCGCTCGCGTCGGCGCTCGCCAGCCTGGAGCGCGGCGTGCAGGCAGTCCCGATGGAGGTCAACCCTGCGACGGCATCGCTCTACATCGCGAGCCCGCTGTCGGGGCGCGGCGCGATGTCGTCGCTCTTCTCCACCCACCCGCCGATCCCCGTGCGGATCGAGCGGCTCCGCACCCGGGACGCCCGCAAGGGCATCCACTGGATGCTCTGACACCGCCGCGCTGAATGCCTGGCACCGCTCGGCGGTGCCAGGCACCGCTGTGCGACACAGGACCCGCGCCGGGCGCGTCGAACCCGTGGTCATGGCCGTCTCGCAGGAGACGCTCTACCGGGAGCTCGGCTCGGTCGACCGGTCGCTCTCCTGGTCGGAGCAGGAGCTGCCCGAGCGCGAGCGGACGAAGCACGTCCACCGGTTGCACCCGTACCTGGGCAAGTTCGTGCCGCAGCTCGTGGAGGTGCTGCTCGATCGCTACGTGCCTGCGGGCGGGCGCGTGCTCGATCCGTTCGCCGGGTCGGGAACGACGCTCGTGCAGGCACTCGAGCAGGGCTACGACGCGACCGGCGTCGACGTGGCCAGCTTCAACTGCCTGCTGATGCGCGTCAAGACGCGCCCGTACAACCTCGACGCGCTCCGCCGCGACCTGCTGTGGGCGCACGAGCAGGCAGAGGCGTTCGAGCCGACGGGGCGCATGCCGGCCGGAGCCCCGCGCTACGTCCGTGAGTGGTACGCGCCGGCGGCCGCCGAGGAGCTCCTCCACTACCGCTCGCTCGTGGAGCAGGTCGGGTCGGCGGACGTGCTCTGGGTGATCCTCGCCCGCTCGGCGCGCTCGGCGCGCCTCACGACACACTTCGACCTCGACTTCCCCTCGGCACCGCAGCAGGGCGAGTACTGGTGTCACAAGCACAAGCGAACGTGCCGTCCGGTCGGGTCGGCGCGCCGGTTCCTGCTGCGGTACACGCTCGACACGCTCGATCGCATCGAGACCTTCGCAGCGGCCAGGCGGCCCGATCGCTACGCCGAGGTGCTCCACGGCGACGCGCGCGACCTGCGAGCTGGGAGAGGCTTTCGACGGCGTCGTCACGTCACCGCCGTACCCGGGCCTGATCGACTACCACGGTCAGCACCGCTACGCGTACGAGCTGCTCGGTCTCGACGAGCGCCGTGACCGGGAGCTGGGCAGGCCCGCGCTCGGCACGGGTCGCAAGGCGATCGAGGCGTACGTCGACGGTGTCGCCGGCTGTGCTCCGCAACGCGCGTGGCGTGCTGCGCGACGGCGCACCTGTCTGCGTCGTCGTCAACGACCGCCGCGGCCTCTACGGCGAGGTGCTCGACCGGGCCGGGCTGCAGGTCGTCGACCGCCTCGAGCGTCACGTCAACCGCCGCACGGGGCTTCGCGGGGGCCAGTACTACGAGTCCGTGATCGTGGCAGGCGCCGCCTGACGCCGTCTGCGTCGGCGTCCGGCGCGTCGGGATGCAAGGATTCTGTCAGGGTTGAGAACGCGGTCCGGGGCCGTTGGTACGGTCGGGCGCAACCCACCGTCATGGAGGTACCAATGCGCACGCTCCTCCGGCGCCGGCCCTCGCCCGCGATGGTCGTCGCATGTATCGCGCTGCTCGTCGCCCTGAGCGGCACGGGTCTCGCCGCGGTCGCCGCGCTCCCGATCAACAGCGTCGGCACGGCGCAGCTGAAGAGCAACGCCGTCACGAACGCGAAGATCGCGGCCAACGCGGTGACCGGAGTCAAGGTCCGGAACGGGTCTCTCAGGAAGGCCGACTTCGCGGCCGGGCAGATTCCCGCCGGCGCTGCAGGCCCTGCCGGTGCCACGGGCCCAACCGGTGCCGCACCGGCGCCGCAGGGCGTCATCGGCGCGCTTCAGCTTCGCCAGCAGTCCATCTCGATCGCGTCGCTCGCACCCTCACAGAACGGGATGTACAACACGGACGACGTCACCCAGAACTGCAACGCCGGCCAGAAGGCGATCCTCGGCGGGACCGGCTGGAACCCCGACACCGACGATCGCGAGCTGTTCGTCGTGGAGATGAGGCCGAACGTGAACCCAGCCGGTGAGGTGATCGGCTACACGGCCAAGGGCGGCAACGACAGCGGCGCCTCGAGCACGTTCACGTTGTACGTGCTCTGCTACAAGAGCTCGACGAGACTCGGACGCGTCAGGGGCGGGATGTGTCCCGCCCCTGACGCGGTGCACGCGCGGCACAGACGCGTGACACACGCGTCACACGTGTGCCCGTAGCGTCGAGGGTGTGCTCGGGCGGGCCGTCACCTTCGCCCTCGTCGGGCTCGAGCCGAGGCGAGTCGAGGTCGAGGCGCACCTGCCGAAGGGCATACCCGGCGTTCACCGTCGTCGGTCTCGCCGACCGCGCCTGCCAGGAGGCGAAGCACCGCGTCCGCAGCGGCGTCATCTCCGCGCAGCTCGCCTGGCCGGACGAGACCCGCATCACCGTCAATCTCGCGCCCGCGGCGCTGCGCAAGGAGGGCACGGGCTTCGACCTGCCGATCGCGCTCGCGTTGCTGGCTGCCTCGCGGCAGGTTCCGCCGGAGCGACTGGCCGAGCACGTGTGCCTCGGCGAGCTGGCGCTCGACGGCCGCGTCAGGCCGGTGACGGGCGCGATCGCGGCGGCCGAAGGGGCGGTGCAGGCGGGCTTCCGGCGTGTCCTGTGCGCGGCACCGTCCGCGCCCGAGGCTGCGCTCGCCGGCATCGAGGCGCTTCCCGTGACGGCATCTCGCCGAGGCCGTCTCATACCTTCGCGGTGAGATCGACCTGCAGCCCGCGACACCCGCGGACGCTGCGGCGAGCGACGGCCTCGGTCCCGATCTGGCAGACGTCCGCGGGCAGGAGCGCGGCAGGCGGGCGCTCGAGATCGCCGCCGCCGGCGAGCACAACGTCCTTCTCGCGGGACCGCCGGGAACCGGCAAGACGATGCTCGCCCGACGGCTGCCCTCGCTGCTGCCGGCGCTGACGCGCGAGGAAGCGCTCGAGGTGACGCGCATCCACTCCGTCGCCGGCCTGCTGGCGCCCGAGCGTCCGCTGCTCGCGACGCCACCCTTTCGCGCGCCGCATCACGGCGCCTCGCCGGCGGCGGTGGTCGGCGGCGGAGTGAGCCCGCGTCCCGGCGAGGTGAGCCTCGCCCACCGCGGCGTGCTGCTCCTGGACGAGCTGCCCGAGTTCCCGCGCTCCGTGCTCGAGACGCTGCGACAGCCGCTGGAGGACGGCTACGTGTCCGTGGCGCGGGTCGGTGGCCGCGCCATCTTTCCCGCCCGCTTCAGGCTCGTCGGGACGATGAACCTGTGCCCGTGCGGTGGTCGAGGCGACGCGGCGCTCGCCTGCACGTGCGCCCCGGCGCGGCTCGCCTCCTACCGCGAACGGCTGTCACGCGCGCTGCTCGACCGCTTCGACCTGGTCGTGGCGATGCCCCGGCCCCGCGCAGCCGAGCTCGCCGCGCCACCCGGCGAGCCGTCCGCACCCGTGCGCGAGCGTGTCGTCGTCGGCCCGGTCTGCCCTCGAGCGCTCGCAGCCGCGGCGGACGCCGGCGGCGTCCGAGCTGCTCGACAGAGCGGTCGACCGGCTGCCGCTCTCCGGTCGAGGTCGCGCTCGCGTCGCGCGGGTGGCACGGACGATCGCCGCCCTCGCGGGGTCGGGCGACGTTGCGCCGGAACACGTCGCCGAGGCTCTCTCGTATCGCTCGCCTGCGGAGCTCCGGCCCGAATGACGACCCGGCGCGTTCGCCGACGGGACCGTGCCTACCCGCCGCTCCTGGCAGCCATCCACGATCCGCCGGCGCTGCTCTGGCTCGCGTGGCGAGGCCGACGCATCGCTGCTCGCGACGCCCGCGGCCGCGATCGTCGGCGCCAGGGCGTGCTCGGCCTACGGTCGCGCCGTGGCGCGGATGCTCGGGCGCGAGCTCGCCGCTGTCAGGCGTGCTCGTCGTGAGCGGGTTGGCTCGCGGTATCGACGGCGAGGCGCACCGCGGTGCGCTCGAGGCAGGCGGCCGCACCGTGGCCGTGCTGGGGTGCGGCATCGATCGCGACTATCCGGCAGCCCATCGCGACCTCGCCCGGCAGATCCGCGAGGGCGGAGGTCTCGTCGTGTCGGAGTACGAGCCCGGGATCGAGCCCGCCCCGTGGCGGTTCCCTGCGCGGAACAGGATCATCGCCGGGCTCTGCGCAGTCACGGTCGTCGTCGAGGCGCGCGAGCGGTCGGGCGCGCTGATCACCGCCGACTTCGCGCTCGAGGACGGTCGCGAGGTGATGGCAGTGCCCGGCGAGATCACGTCCGCGCTGTCGTCGGGCACGAACGCGCTCCTGCGGCTCGGGGCGACACCGGTGACCGGTGCGCGCGACGTTCTCGAAGCGCTCGGAATCGAGCCGGCGCCCCTCGCCGAGCCTTCGGCGTCGGGCCCGGCCGCAGCGGCCGTCATCGCTCGGCTCGCCGACGCTCCTGCCACCGCGGACGAGCTGATCAGGATGACGGGGCTCGGCGCGGGTGAGGTGGCCGCCGCGCTCGTCGAGCTGGAGCTCACCGGCGCGGTCACCTCGGACGGCGGTCTCTACCGGCCAGGCTCTACGATCGCGCGGTGATCCCGTACTGGCTCGACGAGCCTGCGATCCGGCGTGCGCAGCCGCAGCACGACGCCGTGGACGCGGTGGTGGTGGGTGGCGGCGTGACCGGGTGCTCGTGCGCGCTCACGCTCGCCGAAGCGGGGCTTCGCGTTCGCCTCGTCGACGACCGCGGGATCGCCGAGGGGGCGAGCGGCCGCAACGGCGGCTTTGCGCTGCGTGGCGCCGGTGCCCCGTACGACGTGACGCGCGAGATGATCGGCGCGGAGCCGGCGCAACGGCTCTGGTCGCTCACCGAAGGGGCCATCGACCGGATGGAGCGACTGGCCGGAGATGCCTTCCGCCGCATCGGGAGCCTGCGCATCGCAGCCGACATGGAGGAGCGGGACGAGCTGCACTCCGAGTACGAGGCGATGGCCGGGGACGGCCTGGCGGTCGAATGGCGTGACGATCTCGACGGGCCGCTCGCGGGTCGGTTTGCGGCGGCGCTGTTCCACCCTGGTGACGGCGCGCTGCAGCCCGCACGCTGGGTACGGCGTCTCGCCGGGCTCGCAGCAGAGGCCGGCGTGGAGATCGTCGAGCACACACGGCTGCGATCGGTCGACGAGGCAGACGCCGCGATCGTCGTGGTGTGCACAGACGGCTACCCGAGCGGCCTGCTCGGCGAGCTCGAAGGGCTGATCGTCCCGACCCGGGGGCAGGTGATCGCCACCGAGCCGATCGCCGAGCGCTGGTACGAGGTGCCGCACTACGGGCGGCACGGCTTCGACTACTGGCACCAGACACCCGACGGCCGCATCGTCGCCGGTGGCTTCCGCGACACGTCACTCGACTCGGAGTTCACCGACGTCGAGGAGACGACCGCGCCCGTCCAGGGTGCGTTGGAGGCGTTCGTCGAGTCGATCGCCGGTCGGCCGTTGCGCGTCGACTACCGCTGGGCGGGGATCTTCGGCCTCGTGCTCGACTTCCTCCCCGTGGTCGGGCGCGTGCCCGCCGACGAGCGCGTGTGGGTGGCCGGCGGCTACTCCGGGCACGGCAACGTGCTCGGCTTCCTCTGCGGCGATCTGGTGGCCCGCGCGATCACCGGCGAGCGCGAGCCGCTGCTCGACCTGTTCGAGCCGCAGCGGCTGCTCGGCTGACCGAGCCACCCGGCGAGCTCAGAGCTCGATTGTCGGCAGGTCGAGCTCGTTCGCCTTTGCGTACGCCGTGCTCGCGATGGCGAGATCCTGAATCGCGAGCCCCGTCGAGTCGAACAGCGTCACGTCCTTCGCGCTGCGCCGTCCCTCGGCGTCGCCGGCCAGCACGCCACCAAGCTCGGTCACCACGCCCTGCGTGACGACTCCCGCCGCAACGCCGGCCGTCAGCTCGCCGCCGTGGCTCGCCTGCTCCCAGTCGTCGCAGAACAGGTGTGCGCGGCCGAGCTCCTCGACGGCCACCTCGGCCTTGCCGGGGCCGTCCGCGCCCATCAGCGAGACGTGCTGGCCGTCGCTCAGCGAGCCGGCCGGGAACAGCACGGCCTGGCCAGGCGTCACGGTGATCACCGCCTCGCAGCCGAGCGCGTGCTCGAGCGAGTCGGCCACCCGGGCGCCGAGCGTCTCCGCGACGAGCTCGCGTCGCTGCACGGTCGACGTCCCAGACGATTGGCGATTGACCGTGCGCGACGAGCATGCGCGCCGTCTCGGCACCGTTGACACCGCAGCCGATGACCGCCACCGACCCGGCGCCGGCGCCGGCGAGTGTGTCGGCAGCGATCACACCTGCGGCGGCGGTGCGCAGCGCCGTCACCGCCGCCGCGTCGAGCACCGCCTCGAGCTGACCCGTCTCCGCGTCGGAGAGCAGCACGAGACCGGTCACCGTCGGCAGGCCACGGGCCGGGTTGCCCGGGAACGACGTCACCCACTTGAGCAGCGCATGCCCGCCGCCGAGCGCCGGCATGGCCCGGAAGTCGCCCGCCGGGTAGTTGGTCACGTAGACCTTCGGCTGCATCACCCACTCGCCGCGGTGATGGGCGACGAACGCGTCGCGCACGGCGTCGTACGCCTCGTGCGGCGAGACGGCGGCGTAGACCGCTGCGCGTGAGAAGACCGGGATCACAGGAGCCGCGCGGGCTAGTAGAAGCCCTCGCGGCGCTCGTACCGCTCGGCCCGTTCCGCGTCGTACGTCTCCGGGTCGACCGACTCGTTCACGCGGGCCATGATCGCGCCGGGAGAGGGGAGCTCCGACCGCTCGACGAAGCGCTCCGGATCCCACAGCTGCGCACGAAGGAACGCCTTCGAGCAGTGCGTGAAGACCTCCTCGACCTCGATCAGGAGGCCGAGCACCGGCGTCTTCCCCTCGACCGCGCACGGTGCCAGAAGCTCGGGATCGTCGACGATCGTGGCGCGACCGTTGACGCGCAGCGTGTCGGTCACGCCGGGCACGATGAACAGCAGCCCGACGTGCGGGTTGCCGAGCACGTTGCGCAGCGAGTCCGCGAGCCGGTTCCCCGGTCGCTCCGGCATCAGGAGCGTGCGCTCGTCGAGTACCTGCACGAAACCGGGCGGGTCGCCGCGCGGCGTCACGTCGCACGTCCCGTCGGGCGCGGACGTGGCGAGGCAGACGAACGGCGAGGCCTCGACGAAGCGGCAGGTCAGCTCGTTCAGCCGATCGGTGATCTTCCCGCGGACGACGTCGTTCGGGTGCCCGAGGGCGTCGCGCAGCGCAGCCTCGTCCGTGATCGCATGGTCGGTTCGCATCGAGGTCACGGCATCGAGCCTACCCTTCCGGCGCGACCGGCCGTGGGGCCGGCCTAGGGCGGAATCGCCTCCCTCTAGGTCGCCTTCACGGCGCCGATCAGCTTCACCACGGAGTCCTTGGCGTTGCCGAACAGCATCGTCGTCTTCGCGTCGAGGAAGAGCTCGTTGTCGATGCCGGCGAAGCCCGGGGCCATGGAGCGCTTCATCACGACGACGGAGGCGGCCTTGTCGACGTCGAGGATGGGCATGCCGTAGATGGGGCTCTGTGGATCGGAGCGGGCGGCCGGGTTGACGACGTCGTTGGCGCCGATCACGAGGGCGACGTCGGTCTGCGGGAACTCCGGGTTGATCTCGTCCATCTCCTTGAGCTGGTCGTAGGGCACGTTGGCCTCGGCGAGCAGCACGTTCATGTGGCCCGGCATGCGGCCGGCGACGGGATGGATCGCATACTCGACGGAGACGCCCTTCTCCTCGAGCAGCTCGGCGAGCTGGCGGACGTCGTGCTGCGCCTGGGCGACCGCGAGGCCGTAGCCGGGGACGACCACGACCTTGCGCGCGAACGAGAGCTGTACGGCCACGTCGTCCGCGGTGGTGGCGCGCACGGTGCGGCCGTCGTCGGCGCGGGTCTGGCCGGCGCCTGTCTGCACCTGGCCGAAGGCGCCGAACAGGACGTTGGTGACCGACCGGTTCATCGCCTTGGCCATCATCAGCGTGAGCAGGGTGCCGGAGGCGCCGACGAGCATGCCCGAGACGATCAGCACGGTCGAGTCGAGCACGAAGCCGGTCGCCGACGCGGCCAGACCGGTGAACGCGTTCAGCAGCGAGATCACGACGGGCATGTCCGCTCCGCCGATGGGCAGCACGAACATGACCCCGAACAGCAGCGCCAGGAGGATCAGCGCGACGATCGCCCACTCGCCCTCGACGCCGGCCACGATCGCCACGCCGAGGGCAGCGGCCCCGCCGAGCACGAGCACGTTGACGACGTTCTGGCCGACGAACACGATCGGCCGGCCCGAGACGAGCTCCTGCAGCTTCGCGAAGGCGACCAGCGAGCCGGCGAACGAGATCGAGCCGATCAGCGCCGAGAGCACGGTCGAGAGCGCCTCGTCCCAGGAGAGCACGCCCGAGGTCTCGTGGAACTCGGCCAGCGCCACGAGGGCCGCCGCGCCGCCGCCGACCCCGTTGAACAGGGCCACCATCTGCGGCATGGCGGTCATCTTCACCGTGCGGGCGCCGACGACCCCCACGACCGAGCCGATCAGCGCGCCGACGACGATCAGCGCCCAGTTCGAGATGCCCTCGAGCAGGAGCGTCGTGGCGATCGCCACGATCATCCCCGCGCCGCCGACCCAGTTGCCCTTGCGCGCGTACTTGGGTGAGGAGAGGAACCGCAGCGCGAGGATGAAGCAGACGATCGCGACGAGATAGAGAAGCCCGACGACGTCCGGGTCGGAGATCACTCCTTGCTCTCCTTCCGCGGGTCGGGCCGCCGCTTGAACATCTCGAGCATCCGGTCGGTCACGAACCAGCCGCCGACGACGTTCGCCGTCGCCAGCACCATCGCCACGAGGCCGACCACCTTGGTGAAGGTGTCGTCGGCGTAGCCGAGCACGATGATCGCCCCCACGATGATGATCCCGTGGATGAAGTTCGTCCCCGACATCAGCGGCGTGTGCAGCATCGTCGGCACCTTCGAGATCACCTCGAAGCCGAGGAAGATCGCGAGGACGAGAATCGTCAGCTCGATCACGAGCGACAGGTCGGTCACTCGGTCACCTCCTGCGCCTCGTGACGTTCGGTCACGGGGCTCTCGGGTCTGCCCGCCACGCACGCGCCGGACACGATCTCGTCCTCCCAGTCGAGCCGGAGCTCGCCACTCGGGGCGATCAGCTCGAGGAAGGCCTGGACGTTCCGCGCGTAGAGGCGGCTCGCGTCGGCGGCCAGCAGCGACGGCAGGTTCGTGAGCCCGACGATCGTGACGCCGTGCTCGACGACCTCCTCGCCCGGCCGGGTCAGCTCGCAGTTGCCACCGGTCTCCGCAGCCAGGTCGACGATCACCGAACCGGGCCGCATGCGCTCCACCGAGGACGCGGGGATCAGCTTCGGCGCCGGCCTCCCGGGCACGAGCGCGGTCGTGATCACCACGTCGAAGTCCGGGATCGCCTCCTCCAGCGCCGCCTGCTGCGCCGCCTGCTGCTCCGCGGTCAGCTCCTTCGCGTAGCCGCCCTCCGTCTCCTCACCGGTGATGCCGAGATCGAGGAACGCCGCTCCCAGCGACTCCACCTGCTCGCGCACCGCCGGCCGCACGTCGAACGCCGACACCACCGCGCCGAGCCGCCGCGCGGTCGCGATCGCCTGCAGCCCGGCCACGCCCGCGCCCAGCACGAGAGCGCGCGCAGGGGCGATCGTGCCCGCCGCCGTCATCAGCAGCGGAAACATCTTCGGCACCCGCTCCGCCGCCAGCAGCACTGCCTTGTAGCCGGCCACCGTCGCCTGCGACGACAGCGCGTCCATGGACTGCGCCCGCGTGATGCGCGGGATCGACTCCATCGCGAACGCCACCACGCCCTGCGCCTGCAGGCGCTCCACACCGGCCGGGTCACCCAGCGGGGCGAGAAACCCGACCAGCACGGTCCCCGCCGCGAGCGCAGCGACCTCCTCCGCAGACGGGGGCGCGACACGCACGACGACCGCGGGCGGCTCCGACCCGGTCGAGCCCGCGGCGCCGGCCGCCGCGTACGCCTCGTCGTCGAAATGTGCCTGCACACCGGCGCCGCGCTCGACCGCCACCTCGAAGCCGGAGGCGGTCAGCCGCTGCACGGCATCCGGGGTGAGCGCCACCCGGCGCTCGCCGATCGCCGTCTCGCAAGGCACGAGGACACGCATGCCCAGAACCTACTGGCAGGGATCCAGGCTCGTGGGGGGAACGTTCGTGTCCATGAGCCAATTGGAGACCTACGAAGCGGCGATGGCCGCGTGCGACCCGTCGCTCGGCTCCCACGCCGCGCGTGTTGCGAGCCACGCCGAGGCGGTGGCACGCCGGCTCGGGTGGGAAGAGCCGAGGATCGAGACGCTGCGGCTCGGCGCCGCACTCCACGACGTCGGCAAGATCAATCTCCGTCCGGGGTTGCTCGACAAGCCCGGACGGCTCGAGCCGGGTGAGCTGGAGGCGATCCGCGCGCACCCCGTCGAAGGAGCCTGGCTGATCGCCGGCGTCCGGTCGCTGGAGGCGGCGCTGCCGTACGTCCTCTTCCACCACGAGCGCTGGGACGGCCACGGCTATCCGACTCGGCGGGCTGGTCGCGAGCATCCCGGTCGAGGGTCGCGTGCTGGCCGTCGCCGATGCATTCGACGCGATGACCTCGGAGCGGCCCTACCGCGGCGCACTGGAGCGCGAGGACGCGCTGGCGGAGCTCGAGCGCTGCTCGGGAGCGCAGTTCGACCCGGAGGTCGTGGAGGCGCTGCTCAGTGCGATCGAGCACGGGGAGACGGCGGTCGCCGCGTAGGCAGAGCGTCCGACCGAAGGTCGGACACCTCAGCTCGTGCCTGCCTTCAGGCAGGCACGGGGGTGGGCGGAGCTGCTCGACGTGCAGAGCAACCCCGGTGCCTGCTTGAAGGCAGGCACCTCACGAGAGCCTGCCGCCGGCAGGCTCCGCTTCTGTCAGAGCGCGGCCCAGACCTCGAGCTTCGTCTTCGTGCGGCGGATCACCTCGTCGGTGAAGGCCGAGGTCCCGTGGTGGCCGCCGAGGTCGGCGGTGCGGATCCCCTCTGCGACGGCTTCGAGGCACGCCTCGCGGATCGCCCTCCCTGCGGGCTGGAGCTCGGCGTCCTCGGCATGTGAGAGCAACGCCGCGGCGGCGAGGATCATCGCCATCGGATTGGCGACGTCCTTGCCCTGCAGTGACGGCGCCGTGCCGTGCGCCGCCTCTGCCATCAGCGCCGACGGCACGTCCTCCGCGCCGTCGGCGAAGGCGACGAGCAGCGACTCGGAACCGGCGATCGACCCGAAGAGGGGAAGCACCAGGTCGGAGAGGATGTCGCCGTCGCGGTTCAGTGCCGGAATCACCATCGGGGCGCCGGACGACGAGACGAGCAACGCAAACGTCGCGTCGATCAACTGCGGCTCGTACACAACCTCGGGGTGCCGGGCTGCCGCCGCAGTCCATCTCCTCCTTGAGCATTCCCTCGTAGATCGGGCTGACCGTGTACTTCGGGCCGCCGAACACCTTCGCGCCCGTTCGCTCGGCCTGGCGGAACGCGAACTCGGCCACGGCGCGGCAGATGCGTCGCTCGATTCGCTCCGTGCGAAACGCGATCTCGGCGTCGCCCTTCTCCCTCGCGCCACTCCTTGGCGCCGTAGGCGTCGCCGACTGCCATGCGCACGACGGAGATCGGAGCGTGGACACCGCCGAGCGGCACCACGCCCGGGATCCTGCGGCCCGTGCGAACGATCACCTTGCCGCCGATCTCCTCACGCAGGATGCGGTTCGGCGAGCCGACGTCGTCCTTTCCCTCGGGGGTGACGGTGGCCGCTTTCAGGCCCAGCCCGTGCTCGCGGATCGCGCGCGCCGCCTCGAGCACGACGTCGTTCCCGGTCTCGCGGCGCTTTGTGAGCGACAGATCGAAGCGCGGCAGCGCAAGCTCGACGCCGACGACGTCGGGGCTCAGGACACGCAGCGACTCCTCGAGCAACTCCTGCCCGGTCTCGTCACCCTCGAGAACGACGATTGTGCGAGCGGTCACGCCGCGGATTCTAGAGGTCGGTGCATGCCGCGCCTGCGCGGACTGGGAACGACAAATACGGATGCAATAGCGTTTGCCATGACCATCGTTCCTATTTAGTCTTCTCTCGCGTAAGCGAGCGACCACTACGATCGACGACGAGGAGCGAAATCATGGCGAGAAAGACGGTCTTGGTCTGTGACAAGTGCAGCAAGGAAGTCGAGGAGGGAAAGGGCGCGGTGATGCGCGTCACGTTCACCGACGCGCGTCGCGGCGCGAAGCAAGCCGATCTCTGCGACGCGTGTGCGGGCGGCATGCCGGGCGTCGCGGTGGCGCGCCGCGGCCGCAAGCCCAAGTCCGTCGGCGGAAGCAGCTAGAAGCGGGCGTCGGCGTAGCCGGCGCCAGTCCGTCAGGTGCCTGGCTTCAGCCAGGCACCGCCTTGAGCCTCGAAGCGGACCGGGCTCCGCAAATAGCCGCACTTTGCGGCCACGTAAGACAGGGCCGTCGAACCCCCTGACTACCATGGCCGGATGGGCCTGTCGCTCGTCATCGGCCCGGCGCATGCCGGCAAGGTGGCGCTCCTGCTGGAGCGTTATCTCGCGCTGCTCGATCGCGATCCGTGGCTCATCGTGCCGAACCGGGCGGACGTCGAGCCGGTCGAGCGCGATCTCCTGACGCGTGCAGGCGGACTGATCGGCGGGCGAATCTCGACGTTCGACGGGCTCTTCGAATACCTGGCCGAGCAACACGTTCGAGGTGGCGACGATAGCCGGCCCCTCGTCGCGGGTGCCGGTCGTGCGCTGCTCGTGCGGCGGACGGCGCGCGAGCGTCCCGAGGTGCCGTCGAGCACCTTCCCCGGGTACGCGGAGTCGCTCGGTGTCGCGATCGCCGAGGTCGGTGCGGCGCTTCTGGACGAAGGCGATCTGGCGGGCGAGATCGGCGCCGCCGCCGGCGCCTACCGCGCAGAGCTCGACAGGCTCGGGCTCTGGGATCGCGACGCGCTCCGACGGGCCGCGGTCGATCGCATCACGGGCGACCTGGAAGCGTGGGACGGCCGGCCGGTGCTCGCGTACGGGTTCGAGGATCTCACCGGCGCAGAGTGGCGACTGATCGAGGCGCTGGCGGCTCGCGGCGAAGTGCACGTCTCGCTCCCGTACGAGACCGGACGCGTCGTGTACGAGTCGCTCTCGCGCACGGCCGACGACCTCGCTGCGCTCGCCGACCGATGTGGTGCGCCTGCCACCGGCGTCGGCGCGGCACTTGCCGGTGTCCCTGGCGCACCTCGAGCGTCACCTGTTCGACGACGACCCGCCATGCATCCCGCTCGACGGAGCGATCCGTTTTCTCGAGGGAGCCGGTCGCCGTGCGACGCTCGAGCTGGTCGCCGAGGAGGTGCTCGAGCTCGTCGCTCAGGGCGTGCCACCCGAGGAGATCGCCGTCGTGGCGCCATCCGTCGAGCCGGTGCGCCGCGGGCTCGAGGCTGCCTTCGCCGGGCTGGGCGTTCCCGCTGCGGTCGAGGCCCCGGCGCGTCTCGGTCACACGACGTTCGGTCGCGCACTCCTCGATCTGCTGCGCTTCGCGTGGGCGGGCGCCGACCGAAAGGCGCTCTACGGGTTCCTGCGCTCACCGTTCTCGGGTCTCACGCGGAGCGACGTCGACTTCGTCGAAGGCAGGCTGCGCGGCCGGGCGGTGACCGACCCGGAGCGGGTCGTCGAGCTCTCCGTCTCGCTACGAGGGGGCAGGCCGCTCCCGCTGCTGGACGAGCTTGCGCGAGTCGAGCGACCCCGTGGCAGCCTGCCGTGAGGCCGCCTCGGCGCTGGTGCGCAACGCCTACGGGACGGACGAGCCCTCACCGTCCGACGGGGCGGCGACCGACCTGCGCGTGCTCGACTCGGTGCTCGGCGTGCTCGAGGAGCTCGATCGTGTCCGCGCTCTCGGCGTTCCCTGCCGGCGCGACGACGTCGTGGCCGCGCTGGAGCGTGCGACGGCGCGTGGCGCGCGACCGGGCGAGCCCGGCCGCGTGGCGGTGCTCGACCTCATGCGAGCCCGCACGAGGCGCTTCGACACGGTCTTCCTGGTCGGGCTCGAGCAGGGCGCTTTGCCGAGACGGACGCAGGCGTCACCGTTCCTCGACGACGACACGCGACGTGACGCCGACGACCGGCTCGGCACCCGTCTCGCCCGCCCGGAGCAGGCGTCGCGCGATCGCTACCTGTTCGCCACGGCCTGCACGCGACCGACGAGGAGGCTCGTGCTCGTCCGCGAGGCGGCGACGGACGAGGGGAGCCCACGCGAGCCGAGCCCGTTCTGGGAGGCGGTGCAGGCGTTGTACGACCCCGGTGACGTGCGCCGCGCGACGGTTCGGCGGCCGCTCTCGCGCCTGACCTGGCCCATCGAGGCCGCGCCGACCGAGCGAGAGCGCCTGCGGGCACTCGCGCGCCTCGCGGCGTCGGACGCCGAGGCTGCCACATCGCTGGCGCAGGCGAACGGCTGGGAGCGGCGTCTCGTGCGCGCGACGAGCGCCTGGCAACGGCGAGTGCCGCTGTCGGACGCAGGGGTGCTCGCGGCGCTCGGGGCACGGGAGACGTTCCGCGTCACCGACCTGGAGCGCATGGCGATGTGCTCCGCAGCGTGGTTCGTCGAGCGGTTCCTCTCACCCGGCGAGATCGACCGCAGCCCGGATGCCAAGGTGCGCGGGCTCGTGGCTCACACGGCGCTGCAGCGCTTCTACACCCAGCTGCCGAGCGCGGTGCCGGGAGCCGAGCGCGTCACGCCCGACAACCTGGAGCAGGCGCTCGCCTTGATGCGAGAGTGCGTCGACGCCTCCGTGGAGAGCGGCCTCCGCTTCGACGTCACGGACGTCCAGCGTCGCGAGCTGCTGCACACCCTGCGCCGCGATCTCGAGCAGCTCGTACGGGACGAGGCGAGCAGCCCTTCGCGCTTCGTGCCACGCAAGCTCGAGGTGTCGTTCAGCTCGTACGACATCGGTGACGAGATCGCCGTCAGCGGGAAGATCGACCGCGTCGACGTCGATCCGCTCAGCGCCCGCGGCATCGTGATGGACTACAAGTCCGGCCGCGCGCCGTCCGCACGCCAGATCCACGACGAGGCGCGCGTGCAGGTGCCGCTCTACATGCTCGTGCTGCGCGACCAGCTCGGCCTCGAGCCCGTCGGAGGTGTCTACGTCCCCGTCGGCGGGGGCCGCCGGCCGCGCGGCATCGTCCTCAGCGACGACGACTCTCCGAGCGGGTACGCACGCGACGACTACCTCGATCAGGAGCGGTTCGCCGAGGAGCTGGAGTACGCGCGCGCCACCGCGGCCGAGCTCGCGGGGCGGATCAAGACGGGCGACGTCCGGCACGACCCACGTGACGGCGAATGCCCGTCCTGGTGCGATCTCTGGCGCATCTGCCGCAAGGAGCGGCCGTGAGCGCGACCACCCCCAACCCACAGCAGCGCGCGGCGATCGCTGCCCGTGGCACGGTCTTCGTCTCGGCCGGTGCGGGCACCGGCAAGACGACCGTGCTCGTCGAGCGGTTCGTGACGGCGGTCTGCGACGACGGCCTCGACGTCGGCTCGCTGCTCGCGATCACGTACACCGACCGCGCCGCGGGTGAGCTCCGCTCCCGGATCGCCACGCGCCTGCGCGAACGCGGCCGTCCCGATCTCGCACGCCAGCTCGATGTCGCGTGGATCTCCACCATCCACGGCTTCTGCCGCCGCGTGCTGGCGCAGTACACGGTGGCAGCCGGAGTCGACCCCCGGTTCCGCGTGCTCGACGAGGCCCAGTCGCGCGTGCTGCAGGGCGAGGCGTTCGGCGCGGCGCTCGAGCGGTTCTGTGCGGACGACGACACCGCCCGCTTGCAGCTGCTCGCCACGTACGGTGCAGGTGGCCTGCGCCGGATGCTCAGGAGTGTCTTCGAGACGCTGCGCTCCGCCGGCCGCGAGCTCAGGCTCGAGCCCGGATCGCGGCTCGACCTCGACACGTGCGTCGCCGCGCTCGCCACGGAAGCCGCATCGCTCGCCGCCGATCCGTCCGCGACGCGCGCGCAGTCTGCCGCCGCCGCCGAGACGCTCGAGGTGCTTGCCGCCGGTGACGGCTTCGAGACCTATCTGGATCTCACTCCGCTCAGCGCCCGCGGTGCCCGCGCCGCGGCGTTCAACGACGCCCGTCGCGCTGTGGTCGACGCGGTGCACGAGGAGCTCGCGGCCCGCGACCGCGTGCTGCTCGAGGAGCTGCTGCTCTCCTTCGCCGAGGCGTATCAGGCGGCGAAGGACGCCGAGTCGGCGCTCGACTTCGAGGACCTCCAGCTCCGCGTGCGAGACCTGCTGCGCGACGACCCTGACGTCCGTGAGCGCGAGCAGATGCGCTTCCGCTCGATCCTCGTCGACGAGTTCCAGGACACCAACCACCTGCAGTGTCAGCTCGTCGACTTCATGGCGGGCGGCCCCGCGAAGGATCTCTTCTTCGTCGGTGACGAGTTCCAGTCGATCTACGGCTTCCGCCACGCCGACGTGGCTGTCTTCCGCGAGCGCCGGGATGCCGCCGAGCAGGTGCTCCCGCTGACGCTCAACTACCGGTCGCGGCCCGAGGTGCTCGCCGCCGTCAACCACCTGTTCGCCGAGGAGTTCGGAGACGTGTTCGAGCCGCTCGAGCCCGTCGCCGGCTACGGCGAGGCCCGCTTCGGGGCGCCCGTCGAGCTGGTCGTGTCGGACAAGGCGTCGTATCGCGACGCACCGGTGCACTGGCGGCGAGGCGAGGCCCGAGCCGTCGCGCGCCGCGTCGCCGAGCTCGTCGAGGCCGGCGTTGCCGGGCCGGGTGAGATCGTCTACCTGTTCGCCGCCGGCACGGACGCCGAGGTATACGAGGAGGAGCTGCGTGCCGTCGGGCTCCCGACCTACCGCGCCACCGGCCGGAAGTACTTCGGGCAGCAGCAGGTCGTCGACCTGCTCGCCTATCTGAGGCTGCTGCGCAACCGCTACGACGACGACGCCCTCCTGACCGTGCTCGCGTCGCCGTTCGTCGGCGTCTCCAACGACGCGCTGGCCGTCGCGCGTGCCGCCGCGCCGAAGCGACCCATCTTCACCGCCATCGAGCGGGGCATGCCGACCGACATGCCCGAGCGCGACGGGCGTCTGCTGCGCGCCTTCCGCCAGCGCTTCGACCGCCTCGTCGGCCTCTCCGCACGGCTGCCGCTGGAGCTCCTGTGCGAGCGAATCATCGTCGAGCACGACTACGACCTGGCGGTGCTCGCACGCGACGACGGGCCGCGACGCTATGCGAACCTGCGCAAGCTCGCACGGCTGGCACGTTCGTACGAGGAGCTGCGCGGGGCCGACCTCGAGGGCTTCATTCGCTTCGTCGCGGACCAGGAGGCCGCCGGTGCGCGCGAGTCGGACGCGGTCGCCGAGGAAGACGGCGCCGACGCCGTGCGCCTGCTGACCATCCACGCTGCAAAGGGGCTCGAGTTCAAGGTCGTCGTCGTCGCGGACGCCGGACGCGAGCGGATGCACGACGACGAGATCCTCTGCCTCTCCGACGGCAGGTTCGGCTTCAAGGTCGCCCATCCCCACACGGGGAGCCGCGTCGTGACCCCGTCGTACGACGACGTCCGCGAGACGCGCGAGAAGGCGGACGATGCGGAGCGCCTGCGCCTCTACTACGTCGGCATGACGAGGGCGATGGAGCGGCTCATCGTGTCGGGCTCCGTCGACATGGGCCGGGTCGAGGCCGAGCGCACGCCCATCGCATGGGCGCTCGGCCGTCTCGGCGCGGCAGGAGAGCTCGACCGCGCGGCGGGCGAGCCGGTCGAGATCACGCGGGGCGATGCAGGCGTGCTCCTGCGCCTCGATCGCTGGGATCCCACCTCGTTGAGCCGCGCCCGCATCCGAGGTAGAGGCTCCGCCGCGCGCCCGACGGGGATACGCAGCTGGAGCTGTTCGCCGGCGTCGGCGAGACGTTGCCACCGAGGGCGCCGCGGCTCCGCGATCTCCCGGTGGTGCCGGAGCCCACCGAGTTTCGCGTCTCGCGTCTCTCGTTCAGCGCCGTGTCGCAGTACGACTCGTGCTCGCTCCGCTTCTGGGCCGAGCGGGTCGCCGGCATCCGGACGCGCGGTGAATCGGGCGGTGGGGTGGACGGTGGCCTGCGCGCCACGGAGATCGGAGACGCCGTGCACAGGCTGCTCGAGCGTGTCGATCTGTCGGCGCCCGTCGCACCGGCGCCGGAGGAGCTCGCGATCGCAGCTGCACGCCTGGTATCCGGCGGTGACAGCCGTCGAGCAGGAACGGATCGCGACGTTCGTCGAGGCCTACTGCAGCTCCGAGCTCGCCGCCCGCGTGGCCGGGCTCGAGGGCATCCGTCCCGAGGTCGGCTTCGCCTTCGAGCTCGACGGCGTCCTCCTCAACGGCCGCCTCGACGCCCACTGGTCGGATGGCAGCCGTGCCCTGGTGCTCGACTACAAGACCAACCTCCTCGGCGACTCCACCCCGGAGGAGGTCGTCGCCGAGCGGCTACACGCTGCAGCGGCTCGTCTACGCGCTTGCCTGCCTGCGCACCGGTGTCGACGAGGTGGAGGTGGTCTACCACTTCCTCGAGCGTCCGGAGAGCCCCGTCGAGGCGACGTTCACCCGCGCCGACGTGCCGGCGCTCGAGGCGGAGCTGTCCGCCGCCATCGCCCGTGTCCGCGCGGGCGAGTTTCGGCCGACACCGAGCGAGTTCGCCTGCGCCGACTGTCCTGCGCTCGATCTCGTGTGCGCGGGGCCACGCCTCGCAGCGGTGTCTCCGTTCGCGCCCGTCGAGCTCGCGGCCGCGTCCTGACGAGGCTCGATGCGAATCGCGGCCCTCTACGACGTGCACGGCAACCTGCCTGCTCTCGACGCGGTGCTGGCCGATGTGCGCCGGGAGGGGATCGAGACGATCGTCGCCGGCGGGGACGTCCTGTGGGGCCCGCTCCAGGCCGAGTGCCTGGACGCGCTCCGCGCAGCCGACGCCCTCTTCGTGTCCGGGAACTGTGAGCGGGACGTGCTCGGCCTGGACGACGACAGCTGTCGCTGGTGTCGCGAACAGCTCGGGCCGGACGCCCGCGCGTTCGTCGGCGCCTGGCCGAGCACCGTCGAGCTGGACGTCGACGGGCTGGGTCGCATTCTCTTCTGTCACGCGACGCCACGTTCGGACGAGGAGATCCTCACGAGTCGCACGCCGGACGAGGACGTCGCCACCGCGCTCGCGGGCGTCGTGGCCGATGTGGTCGTCTGCGGCCACACGCACGTCCAGCAGGACCGTCACGTGCCCGGCGTCCCCAGGCTCGTGAACGCCGGCAGCGTGGGGCTGCCGTATCAGGGCCGAGACGGCGCGTACTGGGCGGTGCTCGGCGAGACCGTGGAGTTCCGTCGCACCGAGTACGACGTCGAGTCGGCGCTCTCGTCGCTCTGCGCGTCGAGCTTTCCTTCCGTCGAGGAGATCTTCACCGAGTCGCTCCGTGGCGAGGTGAGCGCGGAGTCCGCGACCGAGCACTTCGAGGCGAAGAGGCGTGGTGCGTAGCTACGTGCGCGAGGCTCGCCGCCGCGGCCTCGGCAGTCGGCGTGAGCGGATCGGGCCGATCATCGCGCGCCTGGCAGCGGAGCACGCGGACGCGACGATCGCGCTTCGCTTCCGGACCGACGTCGAGCTCCTCGTGTCGGTGATGCTGTCGGCGCAGACGACCGACGTGACCGTCAACCGGGTCACCGAGCGGCTCTTCGTGAAGTACCGGCGCCCGGAGGACTACCTCGCGGTCCCGCAGGAGGAGCTCGAGCGGGACATCTACGAGACGGGGTTCTTCCGTCAGAAGACGAAGTCGATCCGAGGAGCGATGCGCGTCCTGCTGGAGGAGTTCGACGGTCAGGTGCCGCGCAGGCTGGAGGACCTCCTGCGACTGCCCGGCGTCGCGCGCAAGACGGCCAACGTCGTGGCCGCGGAGCTCGGGGAGCCGCAGGGGATCGTCGTCGACACCCACGTGCGGCGGCTCTCGCAGCGCCTCGCGCCTCACGCGGGAGGAGGACCCCGTGAAGATCGAGCGCGACCTGGTGAAGGTCGTGCCACGCGCCGACTGGCACCGCTTCCCGCACCTGCTCATCTGGCACGGCCGCCGGATCTGCGACGCGCGCCGCCCGCTGTGCGAGGAGTGCGTGCTGGCGAGCCTCTGTCCGGCGGCGCGGCTGCCTGTCCCCGACTCCGACCAGGGGAAGGGGGCTGGGGAACCCGCGAGGTCACCCGTGCCCTCCTGAGCTCACGGCTCCTCCCAGAGCTGCAGCCAGAGCCCGTCGCCGTACCTGCGCTCGTCGCGCAACGCATAGCGAGGCGGCCGCACGAGGTCGCGGGCGAGCTGCAGCCGGCGCTCCGCGTCGCTCACCGCCAGCAGCAGCCAGACGCGATGTCCGCGTGGGCGATCGACAGCGAACCCCTCGCCCGCGTAGTACGCCGCGGCGACGCGTTGTCGCACCGGCAGGACGACCACCGCTTCGCCTGCGCGCTGCTCGGAGCGGACGGCAGCGACCGCAGCCCGCCAGTCCTCGGCGCTCCCGCCCGCGTACCACTCCGCGAGACGGAAGCCGGCGCCGACGCCGAGGAGCGCGACGAGACCGAGTGCGACCCAGCGTTGCTGCGAGACGACCCCGGCCGCCACGAGGAGAGCCAGGGCCGGTAGGGCGACAATGGCGTAGCCGGCGTCGAATGCCGGTCGCGCGAAGGAGACGACGAGCCCCAGCGCGACGGGCGCAGCGAGCCACGCCCCGAGGAGCACCGTCTTCCATGTCTCGCTGCCCGCGACCCGTGCGGTGATCAGGCCGAACACACCGAGGCCCGCGACGGCGATCGGCACCGGCGTCATTCCGATCAGCCGCCACAGACCGTCCACGGTCGCGTCCGCGTCGGGTACGGCCAGGCCTCCGACCCGCCGCGCATCCGAGGCGAGCACGAGCCCCGCCGACGCCAGCGTGACGACGGCCACCGCGCCGAGAGCCACGGCCGGCTGCCGCCAGCTCGAACGCGGCCGGTGCGTGAGGTAGGCGGCAGCGTGGGCGGCGAGGACGGCCACGGCCAGCAGGCTGACCGCGACGGCGAGCGCGGCTGCCAGGGCCCAGAGCGCCCAGCGCCACCAGGCCGGTCGCTCGAGGGCAGCCGCCAGCGCGAGCGTGGCTGCCACGACCGCCGCGACCGCGAGCGCGGCGCCGTCGCCTCGTTGAAACCAGTCGACCGCGACGACGCTGGTGCCGAGCACGCCCGCCGCGACCAGGCCGGCGACACGGCCCAACAGACGCGTGCCGAGCGCGCACGTGAGGCCGACCGCCGCGGCGCCGAAGACCGCCGCCGGAAAGCGCACCGCCCACTCGTCGGTGCCCGCCAGGGCAAGCCAGGGCTTCAAGAGCACGTCGTAGAGCGCGTGTGGCGCCTCGTGACCCCGCAGCTCGGCCCACAGATCGCCCCACGATCCGGTCACCGACGTCACCACCTGGGCCTCCTCCGCCCGGAACGACTGCCGGCCGAGGAGGAAGACGTTGACGGCGAGCGCCCCGAGGGCCGTCCACACCGGTGCCAGGCGCCAGGCCCAGCGCTCCAGGGTGGCTCGCCGACGGTTGGAGGTGACGCCGGCCGGTGTGGATACGGCGCTGAGGCTCACCCGGCGAGGGTATCGACCCGGGCGGCGGGAGCTTCTCCCGTGGGCGACGACGGCGTCAGATCCAGCGGCGCCAGCGGAAGAGCGCCAGCTGCAGCACCGTCGTCGCCACGATCAAGCCGACCGAGACGTCGAGGCGTCCAGAGCGTGTTGTCGAACACTCCTTCGAAGTTCTGCCCGTAGAAGCCGACGATCAGGCTCGGCACGAGCACGAGGGAGGCGATCACCGTCAGCTTCTTGGCCACGTCGTTCTGGCCCTCGGCGACCTTCGCCTGGTGGAAGTCGCGTACGCCTCCGAGTAGGTCGCGCGCGATGTCGAGCTCCTCGGTGGCGCGCACCAGAGTCTCGTAGGTGTCGACGAACTCCGACTCGACCGACGGAGGAAAGAGCGTCGCGCCACCCGTGTCCACGCGGCCGTCGGCGATCCTGCGCACGGCGGCTCGCGTGGCGCTCATGGTGCGCCGAGCGTGGAGCAGCTCGTGGCGTAGCTCCACCAGACGTCTTCGCACCGCCGCGCCGGAGAGTTGGTCGACGTGGCCCTCGAGCTCGTCGATCTCCTCGTAGAGGCCGTCCAGCAGGTCGAGGTAGGCGTCGGCCACGTCGTCGACGACGGTGTGCACGAGCATGCCGGCCTCGTGCGAGGTCTCGTCGTGGCGGGACGCGAGGCTGTCGACCGGAGCGAGGTCACCGTCGGAGCTGGTCTTGCGGACGGTGACGACCTGGCTCGGCGTCGCGAGCACGTCGATCTCGAGGTACGCGATCCGGTCCTCGTGGGCATGGACGCGCGGATAGGCGAGGACGACGAGCACGTACGCCCCGTGTCCTTCCGCCTGCGGCCGCGCGTCGCGTCCGTCGCCGGGTGTGGCGACGAGCACCTCGACCGCGTCCGGGTCGAGGACGAGCGCCGACCGCGCCGAGGATCTCCTCGCGTGTCGGGTCGACGAGGTCGGTCCAGACGGCCGCCACCGACGATCGAGGCTAGCGCGTGCTGTCGGTCGTCGCTCGAACAGGAGACGGCGCCGGCACAGGAAACAAGACGTGGCCTGCCGGCCGCATGCGTCTGGCATCCGCTCGACAGAGCACCATCGACGACCATGGCCGCTGGCAGTCCTCATCGCCGTTGTGCGCTCGGGCGCCGTCGAGCGTGGGCTCGGCCTCTCGGAGCGCCTTGCGTCGTGTCAGGATGCCGCGCGTGACGACAGACCGAAGCGCGGGCGCCGGGTGGCGACGGCGCGGTCAGGAGACCGCGGCGACGCGACATCCAGGGCTTGCGCGGCCTGGCCGTGTTGCTGGTCGTCGTCTTCCACGCGGGGCTGCCTGTCCCGGGCGGCTTCACCGGCGTCGACGTGTTCTTCGCGATCTCGGGCTTCGTGATCACCACCTTGCTGCTCACGGACCTGACCACGATGGGCCGGATCGACCTGCGGCGCTTCTACGCCCGCCGGGTCAAGCGCCTCGGGCCGGCCCTGGCCGTGATGGTTGCGACGATCGCGGTGCTCGGCACGCTGGCGAGCCCGGTGACGACGCAGGAGGTCGGTGCGACGACGGGCATGTTCGCGTCGGTGTTCTCGGCCAACGCGTACCTGTTCGAGCACCACATCGGCTACTTCGACCCTGCCGCGACGCTCAATCCGTTTCTGCACCTGTGGACGCTCGCGGTCGAGGAGCAGTTCTATCTCTTCTTCCCGGCGCTCCTGCTGCTGGGCTGGTGGGTGGGGCGTCCGGCTTGCGCAGGGGTGCTCGCTGGTCGGCCGTCATCGCGGTCGCCGTCACCACCGTGGTCTCGTTCCTCCTGGCGCTGAGGCTCGCCGGCAGCGGCGATCAGACGCACCAGCAGCTCGCATTCTTCGGGTCGCCGACGCGCGCGTGGGAGTTCGGCGCCGGAGCCCTGCTCGCGCTGCTCGTCCCCCTGCTGGCGCGCATGCCGAGATCGGCGGCGCAGACGCTCGGCGGCCTCGGGCTGGTGGCCATCGGCGTGGCGGCGTTCTCGATCCATGACCCGGGTGGCTTCCCGGTGGTGGCGACGCTGCTGCCGGTGTTCGGTACCTGCGCTCTGCTGGCGGCCGGGACGGCGGCCGGCGGCGTGGCGACTCGCCTGCTCGGGATCCGCCCGGCGGTCTGGATCGGCGACCTCTCCTACAGCTGGTACCTCTGGCACTGGCCGCTGATCGTCTTTGCCAGCGTGTTGTGGCCTGGCGCCGGCTGGACGGCGCCCACGCTAGCCGCCTTCTCGCTGATTCCGGCCTGGCTGTCGTATCGGTACGTCGAGAACCCGATCAGATTCAACCCGAGAATTAGCGGCCGCACGGTGATCGCCCTTGCGGCCGTGTGCGTGGCCGTGCCGCTCGCGGCATCCGTCGCGCTCCGGGGAGCGAGCGAGGCGCTTGCCGAGACGACGACGATGAAGGAGTACCAGCGCAGCCAGATCCCGCATCTCGACATCCGGGCAGGGTGCTGGTCGGTGCCGCTTCGGAGCGAGCCGAACGCTGCCTGCACCTGGGCCGCGCCGGAGCGCCGAGGGAGTGTCGTGCTGATCGGAGACTCGACCGCCGGTCAGTACAGCGAGCCCGTCCTCCGAGCCGCCAGACGAGCCGGTTTCGAGCTTCGTATCGCGACCATCGGCCATTGCCCGTTCGCCGATCTCAGCGTGCTCCGCGAGGGGCGGCGGCACGAGATGGACGACTGCCGCCGGTTCTACAACCGTAGCCTCGAGGCGGTGCTGCGGTTGCGACCGAGCCTGGTGATCACGTCGGCCCGTGCGGATCACTACATCGGCCAGGATTCGTTCGGGCTTGCCGGCCCAGGCGGCTCCCACGCCTACGGGACCGACGAGAAGCAGGATCTCTGGTACCAGGGAGTCACATCGACCCTGGGCCGCCTCAACGCCGCCGGCATCCCGGTTGCCGTCGTGCACCCTCTGCCGATCCCCCCGTACTCGGTCGGCGATTGCGCCGTCGTCCGCCTCCTGACCGAGTCGTGCGCCCCGTCCACCGGCCGTGACGCAGTCGACCGACACCTGCAGCGCTCGGTCGACACGGAGACCCGCGCCGTCGCTGCGCTACCCGCCGCGTGGGCGATCGACTTCAGAAACCGGCTCTGCGACCGTGCCCGCTGCGCCGCCCTGCGCGGCGACACGCTGCTGTATCGCGACAGGTTTCACCTCAGCGTCGACGGCGCGCTGCTGCTCAGCGACGACTTCCACCGCGCGATCCTCGCGTACGCGCGGCCGTGAGCTTCGGTCAGTAACGGCCGGAGGCGTGCTGGTCGGGAACGTGCTCGGAGCGTCCCGTTGGCAGGGGCGTTGGTGGGCGGCTCGCCGCCGCCGGAGGGAGCAACGGCGCTTCGCGGGCTCAGGAGGCCGCCGCGGACAACGACGCGTGGCGCTGCTCGCTCAGGAAGCGCTCCGCGTCGAGCGCCGCCATGCAGCCGGAGCCGGCCGCGGTGACGGCCTGCCGGTACACGTGATCCTGCACGTCGCCGGCGGCGAAGACGCCGGGCACGTTCGTCGCGGTCGAGTGCGGCTGGGTGACCAGGTAGCCGGTGTCCGGGTCGTGGTCGAGCGCGTCGAGGAACAGCGCCGTGGTGGGGTCGTGCCCGATGGCCACGAAGAAGCCGTCCGTGGGGATCTCGCTCGTCTCGCCTGTGACGAGGTTCCGCACCCGCACGCCCGTCACCTTGTCGTCGCCGAGCACCTCGTCGACGACCGAGTCGAGCACGAGCTCGATCTTCTCGCTCGCGCGGGCTCGATCGACCATGATCGGCGAGGCGCGAAACTCCTGCCGCCGGTGCACGAGATGAACCTTGCTTGCGAAGCGTGTGATGAAGAGCGCTTCCTCCATGGCGGAGTCGCCGCCGCCGACGACGGTCACGACCTTGTCGCGGAAGAACGCGGCGTCGCAGGTGGCGCAGTAGGAGACGCCTCGACCCTGCAGCCGCTGCTCGGAGTCCAGCCCGATCTGACGCGCGCTTGCGCCCGTCGCCACGATCACCGTCTCCGCACGATGCTCGTCGTCGCCGACCCAGACACGGAACGGCCGCTCGCTGAAGTCGACGCGCGTCACGTCGTCCGTGACGAACTCGGCCCCGAAGCGCTCAGCCTGGCGGCGGAAGTCCTGCATCATCGCCGGGCCGAGGACACCGTCCGCGTAACCCGGGTAGTTCTCGACGTCGCTCGTGATCATCAGCTGCCCGCCCCAGTTGAAGCCCTCGATGACGAGCGGGGCGAGGTTCGCGCGCGCCGAGTACAGCGCGGCGGTGTACCCGGCGGGCCCGCCGCCGATCACGATCACGTTTCTGACGTCGCTCATGCTTCTCCTCTAGACGCGAAGTTCGTCGCAGCGTTCAGGTGCATATTGGAGAAAACGCTCGCGCCGCGGCGGGTGTTCCGCCCACGCAGGGTGCCTGCCTTCAGGCAGGCACCCGGGTCTCGCGGCCCTCACGCCGCGTGCGCGTCACCGGGCAGCACCTCGAGCGGCGGCTGCTCCCCGGTGAGCTCCGGCGCGGCCAGCGCTCGCGCGTGCCGGTCGACCGGCTGCAGCTCGGGCGTCTCGATGCCGGTGATGCCGTGCCGCTCGAACGCGCGCGCCTGCGGCAGCACCCGCGTCTCGAGCGAGCCGACCGTCTCGTTGTAGGCCTTGACGGCGCCGTCGAGCGACTTCCCGAGCCGCGCGACGTGTGCGCCCATGGTCGAGAGCCGCTTGTAGAGCTCGCGACCGAGGTCGCTCACCTGCCGCGCGCTCTCCGCGATCGTCTCCTGCTGCCACACGGCGGCGACGGTGCGCAGCAGCGACATCAGCGTGCTCGGCGAGGCGATGATCACGTGCTGCGACCAGGCGTCCTCCGAGAGGCGCGGGTCGTGCTCGTGCGCGACACGAAGCAGCGTCTCGTCGGGCACGAACATGACGACGAAGTCCGGCGCGGGCGTGAACTGCCGCCAGTACGCCTTGGCGGAGAGCTTCGTCATGTGGTCGCGAACCTGTCGCGCGTGTGCTGCGAGCCGGTCGCGGCGCTCCCCCTCGTCGGCGGTCTCGAACGCGTCGAGGTACGCCTGCAGCGGCACCTTGGCGTCGACGACGACGGACTTGGCCCCGGGGATGCGCACCACGAGGTCGGGTCGCAGCAGCTCGCCGTCACTGTCGCGTGTCGAGGGCTGTGCGACGAAGTCGCAGTGCTCGAGCATGCCCGCGAGCTCCACCACGTTCCGAAGCTGCGACTCGCCCCAGCGGCCGCGCACGTTCGGCGACCGCAGCGCGTTGGCCAGGTTCCCCGTGCGGTCTGCGAGGACGTCGACCTGCCGGCGCAGCGCGCCGTAGGACTGCTCGCGGGCCCGATCGAGCTCCTGCACCTGTACGCCGACACGCTGGAGCGACTCCTTGAGCGGCGCCACCGTCGTCTCGAGGCGCGTGCCGGCGAGCTCGAGGAACTGTGCGCTCGTCGCCTGGAACGCCTCGGTGGATGCGGCCCGCACGGCCCCGGCGAGGCGATCGTCGAACGTCGCCTCGGACGCGTCCAGGCGCGCGGTGACGTCCGCGACGCGCTCGCGCAAGGCGACGTTCTCGTCCCGGAGCGCAAGCGCGTCCCCGCGCCCGCCGCGAAACGCGAGCAGCACTGCGCCCGCGCCGACGGCGAGGCCGAGAAACAGTCCGATGACGAGTGCGACGATCGTCACGAGGGCGTGGAACGGTAGCGCGGTCCCCGGACGGAGCCGCGCCAGGCCCGCCGGTAGGATGCGCCCTCATGCCTCCGAAGCCGCGCTCAGGGCCTTCGCGCCGTCCCACGACCGGCGGGCGTGACCGAACCCAGCTCTTCTGGGTCGTCGGTGCGCTCGCGCTTCTGGCGGTCGGCATCGTCGTCTGGCTGCTCGTCGGCCGCGGCGACGACACTGCGGCGGCCGGCGACGTGCGCACGGCGCTCGAGGCTGCGGGCTGCACGCTGGACGAGAGCCCGGCGAGACCCGGGCATTCACTCGATCGCGACGCCGGAGGGTACGTCGGACGACTGGAAGACCGACCCGCCGACGTCCGGCGCCCACTACGAGGTGCCCGTCATCTGGGGCGCGTACACCGAGCCGGTGAACCTTGGCGCAGCTCGTGCACAACCTCGAGCACGGCGGCATCTTCATCCTGTACGGCGACGATGTACCGGACGGCGACCGTCGCCCAGCTGCGCGCGTTCTACGACGAGAACGAGAACGGGACCGTGCTGGCTCCCTACCCGAAGCTCGGTGACGAGATCGAGCTCGGAGCCTGGGTGTCGAAGAGCCCGTCGACACGCCGACGACGCGCAACGAGTACCTCGCCACCTGCACGGCGTTCGACGAGACCGCGTTCGCGGCCTTCTTCGACGCGTTCCAGTTCAAGGGGCCGGAGCGCTTCCCGTCCGACCAGCTGCTTCCCGGCCGGACGTAGCCGACCAGCTTCGCTCGCCACGAGCGATCCGGTGTGAGGGTGCCCACGTACTCTTGGAGACGTATGAGTCGCGCCGTCCTCGCCATGCTCGCACTCGCCGTCGTGCTCGGGGCAACGGGCTGCGGCGGGGGAGACGAGGCGAGCGGGGGAGAGCAGACGTCGACCACCGGCACGAACGGCTCGACCACGGTGAGTGCTCCCGCGTGGGCGGCACCGCTGCTGCGAAAGAGCGGCCCTGAGGGAGCCGCAGTGATGGCGAGCTCGGACTTCGCCGTGGGGCCCAATCGCGTCAGCTTCCTGCTCGTGCGCAACGACAGCTCGATCGTTCGGGCTCCCCTCGCCGACGTGTACTACCGCCCGGCGGCGGGCGGCGCGACGGTGAAGACGGTGGCCCGTCTGACACCGTTCGGCGCGACAGCCGCGACGAAGGAGTCGGACGACGTCACCGCGGTCTACGTCGCGGAGCTCGACCTGCCGCGTGCCGGGAAGCAGTGGGTCGTGATCCAGCCACGCGGGGTGGCCTACCAGGGCTTCCAGATCCTGGATGTCCAGGCGAAGCCGAAGGCGGTCGCGATCGGCGATCGAGCACCTGCCTCGCGCAATCCGACCACGGCGACGAAGCCCGCGAAGCGGATCACCACAGCGCGCCCGCCCGACACGGAGCTGCTTCGCTACTCCGTCGCCGAGTCTCTCGACGCCGGTGTGCCGTTCGTCGTCGCCTTCGCCACGCCCGCGTACTGCCAGACCCGCACCTGCGGGCCGACCGTCGACGTCGTCGAAGCGGTGCGCAAGCGGTACGAGGACAAGGGGATCCGCTTCATCCACATCGAGATCTACGAGGACAACCTGCCAGGCAACGGTGTGAACCGGTGGGTGCGGGAATGGAAGCTGCCGACCGAGCCGTGGGTGTTCGTCGTCGACGGTGACGGCGTCGTCCGAGACCGCTTCGAGGGCGCCGCCTCGGTCATCGAGCTCTCGAAGTCGATCCAGAAGAACCTGCTCGACGCCTGATCGCGGCGCTGCGTGCGCCGGCCGGGCCGGGTTCCGGCTTACGCGCCTCGGCCGATGATCGGCATGCCGCGCAGGCGCCCGAGCGGCCGGCCGCGCACGAGGCGGAGGCCGTTGCCCACCACGATCAGGCTGGCGCCGACGTCCGCCGCCACCGCGCCCCACAGGGGCAGTGCGCCCGCGGCGAGGATGCAGCCCGCGAGCAGCTTCGTGCCGAGCGAGAACGCGATGTTCTGGCGCACGACGGCCTTCGTCCACCGGGCGAGGCCGATCAGGCCGGCGACGGTGCGCGGGTCGTCGCCCATGATCGCGGCGTCGGCGACCTCGATCGCGGTGTCGCTGCCTGCGCTCCCCATGGCCACCCCGAGATGCGCCGCCGCCAGCGCCGGCGCATCGTTGACGCCGTCTCCGACCATGGCGACCTCCATGTCGAAGCTCTCGACGACCGCTGCCTTTTCCGCCGGCAGCAACCCCGCGCGCACGTCGTCGATGCCGACGTGGCCTGCGACGGCTGCCGCCGTGACCTCGTTGTCACCGGTCACCAGGACGATGGGGGAGACCCCGAGGCGGCGCAGGTCGGCGACGGCCTGCCGCGCTTCCGGCCGCACGGCGTCCGAGAGACCGACGACACCGATCGTGACCCCGTTGCGTGCCACGACCACCGGCGTGTGACCGTCGTCCTGCAGCCGGCGCGCCACTGCCTCCGCATCCGCGCCGAGCGAGGCTCCGAACAGGCGGGGAGCGCCGATGGTGAGCACCGCGTCGTCCACGCTCCCGCGCGCTCCCAGGCCGGTGAGCGCCTCGAAGCCCTCGACGGGGCGGAGCTCCACGCCTCGCTCGGCCGCAGCCGAGACGATCGCCCGGGCCAGCGGATGCTCTGACCCCTGCTCGAGCGACGCGGCGAGCCGCAGCAGCCCGTCCTGGTCGCCGTCGAATGCTTCGACTGCGACGACCTCGGGACGGCCCTCGGTCAGCGTGCCGGTCTTGTCGAAGGCGACGCCGCGGATCTCGGCGGCGTGCTCCAGGTGCGCTCCACCCTTCACCAGGACGCCGGCCGCCGACGAGCGGCCGAGTGCCGAGACGATCGCCACCGGCGTCGAGATCACGAGCGCGCACGGGCAGGCGAGGATGAGCAGAGCGAGCGCGGCGTAGAACGACGTGGAGAACGCGACGCCGGCGAGCGGCGGGAGCGTCGCCACGACCACCGCCGCACCCACGACGGCGGGGGTGTACCAGCGCGCGAACGAGTCCACCCACCGCTCCGACGGCGACTTCCTGGCCTGGGCCTCGGCGACCAGCCGGCCGATCCGGTCGAGCGTGGTGTCGCCCGGCGCAGTCGTGGTCTCGACGATCAGGAGCCCCTGGCCGTTGAGCGTGCCGGCGAAGACGACGTCGCCGGGTGCCTTGTCGACCGGTGTCGACTCACCCGTGATCGGAGCCTGGTCGACAGCGGATGCGCCTTCCGACACGAGCCCGTCCACCGGGATCCGCTCACCCGGTCGCACGACGACCGCGTCACCGACGACGACCTCGGCCACGGGCACCTCGACCTCGTCCACCATGGGCAGGCCGCTGCTCCGCGCGCGGCGTCGTACCCGGGCGGTTTCCGGGGCGAGGGACACGAGACCGGCGAGCTCCCGGCGCGTGCGACCGACGGCCCGGCTCTCGAGGAGCTCGCCCACGCCGAACAGGACGACCACCAACGCTGCCTCGAGCCACGCACCGATGGCGGTGGCGCCGGTTGCCGCGATCGCCATGAGCAGGTTGATGTCGGGACGCCGCGTCGCGACGAGGGCGGCCACGCCCGATCGAGCGAGCGGCAGGCCGCCGGTGACCACCGCCGCCGCGTAGAAGGGCACCGGCGTGAGCGCCGTGAGGAAGTCGACCGCCAGCGCGAGGGCGAGCAGCGTGGCCGCGAGCAGCGTCGTGCGCTCCCGGGCGGGCCACCTGAGGCGTCGGCCAGGGGCAGCCTGGTCATCTCCGAGCCCTTCGACCCGGTAGCCGAGCCGTGCCACCTGCCCGGCGATCCGCTCGGGCGCTACGAGTGACGGGCGGTACTCGACGCGGATCGTCGCGGCCGGGAAGCTGACCGCTACGTGCGTGACTCCCTCGACGCGCGAGACGGCGCGCTCGATCGTCTGCGCGCAATCGGCGCAGTCCATGCCCTCGACACGGCAGACCCGGTGTGCGTACGCGCTCGCGAGGTCGACGCGCAACCCGGTCGCGGCCTCGCCGAGACAGTCGAGGGAGCAGAGGTCGGGGTCGTAGCTGACGGAGACGGCCCCACGGCCGGGTAGCGGCTCGACCGCGACGACGCCGCGGTGGTTGGCAAGCCCGTCCCGCACCCGCTCGGCGCACACGACGCAGTCGTCAGCGTCGTCGAGCGGCAGCTCCACCACGGCGGCCTGCGCCATCAGCGTCCCCCGGCGGGTGCGCTCACCGGTGCGTCACGTGCTGGAGGGCGACGTCGAGCAGGATCCGGATGTGGTCGTCGTCGAGCGTGTAGTAGACCTTCCGTCCCTGCTTGCGGTAGCGGACGAGGCGCTGGGCGCGGAGGAGCCTGAGGTTGTGCGAGCACGCCGTCTGCGAGAGACCGGTCACCTCCGACAGGTCGCAGACGCAGAGCTCGTCGGCTTCGAGCAGCGCGGCGATGAGCCGCAGCCGGCCGGGATCGGTGAGCAGCCGGAACGTCTCGGCCAGCTCGAACGCCGCGTCGTCGGGGAGCGCCTGGCGCAGCTGTGCGAGCCGCTCGGCGGCCACGCGATCTGCTTCGCAGACCTCCTCGGTTGGCGTCAATACCTTCACAGACATGAAGATATTGTACTCGGTGTCGGCGCGCGCTCGACAGGTGATCGATACCGCCCCGGCGGGCGCCGGAGTACGATCGAGCCGTGACCGCCATCCGCGCAGCCATCGTCCAGCGGCCGCCTGCCCTGCTGCACCGCGACGAGACGATCGCGCGCGTGCTCGACGGCCTCGACGAGGCGGTGAGCGCAGGCGCCGGCCTCGTCGTGTTCCCGGAGACGTACGTTCCCGGCTACCCGGACTACATCTGGCGGCTCACGCCCGGTGGCGACTACGAGCTGTCGCGCGAGATCCACGGCCGGCTGCTCGAGAACGCGGTCGACGTCGACGGCGACGACCTGCAACCCGTACGCGATGCCGCTGCGCGCCACGCCGTGACCGTGGTGCTCGGCGTTCACGAGCGCGACGCTGCCTTCAGCCGGGCGTCGCTGTTCAACACGCTGGTCACGATCGGGCCTGCCGGCGAGCTGCTCAATCGCCACCGCAAGCTCGTGCCCACCAACCCGGAGCGAATGGTGTGGGCGCCCGGGGACGCGAGCGGCCTGCGCGTGCTCGACCTCCCCTTCGGGCGCCTCGGCGGGCTGATCTGCTGGGAGAACTACATGCCCCTCGCGCGCTACAGCCTCTACGCGCAGGGCGTCGAGATCTACGTCGCCTCCACCTGGGACAACGGCGACGGCTGGCTCGCGTCGATGAGGCACATCGCGCGCGAGGGCCGCTGCTGGGTGCTCGGCTCCGGCTGCTCGCTCCAGGCGAAGGACATCCCGGCCGACTTTCCCGACCGCGACCGGCTCTACCCCGATCCCGAGCAGTGGCTCAACGAGGGGGATTCGGTCGTCGTCAGCCCGTTGGGGGAGATCGTCGCGGGCCCGCTGCATGCCGCGCACGGCCTGCTCGTCGCCGATGTCGACGCGTCGGAGTCGCGCGCGGCGCACTACACCCTGGACGCCGCGGGGCACTACAACCGCCCCGACGTGTTCTCGCTCCGCGTCAACCGTGCGCCCGCCCGGCAGGTCGCGTTCGACGACGACCCGGCCGCGGTCGAGCTCCACGACGGGGGTGTCACCCCGCCGGGGTGACACATCCTGCCGTTCGTCACCGCCTCTAGACTCGGGGCACGCCGGGGTGGCGGAACGGGTAGACGCGGCCGGCTTAAAACCGGCTGTCCCCTTGGGGACGTGGGGGTTCGAGCCCCTCCCCCGGCACTCGGCGTCTAGGCTGAGGCGTGGCCTTTCGCGTGATACGTCCCGATGAGCTCGAGTGGACGACGCGCCCCCACGAGCCGGACGAGCCGGCGCGGCACGTCGCGGAGCTGAGCGAGCGTGCCGGCTTCGCCCATACGCGCGCGAACCTCTGGCGCTACGACGCCGGTGCCAAGGGCCGCCGGCACAAGCACCCGCTTCAGGAGGAGACGTTCGTCGTTCTCGCGGGGACGCTGTCGATGTACCTCGGCGACCCGCCGGAGCGCCAGGACGTGCCCGCGGGCGGCGTCATCCACGTCGAGCCGGGTACGCCGCTCCAGACTGCGAACCACGGCGACGAGGATCTGGTCGTCTATGCGTACGGCACCCCGCCCGAGCGCGACCACGCCGAGATCCTCGACTCGGCGCTGTAGCCGGCGGTAGCTCGCGGGACGACGTCAGGGAGCGTGGGCTCCGCTCGGATCGGCCCGGGTACACTCCACCGGCCATGGCGAGCACCGAGCACGTCGCGCCGTCGTTCGCGAATCTCGAGTTCGACACCCCTCTCTACCGGACGGCGATCGCCCAGTTCGACCAGGCCGTCCCGTACGTCGACTGCGATCCCGGCACCGCCGAGCGGCTGCGCTATCCGGAGCGCTCCATCATCGTCAGCTGCCCCATCCGGCTGGACGACGGGCGGCGGGTGGTCTTCTCCGGCTACCGGGTGCAGCACTCGAGCACGATGGGGCCGACGAAGGGCGGCATCCGCTTCGACGAGGAGGTCACGCTCGGCGAGTGTGCCGCGCTCGCCGTCTGGATGACCTGGAAGTGCGCCCTTCTGCGCCTGCCGTACGGCGGTGCCAAGGGCGGCGTGCGCTGCAATCCGCGCGAGCTCTCGCAGGGCGAGCTCGAGCGGCTCACGCGCCGCTTCACGTCCGAGCTGTTGCCGTTCATCGGGCCGAAGGAGGACATCCCCGCACCCGACATGGCGACGAACGAGCAGACGATGGCCTGGATGATGGACACCTACTCGATGCAGCGTGGCCACGCGGTCCCGGAGATCGTCACGGGGAAGCCCATCTCGATCGGCGGGTCGGTGTTTCGCGCGGAGGCGACCGGAGCGGGTGTCGTGATGGTCCTCGCGCGCGCCTGCGAGCGGCTCGGCTGGAAGCTCTCCGAACAGCGCTGCGTCGTGCAGGGGTTCGGCAACGTCGGCGGCATCGCCGCGCAGGAGCTCGTCGACCGCGGTGCGACGGTGCTCGCCGTGTCCGACATCTCGGGCGGCGTCTACGACCCCGAAGGGCTCGACATCCCGACGATGAGCCACTTCGCGCGCGAGCACGGCTCGCTCGAGGGCTGGGACCGGAACACCCGGGTCGGCGGCGCCGAGCTGCTCGAGCTCGACTGCGACGTTCTCGTGCTCGCGGCTCGCGAGGACCAGGTGCGCGCGGACAACGCGCCGCGTCTGCGCTGCCGCATGATCGCCGAGGGCGCGAACGGGCCGACATCGCTCGAGGCCGACGCGATCCTGCGGGCCCGCGGCATCCCGATCCTGCCGGACATCCTCACGAACGCGGGCGGCGTCACGGTCTCCTACTTCGAGTGGGTACAGGATCTCGGGCGGCTGTTCTGGGGCCGCGACGAGATCCGGGCCAAGCTCGCGGAGAAGCTCAACGACGCGTTCGACCGCGTGTGGGAGATCTCACACGAGAAGGACATCCCCCTGCGTACCGCGGCGATGGTGACCGGGATCCGCGACATCTCCACCGCGCTCGAGGCACGCGGGCTGTACCCGTAGCCATGGATCGAGTCCGCGACGCCATGATCGCCGAGCCGCGGTCGCTCCCGGCGACCGCCACGGCGCAGGAGGCCGGGGTGGTCCTCACTCCGGCAGAAGTGCGGGCCGTCTTCGTGGTCGACGACGGTGGCGTGCTCGTAGGAGTCGTGACGCGAAAGACGCTCGTGGCGCGCGTGGTGGCGCAGGGTCTCGATCCGCGCACGACACCGCTGGCAGCGGTCGCGGAGGAGCCGCACTACACGATCGGCCCCGATGTGCCCGTGGAGGACGCGTTCCACCTCATCGAGGAGCGCTCCGCCGAACGCGTCCCCGTCGTGGAGGACGGCCGCCTGATCGGCGTCCTCTCGCGTGCGGTGCTGCAACGGCGGCTCGCCGAGGACGAGCAGCCCTCGGAGGATGCCTCCGGAGTGTGAGCCCGGTGCCTGTCCTCGCGTTGGCTACGGCACGATGTTGTGGTTGTGGTGGAAGACGTTGTCCGGGTCGTAGCGCCGCTTGAGGTCGAGTAGCCGCTCGTAGTTCGGTCCGTAGGCGGCACGCACCGCGTCGCCGCCCTGGTCGTCGCCGAGGTAGTTGAGCCACCGGGCGTCGTCGAGGTGCGGAGCGAGGGCGCGGTGTGTCTCGCGGGTCCAGGCGACGTTCTCGTCCGTCGCGGCGGGATCCGCCCACACGGATGGGATGAGCAGGTTCCAGCCCTCGGCGCGGTGCGGCACCGCGGTGTCGGTCACGCCGATGCGCGTCACGGCGCCGTGGAAGTGCTCGAGCACGACGGCGCTCATCGGTGAGGGCACGGATGCGAACCGCTCGGTCATCGTGTCGATCAGCTCGTCGGGGAGCCCTCGCGTGAAGCTGGACAGCCAGTAGTTGAGGGTGCCGGCGGGGAAGCCGTCGTCGAGCAGCGTGTTCATCACGGGGTACGGCATCGCGCCGACCTCGACCATCAGCGGCGACCCCCACGACTTGAAGGGCGCCAGGTCCCGCTCCGCCTGCTCCGGGTCACCGACGTGGCAGACGATCAGGGCCGCCAGCTTCATGCCGGAGCCGTCGGGTGCGTGCACCAGCCCGGCGAACACCGTCAGGTCGTCCGGACAGTCCGCAAGCGCGTCGCGATAGAAGCGGAGCATGTCGGCCGCGGCGTCGATCGGGTGCGCGATCAACCCGCCGGTGACCATCGTCAGGGGATGCAGCCGGTACGTGAATGTGGTCGCGACGCCGAAGTTGCCGCCTCCTCCGCGCAGTGCCCAGAGGAGATCCGGGTCGGATGCCTCTGTCACGTCGAGCACGTCGCCGTCGGCGTTGACGAGCTCGACCCCGAGCAGGTTGTCGGCGGCGAGGCCGTACTTGGCCATCAGCCAGCCGAGCCCGCCGCCGAGCGTCAGCCCGGCGATGCCCGTGGTGGAGATGGCGCCACCGGTGACGGCGAGACCGTGCTCGGCCGCGGCGCCGTTGAGCTCGGCCCACGTGAGACCGCCCTCCGCGCGCACCGTGCCTGAATCGGGATCGACGTCGGTGCCCTTCATCTCGGCCAGGTCGATCATCACGGCGTCCTCGACGACCGCGCGGCCGGCCACGTTGTGCCCCCCGCCGCGGACGCAGATGTCGAGCCCCGCTGCCCGTGCGAAGCGCACGCCGGCGGCAACGTCGTCTGCGCTGCGACAGCGGACGATCGACCGCCGGGCGCCGATCGATCAGGCCGTTGTGGATGCGGCGCGCGTCGTCGTAGCCGTCGTCGCCGGGCTGCAGTACTCGCCCCGACACTCCGGCCTTGAGGTCGCCGAGGAGCCCAGTGTCAACGGTTACGGTCATGCTCGCCTCCCGGTTCGGGTCACCGCCGCGACGGCGGCAGCCCGAGTCTAAGAGGGACCCCGCGGCGACCACAACCTCGCGCGGGTGATGGTCGAGTCTTCAGGGAGAGGGCGGCGTCTTCTTGAGGGGCCCGACCTCGCGCTCCAGTGCGAGCACGAGCCGGCGGAGAAGGGCGTTCAGCTGCTCCTTCTCGTCCTCGTCCAGCGCGGAAGCGATCAGCGCCTCGCGCGCCGCAGCGGTGCCTGCCATCTCGTCCCAGAGCTTGTGCCCCTTCTTGGTCATGGTCACCTGTACCGAGCGCCGGTCCTCGGGGTCGGGCACGCGCTTCACGAGACCCGCCTGCTCGAGGTTGTCGAGCCGATTGGTCATCGCGCCGGTGGAGAGCACGCACCAGTCGGCGAGGCGTGACGGTGACATCCGGTAGGGCTCGCCTTGCCCGCGCAGCATGGTGAGCACCATGTACTCGCCGACGCTGAGCCCGAACCCTTCGGTGACCTCGGACAACGCCTTGTCGAGCCCGCGGTTGATGAGGTGGACGCGCTGTGTGATCGCCTCGGTGGGGAGGTCGAGACCCGGGATCTCGTCCACCCAGCGGCCGATGCGGGCGTCGACACGATCGGGCAGCTCGACTGCGGTCTGCTCGTTCTTCGCCACGAATCTATCTTGACATAAAATCTCTTGACGTCAAGAGAGTTGACGTGGTACCTTACGGCATCGAATAGTTTGAACTGAAGATATCTCGTCTGGAAAGACGAGTCGGCGCCTCCGGAGAGGAGGGCCGAGAGGAGGTGCGGACGATGCTGGGTCATGCCATCACCACCGAGCTCCAGCTGCTCGCGGCGAGAGAGCGTGCCGCCGATCTCGCCGGAGTCTTTCCGTCTCGTGTACCGGACTCCACACGGGACGAAGTCGTCCGCCTGCGTGGTGCCCGGCCTCCGGCCGGGCGCCACGTTCGCCGTGCTCGCCGCGATCCTGCGGCCGGTCTCGGGAGCCCGCTCCCGTAGTGAGCCCGGCGGCGGCGCGCTAGAAGGCGCCCGGGTAGGCGTTCAGCGCAGGCTGCCCACCGAGGTGCGCGTACAGCACGCGCGAGCCCGGCTCGATCCTTCCGTCACGCACGAGGTCGATCAGCGCCGCCATCGACTTCCCTTCGTACACGGGATCGGTGAGGACGCCCTCGAGCCGTGCGCACAGCCGGATCGCCTCGATCGTCTTCTCGTCGGGGATCCCGTAGGTACCGGCGTGCCACTCGTCGAGGAGGACGATCTCGTCGTCCTCGAGGTCGCGGCCGAGGCCGATCGCGCCGGCCGTCCGCCGCGCGATCCGCGCGATCTGTTCCCACGTCTGCTCCACGGTGGCGGAGCCGTCGATCCCGAGCACGCGGCGCGGGCGCTCCTGCCCTGCGAACCCGGCGATCATCCCGGCTTGTGTCGAGCCCGTGACCGAGCAGACGACGATGGTGTCGAAGAACACGCCGAGCGCGGCCTCCTGCGCGGCGACCTCCTCTGCCCAGCGGGCGAACCCGTGCCCGCCAAGCGGATGGTCCGATGCGCCGGCTGGAATGGCGTAGGGCTTCCCACCCGCATCCTCGACCGATCGGAGCGCCTCGTCCCAGCTCGGGCGGAAGCCGATGTCGAATCCCGCCGTGGAGAGCCGCACGTCGGCGCCCATGATGCGGGAGAGGAGGATGTTCCCGACACGGTCGTAGCCGGGGTCGTCCCAGTCGACCCAGCGCTCCTGCACGAGCACGCACCCGAGCCCCAGCCGGGCGGCGACCGCCGCGACCTGTCTCGTGTGGTTCGATTGGACGCCGCCGATCGAGACGAGCGTGTCGCAGCCTTGCGCCAGTGCCTCGGCGACGAGGTACTCGAGCTTGCGCACCTTGTTGCCGCCGTAGGCGAGGCCGGAGTTGCAGTCCTCGCGCTTGGCCCAGATCTCCACCTCCGCGCCGAGGTGGGTGGAGAGGCGCTCGAGCCGGTGCACGGGCGACGGGCCGAAGAGCAGGTCGACGCGAGGGAAGTCGGCCAGGCTCATGACGGGAGTCCTCCGCTCCTCTCTAGCAACAGGTGAACGCCTGTGGCGGCACATCGCCTTCCGCGGGCGCCGGGAGCTCCGCCGCCGCGAGGGCCGTGCCGTGGAGGATGTCCCGCTCGCTCACCTCGATCTCCTCGAGCCCGTAGGCGGACAGGATCTCCCGCAGGATCACCAGGCCGGCCACGATGACGGGTGCGCGGGCAGGGTCGAGGCAGCGGGTGCGCTTCCGCTCGGCGAGTGGCAGCGATGCAAGTCGTTCCAGCAGCCGCTCGATGGACGCCCGTGAGAGTGCATGGCCATGCGTTCGAGCCGGGTCGTACGGCTCGACGTCGATGTCCATCGCGGCGGCCGTCGTGATCGTGCCGGCGACGCCGATGGCGCCCGCCGGCGCGAGCTGCGGCAGCGCGTCGCGCGCATGCGCGGCGCAGGCCTCGAGCTCGTCAGCCGCCGGTGGGTCGCCGTGGAGGAACCGCTCGGTGAGGCGGACACAGCCGAGCTGCGTGCTCGTCCGGAAGGCAACCCCGTCCGGGCCGCCGACGACGAGCTCCGTCGAGCCGCCGCCGATGTCGACGAGCAGGGTCGAAGGGGCGATGGTGCGGTCGGACGCCGTTCCGCGGAAGCTGAGCGCCGCCTCCTGCTCGCCCGAGAGCAGGCGTGTCGTGAACCCGTAGCTCCATCCGATCTCGGCGAGGAATGCCTCGCCGTTCGAGGCGTCGCGCGCGGCACTGGTGGCGACGGCGAGCACCCGCTCGGCGCCCAGCGTCTCCGCCTCGCGGCGAAAGTCGACGAGCACGTTGCGGACGCGTGCCATGGCAGTCGGAAGGATGATCCCGCGCTCGTCCACGGCCTCTCCCATCCGCGTGATCGTGAGCGCGCGGGCGACCTCGGTCACGCGGCCGTCCACGACGTCGGCGACGAGGAGCCGTGTGGAGTTGCTGCCCAGGTCGACCGCTGCGACGCGCATCGCGAGCTAGACGCCCCGGCAGGCGTCGCAGAGACCGTCCGACGTGGCACGCCGCCGCTCGCAGCTCGAGCAGACGGCGCCGGCGCGGACGCCGAGCGCGCCGAGCGCGACCTGAGGCGTGTCTGCGAGCTCGCGGTACTCGCGCCGCAGCTGGTCCTCGGTCTTGCCGAGGGCGTAGCTGGGTGAGACGAGCTCGCGAGCGTCCTCGACGCGGATCAGCACCGCTTGCTCGAACGGGTACGCCTCGCCCGGGTACTCGGCGCGGATCGCCTCGAGCACCTCCGAGTCGGAGGTGAGGCTCGCGCGACCGGCGAACCGCCAGCCGCGGCGCGCGAAGTGGTCGACGACGTTGACGTGCACCCGGTCGTCGCGCGCCACGTTCGACACGGTCTGCGGCGAGGCGACGTTCGCGAACACGAGGTGGTCGGCGTCCCAGACGCGGACAGTGCCCTTCGGCGACAGGTTCGGCGAGCCGTCCTCGTTGAGCGACGCGACGAAGCACAGCGGGTAGCGCGCGACGCACGCCCGCGCCGCCGCCGGGATCGTGCCCTCGCCCATGGTCAACGCCCGGGCACGAACCAGAACACCCGCGCCAGCTGGCCGCGGGCCTCGCGAACGGCGGCGAGCTGGATCTCGAGCCGCGCCCGCGACGCGCTCAGCCGGGCCTGCGCCTCGGTGAGCTTGCCCGTGCTGGCGCTCGCCCGCTCGAGGTGCCCGTCGATCTCCGCCGTAGCGAGCGCGATCCGGTCGAGCTCGACCGTGAACCTGCCGCCGGTGCGCTTGGCCAGCCGCCACGTGCGGATCGCCCTGTACACGGCGATTGCGATCCCCACCGCGAGCGCCACGAGAAAGGCTGCGAGCGCGATCCAGATAGCCATTCGGTGCTACCATAGACGCCGCGACGCGGGGTGGAGCAGTCAGGTAGCTCGCCGGGCTCATAACCCGGAGGTCGCAGGTTCAAATCCTGCCCCCGCTATGAGAAAAGCCCCGCAAACGCGAGGCTTTTCTTGTTTCAGGGGATGGCGCGCGGCTAGTCGGTACCTGATGACACGAATCTGACACGCGTCGTGCAGCGCTCGGGCTGGGGTGTCGAGCGGGAGCCCGCTCGTGCAGGTGAGCGCTGCTACGTTCGGTGGCAATGGGTGTTGGCGTGCTGAGGGGGCGATGCGGGTGCCGTATCGTTGGGTTCGAGGTCGCTGACGAGTTCGTCGAGGCGTACAACTGCCATTGCTCGAACTGTCGTGCGATGACGGGTTCGGTCTTCAAGCCCTGGGGCGAGATCGAACCGGAGAAGATGAGGCTGACCAAGGGTGAGGATTCGTTGGTCGTGCAAGGCGATGCGGACGGACGTCACGCGGTGCGCTGCAAGGAGTGCTTCTCGCTGCTGTATTGGACGGGCTATGAAGGCAGGATCCGTATTCCGTATGGGACGCTGATCGACGAGCCGGTGCTCAAGCCTGTGGCGCACATTTTCGTCGGCTCGAAGGCGTCGTGGTATGAGATCCGCGACGATCTACCGCAGTACGACGAATCTCCGTGGGCTTGAGCCGCTGATTCGTCTCGACACCGGCTTGAGTACGCGACGAGGCTTGCTGGTCAGGCGGTGAGTCGTTCGTCGAGGTGCTGAGTGATGGGCCAGGCTCCATCGGACGTGTTCGAGATCACCGTGTGCGAGACAGTCGCGCGCGGGTCGTACACGGTGCGGAAGGAGACCCCTGAATCGCAGCCTTCCAACATGACGGTGTCGGTCGTTGCGTGCAGCCGGAAGCCCAGCCCGTAGCGCTCACCCGCCGACGGCACGTCGCTGCGGGCGCGCACCATCCCCCCGACCCAGTCCAGCGACACGATCTGGCCACCGAAGAATGCCCGCCAGAGCGAGGCGATGTCGGCCACGGTGGAGTAGACACCACCGTCGCCGCTTCCACGCACCGGCAGGTGGAACACATTGCTCCTGCACGCGCCGTCGATCGTCAGGTACCCGAGAGCGACGCGGCCGGGAAGCTCGTCCGAACGCAGGAACGCCGTGTCGAGCATCCCGGCCGGTTCACAGACACGCTGACGCACCAAATCGTGGAAGGGCACCCCGCTGGCACGCTCGGCGATCAGCGCCAACACCACGTAGCCGCCGTTGCAGTACGCGAAACGCTGGCCGGCAGCAAACTTCCTCGGATGCCCATCCAACACCGCCAGGTACTGCTCGGTCGTCGCGAGCTCATGCACCGGGACCGGCATCAAGTAGTCGCTCAGCTCGAGATCGATCTCCTCGTCGAGATAGTCACCGATGCCCGACCGGTGTGAAAGGAGGTGCTCGATCGTCACGTCGTCGTCGATGAGCGGAAGATCCTCGCCGAGCATCGACCGAGCGGTTGTCGAGAGGTCGATGACACCATCCTCGATCAAGCACACCACCGTCAGAGCCGTCAGGCCCTTCGCTCCACTCGCGATAGCGAATCTCGTGTCAACCTCGTTGGCGATCCCCCAGCCTCTGTGAGCCAACCCGTAGGCCCTTGCTAGGTCGACCCGTCCGGCGCGGTCCACCCTCACCACACCCGAAAACGCAGTCTCCGAGACGAGAGCGTCGAGTTCGTCCTCCAACCCGGACATCGACGAGACGCTACCGAGCTACGGCTAACAGAGCCCGAGGAACATCAGCGTTCCCTGGGCCAGTGTTCGGGAATGTCACCCGAGGGTGCTCGCTCGACGAGCAGCTTGATGCGCGTTCAGAGGGTGTTGTTGCTGCCGTCGGTCAGATGCGCGACGGGTGGTAGAGACCGCGCTAAACGGACCGCGTCAGGATTGGGCGGGTAGGTTGAGGGTGGCGCGGGCGACGGTTTGGGTGATGTTTGCTTGGTCTTGAAGTTGAGCGTCCAGGCGGGTCGCCAGGGAGGGCGGGAACGTTGGTTCGGGTCGGGCGACTGCGCCGTAGCGATCGAGCGTGGCTGGGGCTTCGGCGATGAACTCGGCGACGTCGATGTCGTCGGCGATGACGCCGCCGACGCCCTTTGCGCGACACATTGAGAAGGCAAGTCGAGCTTCGCTGACTGTGCCGACGCAGTCTGTCGGCTTGTAGCTCTGGAGGCCGAGCATCTTGCGGAGGAGTGACCGGTTCTCGGGGATCGTGAAGAGGTTGACTTGGAATGTCTTGGAGACGGTTTCTTCGGGGAGCCAGGCGACGTAGTTCATCCAGACGTAGATGCACTTCGCGCAGCGGCAACACCACGGTTTCTGCCGAGCGCACGAATGCGTACTCGGTACCGCGGTGAGGGCGGTCCGCAGCATGGAGAAGACGTTCAGGTCGTACACCGAGCGCAGGAGGTGGAACATGCTGAGGTCAGAGATGAGGTGCCGGCGGATGTAGTCGTACAGCAGCCGTTCCGCCTGGCTGCTCATGCCCCAGAGGTAGTTGATTCGCTCGCCCGTCACGTCCCAGACGAGGTTATGTTCGTCGGTAGAGCGTGTGATGCCGAGCGCGACTTCTGTGAACCCGTGCTGGAGTGCGACGGGCAGCGCGGTCCAGTACGAGCTCACTGTCTCGGCCGCGACGATCCGTTGGATGCCGCGCTCGGGATGGGTTTCGGCGATGGGCGCATCGAGCGCGTCGTCGAACACCCAGCCGCGGTGCTGAGCGTGCGGCGCGCACTGCGCGACAAGTCCGCCGATCAAGTCGTGCTGGAAGGCGGCTGAGCCATAGGTGGAATGCGAGTACGCGAAGGTGTCGTACGCGATGCCGCCTCGCTCGAGCAGCTTCATGCAGGCAAGGCTGTCCTTGCCTCCGCCGCATAGCAGCAACAAGCGCTCGCATGGGTTGACGACGGTCGCCGCTGCGCCGGCCCCGACACTCAGCCGGCGGGATGGCCGCGGCAGCCGGTAGTCCGGAAGACTGTTTTCGTAGCGCCATACCCCCCACACGTGATGGAACAGCGTCTCCCAGAGCTCCCACAAAGGCTTAGTGAGGAGGTCGGCGTAGGACCCGAGGTCGATTTCATCCGGCGCCAGACTGGCCGCCTTGTTGGCCTCGAACACAAGTAGGTGGAACTCGACCCTGCGGAGGAACTCCTCACCGTAGACCGCCGCCAGAAGCGAGAAGTCCACGTCGTCATACCAGTAGGTCGTCGTGAAGCTGAGCTCACCAACGCCGTAGCGCAGCACGAGGTGATGACGGCCGCGACGCACCGGCTCAAGCCACAACGTCGCCACTCAGCCGAGTCTACTGCCAAGGCCCAAGCCCAACTCCGAGCCACGCTCCGAGTCCCCACGGCCGCAGATCCGGGTCGGGGCTCGAGCCTCATATCTCCGCGATCGAATGGAGGCGCTCGGCAGCTCGCTCGAGATCAAGAGCAAGTCTGGCAGTTGCACGACACTCGCAGCGACACGCCCAGTCCTCGACGAACCGGCTACAGACACACCCGCGTCCTGTGACCCGCTCTATGGGTCGCGGTTCCCGACGAGACGCGACTCGACTTGCGATGGCGGGTCGGCCGCTACGCGGACCTGGCGCCGCGAGCAAGCGTACGGACTTTCCGGGTGCCCGCTGGATAGCTACCGTCGGACAGTGCCCGATGAGCGGCCACACGTCTACGTCGTTGAGTACGGCCGCGACGGCTGGCCGATCAAGTCGAAGCGTGTCGATCTGGGCCATGTCGTAACCGTTGGCGAGACGGTCGAGTTCGACGGCAAGGCGTGGAAGGTGAGAGCAGTCGACTCGCCCATGCCCGGCGCAACGCATCTCGGCCACGTAAGGGCCATACCTGCCGACTGACTCATAGCCGACGTCCTGCGTGGGAAAGTGCCGCGATGGACTCAGCTGCACTCCCTAGCGGGTACCGCCCTCCCGCATCCGGGCCCCATCGTGATCCGAGCCTCGAGCGGGGGTGGGGCCTTCAGCTGGGCGTTGTCAGATCACTCCGTCCGAGAGCGAGGGTTACGCCTCTTCTCGTGCGAGTGCTGCTCCGGCCGCGATCTCCGACGCGAGTCGCTCGGACCCCAGCCGGTCGCCCGCCTCCAAGGAGGCTCGGGTCAGCATGTCTCGGCGACGTCAGATTCCGGCGTTCGGTGGCGGGCCGACGACTTGGAGGCCGAACCGCTCGTAGAGCGCTCCGATCTGGCTCATGTCCGGTGGGCCGGGCGGCATCGCCACCATGAGCTCGGCGAGTTCAGCGAAGAACGTCTCGAAACCGGCCGGAGCGGGGATACCCAGCAGCCTGACGGCCTCGCCCGTGGCGTTCCAGTGGGTGTGGACGACACCCTTGGGGATGTGGACGAACGACCCGGCCGGCGCCTCGACCGGGGATTCGCCCAGTTGGAACGTGAGCGTGCCGTCGAGCACGTAGTAGTTCTCGGCCTCGCGTGTGTTCACGTGGAGTGGTGTACCGCTCGAGTGAGGAGCCAACTCAGCTTCGATGACAGAAAGCGCCTCACCCGTTTCTCCACCTGCCGCCTTGATCGTGTAGCTGTCGCCGAAGAGCGACGTCGTGTTGCCCTCTCCTGGCAGGCGTACGATGCTTCCCTCGGCTGTCTCCGTCACGCCAGGCTCCTCCGCTCGACGTCAGAATGGCTGATCCTAGACGCGACGAGTCCGGCCGTGCGACTCGCTCGAATCTCTAGGCCCGGGGGTCGCGAGAATGGTGAGCCAGTGCCCGAGTGTGCAGGCATGTTCCCTGAGCCGAGACACGCTCCGCCCTAAGACCGTGTGACCGCTGTCCTACTGAGGAGAGATCGTGAACTTCCAGGTGGCGTCGATCCAACCGGCGGAGTCTCGGAACCGGTAGCGAATGACATGCCGACCAGGCGTCGCGCCCAGCAACATGACGCGCCATTCGCGAAGTGTCACATCCTTCCCACCCGCCGGGTGGAAGCGAGAGAGCGTTCTGTCCGACCAACCGAACGCAGTGAGTTGGATGCGCCGACCATCGAGCCATGCCCGCCAGGTCGATGGCGCCCAGACCTTGCTTATCTCACGCGGAGGCGCGAACACGCCGTAGCCGACGAAGAGACGCTTCACCCTGGGCACGACGCCGCATCGGCGGGAGAACACGCCGCTCTTCACGATCACTGGGTCGCACGTGTCGAACAATTTGTGATGCGCTGTCGCCACGGTGCCCTTGACCAGACGCATGGTTTCAACTCGGTCGCCTGGGCTGATCGCGGCGGCTTGCCCGCCGAATCCGGTCAACGCGACGAGCGCTGAGCAGACCAGTAGACAGACTGCCCAACGGCGCACGACTCCTGAAGTCTCCTGTACTTCCGTCGACCGGTCAACCGTCCTGCTCGTGGCGTCCCGAACGACGAGAGTCAGACGCGCGAGCGTCGTCTCGCCAGTGGTCGTCAGAGCGCCGGGAACTCGAGCTCGGCACACGACTTGCAGTACGGCACTAGTGAGCCGGTGCCGTCTGAGTACCAGCGGCCGCTTGAGCCGAGCACCCGACGATTTTCCATACTTCAGGTCGTGACTGAGTACGACCCCGCCGCATTCGATGCGTTCGAGGAGGCCGGCTGGACGACGAAGGAGGCCTCCGCGTACCACGGGCTGTTGGGGCGCGTGACACCGCAGGTCGCAGTGCCGCTCCTCGATGCGGTGGGCGCCCGCAGGGGAACACGGCTCCTCGATGTCGCGACCGGCCCCGGCTACGTCGCTGCGAAAGCGGCCGAGCGCGGTGCGGAGCCGATTGGCGTCGACTTCTCGGACACGATGCTCGCCTATGCACGCGCCCACGTAGCGGGCGTCGAGTTCGTGCATGGAGACGCGACTGCACTGCCGTTCGAGGACGAGTCGTTTGACGCGGTCGTCGCGGCATTCGTGCTCCTGCACCTTGGGACTCCTGAGCGAGCCGTCGAGCAGGCCGCTCGCGTGCTGCGTTCCGGCGGCCGGGCTGCGTTCAGCGTGTGGGATGAGCCGTCGCGAGGTCGCTGGATCGGGGTCTTCTTCGAGGCGTTCGTGGCGGCAGGGGCGCATCCCCCCGCCGATGTTCCTGCCGGACCGAACTTCTTCAGGTTCGCGGACGACGCGACGTTCGCGTCATTGTTGGAGGGCGCTGGGCTCACCGACGTGACGGTCGATACCGTCGAGTTCGGCCTCGACCTGGCCGACGGCGACGAGCTCTGGGACGGACTTCTCGAGGGGGCCGTGCGCGTTCGCCCGATGATCCTCGGTCAGCCGGAGAAGCTGCAGCGTGAGATTCACACGCGCTTCGCCGAGCTTCTCGAGGCGTATCGCACGGAGGATGGATTCGACGTTCCCGTTTCGGTCAAGCTGGCCTCGGGGACGAGAGCGTGACGATCTCGATCGACTGAGACTGGCTCGCCGACTAAGCGAGCCGGGCGTCGGGCACGCGCTTGTTCGCCCTAAGCAGGTCCACGCGCAATGCGAGCCGCAGCCCCCATCGGGGTACTAGGCGCGGGGGGAGGGGTACGGGTGGTGTCACGCCGCTCGTGCGACGATGCGGTCAAGACTGAGTCAATGAGCGCCCAGGCCGCTGACCTCATCGAGACAAACTTCGTCGAGTTCCTACGGTGATGGTCCACCGAGTCCTACGACTTCGCAGAGCGCAGCCATGCTGCGACGCGTGGCCGCCGCAGGAACCACCAAAACACCGCCCAGCCGACGACCGCGAACGGCAGCGCACCCGCGAGATCGCTCGAGGACGAAGCCGAGACCGCGCACACGACCGGCACGCAGGCGACGCAGATGAGAAGGGCCCACGGCGGAAGGAACCGAGCCCACAAGCCACCCGCCGCGAGAACGAGCGCACCGCCGACAAGCAAGCCAACCAGCGCGTAGGTCTGGTCGGGCGGATCGGGTGAGCCACAACAGTTCGAGAACTGGGATGCAGCCACACCCACCAGCGCACAAAGGACAGCGACCGTTCCGAGCACGCCCGCGACCACCGTCACGCTCCGGGGTCGGCCGCCCGCTTCCATCACCAGCACGATGTCACGTCAGATCGACAGATCCAGGCGATGCGACCCCTCCCGTTTCTTGGATGGGCAACACCCGACGACCGCGACTATGGATTTCTCAATTACCCACCGCTGCGTCAGGCCCGAACTCGCGGACCTCTTGAGCACAGCGGCAGGCGGCGGCGATCTTCGCGGCCCACTCCAAGGCTGCCTTCCGAGAGGTCACGTCGATGACCGTGAACCCGCCGTTGAACTCCTTGGTCTGCGGGTAAGTGCCAGCGGTGATCGTCCCGTCACCGGCCACCATGACGGGATCCACGTTCTCGGCCAACCCGCCGCCGAACACCAAAACGCCTGCGTCCATGGCCTCCTGGACCACCGCATGAGCAGCCTCTCCTACGGCGGGGAACTCCTCAGCGGGGATGTGGTCCATGGCGCCGCTGGGGAACGAAATCAGGTACCGCGTCATTTCAGACTCCTTTCTCGCGGCCTGCTCCGGCCGCATCTCAGCCTCGCCCGTACGCGGTAGAGACTGACACGTGACCCACGCCCTCATCCGAATGCTGTTCAGCCGTTGGCCTCGCCCAGCCGGCGGCGGTATGCGCGCTGGCTCTGCGCTCTTGCGGCATTCGGTGCAGCAGTACTTGACCCCGGTTCTGCGATGTTGGCCATGGATGGCGCGTCCACGCTGAAACACGCAGAGAGTCGGTGACAAGTTTTCGCTGGCGAAGCCTTTGTAGGCAGGTTTGGCAACGACGTGTTAGGGGTAATAGTTCACAGTGGGCCGTCCGAAACGGCGGGTTTCGTGTGCGACGTGGTCGGGCAGTTCTACGGTGACCACCTCATGAGAGGAGGCGAATCGCGATGACGTACATCGACGGATTCGTTGCGGCCGTACCGACGGCCAACAACAGGAAGTTATTGGGTGAAGAACTTCGCCGAAGAAAAGCGATGTCGTTGTACGTCGAGCTCAGCGCGGCGAAGGTACATCGAGTGCTGGGGTGACGACGTTCCCGAGGGCACGGTCACCGACTTTCGGCGCGCCGTCAACGCGAAAGACGACGAGACGGTGGTCTTCTCCTGGATCGAGTGGCCCGACAAGGTGACGCGTGACAAGGCCATGCCGAAGGTGATGGAAGATCCTCGGCCCAGTCCGACCAGAACCCCATGCCGTTCGACGGCAAGCGCCTGATCTACGGCGGCTTTGCGCCCGTCGTCGAGGTCAGCTGAGCAGCCGCGGGAAGGCGCTACGAGATCATCGAGGCCTCGCACTGCGGGGCCTTGACGCGAGTGCGTCCCCCGCGAGCAGGCCCCAGCGCCTGAGCACCTCGCGAGGGGAGGGGTCCCGCTATTCGGTCTTCTTCCGGCCCGTACCCCGTCGAGTCCTGTGACCAGCCCCGCGGCATCGAGCCGGTCGGGGGTGGGTGCCGCCGAAGGCTGAGCACCTACTCTGAGAGTAGGACGCCACCCCCAAGGCCGCATGGATACTGCGATCCTCACGAGGGTCAACCGATTGTCAACCTCGCGGAGCCAGGAACTTGCCCGACTTGTCGACCATCCGCCGACCAGGCCTCAGACGCAGGAACTGAGTCGCGGGGTGGGGTGCCTGGCTCGCGCCGCGGCGTGTGCCGCTCGAGCAGCGGTTATGCCGACCGACTGACAT
>CAVTBP010000001.1:0-353536 GCA_963732985.1 uncultured Actinomycetes bacterium | reverse complement strand
AGCGCCCGAGCCGCTGCTGGCGGCCGAGGAGGGCGTCGAGAGCGAGCAGTGGGGCTTCGAGGACGCGCGAGCCGTCTGGGTGAGCGAGCTCGGCAGGTGGGTGATCACCTGCACGGCGTACGGGCCCGCCGGGCCGGCCGTCTACATGGCGACCACCGAGGACTTCACCTCGGTCGAGCGCCGTGGCATCGTCATGCACCCCGAGGACAAGAACGCGGCTCTCCTGCCGGAGCGCGTCGACGGGAAGTGGGTGCTCTTCCATCGGCCGATGACCGCGTTCGGCGGCTCCCGCGGCGAGGTGCTCCTGTCGCGGTCCGAAGACCTCGCCAGCTGGAGCGCCCCCGAACGTGTGCTCCAGCCGCGGGAAGGTGCCTGGTGGGACTCGCTGCGGATCGGCCTCGGGCCGCCGCCGCTCAAGACCGACAGCGGCTGGCTGCTGATCTACCACGGTGTGAAGGAGACGGTCGCCGGCGCCCTCTACCGGGTCGGGCTCGCCCTCGTCGATCTCGACGAGCCGACACGGCTTCTCCACCGTGCGCCGGACTGGGTCTTCGCCCCGCTGGCGCCCTACGAGCGGGAGGGCGACGTGCCGAACACCGTCTTCCCCTGCGGTCTCGTCCACGACGAGGACGTGCGGCGAGGTCCGCATGTACTACGGCGCCGCGGACACGACGATCTGTCGTCGCCACCGCCAGCCTCGACGAGCTGCTCGAGGCCGTCCTCGCGGGCTCGCCGTAGCCCTGGCAGGGGCGTGACCCGCACGGGTCGGCCCGTGCCCTCGCGACCGGCACAGAGGGGACGGCGGCCTCTATGATCGATCTGTCGACGAAGGAGAGCGGTATGGACACGGTGTACGCGACCCTCTACGAGCGTGTTGACGAGCTGATCCGGTCTCACAAGAGTGAGCACGCGGTCCTGTCGACCGCCGGCACGCAGGTCGCGATCGCAGAGCTCGTCGCGCGAAGCGAGGGGCTCGAGCAGGCGCTGCGCGAGATCGCGCAGGAAGTGGAGAGGCTCGGCGCAGCACAGCGCGCGTCCGACTGAGTCGGACACGGCGGGAGGCACCCCGCGAGGCCCGTCCGGACGCCGATTCGGACACGACCGGTTACGAGCGGCGTCGCTCGTGCGAGCTCCACGACCCGCCGGTAGACGGCGAGGTAGTCGTCCACCATGCGCTCCGAGGCGAAGCGACTGCTCGACCGACGCGCGGACGACGTGCCTGTCCAGGCCGCTCGAGGCGGCGACCGCGGCAACCGCGTCGTGGAGCGAGCGGACGATGAAGCCGCTCTCGCCGTCGCGGACGATCTCGGGCATCGAGCCGCGCGGGTAGCGATCACGGGTGTGCCGCACGCCATCGCCTCGACGACGCTGAAGCCGAACGGCTCGTCGAAGCTGACCAGGTGCAGGAGCGCACGCGCGCCGCCGAGCAGACGCTGCGCGCTCGCCGGCCGGTACCGGACCGACGTAGCTGACCCGGTCTCCATCGACTCGCGGCTGCGACGAGCTCCTCGAAGTACGCCTCGTCCTGGACGATCCCGGCGATCGTCAGCGGCATCCCTGCCCGCGCCGCCACGTCGATCGCCTCGGCAGTGCCCTTCTCGGGGTGGATCCTGCCGAAGAAGAGCAGGTAGTCGCCGCTGCCGGTCCCGACCTGGAACTGCTCCATGTCGATGCCGTGGTGGATCGTGGCGACGTACTCGAGTGCCTCGTGCCGGTCGGCAGTCGCTGATCGCGACGTAGTACCCGTCGCGGTCGTACTTCTCGTAGACGGGGACGATCCGTGGCGACGAGAAGCCGTGGATGGTGGTGACGACCGGCGTGTCGACCAGGCGGCTGTAGGTGAGCGGCAGGAAGTCGAAGCTGTTGTGGATCACGTCGAACTCCGCGGCACGCTCGAACACCGCGGAGATGTGCAGGCTCTCCCACACCTTGGGGTCGAGGGCCGGGATCCTCCGAGTAGCCGGTCGGCGCGGTGCCGACGAGGCGTGCGCGGGTGACGGAGTCGGTGGTGGCGAACAACGTCACGTCGACGCCGCGAGCGACGAGCCCTTCGGTCAGCAGGGACACGAACTGCTCCCACGGCCCGTAGTGCCGCGGCGGCACCCGCCACGAGATCGGCGCCAGCATCGCCACGCGGAGCGCGCCGGCGTGGTCGGCGGACGTCATCGCACGGCGAGAGTAGCGCCCTGCCGTCGGTGTCCGGCGGCCCGCGAAGCGCGCGACCTCAGCCCCCGACCGAGGAGGCGACGTCGAGTGGCGGTGTCACGAGAAAGACGGAAGTCGAGGGAACGAAGTCGTGGGCGCACAGGAAGGCGTACCGATCCGGCCGAAGATCGGCGACCAGCACGCCGCTGCCTCCCGCGCCAGTGTCGACTCGCGCGAGCGGGGTGGTAAAGGTTGGCAGACCCCTCATGTCGAGGCCTTCCTCGAGCCTCTGCTTCTGCTTCACGTAGGCCTCCAGCTCGGCGAACGTGCCGCCTTCGTCGATCTTGACAAGCACGACGTAACCGGGCTTCGAGCTCTTGTTCTCTACGTCGGCCGAGAACACGCGGGTCGCTGGCGGCGTCTCGTCCCCTTCGTACATGCAACCGTCGTCGGTCAGCGTCACATGCGGCTCACTGCTTGCCTCGCCGCCGCACGCGGCCAACAGCACTGGTGTCACGGATGCCGCGAGCACAAGAAGCAACCGAACCGCGCGCATTCCGCGGAGTATCAGTCATCCATGTCGCACCGGCGACGGCGAGAGCGAGATTCTCGAGGTCTGCATCGGGGTCTGTGCGGGACCGCAAATGGAGCACGAGCCGCGCACGTTTCGCATCGGCCCGAAACGGCTCAACGGAGCCAAATCGGCATGAACGCTAGAGGACGAAACGTGCGAAATGGGCCGTGAAGGATTCGAACCTTCGACCTTGGGATTAAGAGAGGCTCTGGATCTCAGCTAGACCGAGAGGAGCAGAGACGAGTTGCGTTTCTCAACACGGTTTCCGGCCTGGGGTCTCGGTGGCTCTCTGAGGAGCTGGTTGCCCCAGTGTTGCCCCCTTGCGGAGTCAGCACTCGCCGAGTGAGTGGCTTCGGGTGAGAGCACGCTGGGGCAAGAGACGGCGCTCCCGCTGACGCCGCTCTTCTCGGCTCGTCTTCAGTCGAACCAGAGCAGGGGGAGATCGCGCATGTACACGAGGTGGATGAAGGTTCCGTCGGCTCTGTCGCATCGAGCGAGACCGCCAAACTGCGGCCGCCGCCGGTGAGCAAGGCGTGGGTGAAGAGCGGCGCTTCGACTTCGGCGCACGTGCAGATGTCGTTGACCGTCCAAAGCGACGCCGCGGGGCCTGGATGCTGACCGTCGAGGTAGATGCCGAGCATGCCGTCGCCGTCGTGTGCCGCGCGCCTCAGGGCCGCTCCACGCGCCTGTCGTGCGCGCGCGGCCGCTGCTTCGGCCGATCCGCGGACATCGCGGCGGCGTTCCGCAACACGGGCTGACGTCGTACCCTCCCAGACGTGCGCGAGGACCTGCCGACCGGCACCGTCACCTTCCTGTTCACGGACGTCGTGGGCTCCACACGGCTGCTGCACTCGCTCGGGCCGGAGGCCTATGCCGACGCCCTCGCCGCGCATCGCGAGGCGCTCCGTCAGTGCTTCGCGGCGAACGGAGGCATCGAGGTCGACACGCAGGGGGATGCGTTCTTCGCAGCCTTCCCTACCGCTATGGGCGCCGCGCACGCGGCCACGGGCGGTCACGCGGTGCTCGCCGACGGGCCAATTCGCGTGCGCATCGGCCTGCATACAGGCACGCCGACCGTGACCGCCGAGGGCTATGTTGGCATCGACGTCCATCGCGGCGCCCGCGTCGCGTCGCTCGCGCATGCCGGCCAAACCCTCGTCTCCGAGCCGACCGCGGCGCTGCTCGAGACCCAGCAACTCGTCGACCTCGGGAGGCACCGGCTCAAGGACTTCGACGTGCCCGTCCGCTTGCTGCAGCTCGGCACGGAGCAATTCGCGCCGGTGCAAACGCCTGGCGCGGTCGACCTCCCCACTCCAGCGACCCAGTTCCTCGGGCGTGAGCGCGAACTCTACGAAGCCGTGTCGCTCGTGCTGGAGCGCGATCCGAGGGTGCTCACGATCCTCGGCCCGGGCGGGACAGGCAAGACCCGCTTCGCCATCGAGCTCGCACGCCTGCTCGCGGAGGAAGCCGATGGAGCGACCCTGTTTGTGCCACTGGCCCCGCTGCGTGACGCCGCGCTGGTGGCGCCGACGATCGGGGAGACGCTCGGTGCCGCCTCCGGCGATGTCGCGTCCATCGCGGCTCGCATCAATGAGAGGCGGACGCGTGTGGTCCTCGACAACGCCGAGCATCTCCTACCCGAGGCGGCACTCGTCGTCGCGTCGCTCATCGCAGGAACGCCGACGCTACGGCTTCTGGTAACGAGTCGTGAAGCACTCCGCGTGCAGGGAGAGGTGCAGATCGACCTGCCGCCCATGGTCGAGGACGACGCGGTCGAGCTGTTTCTGGCACGCGCGCGAGCCGTCACAACAGGGATCGAGCGAACGACATCGGTCAAGGAGCTCTGCGCCCACCTCGACTGCCTACCGCTCGCGCTCGAGCTCGCTGCCGCCCGCACGAAGCTGCTCTCTCCCGAGATGCTCCTCGAGCGGCTCGGCGAACGCCTTGATCTGCTCAGAGGGAGCCGCGACTCCGACCGCCGCCACGCGACCCTGCGAACGACGGTCGCGTGGAGCTACGACCTCCTCGAGCCCCACGAGCAGTTTCTGTTCGCCAAGTTGTCGGTGTTCGCGGCAGGCTGGACACTCGAGTCGGCGGCCGAAGTGTGCGATGCCGATCTCGACACTCTCGGCTCGCTCCTCGACAAGAGCCTGCTCCGTCGCCGCACCGGGCCGCCCCTTGGCGACGAGCGCTACTGGATGCTGGAGACGATTCGCGAGTTTGCCGCCGAGCAGTTGGTAGCGGCGGGCCAGTCACACGCTCTGGGTCGGGCGCACGCGGAGCGGATGCTGGCGATTGCCCGCTCCGCCCACCTCACCGAGGACGACGACGAGGGAGGCGTGCTCACGATCGCCTTAGGCGAGCGCGACGACCTGCGCGCAGCGCTCGACTGGGCCACGGACAACGACATCGAGCTCGCGCTCGAGCTTGCCGTCGCGCTCGAAAATTTCTGGAACGCGCATGCCCCTCACGAGGGCATGCAACGGTTCGACCGAATCTCGGAGCATGCGGCGCCGCTGGCCACGGGCCTTCGCGTTCGGGCTTTCCGTGCACACGGCGGAGCGGCTGACATGGCGGGCGAGCGCGAGCGCGGCGAGCGGCTCTACGAGGAGGGGCTGGCGCTGGCCCTGACCCTCGGAGACGAGCGCGCGATCGCCGGACTGACACACCGGCTTGCCATGAGCGCCCTTGTGCGGGGAGACCCAGAGCGCGCGCGCGAGCTCGCCCAGGATACTCACGCGCAGGCCCAGGGACGGTTCCCGCTCGTTGAGATCCCGAACTACTCGGTCCTCGGTCAGCTCCTTGTCGCCGACGGAGAGGTCGAGGGCGGCACCGAGCTCGTCACTCGCGGCGCAGAGATGGCGCGCGAGCGCGGCTGGGATTGGTGGCTCGCCGGCCAGCTAGGCAATCTGCTCTTCCTCGCACTCGACCGCGGCGACCTCGAGCAGGCGGAGCAGCACGGCACCGAGGCACTCCGCCTCGAGTGGACGCAGGAGAACCGGCACTGGGCTCTATACGCGATGACCGGCCTCGCCCGCCTCGCCCTCATCCGCTGTGTGCCGTACCGGGCCGGGCTGCTCTGGGGCGCGGTCGAGACCGAGGGCGAGCGCGCGCGCTACGGGAGCTGGGACGACGCGCGAGCCGACCTGGCCGGCCCTCTGACGAGCGAGACGAGCGCCGCGTTCGTCGCCGGCCGCGAACGAGGACGCACGCTCGACCTCTGGGATGCGGCGGCGATTGCCGTAGAGCTCGATCAGACGTTGCCGTAGAGCGCCGTCGGACAGACCTCCCCGGGTCCCGGTAACACTTGAGTTTGCGTAAGTTGCCCTCTCCCCACATCGGTAGACCCAAGACATCGAAGAACAGCCCCGATTGCAGGAATTAAGGCGATGGGCCGTGAAGGATTCGAACCTTCGACCTTGGGATTAAGAGTCCCCTGCTCTACCAACTGAGCTAACGGCCCGAGCGGCTGCGAAGGATAGCGCGGCTCGTCTGAGCATGGCCGCGAGGTACGCGCGGTGGATCGGAGCGCAGACCGGTGCCTCGCCGACGAGGCTCCAGCCTCGGAAGCACGACAGCCGGGAGGACGTGCGCTCGTCAGTAGCCGCGGCGCGGCCGCGAAGCGGACGCCTTTAGGGTCGTGGCGCGTGCGGGATCCGCGGGAGCGGATCCCGCGCTTGCGCGGGAGGGGAGTCGTGTAGGCTCGCCCCGGTGGTTCGCAGGGCTGCCCTGGTGCGCATGGTCGCGATCGGGATCGTCACCGCGATCCTGGTCACGCTCGTCGCTGTCCTGATCCCGTGGCTGCCGATCTCCGCGTCCGAGGAGATGGACCGGATCACGTTCACCTACTGGTTCGCGACCGTGATCTGCATCGGCATCTTCGCGCTGGTCGCCGGCGGTCAGCCTCTACTCGGTGTTCGCCTTTCGTGCCCAGCCCGAGGACGACGGCGACGGCCGCCCGATCCACGGTCACACCGGGTCTCGAGATCGCGTGGACGGCCGTCCCGGCCGTGCTCGTGATCGCGATCGGCGTCGTCAGCGCGGTCGTGCTGTCGAAGAACGCGAACGCCGGCGACAACGCGCTCGACCGTGAAGGTGTTCGCGCAGCAGTTCGCCTGGCGGTTCGAGTACCCGGACCAGAAGGGCCTGCGGTCGTACGAGCTCGTGCTCCCGGTCGATCGCGGACGTCGAGTTCAAGATGACCGCCGCCGACGTGATCCACTCGTTCTGGATCCCGGAGATGGGCCAGAAGCAGGACGTCGCTGCCCGGCGTCGAGACGACGATCGTCGTCACGCCGACGCGCACCGGCAGCTTCACGCTCATCTGCACCGAGCTGTGCGGGCTCGGCCACGCGACGATGCGAGCGCCCGTGCGGGTCCTGTCGCAGGCCGGACTTCGACCGCGTGGGTGACGGAGCAGCAGGCGGCCGCCGGCGGCCCGGGTGGCGCACCCGACGGGCGGCGATCTTCGCCAGCGCGGGCTGCGGCGGATGCCACGCGTTCGCAGCCGGCCGGCACCGACGGAGCGATCGGCCCGGGCCTCGACGACCTCGCGGCGCGCGGCGGAGCAGGCCGGACAGCCGCTCGACGAGTTCGTTCGCGAGTCGATCGTCGACCCCGACGCGAGTCACGGCGCGGCTTCCAGCCTGGCGTGATGCCGAAGACGTTCGGCCAGTCGCTGACGCAGGACGAGACTCGACGCGCTGGTGACCTACCTGACGGAGACCAAGGGATGAGCATGTGACGACCGTCGCACAGCACGGCGCGCACGCACGCGGCTCACGGTAGCACGGACCGTCCGCAGCGGCGGCGCGGCTTCCTGATGCGGCCCGGCCTCGATCGCGGCGTCGTGGTGCGCCGGCGTCTTCTTCCTGATCGGCATGTACATCGTCGTCGGCCGATCCGCTGGCTCGCGGGCTGGGACCCGGTCTACGACTGGGAGATCATCACCCTCGTCGGTGCGCTGACGACTGGCGCCCATCGGCTTCCTGCTCGGGCTCGGCGCGTTCGACTACTGGCTGTACTACCTCTCGGGACGGCCGACGCTGCCGGAGGACCACTCGGGGCACGGCGCCTACTCGTGGAAGGACTACTTCCGCGTCAACACCGACCACAAGGTGATCGGCGTCCAGTACACGGTCACGGTCTTCATCTTCCTGTCATCGGCGGCTTCATGGCGATGCTCTTCCGCGCCGAGCTCGCCGAGCCGGGGCTGCAGTTCGTCGACGGCCAGACCTTCAACGGCCTGGTCTCGATGCACGCCACGCTGCTGATCTTCACGTTCATGGTGCCGGTCTTCGCCGGGCTCGGGAACTACGTGATCCCGCTCATGATCGGCGCGCCGGACATGGCGTTCCCTCGGCTCAACGCCCTCTCGTACTGGCTGCTGCCGATCGCCGGGCGTCATGTTCGTGGCCGCTTCCTCGCCCCAGGCGGTGCCTTCGGCACCGGCTGGACGGGCTACGCGCCGCTGGCGACGGATCAGCCGGTCGGCTCCCTGTTCTTCAACATGGGCGTGCAGTGGGCGGGCGCGTCGTCGATCCTCACGGCGCTCAACTTCCTGGTCACGATCATCACCATGCGCGCGCCGGGGATGACGTTCTGGCGCATGCCGCTGCTCGTGTGGGCGAACTTCACCACCTCGCTCCTGGTCGTCCTCGCCACGCCGTTCATCGCCGGCTCGCAGTTCTTCGTCATGTTCGACCGGGTCATGCACACGAGCTTCTTCGCCCCGGACGAGCGGCGGCTACGTGCTCGGCTACCAGCACATCTTCTGGTTCTACAGCCACCCGGCCGTCTACATCATGATCCTGCCCGGCTTCGGGATCATCTCGGAGGTGATCGCGGTCTTCAGCCGCAAGCCTGTGTTCGGCTACCGGCTGATGGCGGTCTCGCTGCTCGGCATCCTCGTGCTCGGCTTCTCGGTGTGGGCGCACCACATGTTCGTGGCCGGCATGGCCGACTGGCTGCGCGTCCCGATGATGGTCACCACCCTCCTGATCGCGGTCCCGACCGGGATCAAGGTGTTCAGCTGGCTGGCCACGATGTGGCATGGGGAAGATCCACCTGACGACGCCGATGATGTTCGCGCTCGGCTTCCTCACGACGTTCGTGATCGGCGGGCTGTCGGGCATCTACCTCGGCGCGGTGCCGATCGACATCCACGCCTCCGACACGTACTTCGTCGTCGCGCACATCCACTACGTCTTCTTCGGCGGCTCGCTGATGACCGTCTTCGCCGGCGTCTACTACTGGTTCCCGAAGATGACGGGCCGCATGTACGACGAGCGGCTCGGGAAGCTGCACTTCTGGCTCACGTTCATCTTCTTCAACCTGACCTTCTTCCCGATGCACTGGATCGGGCTCACGGGGCAGCCGCGGCGCACGGCCGACTACGCGGACAAGTTCGCCGACGTGAACCTGTTCATCTCGATCGCTCGTTCGCGCTCGGCGCGTCGATGTTCATCTTCTTCTACAACATGATCGTGAGCTGGGCGCGCGGCCCGCTGGCCGGGCCAAACCCGTGGCGCGCGCATGACGCTCGAGTGGCAGGTGTCGTCGCCACCGCCGGTGTTCAACTTCGACGAGATACCGACGGTCGTGGGCGGCCCGTACGAGTACGGCGTGCCCGGCGCGAAGCATGCGGTGATGAAGAGCGGCAGCGGGGCGCTGCAGGAGGCCCACGTATGAGCGACGCCGGCGAGTCGGGCGAGCTGAGCGTCGTCCTGGTCGTGGCCAACGAGACGCTGGCCGGCGCGCGAGCTGGTCGAGGCCGTGCGCCGCCGCGCCGAGCAGGGGCCGATCAGGGCCGTCGTGGTCGCGCCGGTGAACGAGCCCGCGGCCGGCTACGTCGTCTACGACGACACACGCCGCGCGGCTGCCGGGCGCCGGCTCGACCGCGTCGTCGAGGCGCTACGCGACGACGGGCATTCCCGCCCACGGCGTCGTGTTCGACGGTGGACCGCTCGACGCCGTGCGGGACATGCTCGCCCTGGAGCAGGTCGACGAGCTGATCGTCTCCACGCACCCGGAGGCGAAGTCGGGCTGGTTGCGCCGTAACCTCCTCGACGAGATCCGCAAGGTCGCCGGTGACAGGCCGGTCGAGCACGTGATCGCCGACGTCGCCCGCGAGACGGGGTCTGCCAACGTCCTGGTGGTGGCCAACGAGACGGTGCTCGGCCAGCCCCTGCTCAACCGGATCCGGACCCGCGCCGCCGAGGGCCCGGCGAGCTTCCTGCTGGTCTGCCCGCAGTCGGACCCGCTCGAGACGACCCATCCGGATGCGGAGCGACGGTTGCGTGCGGCGCTGTCCGCGCTGCGCGGCGCCGGCATCGACGCCCACGGCCAGATCGCGCACCCCGACCCGTACACCGCGGCGATGCAGGCGATCCACGACGAGCGGGTGGACGAGGTGATCGTGTCCACCTTCCCCGGCGAGCGGTCGGGCTGGCTACGGCGCGATCTCGTCGGGCGGCTTCGCGCCGACGCGAAGGTGCCGGTGGAGCACGTCGTGGTCGACTCGCCCGCGGCGGACCGTCTTGTCGAGGCCGGCAAGTGAGCGCTCACGCCGAGACCGCTGCACGAGGAGCACCACGGGCCGCCGCCTGCGCACCAGAGCGCGCGCATCGACTCGCGCGTGCTCGGGCATGTTCCTCTTCATCGCGTCGGAGGCGGCGCTGTTCGGCTCCTTCTTCGCGGCCTACTTCTTCATCCGCGTGGTCAACCCCGAAGCGACCATCATCGAGCCCGAGAAGTGGCAGACGTGGCCGCCCGAGCCGTACGAGTTCCCCGTCTTCGTCGCAGGCGTCAACACCGCGATCCTCGTCACGTCGAGCTTCACGATGCACTGGGCCGTGCAGTCCATCCGTCGCGGGCACCGGCGCGGCCTCCAGGCGGGGCTCGTCGCGACGATCCTGCTCGGCCTCGCCTTCCTGCTCACGCAGATGATCGAGTACGCCCACGTCGGCTTCAACACGAGCGACGGCGCATTCGCCTCGGCGTTCTTCGGCCTCACCGGCCTGCACGGCGCCCACGTGTTCGTCGGCCTCTCGCTGCTCACGATCATGGCGGTGCGCGCCTTCCGCGGCCATTTCTCGCCCGATCACTACCACGGTGTCGAGATCGGCGGGATCTACTGGCACTTCGTGGACGTGATGTGGATCGTCGTCTACACGACGGTCTACCTCATCTAGACACGCAATCCGAGCCGTGGTGCATTTCCGTCTGCGCCGGAAATGCGCTAGATAGTGGAGGTCGTCACAAGGACGGTGCCTATGAGCTCCAGACCGCGCAGCCGCAGCGCCGACTCCCGCAGGGAGGCGGCGCCGTGAAGAACCCCCTGCGCGACGAAGCGGCCGCCTTCAAGCTCGTCTGGCTCTCGCTCGGCTACTTCGGCCTGATCGCCCTGGCGTCGTGGATCTCGACGTGGCTCGGGATCGCCGTCTTCGTCGTCCTCTCCATCGCCGCGCTGATCGCGCTGCGCGGCGGCCGGCAGCGCCGCGGCTCGCTGCGGGTCGAGCGCTCCGGCGTGGACGACACCCACCGGCTCCTGGTCGTGGCCAACGAGACCGTCGGCGGGCGCGAGCTGCTCGACCTCGTACGGCCGGCGCGCCAGGCCGGGCACGTCGGTGCTCGTCCTCTCCCCGGCGCTCAACACGCCGCGTGCGCACGTGGACGTCGGACGAGGACGGTGCCCGTGAGGCCGCACAGCTACGGCTCGACGCGAGCATCGAACAGCTGGCGGCCGTCGGCGTGCAGGCCCAGGGCGAGATCGGCGACGGCGACCCGGTGCAGGCCGTCGAGGACGCGCTGCGGTCGTTTCCCGCGGACGAGATCGTGCTCTCCACTCATCCACCGGGGCGTTCCCACTGGCTGGAGCGCGGCGTCGTCCGTCGCGGTGCGTGAGCGCTTCGACGTGCCGTGACGCACGTCGTCGTCGACTCTGGAGCGTCAGACGGCGACGTAGGCAGCCGCGCCGTCGCCGACTCGACTCAGTCGAGCGGTTACTTCCCGGCGACGGAGACTGACGTACTCGGCCACCGCGTCGATCTCCTCGGGCGTGAGCTGGCCCTCGAAGGGAGGCATGCCGCCCTGCCCGTTCGTGACGCGGTCGACGGCGAGCTCCTGCGACGGCCTGGCCTCGTCGAGGTTCGGGCCCACCGTCCCGGACGGCGCCGGCATCGGCAAGCGTGTGGCAGCTCCCGCAGCCCGCGCTCGCGAACACCTGCTTGCCGTCGGCAGCGCCGCCGCCGCCACCACCGGTGCCGCCGCCACCGGACCGCCGGCCGTCGGCGGCTGCGGTGGGCCACCGTCGCCACCGAGGCCCGCGACCGAGGCGACGTAGGCGGCGACGTCCTCCGCGTCCTGGCCGGTGACGATGTCGGCCGGCATGCCGGGGAGCCCGGAGGAGGGGTCGGTGACGGGGTAGGCGATCTGCCCGCGGACGGTGTTCGCCACGGTGCTCGTGACCCCTGGGTCGGAGAGCTGCTCCTGGAAGTCGGGATCCTCGGGATTCGCCCCGGAGGCGTCGACCCGGTACTGGTAGAAGGCGAAGTCGAGGTTCGGGCCCGATCACGGCGGTGGTCCCGGCGTCGGCGAGCGTGTGACAGCTCCCGCACTTGGGCACGAACAACGACTTGCCTCGCAGCCGGTCACCGTTTCCCTCGTCGAAGCCGACCGTGTCCGCGCAGCCGGCGACGACGACAGCGGCGAGCGTGAGGGCGAGCCCTGCCGACAGGCGACGCCGGCGCCTGTGCGGCGCGTCGCCGGAGTTGACTGGCACTGACGCTGGGCGGCTGCACCGGGGCGAGTCTAACCCGCCCACCGAGTGCGACGAGGCTCGAGCAGCAGCCGCCTAGCCGGACGCGGCGGTCTGTGCGCTTCAGCTGCGCGAGCTGCTGCTTCACGGCGGACGCGTTCGGGTCGTCCGGGGCGAGCACGAGGAAGCGCTCGTAGGCTGCGATCGAGGTCGCGAAGTCGCCGGTCTGCTGCGCCGCCTGCGCCAGCTCGAGCTGCACGCTGGGGTCGTTCGGCTGCAGCGCGACGAGCTGCTTGTAGGCGTCGACGGCCCCGGTGGCTGCGGCCTGCGCCTCGCCGATGAGCACCTGCACCTTCTCGCTCGCCTCGGCGTTGATCGCCTGTCCGATCGGGTCGTCGAGCACCGACTCGCCGGCGACCGTGAAGGAGGGGAAGTTCTGGCCGGCGGCATTGATCGCGGCGTTGCCCTGGATGATCTGCGCCTGCGTCTGCTTCTCGCTGATGATCGAGAGCTGGAGCGCTGCCAGCGTGCGCAGCGCGTTCGGGTCCTTGGGGCGCAGCGCCACCACCTGTTGCTGCGCCTGGATCGCCTCGGCGTTGTTGCCGTCGGCCTGCAGTGCCTGAGAGAGCTCCTCCCAGGCCGCCGCGTTCTTGGGGTTCTCCTCGGTCTTCTCGCGTGCGCTCGAGACCGACGGCCCGCCACCGCCGCCGCCGCGGAAGACGTCGCCGACCCCGACCCCGCCGGCGCCGACACCGAAGCCGACGAAGCCGAGCCCGAACACGAGCGCGAGGAAGACGAACATCCATTTCGCGTGGCGCCGCAGGCGCGGGAAGAACATCGTGTCCTCGATCGCGGGCGGCGTCTGCTGGCGCCGGGCGCGCTGCGAGGTCACCGGAGCATTCGGCTTCGGGCGCTTCGCCCCGCTCTTCGTATGTCGCGCCATGCGGTGGATCCTTTCCTGTAGCGCTCGTCGCCGCCTACGAGAGTAGCGAGGACGCGGTCCGGTGAGCCGCCGAGAACCACCGCGGTGGCTGCGTCCTCCACGGGGTCGAGCGGGGAGTCTTCGAGTGAGACGACGGCGAGGTCGGCCTGTTTGCCGGGGACGATCGACCCGACCTCGTCGTCGAGGCCCGAGCGCGCGAGCCCCGGCCGAGCGTGGCCGAGCTCGAGCGCGTCGGCGGCCGGCAGCGCTCCGGCGTCGCGCTCCCTGGCCCGGGCGCCGGCCACCGCGGCTCGCAGCTCCTCGAACATGTCGAAGCCCGGCGTGGAGGCGGGGCTGTCGGTGGCGATCGAGACGCGCAGGCCTGCGCCGCGAAGCTCGCGCAGCGGCGCGACGCCGCAGCCGAGATAGCCGTTCGAGCGCGGGCAATGCGCGACGGCGACGTCGTGGGCGGCGAGGAGCGCGATCTCCTCGTCGTCGACGGTGACGCAGTGCGCGGCGAGCACGCTCGCGAGCGAGCAGGCCCCGCTCGGCGAGCGCGCGGATGCCGCTCGTCCCGAGGGGCTCGACCAGCAGCTCGGCGAGCTCCGACCACGGCCCGCTGCCGTCGCGGACGTACGCGGCCTCGTGCGCGCTCTCCGAGAGATGCGTCGTGACCGGCAGCCCGAGCGCCAGGCAGGCCTCGTACAGCTCCGGTGTGCACGTGTACGGCGCGTGCGGCGACACGCCGAGCCGGACGGTGGCCGGAAGCGTCCCGTCGAGACGCTCGCGCATCGGCTCGAAGCGCTCTGCGACCGACTCGGCGCCGCCGAACACCTCGAGGTAGACGACCGCGCGCAGCCCGAGCTCCGCGCAGGCGGTCGCCGCTGCGCCGGAGAAGCTCGCGTCGCCGACCGTCGTGACCCCGGAGCGCAGGCAGTCGGCGGCCCCGACCCTCGCGATCGCCTCCATGTCCGCGAGCTCGAGCTTGGCCTTGCGCCGCACGTGCAGCCCGATCCAGGGCGCGAACGGCAGTCCGTCGCCGAACCCGGCATAGACGGCGTACTCGAGGTGCGAATGGGCGTTGACGAAGCCGGGCAGGATCACGGCGCCGTCGAACCGCTCGCCCCGGCCGACCTCGGCCGACGGCCCTACCGCTGCGATGCGCCCGTCGTCTCCGATCGCGACGGCGCCGTCGGGTATCGGGTCACCCTCGACAGGGAGCGACCCAGTCGGCCGAGAGGATGCGCACCTACGACGCCTCGAACGACTCGTCGTAGGGGCGCTCCCAGCGGCGCTCCATGAGCACGGCGAGCCAGATCGAGAGCTCGAAGAGCAAGATCAGCGGCACGACCTCGAACGCGAGCGAGATGGGGTCGACCGTCGGCAGCAGAATCGCGAAGGCGAACATCGACACGTAGCCGATGCGGCGGTTTCGGCGCAGTGTCTGCGACGAGAGGACGCCCAGCTTGACGAGCGCGAGGACGAAGATCGGCATCTCGAACGCGAGTCCCACGGCCAGCATGGTGAGCGTGACGAAGGAGAGGAAGTAGCTCGCACGCACCTGCTCCGCGTAGAGCTCGTCGTCGTAGCTCAGGAGGAAGTCGAGCGCCCGGGGGAGGATCACGAGGTAGCAGAAGGTGACACCCGCGAAGAACAACCCGGTCGCGATGACGACGAACACCACGATCACCCGCTGCGTCGTGTGCGCCACCGCGGGTGCGAGGAACGCCCACACCTGCCAGAGCAGCACCGGCAGGACGAGCGCCACGGCCACGTAGAAGCTCACCTTGAACGAGGTGAAGAACGGCTCGGTGACGCCGAGCGTGACGAGCTGCTTCCCTTCGGGGAGCAGCTCCATCAGCTCCTCGATGATCCGCTCGTGGAACGCGTACGCGATCACGAAGGCGGGGATGATCGCGATGATGCAGACGAAGATGCGGTGGCGGAGCTCCGACAGGTGCTCGACGAGCGTCGCCTCTTCCTCGTGGTTGAGGCGCCGCGGGACGATCCGGCGGAGCACGGGCGACGAGGGCTAGGAGACGGTGTCGCGCTCGCGCGCCTGCGGCGTGGACGTGGTGTCCGCCGGCGGAAGCTCGGGCGCGTCGTCGGCGTCGTCGTCGTTGCCGGAAACCGAGTCCTTGAACTCTCGCATGCCCTTGCCGAGCGACCGCCCCATCTCGGGCAGCCGCTTGGCGCCGAACACGAGGAGCAGCACGAGGAGCAGCAACACGAGCTCCCAGCCACCGATTCCGAAAGGCATGTGCGCAGCGTAGCAGCGTGCTTCGTGAAGTCCACTCGGCACGGGCAAAACGCCGTGTGCGGCTACCATGGACCAGGAGAACCGCACGGAAAGGACACAGTGGGACTGCTCGAGATCAGAAACCTCCAGGTCGCCCTCGAGGACGGCACGGAGATCGTCAAGGGTGTCGACCTCACCGTCGACCTGAACGAGAAGCACGCCATCATGGGGCCGAACGGCTCCGGCAAGTCGACGCTCGCCTACGCCCTCATGGGCCACCCGTCCTACGAGGTCACCGGCGGCGAGATCCTGTTCGACGGCGCCGACCTCGTGCAGCTCGGGCGCGGACGAGCGCGCGCAGCGCGGCCTCTTCCTGGCCTTCCAGTACCCGCACGCGATCCCCGGTGTGACCGTGACGAGCTTCCTGCGCAGCGCGATCAACGCGAAGCGGAAGGCAGCGAACGGCGGCGAGGAGAACCCGGTGCCGATCCCGGAGTTCCGCAAGGAGCTCCTGGAGGCGATGGAGAGCCTGAAGGTGCCGCGCGAGCTCGCGTCGCGCTACCTCAACGACGGGTTCTCCGGCGGCGAGAAGAAGCGCGTCGAGATCCTGCAGATGGCGATGCTGAAGCCGCGCATCGCGATCCTCGACGAGACCGACTCGGGTCTCGACATCGACGCCCTCAAGATCGTGGCCAAGGGCGTCAACTCGCTCGTCGGCCCGGAGACGGGCGCGCTCGTGATCACGCACTACCAGCGCATCCTCAACTACATCACCCCGGATCACGTGCACGTCTTCGTCGACGGCCGGATCGTCGCGTCGGGTGGCTCCGAGCTCGCGCAGCAGCTCGAGGCGGACGGCTACGAAGCCTTCATCCCCGCAGGCGTGGCAGGAGAGAGCGCATGAGCACCGCCGAGAACCAGGTCGTCAAGGACATCCGCAGCGACTACAAGTACGGCTTCTCGAATCCCGACGAGGCCAAGGACTACTTCTTCAAGTCCGGCCGCGGTCTCTCGCACGAGGTGGTCGAGGCGATCGCCGAGCACAAGAACGAGCCCGACTGGATGCGCAAGTTCCGCCACAAGTCGCTCGACTACTTCTACGCGCGCCCGCTGCCGACCTGGGGCGGCAACGTCGCCGAGATCGACTTCGACAACATCTACTACTACATCCGCCCGACCGAGAAGCAGGTCGACAAGTGGGAGGACCTGCCGGCCGAGATCCTCGACACGTGGGACAAGCTCGGCATCCCGGAGGCGGAGAAGAAGTACCTCGCGGGCGTCGGCGCCCAGTACGAGTCGGAGGTCGTGTACCACAAGCTCCAGGCCGACCTCGAGGCGAAGGGCGTGCTCTTCCTCGACATGGACTCGGCGCTGCGCGAGCACGAGGACATCGTCAAGCAGTACATGGGCACGATCATCCCGCAGAACGACAACAAGTTCGCGGCGCTCAACTCGGCCGTCTGGTCGGGCGGCTCGTTCATCTACGTGCCGCCGGGCGTGCGGATCGAGATGCCGCTGCAGGCCTACTTCCGCATCAACGCGGAGAACATGGGCCAGTTCGAGCGGACGCTGATCATCGTCGACGAGGACGCCTACGTGCACTACGTCGAGGGCTGCACCGCCCCGATCTACTCGTCCGACTCGCTGCACTCGGCGGTGGTCGAGATCGTCGTCAAGCCGCGCGGCCGCTGCCGCTACACGACGATCCAGAACTGGTCGAACAACGTCTACAACCTCGTCACCAAGCGCGCCGTCGCCTACGAGGACGCGACGATGGAGTGGGTGGACGGGAACCTCGGCTCGAAGCTGACGATGAAGTACCCGGCCATCTGGCTGATGGGGGAGCGCGCGCACGGCGAGGTGCTGTCGATCGCGTTCGCCGGCAAGGGCCAGCACCAGGACGCCGGCGGCAAGATCGTCCACGTGGCGAAGAACACGACCTCGGTGATCACGTCGAAGTCGATCTCCAAGGACGGCGGCCGCGGTGGCTATCGCGGGCTGCTCGAGGTGGCGAAGGGCGCCACCGGGTCGAGGTCGAAGGTCGTCTGCGACGCGCTGATCCTCGACGAGGACTCCCGCTCCGACACCTACCCGTACATCAAGGTGGACGAGTCGGACGTCGACATCGGCCACGAGGCGAGCGTCTCGAAGATCGGCGAGGAGCAGCTCTTCTACCTCATGAGCCGCGGCCTCTCCGAGGGCGAGGCCTCCGCGATGATCGTGTCCGGCTTCGTCGAGCCGATCACCAAGGAGCTGCCGCTGGAGTACGCGGTGGAGATGAACCGGCTGATCCAGCTGCAGATGGAAGGCTCCGTCGGCTAGCGCCGGCCGGAGCGGAGAGGAGCCTCGTGGAGATCACAAAGGTCGACTTCGTCGCCGTGCCGTCGACCGACTGGCGGCGGTCGCGCGCCTTCTACGTCGACACGCTGGGGCTGCGCCCCGACTCGACACGGCCAGGCCGAGTTCTGGGTCGGCGAGACCTGCTTCGGGATCTACGAGCCGGCGACCTTCGGCATCGAGTTCGCGCCGCAGAAGAACGCGCACATCGCGCTCCACGTCGACGACGTCGCCGCCGCGCGGGCCGAGCTCGAGGGGAAGGGCGTCGAGTTCTTCGGCGAGACCCTGGACACCGGCGTCTGCCACATGGCGTTCTTCCAGGACCCGGACGGCAACGACCTGATGCTGCATCACCGCTACGCGCCGCATGAGGGCTGAGCTGCTCGAGCGCTACCAGGCGCTCCCTCTCCCGACGACGAGCGACGAGCACTGGCGCTTCACCGACCTCGAGGGCTTCGACCCCGACGCGTGGGGTGTCGCCCCGGGCGATGACGCCGTTGCCGCTCCGCCCATGCTCGATCTCGACGTCTCGGGTGTGGCACACATCGGTGAGACGGGTGTCACGATCGAGCGCGCGCCGGAGGGCATCCGCTTCGAGGCGCTGACCGACGACCATCCGCTGCTCGGCACCCTCGTAGGGGCAGAGGACAAGTTCAGCGCCCACAACGCGGCGCTCTGGCAGCACGGGCTTCTCGTGCACGTGCCGGCGGGCGTGGAGGTCGAGCGGCCCCTGTACGTGCGCGTCGCGAACGCCACCGAGGGCGGGTCGCTGTTCTGGCGCCTCCTGGTCGTGGCCGAGGCGGGCAGCCGTTTCACGCTGATCGAAGAGCTCTCGTCGGCGGCGCCGGGGCTCGACGCCTATGCCAACGCGGCGGTGGAGATCGTCGTCCAGGACGGCGCGAAGGTCGAGTACGTCAACCTGCAGAACCTCTCCCGGGCGACATGGCTGTTCGCCGCCGTGTCACGCACGCGTCGAGCGTGACGCCGAGCTCGACTGGGTGACCGGCGGCTTCGGCTCCGCCAAGGGCAAGGTGCGGATCCAGAACGACCTCGCCGGCCAGGGCGCGACCTCACGCGTCACCGGCGCGTACTTCGCCGACGCCACGCAGCATCTCGACTACGACACCTACCAGCGCCATATTGCGCCGTCGACCACGAGCGACTTTGCCTTCAAGGGGGCGCTGCGCGACACCGCCACCGCGGTGTGGCGCGGGATGATCCGCGTCGAGGAAGGCGCGCAGAAGACCAACGCCTACCAGGAGAACCGCAACCTGCTGCTCTCGCGCGAAGCCCACGCCAACTCGATCCCGGGGTTGGAGATCCTCGCCAACGACGTGCGCTGCACGCACGGCGCGACGCTCGGTCAGGTCGACCGCGAGCAGCTCTTCTACCTCATGTCGCGCGGGCTCACCCGCTCCGAGGCGGAGCGGCTCATCGTGCGGGGCTTCTTCCAGGACGTGCTCGACCGCGTCGAGCTCGAGCCGGTGCGCGAAGCGCTCGGCGCCGCGCTCGAGGCCCGCATCCCGCAGGGCTAGAGTCGCCCCGACGGAGCGGCTACTCGAACGACCGCGGCGACGAGGCCGAGGCAGGCAGCATGCCGGCGCGGCGCTGCGGCGGCTGCCTGCGTACCCTTGCCGTGTGGAGGAGATCGGGCTCTTTCCGCTCGGGATGGTGCTGCTTCCGACAGAGCGGGTTCCGCTGCACATCTTCGAGCCGCGCTACCTCGAGCTGATCGGCGAATGCGTGGCAGCATGATCGGGAGTTCGGCCTCGTCTACGCCGACGACGACGGCATCCAGGCGGTCGGCACCCGCGCGAAGGTGATCGACGTCGTGCGTCTGCCCGACGGCCGGCTGAGCGTCGTCGTGGAGGGCCGCGAGCGCTTCCGGCTGGTGGAGCTGACGTCAGGGCGCAGCTTCCACACGGGTCGGGTCGAGAAGCTCGGCGACGTGCAGGACCCGGCGTCGCCGGCGGTCGTGGCGCGCGCGCTGGAGCTGTTCCGCGAGGTGATCGAAAAGACCGGCTCGGAGGTGGCCACGCCCGAGCAAGAACACCCGGAGCTGTCGTTCGCCCTGGCCGGGTGCTTCGAGCTGACGCCGGCCGTCAAGCAGGATCTGCTGCGCCGAACCTCGGAAGGTGAGCGGCTGGCGCTGGTCTGCGAGATCCTCGAGCGGGCGGGCGCGGAGGCAGAGCGACAGCAGGAGATCCACGACCGCGCGCAGGGAAACGGCCGCGTAGACCCGTTCGGCGGGTCGGCGTGACCGGACGGCGCCCGTCGACCAAGCCCCACACGCAGGGGCCGCGCAGGGCCGCCGGTACGATGGGAATGTGACCGAGACAGCCGTCTCCACGCTCGATGCCCGCAAGCTGCGGGCCGATTTTCCCGCCTTCGAGCGCGAAGTGCACGGCAAGCCGCTCGCCTATCTCGACTCGGCGAACTCCTCGCAGAAGCCGCGGCAGGTGCTGGACGCGATGCGGGAGTTCTACGGCCACTCGTACGCAAACGTGCACCGCGCCGTGTACGACCTCGCGGAGCGGGCCACGGCGGGCTTCGAAGGCGCGCGCGAGAAGGTGCGCGCGCTCCTGAACGCGCCCTCGCTCGGCGAGGTGATCTTCACCCGGAACGTCACCCAGGCGCTGAACCTGGTCGCCTACTCATGGGGTCTCGAGAACCTCCGCCCCGGCGACGTGGTCGTCGTCACGGAGCTCGAGCATCACGCGAACTTCGTCCCGTGGCAGCAGATTGCGCTCCGTACCGGCGCCGAGTTTCGGGCCATCCCGTTCGACGGCCACGGTGAGCTCATGCTCGAGTCGCTCGACGAGATCGCCCGGGCGGGACAGGTCAAGGTGGTCGCCGCCAACTGGATCTCGAACACGCTCGGCACGATCAACCCGGTCGAGAAGCTCACCGCCTGGGCGCACGAGCAGGGCGCGATCATGGTCGTCGACGCGGCCCAGGCGGTTCCGCATCGCGCCGTCGACGTCCAGGCTCTCGGGTGCGACTTCCTCGGCTTCACGTCGCACAAGCTGTGCGGCCCGGGCGGGGCTGGTGCCCTGTGGGGCCGGCGCGAGCTGCTCGAGAGAATGGCGCCGTTCGAGATGGGCGGCGAGATGATCCGTTCCGTCTCGGTCGAGAAGACGACCTGGAACGACCTGCCGTACAAGTTCGAGGCCGGCACCCCCGCGATCGTCGAGGCCTACGGGATGGGCATCGCGATCGACTACATCACCGGGGTGGGGCTGGACGCGATCGAGGAGTACGAGCACGAGCTCGCGGTGTACGCGATGGAGCGTCTCGGCGAGCTGCCCTTCGTCACCCTCTACGGGCCGCCGCCCGAGCGCCACGCAGGCATCGTCTCGTTCAACGTCGAGGGCGTGCATCCGCACGACGTCGCTCAGATCCTCGACTGGGAAGGTGTCGCGATCCGCGCCGGTCACCACTGCACGCAGCCGCTCGTCACGCGGCTCGGCGTGGCGGCCACCAACCGCGCGAGCTTCTACCTGTACTCGCTGCCCGAGGAGGTCGACCGGCTCGTCGAGGGCGTCAAGAAGGCGAAGGCGGCGCTCGGTTGAGCGAGTTCGAGCAGCTCTACCGCGAGGTGATCCTCGACCACTACAAGGCGCCGCGGAACCACGGCCTGCTCGAGCCGAACGACGCGGTGGCAGAGGGTCAGAACCCGCTCTGTGGCGACGAGATCACCGTCTCGGTGCGCTTCGGCGCCGGCGACGTGATCGAGGACGTCGGATTCGAGGGCCGCGGCTGCGCGATCAGCCAGGCCGCCACGTCGATGCTGACCGACCTCGTCAAGGGACGCACCGCGACGGAGGTGGCCACGATGCCGAAAGACGAGCTGCTCGAGGAGATCGGCATTCCGCTCACGCCGGTGCGGCTCAAGTGCGCGCTGCTGGGCCTCGGCGTGCTCAAGGTGGCGTTGCACAGGGCAAAGGGGACGCCGCTGCCGGAGGAGTGGGGCACGGCATCGGCGGAGATCAGCGTCACGTGACGTTCCTGCGCGGCGCGGCGGCCTTTGGGTTGTCGGCGCGTCCCGGGCTTGCGCAGGAGGGCGCTGTGAGGTCACGGTGCGGCGCGGCCGCGAAGCGGACGCCTTTAGGGTTGTCGGCGCGTCCCGGGCTTGCGCGGGAGACCGCGTAGTGCCCGAAGTCGAGGTGTGCACGCTGGCGGAGCTGCCGCCGGGGACGGTGCGCGTGCTCCACGGCGTCGGGCCGGAGGGGATCGGCGTCTACAACTGCGGCGGCGAGCTCTATGCCATCGAGGACCGGTGCACGCACGACGACGGAAAGCTGTGCGAAGGGGAGTGGGAGCCCGAGAGCTGCGAGGTGATCTGCCCGCGTCACGGCGCACGCTTCGACGTGCGCACCGGGCAGGCGCTGACGCTGCCGGCCTACCTGCCGGTGGACACCTACCCGGTGCGCGTGCGCGACGACGGTGTCGTGGTCGTCGACCTGCCCTAGGAGCGCTCGGATAGATTCGGGCCATGCTGGACGACCGCGTCCGTGACGTGCTGGCCCGCCTCGAGGCGGAGGAGGAGGCCGAGATCGTGGCCGGGGTACCGGCTGCGGAGCGCTCCCTGGCGGTGGGTGACGAGGGTGGGCGCCTGCTGTTCGCGCTGGTGGCGCCGAACGCCGCGTGCGAGGTGCTGGAGATCGGGGCGTCTCGTGGCTATTCGTCGATCTGGCTCGCGGCGGCCGCGCGGATCCTCGGCGGCCGGGTCGTCTCCCTGGAGCAGGATCCCGTCAAGTGCGAGGCGTGGCGCAGGAACATCGCCGACGCGGGGCTCGAGGAGCACGCCGAGCTCGTCGAGGGCGATGCGCTCGCGACCCTGCCGCGGCTCGAGGAGGGCTTCGACCTCGTCTTCCTCGACGCGTGGAAGCACGGACTACGAGGCGCTCTTCGCGCTCGCCAGGGCGAAGGTCGACCCCGGAGGCGTGGTCGTGGCCGACAACGTCGTGTCGCACGCCGCCGGCCTTGCCGGGTACGTGTCCGCGCGGCAGAGCGACCCAGGGCTCGTCTCGGTCACCGTGCCGGTCGGCAACGGCCTCGAGGTGACGACAGTGTTGCGATAGCCGCTCTCCTCGCGCGGATCCACCACCTTGCAGGCGAGCACAGTTCGGTAAACCGCACTTTCCGTCGGCCGCCCGCGCCGGTAGAGTCGGGATACCGCGGAAAGGAGGTGGTCCGGTCGTGACAGATTCCTGCAGTACCGGCAGCGGAGGTACCAGCGGGTAGAGGCGTGCCCCCGGGACCACCGGGAATCGCCTAGCCAGCGTGGGGGGCTCGCGATCCGCGCCGCACGGTCGGGTCACAGACGTGGCCGTGTCGGAAGCGCCTCTACCAATCCACCGCTGGTCACCAGGATCGAGGGCCGCCCGTGAGGGCGGCCCTCGGCCCTTCCAGGGCCTGCTGCAAGGCCTGCAGGCGCGGTCCTACGGCATCCTCGTATCCGCGGCGTGCGCCGTGCGCTGCGGTATCGAGTGAGCGTGGCCGGCGCCCCGCTACGACGTCCCACACCGAGCGCAGCCGGCCTCGTGACGAGGCTCGAAGCTCGCGTGGGCCGCCGGCGCTCCTGACGGTCGCCGCCACCCGGGCGGCGTGGTCGAACGCTCAGACGTAGGCGCTGGACAGGCTCGCGGCGAGCAGCAGGTCGGGAACGGCCCTGCCGATGCCTCCGCCGGGCGTCATACCCGTCATGTTCGCAGGCTCGCGGCCGCCCGGGAAAGCTGCTGCTCGAGCGTGAGCAGGTCGACCGACCCGAGCGCCGCCTGGCCGAGCCCGCCGTCGCCGACGACGTTGTCGCCGAGCGTCAGCATCGTGAGCTGGTCGCGGGTCAGCGGCGGGTTGGGTAGCCGTTCGAGGAGAAACGCCTGGGGCCGCATGAGCCACAGCGGGAGGTGGAGCGCCGGCCTGTCGGTGCCGAGCGCACCCTTGATGCGACGCCAGAGCTCGTTCCAGTCGACCACGTCGGGCCCGCCGAGCTCGACGAGCTCCTGGTCGGCCGTGAGTGCGAGTCGCACCGCGCGCGCGAGGTCGTCCACCCAGATCGGCTGGAGCCGCTGCGCACCGGCGCCGATCACGGGCGTCACCGGGCTGAGACGGGCGATGCGCAGGAACCGCGGCAGTGCGCCGCCGTCGGAGCCGAACACGAAGCTCGGTCGCAGGATCGTGTGGGAGATCCCCGATTCCGCCACCGTGCGCTCGGCAGCCCACTTCGTGCGGTAGTACGGCACGGTGTCCTTCGTCCGTTCGCTGACCCCGAGTGCGCTCATGAGCACGATCCGGCGCACGCCTGCGTCTCGCGCGGCGGCCGCCACGTTCCGGGCGCCACCCGCGATCACCCGCTCGAAGTCCGCCGGGCGGCCGTGGATGATCGCGACCAGGTGCACGACGGCGTCGCACCCGTTGCAGGCGGCGGCGACCGCCGCTTCGTCGGTGACGTCGCCCACCGCCAGCTCGCAGTCGACGCCTTCCAGTGCGGCTGCGCCCTTCGTGTCTCGAACGAGCGCCCTCACTCGCTCGCCTGCACCGGCGAGCTCGCGGACGACGTGCCGCCCCACGAACCCGCTTGCACCCGTGACGAGGATCATTCGTCGGCGAAGTTCTTCCAGTAGGCGCTCGGTGTCGGGCCCCGCTGGCCCTGGTACTTCGAGCCGAGGCCACCCGAGCCGTAGGGCCGCTCCGCCGGCTCGGACAGCTGCACGAACGACACCTGGCCGATCTTCATCCCCGGGTAGATCGTGATCGGCAGGTTGGCCACGTTGGACAGCTCGAGCGTCACGTGCCCGTCCCAGCCCGGGTCGATGAAGCCTGCGGTGGAATGGATCAGCAGCCCGAGCCTGCCCAGGCTCGACTTGCCCTCCAATCTGGCCACGAGGTCGTCTGGCAGCGTGACGCGCTCGAGGGTCGAGCCGAGCACGAACTCGCCCGGGTGCAGGATGAAGGCCTCGTCGTCATCCACGCCCACGAGCTCGGTCAGCTCCTCCTGCGGCTGCTTGACGTCGATGTACGGGTAACGCGAGTTGCGGAACACGCGAAACAGGCTTGCCACGCGCACGTCGAGGCTCGACGGCTGCATCAGGCTCTCGTCGTACGGGTCGACGCCGATGCGGCCCGCCTCGATGAGGCGGCGGATGGCGCCGTCCGAGAGAACCATGCAGCCATTATCGCTAGTGGTTGCGAGGAATCTCGTGTCAGCGAGATATCGCTCGCGGGTAATCGGCTAAGGTCCCGGGCCCGGTGTCCATGTTGTACCCATCTATGGAGCCGAACGAGCGCTTTCGCGCTCGCCGGGACCAGACCCGTCGCCGCAAGCGCCGTCGTCGCGCCATCGCACTCGGCGCAGCGCTGACCGCCGTTCTCGCGGTTGCAGGCGGCATGACGCTCGTCACGAAGAACGGCGACACGGCGAAGACCGAGGCGCCGGCGACCGAGACCGCTGCCGTGACCGCAGCGGCGCCGACGCGGCCGAGACCGTTGCCCGTCGAGATCAGAGGAGTCCACGTGACGGGCCCGCTCGCGTCGCTCCCGGGCAAGCTCGAGGAGTACGTCGGCTATACGAAGCACGGGCTCAACACGATCGAGCTCGACCTGAAGGACGAGGGCGGCATCGTCAACTTCTCGTCGGCGGCGCTTCCGCTGGCGGAGCGGATCGGCGCGGCACGGAGGAACTTCAAGCCCGCGCAGGTGGCGCGGCTTGCGCACCGGCGCGGCGTCTACCTGATCGGCCGCGTGGTCGTCTTCCAGGATCCGGTGCTCGCGGCGGCACGGCCCGATCTCGCCGTCCAGACCCGGGGTGGCGGCGCCTGGACGACGCGGCAGGGGCTTGCGTGGGTGAATCCGTACGACAAGCGCGTGTGGGAGTACGCCGTGTCCGTGGCCGAGGTCGCCGCGAAGGCGGGCTTCGACGAGATCATGCTCGACTACGTGCGCTTCCCCTCTGACGGCGACGTGGAGCGCGCCGTGTACCCGGGTCGCACGAGCCAGGCCCGGGGCCGCGTGATCGCGGACTTCGTCGCGTACGCCCAGAAGCGCCTCAAGCCGTCCGGTGTGCGCATCTCGACGGCCGTCTTCGGCCTGTCGGCGACACGCGATCTCCGCATCGGCCAGGTGCCGAAGTGGATCTCCGCATATCTCGACAACATCAACCCGATGGCCTATCCGGTCCTGTACGGCGGCGGGGAGCTCGGCATCGCGCAACCGAGCGCAGAGCCGGGCGAGACCGTCTTCCGGACGCTGGAGGACTTCAGGGAGGCGCTCCGCGGCACGGACGTGCAGCTCGTCCCGTGGATCCAGGACTGGAACTACGACCTGGCGCAGGTGCGTCTTCAGATCGAGGCCGTGCGGCTCCAGGGAGCCAAGGGCTACCTGCTCTGGAACGCCGCCGGCAGGTACACGAAAGCCGCGCTGGCACCCGCGCCGTAGGTCAACGCCTTACGGCGCGAGCCGGAAGCGACGCCAGCCGTCGCCGTCGCGTTCGTAGCGGATGCGGTCGTGCAGGCGGTTCGGCCGGCTCTGCCAGAACTCGAAGACCTGCGGGTCGAGCAGGTAGCCGCCCCAGTGCGGCGGCAGAGGCGGATCGCCGACGCCCGTGAAGCGCTCCTGTGCCTCGGCGTAGAGGCGCTCGAGCTCGACACGGTCGGCGATGGGGCGTGATTGCGGCGAGGCCCACGCGGCGATGCGGCTGTCCCGCGGCCGCGTGCCGAAGTACGCCTCGGCGTGCTCCTGCGGCAGCGGCTGCACGGCCCCCTCGAGCCTCACCTGCCGGGCGAGCGGCTGCCAGTAGAGGGTGCCGGCGGCGCGTGGGTTGGCAGCCAGCTCCTCGGCCTTGCGGCTCTCGAGGTTCGTGAAGAACGTGATCCGTCGCCGGTCGTGGCCCTTGAGGAGCACCATCCGCACGGAAGGAGCGCCGTCCGGCGACGCGGTTGCGAGCGCCATCGCCTCGGCGTTGACGATGCCCGCCGCGCGTGCCTCCTCCAGCCACACCTCGAGCTGTGGCAGCGGGTCGGGGTCGAGGTCGGCGGCGTCCACCTGGGCGAGCGTATCGCCGCGCCGCTCGGCTACGCTCAGCGCCGTGTCCGTGACGAGATCGATCCACATCCGCACGGAGCTGCCCGGGCCACGCTCGCGGGAGCTTCTGGAGCGCGAGCGGCACGCGGTCGCGCATCCGCTGATCGTGCACCTCCCGGTGTTCGCCGCAGAGGCCTCGGGCGCCACGATCACCGACGTCGACGGCAACACGTTCGTCGACTTCTCGGGCGGTGTGGGGTGCATGAACGTCGGTCACGGGCATCCGCGGGTCGTGGACGCCGTGCAGGAGCAGTCGGCGCGCTTCCTCCACACGGACTTCACCGTGGTTCCGTACGAGGGCTACGTCGAGCTCGCCGAACGGCTCGGCGCGCTCGCACCGATCGCGGGGGCCACACGCGCCGCGTTCTTCAACGCCGGCACCGAGGCCGTCGAGAACGCCGTCAAGCTCGCGCGCCTGTACACGGGGCGGCCGGCCGTGATCGCGTTCGAGGGTGCCTTCCACGGCCGCACGCTCCTGTCGCTGACGATGACGTCCAAGCCGCAGCCGTACAAGATCGGTCTCGGGCCCTTCGCGCCCGAGGTCTACCGCGCGCCCTATCCGAACCCGTACCGCGGCGTCACTGCGGAGGACGCGCTGGCACAGCTCGAGCGCGTGCTCCTCACGCATGTCCCGGCCGAGGACGTGGCGGCGATCGTGTTCGAGCCGCAGCAGGGCGAAGGAGGCTTCATTCCGGCTCCTGCGGCGTTCGTCGCAGGGCTGCGCGCCATCTGCGACCGTCACGGCATCGTCCTCGTCGCGGACGAGGTGCAGACCGGGTTCGGCCGTACGGCGCGCATGTTCGCGATGGAGCACTTCCCGGTGCAAGCCGACCTGATCACGGTCGCGAAGTCGATCGCCTCGGGCCTCCCGCTGTCGGGCGTGATCGGCCGCGCGGAGATCATGGACTTCGGTCACCTGGGCGCGGTCGGCGGCACGTTCATCGGCAACCCGGTCGCTCTCGCCGCGGCGCTCGCCGTGCTCGACGTGTTCGAGGAGGAGCGGATCGTCGAGCGGGCCGGCGTGGTGGGTGCCACCATCCGAGACCGCATGCTCGCGTGGCAGCAGCGTCACCCGCAGATCGGCGACGTGCGCGGGCTCGGAGCGATGCTCGCCATCGAGCTCGTCCACGATCCCGCGACGAAAGAGCCCGCGCCGGAGCTGGCAGAGGCGGTGATCGACGCCGCGTTGCAGCGTGGCCTGATCCTGCTCAAGGCCGGAGTGCCCGGCAACTGCATTCGCGTCCTGTGCCCGCTCACCATCTCCGACGGAGAGCTCGACGAGGCGCTCGACGCGTGGGACGAGGCGCTGGCCTCGGTTCTCTGATCCAGCCGCGCTAGCTAGCTGCAAGGCGGGAATCCGCCGAGCGGATCCCCGCCTGCTCGACGAAAGAAAGAGATCTGAAGGCGTCCGCTTCGCGGCCGCGGGGTGCTTTTCACATCAACCGCCTAGTAGGCCAGCCGGCGGCGGCGCTCGCTCCGCTCGCGCGCGAGCGTCACCAGCCGCTCGAGCAGCTCCGCGTAACCGATCCCGGACGCCTCGAACAGCCGCGTGTAGAAGCTCGTGGCGGTGAATCCGGGGATCGTGTTCAGCTCGTTCATCACGACCTCGCCGTCCGAGTCGCGCACGAAGAAGTCGGCGCGCGCCATGCCCTCGCAATCCGTCGCGACGAACGCCTGCACCGCTGCGCGCCGGGCTTGCTCGCACTGCTCCTCGGTGAGCCCGGGTGGCGGGATGACGAGCTCGGAGCCACCCTCGTCGTACTTCGACGAGTAGTCGTACCAGTCTGCGAAATGGGACACCACCTGGCCCGGAAGCGACGCCTGCGGGTCCGGGAGGTTGCCGAGCACCGCGACCTCGATCTCCATGCCCTGCACGAACTCTTCGACGAGCACCTTCTCGTCGTGCCGCCAGGCGAGCTCGACCGCGGGCTCGAGCTCGTCCTCGTCCCTCACCTTCGAGATGCCGACCGAGGAGCCGAGGCGCGCAGGCTTCACGAACACCGGGTAGCCGAACGGGTTTGCGATCGCGTCACCGAGCCGCAGAGCGACGTGACGGGCCACGGGTATCCCCTGCGCCCGCATCACCTGCTTGAAGACGTCCTTGTCCATGCAGAGCGCCGACGCGAGCACGCCAGGCCCGACGTACGGGACGTTCGCGAGCTCGAGGAGCCCCTGCACCGTCCCGTCCTCGCCGAACGGCCCGTGGAGCGCGACGAAGACGACGTCGAACGCCGCAAGCGTGGCGGGCGAGCCGTCGGTCGGTACCGGCAGCGTCTCCGCTGGCCCGGAGCCCAGCTCGCGGGCATCCGTGGCGCGAGGGAGCTCCCAGCGGCCGTCGCGGCCGATCTCGATCGTGTGCACGTCGTAGCGCTCGGGGTCGAGCGCGGCGGCGACGGAGGCCGCGGAGGCGAGCGAGATCTCGTGCTCGCTCGACCTTCCGCCCGCGAGCACGGCCACGCGCAGGCGCGGGCTCACGGTACGACGGCGTCGCCGGTCGTGTCGGTCTCGGTCGTCGTGTCCGTGGTCACCGGTGGCGGCACGTACCGCCACACCTCGATCGCCACCGTCGAGTCGGCCTCGGCCTGCGTCTGGCCGAGCGGGCTCTGCGACGCGACGAGCCCGTCGAGCGACTCGTCCTCGGTGTCCGAGGTCGTGAGCGTGACCCTGAAGCCGGCCGCTCGCAGCGTCTGTCGCGCCGATGCGACGTCGAGCCCCGTCACGTCCGGAACCTCGACCGTCGTCGGGCCTTTCGACACGGACAGGGTGACGGTCGATCTCAGCGCGGCGGTGGAGTTGCCCGCCGGGTTCTGCGACACGACGGTCCCTCGTGGCTCGTCGCTGTCGACGTCCGTCCGTGCGACCGCGAACTCGGCTGCCTGGAGCTGGGCGGCTGCCGTCTCGAACAGGAGACCGACGACCGACGGCACGCCGACGGGCTTCGGGCCCTTGGAGACGTTGATGCGCACCTCCGAGCCCTCGACCAGCGTCGTGCCCGGTGGCGGCGCCTGCCCGGTGACGATGCCTGCCGGCTGCGACGAGTTGATCTGCACCGAGTTCGCGTCGAGCCCCGCGCGGGTGATCTCCGCGACCGCGTCCGCCTCCGTCTTGCCGACGACGCTCGGCACCCGTACCTCGCGCTTGCCCGTCGAGACGAGCACGGTCACGAGGCTCCCCTTTGCGAGCCTCGTCCCCGGGTCGGGCTGCTGGGCGAAGGTGTATCCCTCCGCCACCTCCTCGTTGGGCTCCCTCGTGACGCGCGGCTCGAAGCCGTCGTTGGTGATGTTCTCGACCGCAAGCGACTCCTGGATGCCGCGGTAGTCGTTCACCGACACGGGCGCGTTCGAGTCGATCTGCTCCTGGACGCGGTCGTAGAGGAACCAGCCGGTGACGCCCAGTGCGATCACGGCGCCGACGATCAGCAGCCACGGCCAGATGCCGCGGCCGCGCGAGACCGGTCCGTCGTACGCGCGGTAGCGCTCGTCGCCGCCGTACCCGCCCGTCGACCGCTTCGCCGGGCCGCCGATCTCCGTGACCGCGGTCGCGCCTGCGAGAACGACCGTGGCCGCCTCCTCCGTCTCGCGCGCAACCGACTCGCCGCGGGCGACGAGCTCCAGGTCGCGATCCATCTCCTGCGCCGAGCGGTAACGGTCGGCCGGCTCCTTCGCGAGCGCGCGCAGCACGACGAGGTCGAGGTCGTGCGGGATCTCGGGGCGCTTCACCGACGGGGCCTCGGGGGTCTGCGAGATGTGCTTCATCGCGATCTCCACCGGCGTCTCGCCGGTGAACGCGACGGTTCCCGTGAGCAGCTCGAAGAGCACGACGCCGGTCGAGTAGAGATCCGAGCTCTCGTCGACCGGCGCGCCGCGAGCCTGCTCGGGGGAGAGGTACTGGGCGGTGCCGATGATCGAGCCGGCCTCGGTGATCTGACTGGCGCCGGCTCGCGCGATCCCGAAGTCGGCCACCTTCACGCGTCCCTCGTGGTCGACGATCACGTTGTGGGGCTTGATGTCGCGGTGGATGATCGCGTGGCGGTGCGCGTACCGGAGAGCGGCGAGCACCTGTCGCGTGTACGAGATCGCGACCGGGATCGGGCACGGGCCGCGGGTGACGACGAGCTCCTTCAGCGTGCGGCCCTCGACGTACTCCATGACGATGAAGTACGACCCGTCCGCCTCGCCGCGGTCGTAGATCGAGACGATGTTGGGATGGCTCAACCCGGCGGCGTTCGTCGCCTCCCGCCGGAATCGCTCCACGAACTGCTCGTCGCTCGCGTACCGCTCGTGGAGGATCTTGACCGCGACCCGGCGCCCGAGCTCCTTGTCCTCGGCGAGCCAGACGTCCGCCATGCCGCCGGAGCCGAGCTTGCGCCCGAGCAGATAGCGGCCGGCGAACAGCATTCCCTGGGTGCGGTCCGTGGTGGACATCTCCGTAACGTTAGGGGTTCGACGAAGGTCGCAGGATGGCCTCCATTACGGCGCGGGCGATCGGCGCCGCGGTCGACCCGCCGGTCGAGGTCTGGTTCTGGAGCACGACGGCGATCGCCACGTGCGGCCGCTCGCCGTACGGGCCGGCGAACGCGATGAACCACGTCGTGTTGCGGCCCGGGACAGCGGTCTCCGCGGTGCCGGTCTTGCCGCCGACGCGGAAGCCCGACATGGCTGCTGCGGTGCCCGTCCCCGAGCTGACCGCGCGCACCATCATCTCGCCCAGGTCTCGCGCCGTCGTCGGCGACACGGCGCGGTCGATCCGCTGCGGCCGCGTCTTGTCGATCGTGACCCCCTTCGGCGACACGACCCGGTCGACGACGTAGGGCTGCATGAGGATGCCGGCGTTGCCGATCGCCCCCGCCACCATCGCCATCTGCAGCGGTGTCACGAGCAGCCGCTCCTGCCCGAAGGCCATCCGACCCGCGTCGACGTCTGCGTTCCGCTGCGGGTACCAGAGCTCGCCGCCCCTGTACAGGCCGCTCGGCAACCGCTCGTCGGGCGGCGTCTCGAGCGGCGGGCGCTCGTAGAAGCCGAACTTCTTCGCCGTCTCCAGGATCCGCTTGGCGCCGAGCGCCTGGCCGATCTTGCAGAACACGGAGTTGACCGAGTACTGCAGCGCCGTGCGCAGCGTGAGGTTCCCGAACGGGCTCGAGGTGTCGAAGTTGTTCACGCGCTTGCCGTACGCGATGCAGTAGCCGGGGTCGTAGAAGGTCGAGTCGGGGGTGAAGCGGCGAGAATCGAGCGCGGCGCCGGCCGTCACCACCTTGAAGGTCGAGCCGGGCGGGTAGAGCCCTGCGCTGGCGCGGTTGAGCAGCGGCGACGCCGGCCGGCAGTCTGCGGTGATGGCGGAGATCTCGTCGAAGCGGTTCTCGACGTAGTTGGGGTCGTAGCTCGGCGACGACGCCATCACGAGGAGCTTGCCGGTACGAGGGTCGAACGCGGCAACGGCGCCACAGCGGCTGCCGAGCTGGTCGAGGGCGACCTGCTGCGCGTCGAGGTCGATCGTGGTCGCGACGGCGTCGCCGACGATCGGCTTTCCACCCAGCTCGTCGAGGGTCTGGTCGACCAGCGAGCCGAGGCCGCGGTTCGTGCCGGTGAGCACGTCGTTGAGCGACCGCTCCAGACCGGCCCGCGCCCGGCCGACGGTCGAGTAGCCGACCACGTGCGCGGTCAGCTTGCCCTGCGGGTAGCGGCGGAAGTAGAGCGTCTTGCGACCGACCTGGCGCGGGGTGTTTCGCGCCAGCACCTTGGGAGCGTTGACGATGGGGCCGCGGCGGATCTCGAACTCCGCCACCCGCTGGATCTCGTTGTCCTGTCGCGCCCCGAGGTCGGCCCGTGCCCAGGTCTGCCAGTACGTCGTCGCCACGACGAGGGCGACGAGCAAGCCCATCGCGGTCCAGCCGACACGCATGATCTGGCGGTTCATCGCACCTGAGCCGAGGCGACGGCGCGGTTGGAGACGAGCAGGAGGAGCGCGAGCATGACGAAGTTGGAGAGGATCGAGGAGCCGCCGTACGAGACGAACGGCAGCGTGATCCCGGTCAGCGGCACGATGCGGAGAACGCCGCCGACGATGATGAACGTCTGCAGCGCGAAGCCGAAGGTGAGACCCACCGCGAGCAGCTTCGAGAAGCCGTCCTGCGCGACGAGCGCGATGCGTATGCCGCGCGCGACGAAGACGAGGCAGACGAGCAGGAGCGCCGCCGCGCCGATCAGCCCGAGCTCCTGTGCGATGGCGGAGTAGATGAAGTCGGTATCGAGCGCGGGGATCAGCGGCGTGCCGTCGAGCGTCTCGAACGTCCCCTGACCCAGCCCGGTGCCGCCGTAGCCGCCGTTCGCGATCGAGTACAGGCTCTTCACGAGCTGGTACGAGTCGCAGTACTGGCGGAAGTCGACGCCACCGGTCGAGCACGGCACCTTCTCGTCCGTCCAGGGGTGCAGCCACACGGTGACGCGTTGCTCGACCCGCGGGAGCGCGTTGTAGAGGGCGGCCGAGCCGGCCGCGAACAGCACCAGTCCGGCGCCGACGTACAGCAGGCGCCCGGTCGCCGCGTACAACATGGCGAGGAAGATCCCGAAGCTCAGCAGCGCAGCGCCCAGGTCGCTCGTCTGCACGAGCACGAGCATCGAGGCGCCCCAGATCGCGAGCAGCGGGCCGACGTCCTTCAACCGCCCCTGCGCCAGCGACTCCCGCTTGTCGCGCAGGTAGGCGGCGAGGAACACGATCATGAAGACCTTGGCCAGCTCCCCGGGCTGGAACTGCACCGGGCCGATCTCCACCCACAGCCGCACCCCGTTGATGCGCGCACCGAGACCGGGCACCGACGGGAGCAAGAGCAGCGCCACGGCGGAGATCCCGAACAGGTACTTGTAGCGCTCGAGGATGCGGTAGTCCCAGCGCAGCCAGAGCATCACCACGGCGAGAACGCCGACGCCGATCGCAACCCAGACGAGCTGCTTCCGTGCGGAATCGGGGTCGAGCCGGTAGATCACCGTCAGGCCGACAGCGGTGAGCAGGGCGACCAGGGGGAGCAGCGTCGGGTCGGCGAGGGGCGCGGTGCGGCGCACCACGATGTGCGCGACGAGGTACAGGCCCGCGAGCGCGAGGGCCCAGCCCGCCCAGGCCAGGGACACGGTGCCCGAGCCGGCGATCCAGACGCTCGCGAACGCCGTCGAGGCGACGACGAGGGCGAACAGGAGGTTGAGGAGCTCGCGTGTGCGTGCGGTCATCGCACGACGCCGAAGTAGAGGACGAGCGCCGCGAGCAGCAGAGAGGCCACGATGAGGAGCAACGCGGGCAGGCGGCCGCCCGCGGGCGCCCCGGTGCGACGGACCGGGCTCGCCGGTGACGACACGGCTGCTGCGGGCGGCTCGGGCGGGACGGGCGTCGCCGCGCCGCCGTCAGCCGCGACGGGTGCGGCGTCCGCCGTCGCGGGCGCCCCCTCCTCGATCGCGACGAGCACGACGGTGATGTTGTCCTCGCCTCCGGCCGCGTTCGCTGCCGCAACGAGCGACTCGGCGGCCGCGTCGAGATCGCCGTTCGCGCCGGTGACCAGGCCGAGGATCTCCTGTTCCCCGACCATGATCGTCAGCCCGTCGGAGCAGATCAGGTACAGGTCGCCGGGCTCGACCGGCTCGGTGCGCGTGTCGACCTCCACCGCCTCCTCGGTGCCGAGCGCGCGCGTGATCACCGAGCGGTGCGGGTGCTGGTCCGCCTCCTCCTGCGTCAACCGGCCGGAGCGGACGAGCTCGGCGACGAGCGAGTGGTCGTCGGTGAGCTGTTCCAGGCGGCCGCCACGGACGCGGTAGGCCCGCGAGTCGCCCACGTGCGCGATCGTGATCGTGCCGGACTCCTCGTCCATGAGGGCGACGGTCACCGTCGTTCCCATCCCGGCGGTGGTGGGATCGTCCAGCGAGCGGCGGAAGATGCGGTCGTTGGCGTCCTGCACCGACCGCCGCCACTGCCGCCTCACCCTGCAGCCCGACGCCGCGCTCTTCGAGCGCGGCGGCTGCGATCCGGGACGCCAGCTCGCCCGCCTGCGCGCCACCCATGCCGTCGGCGACCGCGAAGAGCGGCGGCTCGCACACGAAGGCGTCCTCGTTGCCGAGCCGCCTGCGCCCCGTGTCGGTGAGCGCGGTCGCGCGCGCGATCCTCACGCGCCCACCCGAAGGTCGGTCTGGCCGATGCGGACGACGTCTCCGTCCTGGAGCAGCCTCCACTCCGTGACCCGCGACCCGTTCACGAAGGTCCCGTTCGTCGACCCGGCGTCCGAGACCCAGAGACCGTCGACGCGCGGCTCGATCGTGGCGTGCCGGTTGGAGACGAAGTCGTCGCCGTCGAGGCGGATGCCGTTCTCGACTCCGCGCCCGACACGGGTCGCCGCTGCGACGGCGATCTCGCTCCCCGTCCGAAGCACCGGGCTGTCCAGCACGAGCAGCGTGTGCGCCGGGGGCATGACCTCCGCGCGCAGCCGGGCTGCGTCTGCGGGGGCCAGGATGATGCTCTCCTGCGGTGCGGTGCGGAGGTCACGTGTGGCACTACGGACGACGAGCCAGACGAAGAGATAGAGGAGGACGAGAAACGCGATCTTGAGCGCGAGGAGTGTCTCGTCGGTCGCGAGCTCCCCGATCACTGGAGCGACCGGCCGAAGACGACATCTGTCCCGCCGATCGTGACGCGATCGCCGTCCGCCAGCGCCGCGCGTTGCACCCGGTGCCCGTTGAGCTCCGTCCCGTTGGTCGACCCGAGGTCGACGACGACCCACGTCGTGGGGCCGTCCTGCACGATCTCGCAGTGGCGGCGAGACGCGTTCGCGTCTGCGACCCGGATGTCACATTCGCGCGAGCGCCCGAGAACGACGCGACCGACGGTGACGGGATAGACACGGTCGTCGATCGTGAGCGTCACCGTCTCGCGCGCGGGAGGCGGAGGCTCCTGCTCGGGCTCGGGGTCGGGCTCGACCGGTGCGGTCGGCCGATAGATGACCGTTGCAGCGGGTACCTCGGCCGGTACCTCGGCCGGTACCGCCGCAGCCTCCGGAAGCGAGACCGCGAGCGGGTTCTCGAGCGAAGGCTCCGGCGGTGCCGGCAGCACGGGATCAGGAGCCGCCCCGTCAGCTCCTGCAGGCTGGACGACCCGTGTGGCGATCCCGAATTCGCCGATCGCGAGGTCTTCGTCGGCCGTGATCAGCACCCGCGGGCTGGAGAGCAGCGAATAGCCCTCCCGCCGCGCGTGCTCTGCCAGGTACTCCTGGAGCTCCCCGAGCAGCGACCCCTCGTACGAGAGGAACTGCTCCCGGTCGCCCGGGGCCAGGTACAGCGTGTACTCGTTCGGGACGTACACGCGTGAGACGGAGACCGAGCGGTGCTCGTCCATCTCCTTCGCCAGCTTGCGGGCCAGCTCCACCGGCTGGACGTGGGTGCGAAACGCCCGGCCGAACACACCCTCGACCAGGCCTTCGATCTTGCTCTCGATGGCGCGGAGAACGCTCATGGGCGCTGTTTCGTGGGGGAGTCGAGACCGCCGCAGAGCGGCGGGTGCGCTTTGGGCTGAGGCGCCCAAGAGGCGCACGTGGATGCCTGGATGGACGCAGGGCGTTTCATTTGGCGGCGGAGCCCTCCGGACCGTCGAGTCTAGCTGTCGGCCTGAACGGCGGGCCTCGCGCGGCGCTCCGCCAGCAGCCGCACCGAACGGGGCTGCGAGCAGCGCAAACAGCAGCATCGTGCCCAGCACGACCTGCGGCCACGAGCCGGTCGGCACCACGAGCAACAGGCCGACGAGCTGCAGGCCGGTCAGGGCCGCGATGCCCACGATGCCGCGACGGCGGGCGTACGGCAACGCGACCGACACGAGGGCGAGCACCAGCCCGGTCGTCAGCAGCGCCGCGTTGTCGCGGAGCGTCAGCGCGAGAGCCTGCACGACGTCCGTCGACCGGTCGCTGCCCGCGACCCCGAGATCGCCGACGACGGCGCCCGTCAGCGGCAGCGGGGCGTCCGCGAGGCCGGCGACGAGCGCCGCGGCGAGCACCGCTGCCACGGCATGGACAGCGCGACGCGCCGGGTCGCGGACGAGCTGCATCGCGAGCGGGACGAGCGCGAGCAGGCCCAGCGGCGCGAGCAGAGGGCCGAAGCAGAAGACGAGACCCTCACGTGGGCGACGCCACGACAGCGCCAGCCAGGCGACGGCGATCGCCGCCCATGCGATCGCGGCGCCCTGCGCCACGTTGCCGAGCGGGAACGTGGGAGCGAAGAGCGCAACCGCCAGCCCGGCGCGAGGGCTCCACGCCCACAGAGCGCCCCCGGCGAGGGCGAGCACCGCGATCAGACCGGGCGGCCAGAACGGCAGCAGCGCCGCGCCGACACCGGTTGCCAGGGCACAGAGCGCCCCACCCGCGAGACGCACGCCCGGTGGCGCCGGCGCCGTCAGTCGCCGCGCTCTGGGCTCCTTCGCCGGCTTGACGCGAGGTCGCCGCGCCTCGCGCGGTCGTGCCACGACGAATGCCTCCCGGAGCTCGTCGGCCAGCTGTCCGGCCGTCGGCCGGCGCTCGGGGTCGATCGCGAGCGCGCGATCGACAGCGGCGAGCAAGCGCGCCGGCAGATCCCGCCGCTTCGTGGCCAGTGGCGCTGCGCCGTCCGCGATCGCCGTCGCCACCTGCGGCATGGGCACTCCCCAGAACGGGTGTTGCCCGGCCAGCGCCTCCCACAGCATCACCCCGACCGCCCACACGTCGCTCCGTGTCGACGCCTCGCCGCCCGTCAGCCGCTCGGGCGCGATGTAGGCCAGCGTGCCGGGGACGTCGCCGATCGCCGTGAGGGTGTCGGCCTCGTCGAACTGTGCGAGACCGAAGTCGAGCAGGCGCGAGCGCACCTCGGCTCCGTCCTCGACGAGCACGTTGGACGGCTTCACGTCGCGGTGCACGATCCCGTGCCGGTGCGCGTGCGCCAGCCCTTCGAGCACCTGCGCCGCGACCTCGACGGCGTCACGGTCGGTCAGTTGCCCGGCGCGGAGGAGCTCGCGCAGCGTGCTGCCCGCCACGTACTCGTAGGCGATGTACACATGCCCGTCGTCGCCGGCGAAGTCGTATGCCCGGACGCAGCGCTCGTGCCGCAGCCGCGACGCGGCTTCCATCTCCCGCATCGCCCTGGCTGCCCGCTTCCCCTCGCGGGGGACGATCTTCAGCGCGATCTCGAGGCCGGTGCGCTCGTCGCGTGCCAGCCAGACCGAGCCCGATCCACCGCGCCCGAGCGGTCGTAGGGGCCGGTAGCGGTCGAGCACGAGCTCGCGGTCCGGGAGGGCGTAGGCCGCAGTCGACACGTCGTCGCACCTTCGCCGCGGGTCGGTCTCGTCCTCCGAGGACCGACCGATCCCGTACACTCGACAATCCAGCTGGAGCGTGCGTGTCCGTTCACGACGACGACATCCTCGACTTCGACTTCGTCGACGAAGACACCCGGGAGCGATCGCCAGTCCAGGCCGGCGACAGCCCGGGCCGCGGCGGTGACGGTCCCCGTCCGCCGAGGCCGCCGCGCGGCCCGAGGCTGGGCGGGGCACATGGGTTGACGCCACTGCTGCGGCTCGTCGGGCTCGTGGCGTTCGCCATCGTCGTCGTCGTCCTGCTCGTCGTGTGGGTGCAGGGCTGCTCGAGCGACAAGCAACGCGAGACGTACAACGACTACATGACCGAGATCGGCGAGGTCGGCTCCACCTCGACGACGATCGGGGAGGAGCTGGCCACTCTGCTGACGACACCGGGGCTGAAGCAGGCCGAGCTGGAACAGGAGCTCGCCGGCCTCATCTCGCAGCAGCAGCAGGGCGTCCAGCGGGCTCGCGGCATCGACTCGCCGGGGCCGCTGACGCCGCCCCACGAGCACGCGATCGAGGCGCTGCAGCTCCGCGTGAGCGGCATGCAGCGGCTCCGGCAGACGTTCAAGGCGACGGCGACGTCCAGCGACGCCTCGGCCGCCGGGCTCCAGCTCGCGGCACAGGCGACGCGGCTCGAGGCCAGCGACGTCGTCTGGGCGGATCTCTTCCGCGCCGAGGCGGATGCGGTCATGACGGACGAGGGTGTCTCGGGTGTGACCGCCCCTGCGTCGGTGTTCGTCGCCAACAGCGATCTCTACTCGGTTCGCTCCATGACGGCCATCTGGCAACGGATCCACGGCGCGTCCACCGGTGGGACGCCGAGCGGGCTGCACGGCAGCCAGCTGGCCTCCACGACGGCACTGCCGAGCGGCCAGCAGCTCTCGCCCACGGTCGAGACGACGATCGTCGTCTCCACCGACCTGGCCTTCGAGGTCGGCGTCACGAACTCGGGTGAGAACCAGGAGGTTCAGCTCGAGGTGACGCTCACGATCCCGAAGCAGCCGGCGGCGATCGAAAAGAAGGGGACGATCGACCTCATCGACCCGGGCGAGACGAAGACGGTCACGTTCACGGACTTCCCGGAGGTGCCGTTCGGGGAGAAGACGACCGTCCAGGTGAGCGTCAAGCCGGTCGCAGGCGAGCAGAACACGTCGAACAACTCGGCCGAGTACCCAGTCGTCTTCTCGCTCGGCTAGCTCCGATGGAAGCAGCGCTTGCCGTTGCCATCGCCGCTGCGGTCGTCGCGGCGCTCGCTCTCGTCACGGCCGTGCTCGCGGCTCGGCGGCTCGCAGCGTTGCGGCGCTCGCAAGCCGCGATCCTGGGCGGGTCGTCGCGCGACGTCGTCGACTTCGCCGTGTCGCTCCAGGCGCGTATCGACGACCTGCACCGCGCCGTCGACGAGGTGGCCGGCGGGCTCACACGTGTCGACCGCCGCGTGGACGGTGCCGTCACCAACACGTCCGTCGTGAGGTACGACGCGTACGAGGACACCGGCGGCCAGCAGTCCGCCTCCTTCGCGTTCCTCGACGCGAGCCGCACCGGCACGGTCGTGACCGCGATCCAGGGTCGTGACTACGCGCGCATCTACGTCAAGGAGCTCGACCGGGGCCGCGCCTCGGTGGCGCTCTCGCCGGAGGAGCAGGTTGCGGTCGAGCGCGCGATGGGCCGCTGATAGCGGAACGCCATCCTCCTCGTTCGCTCCTGGCCTCTGAGTGGTGGTGCCAGGCTTCGCGGCCGCGAAGCGGACGCCTTTAGGTGTCCGCCGCAGGCGGCGCGGGTGTCCGCGGGAGCGGTCCCACCTTGCTGGCTAGGACCCGTACGTGAGCCGGTAGACGTTCCAGGCGCGCTTCTCGGTGCCGTTGATCGTCAGCGTGCCTCGGGCGCCGGCGAAGGCGCCCGTCCCGCCGACAACCGGCACGACGAGCGTGGCGTTGGTCTGCTCCTCGATCGGTCCGCGCACCCTGATCGTGCCGCCGGGGAGCGTCGCGACGGCATTGACGCGGGCGGCTCCGCGGGCCGGTGAGGGTGGTCGTGCCGCGGTCGGAGCCGACCACGGTGCCCTTCCTCGCCCCGAACTGCCGTTTCGCGTTCACGAGCCGGCTCGTGGTGACGTACCGGTCACCCCTGCTCGGGCCCTTGGGCGCCCTGTCGGTGGCGGTGCTCGACGTCGTGATCGAGATGAGCGCGATCGTCGCCGGCCCGGCCGCGGATGTCGCCGCCGGGACGGTGAGCGCAACGATCGCAACGAGGGCGACGAGCACGTGCTTCGGGGTCACCAGGGCATTGTTCCTGCGGCGTGGTGGCCACGTCCACGGCGATCGGCCTCGGCACGTGTGTTCCGCGTTGGTACGCTCACCGCGCGTTGTCCCAGGTACTCGTCCTGAACGCGAGCTACGAGCCGCTGAACGTGTGCTCGGTGCGCCGGGCGCACGTCCTCGTGTGGAAGGGGAAGGCCGAGGTGGTGGAGCGGTCCGAGGATCCTCTGCGCTCCGCTGAACGGTCGTTCGTGCGCCCGCTCGTGATCCGGCTCCTCCAGTACGTGCGCGTGCCGCGAGCCGTCAAGCGCCGCATCTCACGCCGGGTGTTGTTCGCCCGCGACGGCTGGCGCTGCGCGTACTGCGGCACCTCCGGTGGCAGGCTGACGCTCGACCATGTGGTGCCGCGCTCGCGTGGAGGCGATTCGACGTGGGAGAACGTCGTCACCGCCTGCGCGCCCTGCAACCTCGCCAAGGGCGACCGCCTGCTCGAGGAGGCGCGCATGAACCTTCCCCGCGCGCCCAGGGCGCCCGCACCCGTGCTCTTCATCCGTCTCGCGCTCCACCGCGTGCCGGAGCTCTGGAAGCCGTACCTGCCGGGGCACGACGACGTGGAGGCGGTCGAGGCCGCCTAGACCTCCTGCGCGGACGCAGGAGGCTCGCCCGCGCCCTTACGCCGCCACCGTCGTCGCGCCCGGGTCCTCCAGGTCTGCGCGATACGAGCCGAACACGCGCAGCACCGCTGTCTCCTGCTGCAGCTCTCGCAGCGCGGCGGCGACGTCGTCGTCGAGCGGATGGCCGGCGAGCACCGCGTCGAACCGGTAGCGCCAGGGCGTCTGCGGGATCGGTCGCGAGACCAGTTGCGCCAGGTCGATGCTGCGGCGCCCGAGAGGCTCGATGGCGCGGAGCAGCGAGCCTGGCCGGTGGTCCGTGACGAAGGAGAAGGCCGTGCGCCACGCGCCCGGGCGGCGGTCGAGCCGCGTGTAGCTCGCGACGGAGACGAACCGCGTGTACGCCTCGGGGTGGTCGCCGACGTCGTCCGCGACCACGACCAGCCGGTTCATGCGCGCGGCTCGCTCGCTGGCGATGGCGACCACGCTGCGGTCGGCGAGAGCGGCGACCGCCGACGCCGCGTCACCGGTCGTCGCGGCGACGGTCGCCGTCGCCCACGGCATGCGGGCGAGGAGCTTTCGACACTGGTCGAGCGCCACCGGGTGGGAGCGGATCTCCCGCACGTCCTCCAGCGCGACCTCCTCCGGGCCGACGAGGCAGTGGTGGATCGGCAGGATCGCCTCCGCCACGATCGACAGCGGGCGATCCCAGAGCAGGTCGTGGGTCTCGTTCACCGGGCCGGCGAGCGAGCTCTCGATCGGAAGCACACCGAATGCGCAGCGGCCGGCGACGACCGCGTCGGCGACGTCACCGAACGACGGCTGGGCGACGAGCCGGGCGGCGGGAAAGAGCCGGTCGCAGGCGGCGGCACTGTGGGCGCCTTCACGGCCCGGGTACGCGACGGTCAACTCGTTCGATGTCATCTGCTGCCTTTCGGTGAGGGACGGCGACGTATCCGCCGGGAATGTCAGCTAGCCGGCGCGGGGCGGAGGGATCGATGCGCCGGCTAGCGCCGAAAGGCGAAGGAGAACGCAAAGGTGCAACGGTGGGCGAGGGCGCTCTCCATGGAGCTGACAGGGTAGGTCAGGCGTCGAGCGCGCGCAACACCGCGTCGCCGAGCATCCCGCGTGCTCGCACTGCCGCCGAGATCCGGGGTGGGTGCGGTGTCGAGCGCATGGTCGACCGCTCGTTCCAGCGCATCGGCCTCTGCGGCGAGACCGAGCCCGTGTCTGAGCAGCAGGGCCGTCGAGCGCAGCATCGCCGCCGGGTTGGCGACGCCGTGTCCCGCGATCTGCGGCGCCGACCCGTGCACCGGCTCGAACAGGCCCGGGCCTCCGTCGCCGAGCGACGCGGACGCGGCGAGACCCAGCCCTCCCGTGACCGCCGCGGCGACGTCGGAGAGGATGTCGCCGAACGTGTTCTCGGTGAGGACGACGTCGATCGTGTCGGCTGCCGTCACGATCGTCATCGCGAACGAGTCGACGAGCGCATGATCCAGCGCGACGTCCGGGTAGTCGGTGGCTCCGATCTCCGTGACGACGTCGCGCCACAGCCGTGAGGTGTGCAGCACGTTCACCTTGTCGACGGAGGTGAGCCGTCCGCCGCGATCGCGCGCGATCTCGAAGCCGCGACGTGCGATCCGGTCCACTTCCGGCCGGGTGTACTCGCAGGTGTCGAACCACGTGCCGTCCTCGCGTGTCCCCTTGGCGCCGAAGTAGAGGCCCCCGGTGAGCTCGCGGACGATGACCAGGTCGATGCCGTCCGCCCGTGCCGGCCTGAGGTTCGCGTACACGCCGAGCTCCTTGCGCAGCGCGAGGAGCCCCTGCTCGGGTCGTACCGGCCTTCCCTCGAGCTCGGGTAGGCCGACGGCGCCGAGCAGGACGGCGTCGGCCGACCTGCAGGCGGCGATTGTCTCGTCCGGCAGGGGTATGCCCAGGGCGAGGATCGCGTTGCCGCCGAACGGGTGCTCCGTGTGCCCGATCCCGAGCGCGTCGAGGACGCGAACGGCCTCTGCCGTCACCTCCGGCCCGATCCCGTCGCCGGGCAGGACGGCGACGGTCGTCACGCCACGCCGTGGACGCGCTCGTAGGCCGCGATCTCGTCCTCGGACTGGAGCGTGAGCGCGATCTCGTCGAGGCCGTGCAGGAGCCACGTCCGCGTCGCCTCGTCGAACTCGAACTCGAATGTCCGGCCCTGCGGGTCCGTGATCGTGCGTTGCTCCAGGTCGACGCTCATCTCTGCGCCCTCGACCGGGTCGACGAGCCCGATCAGGCGCTTCACCTCCGCTGCCGGCAGCGCGATCGTGACCAGGCCGATCTTGGAGGCGTTCGTGCGGAAGATGTCCCCGAACGACGAGGCGATCACGACGTCGAACCCGTAGTCCTGCAGCGCCCAGGCGGCATGCTCGCGCGACGAGCCGCAGCCGAAGTTGCGTCCGGTGAGAAGGATCGACGCACCTTCGAACGCGGGATCGTTCAGCTCGAACTCGGGCCGCGGCCGGCCGTGCTCGTCCAGTCGCCAGTCGTAGAACAGGAACTCGCCGTACCCGGTGCGCTCGATCCGCTTGAGGAACGGCTTGGGGATGATCTGATCGGTGTCGATGTCCGGCCGGTCGATCACCGCGACACGACCGGTGGTCGACGTGAACGCCTTCACGCCGCGCGACCACCTCCAGCTCTCTGATGTCGCACGAAGTGGCCGTGGATCGCCGCGGCGGCCGCCATCGCCGGGCTGACGAGGTGGCTACGGCTGCCGACTCCCTGACGTCCTTCGAAGTTGCGGTTCGAGGTGGATGCGCAACGCTCACCCGGCGGGACGACGTCGGGATTCATCGCCAGGCACATCGAGCAGCCTGCGAGGCGCCACTCGAAGCCCGCGTCGAGGAAGACGCGATCGAGGCCTTCCTCCTCGGCCTGCCGGCGCACCTTCGCCGAGCCGGGGACGACGAGCGCGGTCACGCGAGGGCTCACCTTCCGACCGGCGACCACGGCAGCGGCTGCGCGCAGGTCCTCGATGCGCGAGTTGGTGCAGGAGCCGATGAAGACGTGGTCGATTGCGATGTCCTCGATGCATTCGCCCGCCCGAAGCCCCATGTACTCGAGCGCGCGCTGGGCGGCTGCTCGGTCGTCCGGGTCGGCGAAGCTGTCGGGGTCGGGCACGGCACCGGTCACCGGGACGACCATGCCCGGGTTGGTGCCCCAGGTCACCTGGGGAGCGAGCTCCTCCACGGCGACGGTGGTGTGCGTGTCGTACGTCGCGCCGGGATCGGATGGGAGCGATCGCCAGCGCTCGAGCGCGCGTTCCCAATCGGCTCCCTGCGGTGCGCGCGGCCGCCCTTCCAGGAAGGCGAAGGTCGTGTCGTCGGGGGCGATCATCCCGGCGCGGGCGCCGAGCTCGATCGACATGTTGCAGATCGTCAGCCGGCCCTCGATGGACAGCGCGCGTACCGCCTCTCCGGCGTACTCGACGACGTGGCCCGTGCCGCCCCCGACGCCCACCTGGCCGATGGCGCCGAGGATCATGTCCTTCGGCGTGAGGCCGTACGGCAGCGCCCCGACGAACTCGATCAGCATCGTTCTGGGCCGCTGCTGCGCCAGCGTCTGCGTCGCGAGCACGTGCTCGACCTCCGTCGTGCCGATGCCGATGGCCAGGGCACCGAGCGCCCCGTGTGTCGACGTGTGCGAGTCGCCGCAGACGACCGTCTTGCCGGGCTGGGTGAGACCGAGCTCGGGCCCGATCACGTGCACGATGCCCTCGCTGCCCGTCCCCGTGGCATGCAGCTCGATGTCGAACTCCGCGCAGTTGGCCCGGAGCACGTCGAGCTGCTTCTTCGCCATCTGGTCCTCGATCGGGCCCGGCAGGGTCGGGACGGCGTGATCCATCGTCGCCACGGTGAGCTCCGGCCTGCGGACGCGACGGCCCTCGAGCCGAAGGCCCTCGAATGCCTGCGGCGAGGTGACCTCGTGCACGAGGTGCAGGTCGACGTAGATGAGGGTGACGCCGTCGTCGCCCACGCGGACGACGTGGTCGTCCCAGATCTTCTCGAAGAGCGTTTTCTGCATCGTCGCCTCCGTGGCCGACACCCGAACGTTGCTGTATGCAGCATACGATCGCGGGAGGGGTCTCGGGAGAGCGATGAGGCGGCACCGGCGATGCGCCGCCGGCCGCGTGGCCGTGTCGCTCAGGGGAGCGGTGCGCGCGGGATGACGGGGGTGGCGGGCAGCCGGAAGGCGAGGTAGGCGCCGACCGCGGCGGTGACCGCAGTGGCCAGCCACAGCGCGTCCCATCCGGCGACGTCCGCAAGCGCACCGAGCAACGGCGTGGCGACCGCGGAGACGATGAACACCACCGTCGCCGCGATCGCGAAGGAGCGTCCCGCCAGCGTCGGAGCGACACGCTCGCCCGCGCTCAGGTAGACGAGCGCGTTCCAGCCCAGCGCGCCGAGACCGAAGACCACGGCGGCGGCCACCACCAGGACCGCGGACGCGTGCAGCGCGGCGACGAAGACGACCGCCCCGCCGGCGGCGACGATGCCGACCTCGACGAGCGTGCGCACCCTGCGCGAGCCGCCGCCTCGGTCGGCAAGCCGCCCCCAGGCGATGCGCGCCACCATGGCCGCGACGTTGATCGCGAAGTACGCGATCGCGGCAGTCAGCTCCGAGTGACCCGCCGCGCGGACGGAGGGGACGATGTACGCGAGCAGCGCCGACAGCACGACGATGTAGCAGGACGCGACCGCGAGCAGCAGCGGGATCCCCGGAGCCGTGAGGATCGTGCGGAACGGGCGCCTGACGCTGTCGCAGCGCCGGTCTGCGGTCGTCGCCCGCGACGAACGCGAACGCCGTGCCAGTCGCTGCCACGACCAGCGCCGAGCCGAGCATGGTCAGCTCGACGCCGCCGAGCGCGAAGAGGGCGGGGTACGTGACGGCGGCGATCGTCCCGCCGAGCGGCACCGCGGTCTGGCGCACGCCCAGGGCCCAGCCCCGTCGGGCCGGCGGGTAGGCGACGAACAGCGCTCCTGCACCCGCCACCGGGGCGACCGACGAGCCCAGGCCGAACACCACGAGCGCCACCACGAGGGCCGTCGTGTCGGGGGCGAACGCAGCGGCCACGAGCCCGAGCGTGGCGAGCGCCGTCCCGAGCAGCATGGCGCGGCGGGCGCCGAGCCTGTCGACGGCGACGCCGGCCACGATCAACGCGAGGCCCGACCCGAGCAGCCCCGCTGTCAGCACGGCGCCGAGCCAGAAGAGGCTCATGTCGAACTCGTCACTCAGCTGAGGGCCGATTGCCGGAAGGCCGAAGTTGACCAGCGAGACCGACGCCTGCGCCGCCGACGCCCACCCGAGCACGGCGCGCGACGACCGCCCGTTCCCGGTCACAGCACTATCCTTGGCCCGTGAATCGCAGCGCGATCGCACGCGATGGTCGCCGCCGGCAGGCAGTCGAGGCGCTGGCGTTCGAGCGGGAGCGCGAGGACGCGCTCCGCGTGCAGCTCCACGAGGTCGTCCTCGAGGAGGACGGACGCCGTGTCGACGAGGCGGCCTTCGCCCACATGGCGCCCGGCGACGTGACCCGCGTGCGGGAGGCTCTGCACGCGGTCGACGGCGACTCGCTCGAGGATGACGAGCCGCTCGCGGGCGAGGTCACGGACGGGGACGGGTCGGAGGACGAGATCCGCCGGCTGCAGGAGGAGATCGAGCAGTGTCGCGCTGCGCAGCGGGCGCTCGAGCGCTACCTCAAGGCCCTGGACACGGCGCCGTAGCCTCGCCGCCGGACCACGGGAGACGGCCACGAGGCTACCGCGCCTGGTGTGACGGCGACGAGACGCCGGTCAGCTCCGCAGAGGCACCGCGTACGAGGGCATCGGCGCACCCGTCGCGCCGCGGAGCTTGAGCGGGAGGCCCAGGAACGCGAACTCGTACTGCTTCTCCGCTGCGATCTCGTTCATGTCGACCACCTCGATGATCTGTGCGCCCGCGGTGGCGAACATGTAGGCGTGCACCGGTAGGAAGACGTTCTCCTCCTCCGAGGGCAGCACCTCCAGGCCGATGGTGTCGCCGGCGATGCACATTGCGCCCGCCTCCTCGCACAGCCACTTGGCTGCCGGCAAGCCGATGCCCGGCGTGTTCTTGAGGTAGCCGTCGAAGTCCGGCCAGGCGTTCATGCGGCCCGTGCGCACGAGCACGACGTCGCCCTTGCGCAGCTCGACCCCCTGCTTGGCCACCGTGTCCTGCAGGTCCTGCGGCGTGATCGCGTACGCGTCGGGCAGCACGTCCACGCCGTGCGTGCCCGCGACGTCGAGGAGCACGCCGCGCGAGATGACCGGCGGGTACTTGTCCAGCCCGCCCTTCGTCCAGATACGGCTGCCGAGGTCGCGGTCGGGGGTCCAGCCGTTCCAGAAGCGGCCGTGGAAGCCGAGGTGGTTGAGGGTGTCGATGTGTGTTCCGCAGTGCGTGTACATGTGGATCGAGTCGCCGCAGTACGAGTACGCCTCGTGCACCTCGCTCCCCACACCGGAGAGGTTGTCGTGTACGGAGCCCTGCGGCGTGTGCGTCATCCAGATGCCGTACGGGGGGTCGCCGGCTGCGACCCAGGACGGCATGCCGACGAAGTACTCGACATTCAGGTCGAACACGTGGCTCCCGTCCAGGTGGTCGAGGATCGCCGCGGTCGAATCCTTTGTGACCCAGTTGAGGCGCCCGATCTCGTCGTCCTCGCCCCAAGGGCTCTTGGAGACCTTGAGACCGTCCTGCTCGTGGATCGCCTCGGGGACGAGCTCGGGATCTGCCATCGTGCCTCCTCCTTCGGGTCGGGTGAGCCGAGCCTACTCCGCCTCGGGCGTGCGCTCCAACGCAGGTGACGCTCCCTCGGTCGCGAGGTCCCTGGCGATCAGGTCGACGGCGAACAGCGGTGCGAACCCGCCTTCCGCACGCCCGTCGCAGCGACGCGTCGAGCATACTGCGCCCCAGCCGTGGAGACAGTCCGGTTCTACTACGACGTCGTCTGCCCGTACTCGTACATGGAGTCAAGCGCCGTCGAGGCGGCCGAGGACGACGGGCGGGCGGAGGTCGAGTGGCTCCCGTTCGAGCTGCGACCGGCGCCTCGCCCGCTGCTCGAGGTACGCGGCGACCACCTGCGGGTGGACTGGACGAGCAACGTCTACGCGCGGGCGCAGGCGCTCGGGGTCGAGATCCACCTGCCGCGCTACCAGCCCCGTTCGACGCTTCCGCTCGCCGCCTGCTTGTGGGCCGCCGAGCAGGGGAAGCTGCGGCAGTTCAAGCACGCGCTGTACGAGGCGTTCTTCTGCGAGGGAGAGGACATCGCGAGCGACCCCCAGATGGCACGCGCCGCCGAGCGTGCGGGGCTCGATCCAGCGGCCGCGGTCGCAGCCGCCTACGACCCGGTGCGTCATGACCGGCTGCGGGAGATCCGCGCGGTTGCCGAGGCTGCGGGGATCGCGGGCGTGCCGTCGTTGCTGGCGGCGGACGGACGGTCGCACTGGGGCATGGGAGGGATCGAGCGCGTTCTCGCCGGCGAGCCGCTCGTCCCGCGCGCGAGCCGGTGACGTGACGCGATGAGCGAGGTCGCCCGCGTGCTGGAGGAACTGCTCGCGGCCGTCGCGTGCAGCAGGGTCACCTTGCGGCGGGACGATCCCGGCGACTACGCCTTCCCGGTCGTCGAGGAGGCGCTCGCACCCGGCGTCGCCTCGCTGCGACACGAGCGGACGATCGATCTGCGCCGGCAGCCGGTGGTACGCGAGCTCGCGTTCGGCCGTCAGGTCGTCCAGGACGACAGCAGGCAGGCGTACGACGATCCCGCCTTCCAGGCGATGCTCGAGGCATACGGCGGCCTCGCTGCACAGATCGTCACGCCGGTGTTGTCGGGTGAGCGCCTCGCCGCGATCGTCTCGGTGCACCAGCTCGGCGAGCCGCGTACCTGGACGGACGAGGAGATCGGCGCGGCCCGTGCCGCAGCGACCCGGATCGGCGCGCTGCTGTGAGAATCACGTCCGCCTCCGCGCACAACCGCTGGCACCCGGCGATCGAGCCCGTCGCCCGCGTGGCGCCCGGTGACGAGGTCGTCTTCGAGACCCGCGACGGGCTCGACGGGCAGCTCACGCGCGAGAGCCGGCACGAGGACTGCGCCACCCTCGATCTCGGCCTGGGCCATCCGCTCACGGGACCGGTCTTCGTCGACGGCGCCGAGCCCGGGGACGTGCTCGAGGTGGCGTTCCTCGCCTACGAGACGCCCGCGTTCGGTGTCAGCGGTGTGATCCCCGGCTTCGGCTTCCTCGCCGACGTCTTCACGGAGCCGTTCCTCGTGCGCTGGGAGCTCGACGGCGCGCTGGCCCGCTCCGACGAGCTCCCCGGCGTCGCCGTGCCCGCCTGCGTGCATGCCGGCGTGGTCGGCGTGGCTCCGTCCGCCGAGCTGATGGAGGTGCAACGGCGTCGCGAGGAGGCGATTCGGGACAGAGGCGGGCCGGTCGCCGACGACGCGCCCGAGACGGCGCGGCCGCCAGCTCGCGGCCTCGGGTCTGCGCACGATCCCGCCGCGCGAGAACGGGGGCAACCTCGACATCCGGCGGCTCGTGGCGGGGTCGACCCTGCTGCTCCCCGTTCACGTGCCCGGCGCGCTCCTGTCGCTCGGCGACGTCCATTTCGCGCAGGGCGACGGCGAGGTGTGCGGCACGGGCATCGAGATCGAGGCCGCCGTGCGAGTACGGGTCGGGCTTCGCCCGTCCGGGCCGTGGGCCCCGCGCCAGCCCGCGTATCTCACGCCGGCCGAGACGCGTGGGCCGTGCTTCGCGACCACCGGGATCCCGCTCGAGGACGCGATGGACCTGACGGTCGCGGCGCGTACGGCGCTCCTGTCGATGATCGACTGGCTGGAGGCGGAGCACGGCCTCTCCCGCCCTGCCGCGTACTGCCTGTGCTCTGCGTGCGTCGACCTGCACCTGTCCCAGGTGGTGGACGTCCCGTACCCGCTCGTCTCCGCGCTGATCCCGCTCGACGTGTTCGAGCGAGCCTGATCGTCAGCGGACGGCGATCGCCTCGATCTCGATCTCGAGCCCCGGTAGCGCCAGCGACGAGACCTCGACGATCGTGTCAGCGGGGTAGGGCGGCGTGAACCAGCGTCCGCGCAGGTCGACGATCTTGGGGAAGTTCGCCATGTCGGTCAGGAAGATCGTCACCTTGACCACCCGCTCGAGGCCCGACCCTCCCGCCTCGAGCACGCGCGCCAGATTGCGGAACACCTGCTCCGCCTGCGCGTCGAAGTCGCCCAGGCCGACGATCTCACCGTGCTCGTCGATCGCCGCCTGACCCGACACGATGACCAGGTCGCCCACGCAGAAGCCCTGTGACAGCCGAAACGGCTCGTAGGGGTCCGGGTCGAGCCGGATCTGCTCGGCATCCATCAGGCGGGCTCCGGGACGTCGACAGCGGCCATCACGTCGAGATCATCTTCTTCTCGATGCCGACACCCGCCGCGAACGCACGCTCGACCTCGAGCGGGACGGTGGCCGAATCCTGCAGCGCGATCCCGGTCGAGTCGAACACCGTCACCTGGTCGTCGCTCTGGCGGCCCTCGAGCTCGCCGCAGATGACCTTGCCGATCTCGCCTGCGACGTCGTCCTCGGTGATGAGACCCTCGCGCAGCGGCACGTTGATCTCGCCGTCGGGGATGCACTGGCGGATGTCGTCCACGAAGATCCGCCCGCGCTGCAGGATCGCCGGATGCAGCTCCTGCTCGCCCTCCAGGTCGGCGCCGAGGGCGGCCAGGTGCACCCCGGGCCCGACCCACGCGTCGTCGACGATCCAGCCGCGCGCGTGGGTCCCCGTGACGACGACGTCCGCGCCGCGAACTGCGGTCTCCAGGTCTGTCGTGCCCGTGATGCGGAGGTGCGGGAAGCGCGGGCCCTGCTCCGCGAGGAAGCGGTCGACGGACTCCTGCGTGCGGCTCCAGATGCGCACGTCCTCCCACGCGAAGACGGTGTCGCACGTGGCGAGGGTGCCCTCGGCGACGCTGCCGGTGCCGGCGATGGCGAGCACCTTCGAGTCGGGCCTTGCGAGCCACTTGGCCGACACGGCGGCGGAGGCGCCGGTGCGCATCAGCGTGTGGTACGAGCCGTCGCAGATCGCAAGCGGGAAGCCGGTCTCCGGGTGCGTGTAGACGAGGATCGAGAACACGGCGGGCAGGTCGAAGCGGGCGTTGTCCTCCCGGATCGAGACCCACTTGCACGCGGCCGCCTCCGGCTCCTCGATCCAGGACGGCATCACCTCCCACTCGCCCTTGTAGCGGTCGAGCACGATGTGGCCCTTCGGCTCCATGTAGACGCGGCCCTCTCCGTGCATCCGGAAGGCGTGCTCGACGCACTCGACGTACTCGGACGGGGTGAGCAGCCCGATCATGTCCGAGCGCCCGAGGATCAGCGTCTTGCGGTTGCGCCAGCTCTCCACGGCAGCGACTCTACGAGCGGATCGCGCTCTCGACAAGCTCGGCGAGCGCAGCCAGGTCGACGTCCTCGTGGACGGGGAGGTAGGGCGCCAGCCGGTCGCGCGCCCGGGCCAGCAGCCGGTCGGATCGCTCCTGGTCTCCGGTCAGATGGCGGTATCCGGCGGCCGCGAGCAGCCGCAGGCCTCGGGCGACCTCGGCGGACTCGGGCGCACCCGGCGGGAAGTCGTCGAGCGCGGCGCCCGCGGCCGCGTAGTCGCCCGTCCGCAGCCACCGCTCCGCCTCCCAGAGCGCAGCCCTCGCACGCGCCTCCGGCGGGGGCCAGTCGTCCTCCACGGCCCGATAGTAGAGTCGGAAGCCCATGGCGGCACGCGTGCCCCCGATCGACCGTGAGCGGAGCGCCGCCCGGATCGAGCGCGACATCGAGACGCTCTCCGGACGGGAGTACACGACCAGCGACGAGGCGATCCGCCGGTACGCGTACACCCCCGAGTACCGCCGCACGCTCGACTACTTCACCCGGGAGCTCGAGGCGATCGGGTTCGACGTCTCGGAGGACCCGGTCGGCACGCTCGTCGCCCGCAACCGCCCGCCGGGTGAGCGGGTCTTCGGGATCGGCTCGCACTGCGACTCGAACCGCAACGGCGGCCGCTACGACGGCACGATGGGCGTGGTCACCGCGCTCGAGGTGTGCCGCCTCGCAGCCGAGCACGCCCTCGACCTGCCGCTGCAGCTGATCTCGTTCCTCGAGGAGGAAGGATCGGGCTACGGACAGATGCTGCTCGGCAGCCGGATCATGCTGCAGCGCGTCACCGAGGAGGACCTGCGCGAGCACTTCCGGGCGATCGACGACGGCCGCAGCTTCTGGGAGCACGCCGAGGCGGCCGGCTACGAGCCGGCGCGCTGGCGTGAGTCGATCCACGTCCTCGACGACCTCGTCGGCTGGATCGAGATGCACATCGAGCAGGCCCGCGTGCTCCAGGACACGGGTCAACGCATCGGTGTCGTCAACGCGATCGCCGGCTACGTGCACGCCGACGTGATCGTGCACGGCCGCGGCGACCATGCCGGAGCGACGCCGATGGACCTGCGCCTCGATCCGACGCTCGTGCTCGCCGAGACCGCGCTCGAGCTCGAGCGCCTCGCCCGGGAGGCCGGGCAGGGCACCGTCGGCACGATCGGCGAGATCGAGGTCGACCCGGGGCTGATCAACGCGATCGCGAGCTCGGTGCGCTTCTCGCTCGACATCCGCGGCCCGGTGGACGAGCGCCTATCGCGGCGTCGCCGACGCGATCGAGGCGTTCGCCGTCGCCGCCGCGGAGCGCCGTGGGATGCGCGCCGAGGTGCGCAGGCGCCAGACCCTCGCGGTGACGCCGCTCGACCGGGGCATCGTGGACGCGCTCGTTCGGCGCGCCGGCGAGACCGGCGAGCCGTTCGTGGAGATGCACTCCGGCGCCGCGCACGACACGATGTGCGTCGCCGAGCGGGTGCCCAGCGCGATGGTGTTCGTGCCCTGCGTCGAGGGGATCAGCCATCACCCGGACGAGGACGCCGACCCCGCCGACGCCGCGCTCGCCGCCGAGATCATCCTCGGCGCGATCGCCGACCTCACGTGACAGTGGGAGCGGCCCGTGGCAGTGCGAGCCCGCCGAGCGCCCACAGCACGGCGAGCACCACGAACGCAGCCACGCCGGCGTCGTGCGCGAAGGCGAGGCCGACGAGCGGCGTGAGAACGAGCACCGTGAGCGCGCCGGTGGCGTTGACGAGCCCCACCGCCGTGGCGGGGCTCGACCCGTAGCGCTCCGCCGCGCCCGTGAACGAGGTCGCGAACGGAATTCCCGCCGCGAGCCCGACGATGCAGGCACCCGCCAGTGCGAGCGCGGGTGACCCCGAGGTGAGCGCGAGCGTCCCGGCGCACCCGGCCGCGGCGCTCACCACGATGGCGAGGCGCATGCGCGCCCGCTGCGTGCGCAGCAGCCAGCCGCCGAGCGGCCTCGAGACGACCCCCAGGGCGAGCGTCGCGGCTCCGAGGGCGCCGGCCTGCGCCGTCGACAGGCCGGTCGTCTCCTCGAGCAGGGTCACGACCCAGTTGCCGATCACCACGCTGATCCCGAACGATGCGGCGAAGACGACCGCCAGCCGGATCAGCTGCCGGTCGCGCACGAGCGCACCGAGCGGGATACGACCGTCCGTCGTGCGCCGGATCGCCGGCACGCGCGGGCCGGCGGCCAGCACGACTGCCGCGGCTGCGGCGACGACGATGGCGCTCGCATACGGCGCCCGCCAGCCGAGCGGCCCGAGCAGCAGTGGCACGGCCGCGAGCGCGACGCCGCCGCCTGCCGTTGCGACGCCGCCGTAGAGCCCCTGCGCGAACGGTGACCCGCCGGTGGCGCGCACGTAGTCGCTGCCACCGATGAACGCGAGCGCCGTGCCTGCTCCCATGACGGCCCTGGCGGCGAGCGCCAGCGACGGGTCCGGGGCGATCAGCAGGACGCCGTTGCAGAGCGCGAGCACGCCCAGTCCGGCGGCGCAGACGCGGCCGGCCCCGAACCGGTCGCTCAGCCTGCCGGACGGGAGCTGCATCAGCATGTGGCTCAGGAACAGCACCGTCGTGAACAGCCCGACCACGGCCAGCCCCACGCCGTAGGCGGCCGCCAGATCGTCCGCGACTGCACCGACGTCGGCGATGTTCCACCCGGCCGCGAAGCCGACGGCGCTGCCCGCAGTGACCGCTCGGCCGCTCACCGGCAAGCCGAACAGGCGATGATCGCCGCCATGCCCCGGGACCCCGCCATCGGCCGACTCTACTGATGGATGCCGTCCTGCTCGGCGCTGCTCGCGGGAGCGCTCTTCGGCGCGATGACGGTCGCCGTCCGGTGGGGGCTCGTGCGCGGAGGCGACCCGGTGGCCGGCGTACCGGTGATCGCCGGGACGGCCTTCGCCGTCGCCGGGGCCCTCGCGCTGCTCGCCCGGAACGGCGCGGAGCCGGCCGACCTGGCCGCCTTCTTCGCCGTCGGCGTGTTCGTCCCGGGTCTCTCACAGGTGGCGTTCGTGTCGGCCGTCCGTCACGCCGGTCCCTCCCGCACGGCGATCCTCATCGGCACGGCGCCGCTGCTCTCCGTGCTGCTTGCCATCGCCCTGCTCGGAGAGGCACTGGACCCGGCGATCCTCGCCGGGACGGCGCTGATCGTCGTGGGTGGGGCGGTGCTCGCCTTCGATCCCGGTCGTCCGGCCGGGTTTCGCATGCTCGGCGTCGTCCTGGCGCTCCTCTGCGCCGGACTGTTCGCAGGGCGGGACAACGCGGTGCGTCACTTCGCCGTCGACCTCGACGCACCGCCGCTCGCCGCCGCCGCCGCATCGTTGCTCGGCGCCACCGTTGGCGGGGCGGTGTTCGTGGCGTTCGTCCGGCGTCGCGCCGCCGTCGCCATGCTGCGCCCGGCCGTCACTGCCTTCGTGCCCGCGGGGCTGTTCCTCGCCGGGGCGTACTGCGCCCTCGTGGCCGGCTTCGATCGCGGGAGCGTCGGCGTCGTCGCCCCGCTCAACGCGACGCAGTCGCTCTGGGCCGTCCTCTTCGCCGCCCTCGCCTACCGCCGTGCCGAGGCGATCGGGTGGCGGACGGTGCTCGCCGCGGCGCTCGTCGTCTGCGGCGGCGCGCTGATCGCCGCCTTTCGCTGATCGGCCGGCAAGCGGGCTCTCGCGCAGCGCGCGAGAGCTACGGATCCGCTCGCGCGGATCCTTCCGCGCATAACCCTGAAGGCGTCCGCTTCGCGGCCGCAGGGCCACGGACTTCACAGCAAGCCTCTCGTCCTCGCCCGCGCGCCCCTCCTAGGAGGCGACGCGCGCCGCGACCGCCTCGCCCACCTCGCGCGTGGTCGCCTTGCCACCGACGTCGCGCGTGCGCGGGCCGTCGCGGCAGACCGCCTCGAGCGCGGCCAGCACCCGCGCCGCCGCGGCGGCCTCGCCGAGATGGTCGAGCATCAGCGCGGCGCTCCAGATGGCGCCTGCGGGGTTTGCCACGCCGAGCCCGGCGATGTCCGGCGCCGACCCGTGCACCGGCTCGAACACACCCGGCACATCGGTGCCCGGCGCGACGTTCGCGCTGGCCGCCATCCCCATCCCACCCTGGATCGCCGCCGCGAGGTCGGTGAGGATGTCCGCGAACAGGTTCGACGCGACGACCACGTCGAGGCTGCCGGGGTCGCGCACGAGCCGCGCTGCCAGCGCGTCCACGAGCACCCGCTCGACGCGCACGTCGGGGAACTCCGCGCCGACCTCCTCGACCACCTCGTCCCACAGCACGTAGCCGAACCGGGAAGCGTTCGACTTCGTTGCGCTGGTCAGCAGGCCCCGCCTGCCGGCGGCGAGCCGGAACGCGTGGCGCACGACGCGCTCGACCCCGGTGCGGGTGAAGACGCTCGTCTCGATGCCGACCTCGAGCGGCAGGCCCTGGTGCGAGCGGCCGCCGACGCCGGCGTACTCGCCCTCGGTGTTCTCGCGCACGAAGAGCATGTCGACGTCCTCCGGCCCGCGCCCTGCGAGCGGTGTCGGGATGCCGGGCAGCAGGCGCGCCGGCCGCTCGTTCGCCCACAGGTCGAGGTGCTGCCGGATGGCGAGGATCGAGCCCCACAGCGACACGTGGTCCGGCACCGACGGGTCGCCGATCGCGCCCATCAGCACGGCGTCGTGCGCGCCGAGGACGTCGCGGCCAGTCCTCGGCCATCATGCGGCCGTGCTCGTGGAAGTAGGCCGAGCCCCAGGGAAGCTCCGTCCATTCCAGCGGCGAGGCCGAGCGCGTCGACGACGCGCCGGGCCTCCTCCGTCACCTCAGGCCCCACCCCGTCACCGGGGAGCAGGGCGATCCGATGGCTCAAGCGGCGGTTCCCACCTTCCCGGGAACGCCTTCGAGGTAGCCGAGCGCGTCGTCGACCGAGACGACGTCCGCGTACTTCGCCTGGATGTCGAACAGGTTCGCGTCGTGCGGCGCCTGTGCCCGGTCGCCGACGCATTCGCGCGGCACGATCGTCGGCCAGCCGTACTGCAGCAGGTCGATCGCCGTCGCGCGGACGCAGCCGCTGGTCGTCGCACCGCAGAGGATCACCGTGTCGACGCCCTGCGTGACGAGGACCGAGGCGAGGTTCGTCCCGAAGAACCCCGACGCTCCCTTCTTGACGATCACGGTCTCGTCGTCGCGTGGGTCGAGGCGTGGGTCGATCGCCGCCCACGCCCCGCCGAGCTGGAGCACCGCCCAGCGCCGGCACCTTCTGCATCCAGAGGCCGCCGTCCTTGAGGCTCGGCTCGAACGCGATCGTGGTGAACACGACCGGGAGCCCTCGTTCACGCGCCGAGTCGAGCAGTCGCCGCGTCGCCTCGACCTGCGGCGTCAGGTCGGAGCCGAGCGGGCAGCCGGGGTCGGTGAACCCGCAGGAGAAGTCGATCACGAGCACGGCGGGCCGCTCCCCGAGCGTGACCGCCTGGCCGAGGCCGGCCTTCTCGTAGACCGCGCGTGCCGTCTCGTCGGACATCAGGCGACCGCCTTCTGCGCCGGCTTCAGCTCCTCCCCGAAGCGGGCGCGCTTGACGAACTGCCCGGCGCCCGGCTGTGCCACCAGCTCGTCGTTCTCGACGATCACCTGGCCGCGGACCAGCACGACCTCCGGGGCGCCCGTCACCTCGGTGCCCTCGAACAGGTTGTAGTTGACGTTCGTGTGGTGCGTCGCGGCCGAGATCGTGAGCTTCTTGTTCGGGTCCCAGACGACGAGGTCCGCGTCAGAGCCGGGCGCGATCGTGCCCTTGCGCGGGTAGAGGCCGAACAGCTTCGCGATGTTCGTGGAGACGAGCTCGACGAAGCGGTTCGGCGTGATCCGGCCCTCGCCGACGCCGAACGTCCACAGCATGTGCAGCCGGTTCTCGATCCCCGGACCGCCGTTCGGCACGACCTGGAACTCGCGGCCGTTGATCCCCTTCTGCTCGGGCCAGTTGAACGGGCAGTGGTCGGTCGAGACCGCCGACAGCGCGTCCGTCACGATCGCCTTCCAGAGGTGCTCCTGATGCTCCTTCGGCCGCGGCGGGGGCGTGTAGATGTACTTCGCGCCCTCCCAGTTCGGCGCCTCCATCATCGACTCGTCGACGAAGAAGTACTGGGTGCACGTCTCGCCCCACACCTTCCAGCCCTTCTCGCGCGCGAGCGCGATCGGCTCGACGGCCGGCTGGCAGGAGACGTGCACGACGTACAGCGGTGCGTCGGCGACCCGCGCGAGCTGGATGGCGCGGTTCGTCGCCTCGGCCTCCGTCTCCATCGGCCGGCTCCGTGCATGCCAGACGGGGTCGGTCTTGCCGGCGGCGACGGTCTCCTTGACGATGATGTCGATCGCGTCGCCGTTCTCGGCGTGCACCATCACGAGGCCACCGGTCTCGTGGGCGGTCTGCATGACGCGGAACAGCGTCTCGTCGTCCACCATCACGGCGCCCTTGTAGGCCATGAAGAGCTTGTACGAGGTGACGCCCTCGTCGGGGAGCTTCGCGAGGTCCTCGAGCGTGCCGCCCGTGTGCAGGTCGGTGACGGCGATGTGGAAGCCGACGTCGATCAGCGGCGGGCAGCGCTCGAGCTTCTCGTGGTACTTCTCCAGCGCCTGGGCGAACGTGTCGCCGGGCGTCTGGATGCAGAAGTCGATCAGCGTCGTGGTGCCGCCGAACGCGGCCGCGGTGGTGCCGGACGTGAAGTCGTCGCACGTCGTCGTGCCGCCGAAGAACATCTCGATGTGCGTGTGCGGGTCGATCGCTCCGGGCATCACGATCTTCCCGGTGGCGTCGATCACCTTGTCGGCGGACACGTCGAGGGACTCGCCGATCAGCGTGATCGAGCCGTTCTCGACGTAGATGTCGCCGACGTAGTCGTCGGCGGCGGTGATGATGCGCCCGCCCTTGATGAGCACTGACATCCGCCTCACTCCCCTTTCTCCGAGTTCTGTGTGGTGTATACGCCTCCCTGCGCACATGCGTCAAACGGCAAGAGGCGGCCTCCGCTCGTGCCAGTCCGTCGCCTGCTGGTACGCGTGTGCCGCCCGGAGCACGGTCGACTCGTCGAAGCGGCGTCCCACGACCGCCAGGCCGACCGGAAGGCGCGTCGACGAACCCGCACGGCACGCTCACGACGGGCAGCCCGAGACAGCTCCACGGCGAGTTGAACGGGATCAGCGCGGTGCGGTACGGCACCTGCGCCCCACCCACCTCGACCGTGAGGTCGTCGATCCTCGGCGCCACGACGGGCATCTGCGGGGCGACGAGGACGTCGAACCGCTCGAACAGCGGCCGTGCCTGCTCGACGAGGGCGCGACGGGCGCGCTGGCCGGTGATCGGCGCCGACGCCGGCAGGAGCAGCCCGGCGAGCAGGCGCGCCCGCACGTCGGGCCCGTAGTCCGCGTACCTCGTCCGCAGCCAGCCGAGATGCACCTCGGCCGCCTCCGGGAGCATCACGAGCTGCTGCACGACCTCCGCGCGTCGCACGAACGCGGCATCCACGTGCCCGATTCGCGCTCCGAGCGCGGCGAGCTCCGCGATCGCGCTCTCGGCGGCAGCGGCGATCCGCGGATCGACCAGCGCTTCGTCGAGGAGGTGCGACACGACACCGACCCGGAGCCCGTCGATGCCGATGCCCAGCTCCTCCGTGTAGCGCGGAACAGGCACACGGGCGCTCCCGGGGTCGGCGTGGTCGTGACCCGAGATCGCCTCGAGGATCAGCGCGCAGTCCTCCGCGCTGCGCGCCAGCGGGCCGACGGTGTCGTACGTCCACGAGACGGGCACGACACCTGCGGTCGACACGCGACCCGTCGTCGGACGCATGCCTGTCACGCCGCAGAGGCAGGCCGGGATGCGGACGGAGCCGCCGGTGTCGGTGCCGAGCGCGCCGGGCACGAGGTCAGCCGCCGTCGCGGCGCCGCTGCCGCCGCTCGACCCGCCGCAGATCCGCTCGTGATCCCACGGGTTGTGTGCGGGGCCGAAATGCGAGCTCGTGGTGGTCGCACCCCACGCAAACTCGTGCGTGTTCAGCTTGCCGACGATCACTGCGCCCGCGTCGCGGAGGCGGGTGACCGAGGTCGCGTCGACCGTCGGCACGTTGTCCGCCAGGATCTTCGACGCAGCAGTTGTCGGCGCCCCGGCGACGTCGATCACGTCCTTGACGGCGATCGGGACGCCGTACAACGGCCCGCGTTGCGGATCACGCTCGAGCGCGGCAGCCTCCGCCAGCGCGGCTTCGGCGCGAACGAACAGGAAGGCGTTGAGAGCGCCGTCGATCCTCTCGATCCGCGCGAGGCTCTCCGCGACGGCCTCGCTCGGCGACAGCTCGCCGGCCTGCAGCTGCTCCGCGAGCCGAGCGAGGCTCATCCCGTCTCGTTCTCGGGCGTGAAGAGGGCTGCCGGCCGCGTCTCCGGCGGCAGATCCTCCTCGATCTCGCGCAACGCCGGCAGGATCGACGTCAGGAACACGGCCGCCGACTCGAGATCCCCGTCGGAGGGCTCGATCCCGAGCCCTCGGGCGAGCGATCGCAGCTCATCGAGCGACGGTACGGGGCTAGACTGCGATCCCATGCCGATCTACGAGTACCGCTGCGAGGCGTGTGGGGAACGGTACGAGGAGTACCTCGCGACCTCGGACAAGCCCGCGCCCGCCTGCCCGTCCTGCAAGTCGCCCAAGGTGGAGCGCCTGATCTCGAAGATCAACACCGAGTGGCTCCCGAGCGACGTCGCGTGGGACCGCGTCGGCCGCTCCTGGGAGTAGCGCGCAGGGCGGAGAATCGGTTCGGGTCATCACAGGTCGGCGGTACGGGTGCGCGACACGTCGTTGGTGGCGAGATCCGAATACGTCAGACTTTCGCGCGGCTTGTCAAGCGAGACGGGAGGCATGGGTGCCGTACGCACGGATCGACGACGGTATCGAGCTCTACTACGAGCTGACCGGGCCGGAGGACGGCGTGGTCGTGCTCCAGTTCGGCGGCGGTCTCTTCGGCAGGCACAACTTCGGCTTCGTCAACGACGGCTTTCGCGCGAACGGCTTCCGCCTGCTCTCGTTCGACGCTCGTGGCTACGGCGCCTCGTCGAGCCCGCGCGAGTGGTACACGATCGAGGGCTGGGCGGACGACGGCGCCAAGCTGCTCGATGCGCTGGGTCTCGAGCGCGTCCTCGTCCACGGGACCTCGATGGGCGGCATGATCGCGATCGCCTTCACCGCCAAGCACGGCAGCCGGACGATCGCGGCGTGCGCCGACGTCGCGTTCGCGAAGCCAGACGTCTATCGCCGCACGCTGTTCCGCGTCTGGCGGCGCATGGCAGAGGCGATGCCGTGGGACGACTTCTCCGACCACGTCACGACGCAGGCGGTCGGCGCCCGCTTCCTCGAGAGCGAGCAGGGCGCGAACACGTTCGAGCTCGTCCGCTCGGTGATCGGCGTCAACGACCCGTACACCGTGCGGCAGGCGTGCATCGCGATGGAGGAGATGGATCTCTCGCCGCTCGTGCCGCAGATCGACAGGCCGCTGCTGATGACGAACGGCACCCACGACATCCTCTGCCCGCCGGAGCTCGCCCCTTCCGGGCTCGGCGCCAGGCAGATGGCCGCGCTGAACCCGCGCATCCGCGTGGTCGAGTTTCCCGACATCGGGCACGCCGACCTGCTCGAGTGCCCGGACGACGCGGTCCGCATCGTCAGCGCCTTCTTCGAGGAGGCGTTGGCCGAGGCCTGAGACCGTGGCGGGCAGGACGAACCTGTATACGATCCTGCCCACGACGCGAACTCGAAGGAGGAGCACGCATGGCAACGACTTCCGCCGTCTGGACGCGTGAGGCACTGGCCGCCGCGCCGCAGACCTATTTCGACGCGGTCGACGCGATGGATGTCGACGGGGTCCTGGCGCACTTCGCGGACGACGCGACGCTCACCGTGCAGACCGATCACGTGACGTTCACCGGCGCGGACGAGATCCGCCGCATGTTCACCGACTTCTTCGCAGCGTCCAAGACGATCCGGCACGAGATCCGCAACATCGTCGTCGAGGAGGCCGCGGGCAAGGTCGCCACCGAGCAGGGGTACATCGGCGAGCTCCAGGACGGCTCGCAGAACGACATGCACAACTGCAACTTCTTCGACTTCGACGCGGACGGGAAGTTCAAGAGAGTCATCATCTGGATGGCGGGGACCAACCCGCTGCACTGACCTGCCCGCAGTCCGGAATCCGCTTGCGCGGATTCCGGACGCGAAAACCCTGAAGGCGTCCGCTTCGCGGCCGCAGTGCCAGGTGGTCGAGGGACGCTCGCTGACAGGCGATCCGACGGATCGGCCTGCGCGAGATCGGATCGCACCGCGGGCCTCGAAGGGTTCATTGCGCCCGAGCGTCGGCGGCTTCGAGTGCCTTGACGAGGGCGGTCACGGTGGCGTTGCACGGTGCCGTCAGACCGAGTGCCTCCGCGCGCGGCGGGATGGCGCCGTTGATGACGTCCACCTCGCACGGGCGCCCGGCCAGGCGGTCGAGCAGCATGGAGGGGCGTGCCTCCGGGATCCTCAGCCCGAAGGCCGTCACGTGCGCGACAGGATCGTCGAGGCGCAGCGAGATCCCGGTCGCCAGTGCCACCTCGAAGGCCTCGGTGGCGCAGGTCGTCGCGACGAGCCAGGCGCTCGGGTCGGCCATCACCTCGCCGATCGTCCATCCGAGGATCGTGCACGTGCCGCTGAAGCACACGTTGCAGATCAGCTTCTCCCAGACGATGCGATCGACGTCGTCGTCGGTCTGCACGGCGAACCCGGCCGCGCGCCAGACCGCCGCGACGCGCTCGATCCGCTCCGTGACCGGCCCGTGCCGCTCGCCGAGCCGAATCAGCTCGTACCCGTGATGGTGCGCGTGGCCGGGTGCGACGAGCGATGCCCCGAAGCCTCCTGCCACCCCGAGTGCGACGCAGCCGTCGCCGAGCACGTCGGCGGCCACGTCCGCCGAGCCGAGGCCGTTCTGGATCGGGAGCACCACCGTCCCGGGCCCGACGAGCGATCGTGCGGAGAGAGCGGCGTCGCGAACGTGCATCGCCTTCGTCGCGATGATGACCAGGTCGACGACGCCGACCTCCAGCGGATCGGTCGTGGCACCGATCGCCACGACCCTGTCGCCGCTGGCGCCCTCGACCCGGAGGCCGTGCTCGCGGATCGCTGCGACGTGCTCCTCCCAGGGGTCGACTGCCCAGACGTCGTTGCCCGCGTCTGCCAGCAAGCCCGCGTAGACGGAGCCCATCGCTCCCGCCCCCACGACCGCGATGCGCATGCGTCGCCTCAGCCCGGCGGGTGCAGGAGGTGCCAGTGGCGGGCGATCTCGGCCCGCGTCGTGACCCACACGTCGTCGTGCGAGCGCACGTGCTCGAGGAAGCGGTCGAGCGCGGGCGCGCGGCCGGGGCGACCGACGATCCGGCAGTGCAGACCGACGGACAGCATGCGCCCGCCCTCCGCGTGCAGCCGGTCGAACGAGTCGACCAGGTAGGTGAGGAAGTCGTCGGCGGTGACGAAGCCGCCGGGAAGCAGGAACTTGAAGTCGTTCGCGTCGAGCGTGTACGGGATCACGAGGTGGGCGCGCCCCGTGACGTCCACCCAGTAGGGGAGCTCATCTGCGTACGAGTCCGAGTCGTAGAGGAAGCCGCCCTCCTCCACGACCAGTCGGCGTGTCCGTTCCGAGACGCGGCCGGTGTACCAGCCGACCGGCCGGGTGCCGCACGCCGCCTCGATCGCAGCGATCGCGCGGCGCATGTGGTCACGTTCGTCCTCCTCGGGCAGGTCGCCGTAGTCGATCCAGCGCCAGCCGTGGCTCGCCACTTCCCAGCCGGCGTCGATCATGGCCCGTGCTGCCTCCGGGTTCCGCTCGAGCGCCTGGCCGACCGCGTAGACGGTCAGCGGCAGGCCGTGCGAGGTGAAGATGCGATGCACGCGCCAGAAGCCGGTGCGGCTGCCGTACTCGAACATCGACTCCGTGTTCAGGTTGCGGCGCCCGACCGTCGGCGGGGCGCCCACCACCTCGTGCAGGAACGCCTCGGAGGCGGGGTCGCCCTCGAGCGGCGTGTTCTCGCCGCCTTCCTCGTAGTTGAGCACGAAGCTGACGGCGGTGCGGGCGCCGCCCGGCCAGCGCGGGTCGGGTGGGTGCTGCCCGTAGCCGACGAGATCGCGGCTCACGAGCGCGCCTTCCCGAAGACGCCTTCGGCGGCGAGCTCGCGGACGTGCTCGGGGCTGTAGCGGCAGAGCGTCACGAGGAGCTCCTCGGTGTGCTCCCCCCTGAAGGGGCCGCGAACCGGCTCGCTCTCGAGCTGTTCCCCACCCTGCGACAAACGCAGCGGCGTGCGGATCGAGCGCACGCGCCCGAGCGTCGGGTGGTCGTGCTCGACGATGTCCTCCCTGGCGAGAGCCTGCGGGTCGGCCAGCGCCTCCTCGACGGTGTTCACGCGCGCAGCGGGGACTCCAGCCCCGACGAGCGACTCGACCCAGTCGTCCACGGGCCGGGTGCGAAACGCCTCTTCCAGGAGCGGCAGCAACTCGTCACGGTGGTCGTTCCTTGCGGCCCGCGTTGCGAAGCGCTCGTCGAGCTTCAGCTCGGGCAGCCCGATCACGTCGCAGAGCCGCTCCCAGGCGTCCTGCTTGACGCCACCGACGACGAGCCAGCCGTCGGCCGTCTCGAAGTTCTGGAACGGCACGATCGACGGGTGCGCCGAGTTGGGACGGCGTGGGGGCACGTAGCCGTGCGTCGCCGCCCAGGGCCCGATGTACATCAGCTCGTGCAGCGCGGTCTCGAAGAGCGAGACGTCGCAGTCGCACCCGACGCCGTCGCGGCGTGCGCGGTGGATCCCGGACAGCAGCGCGATCGCGGACGCATACCCTCCGGACAGGTCGACGAGCGACAACCCGGACTTCGTCGGTGGCCCGCCCGGCTCGCCCGTCAGCATCTGCCACCCGGCGAGCCCCTGCATCATGTAGTCGTAGCCGCCCTCGGAGGCGCGCGGGCCGGTCATGCCGAACCCGGACAGCGAGCAGCAGACGATCCGTGGGTTCACGTGACGCAGGTCCTCGTAGGTCAGCGCCAGCTTGGCAGGCTGGTCGCCCCGCAGGTTCGAGTAGACGCCGTCGCTGACCCTGACGAGGTCGTGGAGCACCTCACGCGCACGCGGGTGGCGGAGATCGAGCGAGACGCTCTTCTTGCCGCGGTTGAACGTCTCGAAGAAGAGTGAGTCCTCACCTTCCTGGAACGGCGGCACGTAGCGCCCGACGTCCCCGCCCGCCGCGGGGTCCTCGATCTTGATCACCTCGGCGCCGAGGTCGGCGAGCTGCAGGGTGCCCCACGGACCGGCCCCGTACTGCTCGACCGCGACGATGCGAACGTCCGCCAGTGGAAGCGTCATGTGTCAGGCGCCTCGACGGGCGTTGCGTGACGCCTTCCAGGCCCGTTCGTAGAACGGTCGCAGGAAGGCGAGGTGGTCGTGCATCTCGGCGGCGGCTGCGTCGGCGTCGGCGGCCTCGACCGCCTCGAGGATGCGGAGGTGGTGGGCGTGTATCGAGGTGTGGAAGCTGCGCCCGAGCGTCGAGCGCGCGAGGTGCGTCTGCAGCACGGTGAAGATCGGCTGTGCCGACACCTGGAGCAGCGTGTTGCGGCCTGCCTCGAGGAGGCACGAGTGGAATTCGGCGTTGTAGGTGAACTCCTCGGCGCTCGCGAGCGGCGGCGTATCGTCGGGCACGGTCGAGCGCAGGCGGTCGAGATCCGCCTGCGACCGTCGCGCTGCGGCGAGTCGGGCGGCTGGAACCTCGACGAGCTCACGCGCCTCCAGCAGCTCCTCGAGCGTGACGTGTCGCGTCTCGGTCAGCAGTGCGACGTTCGCCTGGACGAAGGAGGAGATGTGATCGACCGAGGGCAGCGTGACGAAGCTGCCACCGGCGGGCCCCTTTGCCGTGCGCACGAGCCCCTGTGCCGCGAGCACCCGCAGGGCCTCCCGGATCGTGGCCCGGCTGACGCCGAACTCCCGGGCGAGCGCCGACTCGATGGGCAGGCGCTCGCCAGGGGCGAGCTTCCCCGAGACGATCAGCTCGCGGAGCTGGTCGGCAACCTGCTCGTACGCCTTTCGCACCCGGCGCACGGTCATCGCCGGGCACGGGCGCGACTGCCCGTAGGGGGCGCTCTGCGTCTCCGCTCGTGGGCCCCGAGCCGTCCGGCGTCGTCAGAGCCCGAACTCCGCGTTGCCGGCGAGCGACGTCGGCGAGGACGACGGCGGCAGCCCTCGATCGGCGTAGTACTCGGTCAGCGACGAGCCGTGCGCGGTCTGCGCGGAGCTCCTCCGCGGAGCGCGGCCGTGGCAGCCTCGTCGAGCGCGAGCGTGCGCTCGTCCGCGAAGACGACGCCGTACGCGTCGCGCGCGAGCTCGACGTCGTGAAGTCGTCGAGCACGTCCTCGCGCACCGCCTCCGCCGGCCGGTCGAGCGGGTCGCCGTAGCCCGCGGCGTTCGGCTCGCGGAACTCGATGAACTCTCCGGCCGCGAACGGGAAGCCCGTCACCTTCGCGGGCAGGATCTCCTGGCTCGCCGTGTCGGGGTTCTTGCGGCACGACGCCACGAGACCGTCCCAGCCTCCGAAGATGCCGCGGGGCGGGTCGTACTGGCGGTCACCCTCGCAGGAGTAGACGCCGTCGACGAGGAACCGGTTGCGCCGGACGATCCCGATCCCGCCACGCCAGCGGCCGGGCGCCGCCGGCTCCGGGCGCAGCTCGTACTGGTCGCACCTCACCGGGAAGCGCATGTCGAGCTCTTCGATCGGGTTGTTGCGCGTGTTCGCCATCAGGTTGTCGACCGAGTCCATGGCGTCCTTGCCGTAACGCCCGCCGTACGAGCCCTCGTTCACCTCGAGGTACAGCCAGTACTCGCCCATCTCCTCGGAGAACCCCGAGTACGCGCAGAAGTGAAGACCCGCCGAGTTCCCGGCCGTCACCCCTTGTGGCAAGGCCTCGGCGAGCGCGAGGATCGTGTTGTCGACGACCCGTTGCACCTGGCAGAAGCGCGAGAAGCAGGCGCGCGGGAAGGTCGGGTTGTAGATCGTTCCCTTCGGTGCGATCACCTTCACCGGACGGAAGACGCCGTCGTTCTGCGGCACGTGCTCGGGAAAGGTGACCTCGTCGAGGAGGATCGTGCGGACGGCGTAGTACGCGCCGACGAGCAGCGAGCCCTCGTAGGGCACGTTGTAGCCGGTCGGAACCTCCGGGTTCGATCCCGTCAGGTCGATCGTGATCTCGTCGCCCTCCACGATCACCTTGGTCTCGACCCGCAGCGGCACGCCGCGGTTGCGCGCGTCGTCGTCGAGCCAGCCGGTCGGCGCCTTGTACTCCCCATCGGGGAGCTTGCGGATCTGCTCGCGGAGCATGCGCTCCGAGTAGTCCATCCAGTCGTACGCGGCGCTCATCACGACGTCGACTCCGTAGCGCTGCACGAGGCGGAGGAAGCGGTCGCGGCCGAGCTGGCAGGCGGCCATCATCGCGTTCATGTCGCCGCGGTTCATCGTCTCCGTGCGCACGTTGTCGAAGACCATCTTGTCGAGGTCCTCGTTCAGCTCGCCGGCGCGGTACCAGCGCAGCCCGTCGTAGATCTTCGCCTCGGCGTACATGTCGAAGCAGTCGGCGTTGATGCCCGGGAACGAGCCGCCGACGTCGAGCACGTGCGCCGTCACGGCCGCGAAGCCGAGGTGCTCGCCCTCGTGGAAGATCGGCACCGCCACCGCGATGTCGGGGCTGTGCGACGCACCGAAGTACGGGTGGTTGTGGATGATCACGTCGCCGTCCTCGATCTTCCCGGCCAGGTGGCGCATGAAGCCGCGGATGTACCAGGGCAGCGAGCCGATGTGCATCGGCGTCGAGTCCGACTCGCAGAGCTCGCGTCCCTCGGCGTCGAACACGCCCGCTCCGAGGTCCTCCGACTCCCGGATGATCGACGAGTACGACATGCGGAACAGGACGCCCGCCATCTCCTTGGCGATGGCGTGGAAGGCACCGCCGAGGACGCGCAGCGTGATCGGGTCGACCTCGACGCGCTCGAGCGACGGAGGCCCGGGATGCTTGCCCAGCTCGTAGTCCAGAACCGACATCTTCGGCCTCCTATCGCGCCGTCACGGCCGACATCGCCGCCACGGCCTGCGCCTCGGCGGATGCCCCGACCTCGATGATGATGTTCCCGAAGCGGTCGACGTGCGCGTCGACACCGGGCGGCACGACCGTCGTCGAGTCGTACTGGTTGACGATCGCCGGGCCCGTGATGCGGTTGCCCGCCTTGAGCGCCTGCCGGTCGTAGTAGCGCGTCGCGACCTGCTGGAGCGTGCCGTCGACCCGGAACCACGCCTGGCCCTCGTGGCGGAGAGCGTCGGCCGGCGACTCGTCGCCGGCCTCGATCTCGGGTGCGGTGAGGTCGGGCATCAGCCCGATGCCGCGGACGCGGATGTTGGGGATCTCGATGTCCTGCTCCTCGAAGCGGCGCGAGTACTCACGCTCGTGGATGTCGTGGAAGTCGCTGCGGATCCGCTCGGCCCAGGCGTCGTCGACTGCCCCCGAGGGGGCGTCCACGCGTAGCTCGTACCCCTGGCCCAGGTAGCGGCAGTCCGCAATCCGCTGGATCACCATCCGGTCACTCGGCACGCCGTCCTCCTCGAGCTGGCTCACCGCCTGCTGCTCGAGCTCCTCGAAGCGCTGCTGCAGGGCGGCCGCGTCCAGTGCTCCGAGGCGCTGATACGTGGTCGCCACGTACTCGTACGTCATGTCGGTGGCCAGGAGCCCCATCGCCGCCGCGATGCCGGGGTGGGGCGGGACGACCACGTGGGGCGTTCCCACCTCGATGGCGATGTTGGCCGCCCACAGCGGGCCGGCGCCGCCCTCGGCGACGAGCGCGAAGTCCCTCGGGTCGAAGCCCTTGCGCACGGAGTTCTCCTCGATCGACTGCACCATCGAGTGCGAGAGGATCTGCACGGCGCCCATCGACGCCTCCTCGACGGACATGCCGAGGACCGCCGCCGGCCCGTTGGCGAACGCCTCGTGCGCAAGGTCGGCGCGGAGCGTCATGCCGCCGCCGAGGAATGCCTCGGGCAGGAGCCAGCCGAGGTTCACCAGGGCGTCGGTCGCGGTCGGCTCGGTGCCGCCGCGGTCGTAGGCGGCTGGGCCCGGCACCGCACCGGCGGAGCGCGGCCCGACCCGGTAGATGCCGCCCGCGTCGACGTACGCGATCGATCCGCCGCCGGCGCCGATCGTGTCGACGTCGACCATGGGGATCATCGCCTGATAGGGCCCGACCTTCGTGTCCAGGAGGTGCTTCATGCGGAGCTTCCCGTCCTGCGCCAGCCCGATGTCCGCGGACGTCCCGCCGACGTCGAGCGTGATCACGTTCGCGTGTCCTGCCAGCCGGCCGGCCCAGATGCCGCCCACGACACCGGCCACCGGCCCTGACATGAGCAGGTTGACGGGCCGCTTCGCCGCCGCCTCGGCGGTCGCGACACCCGACGCCGACGTCATCAGGTGCAGGCCGGTGCGGACGCCGAGCTCGGTGAGCTCCTCCTGCAGCCGCTTCACGTACGACCCGACCTTGGGGCCGATGAACGCGTTCAAGCCGACCGTCGAGAAGCGCTCGTACTCGCGGTACTGGGGCAGCACCTCCGACGAGACCGAGAGGAACGCCTCGGGGAACTCCTCGCGCACGATCTCCGCCACACGCTGCTCGTGCGACGGGGTTCAGGAACGAGAAGAGGAAGCACACCGCCACGGCCTCGACCTGCGCCTCCTTGAGCTTGCGCACCTGCTCGCGCGCCTTCTCCTCGTCGAGAGGCACGAGCACCGACCCGTCCTTCGTGATGCGCTCGGGCACGGTCAGGCGATGGCGGCGTCGCACGACGGGGTAGGCCTGCCAGGGCAGGTCCTGGTAGTTCGAGAAGTTGAGCGGCTTCTTGTGCCGCGCGATGTGGAGGATGTCGCGGTAGCCCTCCGTCGTGATCATCCCCACGGTGGCGCCGTCGTGCTGGATGACGATGTTCGTGGCGATGGTCGTGCCGTGGAACACCTGGTCGAGCGCCGCGGGGCTCTCGCCGGCCCGCTCGGCGAGCTCGCGGATGCCGGCCACCGTGCCCTGCGACGGGTCGTCGGGCGTGGTCGGCAGCTTGTGCACGAGCACCGCCCCGGTCTCGTCGTCGACGTAGATGAGGTCGGTGAACGTGCCGCCGACGTCGACGCCGATGCGCTTCACGAGCCACCTCCGGGGGTGAGAACGATCTTCCCGAAGAACTCCCTGCTCTCCATGAGGTCCATCGCCTCCTTCGCCTGGTCGAGGGGGAAGCGTCGCCGCCACCTGCGGCTTCAGAGCTCGCCGCGGGCGATGAGCCGGAAGCACGTCTCGGCCTCGCGTCGGTCGAAGACGAACGAGCCGATCACCGACAGCTGTCGGCGGAAGAACGGGATCACGTCGAAGGGCACGACCTCGCCGGAGTGGGCGCCGCAGATGACGAGCCGTCCGTCCTTGGCGAGCGAGTCGAGGCCCTGCTGGAACAGCTCGCCGCCCGACGTGCTCGTAGACGACGTCGACGCCGTGGCCGTCCGTGACCTCCATCACCACCTCGGCCACGTTCTGGCGTCGTGTAGTTGATCCCGACGTCGAGCCCGAGCTCCTTCGCCTTGGCCGAGCTTGTCGTCGCGGCTCGAGTTGCCGATCACGAACGCGCCGGCTCAGCTTGGCGACCTGCACGGCGGCAGAGCCGATGCCGCTGCCGACCGAGTTGACGAGCACCGTCTCGCCCGGCCGGAGCCGTGCCGCGCGTGAAGAGCATGTGCCATGCGGTGCCGAACGCGATGTGGCTGCGCCGCGGCCTCCACGTCCGAGACGCCGTCCGGGACGCGGATCGAGCTGCGTCGCCTTGCAGAGCACCTTCTCCGCGTACGCCGCCGCCGGATGCCCATGCTGATGAACCAGGACGGCGCCGTGCAGAGCGACTCGCGCCCGCTGCCGCAGTACGTGCACGCTGCCGCAGACTGCGATCAGGTAGGGCGCCACGCGGTCACCCGAGCTTCCAGCCCGTCGACGCCGTCGCCCAGCGCCGCGATCCGTCCCACGGGCTCCACGCCGAGCACGTGCGGCGAGCTCGACCGGGAAACGCGAGACACCCTCGCGGACGTCGACGTCGAGGTGGTTGAGCGCCGACGCCGTGACATCGACGACGACCTCGCCGGGCCCCGCGACCGGATCGGGGAGCTCCTCGAGCCGCAGAACGTCGGAGTTGCCGAACTCGTGGAAGACGACCGCCTTCACCGAACCGCTCCTCTCTCTTGCTGGCGACGCCGGACTTGTGTTTATGTCTGACATCGACAACCCTGTCAACCGATGTCGACCCTCGCCACCGCCCGCTCGTTCCTGTTCGTGCCCGGGAGCGACGAGCGCAAGCTGTCGGGGGCTCTCGCGGCGGGCGCCGACGCGGTGATCGCGGACCTCGAGGACGCCGTCGTCCCCGAGGAGAAGGAGCGGGCGCGGTCCGTCGTCACGGAGGCGTTCGCCGGCGGCCGCGGCGTCGAGCCTGCGCCTGGTGCGGGTCAACGGCGCGCGGTCGCCGTGGCACGAGGACGACCTTGCGGCAGTCGCCGCGCTGGACGTCGACGGCGTCGTCCTGCCGAAGGCGACGCCCGATGCCCTGCTCGCGTTCGGCGATGCCCTGCCGGTGGTCGCGATCGTCGAGACCGCCGTCGGCCTGCACCGTGCAGCGGAGATCGGCGAGTGCGCCCCAGGTCGAGGGCCTGATGCTCGGTGCGATCGACCTGGCGCTGGAGCTCGGTCTCGAGGCGCGGCCGGACGGGCTCGAGCTGTTGCACGCGCGGTCGGCCATCGTGCTCGCGTCCGCCGTCGCGCGACTGCCGTGGCCCGATCGACCGTGTCTGGGTGGACGTGCGGACGAGAGCGGCCTCGAAGCGGACTGTCGCGCCGGACGCAGTCTCGGCTTTCGCGGCAAGTCCTGCATCCACCCGGCCCAGGTGGCGGTCGTGAACGAGGTCTTCTCCCCGTCGCCCGGTCGAGGTCGCCCGTGCGCAGGAGGTGGTCGACGCCTACGAGCGCGCGGCGGCCGAGGGGCGGGGCGCCGTCGCGCTCGACGGCGAGATGATCGACCTGCCCGTCGTGGAGCGAGCCCGGCACGTGCTCGCCGAGGCGAAGAGGAGCGTGTTCGCATGGAGAGTGAAACGGGCGCGGCGCCCAAGGAGTGGCGGGGGCGCTTCTACGAGGACTTCGACGTCGGCGACGTGTTCCGGAGCAGGCTCGGCCGCACCATCACGAGGGCGGACAACATCTGGTTCACCTGCCTGACGATGAACACCAACCAGGTGCACTTCAACGAGCCGTTCGCGGCCGGCACGCAGTTCGGGCGCCCACTCGTGAACAGCGCCTTCACACTCGCGCTCGTCACCGGGCTGACGGTGCCCGACACCAGCGAGAACGCCGCGGCAAACCTCGCCTGGACGGACATCACGCTGCCGAAGCCGGTCTTCGAAGGGGACACGCTGTGGGCGGAGAGCGAGATCACGGCGCTGCGGGAGTCCGGGTCGAACCCGCACGTCGGCATCGTCACGATGCGCTGCCGCGGCATCAACCAGCGCCGCGAGGTGGTGATCGAGTACACGCGGACGTTCATGGTCTACAAGCGGGACGCGCCCGAGGTGTCGGGGACGTTCCCGGTCACCGACGAGGACTGGCGAGTCGGCGCCTGAGGCGCCGGGGAGGAGGCTTCGATGGCCACAGCCGCGCAACGCATCGCCGCCTGGTCGGCGTCACTGACCCTCGAGGACGTGCCGGAGGCGGTTGCCCACGCGGCGAAGCTGCACCTTCTCGACACGCTCGGGTGCGGGCTCGCCGCACATGCGACCGGCGTCGCCGGCGAAGGCCGGGCGGCGATGGCCGAGCTCGGCGGCGAGCCACACGCGACGGTCATCGGGCTCGAGCAGCGCCTGCCGGCGCCGAACGCCGCCTTTGCGAACGCGATGCTCTGCCACGGCCTCGACTTCGACGACACGCACTCCGACTCCGTCAGCCACGTGACGACGGTCACCGGGCCCGTCTGCCCTGGCGGCCGGCGAGCAGCTCGCCTCGCACGGCCGCGACGTGCTCGCCGCGATCGTCGCCGGCAACGAGGTGGTGTGCCGCATCGGCATGGCGGCCTCCGGCGAGTTCCACCGGCGCGGGTTCCATCCCACCGCGATCTGCGGGGTGTTCGGAGGCACAGCGGCAGTCGCGCGCCTCGGCGGGCTCGACGCGGAGACGACGACGCGCGCCCTGGGCATCGCCGGCTCGTTCGCCTCCGGGCTCTTCGCGTACCTCGCCGACGGCACGCCGACGAAGCCGATGCACCCCGCCTGGGCGGCGCACGGCGCGCACGTCGCAGCGCGCCTCGCGGCGCACGGGGCAGTCGGCCCGCAGTCGGTGCTCGAAGGGAAGTTCGGCCTCTACCACGCCTTCCTCGGCGCCGCCGAGGGCGCGATCGACATCGACGCCCAGCTCGCCGACCTCGGCAGCCGCTGGGAGACGCCGCGGATCGCCTACAAGCCGTACCCCGTGTGCCATTTCATGCACGGCTCGCTCGGCGCAGCCGAAGTCGCCGCCGCAGGCCGCCTGTTCGAGCCGGACGAGATCGAGGACGTGCTCGTGACCGTCCCCGAGGCGGGCGTGTCGCTCGTGCTCGAGCCGGAGGAGCTGAAGCGGGAGCCCCGCTCGGAGTACGAGGGCAAGTTCTCGCTGCAGTACTCCGTCGCGTCGCTCCTCGTCCGCGGCCACGTCGACGTGGGCGACTTCACCGACGAGGCGATCACGGATCCCGGCGTGCTGTCGGTCGCCTCGCGCGTCCGCTACGAGACCCCCGACTATCCGACCTACCCGCAGGCCTTCCCCGGGGGTGTCGTCGTCCGCCTCACGGACGGGTCGACGCTCGAGAACGAGCTCCTGTACCAGCGCGGTGGGCCGGAGAACCCTCTCGCCGACGCGGACGTGGTGCGCAAGTACAGGACGAACGCGGCTCTCGTGCTTCCACCCGACGCCGTCACCGCGCTCGAGGAGGCGATCCTGGCGCTCGACGAGCGCGACGACCTGCGCGCGGTCCTGTCGCCGCTCTCGGCTCGCGAGGTCGCGACCGTATGACGGAGCTCTCCCGCGAGCAGCGCGAGATCGTCTCCGCCGTTCGCGACTTCGTCGACCGTGACGTGATCCCCGTCGCGTCGGAGCTCGAGCACCGGGACGAGTACCCGGCCGCGCTCGTCGAGACGATGCGGGAGATGGGGCTGTTCGGGACGACGATCCCGGTCGAGTACGGCGGGCTCGGTCTCGGCCTCGACACCTACGCGCTGATCGTGATGGAGCTGTCACGCGGCTGGGTGACGTTGTCGGGGATCCTCAACGGGTCGTTCATCGCGGCAACGATGATCGGGCTGCACGGCACCGACGGAGCAGCGCGACCGCTACCTCCCGCAGCTCGCCTCGATGGACATCCGCTCCTCGTTCTCGATGACGGAGCCGCACGCGGGCTCCGACGTGCAGGCGATCCGCACCCGGGCCGAGCTGGACGGAGACGACTACGTGATCACCGGCAGCAAGCAGTGGGTGACGAACGGGTGGCGCTCGGGAATGGTCATGCTCCTGGCGAAGACCGACCTGGAAGCCGAACCGGCGCATGCGGGGATGACGGGCTTCATCGTCGAGAAGGATCCCGAGACGAGCCCGCCCGGCCTCACCATCCCGGAGAAGGGCGCCGCCAAGCTCGGCTATCGCGGCGTCGAGTCGACCGACCTCGTGTTCGACGGGTTCCGCACGCCGCGGTCGAGCGTGCTGGGTGGCGACGACGGAGTCGGTCAGGGCTTCAAGTACTTCATGAGCGGGATCGAGGTCGGCCGCGTCAACGTGGCCGCGCGCGGCGTCGGCGTGGCGCAGGCGGCGCTCGACGACGCGCTCCGGTACGCGCAGGAGCGGGAGGCGTTCGGCAAGCCGATCGCGCATCACCAGGCCGTGCAGCTGATGCTCGCGAAGATGGCGACCCGCACGGAGGCGGCGCGGCTGCTCACCCTCCAGGCCGCCCGCCGGAAGGCCTCCGGCGAGCGGGCAGACCTGGAGGCAGGCATGGCGAAGTACTTCGCCACCGAGGCGGCGCAGGAGAACGCGCTCGACTGCATGCGCGTCCACGGCGGCTACGGGTACTCGCTCGAGTACCGGCCGGAGCGGTACTACCGCGACGCCCCTCTGCTGCTGATCGGCGAGGGCTCCAACGAGATCCAGCAGCTGATCATCGCGCGGCGGCTGCTCGAGCGGGCCGCCGGCTGACGTGGACTTCTCGCAGCCGCCCGAGCTGGCCGAGATCCGCACCGCGATCCGTGCGCTCTGCTCGCGCTTCCCGGGCGAGTACTGGCGGGCGCTCGAGCCCGACCGCTACCCCGAGGAGTTCGTCGCCGCGCTGACGGCAGACGGCTGGCTCGCGGCGCTGATCCCGGAGGAGTACGGCGGCGCCGGCCTGTCGCTCACGGCGGCCAGCGCGATCCTCGAGGAGATCAATGCCGCAGGATGCAACGCCGGCGCCTGTCACGCGCAGATGTACGTGATGGGGACGATCCTGCGCACCGGCTCGGACGAGCAGAAGCAGCGGTACCTGCCTCGGATCGCGTCGGGTGAGCTGCGGTTGCAGGCGTTCGGCGTCACCGAGCCGACCGCAGGGTCCGACACGACGTCGATCCAGACCACGGCCACGCGGATCGAAGGCGGCTGGACGGTCAACGGGCAGAAGCTCTGGACGTCGCGTGCCGAGCACTCCGACCTGATGCTCCTGCTGGCTCGCACGACACCCGCCGATCAGGTCGCGAAGAAGACGGAAGGGCTCTCGACCTTCATCGTCGACATGAAGCGGGCGATCGACGACGGGACGATGACGATCAGGCCGATTCGCACGATGATGAATCACGCGACCACGGAGATCTTTCTCGACGGCGTGCACGTCCCCGACGAGGATCTCGTCGGGGAGGAAGGGCAGGGCTTCCGCGCGATCCTCGACGGGATGAACGCCGAGCGCGTCCTGATCGCCGCCGAGTGCATCGGCGACGGCCGCTGGTTCGTCGAGAAGGCCGCTTCCTACGCGTCGGAGCGCGTCGTGTTCGGACGGCCGATCGGCGCGAACCAGGGCGTCCAGTTTCCGATCGCCGAGGCACACGCCCAGCTCGAGGCCGCCGACCTGATGCGCTACAAGGCGGCGTGGCTGTACGAGCAGGGCCTGCCGTGCGGCGCCGAGGCGAACATGGCCAAGCTGCTGGCCTCCGAAGCGTCGTGGGCGGCCGCCAACGCGTGCCTCGACACGCACGGCGGGTTCGGGTTCGCGGAGGAGTACGACGTGGAGCGGAAGTTCCGCGAGACACGGCTCTACAAGGTGGCGCCGGTCTCCAACAACCTGATCCTCGCCTACGTCGGCCAGCACGTGCTCGGCATGCCGCGCTCGTACTGACCGCCGTCATGGCCCCCTCGACATCGTCCGCGGACCCCCGAGAGCTACGGCCGCTCGGCCCACGGGAGCTCGTCCCACGTCTCGGACGCCGAACCTCCCATCGCCCTCGGCGCTCGGGATCGGCTGTATCGACGTCGGATCCCGCGTCGTAGCGGAGCGCGACCTCGGACCGGCGGTACACGCGCTCGAGATCGTCGCGGGGCTCGGTGCCGGCCGGCTTCCTCTTCAACGGTGCGCTGTCGACGTACGAGCAGCTCGGGTTCAGCCGTGACCGCATGATCGGCAAGCATCGCTGGGTCGTGACGCGGGTCGTCGAGCCGAGCTCGTAGCGATCTCGTGCCGCGCGTACGCCGACCGGCGTGCGCCCCGGCGGTACGGTTTGCGCATGTCGGCCGCAAGGGAGCACGGCCTCACGATCGTGCCGGCGAACGACGCGAGCTGGGAGGCGATCCAGGCGATCTTCGGCACGCGTGGCGATCCGTCCAGATGCTGGTGTCAGAGGTACAAGATGGCGCCCGGGGAGTCCTGGGCGAACGTCGGAGCCGCACGGCACGCCTTGAGGCTCCGCACGAAGACGCAATGCGGCCGTCCCGAGGCCGTGAGCACCAGCGGTCTCGTCGCGTACCTCGACCAGGAGCCCGTCGGCTGGTGCGCCGTGGAACCGCGCACCGCGTATCCACGCCTGCTCCGGAACAGCCGGGTCCCGTGGGAGGGCAGGGACGAGGACAAGGACGACGACAGCGTCTGGGCCGTGACCTGCTTCGTGACCCGACCCGGCTACCGGCGCCGGGGTATCGCCTCTGCGCTCGCGCGCGCAGCGGCCGATCACGCCCGGCAGCACGGTGCCCGTGCCGTCGAGGGCTACCCGATGACCACGAAGACCGCTCTGCTCGGAGAGCTCCACGTCGGCACGCGGGCGATGTTCGCCGCCGCCGGGCTCACAGAGGTGAGCGCGCCGAGCAGCCGCCGGGTCGTGATGCGCACCGACTTCTAGTCTCTCGTGAGACGATGGTCGTCGTGGCGTGGGCAGCGTTCACGACGAACGACGACGGGCCGCCGATCGCGGGTCGCCGCGCCGGCACGGGACCGCCGGTTCTCCTGCTGCACGGAGGGCCGGGGCTCGGCTTCGACTACCTGCGCGATCTGGCCGACGAGCTGGCGGAGGAGAACGACGTCGCGTGGTACCAGCAGCGCGGGCTTGCGCCTTCGGTGACGGAGGGGCCGTTCACGGTCGGGACGGACATCGACGACGCCCGCCGGGTGCTCGATGCGCTGGGCTGGGACACGGCCTACGTCGTCGGTCACTCGTGGGGCGGGCAGCTCGCCCTGCATGTGGCCGCAGCGCTGCCGGACCGGCTCCGCGGCGTGCTCGCCGTCGACCCACTCGGATCGGTGGGGGATGGGCGCTGGCCCGAGTTCGACGAGGAGATCCTCCGCCGCACGCCCGAAGCGATCCGTGAGCGTGCCCGCGAGATCGACGAGCGAGCGACGGCCGGCGACGCCGACGAGGACCTGGCGCTCGAAGGGATGCGACTCGTCTGGCCGGCGTATTTCGCGGACCCGGAGGCCGCCCCGCCGATGCCCGAGCTCCAGATCGCGACCGAGCGTGCCGCGCAGATGGTTCCGTCGATCCAGGCCGAGCTCCCGGCGCTCGAGACACGGTTGCGGGACATCCGGGTTCCGGTCGGGTTCGTCCACGGCTCGCGGAGCCCGATGCCGCTCGCCGCCTCGACGGACGCCGCCGCGCGCATCCCCGGCGCCTGGGTCGAGATCGTCGACGGTGCAGGCCACTTCACGTGGGTCGAGGCGCCCGGTGCCGTCCGAGCGGCGCTTCGGCGCCTCACCGCTGCGGCGCCGGTCGACGGCTGACGTCGGTGGCGCCGGATCGTCAGGGTCGCGCCGCGCGGTCGAATGCGCGCAGCGACGCGGTGAGCTGCTCGGGATCGACACCACGGCCGATGACGACGAGCCGCGAGCGGCGTCCCTCCTCGGGCCAGGCTGTCGAGGTGCACGGGCGGATGGACGGCGTGCTGCACGCCGTTGACGAGGAGCGGCCCGTCACCGCCCACGTCGAGCAGGCCCTTGACCCGGTAGAGGTCACTGCCGCGGGCGTGGAGGAGCATCGTGAGCCAGATGCCGAAGGCGGTCCAGTCGACGACGCTGTCGAGCTCGAGGACGACAGCTCGGATCTCGCCGTGGTCGTGGTGTGCCGACCCTGTGACGGCCGCGAGCTCGCGCAGCGGCCGCCCGCCGACCCGAAGGAGCAACTCGGGGTCGACGTCGCCGAACGAGGCCCGGAGCACGGGCGCCGTGGGGTTGAGCGAGGCGAGCTCTCCCTCGAGCGCGTCGAGCGACGCGGCGTCGGCGAGATCCGGCTTCGTGAGGACGAGCACGTCGGCCGCTGCCGCCTGCTTCACGCTCTCCGCGCCGCGGAGCCCATGCTGGCCGTCGATGGTCGCCACGACGCCGTCGAGCTCGTAGTGGTGCGGCACGAACGGGTCGGTGAGGAGCGTGTTCACGATCGGGGTCGGGTCGGCGACCCCCGTCGTCTCGACGATGACACGCCGAAAGGGCGGGATCTCGCCTGCATCCGAGCGGTCGAGCAGGTCGCGCAGCTCGTCGGACAGATCGCCGCGCAGCGTGCAGCACACGCAGCCGCTGGCGAGCAGCACGGTGCGCTCGTCGACGCGGCGCAGGAGGTGATGGTCGAGCCCGACCTCGCCCAGCTCGTTGACGATCACCGCGGTCTGCGAGAGCTCGGGGCGGCGCAGCAGCGCAGCGAGCAGCGTCGTCTTGCCGCTGCCGAGGAACCCCGTGACGAGGGTGACCGGCCGCTTCACGAGGCGAGCGACGCGAGCAGCGCCGGGTCGAGCGGGTCGAGCGGCCGGCCCGCGAGGCGCTCCGCCTCGACCCACAGCGCCTGGAGATCGCCGACGAGCGCCGTGCCGCCCTTCCGGTCGCGAAGCACGTAGACGCCCGGCGCCCAGGCGTCGACGGTCAGGCCGTGGTGCCCCAGCACGCGGCCGAGGGCGCGTGCGCGGAAGATGCGCGCCCTGCGGTCGTCACCCTGATCGGCCCAGTGCTCCTTGTTCATGACGCCGCACAGCGAGCACATTAGAGTCGCTTTCTAGCAGCCCAGGTCGATCGGATTGGAGGCACGATGGCCAAGGAGATCTTCGTCGCGTACGGCGTCGACGTGGACGCAGTCGCGGGGTGGCTCGGGTCCTACGGTGGCGAGAACTCGCCGGACGACATCTCGCGAGGTCTCTTCGCGGGTGAGGTGGGGACGCCGCGCCTGCTCGAGCTCTTCCGGCGGAACGAGCTCAAGACGACCTGGTTCATCCCCGGCCACTCGATCGAGACGTTCCCGCGCGAGACCGAGCAGGTCGTCGCGGCGGGTCACGAGGTCGGGATCCACGGCTACACCCACGAGAACCCGATCGCGATGAGCCGCGAACAGGAGACCGCGGTGCTCGACAAGTGCATCGACCTCGTCGAGAGCGTGTCGGGCAAGCGCCCGACCGGCTACGTGGCGCCGTGGTGGGAGTTCTCCAACGTGACCAACGAGCTCCTGCTCGAGCGCGGGATCAAGTACGACCACTCGCTCATGCACAAGGACTTCGAGCCGTACTACGTCCGCGTCGGTGACAGCTGGACGAAGATCGACTACTCGAAGAAGGCGGAGGAGTGGATGGTCCCGCTCGAACGGGGCGAGGAGACCGACCTGATCGAGATCCCGGCCAGCTGGTACCTGGACGACCTGCCGCCGATGATGTTCATCAAGACGGCGCCGAACAGCCACGGCTTCGTCAACCCGCGCGACATCGAGCAGCTGTGGCTCGACCAGTTCGACTGGGTCTACCGCGAGTACGACTACGCCGTCTACACGATGACGATCCACCCCGACGTGAGCGGCCGGCCCGCGGTGCTGGCCATGCACGAGCGGATCATCGAGCACATCAACAAGCACGACGGGATCCGCTGGGCGACGTTCGACGAGATCGCCGACGACTTCGCCGCGCGCTTCCCGCGCAACGCGTAGGCCTGCGCCGGACGACGTCAGCCCGCTGCGGCCGCGAGCGCCGTGGCGGGCTCGACGCCCGCGCCGAGCGCCACCTGGAGCAGCACGCGGGTCTTCGGCCCGGCGCGATCCCCCGCGACGAGCGCACCCACCGCCCGTAGCGGCCAGCCTCAGCTCTCGCGGATTGCGGCCGCGGCCGCTTCCTTGTCGAGCTCGACCGTCTCGCCGAACTCCTCCGCCGGGCGGCTCGCCGGTGCGCCGCGTAGGCGCAGACGTAGCGTCGCGGCGATGAGCACCGTGAAGATGAGGAACAGCGTCACGGCAGTCGTCCCGGCACCGAGGGCGTACAGGTTGGGCAGGATCGGCCGGCTCGACGGCCACGTGCCGATCAGGATCGGCAGCGGCTGCGCCTCGTAACCGTTCTGCAGCAGGATCGTGCGGTCGAAGTCGTTCCAGGTCAGCGTGAAGCCGAACAGGAAGCTGCCGAAGATGCCCGTCCACACGAGGGGCAAAGTCACCTCGCGGAACGTGGTCACCGAGTTGGCCCCGAGGTCGCGCGCGGCCTCCTCGATGTGGCGGTCGTAGCGGTTCCAGACGGCGAGCATGACGAGGAACGAGAACGGGATGCCCCAGATCACGTTCGCGCCGAGCGCGGTCCACCACAGGCTCGGCGTCTCGCCCATGAACCGCCACAGGAGCTGGTTGCCGAGGCCCACGAGGAACGCCGGCGTCATCAGCGCGAGCATGAGCACGAAGAACGTGGCCACGTCCAGCCGGAAGCGCCACACGCGGCGGAATGCCATGGAGAGCGAGAACCCCATGGCCGCGACGATCGCGCCCGACGCAAGGCTCAGCCACAGCGACTGGCGGCCGGAGGCGCTCACGTCGTCGGCGATCGTGTTGAAGAGGTTCGTGTCCCAGAGGGTCCTCCACCAGTCGAGGCTGACCGGGCCGCGGAACGGGAACGTCAGCTGCCCGGTGTCGCCCTGGAACGAGAGGATCCCCATCAGGATCATGGGGATGTAGAGGAAGATCAGGAAGATGACGAAGTAGACGCCCAGGCCGACCTTGGCCCAGTCGCGGCGCTGCTTCACCTCGCGGCGGACGACGGCATCCTGCGGCCGCACGCCCGCCTCGGCCGCCTGGGCCATCGTCTCGATCACAGCTCCTCCCGCAGGTTGGCGAAGCGCGTGATCACCCACACGCCGAGCATCAGCACGATCACGAGCAGCACCGCCGAGGCGGCGCCCTGCGGGTACTGCACGGCGCCGATCTTCGAGTAGATGAGAGTGCCGACCGAGGTGATGTTGCCGCCGCCCACGGTCGCCACCGTCCCGTAGTCGCCCATCGTGAGCACGAAGATGAAGATCGAGCCGATCACGATGCCGGGCATCGTCTGCGGGATGATCACCTCGCGGAACGTCCGCCACCAGTTGGCGCCGAGGTCACGCGCGGCCTCGATGGCATGGCGGTCGACCTGCGCCAGCGAGAAGAAGAGCGGCGTGATCATGAACAGGATGTAGAGCTGGATCATTGCCAGCCGCACGGAGAGCGTGGAGAAGCCGAACTCCGGCACCGGCTCCGAGATGATCTGCAGCTTGATGAGGATCTGGTTGAGCGCGCCTTCGCGGCCCATCAGCGGGAACGTCCAGGCGATGGCGCGCGTGAGGAAGCTCGTCCAGAACGGTGCCAGCGCGACGATGAACAGCGCGATCTGCACGCCGAGGCTCTGGACCTTGAGCGCGAGGAAGTAGGCGACCGGGAATCCGAGGACGAGGCACGCCACGACGGCGATCACCGACGTGACGAACGTCGAGAGCATGTTGTCCCAGTAGGTCCGGTCGTTGAACAGCTCGCTGTAGTTGTCCAGCGTCCACGTGCGCTGGAAGCCGGAGTCGGTGAACGTCCAGAAGCTGACGAGGACGATGATCACGAGCGGCGCCACGAGGTAGAAGCCGATCCACAGCAGCCCCGGCGCCGCCAGCGCGGCCGTCACCCAGCCACCGCCGCCTTTGGCCGAGCCGCCCTCGCCGAGCGCACGCTCCGCCTTCGGCGGCTGCTGGTCGAGGATCGCCTCGACCTCCTCGACCTCGTCGAGCGCGAGCCTGGCCGCTTCCTCGCCGGGCGGCGCCGGCTCAGGCGTCGAGGAGCTGGACATCCTTCTCGTCCCACGAGATCCTGATGCGCTCGCCCTCACGGCCGCGCAGGGCGGGATACTGCTCGGCACCGACCTTGGCGAGCATGCGCTCGCCGCCCGTCAGGAGGTGGAGCTTGACGAGGTCGCCGAGGAACTCGACGAAGACGATCTCGCACTCCGCGGAGTTGAGGCCGCCTGCCGGGGCTCCGTTCGGGTCCACGGTCACCGCAGCCGCCCGGACGGCGATCATCGCCGGGTCGCCGACGGCGTGCTCCGCCCCGGGCACGTTGACGCTCGCGCGCACGTGCTGCTCGTCCTCGACGATCAGCCGGTCGCCCTCGCGCGCCGTCACCGTGCCGCGAATGATGTTGTTGTCGCCCATGAACCGCGCCACGAGCTCGGTGGCCGGCTTCGTGGCGATCGTCAGTGGATCCGCGATCTGCTGGATGCGCGCCTCGTTCATGACCACGATGCGGTCGGCCATGGAGAGCGCCTCTTCCTGGTTGTGCGTGACGTGGATGAACATCAGGCCCAGCTGGCGCTGGAGGTTGCGCAGCTCGACGCGCATGCGGAGCTGGAGCAGCCGGTCGAGGTCGCCGAGCGGCTCGTCGAGGAGGAGCGCCTTTGGCTTCGTGACGAGCACGCGTGCGAGTGCCACGCGCTGCTGCTGCCCACCCGAGAGCGCTCTCGGCTTGCGGTCGGCGAGCGGTGTCAGGCCGACCATGTCGAGCGCCTCGAAGGCCCGCTGTCGCCGCTCCGCCTTGCCCATGCCGTGCATCTTGAGACCGAACTCGACGTTCGTGAGCACCGACCGGTGGGGGAACAGCGCGAAGTGCTGGAAGACGGTGGTCGTCGGGCGCTTGTGCGGTGGGAGGTCGACGAGCGACTGGCCGTCGAGGATGATCTCACCCTCGGTCGGGAACTCGTGCCCGCCGATCATCCGCAGCGTCGTCGTCTTGCCGCAGCCCGAAGGCCCGAGCAGGACGACGTACTCCCCGTGGTCGACGTGCAGGTTGACGTCGTCGACGGCAACCGTCCCGCCGGGGAACACCTTGGTCAGCCCGACGAGGTCGAGCCCTGACCCGCTCGATGGCGAGGGGGCGGCGGTTGCCGCCCCCTCGTTGTCCGACAGCTGGTCTGTCATGCGGCGCTAGGCGGAGAGGAAGTCGTTCGTCCTCTTGGTGAGGTACACCTGCTCCTTGCCGAAGGAGTTCCAGGAGTAGTACTTGCAGATGCGCTGCTGGAACGATCCACCTTCGCGCCGCTCGCCCTTCTTGATGTCGCCGACCTTGCCCGTGATGCCGGGCAGGTCGCGCGGGGCCGCCTTGCCGCCCCACCAGTAGTCGTACTCGGCGGGCGTGAACCCGGCCTTCCTCCCCGCGGCGGACTTGATCCAGGGGAGCAGCCGCTGCCCGTTGGCGATGTAGTAGCCCTGGCGCATGATCACGGCGCCGAGGTACCCGTTGTAGTTCCAGTTGATGTAGTCGTAACAGGCCTGCAGCTTCGCCGGGTCGGTGACCCTCGACGAGATGCCCTCCGAGCTGCACCAGCCGCGGAAGCCCTCCTTGGGGGCCGCGTAGAGGATGTTCACGCCCGCCGCCTTGACGAGCGCGACTGCAGGTGACCACATCGACTCGATCACGACCTCACCGGAGACCATGAAGTTGACCGAGTCCGTGAACGCCGACCAGAAGGCGCGGAACTGGCCCTGCTTCTTGTACCTGGTGAGGATCTTGAAGAGCCGGTCGATCTCGCCCTTCGTCGGGTTGCCGTAGTCCTTGATCTTGAGCAGGCCGAGCGCGCCGACTGCGGCGGCCGCGTCCTGGCTCATGATCCCCGGGTCGCGGAGGAGCGAGACGCGCCCCTTCCACTTGGCGTTCAGGAGCTCGGCCCACGAGACCTGCTCCGGCCGCTTCTTGATCACGTCGGCGTTGTAGCCCATCGAATCGGCGTTGAAGTGCGCCGCCGGGCCGACGATCCAGCGCGGCTGCGGCTTCCCGCCGATCGGCTTCCCGTCCTCGCCGATCCAGCGGACGATCTGCCTGTTGCTGGCCGGGCCGCTCGCGTAGCGCGGCAGGCCGGTCGAGCCGTCCGGGTCGACGAACGTCGTGCGGAACGGCGCGTTCCCCTGGCCGAACGTGCACCGCTTCGACGCAGGGTTGAGCTTGCCGTGCGTGAACAGCTTGTACTGGGAATCCCAGCTGCGGAGCTTGCGCGTGTCGAGCGGCTGGAGGCCGCCGGACGGCCAGACCTGCAGCGACTGGTAGTTGTAGCCGCCGAAGACGTCGAACGTGTCCGGCTGTGTGATCGCGATCTGCGGCTGCTTCTCGGACGGTGCGAGGACCGGCTTCACCGTGAAGCCGAGATCCCTCGACGCCTGCTTTGCGATGTCCGGGATCGGGAACTCGACGCCGAGGCTGAGCACCCGCAACGTGCCGGTGAACTTGCCGTTCGCGTCGACGTCGCTGGAGGCCGCCGCGGCCGGGCCTGCGAGCGCTCCCAGGCCGCCGACCATTGCCGCACCGGCGCCGCCTCTGGCGATGAGCTCGCGGCGGGTCAAGCCCCCGCGTGCGTCCTCAGTCCTGTCGGGCCTCGAGAGATCGCTTCGACCGAGATCCTCGCCGGCCGCAAGCTCCTCGGCGTACTCGTAGGGGTCGTACTCCCACTCCCCACTCATGTACTTGTACTCCTTTCCCCTCGCCGCTCTCGAGGAGCTCGAATGTTCACGGGCGCCACGCACGCGAATCGCGGACTGCATCGGCGATGCCGCAGCCGCGGGAACGACGGGTTGCACCCAGCCCTGGAATGGCTTCTTGTATACAACCGCCGCGGTCAGGAGTCAACGTCGCACCGCCTCGTCGTCGGCCGCACGGCTAGCACGGCGGGTGGGGGATGCCGATCGCGCTCCCGAGACGAGCTGTCTTCGGCCCGGCGAGGATGAAGTCGACGTAGGCGACGCTCAGCGCACGGAAGTCCTGCCGTCGCGCGGCGCGGAGCGCCGTCTCGAGCATGCCGATCCGGCGATCCTGGAGCGCGAACCACTGCACGAGCCTGGCTCGCAGCTCGGGTGGTGCCTCGAGCGCCTCGACCTCGCTCTGCTGCGCCTTCACGAGAGGGACGGCGCGGGTGACGGCGTCGATCACGTTGGCGGGCTCGGCGACGTCGGGTGGCCGGATCCGATCGAGCTGCGGCCCGTAGACGCGGCAGATCGCGGCCACGCGCGCCAGGTACTCCGCCTGCGTCGGCTCGGCTCTCGAGCTTGCGGTGAAGACGAGGACGGCCGCTGCCGCGACTCCTGCCGCCATGACGGCGCAGGCTGCGCCGAGGAGCGCGCGCCGACGTCTCAGCGGTCGCATCACCAGCTATCTTCGTGGACCGGGAGCTTTCGGATCGCGGTCTCCGGCAGGCGCGGTCACGGCTACGCCGCCTCCTTCGCCGGCCGCGCAGTCGCGAGGCCCACCGCGCCGACGAGAGCGAGGTACACGCCGGCGGCGGCGCCGAGGCCCCAGGCCACCTTCAGCCAGGCCTCGGGCACCGCGTAGAACAGGACGACGCCGGCGGCGACCGCGACGACCGCCTCGACGTTGATCCCCTTCAGGTAGCGATAGCGGCCGGCGGGATCGAACAGCGCGCGCGACGTCGATCTGCCGTCGTTGCCGGATCAGGTAGTCGGCCAGGATGACACCCGTCAGCGGCGCGGCGATGTTCCCGAGGTGCGTGACCCATGTCTGCGCCTCCTCGATGAACGACGGGAAGGCGGAGAGCGTCACTGCCGCCGCTGCGGCGAGGATGGTCGCGCGCAACCGCCCGAGGCTCGGTGCCGTGTTGACCAGCGAGAGCCCTGCGGTGTAGACGTTCGTCAGGTTGGCGGCCAGGGTCTGGACGACGATCGCCGCCAGGAGGAGGACGAGCAGGAGCTCGTTCGAGGTCAGTCGGCTGACGGCGACGAACGGGTTCGTGTCGCCGCTCGCCGCTGCCGCGTACCCGCCGACGAACGTCGTCACCGCTGCCGAGAGGAGCGCCGACGAGACGAGCCCGATCTGCATGTCCCGCCGCGTGGGCGTGTAGCGGCAGAGGTCGGCCACGTTGGTGACGAGCGTCAGCGACGAGCCGCACATGACGCTGACGAACGTCGCGAACCCGACCCAGGTCGCGTGTTGCTCGGGGCTGTCGAGCACGCGGTCGAGCTCGTAGCGCGGATCGTCGGTGGCCAGGTAGAGGCCGACGATCACGCCGACGGAGATGACCGAGAGCGGGAGCACGACGCGCAGGAGCCAGCGCATCACGTCGAACCCCAGCACCGCGAGCCCGGCCTGGAAGGCCGCCACCGCGAGCGCCGTCGGCACGAGCGGCGGCCGGCCACCGCCCATCGCCACCACGATCGCCTGGATCCCGAACGCAGCGGTGAGTGCCTGCGCCGCGAACCAGTACGTCGCCGCGATCACCCGGTACGGCGACGTCAGCGCCCGCGCGCCGAGCAGGCCGAACGTCGCCGCGCATGGCCACCTGGCCGGGGAGCCCGTCGTCGACACCCGGGCGTGCGACCACCACCAGCGCGGCGAACGCGAGAGCCTGGCCGGTGACCATCGCCGCCATTGCCCACAGGAGCGGCAGGTCGCCCTCGAGCACGGCGAGCGCTCCAAGCACGTACATCACCGGGTTGAGGAAGAACGTGAAGTTGATCGCGAACAGGTCGCGCCAGCCCACGGTGCGGAGCTCGGGCGGGATCGGCTCGATCCCGTAGCTCTCGACGGACGGCACGGGCGGCTACGTCGTGACCGAGTGGCGGGTGAAGAAGTCGATCACGACGCGGTTGTGCTCCTCCGTCGAGTCGAAGATGGTCGAGTGGTTCGCGCCGCGGACGACGTGTGTCTCCGCACCGGGGATGGCGTCGGCGATCGCCTGCTGGCCCGCGCCATCGGGCCCCTGGTCCCACGGAGTCATGATGTCCTCGTCGCCGCCGAGCACGAGCGCCGGGCGAGGTGATGCGCGGCAGCCACGGCCGCAAGTCCATGTCGCACATCGCCTGGCACGCCGCCGTGAACACCTCGATGCGGTTCGAGTCGCGCAGGATCTGCTGGATCGCGTCCGTGAGCGCCACGTCGTCCTGCTCGTCGAGGAACCGCTTCGAGATCGCCTGCCAGGTGATCAGCTCCGCGAGCAGCCGGCTGCCGGGCCCGTCCGGGTCGAGGCGGGCGATGTCGATCCAGTTCTTGAAGATCAGCCGGCCACTCGTGCCGAGCTTCGCCGCCGCGCAGTTGATCACCACGGAGCGCGTGCGCTCCGGGTACTTGCCCGCGAAGACGATCGCGATCATCCCGCCCATCGACGTCCCGTGCACGTGCGCCTCGTCGATCTCGAGCGCGTCCATGAGGCCGGCCAGGTCGTCTGCCCAGACCTCCATGTCGTAGTCCTGGACGGGCCGGTCGGACTGCCCGTAGCCGCGCATGTCGTAGTCGACCACGCGGAAGTGCTTCGACAGCTCGGGTGTCGCCGGGTCGAAGTTGAAGTGGCCGAAGCCCGCCCCGTGGATCTGCACCACCGGCTCCCCCTCACCGCTGACCCGGTACCAGAGCTCGACACCGCGGACGGCGACCTTCCCTTCCATGTGACTCCTCCTAGGGCTCGAGGGCTAGCTGTGTCTCTTCGACCGGCAGACGAGGGAACGCATCCCGGAAGGCGTCCTGCGTCCAGGCCTGCTTGGGGACCAGGCGGCGGGAGAGGCGAAGCTGCAGCGGCGCGCCGTCCACGAACGGATACGGGCTGATCCCGATCGTCCAGGGGCCCCGCGGCTCGATGCTGAACGCGCCGAGGGTGAACGGCTCGCTCGTGGCGAGGTCGCGCATGCAGAAGAGCAGGGAGAGACGGTCGTAGGCCTGCAGCCTGCGGTAGTCCGCCCAGCGCAGGTCGTCGTCGACGCCTGCCCGTGCGAGCCGGTCGGGCACGGACGCCTCCTGCTCGGCGACGAACTCCTCGACGAGCCCGCGCACCTCATCGGCGTGGGTCAGCTGCAGACCGGGGTCCTCGCCGTAGCGCTGCCGGTAGATGCCCGCGCCGTGCATCGAGACGAGCAGCCCGGCATAGGCGTCCTCGTCTCCGATCGCGGCGATTCCCGCCCGGTAGAAGGCAAGGTGGGCGGGCACGCGGACGTCGAGGAACGTGACGGGCGCGCCCGCCTCGTCGACCAGCGGGGAGCGCTCCCACACGGCCCAGCCGTCGTCGTGCCGGCGAGCGGCCAGCACCAGCGAGTCGTGTCGCGGGCCGCGCTCCGCCCAGGCGCCGGCGAGCTCCGCGGCGAGCTCTGCGTGATCGGGCTGGAGCACGATCTGCCACGCATCACCTGCGTCACGGACGATCACCGCCCGATCATGACGGATCAGCAGCGGTACGATCGCAGCGTGGCATCGGTCGACGAATCGCTGACCTGGCTCCGGGTGCCGTCGCCGGACGAGTTGCCGGCTGCGGTACATGAGCTGTGGGCGCCGTCGCTCGAGAAGCTCGGCTTCGTGCCGAACGTCCTGCGCCTCTACGCGCTGCGCCCCGACAACCTGCTCGCCTGGAACGCCTGGTACGAGGTCGCCATGAAGGGCGACTCGGGGCTGACGAAGGTGGAGCGCGAGATGATCGCGGTGGTCGTCTCGCTGGAGAACGACTGCCCGTACTGCATCGCCGCCCACTCGGCGGCGCTGCGCAAGCTGGCCAAGGACGCGACGGCCTCCGATCGGCTCGCGGCGGGCTACGAGACGGCCGGGTTGGAGCCGCGCCAGGTGGCGATGCTCGACTACGCGGTGAGGCTGACGCGGCGGCCGGCCGAGATGACCGAGGCGGACGTCCAGGCGCTGCGCGAGGCGGGCTGGAGCGACGAGGACGTGATGGACATCGCCGAGGTGACCGGGCTCTTCAACATGTCCAACCGCATGGCGTCCGGGCTCGGCTGGGCGCCCAACCCGGAGTACGAGGCTCTGGGGCGCTGAGCCGAGGAGGAGTGTCGTGAGCGAGGAGTTCGACGTCAGGGCGGCGCTGGAACGGATCTTCGACGCCGACACGGGCATCTACGGGAGCCGCGGATTCCAGCGGCGGGTCGGGTTCGGCACCCGTCCGGCGCTCGTGCACATCGACCTCGCGAACGCCTGGACGCGTCCCGGACATGCCTTCTCGTGCGACGGGATGGACACGATCATCCCGGCGGTGCAGCGGCTCAACGACGTGGCCCGCGTCAAGGGGATCCCGATCGTGTACACGACCACCGCGTACCAGGACGTCGACGGCCCAAACTCGGACATGGGCCTGTGGGTGCGCAAGATCCCGGTCGAGCTCCTGCTCGCCGGGACACCGGAGGTGGCGATCGACGACCGCATCGCCCCGGAGCCGGGCGAGCTGGTGATCGTCAAGAAGCGGGCCAGCGGTTTCCACGGCACGAACCTGACGAGCTACCTCAACGCCCACGGGGTCGACACGGTGATCGTCACGGGTGTGACGATGGCCGGCTGCGTGCGGCACACGGCGGAGGACGCGATCGCCGAGGGGTTCCGGCCGATCGTGGTGCGCGAGGCCGTGGGCGACCGGGTGCCGGGGGTCGTCGAGTGGAACCTGTTCGACATCGACGCGAAGTTCGGCGACGTGGAGCCGCTCGAACGGGTGCTCGAGTATCTGGACGGCCTGGAGCCGTTCACGAGCCGGGTCGGGGCGGGCGCGGCCTCCGCCGTCTAGCTGCCGCCCGCGAGCCCGGCGACGTCGGCGAGGACCTCCGCGAGCGGGACGACGTCCCCGTACTTGGCGTCGATGTCGTAGAGGTTCGCCTCGTGCGCTGCCGGGTTGCGGTCGCCCACGGCCTCGCGCGGCACGATCGGCCGGTAGCCGTGCTGCAGCGCGTCGACCGCGGTGGCCCGCACGCAGCCGGAGGTGGAGGCGCCGGTGACGACGAGGCTGTCGCAGCCGGCGGCGGCGAGGAAGCTCGCGAACGGCGTGCCGAAGAAGGCGGACGCCCACAGCTTCGTGAAGATCGGCTCGTCGTCGAGAGGGGCGATGCGGGGGTCGATCTCCACCCACGGGCTGCCCGCCTCGAGCGTGAGGAGGGCGGGGATCTTGGAGATGAACGCCTCCGCCGACCGCTTCGCCGCCTCGTCGTAGGCCACCGTCGTGTACGCGACCGGCAGCTCCGCCCCGCGAAATGCGAGGAGCAGCCGGCCGATCGCCTCGACGACGCCGTCGAGGTCGCACACGAGCGGCGAGGCCGGGTCGGTGAAGCCGCGGTTGACGTCGATCACGACGAGCGCGGGGCGCCGGCCGAAGCCGGCGCGCCCGTGGAACCCTTCGTGCCTGACCTCGTCCGAGGCCATCGTGCTACACGCCGTCTCCCGCCCGCACGCGGGCCAACGCGTCCTCACCCGCCTCGAGCGGTGACCAGCGGAGCGGCGTCGCCTTCTTGGGCGGCTCGAGACCGGTCTCCTCGAGGCAGTTGGCGATCGCCTCCTCGAGCGGCGGCCCGAAGTCGAACGCGGGGGCGTCGCCGCGCTCGGTGCGCTGGCGCTCGCGCTCCGACCCGGTGGCAGCCTCGTCGACCTGGCCGTCGTCCGTCAGCACGACGCCGTAGCCCTCCTGCGCGAACTCGCGACTGACGAGCCCGAAGGAGACGTCCCGGGCGACGGTCTCGGCGGGCCGGTCGAGCCGGTCCTTCCAGCCGCCGCCACCCGCGGTGCGGTAGACGAGCATGTCTCCCGGCTCGACCACGACGTTGTCGCACTTCGAGGGCAGCGTCTGCTCGGTCCCGTCCGCGCGGCGCAGCAGCTTGGACGACCGCGACCCGGGCCACCCACCGAGCACGCCCCACGGTGGTGTGAGCCAGCGGTCGTCGTGGATCGAGACCTCACCCGGCTCGAGGTAGACGTAGCGCTTCTCGACGCCGTTGCCGCCGCGGTGCAGACCCGGGCCGCCCGAGTCGGTGATCGTCGTGTAGCCGTCGATCCGCAACGGGTAGTACGCCTCGAGGTACTCGGTGGGGATGTTCTCGAAGAGCGGCCACCAGCTGTGACCGTCCATCCCGTCGCCGATCGGCCTCCCGGGGATGCCCCCGTAGAGGATCTCCATCGAGTAGTAGAACTCGCCGTTCCCGTCCCAGCCCGAGTAGAGCATGTACGGGCTCGTGCCGTACCCCGCGGCCGTGTTGAGCTCGGGGGCGTTCTTGCAGAGCGCGCCGCCGAGCACGTCGAACTGCCGGGCCAGCGCGTGCGTCCGGCAGCCGAGCGCCGAGGGGAAGCGCGGGTTCAACAGGCTCCCCTGCGGCATGACGACGTGGAGCAGCGGGTAGAAGCCGTCGTTGAAGAGGATCTGGGGATCGTTGACCATGATCAGGTAGATCCCGATGAACATCTTGAACATGCCCTCGGAGAGGTAGAAGTTCACCGGGCCGAGTGCCTGCGGATCGGTGCCCGACCAGTCGAAGAAGGCGTGCTCCCCCTCGCGCCAGATGGTCAGCTGCATCTTGTACGGCCCGTTGCCGAGACCGTCGTCGTCGACCCAGTCGATGAACGTCTGTGGCTCCTCGGGGATCGCCACGGAGATGAGGAACTTCATCGCGTTGTACGTGCGGTCGAGGAGCGCCTGCAGCGCGGCGAGGTAGGTCTCCTTGCCGAAGCGGTCGCACAGCTCCATGACCCGCTTCTCTCCGGCCCTGCAGCCCGCGACGATCGCGAACAGGTCGGCCCGGTTCATCTCCGGGTTGCGGACGTTGTTGAGGATCAGCCGCAGGACGTCCTCCTGCACGACTCCCCGCTCGATGATCTTGAGCGGCGGGATGATGATCCCCTCCTCGAAGATCGTGCGGGCGCCGGTCGGCAGCGATCCCGGCAGCGGCCCGCCGGCATCCATCTGATGCCCGAACTGCGACGACCAGCCGACGAGCTCGTCCTCGTAGAAGATCGGCACGAGCACGAGCCAGTCGTTCGTGTGCGAGATCGACGCCGAGCACTTGAACGGATCGGAGGTGAGGATCACGTCGCCCGGGTACACGCCCCGGTCCCACTCGGCCATCATCTCGTTGATGTAGCGCGCCGAACTGACCCACCACCATGCGCCCGCGCGGGTCGGTGATCATCGGGAACTCGTCGTGCTGCTCCCGGATCACCGGGCTCATGGCCGAGCGGAAGAGCACGGCGTCCATCTCGAAGCGGGCACTCTTCAGCGCGCCCTCGATGATGTCGAGGGTGACCGGGTCGACCTCGACGTCCGTCGGGATCTCGGCGATCCGGAGCTCGTCTGCAACTGCGGTCATCGCGTCACCTGCGCCTTCGGGTTGATGAGGATGTTGAAGCTCTCGTCGACCTCGGCCACGTACCCGGGCAGGACGACGGTGGTGGAGTCGAACTCGGTCACGATCGCCGGACCGTCGAAGCGGTTGCCAGGCGCCAGCAGAGCGCGGTCGTAGATCTTCGTCGGCAGCCGCTCGCCCTGGAAGACGATCTCGTGCTCGTCGCTGACGGCGGCACCCGCGTCCGCCGCGCCGACGGATCCCGTGGGCAGCTCGGGCTTCGGCACCGCCCCCGAGCCGACCGCGCGGAGATTGACGATCTCCGACGCGGTGCCGGGCATGCGGAAGCCGTAGAGCTGCTCGTGGAGCGCGTTGAAGCGCTCGTCGAGCCCCGCCAGCCCGCCGCGCAGCTCCGCCGGGTCGACGGCGACCGGGATCTCGTATCCCTGCCGGTGGTAGCGCATGTCCGCCATGTACTCGATCCTGCGCGCGTCGACCGGGATGCCCTCCCCCTCGAGCCATGCGGTGGCCCGCTCTCCGAGCGACTCGAGGATCGAGGCGACGTCCGCCTGGTCAGCCTCCCCGAGCACCCGGATGTAGGTCTGCGCGAACTCGTCGCGGAAATCCGCCACGAGGTCACCGATCGCGCACAGGAGCCCGGGCGCCGGTGGGACGAGCACCGGGAAGGAGCCCATGATCTCCGCGACCGCGTTCGCGTGGAGCGGCCCGGCGCCGCCGTAGGCGACGAGCGCGAACTCCCGTGGATCGTGACCTCGCTGCACGGAGACCAGCCGCAGGGCACCGGCCATGTTCTCGTTCACGATGGCGAGGATCCCCTCGGCCGCCTCTTCGGCGGACGAGAGGCCCATCGCGTCCGCGACCGTCTGCACCGCGGCGCGTGCGGCGTCGGCGTCGAGGGTCATCTCGCCGCCCAGCAGCCTCGGCGGCAGGTGCCCGAGCACGACGTTGGCATCCGTCACGGTCGGCTCCGTCCCGCCGCGCGCGTACGAGGCCGGGCCGGGGTCCGCACCGGCGGACTGCGGGCCGACGCGCAGCGCCTTCGTCAGCTCCGGCACGTGGGCGATCGAGCCGCCCCCCGCACCGACGGTGTGGACGTTCACCGAGGGCACCTTGATGCGGAAGTGGCTGATCGACGTCTCGCGGCCGATCGTCGGCTCGCCGTTCTGGCAGAGCGCCACGTCGGTCGACGTGCCACCCATGTCGAAGGTGAGGATGTCGTCGAACCCGGCCTTGCGGGCCACGTAGAGCGCGCCCGCGACACCGCCCGACGGGCCCGGAGAGGATGCCGTAGATCGGGTTCCGCAGCGCCTCCGTGGTCGTCATCAGGCCGGCGTCGGAGCGGAGGATGTTGACCTCCGCGGTGGCGCCGATACCCGCGAGCTCGCGCTGCAGGTCGGCCACGTAGGTGGCCACCTTCGGTCGGACGTAGGAGTTCATGCACGCCGTGAGCGTCCGCTCGTACTCGCGGAACTCCGGCAGCACGTGCGCGGAGAGCGTGACGGGGAAACCGGGGTAGAGCCGCTCGACGACCGCGCCGATCTGCTCCTCGTGCGCGGGATTGACGTACGAGTTGATCAGCCCGATCGTGAGCGACTCGACGCCGGACTCGACGAGGTCGCGGACGATGCCTTCGACCTGCTTCTCGTCGACCGGGACGATCGTCTCGCCGCGTGGCCCCATCCGCTCGACCGCCTCCCGCGTGTCGGAGAGCGATGCGGGGGGATCGGGCTTGATCATGATGATCCAGCCTGCGAGCGGCCCCGGCGTCTGCGAGCGCGCCAGGTGCAGGATCTGCGCGAAGCCCTGGGTCGTGATCAGCCCGACGCGGGCGCCCTTCGACTCGAGCACGGCGTTCGTCGCCACCGTCGTCCCATGGAGGATGTTGCGGACGTCGGCGACCCCGATCCCGGCCTCGTCGCAGATGCGGCGCACGCCGGTGAGCACCCCTTCCGACGGGTCCGCCGGGGTCGACGGCGTCTTGACGCGGAACTGCGCCCCACCGTTCGAGTCGTCGACGAGGAAGAGATCGGTGAACGTGCCCCCGACGTCGACCCCAAGTCTGTACGCCATTCCGCTCTCCTTGCTCGCTCAGCTCGCGACCGGCGCGAACACGCCGGCCCTGTAGACCATGCCCTCGAGCTCCCGCCCGAGCACTCCTTCAAGCCACTGCGCGACCTCGATCAGCGCGCCGAGATCGATGCCCGTCTCGATGCCCTCGCCGTGGAGGAGGTACACGAGGTCCTCGGTGCAGATGTTCCCGGTCGCGCGTGGCGCGAACGGGCAGCCGCCGACCCCGCCCACGGAGGCGTCGAGCACCGTCGCGCCCGCGTCCAGCGCCGCCATGGCGTTGGCGATGCCGGTGTTGCGCGTGTTGTGCAGGTGCACCCCGATGGGCGGCGCCCAGCCGGATCCCCTCGGCGACGATGGCGCGCACCTGGCGAGGTACCGCCACGCCGACCGTGTCCGCGAACACGATCTCGTCCGCTCCGGCGTCGACGAAGCGCGCGGCGAGCGCCTGCACGCGCGCCGGATCGACGGCGCCCTCGAACGGGCAGCCGAACGAGGTACCGAGCGTGACGGTGGCCCGCAGGTCGTCCTCGTGCGCGCGGGCCACGATCCGCTCGCCAGCGGCGACCGAGTCCTCCGTGCCGGTACCCGCGTTCCGCCGGTTGAACTCGTCGCTGACCGCGAAGGCGAAGTGCACCTCGTCGAGCGTGGTCTCCCGCAGCCGCTCGTAGCCGCGCTCGTTGAGCGCCAGGCCCGCGTAGGTGACGCCCTCCAGCCGCTCGATCCCCGCCACCACCTCCTCGGCGCCCGCCATCTGCGGCACTCGACCGGGATGCACGAAGCTCACGGCCTCGATGCGGGGCACTCCGGCGCGGGCGAGCCGGTTGACGAGCTCGGCTCTCGTGACCGGGTCGAGCACGGCGCTGTCGTTCTGCAGCCCGTCCCTGGGCGCGACGTCGCAGACCGTGACGGCGGTCACAGCACGCCCTCCTCGCGCAGGCTGCCGAGCTCCTCGCCCTCGAGCCCGAGCAGGTCGCCGTAGATCTCCTCGTTGTGGCTGCCCTCCTCCCACGGTGCCGACCAGCGCACGGCACCGGGGGTGCGCGAGAGCTTGGGCACGATCCCGGGGCCGATGTACTCGCCGAACTCGGGGTCGACGTGCTTGAGGAGCATGTCCCTCGCCTGGTACTGCGGATCCTCGAAGATGTCCGCGATCGTGTAGATCGGGCCGCAGATGACGCCTGCCTGGTTCAGCGTCTCGTCGATCTCCTTCGCCGTGTGCCCGTGCGCCCAGTCGCCGACGATCCCCTCGATCTCGTCCTGGTTGTCACCGCGTGCGAGGTGCGTCGCGAACTTCGGGTCGTCGGCCAGCTCGGGCCTGCCGATCGCGTCGCAGAGCCGGCGGAACACGTTGTCGGCGTTGGCCGCGATCACGACCCACTTGTCGTCGGAGGACTTGAAGATGTTCGAGGGCGCGATGCCTTTCAGGTTCGTGCCCTGCGGGCCGCGCACGATCCCGAGCCGGTCGTACTCCGGCACCGTGCTCTCGAGCAGCGCGAACGACGCCTCCATCAGCGACACGTCGACGACCTGCCCGACTCCACCGCCGAGCGCGTCGCGCCAGTAGAGGGCGGAGAGGATGCCGTGCACGGCGAACAGGCTGGCCAGCGAGTCGCCGAGCGACAGGTGCATGCGCGGCGGCGGCTGGTCGGGAAAGCCGTTGATGTGGCGGATCCCGCCCATCGCCTCCGAGACGGAGGCGAAGCCGGCCCGCTCCGCGTAGGGCCCGGTCTGCCCGTAGCCGGAGACGCGCGCCAGCACCACGCGGGGGTTGACCTCGCTCATCCGGTCGTAGCCGAGATTCCATCGCTCGAGCGTGCCGGGCCGGAAGTTCTCGACCACGACGTCCGCATGCTCGACGAGGCGCAGGAGCAGCTCCTGTCCGCGCTCGTGGCGCAGGTTGAGCGTGACGCACTTCTTGTTGCGCGACTGCACGGGCCACCAGAGCGACCGCCCTTCGTAGCGCGCCTTGCCCCAGTCGCGAATCGGGATCGGGCTTGCCCCGGCGGCTCGACCTTGATCACCTCGGCGCCCAGGTCGCCGAGCAGGCGGCCCGTGAACGGCCCTGCGAGGAGCTGCCCGAGCTCGATCACGCGAACGCCCTCGAGGGGCCCGGCGCCGGGCTCCGTCACGCGACGTCGGCGCGCTGCGCCGCTGCCGTCATGCCGCCGGCACGCGTGACGTGCGCGACGAGCGTGTCCAGAGCTTCGAGCACGTGCTGCTTCATGATCCCCTCGGCGCGTTCGGGCTCGCGGCGCTCGAATGCCGCGACGAGCTGCCGGTGGTAGTGGAGCGACGCTCCGAACTGCTCGGGCGAGTACCAGACGAACGACCGATAGACGAGCGGCAGCGCGATCGTCTGGCGCACCATCCCCGTCAGCCGGCTGCTGGCTGCCGCCTCGTGGATCGTCTCGTGGAAGTACAGGTTCTCCGCGACGACCCCGCGAAGCTCGCCCTCGGCCGCGAGCGTCTCGAACCGGCCACAGCTTGCCCGCAGCTCCTCGATCTGCTCCGGTCGCAGACGCGACGTGGCGCGGTGCGCCGCATGCCCTTCGAGGACCGCCCGCAGGTCGTACATGTCCCGCAGCTCGTCGAGCTCGTAGGAGCGAACGGCAGCGCCCCGGTTCGGTGTGGACTCGATCAGGCCTTCGGCCTGCAGGACGAAGAACGCCTCGCGGATCGGCGTGCGGCTGATGCCCAGCTCGGTGGCGAGCTCCCCCTCCTTGAGGCGCCGCCCCGGCGGCAGCCGTCCTTCGATGATCGCCGCTCGGATGAGGTCGGCCGCGGCTGCGCTCGCGCTCCGGGCGATCGGCGCGTCACCGGCGTCCAGGCTCGACACGCGATTACCATACAGTGTGCAAAAAGGGGGTGGAAGCGCTCGCGCGCGACCACTCCGCGGCCCGTTCTAGGCGACCAGCACGTGCTCGACGAACTCGTCGGCGTCGGCGCTGATCCGCACCGGCGCGAACGTGTGCGCTACCGCCTGCGGCGTCTTCAGGCCGTCGCCGGTGACGAGCAGCACGACCCGGGCATCCGCCTCGATCTCGCCCGTCGCCACCGCGGTGCGGAGCGCGCCGAGCGTGACGCCGGCCGCGGTCTCGCCGAAGACACCGCTCGTGCGGGCGAGCAGCTCCATGTTCTCGCCGACCGCCTGCTCCGGGATTGCGTGGATCGAGCCGCCCGTCTCCCGCGCGGTCGCGACCGCGAAGTCGCCGTCGGCGGGGTTGCCGATCGCGAGCGAGCGACAGATCGTGTCCGGCCGCACAGGCTCGACACGGCCGCCGCCCGCGAACGCCGTCGCGACGGGCGCACAGCCTTCCGCCTGACCGCCGATCAGCCTCGGCGTCTCGCCGTCGACGAGCCCGAGCGCACGAAGCTCGCCGAGCCCCTGGCCCACCTTGTGGAAGAGCGCGCCCGAGGCGATGGGGATGGCGATCACGTCGGGGAGCTGCCAGCCGAGCTGCTCCACGACCTCGTAGGCGAGCGTCTTCGAGCCCTCCGCGTAGTAGGCGCGGAGGTTGACGTTGACGAAGCCCCAGTCGAGCTCGAACGAGAGCTCGACCGAGAGGCGGGAGCAGTGGTCGTACGTGCCGTCCACCGCGTAGACGGTGGCGCCGTAGACGGCCGCCGCCGCCAGCTTCTCGGGCTCGAGGTCGGCCGGGCAGAAGACGGCCGCCTCGAGACCCTCGGCTGCGGCGCGCGCCGCGACCGCGCCGGCGAGGTTGCCCGTGGACGAGCAGGCGAGCGTCCCCAGCCCGAGCTCCTGCGCCTTGCGCGCGGCGACCGCGACGACACGATCCTTGAAGGAGTGCGTCGGGTTGGCCGTGTCGAGCTTGAGCCACAGCTCGCGAACGCCGACGGCTTCCGCCAGGCGAGGTGCGGGCACGAGCGGCGTCCAGCCGGGGCTCAGCCTCGGCTCCGTCGGGAGCCGTGACCGGGAGCAGGTCGGCGTACCGCCAGATCGACGGCGGGCCAGAGGCGAGTCGCTCCCGCGTCACGGACGCACCGGAGCGCGTCCCAGTCGTAGACGGGATCGAGCGGGCCGAAGCAACGCGTGCACGTGCCGTTCGCCTCGAGCGGGTGCTCGGCGGAGCAGACACGACAGGAAAGGGAAACGGCGGCCATGCGGTGGAACCTCCTCGTCTCGCTCGACACATCCATCCGGGCTTGGCACCGTGTCTCCGATCGGAGCCGGTTGCCGAGGCGTCACAGGGCCGGACCCTCAGCCTCTCTCGATGTGGAGCGGGACGAATCCCGCTGCCGTTTCCTAGCGTAGCCGACGCGATCGTCGTCTCGCCCACGTCTCGGGCGAGCGCCGCCTCGACCCACGCGGCGCTGGCCAGGACGTGCGCATCCTGCCCCGGCAGGCCGACGACCTGCACGCCGAGCGGCAATCCTGATGGGCCCGCTCCCGCTGGGACGGTGATCGCGGGCGTGCCGAGCGCCGACCAGACCCGATTGAAGACGGGGTCGCCGGTGGTGGCGATGCCCGGCGCCTCACCCGGCGCGGACGGGACGACCAGCGCGTCGAGACCCTCGAAGACCCCGGGCGTGGCGGCTCGACAATCGCGTAGACGCTCGAGCGACGCGTCGTACTCGGCGATCGGCATCGCCGCCCCGTCGTCGAGCATCCCACGCAGCGGCTCGCGGATCAGGTCGCGGAAGCGCCGGTGCTCGTCCGCGAGACAGCGTGCGATCTCGAACGTCCAGATCCTGCCCTGCGCTTCCGCCAGCCCGGCGAAGCCGTCGGGAAGGGCGACGAGCGTCGTGCGCGCGCCGGCCCGCTCGAGCAGCCGCGGGAGCGCTTCGAAGAGAGCCACCGTCTCGTGCTGTGCAGCGGGCCATTCGTGCGTCAGGCAGATCCCGAGTCGAGGAGCCGCCATCGGCTGCGGCGCAAGCTCGAGCGCACGACCCGAGAGCGCGCCGACGACGAAGGCCGCGTCGGCGACGGTGAGCGCGATGACCCCCACCGTGTCGAACGACTCCGAGATCGCCCGTGCCCCGATGCACGGCAGCGTCCCGAAGCTCGGCTTGTAGCCGACGACTCCGCAGAAGGCTGCCGGCCGGATGATCGAGCCGGTCGTCTGCGTCGCGAACGCGACGGGCACCATCCCTGCCGCGACTGCCGCTGCCGAGCCGGACGACGATCCGCCCGGCGTGCGCGTCCGGTCGTGCGGATTCGTCGTCGGACCGGGTGGCCAGGCGGCGAACTCCGTCGTGACGAGCTTCCCCACCGGGAGCATCCCGCACCGGCGGGCGATGGCGACGCTCGCGGCATCGGCCTGCGGGCGGTGCCCGGCGTAGATCGGCGATCCGTACGCCGTGGGCATGTCATGCGTGTCGAAGATGTCCTTGACGCCGAGCGGGATCCCGAACAGCGGGCCGCGCGCGGCAGGCGCGGCCCTGTCGAGCTCGCGGGCCCCGGCGAGCACGGTCTCCGGATCGATGTGCACCCACGCGCGCACGACCGGATCGCAGGCCTCGATCCGCTCGATGCACGTCCGAGCGACCGCTTCGACGGTCGTGCTCCCGCTCGCGAACCGGTGTGCGAGCTCGACGACCGTGGGTGTCTGCGTCGGTGGGGATGTCCCGCGGCCCGTCATCCGCTCTGCAATCTAGGCGAGCCCCGTCGCTGTCACCGCCTCGCTTGACAGGTAACCATATGGTTACGTATTATCTCGAGATGGACGCGGTGTTCAGAGCCCTCGCCGACCCGACGCGCCGGAGCCTGCTCGACGAGCTCTACGCAGAGGACGGGCAGACGCTCAGCGCGCTCGAGCGGCGGTTCCCCATGACGCGCATCGGCGTCATGAAGCACCTCCGTGTGCTCGAGGAGGCAGGCCTCGTGACCACCAAGCGGCGCGGCCGCGAGAAGCTGCACTTCCTGAACGCCGTCCCGATCCGGCTCGTCCACGACCGCTGGGTGAGCAAGTACGCAGAGCCCTGGGCCGCCGCGCTCAGTGGGCTCAAGACACGTCTGGAGGAGACGATGGAGAAGGTGTTCGAGATCTACATCAAGACGACGCCGGAGCGCCTGTGGGAGGCGATCACCGATCCCGAGCTCCGCGCGAAGTACACGTTCGGTGTCGCCGTCCACTCGGACTGGACGCCCGGCTCCCGCTACGAGTCCGTGCATCCGCAAGGGGGCCCGATCTCCGAGGGCGAGAACCTCGAGGTCGATCCTCCCCGCCGCCTCGTGCAGAGCTTCAACGCGTTGTGGGGTGAGGACGTGCAGAGCGAGGGGACGTCGAGAGTCACCTGGGAGATCGAGCAGGTGGCCGACTCGTGCCGACTGGTCGTCACCCACGACCAGCTCCGCGACGGTGCGAACGACCAGCTCTACGGTGGCTGGCCGATGATCCTCTCCGGCCTGAAGACCCTGCTCGAGACCGGCGAGACGCTCACGACGCCGGGGTCGCTGCTCTACGCGCAGCCGGCCGCCTAGACGCCTCGGGGGCCGATCGGTGCGCCGCTGCCGCAGCGGCGCCCGGTCGGCCCTCCGCGCTTGTCACCAGGCCCGGCGGCCCGCACTCGGCGGCGATAGGCTCAGCCGACAACGAGATCGCAGGAGGCACTCGCGCGTGAACGTTTCCTCTCGTTTCGACGTGGCCGGGTTCGGCGCAATCGTCACCGGTGGTGCCAGCGGGCTCGGGCTCGCATACGGTGAGGTGCTTGCGGCGCACGGCGCGCGGGTGACGCTGATCGACGTCGACGCCGACACGGTCGCCGCCCAGGCCTCGCGGCTGCAGGGTGAAGGCCTCGACGTTCGGGGAGCCGTCGCCGACGTGACGGATCACGCGACGCTCGATCGCGCGATCGACGAGGCGGCCGACCTGTACGGCCGACTCGACGTCGCGTTCGCGAACGCCGGTATCGACCCGGGTGTCGGCTTCGTCGGCGCCTGGGCGGGAGGCGAGCGGCCACGGATCGAGGAAGGCGCCCTCGAGCGCTACACCGACGAGCGGTGGAACCGCGTCATCGACGTCAACCTCAACGGGATCTTCGCGACGGCGCGCGCTGCTGCCCGCCACATGCGCCCGCGCGGTTTCGGGAGGATCATCGTGACGACGTCACTCGCGTCGACCGGAGTCGAGCCTGCAATCGGCTCGGCCTACATGGCGGCGAAGGCCGGAGCACGGCACCTCATGCGGTGTCTCGCGCTCGAGCTCGCGGCGGACGGCATCACGGCGAACGCGATCGCGCCCGGGTTCTTCGTCACGAACATCGGCGGCGGCCACGCGCACAACCCCGACCTGCAGGCGGCGCTCGCGAAGGACATTCCCATGCACCGCGTCGGGCTGCCGGACGACATCAAGGCGCTCGCGCTCTTTCTCGCCTCGCCGGCGTCGGAGTACGTCACCGGCCAGGAGATCGTGATCGACGGCGGCTGGGGGCTCGGCGTCGCCGACTGATTCGCGCGGCGGTGCGAATCCCGCCCTCTGCTCCGTCTGCCCGTTCCCGCATGATCGACTGCCTGTGAGGCGTGCAGGCCGACCGAGCCGTCGATGTTCTTCCGACTGACCAGCCTCGAGCTGGGGCTGCTGATCTTCGGGATCGTCCTGGGCATGACCCTCGTCGGGTCGTTCCTCGGCCGCAGGCTGCGCTCGCATTCCGAGACGCTGCGCGAGCCGTTCGGCGTCATCCAGGCTGCGCTGCTCGGGCTCGTCGCACTCATCCTCGCATTCGGCCTCACGATGGCGGTCGGGCGGTACGACTCCCGGCGCGCCGCCGTCGTCGACGACGCAAACGCCATCGGCACGACCTACCTCCGTGCCCAGACCCTGCGCGAGCCGATCCGCACTCGCTCGCTCCGACCTGCTCGAGCGCTACACCGATGCCAGCATCGCGCTCTCGAACGCGGTCCCCGGCAGCGAGGACGCGAGCGCGGCGGTCGCGGACGGCGCGCAGCTGCAACGCCGGCTCTGGCGCCTCGGGGGCGAGGCGCTGGCCGGCTCACCGACGGACAGCGCACCGCGCCTCTACATCGAGACGCTCAACGAGATGATCGACATGCAGACCGTCCGCGTCTCCGCCCTGAACAACCGCGTCCCGTCCGCCGGTGCTCGTGATCGAGATGGTCGGCGCCGCGATCGGGCTCGGCCTGCTCGCGCTGTACCTCGCGATTCTCTCCCGCGGGGTCGTGACGGTCATCCTCGCGGCTGCGTTCGTCTCCGTGCTGCTCCTGATCACGTTCGACCTCGACCGTCCGACCCGCGGCTTCGTGCGCGTCCCCGACACGCCGCTCGTCTCGCTGCGCGCGTCGATGGAGCTCCCACCCGCCGCCCGCGCGACCAGGCAACCCGTGAACACGCAGCCACGGGAGCAGGTGGTGGGATGACACACGAGCGATGAGCTGGGACGTCCGCTACGCCTCCTCTCGGATATCCGCGGAGGAGACGACGTTCACGCAGAGCGTCGCAGTCGGCAACGTGGTCTTCGTCTCGGGCTGCACGTGTGACCGGGCCGGCAGCCTCGCGCCGCCGCGGGTCGAAGACCAGGTCGAGCTCGCGCTCGCGAGCGCGCGGCGCGCACTCGAGGCGATCGGCAGCCGGATGGACAACGTCGTGAAGACGTTCTTCCTGCTCACGACCCTCGACGACTACGGGAGCGTGCGCAAGACGGAGACCGAGTTCTACGAGCGGCATGCGCCGCAGCTCGTGACGACGCCTCCGGCGGCGACGCTCATGGTCGTCCCGTCGCTCGGGCGCCCGGAGCTGCTCGTCCAGTACGAGGTCATCGCCGCGCTCGACCGCGACATGCCGGGCTGGGAAGTGACGTACTACCCCGAGTACTGGGCCGGTAGGGAGCTCGCCTACCCGCACGTGCCGAAGGAGCACGCGAAGTTCGCGCGGAGCCAGTCGATCGGGAACCTGCTCGTCGTCTCGGGCTGTCAGGCGCTCGATCACGAGACGGTGAGGGTCGAGACCGCCGACTTCGCCGGGCAATCACGCGTCGTGCTGGACAAGATCAGGGTCGCGCTGGAGGAGACCGGCGGGTCGCTGGACGATCTCGTGAAGACAAACGTGTTCATCAAGGATGCGAACGCGCTGGCGACGTATCGCGAGGTGGAGGGCGCGTTCTTCCGCGAGCACGCGTCGGAGCTGGCCGCCGATCCGCCGGCCAGCACGGTGTTCGTCATGAGCGAGCTGCCGAGGCCGGAGTTCCTGGTCGAGGTCGAGGCGTTCGCCGTCGCGAACGCCGACGTGCCCGGCTGGCCGGTGCATCGTCGGGCAGGAACCGCGGACGCGGCCGAAAGCGCCAGCGCCGGCAGGCTCGTCTTCCTGTCCGCCTGCACCGGCGCCGGCGAAGGCTCGCGCCACCCGATCGAACGTGAGGTCTCGGCCGCGCTGGACAACCTCCGCGACGCGCTGGCTCGAGCCGGCAGCGCGATGAGCAGGATCGTCAAGATCACGCTGCTGCTGCGAGACGCCGACGACTACCCGGGCATGCAGAGCGCGCTGCTCTCCTACTACCGCGAGCACGCGCCGCAGCTGGTCGAAGCACCGCCGGCGACGACGTTCATGCAAGTGCCGGCGATCGTGCCCAGCGGCGCGCGATTCCAGGTGGACGCCGTCGCGGTGACCTGATCCCGCGACATCGGCGCCGGAGCCGGGGCTCGCGTCCGCCAGGCTCACACGGCAACCGTGACGCGCAGGAAGGTCGCCGGAATGGAGGTGGCGTCCTCGCTCGGGCTCGTGTTCTGGCTGTTGAACAGGGCGTCCAGCTCGGCTTGCAGCTCGGCCTCGCGGCCGTCTGCTGCTGCAGCTTCGAACGCGTTCATGGTCGGCCCGTAGTACGTCCTGAACTCGGCGAGAAACTCCGACGGCGGTGCCGGGGAAGTCGAACGTGTAGGTGTCCCTCTCGAACGAGATCTTCTCCGCGGGCACTCCCGCGCCCGCGAATCGCTCGATCACGTTCTCCTCGACGCCCCACGTCATGGGGCTGATGAACCCTTCCGGCGGTGGCGGCGAGTAGGAGGAGCTGATCTTCAGGATCTGTGCCACGAGCGTCGGATCGTTGGGGATCCAGTTCCCCATGACGATCCGGCCGCCGGGCCGCGTCACACGAACGACCTCCTTGGCGACGTCGAACGGCCTCGGAGCGAACATCGCGCCGAAGATGCTGACGACGAGGTCGAAGCTGTCGTCCTCGAGCTCGTTCAGATCGGACGCATCGCCTTCCTGGAATCTGCAGTTGGTGAGGCCGAGGCTCTGTGCTCGTGCGTTGCCCGCCGCGACGAGGTTGCTGGCGATGTCGACACCCAGGACGTTCGCGCCGAGCCTCGCCGCCGGCACCGCCGTGGTCCCGTCGCCGCACCCGAGGTCCAGGACCTCGAGCCCGTCGGTGATTCCCAGCGTCTGGACGAGCGCCTCGCCGCTGTCTCGCATGCTCGCCGCGATGCGGGTGAAGTCGCCCTTCTCCCAGAGTGCCTTGTTCGGATTCATCGGCTGGTTCCTTTCGTCGAGCAGGTGGGGATGCGCGAACGGCTGCAATGCGCGGGACGGATATTGCACCGGCGCGGTGCGATGTGCATGCCGCCCTGTGCAGGCCCAGCGTCGTCGACCCGGCCGGCGACGTGGGTGCGGCCGGCCGTACATCGACGGGCGGCAAGCCGCACTTCGCTTGGCTCGACCGAGCCGTGTGCCAAACGGGCCGACCGGAGCGGCCGGCCGCTACGCCGCCGTAGGCGGTCCGAACCAGGTGGTCAGCGCGTCGGCGAGCCCCGGCTGGGTCAGGTCTCCCACCCAGGCCACATATCCGTCGGGCCGAATCAGCACGGCGGTGGGAGCGGTGACCGCCCCGAGTGCCGGAAGCTCCCACGTACCGACGTACTCGGCGTCGATCGGCTGAACCCGATCTGCCCATGGAGTGATGTCGAAGCCGCCGGGCTCACCGAGGTTGAGCAGCACCGGCCGGGCATCGTGCAGCAGGGTGAAGACCCGCAGCGGGCCGTCGGCGGTGACCAGGTCGAGATCGGGCATGCGGCGCCCGAGCAGCGGGTGTCCCTCGCCGAGGTCGTAGTGAATGTCGAGACCGGACATCATCGCGGCGACCCGCTTGCGAGGCTCGTCCATGCCCAGCAGCTCGGACATGGTCTCGCGCAAGGCGTTGGTGCGGTCATCCGTGCGGAGCAGCGCGACCTGCGCCATCGTGTTGCGCAACACGAGGGCAGCGACCGGGTGGCGCTCGGCGTGGTACGTATCGAGGAGGCTTTCCGGCGACGTCTTCTTGACGACCTGGGCCAGCTTCCACCCCAGATTCACCGCATCCTGCACACCGATGTTGAGGCCCTGTCCGCCCGCCGGGTAATGCACGTGCGCGGCGTCGCCGGCCAGCAGCACCCGTCCCTTGCGGTAGGAAGCTGCCTGCCGGGCCATATCGGTGAACCTCGAGATCCAGGTGGGACTGTGGACGCCGTAATCGGTCCCGTAGACGGCGATGAGCTCCTCGCTGAGATCGCGCAGGGTGGGCTCACCGGTGCGTCCGACGCGCTGTTCGGTCACCATGACCCGCACCGGCCCCCCATCCTCCAACCTGCTCAAGCCATGGATGCCGAGGGCGTCGCGGCGTAAGCCCCATTCCGGCTCCTCGGCCATCTCGACCTCGGCGATCAGGTTGCTCGTCGTCGGATCCCACCCGGGGAACTCGATGCCGGCGGCTTTCCGGATCAGACTGCCTCCTCCGTCGCACCCGACGAGATAGTCCGCCCGCAGCGACTGGCCGTCGGACAGCTCGACGTCGACGCCGGTGTCGTCCTGCGCGAAACCGGTCACCTCACGTCCGCGATAGATCGGCACCGCCAGCTCGTCGACCCAGTCGGCCAGGATGCGCTCGATGTCGTTCTGCCACAGCGCGAGCCCGTAGGTGTGCCGCGTGGGAAAGTCGCTGATGTCCAGAGGGATCCAGGCGAACCCCGCGACCTGGGCCACCTCTCCCTGCGAGAGGAACCGATCGGCGATTCCGCGCTGATCGAGGACCTCGATGGTGCGTGAGTGCAGACCGCCTGCGCGCGAGCCGGCGAGGTCCTGGCTGGCGCGCCGCTCGACGATGGCAACGTCGACGCCCGCCAACGCCAGCTCGCCCGCCAGCATCAGCCCCGTCGGACCTCCTCCGGCGATCACCACCGCATGCTCGGTCATGGATGCAAGGAGATACCCGCCCGTCCTACGCCGACTCGAACCGCGACAGCGTCACGGCCCCCTGCGATGCGGAGGAGACGAGCGTCGCGTAGTTGGCGAGCGCGCCGCGGCGGTAGCGCGGCTCGGGCTCGCTCCAGTCGGCCAGGCGCGCGGCGATCTCCTCGTCGGACAGCTCGACGTCGACGACGCCCTTGGCGACGTCGATGACCACGATGTCGCCTTCGCGCAGCGCCGCGAGCGGGCCGCCCTTCGAGGCCTCCGGCGAGACGTGACCGACCATGAACCCGTGCGTGGCGCCCGAGAAGCGCCCGTCGGTGATCAACGCGACGGATTCCGAGAGGCCCTCACCGACGATCGCGGCGGTGACGTGCAGCATCTCGCGCATGCCGGGGCCGCCGTGCGGGCCCTCGTAGCGGATCACGACCACGTCGCCCTCGCCGATCGCGCCGGCTTTCACCGCCGCGAAGGTGTCCTCCTCGGAGTCGAAGACGCGCGCCGGCCCTCGGTGCAGCGTGCGATCGTGCCCGGCGAGCTTCACCGCACACCCGTCGGGAGCGAGGTTGCCGTAGAGCACGGCGACACCGCCGCGTGGCTTGAGCGGCGTCTCGATCGGCACCACGACCTCTTGACCCTCGGTCTCGACGGCCGAGTCCGCGACCTCGCCGAGCGTGCGCCCGTCGACGCAGCGGGCATCCGCGTGCAGGAGGCCTCCCTTTCTCAGCTCCCGTACGACCAGCCCGACCCCGCCGGCGCGGTACATGTCGTTGGCGTGCCAGCGGCCCCACGGCTTCATGTCGGCGACGATCGGCGTGGCCGCCGCGATCCGCTCGAAGTCGTCGATCGTGAACTCGATCCCGAAGTCGCGGGCGATGGCGACGAGGTGGAGCACGCCGTTCGTCGAGCCGCCCGTCGCGGCGACGGACGCGGCCGCGTTCTCGAACGACTCCCTCGTCACCACGGAGCGCGGCCGCACGTCGTCGCGCACGAGCTGCACGGCGAGCTTGCCGATCTCGTACGCCGCCTCCTCCTTGTCGCGGTGCATGGCCGGGATCCCGTTGGCGCCGATCGGAGACAGGCCGAGGAAGTCGAGGATCGTCGACATCGTGTTGGCGGTGAACTGGCCGCCGCAGGCGCCCGCCCCCGGGCACGCGGCGGACTCGAGCTCGTGCAGGTCGGCGTCGGACAGCTTGCCGGCCGCGTGCGCTCCGATCCCCTCGTAGACGTCTGCGATCGACACCTCCCGGCCGCGGTACAGCCCCGGCGCGATCGAGCCCGTGTAGTAGACGACCGAGGGGATGTCGAGCCGCCCGACCGCCATCGCGGCGCCGGGGTTCGTCTTGTCGCACGCGACGAGGCAGGCGAGGCCGTCGAACAGGTGACCGCGCGCGACGAGCTCGATCGAGTCTGCGATCACCTCACGCGAGACGAGCGAGGCGCGCATGCCCGATGTGCCCATCGAGACGCCGTCGGAGACCGCGATCGTGTTGAACTCCATCGGCGTGCCGCCCGCGTCGCGGACACCGCGCTTCACGTGCACCGCGAGGTCGCGCTGGTTGAGGTTGCACGGCATCGTCTCGATCCACGTCGTGCCGACGCCGATGATCGGCTTCGCGAGATCCTCGTCCGTGAAGCCGGTCGCCTTCAGCATCGAGCGCGCGCCGGCGCGGTCGGGGCCGTCGGTCAGCGCGGCGCTCTGCCGCTTGGCGGGGTCGGAGGGGACGTCGTAGGGCGTGCTCACGATGCGGGGTCTCCTGTCTCGATTGGCGTATCGCTGCGGCGGCACCACTCGCTGAACGAGCCTGGATACAGGCGGGCGTCCTCGCGTCCTGCGAGCACGAGGCGCTGCACGACGACGGCCGCGGTGACGCCCGAGCCGCAGTAGGCGGCGACCTCGGGCGGCTCGGTCGCACCGGCGCGGCAGGGGCTCCTCGAAGTAGGCGTTGCGGGCACCCGGGATGCGGCCGGCGACCGGGTCGAGCGGCTCCGTGTCGCCGCGCCAGCGCTCGGGTGAGCGGGCGTCGTACAGCACGAGCGACGGGTCGCCGAGCCGCGCGAGGATCTCGTCCGCCTCGATCACGTCGTCGGTGCGCACGCGGGCGACGAAGCGTTGCCTGGCGCCGCTTTCACCGGTGCCGGGCACCAGCGGCCCGGCGTAGGCGCGCAGATCGGTCGTGCCGGCGCGATCGTGGCCGAGGTGGCGCAGCAGCCACCAGCAGCGCGCCGCCCAGCCCGTGCCGTCGTCGAGCGCCAGCACGAAGGTGTCGGCGCCGATCCCGGCGCGCCCGAAGGCCTCGGCCAGCTCGCCGGTCTCGGGCAGCGGGTGCCGGCCGCGTCCTGCGTCGCCGATCTCGCCGGTCAGGTCGTCCTCGGGATCGAGGTGGACGGCGCCGGGGATGTGCCCGGCCAGGTAGTCGTCCCGCGGCCGGCAGTCGACGAGCAGCGTGGTCATCCCAGGGCTCCACGTGGTGCGACGCGCAGCGCGAGCACCTCGTGCTGCGGGAACGTGGCCGACAGCGCGGCGGCGCAGGCGGCCGCGTCCTCGGCCCAGACGATCACGGTCGGCCCCGACCCGGACAGGGTGGCGCCGCGCGCTCCCGCCGGCAGGTCCGCCCGGACGGCTTCGAGCACGTCCGACGGCCGATAGGGCTCGTGCAACCGGTCGACGAGCGCACGGGCGAACAGGTCGGGGTCGCCGCTCGCGACGGCGGCGCCGAGCAGCGCGGCGTGGCCCGCGGTGAGCGCGGCGTCGGCGTGCGGCACCGTGGCCGGCAGGCTGTCGCGCGAGAGCTGGGTGCGGACGCGGCTCGCCGGGATCGACCGCGACCGGGGTCAGCGGCAGCGACGTTGCGATCCGGGCGATGCGCCCGTCGCAGACGAGCGTCACCCCGCCGACGAGCGCGGCGGCGACGTTGTCCGCGTGAGGCTCGAGCTCGAGCGCGGCGGCGAGCAGATCGTCGGCCGCGGCCGTCGGTGCCGCCGCGACCAGGCCGAGCGCGATCGCCGCCGCAGAGGAGCCGAGCCCGCGCTCGAGCGGGATCCGGTTCACGAACCGGAAGCGCTGGCCCGCGGTGGCGGCCAGGCGCGCGTAGGCGCGGACGCCGAGGTTCGTCTCGTCGGTCGGCGAGCTCATCCGCACCCACGCCCTCCACCTCGACCGCCCGTCGCCGTCCGGTGACCTCGAGCTCGTTCCACAGGTCGAGCGCGACACCGACGCAGTCGAAGCCCGGCCCGAGGTTCGCCGATGTCGCGGGCGCCTTGACGATCACGACGCCGCTCGTGCGATCGCGTCCGGGTCCGCGTCGACGAGCACGCGGCTCGGGTGCGTGCCGCTCGGCAGCCTCGACGTCCTTGAGGCCGTGCCCGGTGAGCGTCACCACGAGGCGGTCACCGGGAACGTCGCCGCGGCGCGCAGCGGCCAGCGGCGCAGCGCTCGACGGCTCGCAGAACAGCCCTTCGATCGTGGCCAGCTCCTGCCACGCGACGAGGATCTCGGCGTCGTCGACGCTGCGCACGAGCGCGTCGGCGGCGTGCACGCGCCTCGCGTGGGCCGGCTCGCCGATCCGGATCGCCGACGCGATCGTGTCGCGGCGGTCGGCGGCCTGCACGGACACGATCGGGGTGCCGAGACCGAGCTCGCCGAGTGCCTGCGCGTACGCCGCCGTGTTGCCGCCGCCGCCGTACGGGATCACGAACGCGTCGGGCGCGCCGCCGAGCTCCTCGACGATCTCGTACACGGCGGTCTTCTGACCTTCGCGGCGATACGGGTTGAGCGAGTTGACGAGGGCGTACGTCCCGCGGCCGCCAGCTCCCGCGCCGCGTCGAGCGCCTCGTCGAAGCTGCCGCGTACCGCGAGCACCCGCGCGCCGTGCATCCGCAGCTGCGCGACCTTCGCGCCGGCGACGGCGCCCTCGGGCGTGAGCACCACCGCCGGCAGCCCGGCGCGCGCCGCGTAGGCGGCCGCCGACGCGGCGGTGTTGCCCGTCGAGGCGCAGATCACCGCGCGGGCGCCCTCCTCGACCGCCTTCGAGACCGCGACGGTCATGCCGCGGTCCTTGTACGAGGCGGTCGGGTTCGCCGCCTCCCACTTGGGCCACAGCTCGGTGCCGTACCGCTCCGACAGCCGCGGCAGGTGCAGGAGCGGCGTCGACCCCTCCCCGAGCGAGACGACAGGCGTCGCTGTCGCTCGACCGGGAGCACCGCTCGAAAGCGGTCGATCAGGGGAGCGGCATCGTCAGGGCCCTTCTAGCGCAGGCGGGCGCAGCCGGTGGCCTACGCCCAGCCGAGCTCCTCGACGCCGCGCTGCGAGACCACGGGCAAGGCGCTTGCGTTCCCACTCGACTCGGGGAGTGCGCGGATCGCCTGCGAGCGCCGCCTGCACCTGCCCGCCGGGCGCCTCGTGCGTGACGACGTGGAGCACCGCGTGACCGTCACCCGGCTGCTGCACGAGCCGGGCGACCGAGACGCCGTCGGCTGCGAGCTCGTGCGCGATGCGCGCGAGGACGCCGGCGCGATCCTCGACCTCGAGCCGCAGGTACCACGGCGACGCGCAGCTCGCCCGGCGGGCAGGCGCTCCAGCGAGCGCCACACGGGGTCGTTCTGGAGAAAGCCGGTGCCGGTCGTGCCGACGATCGAGACCATGTCGGCCACGACGGCCGACGCCGTCTCGCTGCCGCCGGCGCCCGGGCCCTCGAGCGTGATCTCGCGGATCGCGTCGCCCTGGAGCATGACGGCGTTGAACGCGCCCGTCGACGGCGGCGAGCGGATGGTGCGCGTCGACGAGCGCGGGGCCGACGCGAACGTCGACGCGGTCGCCGACCAGAGCGGCCCGGCCGATCAGCTTCACGTGCATCTCCATGCGCGCGCGCAGCGGCGACGTGCTCGTCGCGTGACGCCTCGATGCCCTCGACGTCGACCCAGTCGAGCGGCACGCGGGTGCCGAACGCGACCGTCGCGAGGATCGCCATCTTCGCCGCCGCGTCGAGCCCGGCGACGTCCTCGGTCGGGTCTGCCTCGGCGTACCCGAGGCGCTGCGCCTCGGCGAGCGCGTCGCCGTAGGAGCGGCCGGACTCCATCTCGGAGAGGATGAAGTTCGTCGTCCCGTTGACGATGCCGAGCACGCGGTGGACGTTCGTCACGACGAGCGACTCGCGCAGCACCTTGATCACGGGGATCGCCGCGCACACGGACGCCTCGAAGCGCAGCTGCACGCCACCCGCGACGGCCGCCTCGAACAGCTCGGGCGCCCTCCGGGCGACGAGCTGCTTGTTCGCGGTCACGACCGGCTTGCCGCGACGCAGAAGCTCGAGCACGTAGTCGCCCGCCGGCTCGACGCCGCCCATCACCTCGGCCACGAGCTGGATCGCCGGGTCGTCGAGGATCGCGGCCGGATCGTCGGTGAGCACGCCCGCCGGGGGGGTGAAGCCACGCGTCTTCCCGGGGTCGCGCACGAGCGCGCGCACCACGCGCAGCCGGTGCCCGGTGGCACGCTCGATCTCGTCGCCCTGCTCCTCGAGCAGCCGGTGCACCGCGGCGCCGACGGTGCCGTAGCCGAGCAGGGCTACCGGTACGTCAACCGACGCCACGCTGCACCGACGGCGGGGCTATCGCCCGGCAGGGGTGACATCCCTGTCGTTGCCGCTCACGCGTCCCCGGCGCGATGCATGAGGCCGCGCAGCTCCTTGCCGACCGTCTCGAGCTGGCTGGCGGCCGCCTCGGCGCGCATCGACTTGAGGCGCGCCTCGTCGTTGCCCATGTCGGCGACCCACTCGCGCGCGAAGTCGCCGTTCTGGATGTCGGCGAGGATGGCGCGCATCTCGTCGCGCACGTGCTCGTCGATCACGCGCCGGCCGCGCGTGTAGTCGCCGAACTCGGCCGTGTCGGAGATCGACCAGCGCATCCCGGCGAGACCGCCCTCGTACATCAGGTCGACGATCAGCTTCAGCTCGTGCAGGCACTCGTAGTACGCGATCTCCGGCTGGTAGCCCGCCTCGACGAGCGTCTCGAACCCGGCGCGGACGAGCTCCGCCGTGCCGCCGCAGAGGACGGCCTGCTCGCCGAAGAGGTCGGTCTCGGTCTCCTCCTTGAACGTCGTCTCGAGGATGCCGGCGCGGCCGGCGCCGATCCCGATGCCGTAGGCGAGCGCGAGGTCTCTGGCGCCGCCGCTGGCGTCGTGCTCGACCGCGATCAGCGCCGGCGTGCCGTAGCCCTCCGTGAACAGGCGGCGCACGATGTGACCGGGCCCTTTCGGCGCGACCATGATCACGTCGTGGCTCTCACCCGGCGCGACGCGCCCGTAGAGCACGTTGAACCCGTGAGCGAACAGCACGGCCGCGGACGGGTCGACGTTCGGCTCGACCCAGTCGCTCCAGACCTGCGGCTGCACCTGGTCGGGCAGCAGCATCGAGACGAGCTGGGCCCCTTTGACGGCCTCCTGCACGGTCTTCACCCCGAGCCCTGCCGCCTCCGCCTCGCCCCACGAGGACGAGCCCTCGCGCAGGCCGACCTCGACCTGGACGCCGGAGTCGCGCAGGTTGAGGGCGTGCGCGTGGCCCTGGCTCCCGTAGCCGAGGACGGCGACCTTGCCGTCGAGCAGGGAGAGGTCTCCGCCTTGCAGGATCGTCGCCATGCGGTTCCTTTCGATCGTCTCCGAAGATGCGAGGCTACTCGTGTGCGGGCGTGTCGGTCCCGCGCCTCAGTTGATCGCAGCCAGCCGCCTCTTCGCCTGGGGGCGGGTCGAGGCGCGCGACATGCCGATGCGGCCGGTGCGGACGAGCTCCTGGACGCCGTGCGGCCGGCAGAGCTCGTGAAACGCGTCCAGCTCCTCGGGCGTCCCGACCAGCTCGAACACGATGGCGTCCGGCCCGAGGTCGAGCGCCCGGCCGCGGAACGCCTCCGCCGTCGTGATCAGCTCCGCGCGCCGCTCGGGCGAGGCGCTCACCTTCAGCACCATCAGCTCGCGCTCGACGGCCTCGCCGGGGACGAGCTCCGTCACGCGGAGCACGTTGACGAGCTTGTGGATCTGCTTCTCGATCTGCTCCAGGGAGTGCTGCTCGCAGTCGACCCGCAGCGTGATGCACGAGACGCCGGCCCGCTCCGTCGGCCCGACCGCGAGCGAGTCGATGTTGAACCCGCGGCGCGCGAACATCGTCGTGATGCGCGTCAGCGCGCCCGGCCGGTCCTCGACGGTGACCGAGATCGTGTGCTTCATGAGGCTTCCGCCTCCACGGGCTCCGTGTACTCGAGCATGTCGAGCGCGGCAGCGCCCGCCGGGATCATCGGGAAGCACTGCTCGGCCGGGTCGACGTGCACGTCGACCACCACCGTGCGCCGGATCGCGAGCGCCTCCTCGAGCGCGGGCTGCAGGTCGCTCTCCTCGGTCACCGTGAGCCCGACGCCGCCGTACGCCTCGGCGAGCTTCGCGTAGTCGGGCACCGCCCTCGTCAGGTGGACGTGCGAGCGGCGGCCGTCGAAGAACATGTCCTGCCACTGCGTGACCATGCCCAGATGGGCGTTGTTGATCAGGAGCACGACGATCGGCAGGTCGTCGAGCACCGCCGTCGCCAGCTCCTGGCAGGTCATCTGGAAGCAGCCGTCGCCGTCGACGCAGACGACGGTCGCGTCGGGTCGCGCGGCCTTGGCGCCGATCGCGGCCGGGATCCCGTAGCCCATGGTGCCGAGCCCGCCCGAGGTGATGAACGAGCGCGGCCGCTCCGAGACGACGTACTGCATGGCCCACATCTGGTGCTGGCCGACCCCGGTCGTGACGATCACGTCCTGGTCGGCGGTCAGCGCCTGGAACGTCTCGAGCACGGTCTGCGGCTTGATCCACTCGTCGCTCGAGCCGTACCGCAGCGGGAACTCGTCGCGCCAGTCGGCGATGCGCCGCAGCCAGGCCTCGGGCGCGCCCGCACCGGCCTCGCGCTGGCGCGCGATCTCCGTGGTGAGCGCCGGCAGCGCGGCCTTCAGCGGGCCGACCACGGGGATGTCCGCCTCACGCAGCTTCGAGATCTCCGCCGCGTCGATATCCAGATGGACGACGGTCGCGCCCGGTGCGAAGGCGGCGAGCTTGCCGGTGACGCGGTCGTCGAAGCGTGCGCCGACCGCCACGAGCACGTCGCACGTGTTCATGGCGAGGTTCGACCACTTGGCGCCGTGCATGCCGGGCCAGCCGAAGTGGAGCTCGTGCGACTCCGGGAAGGCGCTCTTCCCCATCAGCGTGGTGATCACCGGCAGACGGCCGATCTCGGCCAGCGCCAGCAGCTCGTCACAGGCGTCGGCGTTCAGCGTGCCGCCGCCGACGTACAGCACGGGCTTCTCGGCCTGGGCGATCGCCCGCGCGGCCTCGCGGATCTGGAGCGGATGCACCTTCGTCGGTGGCTTCCACCCCGGCAGGTCGACGGCGTCCGGGTAGACGAAGTCCAGCTCGTTCTCCTGCACGTCGCGCGGCACGTCGACGAGCACCGGTCCGCAGCGTCCCGTGCGAGCCACGTGGAACGCTGCCTTCATCACCTCGGGGATCTGGCGCGCATCCTGGACGAGCCACGAGTGCTTGACGATCGGCATCGTCACGCCGGTGATGTCGCACTCCTGGAACGCATCGGTGCCGATCAGATGCGTCCGCACCTGGCCGGTGATGCAGACGAGCGGCGTCGAGTCCATCCACGCGTCCGCGATCGGCGTCACGAGGTTGGTGGCGCCGGGGCCCGACGTGGCGATCGCGACACCGACCTTGCCCGAGGCGCGGGCGTAGCCCTCGGCCATGTGGCCCGCACCCTGCTCGTGGCGGGCCAGCACGTGGCGGACGGTCGAGCCGTGCGCCATCGCGTCGTAGGTCGGCATGATCGCGCCGCCGGGGATTCCGAACATCACGTCGACCCCCTCCGCCTCGAGGCAGCGGAGGATGGCATCGGCCCCTCGCATCTTCATCGGGTCACCCCCAGAGCGAACTCGGTGTCGCGGCGCGCGCTCGGCAGCAGGGCGAGCACCGCGTCCACGAATTCGCGGGTTGTGGCCGCAACACCTGCCTGCGTCATGTCCGGTGTCCGCCGTGTCGACTGGAGCGCCGCGGCGAGGCTCTCCTCGAGCGCTTCGGCCGCAGCCCTGCGGCCGAGCCCTTCGCCGAGCAGGAGCGCCGCGGCGAGGAGCATCTCGCTCGGGTTCGCCACGCCGTGACCGGCGATGTCGTGGGCGGAGCCGTGGGTGGGGGCGAACAGGCCGGGGCCGTCCGGCGACAGGTAGCCGGTCGCGGCGAGATAGCGCCTGCGGTTGAGCGACGGGGCCTGCACGACGGCGTCGGCGACCGGCTCCTCGACCACGAGGACGCTGGGCCTGACGGCGTCCTCTGCGAGGGCCCTGAGAGCTCCCGCCAGGGTGAGATGCGTCACCTCGACCCCGTCGTGTCGCCGGGCGTGCGCATCGACCCGGTCGCGCCACCCGCCGTCGACCCCGATCGACGCGACCCGGCCACCGTGCGACTTCGCCGCTGCGAAGGCGCGGTCGAGCGTCCAGTCGGGCGAGCTTCCGCCCAGCGGCGAGAACGTGGCCGTCACCGAGCCGTCGTCCGCGATCACGCGTGTCACGCGGACGGCGAGATCGAGCTCCGCCTTGATCCCCTCGAGCGCGGGCGCGGTCGCACCGGCGACGAGCACCGCGTCTGCGGCGAGCGCAGCGGCGCGTGTGGCCGGAGGCAGTGGATGACCGGACTGCATCACCGCTTCGCCTCCGAACGGCGGGTGCACCTCCTCGACCCGGAAGCCGTGGTGGCGCGACACCTGGGCGAGAGCACGGCTGGCCGCCGCGGTCACCTCCGGCCCGATGCCGTGCCCTGCGAGGCAGGCGACGACGAATGTGCGCCGGCCGCTCATGCGTGTTCTCATCGGCGCGAGACCGAGAACCCATGAAGGCCTCGCGGCCGCACGGGCGCGACCGGCGAGCATCCGCTGCCGGGCCGTTCCTCGGCGCCTGCCTTCGTATGTGGTGTACGTCGTGTCACGTCGGAATCTCCTTCCCGGGCCGCCCTGAGGGCGCACCGGTGGTGTCGTCTGGTCGGCGTGTGCGCCTGAAGCGGCGCGTGAGCGCATCTCCCCCTAGAGGGGGAGAATGAGAATCAGCTCGACGCCGACGACGCGCGATACCGCGACGCGGGAGGCGCCGAGCGTCGCGGATACGTCGTGGCGGAGCATTGCTCGCAGTGTGCCGACGCTGTGGCGGGCTTGTCAAAGCCGGCGGCTCTCGTGTGAACATCCGGTGCGCGGGCTTGCGGCTCGGGCGCCTGGCGTCTACCATCGATGATCGATGGCTGGCGTACGCGTGAACGGGAAACGTCCTCGGCGATCATTCGCCCGTTCGCGATCGTCGCGCCGCACGCGCGCTAGCCGGCTTCCTCCCGCCTCCGCCGGACTAGCGACAGACACACCGGCGGGAGGCTCGTCCAACCGTTCCCGGACCCCGGAAGGCGGGAGATCCCTGAGCACGCACACCCTGATCGACGATCGCTCCCTCGAACGCGACGCCTGCGGCATCGGCCTCGTCGCCGACGTCGGCGGCCGGGCGTCGCGCGAGCTGCTCGATCGCGCGCTCGCGGGTCTTGCCGCCGTGGCGCACCGCGGCGCGTGGGCTGCCGACGGCGTCACCGGCGACGGCGCGGGCATGCTCCTGCCGCTCTCGCCCGCGCTCACCGGGACGCGCGGCGCCGGCCTGGCGATGTGCTTCCTGCGCGAGCCGTGGCTGCGGAACGTCGTCGAGGAAGCCTGTCGCGCGGAGGGTCTCGAGCCCGCCGGCTGGCGCGACGTGCCGCTCGAGGTCGCGGCGCTCGGCTCGACGGCCGTCGCGAGCATGCCGCGCGTCGCGCAGCTGCTGCTCGCGCCGTGCGACGAGCCCGACGCCGAGCTGCGCGCCTATCGCGCCCGCCGCCGCTCCGAGACGGTCGACGGCGTCTACGTCGCCTCGCTCTCGTTCCGCACGGTGACCTACAAGGCGCTCTGCGCGGCGACACAGCTGGCGTCGTTCTATCCCGACCTGACGCGACCCGTCGCTCGCGGTCTCCTGGGCGATCTTCCACCAACGCTTCTCGACCAACACCGAGCCGAGCTGGGAGCGTGCGCAGCCGTTCCGCCTGCTCTGCCACAACGGCGAGATCAACACGATCGACGGCAACGTCTCCTGGATGGAGGCCCGCGAGCTGGCCCGCGGCGTCGACACCGGGCTCGACACCCGCGCTCGACCGCAACGGCTCGGACTCGGCGCTGCTCGACAACGCGCTCGAGCTGCTCGTGCGCGCCGGGCGGGACGTGCGCGAGGCGGCCGCGATGCTCGTGCCGCCCGCCTGGCAGAACGACCCGCGCGTCGACGACGACATCCGCGCCATGCACCGCTACCACGCGATGCTCGTCGAGCCCTGGGACGGTCCTGCCGGGCTCGTCTTCACCGACGGCGTCACGTGCGCGGCGACGCTCGACCGCAACGGCCTCCGTCCGCTGCGGGTCGCCGTGGCCGGCGACCTCGTCACCGTGGCCACCGAGGCAGGCGCGATCCCGCTGCCCGAGGGCGCCAGCGTGCGACGGGCGCGGCTCGGGCCCGGGCAGCAGCTGTCGGTCGACCCCGAACGCGGTCTGCTCTTCGACGGCGAGCTGAAGCGCGAGCTGGCGTCTCGACGACCCTATGCGGCGTGGGTCGACGCCAGCGTCGAGCGGCGCGACGCCGGCGAGCCCGTGCCCGACGACCGGCATCGAGGGCCTCACGGCGCGTCACGCGCTCTTCGGCTACACGCGGGAAGAGCTCAGCGTGATGCTGCGCCCGATCGCGCAAACGGGCAACGACCCCGTCTACTCGATGGGCGACGACGCTGCCCTGGCCCCGCTCGCCGGTCGCGCGCGCACGCTCGCCTCGTACCTGCGGCAACGGTTCGCGCAGGTCACCAACCCGGCCATCGACCACTACCGCGAGCGGGCCACGATGTCGGTCTCGACGCTGCTCGGCCCGCGGGCACCGCTCGACGCCGAAGGGCCGGTCGAGCGGCTGATCGTCCTTCCCTCCTTCCTCGTGTCATCCACCGGTCTGGACGCGCTCGACCCGGCGCGCGTGGACGCCTCGTTCGACGAGAGCGAGTTCCTCGCGGCCGCGGTCGAGCGCGTCGCAGACGCCTGCGTGGGGCTCGTGGAGGAAGGAGCGCAGCTCGTCTGCATCAGCGACCGCGCGGCCGGCGGGGTACGTGCCCCGATTCCGTCCCTGCTCGCGCTGTCGGCGGCGCACCAGCGCCTCGTCGAGCGCGGCCTGCGCACCCGGTGCTCGCTGCTCGTCGAGTCGGACGAGCCGCGCGACACCCACATGGTCGCGGCGCTGGTCGGCTACGGCGCGGACGTCGTCTGCCCGCGGCTGGCGCTGCAGACCGTGGCGCACCTGGCTGCCACGGACAAGGTCGGAGGCGACCGGCCCGATCCGGCCGAGGCGCAGCGCCGGCTGCTGCGCGCGCTCGAGGACGGCGTGCTGAAGGTGATGTCCAAGATGGGCATCTCCGACGTCGCGAGCTATCGCGGCGCGCGCCTGTTCGAGGCCGTCGGCCTCGACCGCCGCCTCTGCCGCCGCTTTCTCGGCGGCACGCCGTCCGGTGTCGGCGGCATCGGCCTCGACCGGCTGGAGCGCGAGGCGCTGGAACGACTGGCCGCCTCGAACGCGGAGCGCCCCGAGCTCGAGAACCCCGGCTTCTACAAGTTCCGCAAGGGCGGCGAGCCGCACGCGACGACCCCCGAGGTGGTCGAGGCGCTGCAGGCGAGCGTGGCGGAGGCGCACGCGCTGCGCGCCGCCGTCCGGGGCGAGCGCACCGACCTGTACGAGCGCTTCGCCGACCTGGTCAACGGCCGCGACCCGATCGAGCTGCGCGACCTGCTCGAGCTGGTGCCGGCCGGCGAGCCCGTGCCGCTCGACGAGGTCGAGCCGGCCGAGTCGATCCTGCGCCGCTTCTCCGGGGGCGCGATGTCGCACGGCGCGCTCTCGGCCGAGGCGCACGAGACGATCGCCGTGGCGCTCAACCGGATCGGCGCCCGCTCCAACTGCGGCGAAGGAGGCGAGGACCCGGCCCGCTACCGCACGCACCGCAACTCCGCCATCAAGCAGATCGCCTCGGCGCGCTTCGGCGTCACCGCCGAGTACGCGGCGTACGCCGACGAGCTGCAGATCAAGATCGCGCAGGGCTCGAAGCCCGGCGAGGGCGGCCAGATCCCCGCCCACAAGGTGACGGACGAGATCGCAGGGCTCCGCAACACGCAGCCCGGCGTGTCGCTCATCTCGCCGCCGCCGCACCACGACATCTACTCGATCGAGGACCTCGCCCAGCTCGTGTTCGACCTGCGCGAGGTGAACCCGCGGGCCGAGGTGTCCGTCAAGCTCGTCGCCGAGGCGGGGGTCGGCGTCGTGGCGGCCGGTGTGGCCAAGGCGCACGCCGACGTCGTGCACGTCGGCGGCGCGGACGGCGGCACGGGCGCGAGCCCGCTGCCCTCGATCAAGCACGCCGGCGCGCCCTGGGAGCTCGGCCTCGCGGAGACCCAGCAGGCGCTCGTCGCGAACGGCCTGCGCGGCCGCGTGCGGGTGCGGGTCGACGGGGGCATCAAGACCGGCCGCGACGTGCTCGTGGCGGCGCTGCTCGGCGCGGACGAGGTCTCGTTCGGCACGGCGCTGCTGATCGCCGAGGGGTGCCTCATGGTGCGCTCGTGCCACCTGGACACGTGCCCCGTCGGCATCGCGAGCCAGCGGCCGGAGCTGCGCGCGAAGTACGGCGGCACGCCCGAGATGGTCGAGACGTACCTCCGCTTCGTCGCTCAGGAGGTGCGCGAGCTCCTCGCCTCGCTCGGCCTGCGATCGCTCGACGACGCGGTCGGCCGCGTCGACCTCCTGCGGCAGCGGCGCACCGGCGACCCCGGTGCCGACTCGCTCGACCTCACCCCGCTGCTGCAGCGCGCCGGCGACGGCCACGCACGGCACGTCGGGCAGCCGGTGCCGCACCAGGGAGACCGGCTCGGAGCGGTGCTCCATGCGGCCGGTCGTGCTGCGATCGACGAGCCGCGCCTCGTCGATCTCGGCTTCGCGATCACGAACGCCGATCGCGCGGTCGGCGCGCGGCTGTCGGGCGCGATCGCGCATGCGGTGGGCTCGGCGCCTCCGGCCGGCCGTGTCCGGGCGCGCTTCGAGGGTGCCGCCGGGCAGAGCTTCGGCGCCTTCCTCGTGGCCGGGGTCGAGCTCTCCCTCGAGGGCGAGGCGAACGACTACGTCGGGAAGTCGATGAGCGGCGGTCGGATCGTGATCGCCGCCCCGTCGGCCGACGAGGGCGCTCCCTGCCTGATGGGCAACACCGTGCTGTACGGGGCGACCGGAGGCGAGCTGTTCTGCGCGGGCTCCGCGGGCGAGCGGTTCGCCGTGCGGAACTCGGGTGCCGTCGCCGTCGTCGAGGGCGTCGGCGACCACGCCTGCGAGTACATGACGCGTGGCACGGTGGTCGTGCTCGGAGCGCACGGGCGCAACCTCGGCGCCGGCATGACCGGCGGCGAGGCGTTCCTGCTCGATCCGGACGAGCGCCTGGTCAACGGCGAGCTGGTGACGCTGCTCGAGCTCGAGACCGAGGACGTCGAGCGCCTCGCGGGCCTGCTGGAGCGTCACGCCAGGGCAACCGGCTCGTCGCGCGCGGCAGCGCTGCTGGCCGAGCGTGCGGAGCTCGCGACGCGGTTCCGCCGGCTCGTGCCGCGGACGATGGTCGTCGACCGCGAGGCCGAGGTCGAGGGGAGGATGAGCGCCTAGGCCACGACGCCCACCTCGGCGTAAAACGCACGCGCTCATGCATACTATGCCAATGGCCTACGTCAGCATCGTCGGCGCCTCCGGCTACACCGGCCAGGAGACCCTCGACCGCGTGCTCGCGCACCCGGAGCTCGAGCTGGTCGCGGTCGGCTCCGATTCGCTCGCCGGCCGGCCTGCGACCGCGCTCGACCCGCGGCTGAACCGCAACGGCGGACGGCGTGTGCCCGTCTTCATCACCAACGAGGCCGCGCTCTCGTCCGAGGCCGACGTCACGTTCCTCTGCCTCCCGCACGAGCAGGCGGCGGCCGTGGAGCCGCCGAAGCGGGGGGTCGTCATCGATCTCTCGGGGGCGCACCGGCTGCAGGACGCCGGGCTCTACGACGAGTGGTACGGGTTCTCGCATCCGCGCGCCGCGGAGCTCGGCGAGTGGGTCTACGGGTTGCCCGAGCTCGTCGACGTGTCCGGTCGGCTGATCGCCAACCCGGGGTGCTACGCGACGGCCGCGCTGCTCGCCCTCGGCCCGATCCGCGGCGCGATCGATCCCGAGGGCGTGGTCGTCGACGCGAAGTCGGGCATGACCGGCGCGGGGCGGTCGCTCAAGGACGCCACGCATGCCGGCTTCGTGCTCGAGAACGTCTCGCCGTACAAGGTCGGCGCACATCAGCACGTGCCCGAGATCGCCCAGCTGCTCGGCTTCCCCGTCTCGTTCACGCCGCATCTCCTGCCCGTGCGGCGCGGCCTGATCGCCACCTGCTACGTCCGTTCCACCGGGCCCGACCTGCGGGCGCTGCTCGAGGCGCACTACGCCGAGAGCGACGTCGTCACCGTGCTGCCCGAGGGATGACGCCGGAGATCGCGCGCGTGCAGGGCACCGACGCCGCGGAGATCGGCGTCTTCGCCGATCGCTTCACCGACCGCACGATCGTCGTGTGCGCGATCGACAACCTCGGCAAGGGCGCTGCGGGCCAGGCGATGCAGAACGTCAACGCGCTCTTCGGCCTCGCGGAGACCGCGGGCCTGCGGCTCTCGGGAGTCCCCGTCTAGGGGGCTCCGGATGTCCGTCACTGCCGCCAGAGGGTTCGTCGCCGCCGGCGTCACCGCGGGTATCCGGCCGTCCGGAGCACCCGACGTCGCCCTCGTCCGGTCGGTGGAACCTGCCGTCGGTGCGGCCATGTGGACGCGGAACCGCGTCCTGGCCGCGCCGGTGATCGTGTCGAAGCGTCACCTGGCCGTCGCCGCCCCGCAGGCCGTGGTCGTCAACGCCGGGGTCGCGAATGCCGCCACCGGCGCGCGAGGCGAGGCGGCGGCGGAGACGACGGCTGCCGCGGTTGCCGCCGAGCTGAGCCTGTCGCCCGAGCAGGTCGTCGTCCTCTCCACCGGCGTGATCGGCGTGCAGCTGCCGGTCGACAAGATGCTCGCGGGCGTGCGCGCCGCCTCTCTCGCTCTCTCCCCGATGGAGGCGGCGCGGCCGCGAGCGCGATCCTCACGACCGACTCCGGGCCGAAGACGGCCGATCGCGACGGCGGGGGACTTCGTCGTCGGAGGCATGGCGAAGGGGGCGGGGATGATCCACCCCGCGCTGGCGACGATGCTCGCCGTCGTCACGACCGACTACCCGCTCGAGCCGGGGGAGGCGGAGACGTTTCTGCGGCCTGCCGTCGACGGGACGTTCAACCGCATCTCGGTCGACGGCGAGTGCTCGACGAACGACGCCGTCGTCCTGCTCGCCAACGGGGCGGCCGGCAGCCCTGCTCCCGCAACCCCGCCGGCGACGAGCGCTTTGCGGCGGCCCTGCACGACGTGTGCGGAGACCTCGCGCGGCAGATCGTCGCGGACGGCGAAGGGGCGACCGTGATCCTCGAGATCGCCGTCGCCGGCGCGACCTCGGACGAGCAGGCGCTTGCCATCGCGCGGCGCATCGCCACCTCGCCGCTCGTCAAGACGGCCGCGTTCGGGCGCGACCCGAACTGGGGGCGCGTGCTCGCCGCTGCCGGCTCGGCGCCGTGGAACGGCGGCTTCGCCGAGCTCGACCCGGGGGCACTCTCGGTCTCCTTCGACGGCGTGCCGGTCTACCGGCGCGGTGCCCCGACCGGTGCTGTGCCGGAGCTCGGCGGCCCGGCCTGCCGCATCGAGCTCGATCTCGGTCTCGGTGCAGGCCGAGCCGCGTATCTCGCATCCGACCTCTCCAGCGACTACGTGCGCATCAACGCGGAGTACACGACCTGATGGCGCCGCATCGTCCTCAAGCTCGGTGGTCGCGTCGCCGCCGAGGCGGCCGTCCAGTCGCTCTGCTGGCGAGCTGCCGGGCACGACGTCGTCGTCGTGCACGGCGCCGGCCCTCAGATCTCGGCCGGCCTCGAGACGCGTGGCATCGCGGCTGCCTTCGTCGACGGTCGCCGTGTCACGACGCCCGAGGTGCTGGACGTCGTGCGGGCGTCGATGCTCGCCGTCAACGAGGACGTGTGCGCCGCGATCGGTCCCGTGGCGCTCGGGTTGATGGGCGACGAGATCGGGCTCCAGGCGGAGCTCCTGCCGGGCCTCGGCCTCGTCGGTCACCCGGTGCCGTCGGCGCCGGCCGCGGTGCTCGACGCGCTCGCGCAGCGACAGGGTCCCCGTCGTGGCGCCGCTTGCGCGACCCGTCGCTCCGAGCGCCGGGGAGCCGGGATCGCTGAACGTGAACGCCGACGAGGCTGCCGCCGCGCTCGCGGTCGGTCTCGGCGCAGAGCGCATCGCGTTCGTCAGCGACGTGCCCGGCGTCATGCTCGATGACGGCGTCGTGACGACGCTGGCGGCCGACGACGCCGACCGGATGCTCGGCGCCGGGCGCTTCGAGGGCGGCATCGTGCCCAAGCTCGTGGCGGCCGTGCGGGCCGCGCGCAGCGGCGTGCGCGCCGACATCGGCGCCACCCAGGTGGTCGCATGAAGCTGGTGCCCGGCGCCGCGTCCGCCACCGCACGCGACCGCATCCTGCCGACGTACGCCCGGGCCGACGTGACCATCGTTCGCGGCGAGGGCTGCCGCGTGTGGGACGACGAGGGCCGCTCGTACCTCGACTTCGGCGGCGGCATCGCCGTCACGTCGCTCGGCCATGTCCATCCCGCGGTCACCGCCGCCGCACATGACCAGCTCGATCGGCTGTGGCACGCCTCGAACCTCTACTGGACCGAGCCGATGCTCCGCCTCGCCTCGCTGCTCTCGGACCGGCTCGGCGGAGGCCGAGCCTTCTTCTGCAACTCGGGCGCAGAGGCGAACGAGGCTGCCATCAAGCTCGCGCGCAAGGCGACCGGGCGCACCAGGATCGTCGCCCTCGAGGGAGGCTTCCACGGCCGCACGCTGGGCGCGCTCTCCGTGACCGGCCAGCCCGCGAAGTGGGAGGGCTTCGCCCCGCTCGTGCCCGGCGCCGCGTTCGCGCCCCCGAACGACGTGGAGGCGCTGGAGCGTGCGATCTCGCCGGGTGGCGATGTCGCTCTCGTGCTGCTCGAGCCGGTGCTCGGGGAGGGCGGCGTGATCCCGCTGGAGCCCGACTTCGCGCGAGCGGCGGCGGAGATCGCGCGCGAGGTCGGCGCCCTGCTCTGCGTGGACGAGGTGCAGGCCGGGCTCGGCCGCACCGGCAGCTTCTTCGCCTACGAGCAGCTTGGCATCGAGCCCGATCTCGTCACGCTCGCGAAGGGGCTCGCGAACGGGCTCCCGATCGGGGCGCTCCTCGCGCGCGACAGCGCCCCTGCGGGGCTCGCCGCCGGGCGACCACGGTTCGACGTTCGGCGGCAACCCGGTCGCCGTGCGCCGCAGCGTGCGCCGTCGTGGAGACGATCGACGATGCGCTCCTGGCGAGCGTTCGCGCACGCGGCGCCCAGCTCACGAGCGGTCTGGCCAGCCTGCCCGGTGTGGCGGAGGTGCGCGGGCGAGGGCTGCTCATCGGCGTGCGGCTCGACCGGCCCGCGGCGCTGGTCGTGGACGCATGCCGCGCGCACGGGCTGCTGGTGCTCTCGGCCGGCCCGGACGTGTTGCGGCTGACGCCGCCGCTCGTGGTCACCGAGGCGGAGGTCGACGAGGCGCTCGACGTGATCCTCGGCGCCCTCACGCACCAGCTAGAGCGGCTGGCGCCGAAGACACCATTACGCATAAGTTGCCGCTACAATGCATAGTATGAGTAGACGGGAGCGTCAGGCGCGCATCATCGAGATCGTTCGCGACGGGGCGATCTCGACACAGGCCGAGCTCGCCGCGGCGCTGCGCAGCGACGGCTACGACGTCGTGCAGACGACCGTCTCACGCGACATCGCGGAGCTCGGGCTCGTCAAGGTGCGGGCGCCGTCGGGCCGGTTGGTGTACGCGGCTCCGGGCTCGAGCGATGCCGACCGCCTGCGGGCGGTGGCAGCGGCCATGCGCCGGTATGCGATCGGCGTCGAGGCCGCCGCCAGCCTCGTCGTCGTGACCACCCCTTCCGGCTACGCGAGCGCCCTCGCGCAGGCGATCGACGAGGGCCGCCACCCGCGGATCGCGGGCACGCTTGCGGGCGACAACACCATCTTCGTCGCGCCACGGGAGGGCGTGCGCCCGTCCGCGCTGCGCGCGGAGCTCGCCGGCCATCTCGCCGAGAGCGCTGCGTAGCCGGTCTGCGGCAGAATCTCCCGCATGCGGCCCACGGAAGCCTTGTGTTGAACCGACACGGGGACGGCTCCGCATGAGCCTCTGGTCGGGCCGCGTGGAGGGAGCGCTCGACCCCGCGGTGTGGGAGTTCCTCCGCGTGGACGACCGCGAGCTGCTCGCGTACGACTGCGAGGCAACGGCCGAGCATGCGCAGCGCCTGCGGGCCGCCGGGCTGCTCACGGAGGAGGAGCTCTCGGAGATCGAGGCCAAGCTGGCCGAGATCGCGCAGGACCCGGCCGGCTACCTCGAGACGGACGAGGACGTGCACTCGGCCATCGAGCGGCAGCTCGGCGAGGTCGGCCGCAAGGTCCACGCCGGCCGCTCCCGCAACGACCAGGTGGCGGCGGCGCTGCGCCTCTACGTGCTCGACGCGGCGGCGGACGCTCGCGAGGAGATCGACGCGCTGGCGCTGGTCATCCTGTCCTTCGCCGAGGCGGAGGCAGACACGCTGATGCCCGGGTACACGCATCTGCAGCGTGGCCAGCCGGTGACCCTGGGCCATCACCTGCTGGCCTGGGTGGAGATGCTCGACCGCGACCGCGGGCGGTTCGCGCACGCAGCCGGGGCCGCGGCGGCGAGCCCGCTCGGAGCCGGTGCGCTGGCCGGGTCGACGCTCGGCCTGCCGGCGCCCGTCGGCCAGATGCAGAACTCGATCGACGCGGTCGCCGACCGCGACTTTGCGCTCGACTACCTGTACGCGGCCACCGTCCTCTTCACGCACCTGTCCCGCATCGGGGAGGAGCTCGTGCTCTGGTCGACCGCAGAGTTCGGGTTCGTGCGGCTGCCGGAGACGGCCGCCACGGGCTCGTCGATGATGCCGCAGAAGCTCAACCCGGACGTCGCCGAGCTCACCCGCGGCAAGGCGGGCACGGCGATCGGCCGGCTCACGGGCCTGCTCGCGACCGTGAAGGGCCTGCCGCTCGCATACGACCGCGACCTGCAGGAGGACAAGTCACCCGTCTTCGCCACGCGGCGCGACCTGCGACTGGCGTTGCAGGCGCTCACGGTGCTCGTCAGCGGTCTCGAGGTGAGCCGTGAGCGTCTCGGCGAGGCCGCATCGGATCCCCTCCTGCTCGCGACCGACGCAGCCGAGACGCTCGTCCGCGACGGAGTCCCGTTCCGCGAGGCCCACGAGCGGGTCGCCGCGAGCGTGCGCGACGGGACGTACGACGCAGCGGGCGAGGCGTCCGAGAGCGTTGCAGCGCGCGACGGGATCGGCCCGGGCGGGGTTCGCGCCGCGATCGCCGATCTCCGCCGCCGCTTCGGCGACAACCTGTAGCCGCGCCGGCCTCCCCCGGCGTAGCCGCGGCCGCAGGGCCGCATCGGCCCTGTCCCGACCGTCTTCACCGCGCGGTGAGTTGTAAAGGCTCTGAGCCTGCGCGCGTTAAGAGATCGTGCCGATCTCTCCACAGTCGGCTTCGTCGGTCATGTCCGCAGAGGACGACGTGTGACGCGCGCTGTCGCGGCGGCGTAGATGGGGTGAACCCGACCTGGAGGTTGCCCCGATGAAGCGAATCGCCGTCGTTGCCGGACTCCTGCTCGCCGCTGCCGCGCTGGCAGGTGTGTTGCGGCCCGAGGGCGCCGGCGCCGCCGACCCCGTGCCGACGACCGACACGGTGACCGTGTCGGGTACCGGCACCGTGACGCGCCGTGCCCGATCAGGCCGAGGTCTCGGCCGGTGTGGAGAGCCGCGCCGCGACGGCGCAGGCTGCTCTGGATGCGAACGCGGCTGCGATGCGGAAGGTGATCGCAGCAGTCCGCGCAGCCGGCGGCAAGGACGTGACGACGCAGACCGTCTCACTGTCCTCGGCCGTCGACCCCGAGGGTCGTGAGATGGCAGGAAGCGGCTTCGTCGCCACCAACGCCGTCTCGGCCAAGATCGACCTCGCCGATGCAGGCAAGCTGATCGACGCGGCCGTCGCAGCGGGGGCCAACACGGTTTGGGGGCCCAACCTCACCTACAGTGACCCCGCCAAGCTCTACCGCGAGGCGCTCGCGAAGAGCGTGGCGGACGCCCGGGAGCGCGCCACGGTGCTCGCCACCGCGGCCGGCCGCCAGCTCGGGGCGATCACGACGATGACCGAAGGCGGCTCCGTCGCCATTCCGCTGACGGAGAAGGCCGCAGCCGACGCCGGCGGAACGCCCGTCGTCTCCGGGCCGCAGGACACGACCGCCTCCGTGACGGTCACGTTCAAGCTCGCCTGAGACATGTCGGGGCCAGTCACCGCTCCACGGCGGAGCGGTGACTGGCACCGCGTGCTTAGCCCGGTGCGGGCGCGGGCTCCACCGGAGGTGACGCCGGAGGCTTCACCGATGACCCTGGTGCCCGTGGTAGTCGGAGCCGTAGCCGCCGGGGACCGGGATGTAGAACTCGGGATAGCCCCACATGCCGTGCTCGGAGACGTCCAGCCCGGCCGCCTCCACCTCGGGCTCGGCCCGGATCCCGAATGTGGCCTTGAAGAGCCACAGGACGAGGAACGACGCCGTGAACGTGAACGCGCCGACGGCGGCCAGGCCGAGAGCCTGGACGCCGAGCTGGTGCAGCCCACCGCCGTAGAAGAGCCCGGCGCTACCGGTGGCGAGCTTCTCCGACAGGGCCGGAACGGTGAGGAAGCCGAGGGACAACGTCCCCCAGACACCCGCCATGCCGTGTGCCGCGAGTGCGCCGATCGGGTCGTCGATCTTGAGCTTCTCGACGAGCAGCACGCCCAGCACGACGATCACGCCGGCGACGAAGCCGATCAGGATCGCCGCCCACGGTGCGACGAACGCGCACGCCGCCGTGATCGCCACGAGCGCCGCGATGGCGCCGTTCAGCATCATCGACAGGTCGGGCTTCTTGATCACGATCCACGAGGTGACGACCGCGCCGAGAACGCCGGCCGCTGCCGCGATGTTCGTGTTCAGGGCCACGTAGGCGAAGAACCCGATGCCGCCGAAGTCGACGCTCAGGGTCGAGCCCGGGTTGAACCCGAACCAGCCGAACCAGAGGATGATCACGCCCAGCGTGGTGTACGCCATGTTGTGACCGGGGATCGCGTTCGGCTTGCCGTCCGCGCCGAACTTCCCGATCCGTGGCCCGAGCAAGAGGGCTCCTGCGAGGCCCGCCAGCGCACCCTGGTAGTGGACGACCGTGGAGCCGGCGAAGTCCTGCATCCCCTTCGCAAACAGCCACCCTTCGGGCGACCAGACCCAGTGGGAGACGAGCGAGTAGATGAGCGTGAAGACGATGCCGAAGGCGAAGTAGACCCACAGCTTCGTCCGCTCGGCCATTGCCCCCCACACGATCGCCAGCGAGACCGCGCAGAAGACGACCTCGAACATGTAGCCGGCCGCGGCCGGGACGGCACCGAACCACGAGTACGGCTCCGCGCCGATGGCCAGCAGCTCGTCGACCGACGGGGCGGCGGCGCTCAAGCTGCCCATGAAGCCGTTGCCGCCGTCACCGAACGCCATCGCGAACCCGACGAGGTAGTAGACGATCGAGGCGAGCGCGAAGATGAGCACGTTCTTGGCCGCGATGTGGCCGACGTTCTTCATTCGCGTCAGACCCGCCTCCAGGAAGGCGAAGCCCGCCTGCATGAACATGACGAGCACGGCTGCGAGCAGGACCCACACGGTGCTGATGGCGAAGCCGAGTTCCTTGGTGCTCATACCTTCTCCACCTCCTCGAGCTTCAGCCCGGTGCGGTTGTGCGTCACGTTGAAGACCGGCGATGCCCAGCAGATGCCGTCGCCGTTGGGGTGCCCGGTGCGAGCGGCGTCGTTGATCGCTGCGATGACGCTCTCGACGAGCTCGTCGCGAACGACGAACGTCATGTGCGCCTTCGGCAGGAAGCGCGACTCGAACACCCGCCCGCGGTACTCGTGCGTGATGCCCTTCTCGCGGCCATGCCCGACCGCCTCGACCACGGTGACGCCGACGTGGCCGGTCCCCTCCTCGACCGCCTCCATGACCGTCTCCACGCGATCGCGAACGACCACGGCCTCGACCTTCATCATGCTGCCTCACCTCCGTTCGTCTCGGCCGTCGGCCGCGCGATGCGGCTGCGCCTGCGGCTGAGCTCGGCCCGAGCGCGTGGATCGGAGCTCGCAGGCACGCCGGGCGGCCGCAGAGCCGAGACCGTGGGCTGGAGCAGCGCGTTGCTGCGCCCCTTGCCTGGGCTGGGTGTCTCGACCTTCGTCACGCCGTCGCTCTCACGGTGCTCCTCCTCCGTCGGACCAACAAAAAAAGCCCCACCTCCCGCGCGGGGAGATGAGGCGCCATTGCCTTCGCTCGAGTCGTCGTCGACCCGATCTGCGCCCCACCGTAGCGGCCTGGCGTCCGTCGCGCAAGGGTGCTAGCCTGCGCGGCGCGATGACGTTCCACGTCTAGGACATCCGCTGTAGAGGCCCGCCTGGCCGGGTCTCTGCTTTTGCGTGCCTAGACCCTGTCGGAACGAAGGAGCATCGTCGTGTCTCACCTCACCGAATCGAACATCGCCGTCGCCGAGCCGTGGAATCGAGCCCTCGGCCGTCGATGTCTGCGACCTGCGCAAGGACTTCGCACGGCGGCGCAAGCGGCGCCGCGCCGTCGCGGCGCTCGACGGCATCAGCTTCACCATCGCCCGCGGGCGAATGCGTCGCCGTGCTCGGTCAGAACGGCTCCGGCAAGTCCACGCTCGTGCGTCTTGCTCTCGACGCTGCTCCTCGCGGACGGCGGGTACGGCCAGCGTCTTCGGCCACGACGTCGAGCGCGACGCCAAGGCCGTGCGCAGGCTCGTCAACCGCGGTCTCGGTCGAGGCGTCGTTCTTCAAGAAGATGTCCGCCGCCGAGAACCTCCGGCTACGCGTCGCGCTTCTACGGCATGACCGCCGGCGCAGACGCGCGATCTCGATCCCGGCCATCCTCGGTCGGGTCGGCTTTCCCGCCGAGCGGCGCAACGAGCCCATGGAGAACCTGTCGCGTGGCATGCAGCAGAAGGTGGCGCTGGCGCGTGCGCTGCTGACGAGCCCGGTGCTGCTGCTGCTCGACGAGCCGACGACTGGTCTCGACCCGCGCTCCAAGCGCGAGGTGCAGTCGTTCATCCGCGAGATCCGGGAGCGGCACGACGCCACCATCCTGCTCTGCACCCACGACATGGCCGAGGCCGAGGCGCTCGCCGACCGTGTCGGCATCCTCGACCGCGGCCGGCTGCTCGCGCTCGAGACGCGGACGCGCTCCGACGCCGGTACGGCGCCGACACGCTCGAGGACGCGTTCCTCGCCGCGACGGGCAAGGAGTTCGAGGACGACGTCGAGGACGAGGACGACGATCGGGAGGTGTTCGCATGAGGGCTGTCCCTGGAGACGCAGGCGAGCCGCGTCCGTGCCGAGCAGCTGCGGTTCTCTCTTCGGCACGAGCTCATCGGCCTGGCCGGGATCGTCGAGCGCAACGCTCTACCTCACCCAGCGCTACCTCTACTGGGACGTCGCCTTCTTCGTCTGGACGGTCGCGAACACGCTGACGATCGTCTTCATCGCGGAGGGCATCGAGGCGTCCGGTGGCGACCTCGACGTCGACCGGCCACCACGACGCCTGCTCGTGGGCGCCGTCGTGTGGGCGTACCTCGGGATCATCTTCGAGTTCATCACGGAGACGGTGGCGTGGGAGCGCTGGGAAGGGACGATCGAGTACACGTTCATGGCGCCGCTGTCGCGGTCGATGCACCTCGCGCGGCAGCGGTGTGTTCGCCGTCCTCTACGGGCTGATGCGAGCCGTGCTGCTCTTCGCGGTGGTGGCGCCTTCTTCTTCGGGCTGGCGCTGGACGATGCGAACTTCGCGGCCGCGATCGTCGTGCTGATGGTCGCGTCGATCTCGTTCTTCGGCATCGGCGATGATGACGGCCGTCCTGCCGCTCATCTCGCCGGAGAAGGGCGCGCAGCTCGGCTTCGTCGCACAGGGATTGCTGCTCGTCGTGTCGGGCGTCTACTACCCGGTCAGCGTGCTCCCCGAATGGATGCAGGCGCTCTCGGTGATCTCGCCGGCGACCTACGCGCTCGACGGGATCCGTGACGCGATCCTCGACGGGGCGAAGCCTGTCGGAGATGGGTGACGAGCTGTGGCCGCTCGTCGTGATCGGCATCGTCTCGATCCCGCTCGGTCTCGCCGTGTTCGGGCTCGGCGAGCGATACGCGAAGCGTCACGGGAAGCTGAAGAGGAGCGGCTGATGGCCGTCGAGGTACAGCAGCTCGTCGGCGACGACGGGCTCGCGACGTGGGCCGCGATCAGTGCAGCGGTGACGGGAACCCACTGGTCGACGGAGGAGATGCGGCGCTACGCCGCCAGGGAGGACTATCTCTACCGGCTCGGCCTGCTCGACGGGACTCGCCGTCGGGGCCCTCGTCGCCGGCCCGTCGATGATCCCGGGCCGGGCCTTCGCTGGCGTTCGTGTGCTCCCGGACGCACGCCGCTGCGGTGTGGGGTCGGCCCTGCTGCGCGCCGGGGTGGCGCACGCACGCATCGCTGGAACGGGCCGAGATCGGTGGCGAGGTGGGGGCGGAGGACGATGCGTCCCTTGCGTTCGCCGCCCGGCGCGGCTTCGAGCAGTGGGCACTCGAGGTCGAGCTCGTCCGTGAGCTGACGGGCGCGGAGACCGAACCGCCGCTACCGGCCGGCCTCGAGGTGGTGCCGCTCGATGAGCGCCCCGAGCTGCTCGACTCGGCCTGGGAGGTGTGCGGCGCGGGCTACGAGGACCTGCCTCTCCCGGAGCCGGTCGAGTTCACGCGCGAGCAGTGGCTCGCGGAGGACGTCGAGGACCCGCGTGTCATCCGTCAGCTCACGCTCGTCGCGGTCGACGATGGGCGGGTTGTCGCGTTCGCGGGAGCGCTTGCCTTCGGTACGGACGAGACGGCCGCCGAGAACGGTCTCACCGCCGTCCGCCGCGAGCTGCGCGGCTCCGGGCTCGGCACCCTGGTCAAGCAGGTGCAGGCGGCGCGCGCCGCGGCGCTCGGCTTGCGGCGTCTCGTCACCTACACGCAGGAGGGGAACGACGCCATGCGCACGGTCAACGAGCGGCTCGGCTACGTCGAGCGCCCGTCGTGGCGCAAGCTCGTGGCGCCCGTCGCCGTCGTCGAGGAGGCTCTGGCGCGGGCAGGCCGCGAGTGACCCGTCTCCCCGCCGTGCCCGTCTTTCTCGTGAGCGAGGCCTTCGGCTCGGCCGCCTTCATGCTCACGTTCACGCTCACCAACATCTACTACGTGACCGAGGTGGGGATGAGCCCGCTCCAGCTCGTCCTGTGCGGCACGGCGATGGAGCTCGCGATCTTCCTCTTCGAGGTGCCGACGGGTGTCGTGGCCGACATCGTCAGCCGCCGGCTGTCGATCATCGTCTCGTTCGCGGTGATCGGATTCGCCGCCGTCCTCTTCGGCGTCCTCACGAGTGCGCCGCTGATCATCGCCGCCTACGCGCTGTGGGGCATCGGCTACACGTTCCAGTCGGGTGCGTACGAGGCGTGGATCGCCGACGAGGTCGGCGGGGAGCGGCTCACTCGAGTGCTGCTCCGGGGGGCGCAGGCGTCGAACGTCGGCGCGCTCGGCGGCATCGCGATCGGCACTGCGATCGGGGTCTTCGACCTCCGCGCGGGGATCGTCGCCGGCGGAGTGGGCGTGATCCTGCTGGCCGGGTTTCTCGCCTTCACGATGCCCGAGACCGGATTTCGACCGCATCGGGCGGAGGATGGGCGAGACCGGCCCTCGGGCGCTCGTCGCGACGGCCAGGCGTGGCGGCCGGCTCGTGCGCGGGCCACCGCCTGCTCCTGCTGATGCTGGCGATCGCGTTCGTCTGGGGCATGTGGACCGAGAGCTTCGACCGCCTCTGGCAGGCGCAGTTCCTGACGTCCGTCGGGTTCCCGTCCGTGGGCGGCCTGTCGGACGTCGTGTGGATCGGCCTGCTGACCGGAGCGGCCATGGTGATCGGGATCGTCGTCACCCAGGTCGCCGCGAGGCGGCTCGAGGATGCGACGCGTGACCGCGCTCGCGCGCGTGCTGCTCGGCGCGAACGGGTTGATCCTCGCCGCGGCGCTCCTGTTCGCGATCGCGGGCGTCCCGTGGCTCGCGATCGTGCGCGTACGCGGCCGTGAGCGCCTGCCGGTCGCTGATCGTGCCGTTGCAGTCGGCCTGGGTGAACCGGACGATCGAGGACTCGTCCGTGCGGGCGACGGTGCTGTCGATCGTGAACCAGTCCGACGCTGTCGGCCAGGTCGTCGGCGGGCCCGGCGATCGGCGCGGTCGGCATCCTCCGTGGGCCTGCGGCCGGCGCTCGCGCTCGGCGCTGCGGCGCTCGCACCGGCGCTCGCGCTCTACGGTCGAGCGGTGCGCCATCACGGTGTCGAGCCGGAGCTCCAGTCCCTCGACGAGCCGGGCGCCGCCTGACCGGCGCAGGCTCGCCGCGCGTCGTTCCGACGTGCTAGGTTGGGGCCGTATTTCGAGGCGACGTGGCCTCGGGCGCGCCGTGCGCCCGGGGCTTTTTTCGTTCATAGGGAAGGAGTCGAGGATGGCGAGACCGAGGAGCACCCCGACGAAGGGGAGCGCCACGCTCGTGAAGAGCCGGCACCGCGCGACGTCGAGCGTGGCAGCGCGGCGGGCGGTGCTGAAGCGGATCCGGGACGAGGGCGTCGAGCACGTCCTGTTCTGGTTCACCGATCTCGAGGGCCACTGCAAGAGCTTCGCCATCACGCCGCAGGAGATGGAGGAGGCGCTCGACGACGGCATGGGCTTCGACGGCTCGTCGATCACCGGCTTCAACGCCATCGAGGAGTCGGACATGGTCGCGATCCCCGACCCGGCGACGTTCCAGATCATGCCGAGACCCGTCGACGAGCACGGCCACGCGCTCGGCGCGAAGGTCGGCCGCCTCATCTGCGACGTCGTCAAGCCGGACGGCGTCCCGTACGAAGGCGATCCGCGCTTCATTCTGCGGCAGGCGCTCGAGCGCATGAAGAAGCTGGGCTTCGACGCGTTCAACGTCGGCCCCGAGCTCGAGTACTTCCTGTTCGAGAGCGAGCAGGGCACGAAGACGCTGGACGAGGGCGGCTACTTCGCGATGACCGCCCAGGACGCAGCGACCGAGGTGCGCAACGACACGATTGCCGCCCTGGAGTCGGTCGGGATCCAGATCGAGTACCACCACCACGAGGTGGCGCCGTCGCAGCACGAGATCGACATGCGCTACGACGACGCGCTCGCCATGGCCGACAAGACGCTCACCTACCGCCTCGTGGTCAAGGAGGTCGCGGCGTGGCACGGCTACTACGCGACCTTCATGCCGAAGCCGCTGTTCGGAGAGAACGGCTCCGGCATGCACACCCACATGTCCCTGTTCAAGGGCGGTCGCAACCAGTTCTTCGATGCGAAGGACCCGCATCACCTGTCGCAGACGGCGAAGTCGTTCATCGCCGGCCTGCTCGTGCACGCACGCGACATGGCTGCCGTGCTCGCGCAGTGGGTGAACTCGTACAAGCGGCTCGTCCCCGGCTACGAGGCGCCCGTGTACGTCGCGTGGTCGCAGCGGAACCGGTCTGCGCTGATCAGGATCCCGCTCTACAAGCCGGGGTCGGAGCAGGCGACGCGCGCCGAGATCCGCTGCCCGGACCCGGCCTGCAACCCGTACCTCGCCTTCGCCGCGCTGCTGCACGCCGGCCTGGAGGGGATCGAGAAGGGCTACGAGCTGCCGGACGAGATGACGACGAACCTCTACCGCCTGTCCGAGGACGAGCGCAAGGAGCGCGGCATCGTCGCGCTGCCCGGCTCGCTCGGCGAGGCGATCGAGGAGCTCGAGGCCTCCGAGCTGATGCGCACGGCGCTCGGCGACCACATCTTCCCGCGCTACGTCGAGCTCAAGCGGCGCGAGTGGAACGAGTACCGGATCCAGGTGAGCGAATGGGAGCTGGAGAGGTACCTGGGGTCGCTCTGACCGCTGCGGCGCGCGTGCAGTGCTCCTCGCCGGTCGTGACGGGACCTCGTCCCGTCACGACTGGACAACGTCCGCCGAATATCGCATGATCGGCCGTGCAGGGTGCGCCGCAAGGCGAGCGGCGATCCCTGTGTCTGACGGCCGATCGCGGGTCCCCGGTTGTGGGGCCCGTGGTCGTTCTGCGCAGGGGAAACCAAGGTTCCCCCGGCGAGTCCGCTGCTTCGGCGCTGCACAGCGCAGGCTGCTTGGCCTCCCGGCCGGCAAAGCCGGCCTCCGGCCCTCAAGTCGCTCTGCTCCGACGCGTCCGTAACCGTCGCGATACCGATGAGGCCGACCGGTGTCGGAGGCTACGTCGGCTTGGCGCTCATGGCCCAGACGGCGACCAGGGCCGCGACGAGGATCAGGAGCGAGATCACCATGGCCGCCTTGAGCAGGCCGGCGCCGCCACCCGTGCGCAGCTTCCGGACGCCGATCCCGCCGAGGATCAGCGTGACGAGGAGCAGGAGCGCGCCGACGTCGGCGACGATGTAGCCGATGCCGACCCAGACCGCGTCCTCGAGCTGCGGGTTGACGTCCTCCTGCTTCGAGTAGAGGAGCTCGGCGCCGATTCGCATCGCCACGTACCCCGGGAGAGCGACGGCGAGCAGCGACCAGTAGCCCAGGCGCAGCAGGCGCGCCTCGCCCCGCGCGAAGGCGAGCGCCGCGACGCCGGTGAGCAGCCCGCCGACGAGGACCATCGCGCCGAGCACGTGCAGGAGGAGCAGGTAGTTCCAGCTGTCGGGTCTCATGCGCCCGGCTTCCAGATCATGTCGATGAGGATCAGCACCGAGACGATGCTCGCGATCGTGTGCAGGAGGAGCCCGCGCGACGTGCGGTTGAGGGCGAGCAGCTCGTTGCTCGGCCCTGTCTCCCCGGATGCCTGCAGCTCGCGCGCGCGGTGCAGGGCGCGCTCGTACTCCTTCCCCGCGCGGGCGCCGACGCCGCCGCCGATGGCCCAGAGCACGATTGCCGCGATCACCCAGCCGTCCCACACCTGGTACGCATCGCGCGAGATCGCGAGCCAGACGCCGAAGACGATCGTCCCGAGGGCCCCGACGATCACCGTGACGTTGCCGACGCGCCCCACGGGCGCCGAGCGCGATCGTCGGCCCCGGCGTGTCGATGTTGCGCGAGGCGACGATCAGGATCGTGAAGACCACGAGGGCGCCAACGAACGCGAACGCGCTGAGCACGTGGAGCGCGAGGATCCAGTCGTTCAGATCCATGTCGCGAGGCTATGGGATCCGACGGCGGAGAGTGCAAGCGCCGCGCGGTCGACCGGCGACGGCGACAATGCCGTGCGTGCTGACCGTGCTGCGGACGATCCACCTGCTCTCGGCCACCGTGTGGGTCGGTGGGACGATCGCGCTCGTGTTCGTCGGCGTGCCGGCGATCCGGCGGCTCGAGGGCGAGGCGCGGGCCACCGCGATGCGGGCGCTCGGCCGCCGCTGGCGGCCGCTCGGGTGGGGCGCGATGGGCGTCGCGATCCTGTCCGGGCTCTGGCTCACCGAGGAGCACGGCGGCTTCGAGCGCGAGGCGCTCGACACCGACTTCGACCGCACGCTGATCGTGAAGTCCGCGCTCGTCGTGCTTCCTCGTCGTCGGTGCGCTGTTCCACGACTTCGTGCTCGGACCGCGTCTGCAGCGTGAGCTGCGCGCGAGCGCGCCCGAGGCCGCCGCCACGCGCCGCCGGCTGATCGTCGTCGGCTGGCTCACGTTCGCGCTGACGCTCGCCGTGCCGATCCTCGGCGTGATCGCGCTCTCGCTACCTCGACTGAGCCATCCGCTCGGCTTCGCGCGGTCCGGCGACTCGTAGGATCCCGGGATGGAAGAGTCGGCCAGGCACCTGGCACTCCTCACCCGCACGATCGAGGTGGTCAACTCGAGCCTCGACCTGCAGGAGGTGATGGAGGCGATCGCGCACGAGGTCGCGTCGGCGCTGACCACCGACGCCTGCTTCGTCTACCTCTACGACGAGCCCGCGGGTGAGCTCGTGCTCCACGCCACGCACGGGACCGCGGTCGAGAGCGAGACCGCCCGTCCCCGCATGCGCGCGGGCGAGGGGATCACCGGAGCCGCCGCGGCAGGAGCGCGCCCCCGTGATGATCCCGGCGAAGGCCCACCTCGACCCGCGCTTCAAGGCCTTTCCGAACCTCCGCGAGGACCAGTACGAGTCGATCCTCGCCGTCCCGATCCTCCTGCACGACAAGCTCGAAGGCGCCCTCAACGTCCGCACCCGGGAGCCGCGCGTGTTCACCGAGGCGGAGATCGACCTGCTCGTCGCGATCGCCTCCCAGGTGGCCCAGTCGATCGAGCACGCGCGCCTGTACGAAGCTGCACAGCAGCGCGTGCGCGAGCTCGAGGCGCTCGCCCGGATCTCCGAGGCGGTGTCCGAGTCGCTCTACCTGGAGGAGTCGCTCGAGGCGATCGTGCGGACGACGGTGGACTCGCTCGATGCCACCGGTGCGGCGATCGTGCTCGAGGACGGTCGCATCGCCTGGCCGGAGGGCCGCGCCGGCACGCACGCCGTCGCGCATGCCTCTGCGCTGGAAGGGCCGCACGATCGGGGAGCTGGTCGTCGACCGGGACACGCAGTTCACCCGCGAGGACCGGCGCCTGCTCGAAGCGATCGCCCATCAGGCGGCCGTGGCGCTCGAGCACGGCCGCATGGCGCTGCGGGGCGTGCTCGCCCAGGAGATCCATCACCGCGTCAAGAACAACCTGCAGACGGTGGCCTCGCTGCTGCGCATGCAGGCCCGGGCCGAGGGGGCCGACCCGCAGCAAGGCGCTCGGTGACTCCGTCAACCGGATCCTCGCCATCGCCGCCGTCCACGAGGAGCTGACCGAGCACCGCGAGGACGTCGTCGATCTCCACGAGCTCCTCGACCGGCTGCGAGCCATGCTCGTCCAGGGGCTGGCCGTGGGCAAGGACGTGACGGCCGAGCTGGAGCGAGGTCTCCGTCGCGGGTCAGCGGGCGACTGCGCTCGCGCTCGTCTTCACAGAGCTGCTCGGGAACGCCCTCGAGCACGGCGGCCGGCACGTGTCGATTAGCATGCGTGTGGACGGGGGCGATGTCGCGCTCGTCATCGCCGACGACGGCCCGGGCATGCAGGCTGCCGCGGAAGGGAACGGGCATGTCGATCGTCCGCGCTCTGGTGCGCGACGAGCTCGGCGGGTCGCTCACGCTCACGGACGATGCCGGCCTGCGTGCGGAAGTGCGCTTTCGCGCCTGACCGAACGAGAGGTACGCCGTTGCGAATCCTGATCGCCGAGGACGAGACGATCATCAGGCTCGATCTTCGCGAGCTCCTCGAGCGCGCGGGGTTCGAGGTGTGCGCCGAGGCGCGCGACGGAGAGGAGGCGGTCGAGCTGGCCCGCTCGGCCACGCCCGACCTCGCGGTGCTCGACGTGAAGATGCCGAGGCTGGACGGGATCGAGGCTGCACGCCGGATCCTCGAGGAGCGTCCGATCCCGATCGTGATGGTCACCGCGTACGGCGAGGAAGAGCTCGTCTCGCGCGCTGTCGAGGCCGGCGTGTACGGCTACCTCGTGAAGCCGTTCCGCGAGAACGACCTCCTGCCGGCGATCGCCACCGCACGCGCGCGGCACGAGGAGCTCGCCGCGGTTCGCAGCGAGGCCGCAAGCCTGTCCGAGGCGCTGGCCGCACGCAAGGCGATCGAGCGCGCCAAGGGGCTGCTGATGGAGCGCGAGGGGCTCACCGAGCAGGAGGCGTTCGCGCGGCTGCAGGAAGGCGAGCCAGATCTCGGGCAAGCCGTTGCGGGTCGTGGCCGAGGCGCTGATCGCGACGCTCGCACGCCGTAGGCGAGGCGCACGGCACGGCGCCCGGCAGGGCCGGGCGCCGGGAGAGGGCACGGCGGTGCCTGGCTGAAGGCAGGCACCCGGTGCTGGCGCCGGCGCGCGGCTCCGCGTCTCCTACGGAGAGGCCCCGAGCAGGCGGTCGTCCGTGCGGCGGCCGAGCGTCCGCCGGCCCCACCAGACGGCGAGGCCGATGAGCACGAACGGCCCGACGAGGATGAGCGCGAAGAGCACGATCGTCGCCTCCCAGGCGAGGATCTCGACCGCCTGGTCGAGCGCCCGGTCGAACCGCGACGGTGTTCCCGGCACGGCGGCCGCGCTGATCGGTGACGAGAGCTGAGCTGGACGGTCGCCATGCGCGCTTCCGCCGTCTGACCGGCGCGGTCGCGCAGCAGCGTGGCGAGCTCGGCGCGGGCGGCGGCGCGCCGGGCCGTCAGCGTCGCGCGGGTCTGCTCGTCGACGCTCGGGTCCTCGATCTGCGCCGTGAGGCGGGCGATGCGCTCCTGCAGGCCGGCGATGCGCTTGCCGAGCGCGTCGATCGACTCCTGCAGGTCGTCGATCTGCACCTGCTGGGCGACGATCGTGCCGAGCGACGAGAGCCGCGTGATGGCGTCCTGCACCCGCGACGTGGGCACGCGCACCGTCAGCGACGACGCTGCCGTCGGTGCCGGTGGCGTACGACACGCTGACCACGTACCCGCCGAGCGACCGGGTCGTCTGCAGCGCCTGCTGCGTCGCCTTGGAGAGTGCGTCGGTGTCGGCCACCTCGATCGTGAGGCTCGCGGTGACGCGCTGCGCGCGACCCGTCGTCGGCCCGGGCGTGGTGGCCGTGCTCGAGTCGAGCGCCGTGCCGGCGCCTGCCCGCTGCCTCGGCACCTGCCTTGTAGGTCTGGCTCCGCGGTGAGCCTCGGGCGCGGCGGCGTTGCGGACGGCGAGCGTCTGGTCGGCCGGCGTCGCTGGGTGCGACGACGCCGATCACGCCGGCCGAGGCGACGGCCAGCGCGGCCGCGACGGGAACTGCCACGAGCAGTGCTCGCCGGCGCGGCAGCAGCCGGCCGGCGAGGGAGGGGCGAGGGGCGGGCGGGGTCGAGGCGGCGATCGCCTCGACCCGCGCACGCAGGACGTGCGGTGCGGCGGGGCGGGAGGCCCGAAGCTCGCGGACGATCTCAGCCGAGGTCATGCTCTGTCACCCTTTCCTCGAGTCGTTTGAGCGCCCGGGAGAGCCGTGTCGAGACGGCGGTCGGGCTGATGCCGAGCACGCGGGCGACGGTGTCGCCATCGAGGTCGAGGACGATCCGCAGCGCGATCACTTCGCGCTCGCCGGCGCTGAGCGCCTGGAGTGCCGTGTCGAGGGCCGGCGAGAGACCCTCGCCGAACGCCTCGTCGACGCGTTCCGGTATGGCGGCGGCTTCCTCGCGCTTCCGCCGTCTGCCCTCGGCGCGAAACCAGTCGAGCGCGGTCGTCCGCGCGATGCCGAGCAGCCAGGTGCGAGCGCTGCCGCGACTCGGGTCGAACCGGCCCCACAGCCGCAGCGCCTTCTCGAAGGTCGACGAGGCGAGGTCCTCCGCCGTCTCCCGGTCCCGGGCCAGGTAGAGGAGATAGCCGTAGACGTCGTCGAGGTGCAGCTCTGCCGCCTCCGCGAACGTCAGCGCTCTGCTCTGCGCGGGCGTGGGACGGGTCAACGTCATCGCGTGCATGCTCCCTGTACGCCGCCGGTCGTTCCAGAAGTCACACGCCCATTGTCGGTCTCGCACACGCCGGCGTTCTGCGCCACACGAGGCCTGGATGCGATCGGGCGTCGCGATCGCGGGGCGCTCCGGCGTCACCTCAGCCGTTCGTCGCGCCTTGCCTCGGACGGAGCGTCACTGCACCCCGGTCTGCGCGGCCGCGAACAGCTCCTCCCAGCGCGCGAGCTGGCGCTGCAGCTCGTCGCGGGCGGCGCGATGCGCGGTCAGCAGGTCCATGTCCGCCCAGTCGACGGCGAGCCGCTCCTCCATGGCGGCGACCTGGCGCTCGAGCTCCCCGATCTGCGCCTCGACACGGTCGAGCTCGCTGGGCCGTGGCCGCTCCTGCGGGCGGCGTCGCACCTTCTTGGGCTTCTCGGGCGCGGGCTCGGGAGGCTCCTTCTCCTGAGCCCGCGCTTGCACGAGGTCGGCCCAGCCGCCGTCGTACGAGCGCAGACCGTGATCCTCGACGGCGACGATGCGATCCGGTACCGCGTCGAGCACAGCGCGATCGTGCGAGACGAGCAGCACCGTGCCCGGGAAACGCTTCCAACGCCGCCTCGAGCGACTCGCGGCTCTCGAGGTCGAGATGGTTGGTCGGCTCGTCGAGCACGAGCAGGTTTGCGCCGGAGGCGACGAGGAGAGCGAGCGCCAGGCGCCGGCGCTCGCCACCCGAGAGCACCGACACCTGCTTCTCGTGAGCCTCCCAGCCGGAGAAGAGAAAGCGGCCGAGCAGCGCCTGCGCCTGCGGTCGTGGCAGCCGGGTGGCGGACACCGCGGCATCGAGCACGGTGCCGCGTCTCGGGGAGCTCGACGTCGTGCTGCGAGAAGTAGGCCGGGATCACGCCGTGACCGATGCCGGATCGTGCCCGCGTCGGCCTCGCGCAGCCCGAGCACGGTCTCGAGCAGCGTCGTCTTCCCGGAGCCGTTCGGCCCGACGAGCGCAACGTGCTCGCCGCGCTCCAGCACGAGCGTCGTGTCGTGCAGGAGCTGCTTGTCGCCTGCGGAGACGGTCACCCGCTCGGCCTCCAGCACGATCCGGCCGCTCCTGGCGGGCTTGAGGAACTCGAAGCCGAGCGTGCGGCGGCGTTTCGTCAGCGCGGTCAGCTCGTCGGCTGCGGTGCGGCGCTGCTTCTCGAGGCGCGCGATCTCGGTCAGCTTGGCCTGCGCCTGCTTCGCCTTCGACTTCTTGTAGCGGAAGCGGGCCACGAACCGCTCGAGCCGCTCGATGTCGTCGCTCACGCGATCGACCGTCGTCGCAGCCGCCGATGCGCGCGCCGCCTTCTCGCGGCGCCAGGCGTGCCAGGGGCCGTCGAAGAAGAACGGCCGTGGGCCGCCCAGCTCGAGCACGGCCGTCGTCACCGCCTCCAGGAACCAGCGGTCGTGCGCGACCAGGATCACGCCGGCGTCGAGCCCCAGCAGCTCGCGCTCGAGCCATTCGAGGCTCTGGACGTCGAGGTGGTTCGTCGGCTCGTCGAGGAGCAGCAGGTCGGGGTCGCCGGCGAGCGAGCGCGCGAGCGACGCGCGGGTCAGCTCGCCGCCCGAGAACGAGTCGAGCGGACGGTCGAGCTCCGCGTCACGGAACCCGAGCCCTCGCAGCACCGACGAGGCGCGGTCGCGCCAGTCCCAGCCACCGGCGTGCTCGAGGCGAGCGGTCGCGTCGCCGTAACGGCGCAGCGTCGCGGCGTCGTGGGCTCCATCGGCCATCGCCTGCTCGAGGGCGCGCAGCTCCTCTTCGATCGGCGACGAGATCGGCTGCCCCGGACAGTGCATACTCGCGCAGGGTCAGCCCGCGGCCGCGCGGCGGGCGCTGGTCGTGGAGCGCGACGCGCACCTCCTTGGCGAACGCGAGCTCGCCCCCCTGCAGCGACGTCTCGCCGACGAGCGCGCGCAGCAGCGTCGTCTTGCCCGCTCCGTTCGGGCCGGCGAGCGCGAGCCGGTCGCCGCGGCGCAGCGTGAACGAGACCCCGTCGAAGAGAGGGTCGCCCGAGTGCTCCTTGCGCAGCCCGGTTGCGATCAGCACCGCCATCGCCGGAAGGGTAGATGGGGCTCTACCTGGGTGGTATCGGCGGGAGGCGCGTCGCGAAGACCGCCTGGCGAAACTCGCCCGAGCTGGGGTCTCGTCGCGAGCGAGACCACGGCGACGGGACGGCCCGCGGCGAACGACGTCGAGACGTAGTCGGCGAGCATCCGTCCCACGGCGGTGTCGGCCAGCCAGAGCACCTGCATCGGCTCCGCGTTGAGACGGCGGGCCGGCCCCCACGTACGGCCGCCGTCGGGCGACGTGATCGCGAACGCGTTGACGGTGTCGCAGTCGCGACATCCGTACGCTCGCGTCACCGCGTACGCGGCGACGGCCAGCTGGGCGCGTGCGCCGGAGGTGCCTGGCGCGACGGCGATCCCGGGCACGAACCAGTCGACCCCGGGACTGCTCGGGAATCGCACGCGTCGCGGCGCCGTCCAGCGGACGCCGTCGGTGGACGTCGCGAAGACGATGCCGTTCGTGTCGCAGTCGGGGCTGAACCGGCAGTCGCCCCAGGCGACGTAGACCCTTCCCGCCGCGTCCACGTCGGCGGTGACGAGCACCGGGGCGCGGACGCCGATGATCTGCTCCTCGAAGCGCTCCGCGACGAGCTCCGCCCGCCCGAACGTCACCCCACCGTTCGTCGAGCGTGCGACCACGACCGTGTCCCGTTCCTCCTGTGTGACCGCGATCGTCCTGAACGGAACGAGCAGCATCCCGTCGGGTCGCACGACCGGGAAGGCGCCGTTCGGGCTGCCGCTGGTGCTCACGCCGACCGGAGCCGACCAGGTGAGGCCACCGTCCGTCGAGCGCCGTGTCCGGATCTCGCGGGTCTCCCCGTCGAGGTAGGAGAGGTAGCAGCGCCCACGGTAGGGGCTCCTCGGCCACGAGTCGCAGGTCAGCCACTCCTTGTCGTAGCGCTCTGCCTGGTCGTTCGCCGCGGGCTGTGGGCGGCTCCAGGAGAGGCCGTCGGGTGAGCGGCTGACGAACAACCCGCCCGTATCCTCGTTCGCACCCAGCGTTGCGATCAGCCACGTGCGGCGCATCGCGTCGTACGCGACCACCGGGTCGCTCGCCCGGTCGGTCACGCGCTCGAGGAAGCCCGCGCGCCACGATTGGCCTGCGTCGGTCGAGGTCGCCCAGCCGATCCCGGCGCCCCACCCTCGATCAGGCGGCCCGACTGGAAGGCGGTCACGATCGTCGAGCCGACGGCCAGGCTGTCCGGCTCGACCTGCGTCTCGTGCTGCGCCCCGGCCAGGCGAAGCGCGTCCCGCGAGAGCTGCCGGCTCACGATCTCGCAGTCCGCGGCGACGATGTCGATCAGCTCGGCGTTGACGAGGTCCTGCCCGGCCCCGCACGCGACGCTGTCCCGAGCCCGGTCGAAATCGACCGCGATGCGGTCGTACCCCGCCTCGCCGAGCACGACGTCTCGGCCTGCCCCGCCGTGGAGGAAGTCGGCTCCGGCCCGTCCCTCGACGCGGTCGTTGCCCCCGAGAGCGAAGATCGTGTCGGCGCTCCTGGTGCCGATCAGGCGGTCAGGCCCGGTGGTGCCGGTGCGCTCGGCGGCATGAGCCGCTCCGAGCACGACGACTGCACGAGGCTCCGACGAGGCCGAGCACGCGGCGTACCGGCATGGGACAGTCCAGGGTAGACGCGCGGACTGAAGCAGCGGAAGGCTTCGTTGAAGCGATTCAGGGGTAGACGATCGTCCATCGGCCGCACGGAAGGAGCGTCACGTGGACAAGGGCATCGTCATCGTCGGCGGAGGCCTCGCGGCTGCGAGCCTCGCCGTCGCCTATCGCGAGGAGGGCGGCGATGAGCTCGTCACGATCGTCTCGTCCGACGACCGCCCGCCGTACAACCGGCCGCCGCTCTCGAAGGGCTTCCTGCGTGGCGAGATCGAGGACGAGCAGCAGACCTTCGTCGCAGCCACCGAGTTCTACGACGACAACGTGATCGACCTGCGGCTCGGCGCCGAGGTGACGAGCCTCGACGGCGCTGCGCGCGAGGTGACGCTGTCCGACGGGGAACGGATCCCGTACGGCACCCTCGTGCTCGCGACGGGCGCTCGCCCGCGGACGCTCCCGGTGCCGGGCGCCGACCGGGTCGGCGTGCACACCTACCGGACGCTCGCGGACGCGACGGCCGTGCGCGCCGAGGCCGCCGAGGCACACAAGGCCGTCGTCGTCGGTGGCAGCTTCATCGGCAGCGAGGTCGCGGCATCGCTGCGGCTGCGCGGTCTCGACGTGACCGTGGTCGAGATGGGGGAGCATCTGATGCCGGCGCTCGTCGTCCGACGAGCTGTCCGCCCAGCTGGCCGACCTGTACCGGGAGCACGGGCGTCGAGCTCGCGCTCGAGGACTCGCTCGAGGAGCTCCACGGCCACGGGAAGCTGCTCGCCGGGGCGCGGCTCGTGTCGGGGCGGGACGTCGAGGCCTACCTCGCCGTGGTGGGCGTCGGTGTGCAGCCGAACGTCGACCTCGTCGAGGGAATCGGAGCCGAGATCGACAACGGCATCGTCGTGGACGAGCGCTTTCGCACGTCCGTCGAGGGCGTCTACGCGGTCGGAGACGTTGCGCGGTTCCCGGATCCGGTCGCGGGCCATCGCCGCCGCATCGAGCACTGGTCGAACGCCCACGGGCAGGGCGCGTACCTCGGTCGGCTGCTGGCCGGCGCGCGTGCGCCGTACGACGAGGTGGCGGTCTTCTTCACGCAGCTGTTCGACGTGAAGCTGCAGGTGCTCGGCGACCCCGACGGCGGCGTCGACGAGACGCGTGCTGATCGGTAGCGTCGCCGACCGCCGGGTGCTCGGCTTCTACCTGCGCGGCGGGCGCGTCGTGGGCGCTGTGCTGACGGGCCAGGCGGCGGACGTCGTCGAGCGTGTCAAGGAGGTCGTGCGCGAGCAGCCGGAGGCGGACGACCCCGAGGCGCTGCTCGCCGATCCCCGCTGGCGCACGGCTGCGGTTACCTGATCGCGACCACGTCGGCCTGGCGACGTGCCGTAGTGTTCGAGCCGATGTCCGACCCGCGCCGTCTGACGATCGACACGATCCGCACCCTGGCGATGGACGCCGTGCAGAAGGCGAACGCGGGGCACCCGGGGACGGCGATGGCGCTCGCACCGCTCGCCTACACGCTCTACCGGGACGTGATGCGTCACAACCCGGCGAATCCAGGCTGGCCCGGCCGCGACCGGTTCGTCCTCTCCGCCGGCCACGCGTGCATCCTCCAGTACGCCGCGCTCCACCTCGCCGGCTACGACCTCACGCTCGACGACCTGAAGCAGTTCCGGCAGTGGGAGTCGCGCACCCCGGGCCATCCCGAGCACTTCATGACGCCCGGCGTGGAGACGACCACGGGCCCGCTCGGGCAGGGGTTCGCCAACGGCGTGGGCATGGCGATCGCAGGGCGCTTCCTGGCCGAGCGCTACAACCGGCCGCGGCACGAGCTGCTCGACCAGCGGATCTACGCGATCTGCTCCGACGGCGACCTGATGGAAGGCGTCTCCCAGGAGGCAGCGTCGATCGCGGGCCACCTCGGCCTCGGTGCGCTCGTCTACGTCTACGACGACAACCACATCACGATCGACGGCTCGACCACGCTGACCTTCACGACCGAGGACAAGGGCGCGCGCTTCGAGGCGTACGGCTGGCACGTCCAGCACGTCGACGACGCCGAGGACGTGGACGCGATCGCGGCCGCGCTGCAGGCGGGCCGGGACGAGCGGAGCGGCCGTCGCTGATCGTGCTGCGCAGCCACATCGCCTACCCCGCGCCGCACGCGCAGGACACCGCCAAGGCGCACGGCAGCCCACTCGGCGAAGCCGAGGTGCGCGCCACGAAGGAGCGTCTCGGCTGGGATCCCGACGTCACGTTCCACGTGCCCGACGCCGTTCGCGAGCACATGGCCGTCGTCGTCGAGCGGGGCGCCGAGCTCGAGCGCGAGTGGGACGAGCGATTCGCGGCGTGGGCAGCTGCGTTCCCCGGGCTGCGCGAGGACTGGGACGCGGATCACCTGGGCCGGCCGCGCGCCGGCTGGCTCGATGCGCTGCCGTGGTTCGAGGCCGGCGAGGAGATCGCCACGCGTGACGCCGGGAAGAAGGTGCTGAACGCGATCCGCCCGTACGCACCGACGATGATCGGCGGCGCCGCCGATCTCGTCGAGTCGACGAAGACCGACGTCGAGGGTGGCGGCATCTTCTCCGCCGGTCACGCCGGTCGAAACATCGCGTTCGGGATCCGCGAGCACGCGATGGGCTCGATCGTCAACGGCATCGCGCTCGACCCGGCGATGCTGAAGCCGTTCGGCTCGACGTTCCTCATCTTCTCGGACTACATGCGCCCGGCCGTGCGCCTCTCCGCGCTGATGGGGCTCGAGACGCTGTGGGTGTGGTCGCACGACTCGGTCGGGCTCGGCGAGGACGGGCCGACGCACCAGCCGGTGGAGCACCACATGGCGTTGCGGACGATCCCGAACCTCTGGTACCTGCGACCGGCCGACGCCAACGAGACGACCGTCGCGTGGCGGGTCGCCATGGAGCGAAAGGGCGGCCCGGTGGCGCTGGCCCTGACCCGGCAGAAGGTGCCGACGTTCGACCGCCGCGAGGTCGCGCTCGGTCGAGGGCGTCCTGCGCGGCGCGTACACGCTGTGGCAGTCGGGCGACGGCGAGCCCGAGGTGATCCTGCTCGCGACCGGCTCGGAGGTACACCTCGCGCTCGCGGCCGCGCGACAGCTCGACGCGAACGCGCGAGTCGTGTCCATGCCGTGCTGGGAGCTCTTCGCCGAGCAGCCGCAGGAGTACCGCGACGAGGTGCTGCCGCCGGCGGTCGAGGCTCGCGTCTCGGTCGAGGCCGGGATCACGTTCGGCTGGGAGCGGTGGGTCGGGCCGCGCGGCACATCCGTCGGCGTCGACCGCTTCGGCGCATCGGCGCCGTACCAACGGATCCTCGAGGAGCTCGGGCTGACGACCGAGGCGGTCGCGGCCGCGGCGGCCGGCGTCCTGGAGCGCGTCGCATAGGGAGGAGACTGCAATGGCGAGGTCGAGACTGCACGAGCTGAGCGCGCGAGGCGTCAGCGTCTGGTTCGACACCCTGTCCCGCGACCTGCTGGAGACCGGCGAGCTCGCGCGCATGATCGAAGAGGACGCCGTCGTCGGGGTGACCTCCAACCCGACGATCTTCCAGAAGGCGCTTGCCGAGGGCGACCGCTACGACGAGCAGATTCGGGAGTCTGCAGGACGTGTCCGACCCGCGTGAGGTGTTCTTCGCCCTCGCCATCGACGACATCCGCGCGGCCTGCGACCTGCTGCGCCCGGTGTGGGACGCGACCACCGGCGTCGACGGCTTCGTCTCGCTCGAGGTCGATCCGACGCTGGCGTACGACCGTGAGGCGACGTACGAGCAGGCGATGCGCTTTCACGAGGAGGTCGAGCGCCCGAACCTGTACGTCAAGATCCCGGCCACCCAGATCGGCCTCACGGCGATCGAGGACTCCATCGCCCAGGGGAAGTCGATCAACGTCACCCTGATCTTCTCGCTGCAGCGCTACGCCGCCGTCGTCGAGGCCTACCTGCGAGGGCTCGAGCGGCTCGTCGCGGCCGGCGGTGACCCGGCGCAGGTCAACTCCGTGGCCAGCTTCTTCGTCTCCCGCGTCGACACCGAGGCGGACAAGCGCCTCGAAGCGCTGGGCCGCACGGATCTGCAGGGCCGGCTCGCGATCGCGAACGCAAAGCTCGCCTACGCGCACTGGGCGACAGGCGTTCGCCGGCGAGCGCTGGGACGTACCTCGCGTCGAAGGGCGCACGGTCCCAGCGCTGCCTCTGGGCCTCGACCTCGACGAAGAACCCCGCCTATCGCGACGTGATGTACGTCGAGGAGCTGATCGGCCCCGAGACGGTGAACACGATGCCGCTGGAGACGATCCACGCCTTCCAGGACCACGGCGAGGTGCGCGGCGACACCCTGTGCGAAGGGCTCGACGAAGCGCGTCGCGCTGCTCGACGAGCTGGCGGAGGCGGGCGTCGACTACGACGACGTCGTCGACGTGCTCGAGGCCGAGGGAGTCGCAGAAGTTCGCCGATTCGTTCGCGGAGCTGATGGAGGGCATCGAGGCCAAGCGCGCGGTCGTCGCGGCCTAGCCGTGCGGGCTCGCTCGAACCGGCTGGCGGAGGGCCTCGGGCTGCGACGCCGGCCCGATCCGTGCGCCCTCGTCATCTTCGGCGCGTCGGGCGATCTCACACGGCGCAAGCTGTTCCCGGCCCTGTACTCGCTCGCCTTCCGGCGCCTGCTGCCGGAGCGCTTCGCCGTCGTCGGCGTCGCGCGGACGGAGCAGACGACGCGCCAGTTCGTGTCGTCGCTGCGCAAGGGCGTCAAGGAGCACGCGCGCGATCCCTATCGCGCCGACGTGTGGGAGTCGCTCGCCGCAGGCATCCGCTACGTGGCCACCGACTTCGCGGACGATCGCGGCGAGGACAGCGTCGGCGACGTGCTCGCCGAGCTCGACCGCACGCGGGGCACGGGCGGCAATCGCGTGTACTACCTGGCCGTGCCGCCGCAGGCGTTCGAGACGGTGCTGCGAGAGATCGGGGAGCGGCGCACGCGCGAGGCCGGGTGGACGCGGGTGATCGTCGAGAAGCCGTTCGGCCACGACCTCGGCTCGGCGCGTGACCTGACGGCGACCATCCGCCGCTGGTTCGGCGAGGACGAGATCTTCCGCATCGACCACTACCTGGGCAAGGAGACCGTCCAGAACATGCTCGCCCTGCGCTTCGCGAACGGGATCTTCGAGCCGATCTGGAACCGCCAGTTCATCGATCACGTGCAGATCACGGTGGCCGAGACGATGGGCATCGAGGGCCGGGCGGGCTTCTACGAGCGGGCGGGCGCGATCCGCGACATCTTCCAGAACCACCTGCTGCAGCTGCTCGCCCTGACGGCGATGGAGCCGCCGATCGACTTCACCGCCGACTCCGTGCGCAACGAGAAGGTGAAGGTGCTGCGCTCGATGCACACGCCGGGGCCGAAGAGCGTCGTGCGGGGGCAGTACGGGCGCGGCTGGGTCGAGGGGGAAGAGGTGCGGGCGTATCGCGAGGAGACGGGCGTCGCGCAGGGCTCGAACACCGAGACCTACGTCGCGGCGAAGCTCTACGTCGACAACTGGCGCTGGGCGGACACGCCGTTCTACGTCCGCGCCGGCAAGCGGCTGGCGCGCCGCGAGACGACGATCGCGATCCAGTTCCAGCGCGCGCCGCACCCTCCGTTCGAGGCGCTCGCCGGGGAGGGCCTGCGCCCGAACGTGCTCCTCATCCACGTGCAGCCCGACGAGGGCGTCTCGCTCGCGATCGGTGCGAAGGTGCCCGGTGCGGGGATGCAGATCCGCACGGTGCACATGGACTTCCTCTACGGCGGCGCCTTCCGGGAAGGCCTGCCGGAGGCCTACGAGAGGCTGATCCTCGACGCCATGCTCGGCGACGCGACGCTGTTCACACGCGAGGACGAGGTGGAGGAGCAGTGGAAGCTCGTGGACGCGATCGTCGGCGCATGGAGCCGCGACCGGCCCGCGTTCCCGAACTACGAGGCCGGCTCGTGGGGGCCGGCGACGGCCGACGACCTGCTGCATCGCGACGGACGCTCGTGGCGCCGGCACTGACCAGTCGGGGGTCGGGCTTCCGCCGCACCCCGCCGTCCGACCCGCGGTGCCCATGGGCGTGATCGCCGACATCGAGCGCGAGCTGGCGCGGCAGCGCAGCCGGTCGCGCGACGACGGCGTTCCGGAGCTGCGCACGAGCACGATGACGCACGTCGTCTGGGCGCCGCCGGCGTGGCTGCCCGCCGCGCGCAAGGTCCTGCAGGGGCTGCACGAGCGGCATCCGGCGCGCACGATCCTGCTCGTTCCCGAGCCGGGGCGGCGGGACGGCGTGGAGGCCACCGCGTCGGTGCGCGAGTTCGAGCTTCGCGACCTCCAGCGCGAGGTGCTCTCGGAGGTGATCGAGGTCCGTCTGCGCGGGCGGCCGGCCGCGCACCCCGCGTCGATCGTGCTGCCGCTCCTCCTCTCCGACCTGCCCGCCTTCTGCCGCTGGCGCGGTGAGCCACGCTGGTCGGCGAGCGCGTTCGGCGAGATCCTGGATGTCGTCGACCGCCTCGTCGTCGACTCGGGGGAATGGCGGTCGCCGGCCGGCGGCTACGAGAAGCTCGTGCGGGTCTTCGACCGCGCGGCGGTGTCCGACCTCGCGTTTCGCCGCACGCTGGCATGGCGCGTGAGACTGGCGGAGCTGTGGCCCGGCATCCGCTCGATCCGCACGTTGCACGTGACCGGGCCGCGCGCGGACACGCTGCTGCTCGCCGGCTGGCTGCGCAGTCGCCTACGGCGGAAGATCGCCCTTCGCGTGACGTCGGCAGACGCCGTGACCGCCGTCGCGGTCGACGGCGACCCGGTCGACCCGCCGGTCGGGGACGACAGTACGCCGAGTGCGCTCCTCTCCTCGGAGCTCGACGTCCTCTCCCGCGACCTGGTCTACGAATCGGCGGCTCGATCTGCGACCGCGTGATCGCGTCGCCTCACGCGACCGCGGCCAGAAGAGCCGCGTGCAGGTGGCCGTTCGAGGAGATCGCGGACCCGCCGTCCACACGCCGCTCGCCGGCGAAGTCCGTGAACGTGCCTCCGGCTTCCTCGATGATCACCTGCACCGCGGCGAGATCCCAGACGGAGACGCCGATCGCGTCGATCGCACCGTCGACCGCTCCCTCGGCGACGAGCATGTGGCTCCAGAAGTCGCCGTAGCCGCGTGAGTGCCAGGCCTGCGCGGCGAGCGCCGGGAGCGGCTGCTCGAGGGCGAACGTCAGGACGGCGTCCTCGACGCGGTGCACGGACGACACCCGCACGCGGTCGTCGCCCGCCCAGGCGCCGCCGCCGCGCTCGGCGTACCAGCGCCGGCCGAGCGCGGGCGCCGAGACCACCCCGAGCTGCACCTCGCCGCTCTCCTCGAGTGCGATCAGCGTCGCCCAGACCGGGACGCCGCGGGAGTAGTTGCGCGTCCCGTCGATGGGGTCGACGATCCATCTCCTGCGGCCCTTGCCGGACGAGCCGTGCTCCTCGCCGAGCGTCGCGTCACGCGGCCGCGCGGCGGCGAGGCGCACGCGGATCTCGGTCTCGACCGCGACGTCCGCCTCCGTCACCGGGGTCCTGTCGGCCTTCGTGCTCACCTGGAGGTCGCCGGCGCGGAACCGTGCCATCGAGATCGCGTCGGCCGCGTCGGCGAGCTCGTGTGCCAGAACGAGGTCGGGGCCCATGAGGGCCCCGACCATAGCCATGATTCCCTGCTCTGCGCTAGCGGACGATCTTGAACTTCGGCCGTGCCACCTTCACCATCTGCGGCTTCGACCAGGTCATCGCCTTGGCGGCGCCGGGCAGCAGGTTGTTGACGCCGCGCACCCGGTAGAACCACGTGCCGGACTTGAGCGGCAGGAGCGACGCCGTAGCGTCCGTGGTGCGCCGCCCGAGCGGCTTCCACGGGTACGCCTTGCGCGACCACTCGACCTGGTACGTGTCGGCACCGAGGGCCGGTAGCCACGCGACGACCGGGGAGCCGAAGAACGTCGGCGAGGAGCCGCGCGCCGCGACCAGGCGGCCGTCGGGCGAGAGCCCGGAGGCGAACGCGGTGGACGTGCCGGCGACGACGGGCGAGGACTGCTTGCCGAAGCTGATCACACGACCTGCCGCGCACGCGTCCTGCGGCAGCTCGACGTCCCAGTACTGAACCGCCGAGCCGCTCACGACCCGCTCCGCCGTGGCGTGCGAGTACTTCAACGGCGAGGCGAGCGTCACGATGAGACCGTCGATGGACGCGATCACGGCCGTCTCCTCGGTCGGGCCGAGGCCGATCCCGACCAGGCCGCCGGTCGCGAGGCCGTCAGCCGACTGGACGGTGATCGTCGTCCCGCCCGGGGCAACCGACGAGACGAGGGTGGTCGCCTTGGCAATCGTGATCTTCGGCGTCACGGGCACGACCGTCCAGAAGAAGCGGCCGTTGGGCCAACCGCTGTCCCACAGGTCGACCGGCGCACCGGTGGCCGCGGGCAGGCTCGGCAGCGAGTCCTCGGGCTTCGCAGCGCCCTCTGTGGACCCGGCCGCGACGGCCACAGCCGTCGGCTTGTCGCTCTCGGTGGTCTGCACCTTCGCGACGTCGGCCATGTACGTCAGACCTTCCAGACCGTCGTCGAGGTAGTCCGACTCCGCGTTGTTGAGATCCTCGGACGAGGCCGGCAGGGCAAGCGGGCCGGTCATGCGCGGCGCGTACGCCGGGCTGCCGACCACGGCGCCGCGGAAGATGATGTTGACGCAGTCGCGGTCGGAGAAGACGTAGACCCTGAACAGCCCGTACTGGCCGCCGGTCATGCTGCTGTCCCCGTTGAAGGTGAACGCAGGCGTGAGCTCGTGCAGGCCGGACCGTGACCGCGTGCTCGTCGTCGTCGTCTCGGAGATGGCCGAGACGGCCGACAGCGCACCGGTGGACGGCGTCGGGTTGGCCGACGTGTAGACGGAGCTCCAGGGGCCGTAGCTCACGCGCGGTAGCCCGCTCGGCACAGCACCGTAGATCGTGCGCACGGCGCGCACGCGCCAGCGGACGTTCCCCATGTACTGGCTCGTGCGGTGGAACGCGTAGAACTCGCGGTGGTCGACGGCGTTCGTGCGTGTCTGGACGCGCTTGTCGATGTCGACGAACCACACGTGGTAGCTCGTTGCACCCTCGACCGTCGTCCAGCGGGACAAGCCCGGCACGGATGGCCGCATCGCCGGCAACTCCGCCCAGCGGACGTTGAAGCCGAACGCCCGGCTCCACAGCGTCGTGGCGCCGTTGGAGGTGCGTGCGCGCACGCGGGCGTATGCCGCGTACGGCTGGCCGGTCATCCAGGGCAGTGCGACCGGAATCGCGACGGCCGGGGACTTGACCCAGGTCTTGTAGAAGATCGAGCCTTCACCGAAGGCGGCTGTCTTGGAGAGCTGGAACTCGTAGCGGGTGGCGCCCGAGGGTGGGTCGCCAGGAGAACGCGGGTGTCCGCGGGAACTCGTGTCGGACGGGCTCGTTGGACTTGAGGAGGAACGCGTGCAGCCCGGTGGGGCTGCCGAGGCTGTCGCCCTTCGCCAGCGCGGAGCCGGCGACGAGGGTCGCCGCGAGAACGGCGAAGCAGCAGACGGGGAGAAGGCGGCGGGTGCGCATGACACATCCTTTGTCGGCAGCCGACCGCCTCTGCCACAGTCACCCGAAAGGGGGACACCACCGCGTCGATCCCTGCCCTGGACAGGCGTCGCGGGGCGACCTCAGGGGCAGTTACCAGCTCGCCTTGTCGACAGGTGCACTGCGGCCGCGACAGCGGACGCCTTCAGCTTGTGCGTCGCCGCCAGGCGGCGGTATGGGATCCGCGTGAGCGGATCGCGGCCCTTGCAGCGGCTCAGTCCAGCTGCAGGTCGATCGCACTCGCCAGCACGCCCTTGCCTACAGGCGCCTTCAGCTTATGCCTCGCCGCCAGGCGGCGGTGTGGGATCCGCGCGAGCGGATCGCACACCTTGCAGGCTAGGTCAGTCCAGCTGCAGGTAGATCAGCGCGACGAGGATCGTGCCGAGGAACAGCGCCACGAAGAGGCCGAACAACGCGAGGCCGAGGCGGTTGTTCCTGCGTGCCAGCTCGGGATCCAGCATCACATGAGCAACGGGTCGATTGCCGCCGCGGCGAACAGCAGGGCGAGGTAGGCGAGGGAGTAGTGGAAGAGCGCCACCGCGTCGCGGCGTGCTTCGTCGCGCCGCAGACGCCACGCGAGCACCAGGAACCAGCCGCCGAGCAGGACTGCGGCGACCGTGTAGGCCGGCCCGAGGACCAGGCCGGCGGCGACGGTGAATGCGACGAGGACGAGCGAGTAGAGGACGATCTGCCTGCGGGTCTCGCCGTCCCCACGCGAGACCGGCAGCATCGGCACCCGCGCGTTGACGTAGTGCTCCTTGATCATCAGCGCGAGGGCCCAGAAGTGCGGCGGCGTCCACAGGAACACGATGCCGAACAGCACGAGCGCAGGCAGTCCGACGCTTCCGGTCGCCGCGGCGTATCCGACGACGGGCGGCACGGCGCCCGCGGCCCCGCCGATGACGATGTTCTGGTCGGTCGACCGCTTGAGCCAGCCCGTGTAGACGACCACGTAGAACAGGTTTCCGACCAGCGCGAGCACCGCGGTGAGCACGTTCGCGAGCGATGCGAGGACAACGAAGGAAAGCGCCGAGAGCACCAGGCCGTACTCGAGCGCGCGCGGGGCCGGCACGCGACCGGAGGCGACCGGGCGGCGTGCCGTGCGCTCGCCCATCAGGCGGTCGATGTCCGCGTCCATGACGTGGTTGAGGGCGCTCGCGCCGCCGCACGCCAGCGCCAGGCCGAACAGCATCACGGCGAGCTCGGTGGCGCCGGGCCAGCCGCCTGCGCCGACGAACATGCCTGCCGCGCCCGTGATCAGCAGCAGCACCATGATGCGCGGCTTCGTCAGCGTCACGTAGTCGCGCCAGGGGCCGAACGGCAGGCGTTCGCCGCGCAGCGAGAGGACGCAGGTGACGAGCGACGCGGCAAGCGACGCGCCGGCGGCGGCGACGTGCAGGCCCTCCGCCCACCATGCATCGCCGCTCCAGGCGACGAGGCCGCCGGTCGCGATCGCCGCGAGCAGCAGCCGCAGCCGCCGGCACGCAGCCGCGGGCACGCGAGCGAGCGTGACGAGCCGCGACGGATGGACGCAACGAGCGCGCGCCCCATGACGATGGCGAGGTCGACGACCGCGAAGTGACCGCACTGCGACGAGCGCGGCACCGCCGAGTGGGTATGGCCGACGGTCGGACGGTCGCCGCGCAGCTGCGACGACGAGCGGCGGCCGTCGAGCGAGGGCCGCACCGAGCGAGGCCAGCGACGGAGAGCGCGGCCAGGAGCCTACAGCGCACCTTGCTCCTTGAGCTTGCGCCGCAGATCGTACAGCGGGCGTGCGCTCGTCACGTACGGGACGGTGTCGAAGTTGTGCGGCGGCGGAGGCGACGTCGTGTACCACTCCAGCGTGTCGGCGAGCCACGGGTCGTTGCCGGCCCGCCGGCCGCGCTTCGTGCGCACGACCGCGTACAGGAACACGAGCACCCCGACCCCCATCACGTACGAACCGACCGTCGACGTCATGTTGTACGCCTGCCAGAGCCCGCCCTCGGAGTAGGTGTAGATGCGGCGGGGCATGCCGAGCAGGCCGAGCATGTGCTGCGGGAAGAAGGCCAGGTTGAAGCCGACGAACAGGCACACGAAGCTGATCTTCCCGAGCCGCTCGTCGAGCCTCCAGCCGAACATCTTCGGCCACCAGTAGAAGAGCCCGCCGAAGATGGCGAACACCGAGCCGCCGAAGAGCACGTAGTGGAAGTGCGCCACGACGAAGTACGTGTCGTGCACCTGCCAGTCGATCGGGAACGCGGCCAGGTAGATCCCGGACAGCCCGCCGATCGTGAAGATCGAGAGGAAGCCGACCGCGAACAACATCGGCGTGTCGAGGCTGATGTTCCCGCGCCACAGCGTCGCCAGCCAGTTGAAGATCTTCATGCCGGTCGGCACGGCGATCACCATCGAGACGATCATGAACCAGGCGTTGAGCCAGTTGGACATGCCGACCGTGAACATGTGGTGGGCCCAGACGAGCAGCGAGAAGAACCCGATCGCGACCGTCGAGAGCGCGATCGCCTTGTAGCCGAAGATCGGCTTGCGGCTGAAGACCGGGAGGATCTCGGAGATGATCCCCATCGCGGGCAGGATCATGATGTACACCTCGGGGTGCCCGAAGAACCAGAACACGTGCTGGTAGAGCACGGGGCTGCCGCCGCCCTCCGGGACGAAGAAGTGGAACGTCCCGGGGAACTGGCGCTCGAGCAGCAGCAGTGTCAGGCCTGCCGACAGCGCCGGGAGCACGAGCAGCAGCAGGATCGCGTAGACCTCGATCGACCAGACGAAGAGCGGGATCCGCATCCAGGTCATCCCGGGCGCGCGCATGTTGTGGATCGTGACGATGAAGTTGATCGCGCCCGCCAGCGACGACGATCGTGAGGATGTGGAGCGACAGGATCCACAGGTCCTGGCCGTTGCCGGGTGCGAGCACCGAGAGCGGCGGATAGGCCGTCCAGCCCGTGTTCGCTGCGCCGCCCTCGGCGAAGAACGACAGCAGGAAGATGATGCCGGCGAAGGCGAAGAGCCAGTAGGAGAGCGCGTTCAGCCGCGGGAACGCCATGTCGGGCGCGCCGATCATGAGCGGCACGAGGAAGTTGCCGAGCCCGGCGAGGATCGGTACGACGACGAGGAAGACCATCGCCGTGCCGTGCATGGTGACGACCTCGTTGTAGCTGTCACCCGTGAGCAGCGACTGCTCCGGGTCGCGCGAGCTGCGTGCGGATCAGGATCGCCAGAAGACCGGCGAACACGAAGAACACGCCGGAGGTGGCGATGTAGAGGATCCCGATCCGCTTGTGGTCGGTGGTGACCAGCCAGCTCGCGACCTTGCCGCGCTGCCAGTCCGGCACCGCCGGCGTCTCAGCCTCTGTGTTGCCAAAGCGCTCCTCGAGGTAGGCGTTCAACGAGTCCATCTGCTCCCGCGTCCAGTCGCGCCCGACCGGCGGCATGACCTTACGGCCGGGCTGCTGCCGCCCCTCGCGCGTGACCCGCTCGATCGTCTCGGGGTCGGTGAGCGTCGATCGGCAGCGAGCGGCGGGCCGTAGCCGCCACCGCCGTCGAGCCCGTGGCACTTGGCGCAGAAGCCCTCCCACTCCTCCGGCCGAGCTCCGTGCTGGGCACCTGCTGCTCCTGCCGCTCGGCGGCGAGCCACGAGTCGAAGCGGCTTCGTCGATCACCTCGACCCGGGCCAGCATCTTGGCGTGGTACAGGCCGCACAGCTCGGCGCACTGACCCTTGTACGTCCCGGTCGTTGTCCGCCTCGAACCAGGTCGACGTCGTCCGGCCGGGGATGGCGTCGATCTTGCCGCCGAGCGCGGGGATCCACCACGAGTGGACCACGTCCCAGTCGGGCGCGGTGACCTCGAGCTGTACCGGGCGGCCTGCCGGCGCGCGCAGATGGTCGATCGCGATGACGCCGTTCGGGTAGCGATATTGCCAGGCGAACTGCTGCCCGACCACCTCGATCTCGAGCGGCCCGCCGCCCGGCGGTGGCGCCGGGCACGTCGGCGATGCCCGGCAGCTTGACGAGCACGAAGACGGCGATCACGAAGAGGATCACGACCGGGCCGATCGTCCAGGACAGCTCGAGCCGGTTGGAGCCATGGATCTGGACGCCGTCGGCATCGCGTGGGCGCCGCTTGCGCCGGTAACGGATCACGAACGCCACCAGGAGGCCCTCGACGAGCACGAAGATCGCCAGGACGAACGCGCTGACGAACCAGTAGCTCTGCGTGATCCCCTCGGCGTTCGGCGACTCCGGCGGGACGGGTGCGAAGCCGCCGTTCCCCGCGAGCGCCGGCGCCGTGACGGCGAGCGCGAGCGCGATGACCGCCACGGTGAAGAGAAGCTTCCGGCGCACGGGCAGTGTCATTCTATGAAGGTGACCGATGAGGCGCGCCGTCGAACCCGCGTTCCGCTGCCCGCCGACGTCGATGCGGCCGTTCGAGGTGTTCGTGAACGGCGTTCCCCAGGTCGAGGGTCACGACTACGTCGTGCGCAGCGGCGCACTCGTCTTCGACCGCGAGCTGCGGAGCGAAGGCAAGCTCGGCGCCGCGCGCTGGACGTCGATGGTGCTCGGCGTGGCGGGCACGTACAAGCAGAACGACTCGGTCGACGTCGTCTACGACCGCGACGGGCGACGCGTCGTCGCGTCGAAGCTGCCGCTCGAAGCGGCGTCGTCGTAGCGGCCGGCATCCAGTCTGGGCCGCAGCGGGGCCGGCTTCACGTGGCGGTCGTAACGAAGCCGCAACACGTGCGGAACGCCTCCTCAACCATCGCTGATGGATCCCTGACCTCTACGGCGTTCTATTCCCTGAGATGTCGATTCAGACCTCACCCGCCTATGTCCGCCACGAGTGGGACGACATCGTCGGCTGGCGCATCGAGCGCCTGCTCTCGGCCGGCTACGGCGACGAGGCGTCGCTCGTGCTCGCGCTCGACCGCGACGTCGACCTGCACCACGCCGTATCGCTCCTCGAGCGTGGTTGCCCGGTCGACCTCGCGCTGCAGATCCTGTTCTAGGCCCGTCCTGCCCCGCAGGGTGGGCATCCGCTCCCGCGGACGCCCACCGCGCGCCTGGCGGCGAGCACAAGCTGAAGGCGTCCGCTTCGCGGCTGCAAGGCGTGCCGAGCAGAGCCGGTGGCCCTCTCAGCGGGCGAGAGCACGAGCCAGGCGAAGCCGAGCACGCCGCGGTAACCGTCGCGGTAGTCGCGCTCGCGCTCGACCGCGGCCAGCCGCAGGGCGGGATCCTCCGCCGCCTCGACGCCGGCGCGCCAGCTCTCCTCGAACGTCGTCCCACTCCTCCTGCGTCGAGCGCTCCGCGTAGACCACCTCGAACCCGGTGGCACCGGCCACCTGGAGCAGCCCGTCGAAGCACGGGCAGCTCGCCGAACAGGCGGCGAGCGTCCGCGCCCGGCGGCCGCTCCCAGAATCCGTCTGCGAACAGCAGAGTGCCGCCGGGCTCGACCCGCTCGCGCAGCTCGCGCACCGCCGCGGTCGCGCTGCCCCAGGCATGTGCGGCGCCGACGCAGAGCACGAGGTCGCCGCGGTCGTCGAAGGTCGTCACGTCTGCCTCGACGAACTCGACGCGCTCGTAGAGCCCGCGGGCGGCGGCTGCGCGGCGCGCCCGGTCGAGGGCCCGGCGATCGGTGTCGACGCCTGTCCCGGTCGCTGCGGAGTGAGCGGCGACGACACGGAGGAGCAGCTCACCCCAGCCGCAGCCGAGGTCGAGCACGTGACGGCCCGGTGCGAGCGGGAGGACGTCGATGAGCGCGTCCGCCCGCGCCTGCGACAGAGGTGCGTTGAACCTCAGCTTCGCCTGCGCGAGCGCCCGCAACTCGTCGCGCCGACGCAATACCCTGCGTTGCCCGCACGGCACACATGTACAGGACGCGCCTGACGTGGCTCGACCCACGAGGCCCCGCACGCCGTGAGTAGGCTGACTTCGATGGTGCGCGACAACGGGATCGAGGTCGAGCAGCTGGTCCGTGAGTTCCGCAAGGGGCCACGTGCCGTGGACGGGATCGACCTCTCCGTGGCTCCGGGCGAGATCTACGGGTTCCTCGGGCCGAACGGCGCCGGCAAGTCGACGACGGTGCTGATGCTGACGACGCTGCTGCCGCCCACGTCGGGCACCGCGCGCGTCGGCGGCTTCGACGTCGTCAAGGAAGGGCCGAAGGTGCGTGCCGTGATCGGCGCGGCGCTCCAGGAGGCGGCGCTCGACCCGTTGCTCACGGGCCGCGACCACATGCGCCTGCAGACGATGCTCCAGGGGGTGCCCAAGCCCGAGCGCGCGCCGCGGGCGGTGGCGCTGCTCGAGCGCGTCGGGCTCACGCAGGCGGCCGACCGCAAGGTCGGAGGCTACTCCGGCGGGATGAAGCGGCGGCTCGACCTCGCGCTCGCCCTCGTGCACGGGCCGAGCATCCTCTTCCTCGACGAGCCGACCACCGGGCTCGACCCACAGAGCCGCACCGCGCTCTGGGAAGAGGTCGCGCGTCTCGCGCGCGAAGACGGCGTCACGGTCTTCCTCACGACCCAGTACCTCGAGGAGGCCGACGTCCTCGCCGACCGGGTCGGCATCATCGACCACGGCCGGATCGTCGCCGAGGGCACGCCCGCAGAGCTGAAGGCCGAGATCGGCCGCCCGAGCGTCCACGTCGTCGCCTGCCGCGACGAGGACCGGCCGCGCATCGCATCCTCGCTGCAGCGCTTCGGCGAGCCGCTCGACGGCAGCAGCGACGTCGCCGTGCGCCTGCGCGACGGGTACGGGCTGACCGACGTGGTGCGCGCCTTCGACGCGGAGGGCGTCGAGGTCGAGGACATCGAGCTGCGCGCGCCGACACTGGACGACGTCTTCCTCGCCAAGACCGGACGCACGCTCGAGGGCGCGGCGGAGGCGGAGACCGCAGAGGCGTGAGACGAGTCGTGCCCAGCCGCGTATCGGCGCAACCCGCGAGGCACGCGCGTGAGCGTCCTCGCGACGCAGGTCGGGGCGCTCGCCAGGCGATCGGTGACGCGCACGGCGCGGCAGCCGGCGAGCGCGATCCCACCGCTCGTCTTCCCGCTCGCGCTGCTGGCCGTCAACTCCGGCGGCCTGCAGGCGTCGACGGAGCTACCCGGCTTCCCGTCCACGTCGTTCCTCGCCTTCGCGCTCGCCGTGCCGTTCATCCAGGGGGCGCTCTTCTCGACGATGAACGCCGGCACCGACCTGGCCCGGGACATCCAGACCGGCTTCTTCACCCGGCTCTCGCTGACGCCGATGCGTGGCTCGGCGCTGTTGACCGGTCAGCTGACGGGGATCGTGGTGCTGGGCGTCCTGCAGGCGGTCGTCTACACCGTCGTCGGCCTGCTCGTCGGCGTCCGCTTCGCGTCGGGCCCGCTCGGGATCGTCGTGCTGTTCCTGTTCGCCGCGCTCGTGTCGCTCGGCTTCGGCGCTCTCGGCTCGTTCCTCGCGCTGCGCACCGGCTCCGGCGAGGCGATCCAGGGTCTCTTCCCGGTCCTGTTCGTGTTCCTGTTCATCTCGTCGATGAACGCCCCCCGGGACCTGATGGAGATCGAGTGGTTCCGGATCGCGGCGAGCGTCAACCCCGTCTCGTACCTGATCGAGTGCGTCCGCAGCCTGATCATCACCGGCTGGGACACGCAGGCGCTCGTGCTCGGATTCGGCGTCGCGATCGTGCTCGCCGTGATCGCGATCGTGGCCGCGTCCTGGGCGCTCGGACGCCGGATGGAGCGGACATGAGGCTGTGGCCGGTCGCATCGGGCGTCGCGTGGCGGACGCTGCGAAACGTGCTCACGACCCCGTCGCTTCTCGTCCCGTCGCTCATGTTCCCGCTCTTCTTCTTCGTCGCGTTCGCCGGAGGGCTCGCCCAGGTCGCGAACGTCCCGGGGTTCGACTACAGCGGCGACTACACGTCGTTCCAGTTCGTGTTCGTGTTGCTGCAGTCGGCGGCGTTCGGTGGCGTGTTCACGGGGTTCGGCGTCGCGCGCGACTTCGAGAGCGGCTTCTCCAAGCGTCTCCTCCTCGCCGCTCCCCGGCGGTCGGGAATCGTGCTCGGGTACGGGATCGCGGCCCTGGTGAGATGGCTGATCACGGGCACGATGCTGACGGTGATCGCGCTGGCCACGGGCATGGAGAGTCGGAGGCTCCGCGCCGGAGATCGTCGGTCTCTACACGCTGGCGCTGCTCACCAACATGGTCGGGTTCGCGTGGTCGGCCGGCATCGCGATGCGCTTTCGCACGATGCAGGCGGGCCCACTGATGCAGATGCCGGTCTTCCTGCTTCTCTTCTTCGCCCCCGTCTACGTGCCGCTCGACCTGCTGCACGGCTGGATCCACGCCGTCGCGACGCTCAACCCGATCACGTATCTCCTCGAGACGGGCCGCGGCTTCATCTCCGGTGACCCGGTGCACATCGCGCTCGCCTTCGGTCTGGCGCTGCTCCTCGTCGCGGTCTTCTCGGTCTGGGCGTTCCGCGGCCTGCGCGCCGCCGAAGCCGCCGGCTGAGCCTCGGCCCGGCGCCGCTCCTACGCGGACGCGCCGAACACGCGCAGGCAGACCTCCACCACGCGCGGGTCGAACTGCGTCCCGGCGGCGTCGGCCAGCCTGCGGCGAGCCTCGTCGCCGGGGAGCGCCTGACGGTACGGACGGTCGGTCGACATGGCGTGGAAGGCGTCGCACGCGAAGATGATGCGTGCCTCGAGCGGGATCTCCTCGCCCACCAGCCCGTCCGGGTAGCCGGTGCCGTCCCAGCGCTCGTGGCACGAGCGCACGATGGAGCGCACGTCCCGTAGCTGCTCGATCGGCGCCAGGATCTTCTCGCCCAGCTCGGGGTGGCCGTTCCATGATCTCGCGCTCCTCCGGGGTCAGCGGGCCGGGCTTGGTGAGGATGTCCGTCGGCACGCCGATCTTGCCGATGTCGTGGAAGAGCGCGCCCAGCTCGACGCGCTTCAGCGTCGCAGCGTCGAGGCCCAGCTCCGAGCCGACCGCCGTCGCCATGTCGCGGATCGAGCGGGCGTGCAGCGACGTGTACTCGTCGTTCGCCTCCAGGGCGTTGGCGAGCGTCTCGACGGTGGAGAGGAACGTGCGCTCGAGCGTGTCGAAGCTCTTCGCGTTCGTGATGGCGAGCTTCGCCTGGCTGGCGATGCCGGCGAGCAGGCCCAGCTGGCGCTCGCCGAACGCTTCCCTGTCGTCGACCGAGACGGAGATCGCGCCGACGCCGTTGTCGAGAGAGATCGGCGCCACCGCGAACGCATCGACATGCTGGTCGACGAGCGCGGGGTCGACGACCTCCGACGCTTCGGCCGGCGTGATCAGGAACGGCTCCGTCGCTCCCTGCGTGGAGCGACTGCTCCGCCGTGATGATCATGCCGACCGTCACCTGCGGCTCGACACCTTCGGCAACGCGGACGGCGCCGCACTCGTACCGGCCGTCGTCGGTGGGCAGCCAGACGGACACCCTGCGCGAGCCGAGGATCCGCGACGACCCGACCGCGATGCCGTCCAGCACCTCCGACAGCTCGGTCGTCGACGAGATCTCGCGGGACAGCTCGAGGAGCGTCTTCGCCGTCTCGGCCTCGCGGCGCTGCGCCTCGAACAGCTGGGCGTTCATCAGCGCCACCGACGCGTGACCTGCGAGCACCTCGAGCAGTCGCACGTCGTCGGTGTCGAACTGGTCGAGCCCGAGCTTGGAGACGACGATCACGCCGATCACCTGGTGGCCGTACTTGAGGGGCACCGCCAGGAGCGACTCCTCGATCGTCTCGGTGCCCTCGATCGGGCGCCCGATCGAGCTCTTCGCGGCGTCGCCCGTCAGGAACGGCTCACCGGTCTCGGCGACATGACCCGTGATCCCGACGCCGACCCGCGTCGTGAGGATCTCCATCGCGACCTCGGGATGCGACGACAGGTCTCCACGGAACGCGATCGGGCGCAGCTCGTCGCCGTCGCGGACCGAGACGCGGCAGTTGTGGTAGTCGATCAGCAGGCGCAGCTCGTCGGCGATCGTCTGCCCGATCTCGGCCACCTCGTTGAGCCGCGTCAGCTTGCTGGACACGCCGTGCAGCATCTTCAGATGGGCGATCGAGCGGAACTCCTCGCGCCGGTCGATGAGCCCCGGCGCCGGCCGGTCGCCGGCGTCGTCGTCGAAGACGATCACGCGCCGCTTCCCCTGCGCCTTCGCGGACATCATCGCCACCTCGGCGCACGCGACCAGCTCGCGGGGGTTGGCGGCGTGGTCGGGCCCGATCGCCACCCCGACCGACACGGTCATCGGCCCGACCGGATCGAACGACGTCGTCTCGACCGTTCGCGCGACGCGCTCCGCCAGCCGCAGCGACGTCTCGAGCGTGCCGGAGGGCAGGATGATCGCGAACTCCTCGCCGCCGATCCGGCAGACGGCGTCTGCCCCACGCACCGAGCTGCGCAGGATGTCCCCGATCTCGGTCAGCACCTGGTCGCCGACACCGTGGCCGTACACGTCGTTCACCTTCTTGAAGTCGTCGAGGTCGAGGATCACGAGGCCGACCTGGTCGTGCAGCGCCGACGCGCGCAACACCGCGTGGCGCAGCCGCTCGTGGAAGGCGCGGTGGTTCCAGAGCCCGGTGAGCGAGTCGGTCTGCGCCTGGTGCTCGAGGCTCGCCCGGATGTGGGCGTTGTCGATCGCGAGCGCGGCCGCGTCTGCGTAGCGCTTGGCGAGCGCGTACTCGTCCTCGGAGAACGTCCGCAGCCCGTCCCGGTAGATGTTCAGCGTCCCCTTCAGCTGCCCGCGTGCGACGAGCGGCACGACGATCACCGACTCGGGCGCGACCTCGGTGCCCTCGACCCAGCGCACCCGCGGGTCGAGGTGGGCGTTGTTCGCAAGGACCGGCTCGCAGTGCTCCGCCGACCAGCCGGTGATGCCCGCCCCGAACGGGAACGGCTCGTCGGCGAGCACGGCTTCCGCATCCGTGCCGATCGCGAACACCGGGCTCAGCGACCGCGCGGACGACGTCTGCCTCGTAGAAGGTGAGGCCGTCGTTCGGCACGAGCTCGTCGAGGGTGCGGGCGACCCGCTCGAGCAGCTCGTCGAGGGTCTGCTCGGACAGCACCTCGTGGAACACGTCCGCGAGCTTCATGTACGACTCGACGACACTGGCGTCGCCCGAGCCGTTCGGCTCCGGATGACCGTGCTCGAGCCCCGATGCGGCGGCAGGGGTGTCTGGGCGAGGATTCATGAGCCTCTACCGCGTCTCATCGGCCTGCCGAGTCCCCCGCTTGAGGGGTGTCCCCGGTGTACGCTTGCCGCCGTGGCCGGGCGCATCGTCGTGGGTGTCGACGGGTCGGAGGCAGCCGTCGCCGCGCTTCGTTTCGCGGTCGAGGAGGCGAAGCTGCGCGACGCGACGCTGGTGATCGTGTTCGCGTGGACCTTCGTCCCTCCCGCCGCCGTCGGCGAGCCGGGCGTGATCCCCGATGGCCGCCACCACGTTGATGGACGATCTCGACGCCGAGCGCACGGCGGCAGACCGGCTGCTCGACGAGGCGCTCGATGCGAGCGTCGCTTGGTGACGTGACGGTCGAAAGGGTGGTCTCCGAAGGGTCTCCGGGCGACGTCCTCGTGGACGCGGCTGCCGATGCCGACCTCGTCGTCGTCGGCTCGCGGGGCCGTGGCGGCATCAAGAGCGCGCTGCTCGGGTCGGTCTCGAGCCACGTCGCGCATCACGCGCCGTGCCCGGTCGTGATCGTGCGCGCGCCGTCGTAGGCGGCACACGTTCCGCCTGAGCCCGGTGCGGAGGATTTCGCGCCGAGCCGGACAACAGAGCAGGGCATGCGGTGGGCTCTCGTCGGCATCGGCCTGCTCGTGCTCCTGGCCGTCCCGGCGCAGGCGGGCGCCGGGGTGAGCGTGTGGTTCCTGCGTGACGGCGAGCCGGTGGCCGTGCCACGGCGCGTGCAGGGCCCTGAGCGGGCGTCCGCAGCCTCCTGAACGGGCCGACGGCGCCGGAGCGCAGGGCAGGGCTCGTCACGGCTCTCCCGGCCGGGGTGCCGCTACGAGGGCTCGACGTGCGGCGCCGGATCGTGACCGTCGACCTGGGCGCGCGCGTGGCCTCGCCGGCCCGCGACGCGGTGCTTCGCCAGCGAGTTCGCCAGCTCGTCCGCACGCTCGACGGCGTCCCCGGCGTGCTGGGTGTCCGGGTGCGCGTCGAGGGCGGCGTCCCGATCGGCCTCTTCCCCGGCTTCGACCTCCGCGGCGCCGTGTCGGCTCGCAAGCTGCCCGGCGAGCCCGGGCGCTCGCCGCGTGCGCTGGAGCAGCGGCTCGACGACCTCGGCTTCCTGGCGACGCAGGTCGAGCCGGGCGACCACGACGAGCGCCTCGGCGTCGCCGTGCTCGGCTTCGAGAAGTGGGCCGGGCTCCCCCGCGACGGTGTGCTCTCCGCCGAGGACGCTGCCGTCCTGAGGCGTGCGGTGCGACCCGAGCCGGTGAGCCGCGCCGGCCCCGGCCGGCGGATCGAGGTGATGCTCGACCGTCAGGTGGCGCTGCTGATCGAGCACGACCGTGTGCTGCGCGTCGTCCACATCTCTACCGGCGCGTGGGGGACGTCGACCCCGGCAGGCTCGTTCCGCGTCTACCGCAAGGAGCGGTACTCGTGGTCGGTGCCGTTCAAGGTCTGGATGCCGTGGGCGAGCTACTTCACCGGCGGCATCGCGTTCCACGAGTACTCGTACGTGCCCTCGTATGCGGCGTCCCACGGCTGTGTGCGCGTGAACCGGTTCGACGCGCGGCGGCTGTTCGCGTTCGCCGTCACGGGCACCCCGGTGCGGGTGGTGTACAGCTCGTGATGCGCGTGGCGTCGTTGGGGGTGCTCGGGGCGCTCGGAGCCACGGTGCTCGCCGTCGTCGTGCTCGGGCTCGTCGCCGGGACCGCGCCCGCCGCTTCGACGCAGTCCCGCGAGACGGTGAAGGTGCTCGTCGTCGCGCTCCACCTGCCGGCGCCCGGGCTTCAGGTGGGGGCGGTACGCGGCCGGGAGGTCGTCGCCGCGAGCGGGCTGGAGGTCGACGTCGCACGTGCGCTCGCGCGCCGTCTTCGAATCCGCCGCATCCGCTTCGTCAACGTGGCCGATGCCGCCCAGCTGACGAGCCCCGGCCCGAAGCCCTGGCACCTTGCGATCGCGGGCATCGAGGCTCGCGACCGTGGCGCCGTCGACCTGTCTGCGACGCTATGTCCGCTCCGACCCGGTCGTGCTGATGCGCGCCGGGCTGCCACGGCCACGCACGGTGGCCGATCTGCGGGCGCGGCTGCTCTGCGCCGTGGCGGGCAGCCGGGGAGCGGCGGCCGCGCGGAGAGCCCGCTCGGCCTTCGCGCCGCTCGTCGCGGAGAGCGACGCCGAGCTGCTCCGGCTCGTGCAGACCGGCCGCTGCGACGTCGCCGTGCGGGAGGCGCCGCTGCTCGGTGCCGCCATGCGCCGTCTCGGCGGGCGGTACGGGCCTGTCGGCGGACTGATCGACACCGGTGCCTCCTGGGCGCTGGCGGTACCACGCGGCAGCGCGATCGAGCCCGACATCGGCCTGGCGTTGTCCCGGCTGCGGCGCGACGGAACGCTCCGCCGGATCGCGACGCGGTGGCTGGGCTTCGATCCGGCGGCATTGCGTCGCCTGTCCTCGCCGGCGCGATCAGCGACGGTCGAGTAACAACACCACCGCCACGCCGACCCACATCGCGACGGCGACGCCGATGATCGTGACCCGCTCCTCGACGATCGACCGACCGACGCCGGGCGGTCCCGCGCGACCCGGGACGGCAGACAGAAGCAGGACACCTGCGGGGATGAAGATGAACAGCAGCAGGGCGAGGCCGCCCAGCACCCCGCCGCCAGGCCCGAGGCCGAGCTTGAACGGCGACGACGGGTCGCGTTGCGTGGGCGTCGCCGGCGCGGCGGCGGAGATCTCGTCACGGTCACGATCGGGCGATCCGCGTGCGTCCTGCGGCGGCGCGGCACCCGTCGTCACCGGGGGCGCGATGGTGCCGGCCGGCGCCGCGACCTTCTGCCCGGGCACCCCGTCGACGGCGGGCGACCGGGTCGTGACCGAGCCGTCCGGCTCCGGCCTGCCGGCCGGCACCGCGAGGATCGGCCCCGGCGTGCCGGGCGTGGTCGCGGAGCCGGATGGCGTGGGCGCTGGGCCGGGTGGCGTGTCGGGTTGCGGGCGTGCGCCCTCGCCCGGTCGGGGCATTGTCGCCGGCTCCGGGAGCGGTCGAGGCGCTGTCGGTTCCGCACCTGGCTGCACCGGCGGCCCGGGTGCCGGTGGCTGCACCACGACCGAGACGCCGGAGTCTCCCACGGTGGCCTCTGCGCTCACCGCCTCGCCGGCGCCGACGCCGACCGTCACGTCTCCGCCGCCCGTGTCGACCTCGACCCCGACATCGCCGACGCTCACCTCTCCGCCGTTCGTGTCGACCTCGACCCCGACGTCGCCGACCTCCGCCTCGACCCCGATGTCGCCGTCGTCACCGTCCAGGTCGAGGCCGATACCGAGCTCGTCCCCGGTGAGGGCCGGCTGCGGTAGAGCCGCGGGGTCGGCGCTTCCGAGCAGGCCACCGAGTGCGGCGTGGCCGGCGGGCGCGCCGCCGAGCGCGACCACTGCGGCAACGGCCAGCCACAGACGCCGTCTCACGCGAGTCTCACCGCTCCCCATTGCGCTCCCCTCGCAGCTCCCCCGAGCTACCCACAGTCTAGACGTCTGCTTCCCGGTCGGCTACTGCGTCAAACCGTGCCGACCGGTGGGAGCGCACTCCAGGGAAACGTGATCCAGCGGTCGGTGCGACGCCAGACGTATTCGCTGGTGATCGTCGACCACGGCTTCTCGTAGAGCACGGCCGTCCGCACCTCGGCGACGTGCGGCGCGCAGAACGCCTTGACGAGGGCCAGCGTCGCACCCGTGTCGGCGACGTCGTCGGCGACGAGCACGCGCGCCTGCCGCAGATCGACGGGGTCGGGCACCGGCGGAAGGAGCAGCGGAGCCTCCAGCCGCTCCTCGATCCCCGTGTAGAACTCGACGTTCATCGTGAACGTGTTCTTGACGTCGAGCGCGTAGGCGAGCGCCCCGGCGACGAGCAGCCCGCCGCGCGCCACGGCGAGGATCAGATCCGGCGCGAAGCCGTCCTCGAGAACCGTCTCGGCAAGTGCGCGTGCCCCGGTGCCGAGGTCGTCCCATGCCATCACCTCGCGCTCGTCCGACACAGGGCGACGCTACCGCATCGCCGCTCGTATGATCGGTGCATCATGGCCGCCGATCGCATCGTGTCCCTCGTCCCTGCCGAGCCCGGCTGGCGGGCGTTCTACGGCGGTGAGTACGACTACGACGCGGAGAGCGCCCGTGTCGTCGCCTGGGCACTGGTCGAGGACGCGAAGGGCGGACAGCGCGTCGTCGGCATGGTCGTGGGGGGCGACGACCAGACGGCGATCGTGCCGGCTTCGGAAGGCGCGTCCGAGTTCGCTCCGACGTTCCAGCGATACGGATTCAAGGGCGACGAGTAGCCGCTCGGGTGCCCGGGCGGGATACATTGCGCACGTGCGCCTCTGGCATCTGAACGAGATCGAGACGCCCAACGGGATGCGGTCACCCGTGGTGCTCGACTCCGAGGACAGCCGCGCCGTGTTGATCGTCCTCGACGCCGGCCAGGAGATGGGCGAGCACCAGGTGCGTGAGCGGGCGTGGATGATCGTCGATCGACGGCTCCGTCGAGGTGCGAGCCGACGACGCGACGACGGTCGCACCGACGGGCACCCTGCTCGAGTTCGACCCGACGGAGCGGCGCACCGTGCGCAGCACCGAGGGAGCGCGGCTGCTCATCCTCCTCGCGCCGTGGCCCGGCCCGGGCCACTACCCGGAGCCGCGTTCGTAGCGTAGGCCGAGGTCAGGGCGCCGGGTCGGGTGCCTGCGGGTGCAGGCGGGTGGCCAGGTCGTCGAGCACGTCCCGTGCGTCGCCGGTGTTCTCGTCGAGCGCGGCGAGGGCGTCGCCGAGCAGGCTCTGCACGCGCTGGCGCTGCAGCTGGAGCGCGCCGAGTGTCTGCTCCGCCTCGACACGCACGCGCTCACGCACGCGCTCGGCGTCCCGCTCGGCCTGGTCACGCTCCGCGCGCGCCGCCTCCAGCTCGCGGCCCACCGGTCGGCGTCGGCCGTGAGCGTTGCCGCCCGTGCTCGAGCTTCGTCGAGCGCGCGCCGCTGCTGCTCGGCCTGCCGCTCGAGCTTCGCTGCGCGCTCGTGGACTTTCTTCAGGGTGCGCTGCGCCTCCTCGCGTACCGCCGCCCGCAGCGCGTCCGCGGTGCGCAGCGCGGACACGAGCAGCTCGCCGGCGTCCTCGGGCTGCTGCGCCGGCGTCGCCGCCACGGGAGGAGACGGGCGGCTCGACGACAGGCTCGGCGCGCTCGGCTCGAGCCTGTTCGAGGGCACGCTCGAGCTCGGCGATCCTCTCCCGGGCGCGCTCGAGCTCCCGTGGGTCGGCGCCGGACGCCGCCGTTTCGCTCTTGGCCGTCGCGCGGGCAAGCGCCTTGTCGAGCTCGGCGATGCGCGCTTGCGAGCCCGCGAGCTCGCTCTCGAGCGCCGAGGCACGCTTGGTGAGGTCGGCGATGTTCCGCGCGCTCGCGTGGATCTCGGCCTCCGCGGCGACGGCACGCTCGTTCGCCTCCTCCGTCGCGATCCGTGCCCTGTCGCGCTGCCGCAACGCAGTGGCGTACGAGTCCGCGATTCTCCTCAGCTTTCGCTTGACCGCGTCGCGGTCGAAGCCGCGCATCGCCGTCGGCAAGTCGGCCGAGGAGATGTCCTCGGGGCGCAGCTGTCCGTAGGGATCGCTTTCGGCCGGCCGCTCGTCGGCCTGTTGAGACGCCATGGTCGAAGGCTAACCGGTCTGAGAGTCAGTTACCAGGTCTCGACCACAACAGAAGCCCCGCAAATCGCATCCTTTTCCACGGATGAGCCTCGGCTGACCAACGGCCTGGTCCCCCGGCCGGGTTAGGATCGACGAGGTGCCCGTCGTTGGTGACGTCATGAGGCAGCTGTCGGGCACGGAGCTTCGTGTCTTTCCGCTCTGCCTCGGTGGCAACGTGTTCGGCTGGACCGTCGACGAGGCTGCCGCTTTCGGCGTGCTCGACGAATACGCGGCCGCGGGCGGAAACTTCCTCGACACGGCGGACGCGTACACGTCGTGGGTGTCCGACACGAGTGTCGGTGGCGAGTCCGAGGAGATCATCGGTTCCTGGATGGAGCGCCGCGGCAATCGCGACGACATCGTGCTGGCGACCAAGGTGGGCAAGGCGCCGGGGCTCGAAGGGCTCTCCGCGACGACGATCAGACGTGCCGTCGAGGGCTCGCTGGCGCGCCTCAAGACGGATCGGATCGACCTCTACTACGCGCACGCCGACGACACCGACACGCCGCTCGAGGAGACGCTGACGGCGTTCGACGCACTCGTGCGCGAAGGGAAGGTTCGCTACCTCGCGGCGTCGAACTACGGCGCCGACCGGTTGGCGGCGGCGCTCGCCGTCAGCGACGCGGAGGGACTCGCCAGGTACGTCGCGCTCCAGCCGCACTACAACCTCGTCCATCGCGCGGACTACGAGGGGGCACTGTCCGAGCTGTGCCGGCGTGAGGGCATCGCCTGCGTTCCGTACTACGCGCTGGCCAACGGCTTCCTGACGGGCAAGTACCGCACTGCGGACGTGACCGGTGTCAGCCCACGCGAGGGGCGTGCGACCTCCTATGTCACGAGCGAAGGGCTGGCGACCTTGGCGGCCCTCGATGCGGTGGCCGCCGCGCGCGAGACGACGGTCGCAGCGGTTGCGCTGGCGTGGCTTGCCGCGCAACCGACCGTGGTGGCTCCCGTCGCCAGCGCCCGCACGCCCGAGCAGGCGCGCGAGCTCGTCGCGATGGCGGAGGTTCGTCTCTCCGACGAAGAGCTCGACGCGCTGCGCGCCCCGGCAGTCTCGGACTGAGAGATCGGCGTTCGCCGCCGATCCCGTCTACGCGCCGTATCTCAGTGGGCGACGGCCCGGCGGTAGCGCCAGATCGACAGCCCCGCGAACACGATGGTGATCGCGAACCCCCAGGCGAAAGCGAGCCAGACGTCGTTTCCGGCCGGGGTCCCGATGAAGAGTGCCCTGGCGGCGTCGACCATGGTCGTGAACGGATTGTTCTCGGCGAACGGCTGTAGCCAGCTCGGCATGGACTGGACGGGGACGAACGCCGACGACACAAACGTGAGCGGAAAGAGGATCGTGAAGCCGTATGCGTTTGCGGCCTCCGGGGACGATGCCGTCAGGCCGAGGAAGGCGAACACCCATGAGAACGCGTACCCGAGGAACAGAAGCAGGACGAGACCCAGCAGCACCTCGCCCACGCTCGTGGAAAAGCGGAAGCCGGCCAGGATCCCGACCCCGAACAGGATCGCGAGCTGAAGGATGTTGAGGCCCACGTCGCCGAGGATCCGCCCCGCGACGACCGCCGGCCCCCACATCGGGAGCGAGCGGAAGCGGTCGATGAGCCCCTTCTTCACGTCCTCGGAGAGCCCGAGGGCGGTGACGAACCCCCCGAAGATCATCGACTGGACGATGATCCCCGGGATGAGGAAGTCCACGTAGTCGAAGCCCGGGACATCGATCGCCCCGCCGAACACGTACAGGAACAGGAGCACGAACATGATCGGCTGGATCGTGTAGCCGACCAGCAGATCGGGCTGGCGACGGACGCGAAGGAGGCTTCGCTTGGCGAGCACGAGCATGTCGGAGACCGCGTATGACGATGCGCTCACGCGTCCTCCTGATCCTCGGCCGCGTGCCCGGTGAGCTGCAAGAACACGTCGTCCAGCGTGGGCGTCGCGATCCGGATGTCGTCGATCGCGATACCAGCCTCGTCGAGCTCACGGACTGCTCTCGCGATCACGCCCTGCCGCTCGCGCACCGGCACCTTGACCGAGCCTTCCTCGACGTACGCCGGCGCGCCCCCGTCGAGCGCTGCGAGGATCGCGACCGCGCGGTCGAACTCCCCGTCATCGCAGAGCCGTATCTCCAGACGCTCGCCGCCGACCTGGCTCTTCAGCTCGGCCGAGGTCCCTTCCGCGATCACGAGGCCCTGGTCGATGACGGCGATGCGGTCGCACAGGCGGTCTGCCTCGTCGAGGTATTGCGTCGTGAGGAGGACGGTCGTGCCCTCGGCGACAAGGGTCTCGAGCTGCTCCCACAGCCCGAGCCGGCTGCGTGGGTCGAGGCCGGTGGTGGGCTCGTCCAGGAACAGGACAGGCGGCCGTGCGACGAGCGCTCCGCCGAGGTCGAGCCGGCGCCGCATGCCTCCCGAGTACGTCCTGACGACCCGGTCTCCCGCGTCGACCAGATCGAAGGCCTGCAGGAGCTCCGTCGCCCGCTCGCGCGCCGCGGCGCGACCGAGGTGGTAGAGCCTCCCGACCATCTCCAGGTTCTCGAATCCGGTCAGGTTCTCGTCCACGGCTGCGTACTGGCCGGCCACGCCGATACGTGCACGTAGCGCCGCGGCATCGTCGACGACGTCCAGCCCGTCGACGCGCGCGCTCCCGGCGTCCGGCTTGAGCAGCGTCGTCAGGATCCGCACGGCCGTCGTCTTTCCTGCGCCGTTCGGCCCGAGCAGGCCGAACACGGTCCCCGCCTGGACGCTCAGATCGACGCCGCGCAGCGCCTCCACCGACCCGTAGCGCTTTCGGAGACCCTCCGCTTCGATCGCAGCGGTCATCGGGTCACCCTAGCCAAGCCCCGGCGTGTGACGAGTCGGTACGAACGAGCCTGCAGCGCACAGCGCCTTTTGCGGACCTGCCACCGACCCCGGGGAGGACGCGGACGCCCCGCTGTGCCGGGCTCAGGTCTGCGACGCGCGCCGGCCCGGCGCGTACGACGTGCGTACCGCTGCGACGTAGGGAACCGGGCTGACCACTGCTCCGATCTCGACCTGCACGTGGGGCTCGACGGTGGGCTTCGCAGTGCCGCCGTCGTCCTCTCCCCACACCAACGTCACGTCCGTCCCGGGCTCGGCGTGCTCGGCGTCGAGGACGGCGAGGGTCAGCATCTTCCCCTCGTTCGAGCTGTAGCCGATCCACGTCGAGACGCCGACAGGCTTCCCGTCGACCGTGACGCTGTCGAACTGGTGCATCGAGTACACCGCCGAGGGCCAGTCCATGAACTTCGCCCGCCCGGTCTTCTGGAACATCGTCCCGATCGTGCGGGTCACGTCCTCGTCGTCGAGCGCCAGCGTGACCTTCCGGCGGTGGTCGCCGTCGGACTTGTCCTCCAGCGCCTCGCGCCCGACGAAGTCGTGGTCGAACTTGACGTAGCTGCCGTACCCAAGGTCCCACGGCGTGAAGTAGTAGTCCTCGATGTCGTCGGAGACGAAGCTGCCGCCGATCGACGCGGACCCCTCGTACCCGGCCGCCGGCAGCCATTCGCGGTAGGCCTTCATGCTCTCGCCCGAGTACACGGCCGGGAGCGGCGACGGGATCCAGCCGGACTCGAGCGTGTTGGACGAGTACGCCCGTGCCCCGGCCTGCCTGAGGCCGAACTCCTCTCCGGCGGTGACGAGCGCCTCGCGCACCGCTTCCTCGTCGTCCCAGGGGCCGAAGAGCTCCCACCCCGGCTGACCGACCATCCCGTGGCGCAGCGCGCCCGTGGCCTTGCCCGCGATCGTCACCGTCGTCGTGCGGAAGAACGCGAGCTCGGGCGGAGGGGCGCCGAGTGCCTTCTCGATGACCTGCATCGCGTTCGGTCCCTGCACCTGGAAGCGATAGAGCCTGCGGCGGCCGTCGGTGCGCAGCGCGGTCCTCGGGTCGAGCTCGACCGCAACGTCGTATCCGCCCGTCTCCGCGTGGAACCTGATCCAGTTGAGCGCGGGGGCCCGGCCGACGAGGTTGAAGCGGTCGCCATCCAGCGCGAACAGGATGACGTCTCCGATCACGTACCCGTCCGGGCTGCACGGCACGAAGTGCTTGGCGAGGCCCACGCCGAACCCGTCGAAGCTGTTGACCGCGAGCCGGGAGAGCAGGTCGAGCGCGTCCGGGCCTTCCACGGCGAGGTCGTTCATGTGGAACGACTGGTTGAACAGGACGCAGGTCTCCTGCCAGGCCCGCTGCTCGTCGCGCCAGTTCGTGAACTCCGGCGGCACTCCGGGATAGACGTTCGGCCCCGCAGGCGAGTTGCGGAGGAGCGCCACGGGGTTCCCGGCCGTGGTCAGCAGATCTTCGAGACTCCGATGGCTCACGTGCGCTCCCTTCTCTTCCGGCAATCGCAGGCGGTATCAGGCAGCGGGAAGCCGCAGTAGTGTCGAGCCCGGGATGCGCTCGAGGAGGTGGCGGTTCTCGAGCGCGATGTCGAGGTTCTCGCGTGCGATGCGAGCATGCTCTCGTGCGATCGCGTCCGCACGCGCTCCTTCACGCCGGCTGATCGCGTCGACGAGCGCGTGGTGCTGGTGATGCGCCACGAGCAGGATCTCCCACGATTCGGGGAGCGCCGAGTGCACCATGAGCAGGGCGCTGGGCGGCGCGAACGGAAGCGCGAGCACGTGCTCGAGCGCGCGGTCGAGCTGCGGGCTCTTCGCGAGCTCGCGAAACTCGTGGTGGAACTCCTCGTTGAGGCGGAGGTACTCCATGAAGGTCTCGATGCTCCTCGTGCGCACGATGGCGTCCAGCCTCCGGCAGCAGTCGCGCAGGGGCACGAGCTCGTCGTCCGACTCGAGTCGTTCCGCCGCGAGGCGCGCTGCGGTGCCTTCGAGGACACCGCGGAGCTCGATGGCGTCGTCGATGTCGGTGCGCGTGAACTCACGCACCACGAAACCGCCGCCCGGGAGCGTCTCGAGGAGCCCTTCGTGCTCGAGCGTCATGAGGGCGATGCGGAGCGGGGTCCGCGACACGCCGAGCTCCTCGACCAGACGGAGCTCGGGAACCCGCTCGCGCGGCTTGAAGGCCCCGCTGAGCAGTAGCTCGCGGAGCCCTAGCGTCGCCTTCGTGGTCTGCGAGTTCGCGTGGTTCCCGCGAGGCACGACCGGCAGCGTAACCGGGGACGCAGCGCGTTGCATGCAATCCGCGCCGGAGGTCGGCGAATGTCGAGCCTTCGCGGCGCTCCGCACTCGTTCTGCATGCAGGATGACCGAGCTACTCGCGTGACGTCTCGACCGCGGGCTCGGAGCGGCGCGTGCCGACGAGCCGGCGGTACAACGCGACGAATGCGTGCACGACGCCTCTCCTGAAACCGAGGAAGATCGCGATCACGAAGACGCCGTACAGCACCTCTCGCAGCTCGAGGCTGGCAGTCAGGCGCTCGTCCAGGATTGCGAAGACGGACGCACCGATCACCGGACCGAGCAGCGTGCCCAGGCCGCCGAACGCGACCATCACCAGGACGCGTACGTCGACGCGGTCGAAGCTGTACGTCGCCGGGCTGATGAAGCCCGCGCTGTAGGCGATGAGGGCCCCCGTCAGGCCGATCATCGCCGACCCGATGGTCGCCGCGTAGATGCGGTAGCGCGACACGTTCACTCCGGCGAGCTCGGCCGCGACCTCGTCGTCGTGGAGGGCGCGGAAGGCCCATCCGACGTGCGAGAGCTGGAGCGCGCGGAACACGATCAGAAAGGCGACGAGCAGCCCCGCGAAGAGGTAGTAGCCGCCCACGCGGTCGTCGCCGATGTCGCTTGGCGCCCCGGGAACGACGAGGCCGGTCTCGGACCCTGTCAGCTCGCGCTGGCCGAGGAGAAGGTTCGCGAACGCGAGTGAGAACACCAGCGTGACGATGCCCGTGAAGATGATGCCGAGCGAGCGGCGCACCGCGATCCAGCTCAGGAGCCCGCCGACGGTCGCCGCGCACGCCGTCCCGACGACCACGCCCGCCGCCATGGGCAGCGAGGTCTCGTTCGTCAGAATCGCTGCTCCATAGCCACCGACTCCGGCCAGGGCTCCGACGCAGAGGAAGAGCTGGTTCGTGCTCCCGAAGATCAGGTTGAAGCCGACTCCGTACGACGCGAACACGAGCGCTTGCACCGCCAACGAGGTCGTGAAGGGCGAGTCGCCGAACCAGACCACCGGGAGGACGGCGAGAATCGCGGCGGTGGCGACGATCGGCAGGAGCGCCCAAGCGACCTTGCCCGACGCGAGCGCACCGAGACTCGGCCGGCTCTTCGTCGTCGCCATCTCCGTTACCGTCCGAGCAGCCCGCGTGGCCGGATGAGGATCGTCAAGGCTGCTGCGCCCAGCAGGACGATGGTCGTGATGTATTGGCCGATGTAGTGGGCGCTCAGGCTGTTCACGATCCCGAGGAGCACGCCCGCCAGGAACGCTCCGGCCACGCTGCCGAGACCGCCGACGACGGTCACGATCAGCGCGAAGGTGGTGAGCTCGAAGCCCGCGTTGACACCCAGCGGCCCGCTCATCGACTGCGTGATCGCCACGACTCCGGCAAGCGCACCGCTCAGGGCGAAGATCACCGTGCGGACGAACGACGGGTTGATGCCGACGAGCCGCGCGCCCGTCTCGTCCTGGATGACCGACCGGACGCCACGCCCGAACGTCGTCAAGCCGAAGAACAGGAGGAGCAGCGCGGCCACGGCCAGCGCGATCACCGAGGCCCAGATGCTCCCCACCGCCATCGGAACGCCGAGAATCGAGACGGGGTCGCCGCTGATGTTGATGTAGAGCGCGCCGGACGGGTAGCGCCAGACGAGCAGACCGCCGATGACGAAGGCGGCTCCCAGCGTGAGCAGGAGCCCCATCAGCGTCCGCTCCTCGCCGTGCTGGCGGTAGACGGGCCGCATCAACGTGAGGTCGAGCAGGAGGGCGACGCCGACTGCCGCGAGCACGCCGACGAGAGCGGCAAGAACCGTTGCCACCCCGTCTCCCATGACGAGGGAGATGACGATCGCAGCGAGCACCACGATCTGGCCGTACGCGAGGTTGAGGACGCCGCCGAGCCCGTAGACGAGCGTCATCCCGACGCCGAGCAGCCCGAAAGCGAGCCCGACCACGATCCCGTCGAGGACGACCGCTGTCATGCGACACCGAGGTACGCGCGCCGCACCTCCGGGTTCCGGTCGAGCTCCTCCGACGTCCCGCTCAGCCGTATCCGACCGTTCTCGAGCACGTAGCCACGATCGGCAACGGAGAGCGCGAGCGGCACCTGCTGCTCGGCGATCAGGAGTGTCATCCCTTCCTTCTTGAGCCCTTCGAGCGCTTCGAACGCGGACTGCGCGATCTTGGGCGCGAGACCGGTCGTGGGCTCGTCGAGCATGAGCAGCCGTGGTCGCGCCATGAGTGCGCGACTGACTGCGAGCATCTGCTGCTCACCGCCGCTCAGGGTTCCGGCGTGCTGGCGCTGGCGCTCCCGCAGCCGCGGGAAGAGCTCGTACACGAGCTCCAGTGTCGCGGCGTCCGGGCGCCTGGGATAGGCGCCGAGGACGAGATTGCTCTTCAAGGTCATGGCCGGGAACAGGTGCCGCTCGGCCGGCACGTACGCGATTCCCGCGCGCGACACGCGGTGGGCGGGGCGTCGCGTCATGTCCTGGCCGTCGAGCACGACGCGACCCTCCATCTTCGGCAGCAGCCCGGCGATGGCCCGGAAGAGCGTCGTCTTGCCTGCGCCGTTCGAGCCGATGATCGCGACGGCCTCGCCGGTGAGCACCTCGATGTCGATGCCGTCGATGACCCGCTCGCCGAGGTACCCGGCCGCAAGTCCTTCGACCTCAAGCAACGCGAGCCTGCCCGAGATACGCGTCGACGACCTGCGGGTCCCGCATCACGACCTCGGGCGGGCCCTCCGCCAGGAGCTGGCCGAAGTTGAGGACGATCGCTCGCTCCGCGAGCTGGATGACCGCGCTCATCACGTGCTCGACCCACAAGACGGCCGCTCCGAACTCGTCACGAACGTTGCGGACGATCTGCACCGAGGCGGCGAGCTCCGCCTCGTTGAGGCCGGCCATCACCTCGTCGAGCAGCAGCACCTTTGGCTTTCCCGCGAGCGCCTTGGCCATCTCGAGAAACCGCTGCTGATGGAGGTTCAGGCTCGAGACCGGTTGCTCGGCCCGGCCCTCGAGCCCGACGAACGCCAGGGACTCGGCGGCCCGGCGCCTCGCGTCTCGTTCGCCGACGATCCCGTCGCTGCCGCCGAACATCGCGCCGAGGACGACGTTCTCCAGAACCGTCATCGACCCGAAGGGAAGCGGTCGCTGCATCGCCATCGCGATCCCCCGGTGCCTCACCTGATGGGCGGTCAGACCGTCGATCCTCGCACCGTTCAGCCGCACACTCCCGCGTGTCGGCCGCTCCAGCCCGACGATGAGCTTCAGGAGGGTGCTCTTTCCGGCCCCGTTCGGACCGACGACGGCGACGATGTCGCCGTCGTCGATCCCGAACGTCACGCTGTCGACGGCCGGCAGACCGCCGAAGCGCTTCGTAACCGCGTCAACCTCGAGGAGCAGGCCTGGTCTCCAAGGCTACGAAGGGGGACGATACGGAGCCAGCGGCTGCGACTTGAACAGCACTCTCGGCCACCAGTCTCCGTTGCTGTTGAGCCCGCGCTCCGGCGTCGGGCCCTTGGTCAGGATGGTGAACTCCGGTCGAGCCCCCATCATCTCGCCCCACTGCGTCCACCTGAGCGGCCACGCGTACCCGGGGATGTTGAACGTGTTGGCGTGGATGTAGGCAGCGACCCTCTGTCTGTTGACTCCGACCTTGCTGACCGCGTCCGCGACGATCTTCACGTACGCATAGCCCGCCAGGGCGTCGTCCTCCATGAACTCGTTCTGCGGGAACGTGCGCAGGTAGCGCTTCGCGAGGGCCTTGTACGCCTTGCTCCCCGTTGACATGCACTTGAAGTCGCTCCAGCGCCCGTACGCCGCCGTTCCGGCGTTCCTCACCGTGAGCGAGTAGGGCGAGTAGGCACCAACCACCGGCGCCTTCATCCCGAGCTGTCCTGCCTGAGCCAGAATCAGCCCCGCGCCCGGCGGGTGGCCCATCGCGACGATCAGCGACACGTCGCCCATCGAGCGCAGATACGGCGTGAAGTTGGTCGTCGGAACCGGCGCAACCTGAACGTGGAACCTGATGTTCGGCGCCTTCCTGGCCTCCACCTCGAGCGACGACTTGAACGACTGGCCCCACGCGTAGTCGGCGATCATCACGCCGACGCTTCGGATCTCCCGCCGCTGTGCGAGCTGCACGACCGAGGCAGCCACCATGGCGGCCGCGGGCAGACAGGTACGGAAGGTGTAGCGGCTCGACTGCGTCAGGACCTCGTTGTTACCCGACTTCACGAGGAACAACGGCACCTTCGCTTCCTCGGCGAGCCGCGTGGTCGCGAGCCCGATCGGGCTTCCGATGATGCCCCCGACCGAGACGACGTCTTCCTGCTGCGTCAGCCGCCTGAAGCCCTCGATGGCCGCGTTGGTGTTCGTGGACTGGTCGTCCGCGACGACGAGGTTGATCAGTCGTCCCTGACCGCGCCCCTTCACGCCGCCCGACCTGTTGATCTCGTTCACCGCGAGCGCCGCCCCTGCGCGTACCTGGATCCCCCAGGGTGCGAAGTTCGCCGTGAGCGGTGTGAGCACCCCGAGCTTGATCGGGTTCCCCTGGGCCGGCGAGCTCGACCCGCCGTACGCACTCGAGCCGCCCAGCACGGCCGTGAACATCGCAACAGCGCCCACGGCCGCAATCCACCTGAGACGATTCACGACCTGCCTCCTTCCGTCATGCCTGCCTGAGACGAGGCTGACCACGTCGAGACGCTCACGAACCGGTCAGTCATGACCCCGAACGAACCTCTTGTCGGTCGATATCTCCGACGACGCACCCACTCTGGTTGTTGCGCGAACCGCAGGACAACTCCCAGCGGCTCGTCGAGAGCGTCGCGAGGACATCGGCGCATGTATACAACACCCGTTGTTTGGAGTCCAGCAAGCGCGTTGTCGCGCTGCACGCTGCCGGTGTTTGCATACAAGCGCGGTTAGGCTTCGTGCTGATCCCGCGACGAACAGGGGGATGTGAGGGATGGCGATTGCGCGCGGCCCCATCGAGCCCGAGCAGGCGGTAGCCGCCCAACAGGCCCCTGAGGAGAACGGAACCGGGTGAGCCGCACGCGCACGCAGGTGGGCATCGTCGGCGCCGGTCCAGCCGGGCTCACGCTCGGCCACCTCCTCCAGCGCGAGGGCATCGAAACGGTGATCCTCGAAGACCGGAGCCGCGAGTACGTCGAAGCGCGGATTCGCGCAGGGGTCATTGAACAGGCGATCGTCGACCTCCTGGTGGAGGCGGGCGCGGGCGAGCGGCTGCAGCGCGAGGGCCTCGTCCACCACGGGATCGAGCTCCAGTTCGCAGGTGAGCGCCACCGGATCCCGCTGAGCGACCTCGCCGACGGGCGTGCGATCGTGATCTACGGCCAGACCGAGCTCGTCAAGGACCTGATTCGCCTTCGCCTCGAGACGGATCTGCCTCTCCACTTCGAGGTCGCGGACGTCGCCGTGCACGACGTCGAGACCGAGCGTCCGCTGATCCGGTACCGGCACGAAGGCCGCGACGAGGAGCTCGAGTGTCAGGTGATCGCGGGCTGCGACGGGTTCCACGGGATCTGCCGGCGGAGCATTCCGGCAGGCGTTCTGTCCGAGTTCTCGCGCGAGTACCCGTTCGGCTGGCTCGGGATCCTCGCAGCGGTCGCCCCGTCCAACGACGAGCTCGTCTATGCCCACCACGAGCGCGGGTTCGCGCTCTCGAGCCTTCGCTCCCCGGAGCTCAGCCGCCTCTACCTCCAGTCACGACCCGACGAGGACCTGGCCGAGTGGCCGGACGACCGCATCTGGGGAGAGCTGCAGGCTCGCCTCGGCCTGGAAGGACGGACGCTCGTCGAGGGACAGATCCTCGAGAAGGGCGTCACCGGGATGCGCAGCTACGTCTGCGAGCCGATGCGCTACGGACGGCTCTTCCTCGCCGGCGACGCAGCCCACATCGTGCCGCCCACCGGCGCGAAGGGGCTCAACCTCGCGCTCCACGACGTGCACGTCCTGGCCCAGGCGCTCGTGGACTGGTCCCGGTCCGGCGGCACCGATGCGCTCGACGCCTACTCGGACACGTGCCTGAGGCGAGTCTGGCGTGCCGAGCACTTCTCGTGGTGGATGACCCAGATGCTCCACCGCCCGGAAGGGCAGGACGCTTTCGACCTCAAGCTCCAGCTCTCCCAGCTCCGCTACGTGACGACCTCCCGCGCCGCCGCCACCTCGCTCGCCGAGAACTACGTCGGGCTCGAGAGCGTGTAGACAGCCCGCCATGCGGAGCTGGACGCTGCGCTCGGAATCCGTCGCAGCCGCCAGCCTCATGGAGTCCCCGGGAACCTACGACGCCGATCCGGTGTACACGGAGCATCCGAACGAGGAGGTCGAAAGTGCGTAGGTCACTCATCGTCGTCGCGGCGGTTGCGGCGCTCGTGTGTGCGAGCACGGCGCTCGCGGGGGGCTGGGCGACCGTGAAGCTGAGCTCGACGCCGAAGGGCCTGTCTGCGGGCCAGCCCTGGGTCGTCGACATCACGGTGCTCCAACACGGCCTTGCAACGCAGCCGCTGTGCTGCCTGAAGCCGACGGTGACGATCCGAAGGATCGCCGGCGGCCGCTCCGTGAGCGCGACTCTGGCGTACACCTTCAAGGCCAAGCCGACGAAGCAGGCCGGCCGCTACCGCGCCCGCGTCGTGTTCCCGAGGGCGGGCACCTGGCGGTACGAGGTCTACGACGGCTTCACGCAGTACGGCGGCGCGCGCACGCACAGGTTCGCGCCGGTCATGGTCGCGTCGCAGGACACGTAAGGGTGCTACGGGCGAGGTCTCAGTCACAGACGCAGGTTCTCGTGCACGACCCTCCGCACACGCGCGAGCCGATCCGGGCTGAGCCAGCGCCGCGATTCGGCTCCCGGCCCGCTAGAGGGGCAGTGGCTCAACGGTGCGATCCGCAGCGCAATCGAGCGCCCAGGCTTCGCAGCGGTCACGCAGCACATCGGCGACGCGGTCCGCCACGGGCGCCATCACGAGCACCTGGTGGACGACGGTCTCGTGTTCGCGCGTCAACTCGTGACGACGGCACGCGACGACCGTGACACCGTCCACATGCTCGAGGAGGCGTCGCGCAAGGCGATCGACCTCGGCGATCGTCGCTTCACGCCCGGTGAGCAGCCCGAAGTTGACGACCACCTCGACGTTCGAGTCGTCTGTGTCGCCGATGAAAGCAACGGTGTTGTCCATGCTGTTGTCGTACCCGCGCGGAGGGATGCCGAACCGTGACGACCGCGGGTCCTTGTCGCGGGCGACGCAGCTGGCCGCTGCGCTGTACTCGCGCCGTCAGGGGCCGCCGGAAAGGAGCTTGGAGTGGAGGTCGCCGCCGCTTGTGGCGCGGGTGACCTGGATGCGGCCCAGCGGCTGTTTGCTGCCCTGGTGGGCGAGGGCGTTCCGGTCTTGGGTGAAGACCGCGTCGTAGCGTCCTCGTCAGCCAGCCGAGCAGGTCTTCGGGGATGCGCGGGTTGTTGGTGCCGTCCTGCCCGTAGTTGCCGTACGGGGGGGCGAAGGCGAGCGGTTGGTAGGCGCGAATGTGGCGTGCGAGCGTGTCCTGGCCCCAGTCGATGTCGGAGCGCACGCGCCTGCGCCATCCGGCGAACTTCTCGTCCTGCTGCTCGTAGGCGTAGTAGGCGCCGTAGTCGTTCGGGCCGGGGCCGTACTGGATCTGCTGGTGCCCGTGGCCGGAGTGGAGCTGGAGCTGCCAGCGTCCGCTTGACTGGACCGCCTCGAGCTCCTCCCAGGTCAGGTATTCGGGGCTGCTGGTCCTCGACGTGGCCGACATCGACGAACATCACGGCGTTGAAGCCAAGCTTCTCGAGGATGCCGTCGCCGCCGGTCCACGAATCTGCTCGGGCGTCGTCGAAGGTGAGCAGGAGGGGCCGTGGGGGAAGGTCGACCGGGTCTCCCTGGACGAAGCGCAGAAAGGTCGGCAGGTCGATCGTCTGGTAGCCGGCGTGCTCGATCAACGTCATTTGCCTGGCGAAGTCGTCGAACTCGACCCCGTAGGACGCGTCCGCCGGGTCCGAGAAGTCGCTCGCGGGGCCGATGCCGTGGTACAGGAGCACGGGCACTTCCGAGCGGTTGGGCGGGAGAGGCGCCCAGACCTGTTTCTCCTCCGCGGTGAGCACCACGTTGGGAGCGGGCTGCGGCGTCCGCGGCGTGCTCTCGTCGCTCGAGCCGCCGCACGCGGACACGAGCAGAGCGATGCCGCAGCTGACGATGACGAGCGGCATCGCCGATACCTTCATCCGGCGGCCACTGTAATGGCGGACCGTGCTCGACGGTGTGGATCGCCGCGCTCGCGGCTCGAGTCGCGCGTCGGCTGGACCAGACGCTGAGAGGATCGCGGCTACGTATGCGCGAGCGTGTCGCAACGTCTTCCGTGCGCTTCGAGCCGCTCCACCCGGCCTCGCGCTCGGCCCTGATCGTGGGCGTCGTCGTCGGCCCGTTTCTGTGGCTGGTCGTCATCGCCGGTGGCGCGATTCTCCTCAGGCACAGCTGGGCGGTCGCGCTGGGCATAGCTCGTGGGTGTCGGATCGTTGGTCGTCGCCCTGATCGTTTTCGTCCTGCTGCGGGCGTCGCGCGTGAGGCACGAGAAGCGGTATGTGGACAGTCTTTAGGCTGCTGGTGGCGTTCGTCGTGCTCTATCCGGTGTGCACCGCAGCGATGTGGATCGCGGGAGCAGTCCTGTTCCGAGTGCTCGACGAGCCGGAAGCGGCCGAGGAACCCGAAGGTGGGTGGCCGGGTGTGTCCGTGCTGATCCCCGCCTACAACGAGGAGGCGGTGATCGCGACCAGTGTCGCGGCGGCGATCGGTTCCGACTACCCGCAACTCGAGGTGCTCGTTCTCGACGACGGCTCGACCGACGCGACCGAGGCCACCGCGCTGCAGGCAGCCGCGGGCGACCCCCGCTGCCGCGTGATCCGCGACCCCGTCAACCGCGGCAAGGCCGAGCAGCTGAACGCCGGCTTCGCGCAGGCGCGGTACGAGCTGGTCGTGGTCACCGACGCCGACACACACATGCATCCCCTGGCCATCAAGCTGCTCGTGGCACGCATCTGCCGCTCGCCCCTCGTCGCAGCGGTCGCGGGAGCGCCGCACGTCACCAACCGCGGCAGCTTTCTGACTGCGTTGCAGGTGCTGGAAGCGGCGTCGATCATCGGTCTGATCCGCCGCAGCCAGTCCCTGACCGGACGCGTCGGCGTCGTCGCAGGCGTCCTGGCGCTCTTCCGCCGAGACCGCGTGCTCGCCGTCGGCGGCTTCGACCCGCGGATGGCGACCGAGGACATCGACCTGACCTGGAAGCTGCTGCTCGACGGCTGGCACACGGCGTACGAGCCGCGAGCGCTCGTCGGCATGCAGGTACCCGCATCGCTCCGCGCGTTGTGGATGCAGCGCAAGCGCTGGGCACGCGGCCAGGGCGAGGTGCTCCACGTCCACCGCTCCGAGGTGAGCCGCTGGCGCAACCGCCGCATGTGGCTGCTGAGCGTCGAGGGCGTTCGCGTCGCTGGTCTGGGTACTCGCCCTCCTCGCGTGCCTCGTGTTCACCCTGTTCGGGATCCTGGTGGACGAGGGCGAGAACGTGGTCGGCTTCGCGCTCACATGGGGGGTCGCGATCTGCCTCATGGCGACGATCCAGATGATCGTCGCGCTCACCCTCGAGCGCGGCTACGACCGCAGCATCACCCGGGCGCTCGTGGTCGGCGCTCTCTACCCGGTCGCGTTCTGGCTGATCTCCGCGACGGCCGCCCTGCACTCCGAGGTCATCGCCATCGTGCGAGGCCCGCGCGGCAGCCGGGTCGTGTGGAACATCCCGCGCGAGTAGGACGGGCCGCCCACAGCCCCTCGCTGACGCGAGTGGTGTTCTTCGGTTCCTCCGGCGGGACATCGGCGCCGTTGCAATCACGGGCCAAGCTTGTTAGAAACGTCACGATCTGCGGCTGTCCACAGTGCGGACGTCTGGAGATGCAGGGAGAGGAAAGGAGATGGGCATGCAACGCGCAGCGAAGCCCATGCGCGCGCTCGCCCTCGGCGGGATGGTCGTGGCGGCCATCGCCGTGCTGCTGGGGAGCGGACACACGACCGCGGTCGCGGGACCACCGGACGACACGATCCTCGACTGGAACCTGAACGCGCTCGACGCGCTGTTCAACCCGCCGCTGCCGTCGCCACCGCCTGAGCCGCCGCCGCCTCGGCCGGGAGCAGGGCAGACGCCCCCCGTCGCGGCGCAGCACCTGGCGATGGTCCAGGGAGCCGTGTACGACGCCGTCAACATGATCGACCGCAGCCACGAGCCCTTCCTCCACGGCCTGCCGCGGGCCCCGACGTGGGCCTCGAAGTCGGCCGCCGCATCGACGGCCGCGCATCACGTCCTCGTCGGCCTCGGGATCGCGCCCGTCCCGGCGCTACCGTCGGCGACGCTCACGTGGCTCGACACCGAATACACCGCGTCGCTCGCGGCGATCCCGGACGGCAGGTCCAAGGACGCCGGGGTCGAGGCAGGCGAGGCGGCCGCCGCTGCGATGCTCACGAAGCGGACGGGCGACGGCCGTTACGTACCGTTCTCGTTCACGTGCGGCGAGGATCCCGGTGAGTGGCGGCCGGTCTCGGCGCTCACGTGCACGACGCCGTCCGGGCCGAGCGATTCCTTCGCATGGGTCGCGAAGGTCAAGCCGTTCACTCTGAAGAGCAACTCGCAGTTCAGGAGCGACGGGCCGGCGGAACTCGGAAGCCGGAAGTACGCGAAGGAGTACGACGAGGTGAAGCGACTCGGCGGCATCGGCACGCCGCTGACGCCCAACGAGCGCACACAGGAGCAGACGGAGGCGGCGCAGTTCTTCACCGTCAACCCCATGCCGGTGTACAGCCGCATGCTGCGCGGGCTTGCGCAAGGCAAGCGACTCTCGCTCGCCGAGCAGGCTCGTCTCTTCGCGATGGTGAACGTGGCGCACGCGGACGCGGCCATCAACTGCTGGGACGACAAGGCGTTCTGGAGCAACTGGCGTCCGATCACGGCCATCCGGCTCGGCGACTCGGACACCAACTCCAGGACCGTCGGTGACCCAGCGTGGACGTCGTTCAACGCCACTCCGCCGTACCCGGATGTGTCATCGGGTTACAACTGTGTCACCGGGTCGGTCATGAACGCCGCGAAGGCGTTCTTCGGCAAGGACAAGATGGAGTTCGACCTCACCGCGACCGTCACCCTGGGGTTCCCGGCGCCGACGGCGATGACGCGTCACTACTCGCGCTTCACGGACGTCGTCGACGACACGATCGACGCCCGAATCTGGCAGGGGATCCACTTCCGGACAGCGGACGAGGCGGGCGCAGAGATCGGCAGGAACGTCGCCCGCTGGATCGACAAGCACTTCTTCGAGCGAAGGAAGCACTAGGGCCGCGGCTACCCGGTTCCGTGGGCAAGACACCGGGAATCCGCCAGCGCGGATTCCCGGTCTTGCTCAGCGGCCGAGGGTCTCCACGGCGGTCGCGCCGGGCGCGTCCACGGCGGCACGGGTCGGCCCCTTGGGGAGTCTTGGGACAAGGCTCACGAACGCGAACGCGGCGCTGACGCTACACGTCGCTATGACGGCGACCATAGGCAGCGCGGTGTCGCTGCCTCCAAGGCCGGCGAGCGGGGCGACTGCGGCGGCGAACACGAACTGGGTGACGCCGAGCAGTGCAGCGGCCGTGCCGGCGACGTGCGGATGGTCGGTGAGCGCAAGCGCCAGCGTGTTCGACTGGATGAAGCTCCAGCTGAAGAAGAGGAGGACGAGCGGCGGCATTACAGCGACGAGGCCCGCGCCGCGAAACGGCACCACCGCGACGAGCGCCAACGCAGCGACCACGAGGATCACGAGTCCCACTCCGAGCAGGCGGTGTGGCGAACGGGCTCGGAGCAGGTGTGCGTTGATCTGCGCGCCGATCACCATGAAGAGAGCGGTGATCCCGAACAGGATGCCGTAGGTCTGCGGCGACGCGCCGTAGACGTCTTCGAGCACGAACGAGGAGCCCGCGATGTAGCCGGTCAGAGCGCCGCCGGAAAATCCGGCGACGAGCACGAAACCGAGGAAGCTTCGGTTCGCGAGCAGCCCCGCGAACGTCCTGGCGGTGACGCCGACGCCGGGTGCGCGACGGTGGTGGGGAGAAAGCGTCTCGGGCAGCAGTCGAGCGGCCATGAGCGTGAGAGCGAGTCCAAGGAGCGCCAGCGCCACGAAGACGCCGCGCCACGAGCTGAAGCGGAGAATCTGGCCGCCCACCACCGGAGCGAGGATCGGCCCAAGACCGACGATCAGCATCAGCCGCGACAGGTAACGGGCGGCGGCGGCGCCCGAGTAGAGGTCGCGGACTATCGCACGCCCGATCGCGAGCCCGGCTGCCGCCATTGCTCCCTGGACGAGTCGCAGGGCGGCGAGCGCGTACAGACTCGGAGCAAGGCTGCAGATCAGGGTCGTGAGGGTGAAGAGCGCCATCCCCGCGACAAGGGGCGTCCGTCGACCGTGAACATCGCTCAGAGGCCCGGCGAGGAACTGGCCGATCGCCAGCCCGATCAGGAACGTCGTCAGCGTCACCTGTGACGCCGATGGGGTCGCCTCGAAGTCGCGCGCCAGCTCCGGCAACCCCGGCAGGTAGATATCCATGGAAGCGGGCCCGATCACCGTCACGCCCCCTAACACCAGGAATAGGCGGAGGCCGCCACGCTGTGGCTCGGGATTGGCGTCGGTAGGCACGCCGTCCGTCAGTGCCAATGCCCGACCAGGCAACCGAGCCGCTCGACCGACTCATCGGCTGCCGCGCGAAGACGACGTACACATCCGCCGGGCACAGTCGGAGTCTACGGTCGAGGTCCAGCCTTGAGCCGATGGGTGCCTGACTCTGCGGATGGGAGGTCTGCCTGCCGCGGGCACCCGCCGGCGTAGGGCTATGTCCTTGCGTCGCGCAGCGCGCGCCACACCCGCTCGCCGTTTGCGGGCATATCGATGTGGCGTACGCCGAAAGGGGCGAGCGCGTCCACGACGGCGCTCTGCACGGCAGGGGTCGCTCCGATCGTCCCGGACTCCCCGATGCCCTTTGCCCCCAGCGCGTTGAGCGGCGTCGGCGTCTCCATGGAGACTGCTTCGAAGGACGGCAGCTCGGCCGCCGACGGGAACGCATAGGTGAGGAAGCTCGCGCGTGAGCGGATTGCCGTCCTCGTCGTACACGAACTCCTCGTAGAGGGCCTGCGCCACGCCCGTCGCGACCCCGCCGTGCACCTGGCCCTCGGCGATCACGGGGTTGACGATGCGGCCGGCATCGTCGACGGCGACGATGCGCCGGAGCTCGACCGCGCCCGTCTCGGTGTCGACCTCGACGACCGCGACGTGCGCGCCGAAGGGGAACGTCGGCGCGTCCGCCTTGAAGACCTCCTCGGCGCGCAACTCGTCGAGCCGCCCGTCGGCGTGGAGGCCCGCGGCCAGCTCGCGCCCAGGAGACGGTGGGCGTGGGCGAGCCGATCACGTGGAAGCCGCCGGCGCCCACGTCGAGCACGACGTCGTCGACGTTCGCCTCGAGCTTCTCAGCGGCCAGCTCGCGCGCGCGCTCGGCCACCCGATGCGCCGCCTGCGCGGCCGCGACGCCGCCGATCTGGGTCGACTTCGAGCCGTACGTGCCCACACCCTGCCGCACCTCGTCGGTGTCTCCCTTGACGACGCGCACCGATTCGAGCGGGAGCCCGAGCCGGTCCGCGACGATCATCGCGAACGTCGTCTCGTGCCCCTGTCCGTGCGAGAACGATCCGGTGCGCAGGATGGCCTCGCCTTCGGGCGTGATCTCGACCGCCCCGAGCTCCGGCTCCACCAGGCCGTTCGTGATCTCGACGTAGACGCTGACGCCGATGCCCAGCGCGACCGGGTCGCCCGCCTCGCGCCGCCGTCGCTGCTCGTCGCGGAGCGCCCCGTAGCCGGCCGTCTCGAGCGCGAGGTCGAGCGCTCGCTCGTAGTCGCCCGAGTCGTAGTGCGCGCCCGAGGCGGTGGTGAAGGGGAACGCATCAGCGGGGATGAGATTGCGACGCCGCACCTCGGCGGGGTCGAGCCCGAGCTCGGCGGCGAAGAGATCCATGGCCCGCTCGATCGCCTGCGTCGCCTCCGGTCGCCCGGCGCCGCGGAACGGCCCGATCGGCGTCGTGTTGGTGACGACGCACGTGAACTCCGTCTCGATCGCCGGGATTGCGTACACACCGCTCGACATCACGGCGGTGAAGCCCGGGAGCACGGCTCCGATGCGCGGATATGCGCCGACGTCCTGGAGGATGCGCAGGCGGTAGGCCTGGACGTCTCCGTCGCGGCTCCCCCCGATGGTGAAGTCGAGGACGGCGGCGCGACCATGGGCCATCGCGATCATGTTCTCGGCGCGGGTCTCGGTCCAGCGCACCGGGCGCCCGGTCGTGCGTGCGAGCCACGAGACCAGGATCTCCTCGACGGCGAGGAGCTTGGCTCCGAACCCTCCTCCGACGTCCGGTGCGACGACGCGCACGTCGGCCGGTTCGAGGCCGAGGCTCATCGCCAGGCCGTCGCGGTCCTGGTGCGGCGTCTGGGTCGAGAGCCACAGCGTCAGCCGCCCGTCGTCTCCGACGACGGCGGCGCACGCGCGGGGCTCGAGCGGGCTCGCCGCGAGCCGCTGACTGACCAGGCGCTGCGACACGACCGTGTCGCAGCCGTCGAACAGCGTCTCGTCCGCCTCGACCGGATGGCTCGTGCAGACGTTCGTGCCGGCGTCGGGGAAGAGCAGCACGTCTCCCTCGAGCGCCCGCGCGGGGTCGACCACCGCGGGCAGAGGGTCGTACTCGACGATGACGACCTCGGCGGCGTCGACGCCGTCGGCGCGGGTCTCCGTGAGCACCACGGCGACGATGTCCCCGGCGAAGCGGACGACGTCCCCGGCGAGGAACGGTCGTCCCATCCGCTGGTCGAGACCTGGGAACGGCGGCGGTTGGAACGTGTCAAGGTCGACGTCGGCCGACGTGAACACCTGCGTTCCCGGAAGCTGCGCCGCCGCTGACACGTCGACGCCGACACACGCGCATGCGCGTATAGCGAGCGGACGAACGTCGCGTGAAGCGCGCCCGGCAGGTCGAGGTTCTCGACGTAGCGACCCTTGCCCCGGAGGAAGCGCGAGTCCTCGCGCCGGAGAATGCGCTGACCCATCATCCCGCTCACGCCACGAGTCTTTCACGCGCGCGCGTTCGGCTGCGTCAGGGCACAACACGAAGGCGGAATGCCCCCGGCAAGAATCGAACTTGCGCACGCGGTTTAGGAAACCGCTGCTCTATCCACTGAGCTACGGGGGCGCTCCGGAGTCTTGTAGCTGATGTCGGGCGTTTGGGCGAGGCGCGTACGGAGCACGATTCGGTCATGGCGTCGTACGCGGTCAACAAGCGGGCGGTGGCACGGGCCCGACGGCTCATCGCCGGCCGGCAGTACGTCCTCGACAGCGACTGGGGCGACGTGCAGCCGCGGGCAGACGACGAGAATCGCTTCCTGGAGGCGCATTCGTGGGGCGACTACGCGGAGTGGCATCTCGGGCTGACCGAGGGCGCCGCCGACGAGACCAAGGCCCGCTACGCGTTCGTGTACGGGGACTTCCGCCGCATCCACCGTTCCGGGCTGATCGCGTGTCACTACCGAGCCGCCGAGTGGCACCACAAGGACGTCGAGCTCGCGGCACACGAGCTGCTCCAGCTGCTGGACGAGAAGAGCTCCTGAGCCTCAGCGCTCGCGCGGCTCCCAGCCGAAACGCGCCACCGCGATCACGTATCCGGCCACGGCCCAGGCGAGGACGACGCCGACCGCGCCGGGGTCCTGCCACGGCGGCTCGCCGTCGACGTAGGCCGCGAGCGTCAGGTCGAGGAAGTGCTTCAGCGGCAGGACGTCGCCGACCACCTGCAGGAACTCGGGATATCCCTCGGTCGAGCCGAAGGCCCCCGACAGGAACGACATCGGCAGCACGATCACGTTCACCACCGCCGCCACGGCTTCGTCCGAGCGGATCAGGGCCGCCGCGCCGAAGCCGAGCCCCGCGAAGCTGACCGCGCCGAAGAGGAGCACGAGCAGCAGGGCGCCGGCGCTCGCAGGCTCGTCGGCGTCGTAGAGCAGCAGGCCGAGCGCCACGACCGTGACGCCCTGCAGCACGTAGACGAGCAGGTTCGACGCCAGGACGCAGGCGAGGTAGAGCGACGGAGGCAGCGGGGTCGAGCGGATCCGCTTCAGGATCCCGTACTCGCGTCGGATCACGAGCTGGATCGCCAGGCCACCGAAGGCGGTGTTGGCGACGGCGTAGGCGAGCAGCCCGGCCACGAGGTAGCTCGTCACCTGCACGCCGTCGATGTCCCCGTCGCCGTACACCGAGCCGAGCAGGAGGAAGAGGAGAGGCGGGAAGACGAAGATGAAGATCGCCGCCTCGCGGCTGCGCCAGAACACGAGCTGCTCGGCGCGCAGCTGGTGGACGACCAGACGCAAGGCCATGCTCACGCGCCCTCCTCCTCGCCCACGAGCTCGAGGTACACGTCCTCGAGTGACGCGCGACGCACCTCGAGCGCCTCGAGCTCGACCCCGGCGGCGATCGCCTCGCTGGTCAGCTCGTACAGGGCTCTGGTCGGCTCGTCGGTCTCGACCACCGTGTCCTTGCCGTCCCTGCGAAACCGGATCTCGACACGACCCGACGCCGTCAGCTCCGCCGGGCTTCCGATCCGCACGATCTCGCCCGCGCGCAGCACGGCGACGCGATCGGCGAGCTGCTGCGCCTCGTCCAGGTAGTGCGTCGTCAGCACGACCGTCTTCCCGAGCGAGCGCAACGACCTGATCATCTCCCAGGCCGCGCGACGCGCCGCCGGGTCGAAACCGGTCGTGGGCTCGTCGAGGAACACCAGCTCGGGGTCGCCGACCAATGCGACGCCCAGGTCGAGCCGCCGCTTCTGGCCACCCGAGAGCGTCTTCACGCGTGCGTCACGCTTCTCCGCCAGGCCCACGAGATCGATCACCTCGTCGATGTCGCGCGGCCGCCGGTAGTAGCCGGCGAAGATCCGGTGCACCTCGCGCACGGTCAGCATCGCCCACAGCTCGGAGTGCTGCAGCACCACCCCGATGCGCTCCCGCATCGCTCGCGGCGACTGCCCGGGGTCGAAGCCGAGCACGTCGACCTCACCCGCGTCGCGCCGGCGATAGCCCTCCAGGATCTCGACGGTCGTCGTCTTGCCGGCGCCGTTCGGCCCGAGGATGCCGAACACCTCGCCGTGACCGACCTCGAAGTCGATCCCGCGCAGCGCCTCGAGTGAGCCGTAGGCCTTGCGCAGCCCGTGTACCGCGATCGCGTTCGTCATCCGGATCTGAACGCTAACCTATCTACCAGATATGTCAACCGTGAGCCCGACGCGCCGCGTGATCCTCGGCCTCCTCGCCTGGGGGCCGCACACCGGATACGAGATCAAGCGTGTCACCGACCGGTCGACCCGCTTCTTCTGGGGCGCAAGCTACGGACAGATCTACCCCGAGCTGCGCCGTCTGGAGCAGCGCGGGCTCGTGGATGCGCGCGACGAGCCGCGCGGCAAGGTGCGCCGGCGCGTCTACACGCTGACCGACCTGGGGCGTGGCGAGCTCGAGGAGTGGCTGCGCGACGAGTCGGACGCGTTCGAGCTGCGTGACGAAGGGCTGCTGCGGCTCTTCTTCGGCGACCTCGTCGAGGCGGACGAGCTCCATGCGCTCGCCGCCCGCCGTGCCTCCGTGTTCGAGACGAGCGCCGAGCTCTTCCGTGGCATCGGCGGCGAGATGACGATCACCGGTCCCACCGCCCACGTCCTGCGATACGGCATCGAGCTGATGGAGTGGAACGCAGCCTGGTGGCGCGACACGGCACGGCGCGTGAGCGAGGACGAAGCAGGCGCCGAGCCCTCCTAGACGGACAGCTCCACGACCCCGGCGGGCAAGAATCCCGGATCGGCGCCCGTCAAGGCGACGGCGATCTCGGAGCAGTCGGGCTGGTGACCGACCGTCGCGACAGGGCCGTCGGTGCCCTCGAGCGAGGCGCGCAGCAGGTCCGCCGTGGCACCGGGCTCGAGCCGCGCGTCGACCTGCAGCGGCGCGCCCGTCGCGGCGGCGATCTCCTTGGCCGTCTGCCGGGCGCGGAGCAGCGGGCTCGACACGACGAGCACCGGCGGCTCGGGCAGCGCCGCGAGACGCGCCGCGAGCGCGCGAGCCTGCTCGCGACCCGTCGCCGTCAGCTCGCGCAGGTCGTCCGGGTCGCCCGGCGCAGCCTCGGCGTGTCGGCACAGGTAGACACGCACAAGGCCAGTGTACGGGCGGGCATGCCCCACCCCGGCAGGCGTAACGAACGCGAAAGGATTCATCTGCTACACCATTCCCGTGGACGACCGTACGATCGGGCGGGCCGCGTTCCTCGGCGTGGTGGGAGCCGGCATCGCCGGTCTCTTCTTCGCCCGCGACGCGTTCGGGCTCCTCGGCAAGGTGGTGCCGAACAGCGTCGAGGCGCTCGTCCCCTCGAGCGGCTGGAGGATCTACACCATCGGCAGCAGGATGCCGAGCATCGCTCCGGCCGAGTACCGGCTGCAGATCGCAGGTCATGTCGAGCGGCCGGTCACCCTGACGCTCGCCGACCTGCGCTCGCTCCCACGGGCCGAGCAGGTCTCCGACTTCCACTGCGTGACGGGCTGGTCGGTCTACGACGTGCGCTGGGGCGGCGTCCGGCTCGCGGACGTGATCGAGCAGGCAAAGCCGCTCGAGGGCTGGCGGTCGCTCCGCTTCATCTCCGACGAGGTGCCGTACGACGACTCGCTCACCGACGAGCAGGCGATGCTCCCCGACGTGATGCTGGCTCTCGACATGGACGGGAAGCCGCTCTCACGACCGCACGGCGCTCCTGCCCGAGTGGTGATGCCGCAGATGTACGGCTACAAGAGCGTGAAGTGGGTGACCCGCATCGAGGTGCGGACGGACGTGCTGCCCGGCTACTGGGAGCAGAACGGCTACGACGCCGACGCCTGGCTCGGCCGCTCGAACGGGCTCTCCGCATAGGGGCCTGACATCGCCGGCCCGCCCGAGCCACGACTCGTGCCGCGCTTCGGTCGCACCGAGCGGCTCCTGCACTGGACGCATGCGGGCGCCTTCCTCGTCATGCTCGCGACCGGGCTGGTGCTCATGCTCCCGACGCTGTCCGAGATCGTCGCCCGCCGCCAGCTCGTCAAGGGGATCCACCTCTGGACGGCTGTCGTCTGGGTCGGGCTCGTCCTGCTGATCGTCGTCCTCGGCGACCGCCGCGCGCTGCGCAGCGACTGGCGCGAGATCGAGTCCTTCGACCGGGACGACCGCCGCTGGCTGGTCGGAGGCCGCCGGCCGCAGGGCAAGTTCAACGCGGGCCAGAAGGTGAACGCGCTGCTCACGGTGGCGTTCGCCGTCCTCTTCCTCGTCTCGGGATTCTTCCTCTGGCTCGGCGAGCGTGACCACAGCTTCCTCTTCGACGGCACCGGGACGGTGCACGTGACGCTGACGTGGATCTCGCTCGTGCTCCTGGTCGGGCATCTCTACCTCGCCCTCGTGCACCCGACGACGCGCCACGCACTGCGCGGGATCACGCGCGGCGACGTCCGCGAGGACTGGGCCGCGCGGCACCATGCCAAGTGGCTCGACCAGACCAAGCGCCGCGAGATCTGAACCTGCCCACGTAATGTTGCCGCTGATGTCCGTGGCGGCCTCCCGTCTCGCAGCGTACCGGCATCGCGACGTGCCTGGTCGTGCTCCTGCTCGTCGTTGCCGGGTGCGGCGGCTCGTCGGGCGAAGCCTCCACCGAGACGACCACGACGGAGGAGACCGCCACCACCCAGACGGAGGAGACGACGACCACGACGACCACGACGACGACCACCACCGAAGCGCCTCCCGCGGCGAGGATGACGATCGTCGTGCGAGACGGCGCCTCGGTCGGAGGCATCAAGCGCCGCTCCGTCGACAAGGGCGACAAGGTGACCCTCGTCGTCACCGCAGACCTGACGGACGAGGTGCATCTCCACGGCTACGACCTGTCGGCCGACGTGGCGCCCGGGCAGAAGGCGCGGATCGTGTTCCAGGCGACGATCCCCGGACGTTTCGAGATCGAGCTCGAGGAGCGTGGGATCCACATCGGAGAGCTCGAGGTACGCCCCTGACGCCGTACCGGTTCGTTCTCGCGGACGTCTTCACGGACGTGCCGCTGGCAGGCAACCAGCTCGCCGTGTTCACCGACGCCCGAGGGCTCGACGACGCCACGATGCAGAGCGTCGCACTGGAGATCGGCTTCTCGGAGACCGTGTTCGTGTTCGCTGCGGAAGGTGAAGCCGATGTTCGCATCAGGATCTTCACGCCCCGGTACGAGCTTCCCTTCGCAGGGCATCCGACGCTCGGCACCGCGTTCGTCCTCGCCGCGCCGCTGCAGCTCGGCGTGATCCGGATCGAGACGGGCAGCGGTGTCGTCCCTGTCGTCCTCGAGCGGGACACATCGGGCCGGATCGTCTTCGGGCGCATGGAGCAGCCCGTCCCCACCGTGACGCCGGCCGACGAGACCGCCGATCTCTTTCGGCTCCTCGGGGTGGCCGGCTCGGAGCTGCCCGTCGAGCTGTACGACAACGGCTCGCGACACATCTTCGTCGCCCTGGCGAGCGAGGCAGAGGTGGCTGGGCTCACGCCCGACATGGGCGGGCTCGGCGTCTTCGGCGTCACCGGGGTCAACTGCTTCGCAGGCTCCGGCACGCACTGGAAGACGCGCATGTTCTCGCCCGGGCGACGGGGTGGGGGAGGACGCCGCCACCGGCGGTGCCGCCGGCCCGCTCGCATGCCACCTCGCCCGCCACGGTCTCGTCCCCTGGGGTGAGGAGATCGTCATCACACAGGGCGTCGAGATCGGCCGCCCCTCCACGCTCTACGCGCGCGCGGAAGGTGGCGGCGGCCTCATCGATCGCGTCGAGGTCGGCGGCTCGGCGGTGGTCGTCGGCCGCGGTGAGCTGCGCCTGTAGGCGCCGCGTGCAGCCGGCGGCGTGTCGGCGCCGGCATCAGTCGTCGGCGAATGCGACGGCGGTGATCTCGGGCAGCTCCAGCGTCAGGGCGTGCCAGAAGCGCGCGCCGTCGAGCGAGAGGAAGAGGCGCTCCGCGCCGGCGAACAGCACGACGTCGGGGTCGTCACCGGCGATCGCCACGTCGCGGCCGGGGGGCAGGCCGCCGCCCGCCTCGCGCCAGGTCGTACCCGCGTCGTGGGAGACGAGCAACGGCGGCTTGCGGTCGACCACCGCGACCACGGTCGACCCGCTCCGCGCTGCCGCCACGAGTCGGGGAAGCGTCACAGCGCCGTCGTCCGGCGTGCGGCAACGGGTCCTGCGGCGCGCCGTCGAGCACTTCCTCCTCGTCGAGGTCGACCAGCAGCACGCCCAGTGCGGTCGCGACGAGCGCCCGCACCGCTACACCCGCTCGGCCAGCACGGCTGCGACGAGCGCACTCGCCCGGACGGCAGCTTCCGCCGGCTCCGCACCGTCCGCTCGCGCGGACACGTACCCGAGGGAGTAGGTGTCGCCTGCACCCGTGGGGTCGGCGACTGCGACCGGCTCGGCGGCGACGCGCTCGACGGCAGCGGGGGTGACGACGAGCGAGCCGGCGGAGCCGAGCGTGAGCACGACCTCCGGCACTCCGAGCGATCGCAGCGCCGCGGCGTCGACTCCCCCGGCGAGGAGATGTGCCTCGGTCTCGCTGAGCTTGAGCACGTGGATCGTGCGGAGGACGTCCGCGTCGACCTCGCCGTCACGCTGCAGCGGCCCGATCTCCGAGCGCCTCACGAGGCCCTGCGCGTCGACGAGGAGGCGGCGGCCCTCCGCGGCCAGTGCCCGCAGCGTGTCGACGGCGAAGTCGGAGCGCAGGAGGGCTCCGACGTGAACCCAGTCCGCCCCCGCGAGCGCCGGCGCCGCCCAGCCGGTCACGTCCGCGGGCGTCCACGGGTCACCGACGGCCTCGACGGTCATCACGCGCCGCTCGCCCTCGTAGTGGAACGCGAACGCGGTCGTGACCCGCCCCGGCTCCCAGACCAGCGGCAGCCCGGTCGTCCTCGAGAGGGCTCAGCGCCACATCGGCGTCCGCGCCTGCGCAGCGCGCCGCGATGCGCGCGTCGGTCGCGGAGCCTGACGGCCGCGTGCGCCGCATAGAACACAGGCCCACCCGCGCGCGGTGCCCCACCCGCGACCCGGTCGACGGCCAGGTTGCCGACGATCGCGACGCTCATGTCCGCACCGCGCGCAGACCCGCGCGGCGGGAGGCGGCGGCGACAACGAGCCCGACGGCGACGGTCGCGGCGAAGCACGGGATCGTCGCCCCGATGCCCCACGCCGGCGGGTCGAGGTGGCCGACGAGCTCGACCCACCACTCGGGGCCGGTCGGTGCCAGCCACTGGTAGACGGCGAAGCCGAGCACCCACACGGCGATCATCCCCGGGCGCCACTGCGGCGCGCCGAAGATGTCGATCTCGTCGTACCGCCGGCCGTTGACGACCCAGTCGGCGAGCAGCACGCCGAACAGCGGCACGAACACCGAGCCGAGCAGGAGCAGGAACGTCTGGAACGAGAGCAGGTCGATCGTGAGCGCGCCCAGCACGCCGAGCGACGTCGTGATCACGACGAGCGCTCGCTGTGGCACCCACGGGAACAGGTTCTGGCTGGAGACCGCTCCCGAGTAGGCGTTCGCGAACGCCTCGTCCGTCTCGGCCACCGTCAGCGCGAGCAGCGCGAGAAACGCGGCGACTCCACCGGCGGCGACGGCCGGCGGCAGCGCAGCTGCGTCGGTGACGTCGCGCGTGAAGAGGAGCACGGCGCCGAGCGACAGGAGCAGGAGATCCGGCACGAAGTAGCCGACACCCGTTCCCCAGAAGGCGCTACGCGGGCTGCGGGAGAACCGCGTGTAGTCGGCGGCCAGCGGCACCCAGGAGACCGTCACGGCGACGACGATGTCCGCTCCCTGCCACACGGACAGCCCGCCCTCTCCCGGCGCGTCCCACGCGGCCTGGAGACCGCCCGCGTCGAGCGCCCACCAGGCCAGGTAGACGAGCGCCAGCGGCACGGCCCACACGCCGACGGTACGGACCACGCGCCGCACCACTCCGACCGGCCCGAGCAGGCCGAGGAGCAGGGCGAGGCAGCCGAACACGAGCGTCCAGAGCCATTGCGCGCCGAAGCCGAACAGCTCGTCGGACAGCGCCGCTGCGGCGGTGGCGATGACCAGCAGCTCGAACACCGTCCAGCCGATGCACTGCATGAGGTTCACGGTCGTCGGGACGTACGAGCCGCGTGTGCCGAGCGGAGCCCGCAGCATCACCATGGCGGGCACGCGCGCCTGGGCTCCCATCGCCCCGGCCGTGGCCAGCATGAGGTTGCCGATCACGCAGCCGATCGCGATCGCGAGGAGCGCGTCCGGCAGCGAGAGCGCAGGCACGAGCACGGCCCCTGCGACGACGACCAGCAGTGAGACGCCGAGGTTGCCCCACAGGAGCCCGGTGTCCAGCGTGGAGAGCACGTGGAGCCTTTCCGGCACCGGCGTGATGCCGCGGCCGTCCTCGTTCGTGCTCACGGCGGAAGCGTACGGTTCGACGTCGCCGGGTGATGCTTCAGCGTCCCGCGCTGTTCCCGGGGAGGAGCTACCGGCGCGCGAGCTTGCGCAGCACGTACGGAAGGATGCCGCCGTGCTGCAGGTACTCACGCTCGCGCGGCGTGTCGAGCCGCACGAGCGCCGTGAACTCGCGCTCGTCGGCCCGCACCGTCACCTCGTGCGCCTCGCCGCGCTCGATCCCGACGATGGAGAACTCCTCGCGACCGGTGAGGCCGAGGCTCTCGCGGCTCTCCCCGTCGCGGTACTGCAACGGCAGGATGCCCATCATCAGCAGGTTGGAGCGGTGGATGCGCTCGTAGCTCTCCGCGATGACGGCGGTGACGCCGAGCAGCTTGGGGCCCTTGGCCGCCCAGTCACGTGACGAGCCGGTGCCGTACTCCTTTCCGGCCAGGACGAGCAGCGGCACTCCCTCCGCGAGGTAGCGCTGCGACGCGTCGAAGATCGTCATCTCCTCACCCGAGGGCACGTGCACCGTCCAGGTCCCCTCGGAGCCGGGGACGAGGAGATTGCGGAATCGCACGTTCGCAAAGGTGCCGCGCATCATCACCTCGTGGTTCCCGCGCCGCGAGCCGAGCGAGTTGAAGCCCTTGCGCTCGACGCCGTGCGCGAGCAGGTACTCGCCCGCGGGCGAGTCAGGGCGGATCGCCCCGGCCGGTGAGATGTGGTCGGTCGTCACCGAGTCCCCCACGGCGACGAGGCAGCGGGCGCCGGCGATGTCCTCGATGGGCGCAGGCTCGGGTGTCATCCCCTCGAAGTACGGCGGCCGCCGGACGTAGGTCGACGACGGATCCCACTCGAAGACGTCGCCCTCCGGCACGGGCAGCCCCTGCCACGTCTCGTCGCCCGCGAACACGTTGGCGTAGGAGGCGCGGAACATCTCCTCGTCGATGGCGCCCGCGATCGTGCTCTGTACCTCCGCGGCGGAGGGCCAGATGTCCGCGAGGAACACATCCTCTCCGTCGCTGCCCTGGCCCAGCGGCTCGGTGAGCAGATCGAGATCCATCCTCCCGCGCCAGCGCGTACGCGACGACGAGCGGCGGCGAGGCGAGGTAGTTCGCCTTCACCTCGGCGTGGATCCGGGCTTCGAAGTTCCGGTTGCCGGAGAGCACCGCGCAGACGACGAGGTCGCCGTCCGCGATCGCCGCCGACACCGCCTCGGGCAGCGGGCCCGAGTTGCCGATGCACGTCGTGCAGCCGTAGCCGACGGTATGGAAGCCGAGCTCCTCGAGGTAGGGCGTCAAGCCCGCCTTGTCGAAGTACTCGGTCACGACCTTCGAGCCGGGCGCCAGGCTCGACTTCACCCAGGGCCGGCGTCGCAGTCCTTTCTCCACCGCGCGCTTCGCGAGCAGGCCCGCGCCGATCATCACGGCGGGGTTCGACGTGTTCGTGCACGAGGTGATGGCCGTGATCACCACCGCGCCATGGCTCAGCTCGATCGTCTCGCCGTCGATCTCGCAGCGCACTCCGGCGGGGCGGGCGGCGAGCGCTGCGCCCGGGTCGCCGACCTGCACTCGCGAGACCGCGGTCGAGGCGTGCTCGCCGGGTGTTTGCGTGGCGGTCGGGTCGCTCGCCGGGAACGTCTCCGCCACCCCTTCGTCGTGTGAGTTGCCGTAGTCGGCCCCGAAGCTGTCCAGCGCCTCGAGGAACGACGACTTCGCGTCGCGCAGCGGCACACGGTCCTGCGGTCGCCGCGGCCCCGCCAGCGACGGCTCGACGGCGGCCAGGTCGAGCTGCACGACCTGTGAGTAGGTCGGCTCCTCGTCGGGGTCGTGCCAGAGGCCGTTGTCCTTGCAGTACGTCTCGACCAGCGCGAGACGCTCCTCGCTGCGGCCGGTGAGGCGCAGGTAGCGGAGCGTCTCCGCATCGACCGGGAAGAAGCCGCAGGTCGCCCCGTACTCGGGCGACATGTTCCCGAGCGTTGCCCGGTCGGCCAGAGGCAGCCCGTCCAGCCCGTGACCGAAGTACTCGACGAACTTCCCGACGACACCCGTCTCGCGCAGGATCTGGGTCACGGTGAGCACGAGATCGGTCGCGGTCGCTCCCTCCGGCAGGCTGCCCACGAGCCGGAAGCCGACGACCTGCGGCACGAGCATCGAGATCGCCTCGCCGAGCATCGCCGCCTCGGCCTCGATCCCGCCGACACCCCAGCCCAGGACACCGAGGCCGTTGATCATGGTCGTGTGCGAGTCGGTGCCGACGAGCGTGTCGGGGAACGCCTGCCCGTCGCGTGACTCGACCACGCGAGCGAGGTACTCCAGGTTGACCTGGTGCACGATGCCCGTGCTCGGCGGCACGACCTGGAAGCTGTCGAACGCCGTCTGGCCCCAGCGCAGGAACGCGTACCGCTCGCGGTTGCGTTCGAACTCGAGCTCTGCGTTTCGCCGGATGGCGAGCCGGCTGGCGAAGTCGTCGACCTGCACCGAGTGGTCGATCACCAGCTCGGTGGGGATGAGCGGGTTGATCCGACGTGGATCTGCGCCGAGGTCGGACATCGCCGCGCGCATGGCGGCGAGATCGACGACCACGGGGACGCCGGTGAAGTCCTGGTGCAGCACCCGTGCCGGGCCGAACGAGATCGCCTGCGACGGAGCCGCCTTCGCGTCCCAGCCGGCGACCGCCTCGACGTCAGCCGTGGTCACGGTCACCCCGTCCTCCCGCCGCAGCACGTTCTCGAGCAGGATCCGCAGCGTGTACGGCAGGCGGGCTACGTCGTAGCGCGACTGCAGGGCGTCGAGCCGGAAGATCTCGTGGCTCGCGTCGCCGACCTGCAAGGTCGACCGCGCGCCGAAGGAGTCCGGGTGGGCCATGCCTCGATTGTATGGATGGCCGCGATTCTCTTCGCGTCCGACGGTCGGACCCGGCGCCCGCGGGCCTCACCCGTGCACGCCGACGACACCCGCCCAGTCGCGCACCCGGTCGCGCGGCAGCCCGGTGGCGGCGACGAGACCTTCCAGACGGGCCCGGCGCCCTGGCCGGCGGTTGGCGTGCACCCAGTACGCCGCGTCGTATGCGGGATCACCCACGCACGGCAGCGGATCGATCGCGCACAGCCCCCGCCGCGCGCACACGAGGAGGTTGCGCTCGTCGAAGTCGCCGTGGACGAGCACGGGGGGCACCGGATCCTGCTCGAGGTGCTCGACGGTCCGCAGTGCCCACGAGAGCTTCTCGTCCGAGGCGCGGCCCTGGTCGCTCGCCCATGTCAGCCGCCGGCGCACCGTCTCGCCGAGCGGCGGCAGCCCACCCGGCGGAGCGACGTGGATCGCGCCCAGGAGACGGGCGACGTCCTCCGGCGTACCGGGATCGGCATGCGTCGCCGGGCGGATGCGCTCGAGCAGGAGCGCGTGCAGCTCGACGTCGTGCCGCAGCAGCGACGGCGCACCGTTCCCGCCCCAGGCCCGGAGCGCGAGAACCTCGTGCCGCACGCGCGGCCACGGCGGCCCGAGCTTCAGGACCGCGTCGACGCCGTCCGCCGTCACCGCCTCGCACACGTACGACAGGTGCCCACCGTGCAGCTCCGCCCCGAGCTCGAGCTTCCAGCGCGCGCCGATCTCCTCGAGCAGCGACGGCAGCGTCGCCAGCCACGCGCGGCCATCGTCACCGAACGTGCGTGCCACGAACGCGCGGAAGCCGGTGGCAACCTCTTCCATCTCAGGCGCGACGGTCGAGAGCGCGCTCGGTCAGCGTCCGGCTGGCGGGGTCGAAGTGCCTCGCCACCGCCCGTGCGTACGGCTTCGAAACACGTGCTGCGTAGGCGGCAAAGCCCTCGTCGCGGACCGGGCGGAGATCCTCCGTGTACGGATCGAGCACGTGCTGGCGGCCGACCTTGCGCGCGGCGTTGAAGAACGCCAGACCCATGCCGACCGATACCTCCAGCAGGCTGCGCCGCTCGCGCGCCGCCACTTCGCGCAGCCCTTCGAACAATGCAGCCAGCTCCGCCGGGCTCGGGAGCCCCGTGGCGTCCTCGCGCAGGTCGCTCAGCGACCGGCGCAGCGCCTCGACCTCGAGCGGAGGCACGTCGATCAGGCGCGCGGTCGTCCCTGTCGCGCCCTCCAGCGCGGCGAGGAGGTCGTCGACGGTCGCGAGCTCGGCCCCTTCCGCCACGACGCCCGCCTGCTTCAGCTCGGCGACGAACGCGTCGAGGTAGACGCGGGTGCCCCGCGTCACGTCCGAGGCGGCGGCCAGGAGCCAGAGTGGTGAGAAGCCGAAGGCGGCGATCGAGCCGAGCTCGACCGCGTTCCCCGCCGCCTTGCGCGCCGCGAGCTTGCCCGCGCTCGGCTCGAGCTCGTCCGGCGCCGGAGGACGATCCACCCCACCCACGAGCTCGATCGTCACGCGAAGGAGATTCTTCGCGGTCGCCTCGTACAGCCGCGACCGGCGCACGAAGCGCGGCAGGAGCAGCTGTGCCGTCTCGTGTACGACCCCGCCGACGGCGGCCGCCAGGGTGCGCACGAGCCGTTCCGGTAGCGAGGCGAGGAAGGCGAGACGGGAGCCCATCGCTAGCATGATCGCGGATGGCGACCGAGACGATCAGCGCGCTTCTGGAGCAGGCCTTTCCGGGCGCCCAGGTGTCGATCGTCGATCGCACCGGCGGCGGTGACCACTTTCACGTGACGGTGGTCTCGCCCTCGTTCGACGGGCTCTCGCTCGTGGAGCAGCATCGGCTCGTCAATCGAGCGCTGCAGGCGCCGCTCGCCGACGGCACCATCCACGAGCTCCGCATCACGACGAAAGGGACACCATGACGCTGCGCGATCAGATCCAGCAGGTGATCGACGACGAGCCGGTCGCCGTCTTCATCAAGGGAACGCCACAGGCACCCGCCTGCGGGAACTCACAGCGCGCCCTCCAGGCGCTGTGGTCGGCAGGCGCGCCGATCACCACGGTCGACGTCCTCCCCGACCCCGCTATCCGCCAGGAGCTGCAGGCGGTCAGCGACTGGCCGACGATCCCGCAGGTGTTCATCAAGGGCGAGCTGATCGGTGGGGCGGACATCACGGAGGAGCTGTACGCCTCCGGCGAGCTGGGCCGGAAGCTGGACGACGCGCTCGGCGTCGACCGGGAGCGCACCGTCAAGGTCGTGGACCTGGCAGGCGCCGCGACGCGCTGACGGTTTGTCGGCCGGCGGTTGCGGGAAGACGAGCTTCTCGTAACCGATCCAAGGAGGACGCCGTGTACATCGGGGCCGGAACACTTGCCTTGATCCTCGTCATCGTCCTGCTCATCTGGCTGCTCTGACGTCGCCTCCACACGCCGACCGGCCAGGGGCAGGACGACCAGGCGCGTGAGGCGTGGCACGAGTCGGACAACCGCGGCTTAACGGGCCGCAACAGACGCTTCATGCCGGAGCGACTACAAGGGATGGGTGCACCGCGCCGAGTCGCCCATCCGCCGATTGACGCCGATCGCCACGCTCGCCGCCGCCTCTGTGCTCGGCGGCGGCGTGGCTCTCGGTCTGGCCTGGGCCACCGGAGCGCTCGGCGGCGCGACGACCGTGATCGAGCAGTCGGCTCCGGTCGCACCCGCGACCGTGGCAGCCGGCGGTGCCCTCTCGGCCGAGCAGGTCTACACCCACGCCGCACCGGCCGTCGTGCAGATCACGTCCACGCTCGCCGGCCAGAACGGCTCCGAGCCCACCGGACGGGCGCTCGGCTCGGGGTTCGTGATCGACAAGGACGGGCACATCGTGACCAACTTCCACGTGGTCGAGGGCGCCGAGAAGATCCAGGTCGGCTTCTCGAACCGGGAGACCGTCGACGCGACCCTGGTCGGCACGGACCCCGCCACGGACCTCGCCCTGCTCGAGGTCGACCTGCCCGCGCAGGCGCTTTGCGCCACTCGCACTCGCGGACTCCGACGCGGTCAAGGTCGGCGAGCCGGTCGTCGCGATCGGCAACCCGTTCGGGCTCGAGCGCACCGTCACGGCAGGCATCGTCAGCGCACTCCAGCGCGCGGTGACCTCGCCGAGCGGCAGCACGATCGATCACGTGATCCAGACCGACGCCCCGATCAACCACGGCAACTCCGGCGGCCCGCTCCTCGACAGCCTCGGTCGTGTGATCGGCGTCAACTCCCAGATCGAGACGGGCGGCGCCGGCGACGGAAACGTCGGCATCGGCTTCGCCGTCCCGTCGAACACGGTCAAGACGGTCGTGGCGCAGCTGCTCGCCACCGGCAAGGTGCAACGCGCCTTCCTGGGTGTCGCCGCCCGCCCGATCGACCCGGAGCTGGCCCGCACCTACAACCTGCCCGTCGACACCGGGCTGCTCGTCGAGACGGTGACGCCGTCGACCGGCGCGGCCAAGGCCGGCCTCGTGGCCGGCGACGAAGATGTGGTCGTCGAGGGTCAGAGCTACCGGCTCGGCGGCGACCTGATCGTCGGGCGCGGACGGCTCGCGGGTCTCGACCATCGCCGACCTGCGGGACGCCGTCACGGCCCACAAGCCCGGCGAGACGATGACGCTCGAGATCTACCGCGACGGCGCCAAGCGCACCGTCACCGTCACGCTCGGACAGCAGCCCGTCACGCAGTAGGCCACACCACGGCGTCACTTCGCTGCCGCATCCGGCGACGCCATGAGCTGCTCACGGAGGCAACCCGCCTCCACACGAAGCGAGGCCCGGAGCGCCTCCGTCCGCCCTCTCCGGGCCTCGTTCACCGTCATGCTGCGGCGCGCGCCCGCTCGGCCAGCGCCTGCTCGGCCAACTCGCGGCCGCGTGCGAGGAGCTTGCGCTTCGAGTCCTCGGGCCACTCGAGCCCGGCCCGGAAGCTCGCGTCGAGGCCATCCTCGCCGGCGTCGCCGTGGACGATGGTCAGCGGCAGCCGCCGGTCGTGCCTGAACGGGAACCGCGCGGCGGCGAAGCGATCGGCGACGGCGCGTGCCGCGGTGCGTCGCCGCCAGGGCGCGGCCTGGCGGCGGGCAAGCTCGACCACGTCGTCGCGTAACGCCGCGAGCTCCTGCACGGAGAGGTCCTTCTCGGCGGCCGACCGCTCCTCGAGAGCGGTATTCCTCGCGATCGCCACGCGCATCAGCCGGGCGAGCATCTCCGGGAGATGAGCAGGCTCGCCGCGGTCGCGCCGCTCCTCCGACGCCAGCAACTCGGCCATCAGCGCCCGCACCGGCGGCACGGCGCGGAACGGCTCCAGGCGGCGACGGAAGCGGGCCAGGTTCTCGCCACGTCGGACGCGGGTACCTCGCGACGTGGCGGAAGGCGACGATCTCGCGCACCTCCGGGTTGTCGTAGGCGTGCGCGAGCGGGAAGTTGCGCACCCAGCCCCCGTCGGTGCCGATCGTCTCACCGACGCGTAGCGGCAGGACGAGCGCACTGATCGCGGCCGACGCCACCACTGCGGCACCCATCACGTCGGGCGGCGTCTCACGCGACGAGTAGACGCGCTCGAACGCGTGCTCGTCCCCTTCCACGTCGACGGGCCCGACCTCGGTGACGCACACGACCAGCTCGATCGGCGGCGGTGGCGAGCTCTCGCGCAAGAGCCTCGAGCGGCGCCACACGCGCCGCGATCGTCTCGGGGAGCGTGTAGTCGTGCAACCCCATGAGCGGCAGCTGCCAGAGGGCGTGCGGTCGAAACGCCTCCTCCGGCGCGAGCCCGATGAGGAACTCCTCCAGCTCGTCGAGCCGGTCGGTCGCCGCCATCGTGCCCGGCCAGCGCGCCTGCCGAGGTGCCGTAGATCCATCCCACCCGGTACCACAGCCCCGGCTCCTCCCGGAGCCGCTGCAGGAACCCGGCCTCGAGCAAGGTGGCGTTGATGCCGCCGCCGGAGAGCACCAGGGCGATCTCGTCGCGATCCGCTCACGGACGTATTCTGCTGGCGTGGAGGAACGCCCTGTGCTCGGGACGATCGGCGTCGTGGACGAGGAGCGTCCTCGAGGACGAGGAGCTGTGGCGTGAGGACGACGGCGGAGACCACAGCGGCTGGTGGTGCGTTCGCACCGATCCCTTCCCGTGCCCCGCGTCGGGCTGCACCTTCGTGGCGCAGTTCATGACCGCCGCGCATCTCGTGCTCGTCTGGCAGGAGCGCGACGACCCGAACCTGCTCTGGCACGCGCAACGCGCGAAGGAGGTCGGGCGCAACCCACGCGTGGCGGCCTACGAGACGTCGTTCGGGCCGAGCGCCTCGTACTACGCCTGGGAGGCTGCCGGCCGGCCGGTGCACGGCGTGAGAGGCAAGGCGACACCGGCGGACAACTGACGACGGTTCGATCGACACCGGCCATCCTCGAAGGGCAGGTGTTGCATCGGTCGGCGTCCGCAGGGCGTTGCCAGCACCCAGGTAGCATCGAGACGATGGCCACCGTGACCGAGACGCTCCAGGTGAGCGGTGTTCGCTGCGAGCGGTGCGTGAACCGGCTCGCCGTCGCGCTTCGCAGCCAGGAGGGTCTCGAGGCGGCGAATGCGAACCTCATGGGTCAGGTGCTGCTCTCTGGGACGACGACGTCACGAGCCGCGAGGCACTCGTCGGACGCGATGAGCCGGGCCGGCTTCCGCGAGGTCACCGCGGTCTGAGACTCGGTCGAGCCGAAGCGGCGGGAATATCGCGGTCTCGAAGCGCCGTTCCACCCTCAGTACGCCATTGCTACGGTAGCCCGGTGAGCGAGGCCGCGCCGGACAACGAAGCCCGCCGGATCGCGACCAAGGCTCGCGACCGGGTGCGCTTCGAGGAGGAGGCGCTCGCGCTCGCAGACCAGGTCTACCGGGTAGCCCGTCGGCTCGTCGGCTCGCGGGAGGAAGCAGAGGATCTGGTGCAGGACACGTACGCGAGAGCGTTTCGGAGCTGGCAGAGCTACACACCGGGCACGAACCTGCGCGCCTGGCTGCTGCGCATCCTCACCAACCTCAACATCGACCGCGGCCGGCGGCAGCAGCGAGCGCCCGACCTGACAGCCGCTCGAGGAGAGCGACTACTACCTCGCCAACAAGGTCGCGGAGTCGGCGGGCGAGCAGGCGCTCGATCAGGAGCGCGTCGTCGAGCGCATGTCGCAAGATTCGGTCGTGACCGCTCTCTCGTCGCTGCCGCACGACTTCCGTGACGTCGTCGTGCTCGTCGACCTCGGGGAGTTCAGCTACGCGGACGCGGCGCAGATCCTCGACATCCCGATCGGCACCGTCATGTCGCGGCTCCACCGCGGACGCCGGTTGCTGAAGCAGAGCCTCGCGGAGGAGGCCGTGACATGAGTGGTGCGCCGTGTGACAAATGCGAGGAGCTGTTGCAGGGATACCTCGACCGGGCGCTCACCGACGCCGAGATGCTCGAGGCAGAGTCGCACCTCGACGGCTGCGACTACTGCCGCCGCCGCTACAAGTTCGAGTCGGAGCTGCGGATGTACGTCCGCCTCTCCGCCGTCGAGCGCATGCCGCCGGGTCTGATGGAGAAGCTCGCGCAGCTCCGCAGTCGCTGAGCGGCTCGACGAACGACCGGGCTAGAGGTCAGGCGAGCCGGCGGGGCAGGTCTTCGGGCCGGTCGACGTCGCCGGGTGCGCCGAGGTCGTCGCACGGAACGAGTACCGGCGCGCGTACGCGCAGGCCTTCGTCGGGGATGTCGCGCCACGCCGCCCGGGCGGCGAGCAGCGGGTGCCCGCGGACGCCGCGGTAGGAAGCGGCAACCACGTCACCGGCCCCCGCGCGCCAGGCGTCGACGATCCGCGTCACCGCCGCCGGTGCCAGGTCGGGGCCGTCGGCGAGCACGACGACGGCCGCCTCGATGTCGCCGGCGAGCGCCGCGAGCCCGCAGCGCAGCGACGCGCCCGGCCCCAGCGCCCAGTCGGTGCAGCGCACCAGGCGCACCCGCCCGACCTCGAGAGCGGCGTCGAGACGATGGGCCCCTTCGACCACGACGACCTCGTCGAGCGGACGCCTGCTCGAGCCGGGCCAGCACCTCGGGGAGGAGCAGGACCTGCTTTGGCCCGCCGTAGCGCGATGCCTCGCCGGCGGCGAGGACGACCGCGCCGACGCCCATCAGCTCTCTCGGACGGTGACGGTCTGGATGACGACGGGCTGCGTCGGCTGCTCGGTCGCCGGGTCGCCCAGCATGCCGATCGCGTCGACGACGTCCTGACCCGCCGTCACGTTGCCGACGACCGCGTACTCGGCGGGCAAGCCGGTGTCGTCACCCGTGACGATGAAGAACTGGCTGCCCGCCGTTCCGGGCGCCTCGTCCCCCGCCTTCGCCATCGCCATCACTCCCTTCGTGTACGCGGCGTCGACCGGTGGCGGATCGACCGTCTTGTAGCCCGGGCCCACCCGAGCCCGTCGCGGTGGGGTCGCCACCCTGGATGACGAAGCCGGGCACGATGCGATGGAAGACCGTGTCGTCGTAGAAGCCCGCCTCGGCCAGCGACACGAGCGACGCCGCCGTCTCCGGGGCCGCCGCCTGGTCGAGCGTGACCGTGAAGCTGCCGCAGCTCGTGTCGAACGTCAGCTCGTACGTGAGGTCCGGGTCGAGCGGCTCGGTCGGCGCGGGTGGCTCCCCCGTCGGCGCGCGGCTCGGGAGCGTCGACGGACTCGCACGACGCCGGGCCGGTGGCATCCGCCGGCTCGTCGTCGCCGGCGCCACCGCAGCCCGCCAGCAGCAGCGCGATGGCGGCAAGAACGAGGATCCCTGCTCGGCGGGGCATCTCGGCTCCTCTCAGGCGCTCGTGACGGCGAGGACGTTGGCCAGGTGGAGCAGGCGGAACGCGCCTCGCGTCGCGCGCCGCTGCAGCGCCTCGTCGCTCTGCTCGCCGGCCAGCTCCCACAGGTCTCGCGTGGCGACGAGCAGCTCGCGGATGCGCTCCGTCTCCTCCCGGTGCCCGTTCGCCCGCTCGTCGCACGCGTTGAGTGCGAGCCCGAGCACGCCGAACGTGTCGCGCGGCTGGCGCAGCCACAGCATCGACGCGGCCATCGAGAGGTACTGGTGGATGCGGGCGAACGTGAGCGGGTGGGTCACCTCGGCGAGGCCGCGCGGTGCGGTCGGCGGCAGCGGGTCGAGGCCGTCGGCGATCCGGTTGGCGTTGCCGCCGAGCATGGCGCGCACCATGTCCGGGTCGAGCCCCGACGTCCGCGCGGTGCGCACCGCCATGAGGAGCGAGTTCGGCTGGCGTCCGTAGGGGTAGTCGGACGCGTAGACCACCTGCTCGGGCGAGACGAGCCGGTACAGGTCGAGCAGGTCGAGCGGGCTCCAGACCGAGGTGTCGAAGAAGACGCCCTCCCGGCCGGCGAAGTTCCGCGCCAGCGCGGCCAGGTCGACGATGCCGGCGTGGGCGATGATCAACGTCGGCGCGTGTCGGTCGACGAGCCGCGCCAGCCCGTCCGCGATCGGCGGCAAGCCGCGTCCGCCGTGGATCAGGATGGGCACGCGGCGCTCTGCTGCGAGCGCGAACACCGGCTCGAGCCGCGGGTCGTCCGGCAGGAACCCTTGCGCGCGAGGGTGGAGCTTGATCCCGCGCGCACCCAGCGCGAGGCAGCGCTCGGCCTCCTCGATCGGGGATTCGTTCAGGTCGAGCCGGACGAACGGCAGGAGCGCCCCGCCCGAGTCGGCCGCGCACGCGAGCGTCCGGTCGTTGGCGGCCGCTGAAGGCCGGGTGCCGGTCGGGCTCGTCGAGGCAGAACACGAACGACCGCGCGATCCCGTACGAGCGCTGGATCGTGAGCAGCTCGTCGGCGTCGCCGGTCATGCCGTCGATGTCGAGGCCCACGTGCGTGTGCGCATCGAACACCTCGATGCCCGGTGGAAGCTCCGACAGTGCCACGGCCGCGTACGTGTCCAGCAGCGCGTTGGCGCGTTCGAGTGCGTCCATGCGACCCCAGTCTACGCAGCGACTGCCGCGAGCAGCCGGTCGACGAACACGTGCTCGGGCACGTTGCCGGTCCAGCGTGCGTGGCCGTCCACGACGACCGCAGGCACGGAGTGGACGCCGTGGCGGTCCGCCAGCGCCGGGAACTCGCCGGCCTCGATCCCTCGCGCCGTCACGCGCGGTGAGGCGAGTGCGCAGCGGTACGCCAGCAACACGGCCGGCGGACAGTGCGGTCAGGTGGGCGTGACGAAGACGTCGATCGCGACGTCCGCCTCGAGCGCGGCCGAGCTTCTCGAGCGTGGACGCCTGGAGCGACGAGTCGTGTCGTCCTGCGGCCGCGATCCCGTGCACGAGCGTGGCGAGCTCGTACCCCCACGGGAGACCGAGGTAGACGAGGCCCGGCCCGATCGTGAGCGCCGGGTACTCGCCCGGCTCGGGACGCTCGATCACCTCGAGGCGCACCTGGTCGGAGACGGCGGCCACGGCCTCGACGAGCGCGCGCGTCTCCCCGCAGGCGTCGAGCTCGCCACCGGCGACGAGCAGCGCAACCGGAGTCTCCGCCGGCCCGATCTCCAGCCGCACCGAGACCTCGCGCTCGAGCGTGTCGAAGATCTCCGCGATCGCCTCCCGTTCGTGCGCGGGAAGCGTCCTCACGCCGCGAGCGCCCCCAGCTTCTCGTCCAGGTAGCCGAGATAGGGCGCCGGGTCGATCACCGGCGAGCCGGTGAGCCGCTCGATCGTCTCCTTCGGCGTCAGCTTGCGCCCGAGCGAGTAGAGGTTGTCGCGCAGCCAGTCCGAGAGCGTCAGCAGCTCGCCGTCCGCCATCCGGTCGTCGAGGTCGGGAATCGCCTCCCGCACGACCTGCCAGAGCTGGAGCGAGATCACGTTGCCCAGCGCGTACGTCGGGAAGTAGCCCATCGCACCACCCGACCAGTGGACGTCCTGGAGGACGCCGTGGCCGTCGTCCGGCACGGTCGATGCCGAGGAGCTCCTGCATGCGTGCGTTCCACGCCTCGGGGAGATCCTCCAGCGCGATCGTGCCGGCGAGCATCGCCTGCTCGAGCTCGAAGCGCAGGATGATGTGCAGCGAGTAGGTCGTCTCGTCGGCGTCGACGCGGATCAGCCCCGGCTCGGCGCGGTTGATGGCGCGCACGAACGCGTCGAGGGGGACGTCGCCCAGCTGCTCGGGGAACGTCTCCTGCAGCGGCTCGTACCAGTGCTGCCAGAACGGACGGCTGCGACCGACGAGGTTCTCCCACGTGCGGCTCTGGGACTCGTTGAGCCCGAGCGACGGCGCCGACGCCAGCGGCGTGCGCTCGAGGCTCGAGGCGATGCCGTGCGCGTAGAGCCCGTGACCGGCCTCGTGCAGCGTCGACCAGACCGACTCGAGGTCGTGCTCGCGGTACCGCGTCGTGAGCCGCACGTCGCGGTTCGAGAACGACGTGCAGAACGGGTGCGCGGTCGGGTCGAGACGCCAGGCGCCGCTTTCGAGGCCGAGCGTCGCCACCACGCGCTCGGCAAAGCTCCGCTGCGCATCCGGGTCGAACTCGCCCTGCAGGAAGCTCGCGTCGACCGAGGGCGCGCGGGCGACGAGGTCGCTGAGCGCCGGCGCCAGCACCGCGAACACCTCCGCCACCTCACCGGTGGTCATCTGCGGCTCGTAGTCGTCGAGCAGGGCCGTGTACGGGTTGCCGTCCGCCGGCTCGAAGCACTCGGCGTAGCGGCGGCGAAGCTCGACGTTCTCGCGCAGGTAGGGCAGAAAGCCGGCGAAATCCGAGCGCGCGCGGGCGTCGACCCAGGCATGGTGCCCGCGTGCGCCCGCCCGGGTCATCTGCTCGCGCAGCGTGGCCGGGACCCGCCGCGACTTCTCCCAGTCGCGGCGCGTGACGCGGACGAGGCTGGCGTCGTCGGAGTCGTGCTCGAGCGATTCCTCCAGCGGCGCGAGGCGGTCGAGCAGGCGGCCGACCTCGTCGTCCGTGAAGCGCTCGTGTGCCAGGCGCGCCAGCGTCGCGAGCTGGTTCGCCCGCGCCTCGGTGCCGAGCGGCGGCATCGTCACGCGCTGGTCCCAGCCGAGCACCCCCGCCGCGCGCCCCAGGTCGGAGACCTCGGCGAGCCGCTCCTTCAGGTCGCGCAGCGCCGCATCCACTTCGACGTGACCTTAGCTGGGGCAGCTACCGTGCTGCGCTGTGCCGGACGTCCTGATCATCGGCGACACCGAGCGCACGCTCGAGCTGCGCCACGAGATCCCGATCGCGATCGGTGACCCGTTCGCATACGCGGAGGTCGGTGGTCGCAGGTTCGCGAGCGTCTTCTCGCTCGAGGTCGACAACATCCAGCGGGTCGCGCCCGGACATCGAGGTGAAGCCGCTCGAGGCGTACAAGGGAGAGGAGCTCGTCGCGCAGGGCCTCGACCTGTACGCGATCTTCCCCGAGCTCTGCCTCCGGTTCGCGCAGGACGTCGGACTGTCGCACGCGGTCGTCCCGGCAGGCTTCCCGGTCGGGCACGCCGACAGGTTGCGCAGCGCAGGGATCATCCTCGACGTCGACCAGCGGTTCTTCGACGACCGCCGGCGCGTGAAGAGCGCTGCCGAGCTCGAGGGGATCCGGCAGGCGCAGGCGCGCTGCCGACGCGGGCATGGCGGCCGTGCGAGAGCTCCTGCGACGCTCCGAGCCCGGTGACGGCGGTCGCGTCGTCGACGGCGAGCCGCTCACCTGCGAGCGCCTGAAGGTGGCTGCCACGCACGCGTTCGACGAGCGCGGCTGTCGCGGCGACGAGCTCATCGTCGCGCACGGGCCGCAGGCTGCCAGCGGTCACGACCAGGGCTCCGGGCGCGTCGCGAACGACGACGTGCTCGTGTGCGACTTCTTCCCGCGTCACATCTCGAGCGGCTGCTTCTCGGACATGACCCGCACGTTCGCCGTCGGAGTCGTCGACCCCGAGATCGCGGGGTGGCACGCCCAGTGCCGCGAGGCGCTCGATCTGGCCGTGTCGCTCACACGGCCGGGTCTGGACGGCAAGGACCTGCACGCCGCCGTGGACGGCTTCTTCGCCGAGCGCGGGCATCCGACGAGCCTCACGAAGCCGGCCGGCACCGTCCTCCGCGACGGGTTCTTCCACGCCACCGGTCACGGCGTCGGGCTCGACGTGCACGAGTCGCCGAACATCGGCCGCACCGGTCACGTGTTCGTGGCCGGCGACGTGATCGCGCTCGAGCCCGGGCTCTACCGCTACGGCTTCGGTGGCGTGCGCATCGAGGATCTCGTGCTCGTCACCGACGACGGGTGCGAGGTGCTCACCGACTTCCCGTACGACCTCGTCCCGGCTAGGAGCCGGATCCGGAGGCCTCGATGCGCGCGGGGTGGTAAGAAACGCAGATGGATCGCGGCGAGACGATCGACGTCCTGCTCGACGAGGAGCGCCGCTACCCTCCGTCGCCGGAGTTCGCCGCGCAGGCGAACGCCCAGCCGGACATCTACGAGCGTGAGTTCGACGAGTTCTGGGAGGCGCAGGGCCGCGAGCGGGTGACGTGGTTCGAGCCGTTCACGTCGCTGTACGAGTGGGAGCTCCCGTACGCGAAGTGGTACCTGGGCGGGAAGCTCAACGTCGCGTACAACTGCCTCGACCGGCACGTCGAGGCGGGGCATGGCGACCGGGTCGCCTACTACTGGGAGGGTGAGCCCGAGGACGACCGCCTCGCGCTCACGTACGCCGAGCTGCAGCGCCTCGTCGTGCGGTTCGCGAACGCGCTCAAGGAGCTCGGCGTGCGCAAGGGGACGCCGGTCGCGATCTACATGGGCATGGTCCCGGAGCTGCCGGCGGCGATGCTCGCGTGCACGCGGCTGGGCGCTCCGCACACGGTCGTGTTCGGCGGCTTCTCGGCGGACTCGCTCTCCGACCGGATGAACGACATGGGCTGCGAGGTGCTCGTCACCCAGGACGAGGCCTGGCGCCGCGGCGGCAGGGTGCCGCTGAAGCAGACCGCGGACGAGGCGATGGCGCTGGCTCCGGGCGTGAAGCACTGTCTCGTCGTGCGCCGCACGGGCGGCGACGTCGGCGATGGTCGACGGTCGCGACGCGTGGTTCCACGAGCTCGACGTCTCGGACGACCCGGCCGGCTGCCCGTGCGAGCCGATGGACGCGGAGGACCTGCTGTTCCTCATGTACACGTCCGGCACCACGGCGAAGCCGAAGGGGATCGCGCACACGACCGGCGGCTACCTCGTCGGCGTGTCGGCGACCCACCACTACATCTTCGACCTGAAGCCCGACCGCGACGTCTTCTGGTGCGCCGCCGACATCGGCTGGATCACCGGTCACAGCTACATCGTCTACGGGCCGCTGTGCAACCTGACCACGAGCGTGCTCTACGAGGGCACGCCCGACTTCCCCGACAAGGACCGCTGGTGGGAGATCGTCGCGCGCTACGGCGTCACGATCCTGTACACGGCCCCGACGGCGATCCGCGCGCACATGAAGTGGGGGCCCGAGCACGCCGCCAAGCACGACCTCTCCTCGCTGCGCCTGCTCGGGTCGGTCGGGGAGCCGATCAACCCCGAGGCGTGGATCTGGTACCACGGTCACATCGGCGGCGAGCGCTGCCCGATCGTCGACACGTGGTGGCAGACCGAGACGGGAATGATCCTGATCACGCCGCTGCCGGGTGTGACGACGACGAAGCCGGGCTCCGCGACGAAGCCGTTCCCGGGCGTGCAAGCCGCTGTCCTGAGCGAGGCGGGAGAGCGGGTCGAGCAGGGCGGCGGGTACCTCGTGCTCGAGCGGCCGTGGCCCGCGATGACGCGCGGCATCTTCGGCGACGACGCACGGTTCCGGGCCACGTACTGGGAGCGCTTCCCGGGCGTCTACTTCGCGGGTGACGGCGCCCGGGTCGACGCCGACGGCGACTTCTGGCTGCTCGGTCGTGTCGACGACGTGATGAACGTGTCCGGCCACCGCATCTCGACGATCGAGGTCGAGTCGGCGCTCGTCGATCACCCGAGCGTCGCCGAGGCGGCCGTGTGCGGACGTGCGGACGCGATCACCGGCCAGGCGATCGTCGCGTTCGTGACGCTCAAGGGCGGTCAGGACGGCACCGTCGAGCGGCTCGAGGAGCTGCGCAACCACGTCGCCGCGAAGATCGGAGCGATCGCCAAGCCGGCGAACATCGTCTTCACGCCCGAGCTGCCGAAGACCCGCTCGGGCAAGATCATGCGCCGGCTGCTGCGCGACGTGGCCGAGAACCGCCCGCTCGGCGACACGACGACGCTGGCCGACCCGGCCGTCGTCTCGGAGATCGCCGATCGCGCGGTGGAGGCGCCCGCCGAGGAGTAGGCGCCGGCGGCCGACCGAGCCGCGTCGCGGATCGCGGTGAGGCCCCGCTACGCGGCGACGAGCGGCTCGAAGCGGGCCGGGTCGTCGAACGGGCCGATCACGGCGAGGTAGAGCCGGCTGCCGAGAATGTCGGCGGCGACGCGCTGCACGTCCTCGGCGGTGACCGCGTCGAGGCCGGCGAGCACCTCGTCCGGCTCGCGCGCCTGCCCCTCGAGCACCTCGCGGCGCATGCCGTACATGATCGTGCCGTACGGGCTCTCCAGCCCGAGCACGAAACGCCCCTTGGCGAAGTTGCGCGCCTTCTCCAGCTCGTCCGCCGGCACGGGCTCGTCGACGATGCGGCGCAGCTCGGCCACGATCGTGCTCACCGCGTCGTCGATCCGGTTGATGTCGACGCCGGCCTGCGCGGAGAGCGACCCCGCGTCCGCGTAGGACGTGGCCGCCGCGTACACGTAGTACGCAAGCCCGCGGCGCTCGCGCACCTCGGTGAACAGGCGCGACGACATGCCGCCGCCGAGCACGGTGCCGAGCAGCTGCACCGCGTAGCGGTCGGGATGACCCGTCTCGTAGCCGCGAGCCCCGACGATCAGGTGGGCCTGGTCCGACTGCTTCGTGAAGACGCTCACCGGGCTGCCGTTCTCGGCGCTGCGACCGGCAGCGGCCCGCCGGTCTCGCCGTGCTCGACCCCGCCGAAGAGCTCCTCCAGCCGCTCGTGCAGATCGTCGCCGAGGAGGCCGCCGAGACCGATCACCATGCGCTCGGGCCGGTACCAGCGGTCGAGATACGAGAGGAACGTCTCCCGGGTCGCGTCGCGCACCGTCTCCTTGCGCCCGATGACGTCCCAGCCGAGCGGCTGGTCGCCGTACAGCAGCCGCTCGTAGATCGAGCCGATGTAGCTGCGGGGCGTGTCGAAGTACATGTTCATCTCCTCGACGATGACGCCCTTCTCCCGCTCGATCTCGTCTGCGTCGAACTTCGACCGCTGCAGCATGTCCGCGAGCACGTCCAGCGCCGTGTCGCGCGTTCCCGCGGCGCACTTGACGTAGTAGCCGGTCAGCTCCTTGCTGGTGAAGGCGTTGAACTCGCCGCCGATGCCGTCGATCTCGCCGGCGATCACGCGTGAGGTCGGCCGGCGCTCGGTGCCCTTGAAGAACATGTGCTCGGCGAAGTGGGCGATGCCGTTCGACTCGGGTGTCTCGTAGCGCGAGCCCGCGGCGAACATCACCACGCAGGTGACCGACTGCGCCGAAGACACGGGCGCGGTGAGGACACGCGTCCCGTTGGAGAGCATGCTGCGCTCGAAGACCGCCACGCGGCCATGGTATAGACGCCCCTATGACCCACGAACGAGCACTCGCAGTGATCAACGCCGTCCAGGCCTCGGCCTCGGCACCGGTCTCGGTGGTCGTCGCCGACGGGCACGGCGAGGTGGTCGCGGCGCTCCGCATGGACGGTGCCCCGCTCGACACCTACGAGAACGCGCGCCGCAAGGCGTACACCGCAGCCCGCAGCGACGCCTTCACCACCCGCGAGCTCGCCGACAAGGTCGGCAGCACGCCGACCGAGCTCGCCAGCTTCGACCCGCAGTACTCCTTCTTCCTCGGCGGGGTCGCCGCGCTCGACGGCGGTCGCCGGATCGGGGCCGTCGGCGTCAGCGGCCTGCCGGGGGTGGAGGACGACGCGCTCGCCCGGGCGGCGATCGAGGCTGCCGGCCTCGCTGCGCCGTCGTAGGGCGGGCGCACCCGGCTCGCGTTCCGCTCGCGGCGTCGTCCACCGCGCCGCGTCTGCCAATCACGTAGGGTCGGGCGTTCCCCACCTTGGAGGATCGGCCATGAGCGTTGTCGTTCGCTTCGCCCCGACCAACGTGACGAAGGAAAAGTACGACGAGAGCCTTCGGCGGCTGAAGGAGGCTGGAGAGTTCCCTCCGGAGGGCATGGACTACCACGTGGCATTCGGGCCGGAAGACAACCTGCGCGTCAGCGAAATCTGGGACTCTCGCGAGCAGCTGCAAGCGTTCGGCGACCGGCTCATGCCGATCTTGACCGAAATCGGGATCGAGTTTTCCGGCGAGCCGGAGATCCTGGAGATTCACAACATCATCCGCCGCTAGCCTCGCCGGGTTTCGCCAATCGTTTCGCCAAGCCCTCCTAGCGGCCGGCCGCGGCCGCGAGCAGCTCCTGCTCGCGTTCCTCGCTGAGACCCCATCCGTCGACGACGGCCGCCTCCTGGCAGCGTGGCTGCGACCGTGTCGGCGAGTGGCCGGAAGCTCAGGCCTGCACCGACCGCGCGCGACACGTCGACCTCCGCCCAGGCGGCCCACTCCGGGTCGTCGAGCCAGAGCGGCAGGTCGCTGAACCCGAGCCCGAGCGCCGTCGCTGCCGCGTCGGGCACGACCGCGACCGAGAGCTCGACCTGTGCCGCGGCGGCCGCCGCCTCGACCACGTCCACCATCGAGATCGGCGGCACCGGCCCCGTCGCGTTGAACACCCCGTGCAGCGGCTCGGTCGCGGCACGGACGACGAATGCGCCGAGATCGCGTGCGTCGATCACCTGGATGCGCCTCGCGATGCTCTCCGGCACGGGGAGCACGCCGCCACGGGCCGCGCGGTGGACCCACCACGTGAACCGGCCGGTGTGGTCGTGCGGTCCGACGACGAAGCCCGGTCTCACCACGGCCGCAGCGGTCCCCGAACGTGTCGGTCACGACTCGCTCGCAGAGCGCCTTGAGCGGACCGTACGAGCCTTCCGTGATCTCCTCGGCCTCGCCGTCGAGCGTGGCCAACGGCCCGTCCTCGTCGTACGGGACGGAGAGATCCGCGTAGACGGAGATCGTCGAGACGAACACGTAGGTGCCCACGGCGCTCGCGAGCAGCTCCACGGACTGCCGCACGACCCGGGGCACGTAGCCCGAGACGTCGATGCACGCATCCCAGGACAGCCCTTCCAGCGCGGTCAGCCCGCCGTCGCGGTCGCCGTGCAGGTGCTCGTGACCGGGGAACAGGTCGGCGTTCGTCTGCCCGCGGTGGAAGAGCGTCACGTCGTGACCCGCCTCGGTCGCGGCCGACGATGGCACGACCGCGCCTGGCGCCAGACGAACCTGGTCGGCTCGCCGCAGCGACCGAGAGACCTTCACGCCAGCTCGGCCAGCCCGGCGAGCAGCCGGTCGACCTCCTCGGCCGTGTTGTAGTGCACGATCCCGACCCGCACGGCGCCCATCCACTCGTCGAGCCCGAGCCTGCGCATCGTCTCGAGGGCGTAGTAGTTGCCCCACCAGACGGCCACCTCGTGCCGCCGGCCGAGATGCGTCGCCACCTCCTCCGACGTGTGGCCGGGGACGTCGAAGCAGAAGGTCGGCACCCGGCCCTCCATCGTCGGCAGGCCGTAGAGCGTGATCGTGTCCGGCAGGCCGGCGAGGAACCGCTCGCCGAGCGCGCGCTCGTGGCTCTGGATCGCCTCCCAGCCGATGGAGGCCACGTAGTCCACCGCCGCGACGAACCCCGCCAGCAGCTCGTGCTGGCACGTGCCGAGCTCGAAGCGGCGCCCGACCGGCTCGTCCGCAGCAGGGCGGACCTTGTACGGCCGCCACGCACCGATCAGCTCGGCGCGGCCGTAGGCGAGCCCCATGTGCGGCCCGAAGAACTTGTACGGCGAGCAGACGACCACGTCAGCGTCCCAGGCGGCGACGTCGATCGGGCCGTGCGGCCCGTAGTGGACGGCGTCGACCCAGGCGAGCGCGCCGGCGCTCGTGCGCGAGATCGGCGACGGCGCGGACATCCGGTGCGGTGCCGACCGAGTTCGCCGCGGCCGGGAAGGCGACCACCCGCGTGCGCTCGGAGAGCTGCGCGCGGACGAGGTCGAGGTCGAGCGACAGGTCGTCCCGGACGTCGGCGATGCGCACCACGATCCCGACGTCCTCCTGGAGCTGAAGCCACGGCGAGACGTTGGCGTCGTGATCGAGCGCGGTCACGACCACCTCGTCGCCGGCCCGCAGCTCGCGCGCGAGCGCCCGCGTGAGAAGGAAGTTGAGCGACGTCATGCTCGGCCCGAAGGCGACCTCGCCGGGGTCGCAGCCCATGAACGTGGCCGCCTTCTCGTGTGCGAGCGCGACGAGCTCGTCGGTTCGCTCCGAGGTCGCGTACGGCGCACCGATGTTCGCGTTGTCCTCGCGCAGGTAGCGCGCGATCGCGTCGATCACCTCGTCAGGGCACTGCGTGCCGCCGGGGCCGTCGAAGAACGCGAGCCGCCGCTGCAGCGCGGTGAACCGTGCGCGCACCGCCGCAACGTCGAGAGCCTCCACAGCGCTCATGCGACCTGCTCGCCGTTGACCGTCCAGCGGTAGCGCGGCGTCACCGACAGCGACGCGCCGACGAAGCAATCGCGCTCCGCCTTCTGCAGCAGCGCCAGCGCGCTCTCGCCGTCGGGCGCAGGCTCGAGCGAGACGTGGGCGTCGACCTCCATCTCGACGAACGCGAAGCGGCCGTCCGCCTCGCGCACCGTCACCGTCCCGCGGGCGTCCGTGCGCGCCTCGGTGGTGAGACCGGCGCGTCCCGCGTGGTAGAGGAGGCTCGTCAACGTGCAGCGTGCGAGCGCCACGAGCAGCAGGTGCTCGGGTGTCCAGGCCTGCTCGTCGTGCGGCAAGGGCTCGCCGCCCCTGTCGCTCGTCGCCGTCCACGTGGTGTCGAGAGTGACGGCGTAGTCGAACGCCCTGGCGCGCACCTCTGCCATGTCAGGCAGCCTATCTACGGTCCGGTCCGTCCGGTCCGCTGCCTACCGTGCCGCCATGCAGCGCCTGCGCCCGCTCGACGAGGAGGAGTGCTACCTGCGCTGCTACGGCTGGACCGGCAGCGACGACAGCGTCCGCGTGCTCCGCGACGGCGAGAAGGTCGCTGCGGAGGACGAGGCAGTGCTGACCGAGCGCATCCGGCTCGCGTTCGAGGCCGGGCTCGAGGAACGCGAGGCCGAGGCAGCCTGAGCTGACGACCAGGTCGGCCGTTCCGGATGTGCTCGCGCCCGGGCTCGACGTCGTCTTCTGCGGCATCAACCCCGGCCGCGTGTCGGCCGCGGCGGAGGCGCACTTCGCCAATCCGCGCAACGACTTCTGGCGCCTGTTGCACGCGGCCGGCTTCACCGCACGCCTGTTCGAGCCGTCGGAGCAGCACGCGCTCCTCCCGCACGGCATCGGCCTGACGAACGCCGCACACCGGACGACGAAGGGCTCGGGCGATCTCCGCAAGGGCGACTTCGCGGGCTCGGCGGAGCGACTGGAGCAGATGGCGCACGAGCTGCGGCCGCGCGTGATCGCGTTCGTCGGCAAGGAGGCCTATCGCGGCACCTTCGGCGAGCGGCCCGAGCTCGGGCTGCAGCAGCGGCGGCTCGGCGAAACGCTCCTCTTCGTGCTTCCCTCGACGTCGCCCGCGAACGCCGCCGTTCCGTGGGAGGAGCGGCTGCGCTGGTTTCGCTCGCTCCACTCGCTGCTGGCGCTCGGCCCGGAGCTTCGCCAGGCGGCCCGCGCCGTCGTGCTCGACCCGCGTGATCGCGTGCTCCTCGTGCGCTTCGAGTTCCCCCATGCGACGGTGTGGGCCACGCCCGGTGGGGGTCTCGAGGAGGACGAGGATGCCGCCTCGGCGATCGGCCGCGAGCTGCGGGAGGAAGCCGGTCTCGACGACGCGACACTCGGGCCGGTGATCTGGCGACGTGACCACCTCTTCCCCGAGCCGATCCGCTGGCTGGGCCAGTCGGAGGTCTACTTCCTCGTGCGCACGCCGAGCTTCGAGCCCGCGCCGCGACTGAGCTGGGCCGAGCTGAACGCCGAGTACGTGACCGAGATCCGCTGGTGGACGCTCGAGGAGCTCGAGTCTGGTGAGCTGCTGTTCGCCCCGCGCCGCCTGCCCGAGCTCCTGCGCGACCTGCTCCGCGACGGGCCGCCGGTCGGAGCCGGTGGACGTCGGCGAGTGACCGGCCACCGCCCGCGGCGGACGGGTGCGGGAGGCGAGGCCCGGTCAGCCGCGCCAGCGGTTCGTGATCGGCGGGCGCCAGTCGCGACCGAAGGCGCGTGGGCGCAGCTTGACTCCCGGCGCCGCCTGCCGGCGCTTGTACTCGGCGCGGTCGACGAGCGCGAGGGCACGCTCGACCGTGTCCGGGTCGAACTCCTCGAGCAGCTCCTCGCGCGAGCGGTCGAGCTCGATCAGCGCCTCGAGCACCGGGTCGAGCAGCTCGTACGGCGGCAAGGACTGGTCGTCTCGCTGGTCGGCGCGCAGCTCGGCCGTCGGCGGCCGCTCGATCGTCGACACGGGGATGAGCTCGCGCCCGGCTCGCTCGTTCAGATGCCGTGCGAGCCGGAAGACGTCGGTCTTGAACACGTCCTTGAGCAGGGCGTAGCCGCCGACCATGTCGCCGTAGAGCGTCGCGTACCCGACCGCCATCTCCGACTTGTTCCCCGTCGCGACGACCAGCCACCCGTTCGCGTTCGACAGGGCCATCAGCATCGTGCCGCGGATACGTGCCTGGAGGTTCTCGGCCGCCAGTCCGTCCAGACCGTGCAGAGCCTCGTGGAACGCGGTCACGATCGCCTCGATCGGGATCTCGCGGAAGTCGGCGCCGAGGTTCTCGCTCACCTCGCGGGCGTCGTCGCGGGTTCCCTCCGAAGAGAAGCGGGACGGCATCGAGACCGCATGGACGCGCTCCGCGCCGAGCGCATCGACGCACAGCGCGGCGGTGAGCGCCGAGTCGATCCCGCCCGAGACGCCGATCACGACGTCGGTGAAGCCGTTCTTCCCGACGTAGTCACGAACCGCGGTCACGAGCGCGAGCCGCATCTGCTCGAGCTCCGGCGCAAAGGGCGTCGTCGACGGCTCGACGGCCGCCGCCTGTGGCCGTGGGGCGGTCAGCTCGACCACGCTGGGCTGCGGGGCGCGGTCACGCACGCGATCCAGCTCCCGGCGCCGCACGTCGCGCAGCCTGCGGCCGAGGGCCTCCGTCGGGTCGACGTCGACGACGAGCAGGGCCTCCTCGAAGCCCGGCGCCCGGGCGACGACCTCGCCCTCGTCGTCGAGCACCACCGAGTGGCCGTCGAACACGAGCTCGTCCTGGCCCCCGACGAGGTTGCAGAACGCCACGTAGGCGGCGTTGTCACGCGCCCGGGTGACGAGCATCTCCTCGCGATCCTCGGCCTTGCCCACGTGGAACGGCGAGGCGGACAGGTTGACGAGGAGCTGGGCGCCCGAGAGCGCGAGATCGGTCGCCGGCGGGCCGGGCTGCCACACGTCCTCGCAGATCGTCGGCCCGACGAGCACGTCGCCGAAGCGCAGCAGCACGAGGTCGCGGCCTGCGGTGAAGTAGCGGTGCTCGTCGAAGACGCCGTAGTTGGGGAGGAAGTGCTTCCGGTAGACGGCCGTCACCCGGCCGTCTGCGCAGACGGCGCAGGCGTTTGCCAGGTCGCGATCGAAGAGCGGCACGCCGACCAGCGCGACGGTCGACGTGCACGCCCGGGCGATCTCGTCGAGCGTCCGCGCGGCGGCCTTGACGAAGCCCGGGCGCAGGAGCAGGTCCTCGGGCGGGTAGCCGGTGACCGCGAGCTCGGGAAACACGACGAGGTCTGCACCTGCGGCCTCCGCCTGGCGCAGATGGTCGAGCACGCGATCGCGGTTGCCGTCGAGGTCGCCGACGACGGCGTTCAGCTGGGCCAGCGCGATCCTCACGGGGCCATCCTCGTTCTTACGGGTTGCGAGCGGCAGAGGACATGTTTTCGACTCATAGTCGCAAACGTCACTCTACCTGCATGCGCGATCGTTCCCTCACCATCGAGCGCCGCTATCGCGGGCCGTTGCACTCCGCCAACGGTGGCTACGCAGCGGGCCTCGTCGCGGCCGCGCTCGGCGGCGCCCGCCGAGGTGACGCTGCGGCTCCCGCCGCCGTTCGACACGCCGCTCGACGTCGCTCGCGACGGTGAGCGCCTGCTGCTCCGGGACGGCGACGCGCTCGTCGCCGAGGCGCGTCCGGGCGATCCGGGCCTCGTGCCGCCTGCTGCGCCCTCGTTCGACGCTCTTGCCGGCGCGGACGACGAGCTGCCGGCGGGCTGGGGGACGCTCGCGTTCGGAGAGTGCTTCTCGTGCGGCGCCCGCGCAGAGGGGGACGGCCTGGGCATCCATCCGCGACCCTGGGACGGGATCGTCGCCGCCCGTTGGACGGCGCGCGACGTCTCGCCCGAGGTCGTCTGGGCGGCGATCGACTGCTCGGGCGCATACGCGGTCGGCGGGCCCGGTCGTGGCGAGCCGCTGCTGGCCCGGATGACGGCGCGGATCGACCGGATGCCCGCCGACGAAGAGCCGTGCGTCGTGATCGGCTGGCCGCTCGGCGAGGACCGGCGCAAGCTCCATGCCGGGACGGCGCTCGTCGGAGCCGGCGGCGAGGTGCTCGCCGTCTCCAGGCAGCTCTGGATCACGACGCTCCGCTCCTAGCCGGCAAGCGGGCTCTCGCTGACGCGAGAGCTACGGATCCGCTCGCGCGGATCCTTCCGCGCAACATCCCTGAAGGCGTCCGCTTCGCGGCCGCGGGCCTCTCTGCTTTTCGCATCGAGCTTCTAGCCCGAGTCGGAGCCGGCGCACGGCGCCGCGCGCCTACGAGCGCGGCGTCAGGCCGACGAGCACGCCGCCGTCGTCGTCGTACGCGGGGAACAGGTCGACGAGCACCGGCTTCTCGCTGCCCGAGCGCGTGCGGATCGTCAACTCGCGGCCGAGCTGGCGGACACCCCATTCGCGGACGACGCCCAGCGGCGCGGCATCGGACAGCGCGAGCGCCTCGATCACGTCACGGCCCAGGAGGTCGTGCTCGCGGAAGCCGGTCAACTCGAACACGCCGCGGCCCGAGGCGATCACGCGCGCGTCCGCGTCGCACACCACGAACCCGGTCGTGGGTGCGGGATAGAAGTCCTCGAGCAGCTCGAACAGGAAGCCGAACCCGCAGGTGCGGCACTGGACGGCGCGATCGCTGAACCCGTCGTAGCCGTCCGTGTCGATCGAGCGCTGCTTGCAGTTCGGGCAGATGAAGACGGGCACTCAGCCGATGGTACGCACGCGGCCATGGAGCACCGGGCAATCCCTCCCTAGCGTTGCAGGCGGATCGCGTTCAGGTCCTTGTCGACGACCTCGCGGGAGCGCAGGATCAGCGCCTCGACGTTGTCGTGCTCGGCGTGGAGGTACCGGCCCGCGAGCGCGTCCGCACGACCCGACGCGAGCAGGCGAACCAGTCGCGGCGCCAGCTCGGGAGGTGTCCAGGGAGCGGCGTCGGGGTCGGGGAACATGCCCTCGGTCATCTCGGTGCGGACGAGACCCGGGCTGATGTGGAACACATGCACGCCGCGCGAGCCGACCTCTCGCTCGAGCAGCTCGCTGAAGCGGCTCACGGCCGCCTTCGACGGCCCGTACGCCGTCGAGCCGCCGCCTGCACCGGGGAGGTAGGAGGCCCCGCTCGACATGTTCACGATGCGTCCCGCGCCGCGCCCGATCATGCCGGGCAGCACGGCACGGCAGCAGAGGAAGACGCCGAGGACGTTCACCTCGAAGACCCTCCACCAATCCTGCGTCGGCGTCTCCCAGGTCGCAGAACCCGGCCCCGCGACTCCTGCGTTCGCCACGAGCAGGTCGATCGGCCCGAGCTCGGTCTCCGTCCGTGCCACCCATCCTGCGACGTCCGCCTCGCGCGAGACGTCTCCCACGAGCGCCAACCCGTCGACCTCCGCGGCGACCTCGTTCACCTGCGCCGCCGTACGGCCCGTGACCGCGACCCGCATGCCGGCTGCCGCCAGGTCGCGGGCGATCCCGCTGCCGATGCCACGTCCACCACCCGTCACGAGCGCGACACCGGTCAGCGAGTCCGCCATCGCATGAGACTAGTAGAGGCTTGATGTGAACGGCGAGCGCCAGCGGCCGCGAAGCGGACGCCTTTAGGTTCTTCGTTCGTCGAGCGGGCGGGAATCCGCTCGGCGGATTCCCGCCTCGCAGCTGGCTCAGCGCCGTTCGCAGGCATGATCCGCGCGTGGTCGTGCCACCTGTCCTGTGGCGCCCGGACGAGGAGCGGATCGAGCGGGCCAACGTGACGCGCTTCGCGCGCTGGGTCGAGGAGACCAGAGGGCTGGAGCTCCCCGACTACGCGGCGCTGTGGCACTGGTCCGTGCACGACCTCGACGGCTTCTGGGGCGCGGTCTGGGAGCACTTCGGCGTGCGCTCGACGACGCCGGTCGGCCCGGTGCTGGCCGCACGAGAGATGCCCGGCGCGGTGTGGTTCCCCGGCACGCGGCTCAACTACGCGGAGCACGTGCTGCGCGGGCACGACCCCGACACGATCGCGATCCGGCACGCGTCCGAGCTACGGCCCCTCTCCGCGCTGAGCTGGGCCGACCTCGCCGAGCGCACCGCCCGCATCGCGGCCGGGCTCCGCGTCGCTCGGTGTCGGCGAGGGCGACCGTGTCGTCGCGTACCTGCCGAACATCCCGGAGGCGGTGGCGGCCTTCCTCGCCTGCGCCTCGGTGGGTGCGATCTGGTCGAGTTGCTCGCCCGACTTCGGCGCGCGCAGCGTCGTCGACCGGTTCGCCCAGATCGAGCCGAAGGTGCTCCTCGCCGTCGACGGCTACCGCTACGCCGGCCGCGACTTCGACCGGCTCGAGACCCTCGCGGGAGTGCAGTCCGAGCTGCCGACGCTCGAGCACACCGTGGTGCTCGGCTACCTCGACCCGGAGCCGAGGCTCGCCGCTCTGCGCTCCGCGACAGGCTGGGGCGAGCTGGAGGCGCTCGGCGCCGGAGCGCGAGCCGGCCTTCGCAGACGTTCCGTTCGAGCACCCGCTCTGGGTGCTCTACAGCTCCGGCACGACCGGTCTGCCGAAAGCGATCGTGCACGGGCACGGCGGCATCCTGCTCGAGACGCTGAAGTCGATGCACCTCCACGTCGATGCGCAGGCCGGCGACCGGCTGTTCTGGTTCACGACAACCGGCTGGATGATGTGGAACTTCCTCGTCGGCGGACTGGCCACCGACGCGTCGATCGTGCTGTACGACGGCAGCCCGGCCCAGCCCGACCTGAGCGCTCTCTGGGCGCTCGCCGAGCAGGCGGGGATCACGACGTTCGGCACCAGCGCATCGTTCATCGGCAGCTGTCTCAAGGCCGGCGTACGGCCGACGCGACGGTCGCGACCTGTCCGCGTTGCGCGCCGTCGGCTCCACCGGCTCGCCGCTCGCGCCGGAGGGCTTCGACTGGGTGTACGAGGAGCTCGGACGTGACACCTGGCTGTTCTCGACCTCGGGAGGCACCGATCTCTGCACGTCGGTCGTCGGTGGTGTCCCGACCCTCCCGGTCTACCGGGGCGAGCTCCAGGCGCGGCTGCTCGGGGCCAAGGTCGAGGCGTGGGACGAGCGCGGCCGTCCGCTGGTGGGGGAGGTCGGAGAGCTCGTGCTCACCGAGCCGATGCCCTCCATGCCGCTGGGCCTGTGGGGCGACGCCGGCGGGGAGCGCTACCGGGAGAGCTACTTCGACACGTATCCGGGTGTCTGGCGGCACGGCGACTGGATCGAGCTCACAGAGCGCGGCACCGCGATCATCAGCGGCCGCTCCGACGCGACGATCAACCGCGGCGGCATCCGCATGGGCACGAGCGAGCTCTACCGCGCCGTGCTCGCGCTCGACGAGGTGGTCGACGCGCTGGTCGTCGACCTGCCGCTCGAAGGCACCGACGGCTTCATGCCGCTGTTCGTCGTCCTGCGGCCCGGCACCCGCCTCGACGACGAGCTGACCGAACGGATTCGCGCGCGGATCCGCGAGGACTGCTCACCGCGGCACGTCCCGGACGTCGTGCTGGCGATCGACGAGGTGCCGCGAACGCTCTCCGGGAAGGTGCTCGAGCTGCCCGTGAAGCGGATCCTCATGGGACACCCGCCGAGGCGGTGACGAGCCGTGACTCGCTTGCGAACCCGGGCTCCCTCGCATGGTTCGAACGCTACGCGCGTCAGCTCACGACGACGTAAAGCCCCCTGTCCCGGCACGGTTAGCGTCTGCTAACGTAGTACGCACTAACTTACGACAGGGAGAATCTCGATGAGCCCGGCACTGTTCCAGGGACCGAATCGCAAGTGGTGGACGCTCGGCGCCGTCGCGTTCGGCCTGTTCATGATCATGCTCGACAACACGGTCGTGAACGTGGCACTCCCGTCCATCCAGAGCGACCTCGGCATCGGCCTGTCGGAGCTCGAGTGGATCGTCACCGGCTACGCCCTCGCGTTCGCCGCGTTCATGCTGATCGGCGGCAAGCTCGGCGACGCGTACGGGCGCCGGCTGCTGTTCGTGATCGGCATGGCCGTGTTCACGCTCGCCTCGCTGTGGTGCGGATTGGCGGGGAGCGGCACGGAGCTGATCGCGGCGCGGGTGGTGCAGGGAATCGGCGCGGCGCTGATGAGCCCGGCCACGCTCTCGATCATCACGGCCACCTTCCCGCCACGGCAGCGAGGCACCGCGATCGGCATCTGGGCCGGGGTGTCCGCCCTGGCGCTCGCGATCGGCCCGCTGGCGGGCGGCCTGCTCACCGCAGCACCTGTCGTGGAACTGGATCTTCTTCGTCAACGTCCCTGTCGGCATCGTCGGCATCGGCGCGAGCTTCTTCCTCATCGACGAGTCGAAGGACGAGACGCACGTGAGCCTCGACCTGCCCGGTCTCGCGACCTCGGCGCTCGGCCTGTTCGCGCTCACGTACGGCCTGATCGAGGCGAACACCTACGGCTGGTCCTCGGCGCGCATCGTCGGAGCGTTCACCGTCGCGGTGGTGGCGCTCGGCTCGTTCGTCCTGATCGAGCAGAGGCGCCGTGCACCGATGCTCGACCTCGCACTGTTCCGCAACCGCACCTACGTGGGCGCGAACGTGTCGGTGCTCCTCGTCGCCCTGTCGATGTTCGGCGTCTTCTTCTTCATCTCGCTCTACATGCAGAACATCCTCGGCTACTCCCCGGTACAGGCCGGCGCAGCCTTCCTGCCGATGACGATCCTCGTCATCCTCGTTGCACCGATGGGTGGCCGGCTGGCCGACCACTTCGGCTCGCGCTGGCTGATGGCGACCGGCATGGCGCTGCTCACGGTGCACCTGCTGCTGCTGACGCGCCTCGAGCTGAGCTCGTCCTACGTGACGACGATCCTGCCCAGCCTCATGATCGGCGGCGTCGGCATCGCGCTCGTGATGACCCCGGCGAGCGCAGCAGCGATGAAGGCCGTCTCGGTGGACAAGGCGGGTGTCGGCTCGGCGGTGCTGAATGCGTTTCGGCAGGTGGGTGGCTCTGTCGGCATCGCCCTGATGGGAGCGATCGTGGCGACGCAGGTCGGCGCCACTCGCACACCGGAGGCGTTCCTGAACGGGCTTCACTCCGCCCTGCTGGTCGCTGCGCTGATCGCCCTCGGCGGCGCAGTCCTGTCGGCGATCCTCGTCCGTGACGGGCGAGCCCACCACCCCGCCGAGACGGTCGCGGCCGCCGCGCCCGAGGCCCTGTGAGCAAGCGGGGTCTCACCGCCGGCGGCAAGGCACGGCATGCCGGCCGGCTCCCGGCGCCCGAGCGCCGGGAGGCGATTCTGGATGCGGCGCTGCGGGTCTTCTGCTCGGGGAGCTACGCGGGCACGACGACGGCCGAGATCGCTGCGGAAGGCCGGCGTCACCGAGCCGGTCATCTATCGCCACTTCGCCTCGAAGCGGGCGCTCTGGCTCGCGTGCATGGACGAGGCGTGGGCTCGCTTCCGCGTCGCGCACGAGAAGAAGCTCGCTGGCTCTGGGCGAGGAGCACGGCATCGACGCGTTCGGGCAGGCGCTGGACGAGATGCGACGTACCCGCGTGCTGCTCGCGAGCCTCTGGATGCAGGGTGTCACAGAGGCCTCCGAGGACGCCGAGATCCAGCGCCACGTCCGCCGGCACATGCGCACCGCCCACGACTTCGTCGCCGCCGGGGTCCGTCAGAGTCAGGAATGCGGCCGCGTCCCCGATGATCGCGACCCGGACGCGGAGGCGTGGATCATGATCGGCGGCGCGCTGCTGACCGCGGTCGCCGACCGGCTCGGCGGCGTGCTCACGCGTGAGGACCTCGAGTCGATCCGGCAGCAGCGCTTCCGCTGGCTGCTCGGTGAGGACGCGGCGGCGGTCAGAACGGCACCCTGAGCAGCCAGAACGCCGCCAGGCCGACGGCGATCGCGAGACCGAGGTTCTTCCAGCGCCACGCGGCGAGCGCGGCGAGGCCCGCTGCGACGAGCCTGATGTCGCCTTCTCCTCGCTCGCCTGCGAGCGACGGCGTGACGAGCGCGGCGAAGACCGCGATCGGCACGAAGTGGAGGAAGCGCTGCCAGAACGGCGGCAGCGGCCCGTGGAGGAACAGTCCGGCGAGGCGCGAGCCGAAGGTGACGGCGAGCATCCCGGTCACGGTGAGCCAGAAGCTCATGCGACCTCACGTGCAGCGTCGTCGAGGCGGAGCTCCGTTCCCGGCGGCTCGTTCCGCGTGAGCATGGCGCCGAGCAGGCTGCCGCCGACACCGGCGAGGAGGATCGGGATGCCTCCGGGAAGCTCGCGTGCAGTTGCCCAGGCAACCGCCCCGGCGACGACTGCGACGCCGAGCTCCGCGCGTGTGCGCACGAGCGGCACGAGGAGCGCGAGAAAGGCGAGCGGGAAGACGAGATCGACGCCGATCTCCTGCGGGTCGGGGATCGCGGAGCCGAGCAGCGCCCCCGCGAGCGTGGACAGGTTCCAGGTGGCGAACAGGCTCAGCTCGGCGCCGAGCAGGAACCCGAAGGAGCGCTCGTCCCTGGCGACGACGACTCCGAACGCCTCGTCGGTGAGGAAGTAGGCCGCGACGGGGCGGCGCCAGCCGCCGAGCCGGAGTGGTACGCCCGAGCGACAGCCCGTAGAGGACGTGACGCGCGTTGAGCAGGAAGGTCGTGAGCACGATCTCGAGACCGGCGGCGCCGGTGGCGACGAGGCCGACGGCGCTCACCTGCGCGGCGCCGGCGAAGACGAAGACCGAGAGCGCCTGGGTCTCGAGCGACCGAGAGGCCCGCGTCGCGGGCGAGCACCGCGTACGCGAGCCCGAACGGGACGACGCCGATCCACAGCGGCGCCATCGCGGTGAAACCGCGAGTGAAATCGCGCCGGGAGCCGGCCTCCGCTGCCACTCGACGATCCTACGGATCGGCCCTCACGCCCCTGTCGGCAGACGCGACGAGAAGCCGCGGGCTCCCCAGAAAACGAAGAAACGCCCCCGGCTGCGGCTCCCGGGGGCGTTTCCTCGAGGGGCGAATCCTTTCGGGGCGACGACCTGGATGGTCGTGACTCTGCGGCCCAGTCACGTCCTCCGCGCCGTCGCCTGTCCGGCTGGTGCGCCCCGCGCATCGACCCTGGCGTCCGGGTCGCTGCGTGGTTGCACGACTGTAGGGGACGTGTCCGGAAAAGTCAAGTAGCCCGGTCAAGTGATTTCGTCTACCCTTACTTCACAGTTCCTCACTCGCACGGAGCGCCGCGGATCCCCCAGGCGGGGGAGCGCGCGGTCCCGGACGGACGCGTTGACTGTGGAGCACATGGACGCCGCCACGAGCACCACCGGGCAGTACCGGCCTCAGGGCTCGGCGACCGCCTGCGCTCGCTGCGACTCACCGCCGGCCTGACGCAGACGGAGCTCGCGGGCGACCGCTTCTCGAAGGAGTACGTGAGCCAGATCGAGCGCGGGAAGACACGTCCGACGCGCGACACGATCGAGTGGCTGGCCGGCCGGCTCGGCGTCGACGCGGAGTTCCTGGCGGTCGGCGTCTCGGCCGACACGCGCGGGCGGGTCGAGGCGGCGCTGGCGCGCGGCGAGGCGCTCACGCTCGCCAATCGCGCCGACGAGGCACTGGAGCTCTTCGTCAGCATCCGCGACGAGGTTGCTGCGACCGGCGCGCCGGAGCTGGAGGTACAGGCTCTCACCGGTCACGCGCGGGCGCTCGTCCGCGGCGGTGACGTCCGCCAGGCGCTCGACCTGCTGACGACCGCGCGGGAGATCGCCGAAGGGCCGACGTTCTCGGACGTCGACCGCGCCGACGTGCTCGTACGCATGGGGATCTGCCGGTATCTGCTGGCGAGCATCGCCACCGCCGTTTCGCTGCTGGACGAGGCGCTGTCGCTCGCACGGCGCTCGGAGATGCCGTGCGACGCGTTGCAGGCCGAGATCCTGCACTGGCGCTCGGCCTGCCGCAGGCGCCAGCGCGACTTCGAGGCGGCACGCGAGGACATCGAGGCCGCGATCGAGCTCGCTCGCGCCGGCGCCGACCGGCCGACGCTGGCCAACACGTACTTCCAGGCGTCGATCGTCGCCGAGCGGACGGGTCACCTCGTGCTGTCGCGTACGTACGCGCAGCAGGCGCGTGCGCTGTATCAGGAGCTCGAGGACGACCGAAACGTCGGTCGGATGACGCTCAACCTCGGCGGGTTGCAGCTCCTGCTCGGTCACACGGACGATGCGATCGAGCAGCTGAAGCTCGCGTTCGCACTCGCCGTCGAGGCAGGCTCACAGCCAGACGCGGCGCAGGCCTTGGGGGGCCTGGCGACCGTGCACTTGCGGGTGGAGGACTACCCGGCGGCGGAGGACCATGCGCGCCGGGCACTCGATCTCCTCGAGGGCCGGGAGGACTTCCTCGACGAGATCGGTCAGTCCCGGCTCACCCTGGGCTACGCGCTCATGGAGCAGGGACAGTGGGATGAGGCGGAAGAGAGCTTCCGTGCCGCAGACGCAGTGTTCGAGCAGTACGCGTCTGTCGGGCATCGGGCGGGGGCTTGGGTGGCGTTGGGAGATCTCGCGGGTCGCCGGGGGGACGACCGCGAGGCAGCACGCCACTACCGGAACGCCGCAGAGGCGCTCCGGGAAATCCGCTTCTAGCCCCGAGAGGAGGACCCACATGACTGCTCGCCTGCTTCTTCTGATGGTGACGCTTGCGCTGATCGCCGCGGCGCTGGCGCCGGTTGCATCGGCCAGCTGGGCCGACAACGGCGGTTGGTAGGGGCGCCACGGGTCGGCGGCTGACTCGGGCGCGCCCACTTCGCGCCCGGCTGCGGCCCTCACCGCCCTCCTGGGTGTCCTGCTCGTCTCCGCGGGCGAGCAGGACGCCGGATCTCCGAGCCGCGGCAGGCGACTGCCGGGGCGCGTTACTTCACCGAGCCTGCCAGGAGCCCCTGGACGAAGTAGCGCTGGAACGCGAAGAAGACGACGAGCGGGATCGCGAGCGACACGAACGCGGCCGGGGCGATGATCTCGATGTTCCCGCTGAACTGGCGCATCTGGGAGAAGATCGCGACGGTGATCGGCTGGGTGTCCCGCGCGAACGTCAGCGCCACGATGAGGTCGTTCCAGACCCAGAGGAACTGGAAGATCGCCAGCGAGGCGATCGCGGGCAGCCCGAGCGGGAGGATGAGCCGGAAGAAGATGCGGAACTCCGACGCGCCGTCGATCCGGGCCGCCTCGAGCAGGTCGCGCGGGATCCCGATGAAGAAGTTGCGGAGCAGGAAGATCGCGAACGGCAGCCCGAATGCGGTGTGGAAGAGGATGAGACCGGGGATCGTGTCGAACAGCCCCAGGTCGTTGTAGAGCGAGAAGATCGGGATCAGCGCCATCTGGATCGGGACCACGAGAAGCGCGACGACGATCAGGAACAGCCAGTCGCGGCCCGGAAACTCGAGCCAGGCGAACGCGTAGGCGGCGAGCGACGCGACGAAGATCGGGAGGATCGTCGCGCCGACGGAGACCCAGACCGTCGTCCAGATCGCGGACGTGATCGCGTCGTTGTCGAAGATCTCGCGGTAGTTGTCGAGGGTCGCGAGGCTCGGCTCCGAGAAGATCCGCCACCATCCGGTCGTCGACATGGCCGACGGCTCGAGAAGCGACGTGAGGAAGAGGCCGATGGTCGGCACGAGCCAGAGCAGCCCGATGAACACGATGACGAGGTACACCGGCGTCTTGGCCAGGACGCGGATGATCCTTGCCGGCAGCCGCTCCTTGGTCTCGATCGTATGCTCGAGCCTGGCTTCGGGCTCGGCGACCGCAGTGGACATCTAGACCTCCCTCCGGAAGCGACGGATGTTGAGGGCGAGCACGGGGATCACGAGCAGGAACAGGAAGACCGCGATCGCGGCTCCGAGCCCGAAGTCGTTCACACCGCCGAACGACGTTCGCCACATCGCGAGGGCGATCACGTTCGCGTCGTCCTGCACCGACCCTGGTGCGATCGAGATGACGATGTCGAACACCTTGAGGACGTAGATCAGCATCGTGATGAACACCACCGTCAGGACCGGTGCGAGCAACGGGATGGTCACGCGCCTGAAGACCTGCAGCTCGGTGGCGCCGTCCGTGCGCGCGGCCTCGAGCAGGTCGCGCGGGATCGCTGCGAGACCGGCTGCGATGACGACCATCGAGAAGCCGGCCCAGATCCAGATGTAGGACATCATGATCGCGGGCGTGATCAGCCTCTCGCCGAGCCAGGACACGCCCGCGTACGGCTCGGAGAACGTCTCGGGCCCGATCGCGGCTCGGTAGGTGCCGGGCTCGACGTCCGCGAAGGCGAAGCTGCCGTCGGCCTCGGTGGTCGTCTCGAGCGCTCCCCGCCCGTCCTCCGGTCGCAGCTCGACGGTGACGCCAGGCAGGCCGAGCTCGCCGTCCTCGACCTCCCCCGGGGTGCCGCCGCCCGGCTTGAAGTCTCTCCAGACGACGCCGGTGATCCCACCGGCGAGCGCCTCGGGCACGACGGCCTGCACCGCGTCGTCCGGCACGTCGGACGCGCGGATCGCCGTCAGCCCGAGCTGTGCGACGCTGCCGGACTGGAGCGGCTGCTCGAGCACGAGACCGCCCTCCGGCCCCCCTTGCAGGTCGTCGGTCGACGGCTGGGCGGCTTGCAGGACTCCCGACGGCGACACCGCGTCCTTCACGACGGCGACCGCGGCGTTGATCGTGCCCTGCCCGGGATCCTTCTCGTACATCAGGCGCCAGATCACGCCCGCGGCGAAGAGCGAGATCGCCATCGGCATGAAGACCGCCACCTTGAACGCCACCGAGAACCGGATGCGCTCGAGCAGGACGGCGAAGACGAGCCCGATCGCGGTGACGAAGGCGGGGACGACGAGGATCCAGAGCAGGTTGTTCCTGATCGCGGTCAGCAGCGTGTCGTCGGAGAAGAGCGTCTGGTAGTTGTCGAGCCCGACGAACTCGTCGCCGCTACGGTCGTAGAAGCTGCGGATGATCGTGCGGATCGTCGGATAGACGATCCAGACACCGAGCAGGACGAGCGTGGGCCCGAGGAAGAGCAGCGTCGCGCCATACCGCTGCCAGAACCCGGGGCCCTCGCCCAGCGGCGGAAGCTCCCTTGCGGGAGCCTCCGCCGTCGCTGCCGACTCGCTCATCCCGGCGACCTAGCCGAACGCCTTCTTGGCGTCTGCCTCCATCTGCTGCGTGATCCCGTCGATGTCGTCCGGGTTCTGGACGAAGTCGGTGAACGCCTTGAAGAGCCCCTGGCCCGGGGTTCCTCCGAACGCCGCCGGCTGCAGGTCGGACAGGTCGAAGCGGAGGACCTCCGCGTCGGCCAGCGCGCCTGCCGTCGTCTGGGTGAGCTCGTCCGGGTAGACGCTGGTGTCGAGGTTCTTGTTCGGTGACGAGAACCCACCCCGCTCCGCCCAGATCGCGGCGGCATCGGGTGTCGTCAGGTACTCGAGGAACGCGTCGGCGGCGGGGCTGTCCTTGAAGTTCACGAACAGGTCGCCGCTACCGACCACCGAAGGCCCGGAGTCCTCGACGGACGGGAATGTGAAGACGTTGTAGCCCGACTCGGGCTCCAGCGTCGTCTCCACGACTCCCGGTGCGAAATCGCCGATCACGACCATGGCCGCGTCCGGCGAGTCGGTGAAGACCTTGCCGACCGAGGCGGGCATGTCCGTCTGCAACGCGCTTTCGGTGCCTCCCGCCATGTTCGCCGAGTCGCCGACGATGTCGGCCATGATCGTCAGCGCGTCCTTCACGGACTGATCCGTCCACGGGATCTCGTGCTTCGCGAGCTGGTCGTACATCTCCGGGCCCGCGGTACGGATGTAGATGTTCTCGAAGAGGTCGGTCATCGGCCAGCCGACGTCGACGCCGACCGAGTAGGGCGTGATGCCCGCGGCCTTGAGCGTCGATGCCGCCTCGCCGAGCGCCTCCCAGGTCTCGGGGGCGCCGACTCCGGCCTCCTCGAAAGACGCGACGTTGTACCAGATGGTCGACTTGTTGGACGCCTTGAAGAGGATTCCGTACTGGGTCCCGTCGACGGCGCCGACGTCCGCCGCGGATTCCCCGAAGTTGTCGACGATCGTCTCCCGGAGATCGTCGAGGGGCTGGAGCGCACCCTGCCCGGCGAAGCCCGCCATCAGCCCTGGCTGCCCGACCGCCGCGATGTCCGGCGGGTTGCCGCCCTCGACCGCGGTGGAGAGCAACGGCGCAAGGTTGTCGCCGCCGGACGTGTACGTGACGTTCACGTTCGGGTACAGCTCGTTGAACCCGTCGATCACCGCCTGGAACGACTCCTGCTCCTCGCCACCCCAGATCGCCATCATCGAGATGTCGCCGCTGACGTCCTCGCTGCCTTCGGCGCCGCCGCCGTCGTCGCCGCCGCCGCAACCTGCTGCGACGAAAGCGAGTGCGCCGACGACGAGTGCCAATACGACCCATCGGTATCTCATTGCTCTGCTCCTTCCGGAGGTTTGACGTACCTGCCGTTCACGTCGTTGCCCTGTCGTAGATCCCGAGCCCGGTCTCGAGATCGAAGAAATGGAGCGCGCCGGTCTCGACCGCGACGTCCACCACCTCGCCGTTCTTGATCCGCGAGCGGGGCCCGAAGCGCCCGACGAGCGTCGTCTCGCTCGTCCCCTCCTCGGCTGCCGCCTGGACGGCGCGCTCCTGGCCGACATCGCGTGCAAGCTCGCGGACGTCCTCGGTCAGAGCGGGCGGCGCGTCGACCTGGATATGAGCCACGATCTCGGAGCCGAGCGGCTCCCGGAGGACGACGACCCCTTGCAGGCGCCGATCGCTCGGGGCATCGGGCTCGAGCGCGGCGTCCTCGAGGTTCTCGGGGCGGATGCCGACGACGACGCCGCGGCCGACGTACGACTCGAGCCCGGGGCGTGCGGCGACCAGCTGCTCGTCGAGCGCGAGCCCGTGCCGTCCGAGGCGTGCGACCAGCCCGCCGTTTCGCCGCTCGATCGACCCTTCGACCATGTTCATCGCCGGCGAGCCGATGAAGCCGCCGACGAAGAGGTTGACCGGCCGTTCGTAGAGCTCCTGCGGCGGGGCGACCTGCTGCAGGTCGCCCTTGCGCATGACGGCGACCCGGTCGCCCATCGTCATCGCCTCGACCTGGTCGTGCGTGACGTAGATCGTGGTCACGCCGAGCTCGCTCTGCAGGCCCGAGATCTCCGCCCGCATGTGGACGCGGAGCTTCGCGTCCAGGTTCGACAGCGGCTCGTCCATCAGGTACGCCTGCGGCTGCCTGACGATGGCGCGCCCCATCGCGACACGCTGCCGCTGACCGCCGGAGAGCGCTCGCGGCTTCCGGTCGAGGAAGTCCTCGAGGCCGAGGACATGGGCCGCCTCGCGCACCCGCCTGTCGAGCTCGTCCTTCGGCATCTTGCGCAGGCGCAGGCCGAAGGCGATGTTGTCGAAGACGGTGAGGTGCGGGTAGAGCGCGTAGCTCTGGAAGACCATCGCGATGTCGCGGTCTCGCGCCGGTAGGCGATTCACGACGCGGTCGCCGATCATGACGACGCCTTCGCTGATCTCCTCGAGTCCCGCGACCATGCGGAGCGCCGTCGTCTTCCCACAGCCCGACGGCCCGACGAGCACCATGAACTCGCCGTTGTCGATCCCGAGGGTCATGTCGGACACGGCATGAGTGCCGTCGGGGTACACCTTCCCGACGCGGTCGAACCTCACCGAGGCCAAGACAGCCCTCTCACCCGAGATCGCTCGGCCCGGAACGGGGACGACACCGCGGAGCACTCCAGTGGGGCGGCGGAATGCATCGACTGCCACATACCCACCGGAGCTGAACCTGACACACGGGCGCCGTTCTCCCGCACACGAGGCGAGGGTGCGACCCCGCGCCGTCTACGCTCTCGCCATGTCGCGGATCCTCACGTCGCTCCCCACGGGGGAGAAGATCGGCATCGCGTTCTCGGGCGGGCTCGACACGTCGGTGGCGGTGGCGTGGATCCGCGAGAACGGCGGTGTCCCGTACGCGTTCACGGCGAACCTGGGCCAGTACGACGAAGAGGACGTCGACGCGATTCCCGCGCGGGCGCTCGAGTACGGCGCGGAAGGTGCCTCGGTCGTCGATTGCCGCGAGCACCTCGTGCACGAGGGCCTCGTCGCGCTGCAGTGCGGTGCGTTCCACGTGTCGACCGCGGGCAGGACGTACTTCAACACGACGCCGCTCGGGCGCGCCGTGACCGGGACGATGCTGGTGCACGCGATGCGCGAGCACGGCGTCGACATCTGGGGCGACGGCTCGACCTACAAGGGGAACGACATCGAGCGGTTCTTCCGCTACGGCGTGCTCGCCAACCCGGAGCTACGCGTCTACAAGCCGTGGCTCGATCCGGCCTTCGTCGGTGCGCTCGGCGGCCGTACGGAGATGAGCGAGTACCTGCTCGGCGCGTGGCCTGCCCTACCGCTCGAGCGTCGAGCAGGCGTACTCGACCGACGCCAACATCTGGGGCGCCACGCACGAGGCCAAGGAGCTCGAGCTGCTCGACCGGTCGCTGGCGCTCGTCGAGCCGATCATGGGCGTGGCGCACTGGGATCAGGCGGTCGTGATCGAGCCGGAGCCGGTCACCGTGCGTTTTCGGGACGGGTGGCCGGTGGCGGTCAACGGCCGCGAGCTCGACCCGGTGGCGCTCGTGCTCGAGGCGAACGCGATCGGAGGGCGGCACGGGCTCGGCGTGTCGGACCAGATCGAGAATCGCATCATCGAGGCGAAGAGCCGTGGCATCTACGAGGCGCCCGGCATGGCGCTGCTCTGGATCGCCTACGAGCGGCTCGTGAGCGTGATCCACAACGAGGCCACGATCGACAACTACCGCACCATGGGCCGCCGCCTCGGCCGCCTGCTCTACGAAGGCCGCTGGTTCGATCCGCAGGCGCTGATGCTCCGGCAGAGCCTGCAGAGCTGGGTCGGCCACGCGGTCGCGGGCGAGGTCACGGTCGAGCTACGCCGCGGCGACGACTACACGATTCTCGACACCGTCAGCGAGAACGCGACGTACCAGCCGGAACGGCTCTCGATGGAGCGCGTCGAGGAATCCGCCTTCGCGCCGCAGGACCGGATCGGCCAGCTGACGATGCGCATCCTCGATCTCGAGGACTCACGTGCGAAGCTCGAGCTCTACGGTCGCGCCGGGTTGACGGGGACCCTCGGGCCGCTCGCCCTGCCCGAGCTCGAGGGCGAGGGCGACGGAGGAACCGCGGGGTCAGGCTGAAGCTGCGCTACACCTCGTCGCCGGCACGCTCGACCACGATCACCGGGATGCGCGCCGCCGGCGAGAGCCGCAGGAGCGAGCGGACGAGCTCGGCGCAGTCCTCCGGCTGGATCATCTCCTCGCCCGCGAGCCCGGTCCATTCGGCCATGCGCGTGTCGACGAAGCCGGGGCAGAGAGCGGTCACGCGCACGCCGTGCGGCGCCTCTTCCCGCGCGAGCGACTTCGTGAGCGAGATCACCGCCGCCTTCGCCGCCCCGTAGGTGGCAAGACCCGGGGTCGCGATCGTGCCCGCGATCGAGGCCAGGTTGACGACCAGCCCCCGCGTCTTTCGCAGGTGCGGCAGCGCCTCGCGTGTGACGAGGAACGTGCCGCGGAGGTTCACCGCCAGCTGGAGGTCGAAGCGCTTGGTGGGCGTGTCGGCGATGTGGCCGGCGAATCCCACCCCCGCAGAGTTGACGAGCACGTCGAGGCCGCCGTGGCGCTCGACGTGAGCGGCAACGAGCGCGACGCACGCTTCCTCGTCCGAGACGTCGGCCGCCACCGCCTGCGCGCCGAGCTCGGCGGCTGCCGCCTCGAGGCGCTCGAGCGTCCGCGAGGCCAGCGTCAGGTCGTACCCGTCCTCGCCGAGCGCCCGCGCGATCGCCAGGCCGATGCCGGAAGAGCCGCCGGTGACGAGCGCGGAGGGCATGCGGCGAGTCTCTCACACAGCACGAAGGCCGCCGGTCAGGGGAGGCGGCCTTCGCGGGAGGGAGGAGGGACCTCTGCCGGCGTCGTTCGACGGCCGCGACCTTGCTCCTGCCTCCGGCCGTAGACTCGGTCGAGTGGCAACACCGACGCTCACCAGCCTCGCCCGCGCGGGAGGGTGCGCGGCGAAGTACCCGGCCGCGCGGCTCGAGGCGCTGCTCGGCGCTCTCGCACCCGCCGATTCTGCGGATCTGCTGGTGGGTCTCGACCCGGCCGACGATGCCGCCGTGTACCGCCTCGACGACGAGCGCGCGCTCGTGTTCACCGTGGACTTCTTCCCACCGGTCGTCGACGACCCCCGCGACTTCGGTGCCATCGCCGCCACGAACGCGCTCAACGACGTCTTCGCCATGGGCGGCATCCCGTTGCTGGCCCTGTCGGTGACCGCGTTCCCGGAGGAGCTCCCCATCGAGGTGCTCGCGGACGTGCTTGCCGGCGCCGACGAGGCGGTGCGAGCAGCGGGCGCCATCCTGGCCGGCGGGCACACGCTCCGCGACGACGAGCCGAAGTACGGGCTCGCCGTCGTCGGCACCGTGCACCCGGACGGCATCTGGACGAAGAGCGGCGCGCGCAGCGGCGACGCCGTCTTTCTCACCAAGGCGCTCGGCACCGGCCTCGTGCTCCAGGCCCAGCGCGAGGGGCGCGCCCCCGAGGGTGCGCTCGAGGCGGCGGTGGCCGCCATGCGAACGCTCGACCGGGAGGCGGCGGAGACGCTGCGCCCGTACGCGCCGCATGCGGTGACGGACGTGACCGGTTTCGGCCTGCTCGGTCACGCGCACGAGACGGCCGCGCGAAGCGGCGTCCGCATCGAGCTCGACGCGGCGTCGTTGCCCGCGCTACCCGGTGCGCTCGAGCTCGCGAGCGACGGTGTGCGCACCGGCGGTGACCGGCGCAACCGAGACTTCGCCGGCCCGCACGTCGACGAGCACCGCGGACGAAGCCGTCGAGGCGCTCGCCTACGACCCGCAGACGGCGGGCGGCCTGCTGATCACGCTCCCCGCGGATCGCGGCGCCGTGCTCGCCGCCGCGTTCACCGCGGTGGGTCTCGACCTGTGGCGTATCGGCCGCGTCGAGGCCGGCACCGGCGTCACGCTCGGCTGACGCGGCCAGAGCTGCGATCGGCGAACGGGCGCGTAGACTCGCGCCATGGCCCGGATCTGGCGACGACCCGTGTCGCCGCGCGGCTTTCTCCGACTTGCGGTCGGTTCCGTCGGGGCTCTCGGGCTGGTCGTCGTGTCCGGCGCGTTCGTGCGGTTGACGGGCTCGGGGCTCGGTTGCGAGGACTGGCCGAACTGCGGCGAGACCGTCCTCCCCGCGGCCGACGGGCACGCACTGATCGAGTTCGGCAACCGGATCGTCAGCCTCGCGGGCATCCTTGCCACGCTCGCTGGTGTGGCTGGCCGCGCGACGGGTCCCGGGCCTGTCGCGCCGGGTGCGGATCCTGGCGCTCGCAGCGTTCCTCGGCACGGTCGCGCAGGCACCGCTCGGCGGGATCACCGTGCTGCTGGAGCTGCACCCGCTGGCCGTGATGTCGCACTTCCTGCTCGCGCTCGTCGTCGTCGCGCTCGCGGTCATGGTCGCCTTCGAGGCCTGGAGCCACCATCGCGGGCTGGCCGCATCACCCGCGCCGGCCTGGCTGCGCATGGTCGCGCTCGGCGGCGTCGCGGCCTGCGCGCTGATGGTGGTGACGGGGGCGGTGGCCACCGCGTCCGGCCCGCACCCGGGCGACGACTCGGATGTCGACCGGCTGGGGATCCAGATCGCCGACACGGTGTACGTCCACGTGCGGGCGACGGCCGTGTACGGGATCGGGCTGCTCGTGGTCGGCTGGTGGCTGCTGCGGCTGCGCCGCTCGCTGCCGGGCGTGATCCGTCTCGCCGGCGTGCTCCTGGCGACGCTGCTCGTGCAGATGGTGGTGGGGGAGGTGCAGTATCGGAACGCCCTTCCCTGGGGGCTCGTCCTCGTGCACGTGACGCTCGCGGCTGCCATCTGGGCGCTCACCGTCGCCGTCGTCTATGCGCTGTGGCGGCCACCGCTGCCACTCGCTCGGCGCCGTCCCGGGCAGGGCGCCTGCCAGTAGTCTGTCGGCGTGGGAGCAGAGCTCCGCATCGCCGAGCAACCCGCGCTCACGCGGCCCGTCCTGATCGCCGCGTTCAAGGGCTGGAACGACGGAGGGCAGGCGGCCACGCTGGCTGCGGCGTACCTCGCCCGAAGCTGGCAGGCGGAGCGCTTCGCCGACATCGACCCGGAGGGCTTCGTCGACTTTCAGGCCGTGCGGCCGACCGTGAGCCTCGACGAGGGGATGACGCGCCACATCGAGTGGCCCGAGAACGTCTTCTTCCACGCACGCCTCCCGGGCGTGGAGCGAGATGCGGTCATCCTCCTGGGGGTCGAGCCGAACTATCGCTGGCGCGCCTTCACCGACCTCATCTCGGGGCTTGCGCCGACCTCGGCGTCGACTTCGTCGTCACGCTCGGCGCGCTCCTCGCCGACGTCCCCCACACGCGCGCCGCACCGGTCACCGGCGCGGCGACCGACCCTCGCCTCGTGGAGGAGCTCGGGCTGCAGCTCTCGCGCTACGAGGGCCCGACGGGCATCGTCGGCGTCCTCCACGACGCCTGCAAGCGGCAGGACATCAGCTCGGTCAGCCTCTGGTCGGCAGTGCCGCACTACGTCTCGCTCGTGCCCAGCCCGAGGGCCGCGAAGGCGCTGTGCGAGCGCCTGGGCTCGTTGCTCGAGGTGGACGTGGACGTCGCCGAGCTCGCCGAGGCAGAGGAGGCATACGCGTCGCAGGTCAGCGAGGCGGTCGCCTCCGACGCCGAGACGACGGCCTACGTCGAGGAGCTCGAGCGCCGCGCGGACACGATCGAGCTGTTCAGCGACGAGGGCGAGCTACCGAGCGGTGACGCGCTCGCCGCCGAGCTGACGCGCTTCCTGCGCGAGCGCGACCGCGAGCAACGCGGCGACGGCGATCCACCGGCACCGCGCGGTGGCTGACCCCAGACGCGGTCTCCCGGTCTAGGCGGCTGCTTCGGCCTGGCCGGCGGGCGGGTCGACCGGCGGCGGCTCGACCTGCGCGGCCGGCTCCTCAACCGGTGCCTCGGTCGCGTCGCCGCCTTCCGTCGCACACCCTCGGGCTGAGGCTGCTCGGCGGGGCCGCGCTTCTTGCGCCGCCGCCGTCTCGACTTCCGCGTGGGCGCCTTCGGCGCCGGGGAGGTTGTCGGCGAGCGCGTTGGCGATCTCCTGGATCGGGCCGAGGTCTTCCCGCGCCTGATCGAGAGCGCCGTTCGCACGGGGGGTGTACCCCTCGGCGGAGGCGAGCAGTGCCGCGGCCACCTGCAGCGGCAGCGCCTTCGCGATGCGCGCCAGCTGCGCGACGTTCTCCTCGTGCCGGTGCCCGCGCGAGTTGGCGACCGCACCGAGCAGCCGCTTCGCCTCGGGGAACTCCTGGCTCCCCTTGCGGTCGAGCGTCTTGCGCACCGCGCGGGCGAGGCGCCACGTCCAGCGGGCCAGGATCTGGTCGGGAGCGTTGGCCTTCCCCTCGCCGATCGCCCGCAGCAGCACGCGGACGCCGGAGGACCGGTCCTTCTCCCACGGCGGCGCCTGCGTGACGAGCGTGACGAGGTCGTCGAAGTCGGCCCGCTCGACGGTCGCGCCGACGCGGTCGGCGAGGGCCGTCATGCGCAGCCGCCGGTTCGGGTTCTCGGCGGCGCAGGTGGCGAGGAACGTCTCGAGCGCACCCTTGCCGGCGCGGCCCTCGGCGAACTTGCGTGCGAACTCGGCTCGCTGGTCGAAGCGGATCTGGCGTCCGGCGATCGTCGCCCAGAACCGCTGCTCGTCGTCGTCGAGGAACTTGGGGTCGACGCGCTGCCACTCGCGCTGGATCACCGCGAGGCGCGCGGCGCACGTCGGGTGTCACGGGGACGAGCCACGGCGCGGGCGACAGGCGGCGGCGGGCGCGGCGCTGCGATCGCCGCCGCGGAGCCGGTGTGACGCGGGCGCCCTCACGGTAGAAGTCGGAGTCGAGCAGGGCGTGCAGCGAGATCACCCGCTCCGCGTGGGTGGAGGCCTTGGGCACGAAGTCGACCACCACGCCGGCCTCCTTGCGCGGGTGCATCCGCATGATGCGCCCGATGCGCTGCTGGTAGACGCGTCGTGACGCTGTCGGCGCCAGGTGCATGCACACCGTCGCACGCGGCGAGTTCCAGCCCTCGGCGAGCAGCTGCGCGTTGACGAGCACGTTGATCTCACCGCGCTCGTAGGCCGCGAGCGTCTCGGCGAGCTCGCGCGGCGGTGTCCGGCCCGAGACCGCGGTCGCCTTGAGACCGGCCGACCGGAACTCCTGCGCCAGGTTGTACGCATGCGCCACGCCCGCCGCGTAGACGATCCCGGGCGTGGGGCCGAAGCGGTCGCGGTAGAGGCTGGCGGCCGCCTGGTTGAGTGCCTGGTGGTCGAGCGCCGCCGCGAGCGCGCGCTCCTCGAAGTCTCCACCGACGATCGGCACCGAGTTGATGGCTGCGACGGGTGGCACGCGCAGGCAGCGAAGCGGTGCGATCAACCCGCGGCGCGCGGCGTCGGCCAGTGGCAGGTCGTCGACCGAGGCGGGGAAGACGTCCGACACCTGCTTCGCGATCAGCTGTTCCGTCGCGGTCATGCCGATGTACAGCGGATCCGAGAAGGCGCGGATGGCGGCCGACGTCTTCTCGCCCGAGGGCGGTGTGGGCCTCGTCGCAGATGACCAGCTGGTACGCCTCGCGCGAGAGCTCGCCCCCGTGCCGGGCGAACCACGCGTAGGTCTGGATCGTGATCGGGTCGACGCGTGTCGGCTCGCTGCCCCTTCTCGATGGCGGGCACGAGCCGGTCTGCGTAGCCCTCGGTCGTGAGGTCGCGCTGGAACTGGCTCACGAGCAGGCGCCGGTGGGTGAGGATCAGCACGCCGAGCCGCCGGGAGGCCTCGACGAAGGCGGCAGCGACGATCGTCTTGCCGGACGCGGTCGGGTGCCTGAAGCGGTAGCGCCGTGTGGCGCCGGGATCGTTCCCGGGCTCGGGCGCGGCAACGGCGTCCTCGTCCACGAAGCCTGCGTCGAGGTCGTCCTCGTCCTCGAGCTCCTCGGCGTCCTCGTCGACCTCGACGGCGTGTCCGTTGTCGCCGTTGCCGTTCTCGTCGGCGGCGCGCTGCGTGGCCGCGATCAGCTCGGTCAGCATGCCCGCCAGCGCGTCGATCTGGTGGCGGCGCAGCTCTGTCCCCGTCGACGTCTCGGGCGACTCCGTGGCGAGCACGCGCTCGAGCCCGAGCATGAGGCCGTAGCGCACCTTCCAGCGGGATGACGGAGCTGCGCGCCCGGCGTCGATCTCGGCCAGCGCGTCGTCGAGGGCCGCGCGCCGCGCGGTGCCGGGAGCGAGGGCGACCGCGGCGTCCTCGCCGGGGTGGAGAAACGGCTCGCCGAACCACGCCCCGGCGCGCGTGGCCGCCGCGGCAAGCTTCTCGGACGAGTCCGACGTGGTTGTCGGGGTGAGTGTGGCTTCTTGCATGCACGCAGCACGCAGAGTCGTGCCGCTTCGTGGTGGGTTCGGCGTGCTCGCGCGATTCAGTGCGGTCGAGCCCCGCCGCTGTGAAAAGCCTAGCGCAACGGCGCGGACGGTGGGGCGTTCCTATCCTGCAAGGTGGGAAGCCGCTCCCGCGGCCGCCCACCGCGCGCCTGGCGGCGAGCACAAGCTGAAGGCGTCCGCTTCGCGGCCGCAAGGGCGTGGTGAACGCGGGTCGCTGGTTACTGGTCGCTATTCGTGCCGAGGGAAGCAAGCGTCGTGCCGAGCACGCGCTCGGAGACGCCGCTCTGGTCGAGATGCTTCGTGATGCCGCCGCGGAAGAACGGGAAGCCGGCGCCGAGGATCAGGCACCCGTCGATCTCCGCCGCGCTCCCGACGACCCCGTCCGCCAGCAGGTGTCGCGCCTCGTCGGCGAGCGCCTCGAGCAGCTCCGCGTGGATCTCGTCCACGGTCTTGCGGTCGTCGCCGGTGACGACCACCTCGAGCTCGCCACGTGCGAAGTTCTCGAGCGTCGGCGAGAGCGGGAAGCGATCCGGGAAGGCGTCGTGCAGCGTGTGCCGCACGTGGTTGGCCACGCGCGGGCCGACCATGGCGAGCAGCGCCGACGGCGGCATCGGCAGCCCGAGCCGGAGCGCCGCCTCGTCGGTCTCCTCGAACTCGTTCCCGTTCTCGACCGCCGCGAACAGCACGCACGACTGGCGGGTGAGCATGCGATTGACGACGAAGGCCGGCGCGTCGCCGACCAGCACGCCGCGCTTCCCGAGCCGCCGCGTCAGATCCCACGCCGTCGCGAGCGAGACGTCGTCGGTGACGGGTGTGCGCACCACCTCGACGAGCGGGCAGCACGGCGACCGGGTTGAAGAAGTGCAGGCCCACGACACGTCCGGGCCGCCGGAGCTTCTCTCCCATCTCCGTCACGGACAGCGACGACGTGTTCGTGGCGAGCAGGCATGTCTCGTCGACCACGTCCTCGAGCTCGCCGAGCACCTGCTGCTTGAGGCCGAGCTCCTCGAACACCGCCTCCAGCACGAGATCGCAGCCGGCGTAGGCGCCCGGGCCGTCACCGGCCACGACCGCGGAGGCCAGGAAGCGCGCCTTCGCCTCCGGGAGCCGTCCACGCGAGACGAGCTTCTCCAGCTCCGCGCCGATCGAGGCGATTGCCTGCTCGACCCGCTCGGGGTCGACGTCGCTGATCACGACGGGCACCTCGAGCCTGCGCAGGAACAGCGTCGCAAGCTGTGTGGCCATCAGCCCGGCCCCGACCACCCCGACGCGCTGCACCCTCTTCGGCTCGGCGTCCGGGACGCCGACGCCGCGCTTGAGGCGGTTCTCGACCACGTCGAACGCGTAGACGGAAGCCTGCGCCTCGGGCCCGGGCAGGAGGTCGGCGAGCGCGTCCTCCTCCGCGAGGTACCCCTCCTCGATCGTCCACGAGGCAGCTCCCTCGATCAGCTCGAGCGCGCGATAGGGAGCCGGTGCGGCTCCGTGCACCTGATCGTCGACGCGGGCACGGGCCCTGGCGCACACCTCCGCCGCGTCGTCGAGAGCGGCGTCCGGCTCGCGCTTGCCACGACCCTGCTCGACGATGCGCACGAGCTCCTCGAGGGACTCGTCCAGCAGCTCCACCGGCTCGAGCAGCCGATCGGCAAGACCGAGCTCGAACGCCTGCGGCCCGGTGAGCATGCGGTTCTGCCTGAGGGGGTTGTCGACGATCAGCTGCACCGCGGCTGCGGCGCCGATCAGGCGAGGAGTGAGCTGTGTGCCACCCCAGCCGGGGATCAGGCCCGAGGAACACCTCGGGGAACGCGATGTGGCGCACGGACGATGCGATCGTGCGGTAGTCGCAGTGCAGCGCGATCTCGACGCCGCCACCGAGCGCCGCGCCGTTGATCGCGGCCAGTGTGGGAAAGGGCAGGCGGCGAAGACGGCCGAAGAGCTGGTGCCCGGCCTGCGCCGCCGAGCCGCGCCAGCTCGGGCGTGATGTCCGGGAACTGCTTGATGTCCGCGCCGGCGGCGAAGACGAGCGGCTTCCCCGTCAGCACCAGGCCCCGCCAGTCGCCGGTCTCGAGCTCGTCGAGCACGGACGCGAGCGACTCGAGGGCCTCGCGTCCGAACGTGTTCGGCTTCTGCCAGTCCGCGCCGTTGTCGATCGTGACCAGCGCCACGGGTCCGACCCGTGACGCCACGCGCTGCAGCCGAAACGTCGTGACGACGTCGGTGCGCTCAGCCATGCCGCGTGTTCTCCCACAGCAGGGCGGCGCCCATGCCGAGCCCGATGCAGAGCGCGGTCATCCCGTAGCGAACGTCCGGGCGGCGCTCGAAGCCGTAGGCCAGCTGCGCCATCAGGCGTACTCCCGTCGCCGCGAGCGGGTGCCCGCAGGCGATCGCCCCGCCGTACGGGTTGAGGCGCGGGTCGTCCGGGTCGACGCCGACGCCGTCGCACCAGGTGAGCACCTGCACCGCGAACGGCTCGTTGAGCTCGAACAGGCCGATGTCGTCGATCGAGAGGCCGGCACGGTCGAGCACCTGCTTCGTGGCGGGGATGGGCCCGAGACCCATCAGGTGCGGCTCCACGCCGGCGTATGCGTAGCCGACGAGCCGCATCCGTGCCTGCAGGCCGAGCTCCGCCGCGGTCTCCTCCGCCGCGAGCAGGCAGGCGGTGGCGCCGTCGGTCAGGCCGGCGGAGTTGCCGGCGGTGACGCGCCCTCCCGCGCGGAACGGCGTGCGCAACCCCGACAGCCCGTCGAGCGTGGTGTCCGGCCGCAGGAACTCGTCGCGGTCTGCCACCTTCCATCCCTCGCTGCCGAAGACGCTCATCGGCACCACCGTGGCGGCATAGACGCCGTCGGGATCGTCCCAGGCGGTGGCGGCACGCAGCTGCGAGCGCACCGCGTAGCGGTCTGCGGCCTCGCGCGTCAGCTGCGGGAAGACGTCGTGGAGGTTCTCGGCGGTCTGCCCCATCACCGCGGCGCTCTCGTCGATCAGCCGCTCGGCCACGAAGCGCGGGTTGAAGTCGATGTCGTCGCCCATCGGGTGGTGCCCCATGTGCTCCACACCACCGGCGAGGACGAGGTCGGCGGCCCCGAGGGCGATCTCGCCGGCCGCGATCGTGGTGGCGGTCAGCGCTCCCGCGCACATCCGGTCGACGGCCATGCCCGGCACGGTGTGGGGGAGACCGGCGAGGAGCGCGACGTCACGACCGAGCGTCAGCCCCTGGTCGCCGACCTGGGCGGTCGCTGCGAGGACGACGTCGCCGATCCGCTCGGGCGGAGCCTCGGGAACCCGTCGCAGCACCTCGCGCACCGTCTTCACCGCCATGTCGTCGGCGCGTGTCGCCCAGAAGAGACCACCGGGCCCCGCCTTCCCGAAGGCGGTACGCACACCGTCGACGTAGACGACCTCGCGGAGCGTGCGTGGCATGGGGCGAGTCTAGAGCGATGCCCTCAGTCCCAGTCCAGCCGCACGTGCCGGTACTGCGGCGCATCGAGCAGCGCCCGCACGGCGGCGCCTTCGCTCGTGCGGCCGCCGCCCGCGGCGCGATCGTGCATCTCGACGAGCACGTGTCGGATGTGCTCGATCCGGCCCGTCTCCACGAGCCGCCGCAGCACCGGGAGCTCCATCCCCTCGATATCGAGCTTGAGGAGCGCCACGGGGCGGCCGAGACCGGCGAGAAAGCCGTCGAGGTCGACGGTCTCGACGTCGACCGACGTGTCCGGGTCGACGTTTCCCTTGGTGGCGAGGAGGGACGACCCCGTGGCGCGGGCGACGGGGTTCTCGGCCGAGCGCGCGTGAAGGTAGAGGGGTGCGCTCCCGTCGGCCACCGCGACGGCTTGCTGCAGGCAGTGCACCGCATGCTCCTGCGCGAAGCGCGCTTCCAGGACGGCGAACGCATGTGGGTTGGGCTCGAACGCGTACACCTCTGCGCCCCGGGCCGCGAGCACCGCGGTCACCCTCCCCGTGTGAGCGCCGCAGTCGAGAGCGACCTCGCCGGGTCGGATGTCGCGGAAGATGCGCCGGAAGCGGCGCGGCACGGCGGTGGGGCCGGCGAGGCGTTCGCGAATGCGGCGGCCGAACGACTGCGGCTCGGGTGCCGTGAGGCTCAGGGCTCGCCGGCGGCGAGCTCGCGTGAGCGGTTCATGGCCGCCTGGATCGCGTTGAGGAAGGCGGCACGCACACCGGCCGTCTCGAGCTCGCGGATCGCAGCGATCGTGGTGCCGCCCGGCGACGTGACCATCTCGCGCAACTCGACGGGGTGCATCCGCTCGTCACGGAGCTGCTTTGCCGTGCCCAGCATCGTCTGCACGACGAGCTGCGTCGATATCTCGCGCGACAGGCCGAGCAGCAGGCCGGCCTCGATCATCGCCTCGGCGAGCAGCGCGAAGTAGGCGGGGCCCGAGCCGGAGACGGCCGTGACCGCGTCCATCGAGCGCTCGTTCACGCGCACGACCGCCCCGAGATGGGCGAGGGCCTCCTCCGCCAGCGTGACGTGGGCGTCGTCCGCGTGCGCCCCGGCGCACAGCCCGGCGATCCCCTCGTGCACCGTGGAGGGCGTGTTGGGCATCGCACGACACACCGGGACGCCCGATGCCAGGTGGCGCTCGATGGTGGCCGTGGGGATCGCTGCGGCGATCGAGAGCACCGTCTGCTCCTCCGAGATGACGGGGCCTATCTCACCGAGGAGCGCCTCGATGTCCTGCGGCTTGACCGCCAGCACGACCAGCGCGGCGCCGCTCGCCGCCTCCTCGTTGGAGAGCGTCGTGCGGATGCCGAAGCGCTCTGTCAGCTCGGCCGCGCGCACCTCGCGCCGCGTGGAGGCGACGATGTCGTCGCTCGTGCGCCAGCCGGAGGAGAGCAGGCCCGAGACGAGCGCCTCGCCGATCTTCCCCGCGCCAAGGACTGCGATTCGCCGCCGGTCCGCTCAGCAGCTCATCGCGCAGCGACATGCTTCGTAGCGGGCGGCGCCCTGCGTGCGGCGTCCTCCGGTCACGCGGCGCGCCTCGTGCGCAGACGCGTGCGACGTGCCACGTCCGGGTCGGCGCCCGGGACGAGGCCGCGCGACCAGCCCAGGAGCAACATCTCGCCCGCCAGCCCTTCCCATCCCGTGTACGGCTCGAGCAGTGCCGCGGTCTCCCAGGTCTCGGGCCAGCGGCCCCAGAGCGACGCGGCGAGCTTCACGAGCGCGAGGTCGCCGACGAGACCGTGGTCGTAGCGGCCGAGCCCTTCCAGCGCCAGCACGCCGATCGACCAGGGCCCGATGCCCCGCTCGCGCGCGAGTCGCGCGGCCGCGACGTCGCCGGGCAGGTCGCGGAGCCGCTCCAGGTCGACTGCCTCTGACGATCCGTGCGAGCGTCGAGGCCCGGTGCTGCGCGAGGCCGTGGCGGCGGAGGTCGAGCGGAGACAGCCGAGCGAGCGCGTCGCGGGTTGCCACGGGTGCGCCGAGGTGACGGAGGATCGAGCGCTCGATGGCGCGTGCCCGGCGCGACTCGATCAGCTGGCCGACGACCGCCCGCATCGCTGCGTGTGCCACGGTGGCCAGTCGCAGCGGCCGGTAGCCGACGAGCGCCCTGGCCGAGGGCCCGAGCAGTGGATCGCGGCCGAAGCGCGCATGGAAGCTCGCGGTGTCGTCGTCGAGCGCGAGCATGAAGCGCGCCAGCCGGAGACCCGCTTCGTCCGGGGCGTGGACGACGACGCGTCCGTCCGGCCGCTGCCACGCGTGGCGAGGTGCCTGTGAGCAGCGGCGCCGTCCAGCGTCCGCTTCGCACCATGAGCGAGAGCCGGTACGGCCCGCGCGGCGTGACCACGTCCACCAGCATCGGCCGAGCCTAGTCGGACGAGCGGCTGCGCGCCGAAAGGCACCGTGGCGAGCCGCGGCAGCCGCTACCGTCGCCTGATGCGGCTCGTCGACGCGGTCTCGCTGCGCTCCCGCAGGCGCAAGCTGCGCCTGTTCCTCGACGAGCTCCAGCCGACGCGCGCGACGACCGTGCTCGACGTCGGCGTCGACGAGGTCGGCTTCGGCGCGCACGGCGGCGAGGCCGGATGTCGCACGCACAACTTCTTCGAGGAGCTGTACCCGTGGCCGGAGCGGATCACGGCGCTCGGGCTCGGCGAGGGCGAGGGCTTTCGTGCCGCCTACCCGCACGTCGAGTACGTCCGCGGCGACGCCTGCGCGCTTCCGTTCCCCGACGACTCCTTCGACGTGGTCTTCTCCAACGCCGTCGTCGAGCACGTCGGCGCAGGCGAGCGTCAGCGCGCCTTCGTCTCGGAGGCGCTGCGCGTGGGTGGCCGGGTGTTCATCACCACCCCGAACCGCTGGTTCCCGATCGAGCTCCACACGAGACTGCCGCTCGTGCACTGGCTGCCGCAGCCCGCTGCGCATCGCGCCTACGACCTCGCCCGCCGCCCCTGGGCGAAGGAGAACCACCTGCTCGGCTCCCGAGACCTGCGCGGGCTCTTCCCCGGCCCGGTGCGCATCGTCAACCTCGGCATGACGCTCGTCGCGATCGCATGAGCGCCCGCGTCGCCTGGGTGGGGCTGCTCGCGCTCACGATCGGCCTGGCCGCGCACAACCTCGTCATGGCCCTGGCCTGGGACGCAGGCGTGCGTGGCACGGCGCTCGACGTGGTCGCAGCGTGGAAGGACGTGCTGCTCGTCGCCGCGCTCGCGGCGGCTCTGTGGGGCGCCGGACGCATCCCGCTCGACCACTGGGCCGACAGGCTCGCGCTCGCCTACGCGGGCGTCGTCGTGGTGTGGTGGCTGCTGCCCCAGGCCTGGCTCGGCGGAGAGGCGACGGCGCGTGGAGAGCTCTACGCGCTCCGTCACCACCTGATACCCGTGGCCGCGTACTTCCTCGGCCGCCTGCTCGTCCTCTCGGCGCCGCAGTGGCGCCGCATCGGCGTCGTGCTCGCGGGGCTGGCGGCCGCGCTGGCCGTGTGGACGCTGATCGACGTCTACGCGGTACCGCTGCAGTGGTGGCGCGAGTCGGGTGTCCCCGGCTGGTACCGGGAGCAGCTCGGGCTCCGGTACGAGTGCCTGTCGTTCCTGCCCGAGAACTGGATCTTCAACACGGGCGACGAGGGCAACCCGCTGCGCCGCGGGGTCTCCACGTTCCTGTCGCCCCTCGCGACCGCGTACGTGCTCGTGGTCGTGCTCCTCTTCGTGGCGGCGCGGCGCCCGACGCGGTGGACCGTCGCGGCAGGGCTGGTGGCCTATGCCGGCCTCCTCTGGACGCATACGCGGGCCGCGTTCGCGGCGCTCGCGCTCGGTCTCCTCGTGCTCGCGGTGGCGCAGCGCCGCTGGAGGCCGGCCGTGCTGGCGGCGGCGTCGGTCGTCGTCTCGGGGGTGTTCCTCCTCGCCTACCCGACCATCGGCCCGTCGACGTCCTACACGCCGGCAGAGCTCACATGCCTGCGGGCCAACGCCGCCGTCGAGGGCGGCACCGGTGGCGCGCTCTCGGGTGGGGAGTCGTCCACGGAGAGCCACCTGAGCAACCTGCGCGACGGGATCGAGGTCGTGCTGCGCCACCCGTGGGGGTACGGCCTCGGCAACGCGGGCGTGTCGGCGAAGCGCACAGGTGTCGAGATCCTCGCCGGCGAGTCGACCTACACCGAGCTCGGGGTCGACGCCGGGCTGGCCGGCGCGCTGCTCTTCATCGGCTGGCTGGTCGCGCTCGTGGCGGGGCTGTGGCGGAGGTCGGCGTGGCTGGCCGCCGCCGTCGTCGCGACGGCGGCCGTCGGGCTGCAGACCGACGTGATCGGCGTCCACTGGCTGGCCGTGGTCCTGTTCGCGCTCGCCGGCGCGGGGCTCAGCCGCCGGCCGGCGGCTACCGTTCCCCGATGACCATCGATCCGCGTGTCGAGATCGGCCACGTCCATCTCAAGGTTGCGGATCTGGATCGCGCGCTCGGTTTCTGGTCGGGCGTGCTCGGGTTCGAGGAGCAGGCGCGGATGGGCGACTCCGCGGCGTTCGTCTCGGCCGGGGGCTACCACCACCACATCGGATTGAACACCTGGGAGTCCGCGGGAGGCCCGCCACCTCCGCGCGGGGCGACCGGTCTGTACCACGTCGCCGTGCGGTACCCGGATCGCGGCACGCTCGCCGATGCGGTGCGACGCGTGCTCGCCGCGGGAATCACCCTCGACGGCGCCTCCGACCACGGGGTCAGCGAGGCGGTGTACCTCCGCGACCCGGACGGAAACGGCGTCGAGCTGTACCACGACCGGCCGCGCGACGAGTGGCCGCGAACGCCCGACGGCGAGATCGCGATGGGCACGTGGATGCTCGACCTTAACGCGCTCCTCGCAGAGAGCGCACGATGGTCGCCAGCTACCCTGAACGCGTGAGGCTCGACCGGATCAGCGACCGTCGGCTCGTCACGCTCGTGCTGCTCGTGCTCGCGAGCGTGCTCTGCGTCGGGCTCGTGGCGGCGCGGCGTCGAGCGCGACCGGGAGCTACGAGTACCGCTTCCTGGTCTGGAACCTCTTTCTCGCCTGGCTCCCGTTCGTGTTCGCGCTCGTGGTCTACGACGGCTACCGGCGCGGGCGCGGCGACGGTCGTTCCTGGGCTGTTTCGGCGCCCTCTGGCTGCTGTTCCTGCCGAACGCGCCGTACATCCTCACCGACTTCGTCCATCTCCGAGAGCCTGGCGCGAGCGCCGCTCTGGTTCGACGCGCTGACTGATCGCCGGCGTTCGCCTTCACGGGCCTCCTGCTCGGGCTCGGGCTCGCTGTTCCTCGTGCAGACGGTGTCGCGGCGGCCCGCGGCCCGCTGGCCGGGTGGGCGACCGGGCTGGGTGCGCTCGTGCTCTCCAGCGTCGGCATCTACCTCGGGCGCTTCCTCGGCCTCGAACAGCTGGGACGCCGTCGTCGACCCGCGCAGCGTGCTCGCGCCGATCGTCGCCACGCTGAACGAGTCGCTCGTGCACCCGCAGTTTCCTCGCGGTCACGCTCGCCTTCACCTCGTTCCTCGTCCTGGCCTACCTCATGCTCTACGCGGTCGCGCAGCCAGGTCTCGCACTCGATCCGCGCCGGCCGGATCCCGGCGGTAGCTGCGTGGCCAAGGGGTACGCCGAGGGCCCGGCGGCCGAGGAGGCCGAGAGGCGTCGCGAGGAGCTGGCCGCGGGCGTGCACGACGACGAGGTGGCCGCGACGAGGCTGGCGGTCTACGGCGCCACCGCGGATGACGCGAGCCGCCACTTTCTCGGCTGGGTCGGTGAGGTCGATCCGGACGAGCTGTTCGCGACCGGCGCTGCGTGGGGGATCACGATCGTGCGCAGGCCGCTCTCGTAGACGCCGCTGCGCGGTCGCTGTCCGCAGGCGCGGATGGCCGCCTCGCGCGTGGCTACAGTGTGTAGATCCGGTGACCAAGCCCGTCGAGCACGTCGATCGAGTGATCATCCGCTTCGCGGGTGACTCGGGTGACGGTATGCAGCTCACGGGCGACCGCTTCACGAGCGAGACCGCTCTGCTCGGCAACGACCTCGCCACGTTCCCGGACTTCCCGGCCGAGATTCGCGCCCCCGCGGGCTCGCTGCCCGGAGTGTCCGGCTTCCAGGTCCACTTCGCCGATCACGACATCCTCACACCCGGCGACCGTCCGGACGTGCTCGTCGCGATGAATCCCGCCGCGCTCCGAACCAACCTGGCCGACCTGCCGAAGGGCGGCACGATCATCCTCAACACCGACGCCTTCAACGAGCGGAACCTGCAGAAGGCCGGCTACGCCTCCAATCCGCTCGAGGACGGCACCCTGGCGGACTACCACCTGCACGAGGTGGCGCTCACCTCGATGACGGTCATCGGCGCTCAAGGAGGTGGACGGCATCACGGCGCGCGAGGCGGAGCGCTCGAAGAACTTCTTCGCGCTCGGGCTCATGTCGTGGCTCTACCACCGGCCGATCGAGCCGACGCTCGACTTCATCGAGGCGAAGTTCGGCAAGCGCCCCGAGATCGCGGAGGCGAACACGCTCGCGCTTCGCGCCGGCTGGAACTACGGCGAGACGTCGGAGGACTTCGCCGTCTCGTACGAGATCGCGCCCGCGAAGCTCGCGCCCGGGCGCTACCGGCAGATCACCGGCAACGCGGCGCTGTCGTACGGGCTCATCGCCGCCTCGCAGCTCTCCGGCTTGCAGCTCTTCCTCGGCGCGTATCCGATCACGCCGGCCTCGTCCATCCTCGAGGAGCTCGCGGCGCGGAAGGAGTTCGGCGTCGTCACGTTCCAGGCCGAGGACGAGATCGCCGCGATCGGCGCAGCGCTCGGCGCCGCGTTCGGCGGTGCCCTCGGGGTGACGGCCTCGGCCGGCCCCGGCATCGTGCTCAAGGCCGAGACCGTCGGTCTCGCCGTCGCGCTCGAGCTGCCGCTGCTGATTCTCGACATCCAGCGGGCCGGCCCGTCGACGGGGATGCCGACGAAGGTCGAGCAGGCCGACCTGCTCATGGTCATGCACGGCCGCAACTCCGAGAGCCCCGTGCCCGTCGTGGCCGCCTCGACGCCCTCGCAGTGCTTCCACGCGGCGATCGAGGCCGTACGCATCGCCGTCAAGTACCGCACGCCCGTCTACCTCCTGTCCGATGCGTACCTCGCCAACGGGTCGGAGCCGTGGCTGATCCCCGACATCGACGACCTGCCGGCGATCCCCGTCGAGTTCACGACCAGCCCCAACGACGGTGACACCTTCCAGCCGTACCTGCGCGACCCGGTGACGCTCGCGCGGCCCTGGGCCTTGCCGGGCACGCCCGGGCTCGAGCACCGCATCGGCGGTCTCGAGAAGGAGGACGTGACCGGGAACATCTCCTACGACCCCGACAACCACGACCTGATGGTGCGGTTGCGTGCGCAGAAGGTCGCCGGGATCGCCGCGGACATCCCGGAGCTCGCCGTCGACGACCCGGACGGCGACGCCCGCCTGCTCGTGCTGGGGTGGGGCTCGACCTATGGGCCGATCGGCGCGGCCGTGCGGCGGGTGCGGCAGGACGGCTGCAAGGTCGCAACCGCGCACCTGCACCACCTGAACCCGTTCCCACGCAACACGGGCGACGTCGTGCGCCGCTACGAGAAGGTGCTCGTGCCGGAGATGAACCTCGGGCAGCTGGCGAGCATGATCCGCGGCGAGTTCCTCGTGGACGCGGTGCCCTACAACCGTGTCCGCGGCCGCCCGTTCACGGCGGCCGAGCTGGCCGACGCGATCAGCGCCATGGTGGGAGGCGTGACGGAGTTCAGCTACCGGCGGACGAAGGCGGACACGGTGCTCGTCGCCTGGGGCGGGCGCACGGTCACGACGCTCCGCGGCGCGGAGGGCAGGCGCTTCGCCGCTCGTGCCGAGGGACTCGACGGGGAGCGTCTGCAGCTCCTGCTGGCCAGGGTGACCGGCAACTTCAAGCGAGGGAACGAGCGATGACGGACGGCGGCAACGGCAACGGCGGGCTCGTGCAGCTGACCGGCAAGGACTTCAAGTCCGACCAGGAGGTGCGCTGGTGCCCCGGCTGCGGTGACTACGCGATCCTCAACGTGATGCAGGGCTTCATGCCGGAGCTCGGGCTGCGGCGGGAGGACATCGTCTTCATCTCGGGCATCGGCTGCGCGGCGCGCTTCCCCTACTACATGCAGACGTACGGCATGCACTCCATCCACGGGCGTGCGCCGGCGATCGCCACCGGCCTGGCGGCGACGCGGCGTGATCTCTCGGTATGGGTCGCGACCGGCGACGGCGACGCGCTGTCCATCGGTGGCAACCATCTCATCCATGCGCTGCGCCGCAACGTCAACCTCACGATCCTCCTCTTCAACAACCGCATCTACGGGCTCACGAAGGGTCAGTACTCGCCCACCTCCGAGCGCGGCAAGGTGACGAAGTCGACGCCGATGGGCTCGGTCGACCGTCCCTTCCACCCCCTTGCCGTCGCGATCGGGGCCGAGGCGACCTTCGTCGCCCGCGCGATCGACACCGACAAGCCCGGCATGACGGCCGTGCTGCGCGCTGCGGCCGGCCACCGCGGCGCCGCTTTTGTGGAGATCCTGCAGAACTGCAACATCTACAACGACGGGGCCTTCGATCACGTGCGCGAGCACAAGGAGAACCGGCTCTACCTCGAGACGGGACAGGAGATTCGCTGGGGCGACAAGGGCCTCAGGATGAGCCAGGACGGGACGCTCGAAGTGGTCGACGCGCCCGCGGAAGGCCTCCTCGTGCACCAGCCCGACCGCGACGACCCCGGTCTCGCGTTCGCGCTGGCGCGGCTCACGTATCCCACCCTGGGTGCCGTGCCGCTCGGCGTCTTCCGCTCCGTCGAACGTCCCGTGTACGACGAGGCGGTTGCCGCCCAGATCGTGGAGTCGCGCGAGCAGAAAGGCGAAGGTGACCTGGCCGGCCTGCTCGCCGGCGCGGACACCTGGCAGATCTCGTAGTTCCCGCCGCCGGAGGCTGGCTCAGGTCAGTCGAGCGCGAAGCCTCTCGCAGCGCATGCTTTGCGGCCGCGAAGCGGACGCCTTTAGCTTGTGCCTCGCCGCCAGGCGGCGGTGTCGTGTTCGCGGGAGCGAATACGACACCTTGCAGGCTAGGGGAGCTTTGCGGCCGCGAAGCGGACGCCTTTAGCTTGTGCCTCGCCGCCAGGCGGCGGTGTCGTGTTCGCGAGAGCGAATACGACACCTTGCAGGCTAGAAGAGCTACGAAGCTCGCTGCACGTCGATCGACACGATCGAGCCCGGCCGCACGAAGCGGTCACCGACCAGCGGCCACTCGCCCACGCTTTCGGCCTTCTCGATCGCGCGAACCATCTCGCGCGCCATCTGCACCGCGGGGTCGCGACCCTCGACACGCCCGAGCTCGAGGTCCTCGCCGCCGTGCGTTCGCACCACGACCCGGCGCGTGTCACGGGTGGTCACCTCGTGTGACGCGGTGCGATCGAGCAGCCGCGAGATCGAGTCGTCACGCTCCCAGCTGCTTGCCTCCGCAGCCTCTTCCTCGGGGGCTGTCACCGCAAAGGGCGTCTCCGCAGCGTCCGCCCGCTCGAAGTCGCGGTTGCCGAATGGCGTCATGCTCCGTGTCCTTCCTGGTCGACCGTTCCCGTCCGCCATCGGCGGCCGCTCGGGGCCGCGACACCCCTCGATCAAGGGACGGCCGGAGCGCGCCACGATCGCGCGGCGACCGAGACTGCGACGAGACCCGTCGTGCCCGCGACACCGAGCGCCAGGCCGGTGCCCGCCTCGTGCGCGAGCCAGCCGGTGAGCAGTCCTCCGAACGGTGCGAGCCCGGCGAAGGCGAAGAGGTAGAGAGAGATGAGCCGCCCGCGCAGGCGGTCGGGGGCGCCGAGCTGGACGAGTGCGTTGGCGCTCGCCGTCAGCAGCGTGAAGCACACGCCGATCGCGGCGAGCAGGAGCGCCGCCACTTCGGCCGGCGCGAACGGGACGAGCCGCGTCAGGGCCAGCGCGAGGAGCAGCAGGCTGAACCCCGTGGCACCGACGACGAACGTACGACGGCTCGCACCACGCAGCGACGCGACCGCGAGCGCTCCTGCGAGCGCGCCGGCCCCGAAGGCGGCGGAGAGGAGCCCGAACTCCGTCGACCCGAGGTCGAGGTCCGCGGCCAGAAGTGGCACGAGCACGTGGAAGTTGAAGCCGACGAGGCTGATGACCGCGACGACACCGAGCACCGCGCGTAGTTCGCGGTCGCCCTTGACGTGGGCCAGCGCTTCCCGGGCACCCTCCACCATGTCGGTGCCCGACGCCTGCTCGACGGGCACCAGCTCGTCACGGCGCAGCAGTACCAGGGCCGCGAGCACGGCCAGGAAGCTGACAGCGTTGAGGACGAAGCAGACACCCGTGCCGGCGGTCGCGATCACCACGCCGGCCACGGCCGGGCCGACGATCCGCGACGCGTTGAAGACGCTCGAGTTGAGCGCGACGGCGTTCTGAAGCTCGCGGCGCCCGACCAGCTCGAACGTCAGCGCCTGCCGCCCGGGCGCGTCGAACACGAGGATCACGCCCCCGAGCGCCGCCAGGGCGTAGACGAGCGGCAGCGAGACCGATCCGGTCAGCGTCACCACCGCGAGGAGCACGGAGACGGCCATCGCGGACGCCTGTGTCGCGATCAGGACGCGGCGTGTGTCGAGCCGGTCGATGACGAAGCCCGCCACCAGGCCGAGCAGCGTGAAAGGGAGGAATCTGCAGAAGACGAGCGCGCCGACCGCGAGCGGCGAGCCGGAGAGCTCGAGCACGAGCCACGCCAGCGCCGTGTTCTGCATCCACGAGCCGGCCACCGAGACGACCTGGCCGGCGAAGAAGAGGCGATAGTTGTGGTGGCGGCGCAGGCTGCGAAACGTCCGCGTGCCCAACGTGAACGCGAGTGTGCTCACTCCGGCAGCTCGACGAGCCGGCGCAGCGCCGGGAGTGCGGCCGAGATGGTCTCCAGCTCGTCCGGCTTCCAGCTGCTCGAGGCGCTCGGCCAGCCACGTCGTCCGGCGCGTGCGGATGCGGCGCAGCAGCCGCTCACCCACGGGTGTCACGAGCAACCCGACCCTGCGGCGGTCGGTCGTCGCGCGCACTCGCTCGACGAGCCCTGCGCGCTCCAGGCGATCGACATGACCCGAGAGCGCGGGTGGCGAGATTCGCTCGAGCTCGGCGAGCTCGCGCAGGCTGAGACCCGGGCTCTTGCGAACGAGCCACAGCAGGGTCGCCTGCCGCGGCGTGACGCCGAACCGCTCCGTCTCTCTGCGGAGCTCTCGTGACAGCCGCAGCACGACCGGTCGCAGCTCGTCGGCGGCAATCGTGGCAGAAACCGTAACGTCGGTAACCATTCGCTTGGTTAAGTATATCTGAAAATGCGCGCACGAGGCGCTGGAAGCGGTCGACGACGTCGCCGTCCTGTGACGATGCGCGAGGCGCGATCCGCCCTGATCAGGCGTCTCGTGGCCGGTGGCGCCGCCACGTCGCCGCGGCGAGGAGCCCCAGCACGAGCGTCGGGACCAGCGTCAGGAAGCGGTAGACGAGCACCGCTGCGACCACCTCGGCGTTCGAGCCGCCGAACCCGACGAGCAGGCCCGTCAGGCCGAGCTCGATGATCCCGATGCCACCCGGTGTCAAAGGCAGCACGCCGAGAATCCGCACGAGCGACCAGGCGGCGAACGCCTCCACGGCGGAGACGTCGGAGGCAGGCACGTCCAGCGCCCGCAGACAGGCCAGCAGCACAACGAACACGGTGAGGTGGCCGGCGATCGTGGACACGGTCAGCACATGCCAGCGGCGGCTGACGATCGAGGTCGCCGCGTGGCGGAAGCGAACGAACCCCGAGCCGTCCCAGCTCACCGGGCCACGCCGGATCACTCGGAGAGCGCGGCTCGTGACACGTGCCGCCACGTCACCGACGCCACGCGCCAGGCTGTCGGTCGACAACGCCAATGACAGGCCCGTCACGACGACGACCAACCCTGCGAAGCCGGCGATCGCCACCGTGGTGAGCAGCGGGTTCCGACCGCCGCTGAGCGTCAGCAGCACGAGCGCCACGGCCGGGAAGCCGAGGTTCGCGAGCTGGTTCCAGACCCCGGTCAGCGTCACGGCCGTCGCCACCGGCTGTGAGGCGAATCCCCAGCTGCGCAGCATCCCGTACGAGCCGGCGATGCCGACCGCCGCCCCGCCGGGGACGACGATCGAGAGCGCGGTCGAGGCCTGCGTCATGACGAGCGCCCGCCGGAAGCCCAGGCCCGGCAAGGCGGCCATCCATGGCGGTGCGAACGTGACGATGTTCAGCGCGGTCACCGCGACCAGCACTGCGATCGACTGCCAGGAGAGCTCCTTGACGACCTCCCACACGTCGCGATACGACGCGATCTGCGGCAGCACGAAGACGAACGTGGCGGCGGCGATGGCAACGCCGGCTGCCGCAGGCAGCCAGCGCTTCGCTGCCTTGCCGCGTCCCGGCGAGGAGGCCGGCGCCGCCATCAGCCCGGTGCCGTTCCGCCGCCGGCCGCGAGCGCACGAGCGACCGTGCGCAGGTTCTCGCGCCACACGTCCTCGGGCGTTGCCGGAAGGATGTCGTCCCAGATCGCGGCGAAGCTGCCCACCAGTTGGGGCAGCCTTGCGGGGCGTGCCATGAACCACCAGTGCAGGTGCTCCGAGCCGTCACCCCAGCGGCACACGTGGACGCGGCCGATCTCGCCGATCGAGCGGACGGCGTGCTCGACGCGCTTGATCAGCGGCCCGAGCTCGGCGGCGAACTGTGGTGGCAGGTCGGCGATGTCGTGGTGCGCGCGCGGGTACAGGAGCACGACCACCGGCAGGCCGGACGGCGCCGCGGTCGGGCCCACGAGCCAGCGCTCGTCGTACCAGATCGCGTCGTCGACCCCCGTCTCGCAACGCCAGCAGCTCGAGCCCGCCGGCGCCCTTGCGGGGCGTGCTCCTCCGCGAGCGGCGCGACGAGCGGTCGCACCCGGAGGTCACCGTCGAAGGGGAAGGTGTCCCACTCGTCGACCGGCGGCATTGCGAGGCGGCCGTCAGGATCGGCGGCCGCGAGCGCGCGTGCGTAGATCTCGTCTGCGCTCTCCGGCATGGCGGCAGCCTAGTTCGAACCAGGGCGCCGGGCAGACATCCCTGAACGGTTGTCAGCCTTGCGTCTGCGAGGCACGTGCGAAGACGACCCGGACCTGCGTGGCTTGCTCCATCGGGACGACGCACGTGAGGTCGGCTCGGCGGCACGGGCCCGACCAGCGCTTCAGCCGCCAGCCGGCGGCAGGCTGCGCGCGTAGCCGCAGCGGTGTGAACGAGCGCACCTGCCTGGTGCAAGCGCGAGAGCACGACCAGCGGGCGCCGGCCTGGACGCGGCCGCGGCCGCTGACGCCGAGCTCCAGCCGCAGCGTGGGCTCAGCGAAGACGGCGCTGACGTCGATGCGGGCTCCGCGGAGCGACACCACGCATGCTGCGCGGCCGGTGCACGCCCCTTCCCAGCGGATGAAGCGGCGCCCGGCTGCGGGTCTGGCGCGCAACGGCACGTCCATGCGCACGTCCCAGTCGATCGTGCACGGCGTCGAGCAGTCCACGCCCGGGATGGGGCTCGAGACGGTTCCCCCGCCTCGCACCGCGAGGGCGAGCTTCGTGGCCTGCTCACCGACTCGCCTCAGGTAGATCGAGTCGCGGAGGTCGGACCAGGCGCCTTCGTGGGCGTAGTAGTCGTCTCGCGCGGCATCGAGGCGCAGTCCTGCGAGGGGCGTACCCGTGGTCGTCGGCCACAACGCGTCGACGGGGTCGTCACACGGATGCCCAGGATCGTCCGGGCAGCCGTGTGGTGCGCCTTCCGGGAGCGCGCCGAGGGCGTGGAGCAGCTCGTGCGCGAGGAGGAGATCGTCCGGGATCTCGGGGCAGGCGTTCAGATAGACGATGCCGATGCCGGGCTCGTCGAGCGCGCCTCCACCCTGGCCGCAGACATCCGGAATTCCACCGGGGCCGTCGTAGAAGACCATCGTGATCGCGTGTTCCGACGGCAGCCCCGATGCAGCCTCGCCCGCGATGAGGACGCCGATGTCGGCATACCGCTCGTACGACCGGGAGGTGCCGTCGAGACGCAGTGTCGTGACGTCGAGCTGAAGCCCGCACGACGAGTCGTGACGGTCGAACCGTGGTGCTCGCTGCGCATCCTCCCGGAGCCACCATTCCTCGACGGAGCGGGCAGCCTCCTCGAGACGTGGCCCGATGGTCGCCAGCTGATCAGCCGCGTCGTAGGGGATCGCATAGACGAGGTGCACGTTCGGGCCGGGGACGACCGGAGGGCGATCTGCCCGCGCCGGCTCGGAGCACCAGGCGGCTCCGGCTGCCGCACTCCCAGCCGGCAACGCTACCCCTCCCGACCCCGGTTGTGAGCGCGGCTGCTTGACGGCTGCGAGACCCGTGCGCTGAGCCGTCGCCGGCGACGTGCAAGACCCACGGGATCGGAGCGCACACGACGACGACGGCTGCGAGCGCAGACCAGCGCACGTCCGTCACACTAGCGCGGCTCGCGCGTGGCTATGGCTTGCGGTGCCCGGACACCGAAAGGAGAGCCCGCCGCCGCGGGCTCGCTATTTCTGCTCCGCCTCGAGCTTGTAGCCGACGCCGTAGCGCGTCTGGAGGAACGTGTGCCGCGACGAGCGCGAGTCGACCTTCTCGCGCAGCTTGCGGACGAAGACGTCGACCGTGCGGTCTCGGTGCGAGGCCCGGCGGCCCCAGACGCGCTGCAGCAACTCGTCCCGGGTGAGCACGCGGCCCTCGTCGAGCGCGAGGGCATAGATGAGGCGGAACTCGGTCGGCGTCAGGTCCGCGCTCGTCCCGTCGACGTAGGCTTGCACGTTGCGCGGGTCGAGGCGCAGCTCCTCGATCACGATCTCGTCCCCGCGGCGCGGGTCCTGAGCCCGTGTCCCCCGTCGGGCCGCTGCGCCCACTCTGGCGGCGAGCTCCTTCATCGAGAACGGCTTCACGAGGTAGTCGTCGGCGCCGATCTCGAGCGCGTGCACCCGGTCGTGCTCGGTGCCGCGGGCGGAGACGACGACGATCGGCGTGCCGATCCCCTCGCCGCGTGCCTGCTCGATCACCTTCCAGCCGTCGAGGCCGGGCAGCATCAGGTCGAGCACGCAGACGTCGGGCCGCTCGAAGCGCAGGCGCGCCAGGCCGGTCTCGCCGTTCGCCACTCCGACCGCATCGAAACCCGCGGCCTGGAGGTGGCGCGCCATGCCCTGGGCGATCACGTCATCGTCTTCGATGATCAATACCTTGGCCACCACCCGGGAATGATGACCGGCCCCCGCGATCGCAGGGGCCGTCAAGTGGTCACCAACCGGTATCCAACCGGTGAAAGAGTCCCTGGGAGCCCGCGGCGCGAGCCCCCAGGTCAGGGAGACTCAGCTCGACTGCGAGTCGTTCTCGTCGGTCTCCTCGGAGAACGAGCCGCGTGCGACGTACGTCACGGTCTCGCAGCCGAGGATCGTGGTCAGGTTCCTCTCCGCACGCCGCACGATGGCGACGTCGTTGCCAGAGCCGCAGTCGAGCGTGTCCGGCTGCCGGTCGCGTGCCAGAGCGTGGAGCCGGTCGTCTCCGTCGTCTCCGTAGATCGTGTCGGCGCCCCAGCCGCCGTACACGCGGTCGGCCCCGTTGTCGCCGTGGACGGTGTCGGTGCCGCGGCCGCCGCCAACCAGGTCGGCGCCGTCGCCACCCGAGACCGTGTCGTCGCCGTGCCGGCCGCGCACGACGTCGTCGCCGTTCGCGCCCTGGACCGTGTCGTTTCCAGGCCCGCCCCAGACGCGATCGTTGCCGTCGCCGCCGTCGGCCGTGTCGTTGCCCGTTCCGCCGCGCAGCACATCGGTGCCGTCGTCGCCGGTGAGCGAGTCGTCGCCGGCGAAGCCATGGATCCGGTCGGCGCCATTCGTGCCGGTGAGCGTGTCGTTCCCGGCCGTGCCGTTGATCACCGCTGCGGCGGCCACGGCGGTCAGGACCAGCGCCCCCACCGCGACGGCGCCGAGCGTGATTGCCTTCGTCCTCATTCGATACCTCCCTGTTCCTCGCCACATCGGACGTTCAGGGCTCCATTCACCCCGATCACCGTGAGCAGCTCGTGTGCAGGAGGAAAGGCGGAGGCAAGGCTTCCGTTAGAACTCCGTGAGCATGGACTCGGACGCAAGGCGTGGTCGCGTGCTCCTGGAGGAGAGCCGGGAGGCGGTGATCGTGCTCGACGACGACGACGTCGTCGTGGTTGCGGGCCGGCGCGCACGCCAGTCGATCCCTGACCTGGTGGAGGGCGAGCGGATCCCCGAGGGTCTTCTGTCCGGAGACCGAGGCGTGGTGCCGCTGATCGTCCCGTACGAGATCGACGGGCGCCGCGAGCGGCTCGTCTACCTGAGCCAGGTGGGCGACATGACCGCCTACGAGGAGCTCCGCACCGGCTTCACCGCGGCCGTCTCGCACGAGCTCCGCACCCCCCTCGCACGATTGCTGTCGCTGCTCGAGACGGCGGCGCTCCCCGGTGAGAACGTCAACGAGCTGGTCGATCAGGCCCGAGCCGAGGTGGAGCAGGTGCGCGAGCTCATCGACGAGGTGCTCTTCCTCTCCGAGCTCGAGTCGGGAGCACGCGTCGTCTCGCTCGGCACGGTCGCGGTCCGACCCGAGCTCGACGCCGTCGCCGCCGAGCTCGAGGAGCGTGCCTCGCGGGCGGGTGTCTCGCTCGCCGTGGAGGGCGACGCCGACATCGAGCTCGAGCTACGGCCGCGGATGCTGCGGGTCGTCGCCCAGAACCTCGCCGAGAACGCGATTCGCTACGCAGGCCCAGGTGCCGCGTTCACGCTCGCGGTCGAGCGGGTGCCCGAGGGCATCGTCCTGCGGGGGACGGATGACGGCGTCGGCGTCGCCGAGGAGGAGCTGACCAGGCTGTTCGAGCGCTTCTATCGCGCCGATCAAGCACGAGCGTCCCGCGGCACCGGGCTCGGCCTCGCAATCGTCAAGCACGTCGTCACGCAGGCGGGGGGTCAGCTCGAAGCCCGCGGCGGGCGGGGTGCCGGGCTCGAGATTCGCTGCGTGTTTCCCGGCCGACCGGCCGCGTAACCAGTTCGACACGAGATCTTCACCATTCGGTCGCCCATTCGGCGCTTGGCGCGCTGGACACTGAACACCGTCAGCTCCTGGGGAGAGTGCACATGCGCCTGCGCAACGTGATCCTGGCTTCATCGATCCTGCTCGTCGCGCTGGCTGCGGCCGGCTGTGGCGGTGGGGGCGACGACGGCGGTGGCGGAACGATCTCGGCCGACGGCTCGAGCACCGTCGGCCCGTACGTGACCGCAGCGGCGGAGGGCTTCAAGGACGAGGCCGGTATCGACGTGACGGTTGGCATTTCCGGCACCGGAGGCGGCTTCGAGCGCTTCTGCGCCGGAGAGACCGACCTGTCGAACGCCTCACGCCCGATCGACGAGGACGAGGTGCAGCTCTGCGAGGACGCCGGTGTCGAGTACGTCGAGTTTCAGGTGGCCAACGACGCGCTGACGGTCGTGGTCAATGCTGCGAACGACTGGGCGACGTGCATCACCGTCGAGGAGCTGAAGAAGATCTGGGAGCCCGCCTCGACGGTCTCGAACTGGAACCAGGTGCGCACCGACTACCCCGATCAGGCGCTGGCGCTCTTCGGGCCGGGCACGGACTCCGGGACGTTCGACTACTTCACCGACGTGATCAACGGTGAGGAGGGCGCCAGCCGCACCGATTACTCTGCGAGCGAGGACGACAACGTCATCGTGCAGGGCGTCGGCGGCACCACGGGCGGGCTCGGCTACCTCGGTTTCTCCTACTACGAGGAGAACGCCGACACCTTGAAGGCGCTCGAGGTCGACAACGGCTCGGGGTGCGTCGCACCGAGCGTCGCGAGCGCACAGGCCGGCGAGTACACCCCGCTGTCCCGGCCGTTGTTCGTCTACGCGAAGACGACCGCCCTCGAGCGTGCCGAGGTGGCGGACTTCCTCCGCTACATGCTCGACAACGAGACGTCGATTGCCGAGCAGGTGCAGTTCGTCCCGCTCAACGAGGAGCAGCTCGCGAAGGCGAAGGCCGACCTCGAGGCCGCGACCGGGTCGTGACGAGCCACGACCTCACCAGCCGACAGCTCCGGCGCTGACCGTCGCCGACCTGCGCCCTTCGAAGGCGCGGGTCGGCGAAGCGGTGATCAAGGTGCTGCTCGGGGTCTGCGCGCTCATCTCCGTCATCACGACGCTCGGCATCGTTGCGTCGCTCCTGTTCCCGGCGATCGAGTTCTTCTCCGAGATCAACCCGATCGACTTCTTCACGGGCACGAACTGGTCGCCACTCTTCGAGCCTGCCCACTTCGGCGTGCTCCCCCTCGTCGCCGCAACGTTCGTCGTCACCTTCTGGGCCCTCCTCATCGCGATCCCGTGCGGTCTCGGCACGGCGATCTACCTGAGCGAGTACGCAAGCCCGCGCGCCCGCAACACGCTGAAGCCGATCCTCGAGATCCTCGCCGGGATCCCCACCGTCGTCTACGGCTACTTCGCGCTCACCGCGGTGACGCCGCTCCTCCGGGACATCGGCGTCCAGGTCGAGATCTTCAATGCGCTGGCGGGCGGCCTCGTGATCGGCGTGATGCTCATCCCGACGATCGCCTCCCTGTCGGAAGACGCCATGTCCGCCGTGCCGCAGGCCCTTCGAGACGGCTCCTACGGGCTCGGCGCCGACCGCATGCAAACCTCGCTCCGTGTCGTCGTGCCGGCGGCGATCTCGGGGATCATTGCCTCGTTCGTGCTCGGCATCTCGCGCGCCGTGGGTGAGACGATGATCGTGCTCATCGCCGTCGGCCAGCTGGCGCGGGTGAGCTTCGACCCCCGCGCGACGATGGAGACGCTGACCGCCTTCATCGGCGCCACCGGCAACGGTGACCTTCCCACGGGATCGGTCGAATACAAGACGATCTTCGCCGTCGGGTTGACGTTGTTCGCGCTGACGCTGGTGATGAACATCATCTCCATCCGCCTCGTGCGCAAGTACCGGGAGGAGTACGACTGATGAGTCGTCAGACGAAGAGCCGCCTCTTTGTCGGCGCCATGTTCTTCTCCCTCGCGGTGTCCTTCGGGACGCTGGCGTGGCTGCTGATCACGACGTTCATCGACGGCGTCCCGGGGCTGTCGATGCAGCTCTTCACGTCGCCGCCGTCGACTCAGGCCGAGGAGGCCGGTGCCCGGCCGGCGATCCTGGCCACGATCTATCTCGCGATCCTGCTGCTCCTGATGACAGTGCCCGATCGGTGTCGGCACTGCCGTCTACCTCGAGGAATACGCCCGCAAGGAGCGCTGGTACAACAAGTTCCTCGAGGTCAACATCCAGAACCTCGCCGCGGTGCCGGCGATCGTGTACGGCATCCTCGGGCTGGCGTACATCGTCCGGGGGCCCGTCGGTATCGGCCGCGTGCTCCTGGCCGGAGCGCTCATCCTGACGCTCGTCGTGCTGCCGACCGTGATCATCTCGTCGCGCGAGGCGATCCGCGCGGTACCGGACTCGATCAGTCAGGGCGGGCTCGCGCTCGGAGCGACGAAGTGGCAGGTCATCTGGCGCCAGGTGCTCCCCGCGTCGATCCCCGGTATCGCGACAGGATCGATCCTCGCGCTGTCGCGGGCGGTCGGAGAGACGGCGCCGCTGCTGCTCATCGGGGCGCTCCAGTACGTCGCCTTCGACCCGACGATCCTCGGGGCATTCACGGCGCTCCCGGTGCAGATCTACACCTGGGTCAAGCTTCCCGACCCGGCGTTCCAGACACTGGCGGCGGCCGCGATCATCGTCCTGCTCGTGATCGTGCTCGCCATGAACGCGCTCGCGATCTTCGTCCGCAACCGCTACCGACAGACATGGTGAGAGAATCGAGATGACACAGATGGAGAGCCCACGCATCGACAGCTCGCGTATCGCCGAGGTTTCCCTCGTCCAGCTCCCGGGAAGAGATCGAGCGCAGGGAAAAGGTATTCACCGTCGAGGGTCTCGCCGTCGCCTACAGCGGCAACGTCGCGCTGTCGGGTGTGAGCATGAACGTCCACAAGAACACGGTCACGGCCTTCATCGGACCGTCGGGTTGTGGCAAGTCGACGTACATCCGTTGCTTCAACCGGATGAACGACCTCATCGTCGGGGCCGCCGTCAGCGGCAAGGTGCTCTACCACGGTGCCAACCTCTACGAGCGCGAGGTCGACGCCGTCGAGGTGCGTCGCCGGATCGGGATGGTGTTCCAGAAGCCGAACCCGTTCCCGAAGTCGATCTACGACAACGTCGCCTTCGGCCCGCGTGTCCTCGGCATGAAGGAGGACCTCGACGAGCGGGTCGAACAGTGCCTGCACCAGGCGGCGTTGTGGGACGAGGTGAAGAACCGCCTCAAGGAGAGCGCGCTCGGCCTCTCGGGCGGTCAGCAGCAGCGCCTCTGCATCGCGCGAGCCCTGGCCACGGAGCCGGACGTGATCCTGATGGACGAGCCGGCGTCGGCGCTCGACCCGATCGCCACCGCTCGCATCGAGGACCTGATGCACGAGCTGAAGCGCGCAGTACACGATCATCGTCGTCACGCACAACATGCAGCAGGCTGCCCGTGTCGCGGACATGACCGCCTTCTTCAGCGTCGAGGTGCACGAGGACGGCAAGGGGCGCCACGGCATCCTCGTCGAGTACGACCAGACGACGAAGATCTTCACCCAGCCGGCAGACAAGCGGACGGAGGACTATGTGACTGGACGGTTCGGCTGATGCGTGTCGAGTTCCAGCAATCGCTCGACGGGCTCGAGGCGAGTCTCCAGGAGCAGGGGGCCGTGGTGCTTCGCGCCGTGCGTGGCGCGGTCAATGCGCTCGAGACCCAGGACGTCGAGCTTTGCGACGAGGTGATCGCGTTCGACGACGAGGTCGACGACCGCTACCACCGCATCGAGAAGTCGATCGAGGAGCTGCTCGCGCTACAGGCCCCGGTCGCCCAGGATCTGCGGCTGGTGTTGGCAGTGCTGCACAACTCCATCCACCTTGAGCGGATCGGCGACCAGTCGGTCACCATCGCCAAGCTCACGAAGCTCGCGGCCGAGCTCGAGCCGCGCCACGATCTCGTCGAGGGACTGCGCGAGATGGGCGACCGGGCCGAGGAGATGGTGCGCTCGGCGCTCGACGCGTTCGCAGACCGGGACGTTGAGCGGGCGCGCGCGCTCGTCGAGCTGGACGAGCTCATCGACCGCACCAACCGCCGCGTCGCCGACAAGGTTCTCTCGATGGCCGACTCGCCCGAGCAGCAGGAGTGGGGGATGCGCATGATCGTGGTCTCGCGATGCCTGGAGCGCATCGGGGACAACGCCGTCGACATCGGCGAGCAGACGGAGTTCGTCGTCACCGGCGAGTTCCACGAGTTCTCCGACGCGAGTCACTGAGCTCGCGCTCGGGCACGGTCGATGACGAGCGCAGGGCGGGTAGGGCGCGCCAGGTGCTCATCCCGCGACCAGCGACTCGACCTCGAATACGCCTCGTAGCCGCTCGATCGCCTCCGGCACGAGCCGGTAGTAACCCCAGGTTCCACGCCGCTCGGACTCGACCAGGCCGGCATCGCGCAGGACGCGCAGGTGATGCGAGACAGTGGGCTGCGACAGGTCGAACGCGCCGGTCAGGTCGCAGACGCAGCATTCCTCGCCACACGCCAGCCTGTTGACGATCGCAACGCGGGTCGGATCCGCGAGCGCCTTGAAGGTCGCCGCGAGCTCCTCCGCAGCCTCGGGAGCCATGACCGGCGTCTCGGGCCCACAGCAGAGAGGTTGGAGGACCGGCAGGGTCTTCATTGACGTCTATCAATATAGCATCTAGGTGTTGCATCGATGTCTGTCGATGAAAGGAGGATCAGCGTGCCGCGTGCCATCTACACCTGTTGCGACGGCGACACGGACTGCTGCGGCGACGACTGCTGCTAGCGACCGAATGTGCGCGGCGGGCGAAGAGCTAGCTCGCCGCGCGCACTCACCGACGTCGTTTACCACCAAGACACCGGACGGTCACCGTCGCGCACCCCACACGGCGAACCAGCAGGGCGACGATCTCCGCGCACTCATGCAATCGAGTCAGAGGGAGTGGAGATGAAGCTGTTCAACGGGCGGCGCCTGCTTGCTGCCGCCGGGGTCCTGCTGCTCGTCGGCGTGCTGGCGTCCGCCGCCTTCGCCGCCACGACCGGGAAGAACCCCAAGTTCAATCTCAAGAGCCTCAGGGGGACGATCACCGCGGATGGCTCGTCGACCGTCGGTCCGTACACGACGGCCGGAGCAGAGCTGTTCAGCAAGGCCGGCGCGAAGAACGTCCGCATCACGGTCGGCATCTCCGGCACGGGTGGCGGGTTCGAGCGCTTCTGCCGCGGCGAGACCGATCTCTCCAACGCGTCGCGTCCGATGAAGATCTCGGAGGCGAAGCTCTGCGCGACGAACAACGTGACCGGCTGGCGCGCATTCACCGTCGCGAACGACGCCCTGACGGTCGTGGTCAACAAGTCCAACACGTGGGCGACGTGCCTGACGGTCGCGGAGCTGAAGAAGATCTGGGAGCCGGGCTCCAAGGTGAGCAACTGGAAGGACGTGCGCGCAGGGTTCCCCGACCAGTCTCTGAAGCTCTTCGGGCCGGGCACGGACTCCGGCACGTTCGAGTTCTTCACGGAGAAGATCAACGGCAAGGCGAAGGCCTCGCGCTCGGATTACTCGGCGAGCGAGGACGACAACGTCCTCGTCCAGGGCGTGTCGGGTGAGAAGGGTGGCATGGGGTACTTCGGCTTCTCCTACTACGAGGAGAACCAGGACAAGCTCAAGGCCCTGCAGATCCAGAACCCCAAGACGGGCACCTGCGTCACGCCGTCGATCGCGACGACGCAGAACAACACGTACAAGCCGCTGGCGCGGCCGCTGTTCGTCTACGCGAAGGGTGACGCGTTCAAGCGCAAGGAAGTGCAGGCGTTCATCGACTACATCTTCGACAACGAGAAGAAGATCGCGACGCGAGCGAAGTTCGTCCCGCTGACCAAGCCACAGCTGAAGCGGGCGCAGGAGAGCTTCTACGCAGCGATCAAGCAGGCGAACAGCTAGCACCAACAGGCTCTCTGCTCCGTGAGCGCGCGAGGGGCGGCCGGCCGGCCGCCCCTCGCCACCGTGACCGCAGGGTTGCCGCGAGGCTCACCCAGGCGTCGCGCTAGTCGTCGCCGTCGAGCGGTGGATCGCGGCGTGGGATCGGCGAGGCGTTGATCAACGAGGTCGTGGTCTCGCCGTACGCCAGGAAGCGGTCGAGGAGGACGCTGAGCTCGTCGATCGAGCGGAGGTAGCACCTTGATGAAGAAGCAGTCCTCGCCGGTGATGCGATGGCACTCGCCGATCTCGGGGATCTCGGCAGCGAGCTCGGGAATGCGCCGCAGCTGGCCGGGCGCGGGCTTGATGCGGATGATCGCGGTCAGCTGGTAGCCGAGCATGCGCGGGTCGATCTCGGCCCGGTAGCCGGTGATCACTCCCGCCCGCTCGAGGCGCTGGACGCGCTCGGCGACCGCCGGCGATGACAGGCTCACCCGCCGGCCGAGCTCGGCGAGCGAGACCCGCCCGTCGCTCGTCAGCTCTCCGATGATCTTACGGTCGGTTGCGTCGATCTTCGGAAGATCTGCAGCTCTTGTCTCGAAGCTCCGTACTTCATGGCGGATATCAAGCCTAGCGCCTTCGATTCACCCTGTCCAATTCGCGCGTCGGCCGGCAACACTATCGTATCGCCATCGAGCCGAGATCAGCACGCCGCCACGAGCGCAGCGCGGCGACCGCATCGCAGCCGTGCCGCCCGCACGCGTACTTCGTCGGCAGCGCGGTGTTCCACTACCTCGGCCCGGCCTTCGCCGTGCTCCTGTTCGCCCGCGTGGACGTGCTCGGTGTCGCGTGGCTTCGGATCGCGTCGGCGGCCGCGATCCTCGCGCTCTGGCGTCGCCCGTGGCACAGGTTCCTCGTCCTCGACCGCAGCGGGCAGATGCTGATCGTCTCGCTGGGCGCGGTCTTCGCCGCCATGAACGCCTGCTTCTACCTCTCGATCGATCGCCTGCCTCTGGCGACGGTTGCCGCGATCGAGTTCGTCGGCCCGGTGGTCCTCGCGCTGATCGGAGCCCGTGTCGGCGCGCAACGTCGCCGCGGTTGCCGCCGCCGCCGCCGGTGTCTACCTGCTGACCAGGGCGCACGTCGGCGGGGAGACGGTCGGGCTCGCCTTCGCCTTCGCCAACGCGGCGCTCTTCACCGCCTACATCGTCCTCGCGCACCGCATCGCCCGCCGGTCCGCGCTGGGCGGTATCGACGGGCTGGCCGCGGCGATGATGGTCGGCTTCCTCTTCGTCTCACCGATCGGGCTGTCCGGAGCGGCGCACGCCGTCACCGATCCCGTCGCCCTCGCCGCCGGTCTGGGTGTCGGCGTCTGCTCGTCCGTCATTCCCTACGTCTTCGATCAGCTGGCGATGGCGCGCCTGCCGCGGGCGACCTATGCGCTGTTCGTCGCGCTGCTCCCGGCGACCGCGACCGTCGATCGGCGTCGTCGTCCTGCGTCAGCTGCCCGCTCCCGTCGAGCTCGCCGGCATCGCGCTGGTCATGGTCGGCGTCGGGCTGCACCGACCCCAGGCCGCGAGCGACGCCGGGTCGCCACCGGTTGCCGACGCCGTCGGCGCGGGAAGGGAGAGCGCATGACGACGCCCGCGACTCCGAGGAGCCCGTGGGGAAACGACGACCTGACCCTGGCCGCGAACGTCGCTCTCGACCGGCTGGGCCTTTCCGGTGCCGATGCGTTCCTCGTGATCGCCAACCCCGACTTCGCCGTCATCGCGGCCGTGCTCGCCGAGGCGGCGGGTGACCGCACCGACGACGTACGGGTTCAGGAGTTCCCGCCGACCACCCGCGACGGCGAGGAGCCGCCGGAGATCGTGGCGACGGCGATGCGTCGGGCCTCGGCGGTCGCGATCGTGACCCGTTTCTCCCTCAGCCACACCCGGGCCCGGATGGCTGCGACCGACGCCGGCGTCCGCATTGCATCCATGCCGGGCATCACCGCCGCCATCTTCGCGCGCGCGATCCCGGTCGACTACGCACACCTCGCATGCGTCGGACGTGTCCTGGCGGGCAGGCTGACCGAGGCCGACCTCTGCCGCGTCACCGCTCGGGGAGGAACCGACATCGAGCTCTCGCTGGCCCGGCGCGAGGCGATCTGCGACGACGGCGATCTCTTCGGGCCCGGCGCCTGGGGCAATCTCCCGGCCGGCGAGGCGTTCATCGCACCGCTCGAGAGCGAAGGCCGGGGGACGATCGTCTTCGACGGGTCGCTCGCCGGTTGGGGGCTTCTCGACGAGCCTCTCTCGATCCAGCTCGAGCGGGGACGGATGGTGAGCGCCACCGGCGGAGCGGCCGCCGAGTGGCTGCTCCAGACGCTGGACGCCGGCGGCGAGAACGGGCGATCGATTGCCGAGCTGGGGATCGGGACGAATCCAGGGGCCACGATCAGCGGCTCAATCCTCGAGGACGAGAAGGTGGAGGGCACCGTGCACGTCGCCTTCGGCGCCAACACCGGCATCGGCGGCGCCAACGAGGCGTCCGTCCACATCGACGGCCTCGTGCGCGAGGCGAGGGTCGAGCTCGATGGACGGACCGTCCTGCGCGACGGGCGCCTGCTCCGCTGACGGCCGAGGATCCCGCGGCGAAGAGGCGCTCTCTCAGGCGGTTGCAGCGGCGGGACGCGGCTCGGGCATCAGGCGCCTCGTGTCCCAGCGCCGCGCCGCGAACGCGCCGGCTGCGATCAGGATCGCGACGACGAACACGACGAGCGTGCCGCCGGGCAGCCGGGTGAGCAGCTCCATGCCGGCGCCGACGAGGCCGGCCATCGGCAGCGTCAGCACCCACGCGACGAGGATGTTCCCGGCGACGCCCCAGCGCACCGCGGAGAGGCCGCGGATCGAGCCGGCGCCGACCACGGAGCCGGAGATCGTCTGGGTGGTCGAGACAGGCAGGCCGAGGTGGGCGGTCGTCCAGAGGATCGTGGCGCACGACGTCTGCGCGGCGAACCCCTGTGGCGGATCGATCTTCGCGATGCGGGTCCCCATCGTGCGGATGATGCGCCAGCCGCCCGCGTACGTCCCCGCCGCCATGGCGAGCGCAGCCGAGACGATGACCCAGGTTGGTGGACGGCTGAAGTCCTCCTCGAGCTTGCCTGCCGCGACGAGCGCGAGCGCAATGACCCCCATCGTCTTCTGGGCATCGTTCGTGCCGTGTGTGAACGCGACGAAGCTGCCCGACACGATCTGACCGCGCCTGAAGATCCAGTTGACCTTCGACGGTGAGCGCCGGGCGATGATCCACGTGATGACGAGGATGATGGTGAAGGCGAGCAGCGCCCCGGCGAGCGGAGAGCCGAACGCCGGCTTGATCACCTTGTCCCACAGGCCGTTCCACTGGACCACGTCCCAGCCCGACGCCGCGACCGAGGAGCCGATGATGCCGCCGATCAGCGCGTGGCTCGAGCTCGAGGGGAGCCCGAAGAGCCAGGTGATCAGGTTCCAGGTGATCGCGCCGACGAGCCCGGCGAGGATCACATCGAGCGTGATCGAGCCCGGATCGACGATGTCGTTGGCGATCGTCGCGGCAACCTTGAGCGAGACGAACGCTCCGGCGAAGTTGAGAATCGCGGCGATCAGGACGGCGGTTCTCGGCGAGAGCGCCCTCGTCGAGATCGACGTGGCGACGGCGTTCGCCGTGTCGTGGAAGCCGTTCGTGAAGTCGAAGAAGAGCGCGACCGCGACGACCGCGACGAGAGTCGCGTCCACGTCTACTGGCTCTTGACGAGGATGTTGGCGATCACGTTGGCAGCCGTCTCGCAGGCGTCGAGCGCGCGCTCGAGCCCTTCGTAGATGTCCTTCCAGCGGATCACGATGAGCGGGTCGATGCGGTCGTCGCGAAAGAGCGAGGCGAGCGCATCGCGGAGCACGCGGTCGCCCTCGTCCTCCAGCCGCTTCACCTCCACGAGCGCGTCCTGCACGCCGCGCATGCCCTTGAGGTTGTCGCACGCCACGGCGAGCTGCTCGACCGCCTTGGTGATGATCGTGCACTGCTCGACCGCGTGGCGTGTCGGCATCTCGACGCCGTACAGGCCGAGCAGGTCGGACGTCTCCTCGAGGTAGTCGACGACGTCGTCGATCTCCGTCGCGAGCATGTAGATGTCCTCGCGGTCGAACGGTGTCAGGTACTGCGTGTTGAGCAGCTGGATGAGGTCGCGCGTGATCGCGTCGCCCGCCGTCTCCACCGCCTTGACGCGCTCCTGCGTGACGCCGGAGTTCGGGTGCTCCTTGAAGCGCCGCTCGACGAGCCTGGCAACCTCGAGCGCGTTTTCGCCCGCCCGGCCGAAGAGCGCGAAGAACTCGCTGGTCTTCGGGGTGATTGAGATCCTCACGGCTCGCGGCACGTTAACCAAACGGAGACTGTTGTGAACGCGGTACGCGACTACGCTGAGAAGGTGCGCGAGACCGTCGAACGGGAGCTCAAGCTCGCACCGCGCGACGGCTTCGTCCTACCGGCGCTCGGCGAGCCGCTGCCGACGCGCGTCTTCGTCTCCACCTACCACGACACGATCGACCTCCGCCTGGCACGGCACGGGATCACGTTCCGTCACCGGTTGGAGGACGGCGCCGGCCTGTGGCAGCTGAAGCTGCCGCACGGCGCGCATCGCATCGAGCTCGAGCAGGCGGGGCCACCCGCCCGGCCGCCGCACGAGATGACCTCGCTCCTCGTGGCGCACCTGCACGGGCGCGAGCTCGTTCCCGTCGCGCGTCTGCGCACCCGGCGCGAGGGTCTGCGCGCATCCGGGGCCGAGATCGTCGAGGACAACGTCGCGGTCCTCAACGGCGTCCACGTCGTCGGTCGCTTCCGCGAGCTCGAGGTCGAGTTGCTCGAAGGGGACGAGCGCACCCTGCGGCGGCTCGAGAAGGAGCTCCGCCGTGCCGGCGCCGAGTCGAAGCCGCTGCGGCCGAAGCTGTTCCGTGCGCTCGATCTGGCCGACGTGCCCGAACCGGTCGAGATCCCGAAGGACGCTTCGCCGCTCGAGACGCTCGCGCTGGCACTGGCCGAGCAGCACAGGCGCATGCTGCTCCACGACCCGGGGACACGCCTCGGCGCCGATGTGGAGGATCTCCACCAGCTGCGTGTGGCGACGCGCAGGTCGCGCGCGTTCCTGCGCGTCGCTCGGCCGCTGGTCGACCGGGCCTGGGCAGAGACGCTGCGCGCAGAGCTCGGCTGGCTCGGATCGGCGCTCGGCCCGGCACGCGATGCCGATGTGCAGCTCGAGACGATGTCCGCCGACGTCGCGTCGCTCGGCGAGGACGCCGCCGGCGCGCGCGGGCTCCTGACCGCCCTCGAGGGCGACCGCGACGAAGCGCGGGATGCGATGGTCGAGGCACTGTCGAGCGAGCGGTACCTGGAGCTCCTCGCCGCGCTGGACGCGATCGAGCCCGGCGCCGTCCCGCCGGGCGAGAAAGGCGGGACGCTGGCCTCGGTCTGGGCGGACGAGCGTCGCCGCACACGGCGCGCGGCGAAGACGCTCTCGGTGCCGACGCATCCGACGACGACCTGCACGCGTTTCGCATCCGCGTCAAGCGACTCCGCTATGCGACCGAGCTCGCGACGCTCGAGCTCGGCCGTAAGCGCGCGGACCGAGGTCGTCGAGGCCGCCAAGGCAGTCCAGGACGTGCTCGGCGAGCACCAGGACGCCGTCGTCACCGAGGAACGCGTTCGTGCGTGGTCGGCGGGCGACGCGTCGGGCGGCGCCGTGGCGGCCGGGACGGCTGATCGAGCGCGCCCGGCGCCGTCGAGTCGAGGCCCGCGCGACCTGGCGTGACGCATGGCGGCACCTGAAGCGGCGCGTTCGCGCTCTCGAGCCGTGACGCCTGTCGTCCGCGCCGCCGGCGGCGTCGTCGCTGCGAGACGGGCCGGACGGGCGCGAGGTGCTGCTCGTCCACCGGCCCGGGTACGGCGACTGGACGCTTCCGAAGGGCAAATGCGACCTGGGCGAGCCGGACGAGGACTGCGCGCTGCGGGAGGTGGAGGAGGAGACGGGTCTCGTGTGCGAGTTGCTCGCACGAGTTCGGCTCGACCGAGTACCGTCGACAGCAAAGGGCGGCCGAAGCGGGTGCGCTACTGGGCGATGCGCGTCGTCGGCGGCGAGCTACGAGCGGCGCCGCCCGAGGTCGACGAGGTCGTCTGGCTCCCGCTCGGCGAGGCAAGAAAGGTCGTCACGTACGAGCGTGACGCGGTGCTGCTCGAGCGTCACCCCGCCTCTGACTGAGTGGGGTCAGACCCGTGGGGAGTCTGACCCCACAGGTGGACTAGCAGCAGTCGTCGCCGCAGCAGTCGGTGTCTCCGTCGCAACAGGTCGGGATCGGCACGGCTCCTCCTTTCATCGATGGATGTCGATGAAGGAGCGTACGTGCTATATTGATGGATGTCAATGAAGACGCTTCCCGTGTTTCCCGTGTTGCAACCGCTCTGTTGCGGGCCCGACGTCCCTGCGATGGCGGCGGAGGACGCCGAGCGCCTCGCGGCGACCTTCAAGGCGCTCGCCGATCCCACACGCGTTGCGATCGTCAGTCGCCTCGCCTGCGGTGAGGACTGCTGCGTCTGCGACCTGACGGACGCCTTCGAGCTCTCTCAGCCGACGGTCTCACACCACCTGCGCGTCCTGCGTGACGCGGGGCTGATCGAGGCGGAGCGGCGCGGGACGTGGGCGTACTACCGACTCGTGCCGGAGGCGATCGAGCGGCTGCGGGATGTGTTCGCCGCGACCTCGTTGACGGCCGCCTAGGCCAGCAGGTCGCGCAGGGCCTGCAGCTGATCCGGGACGACGCGGAAGAAGGCCCAGCTGCCGCGCTGCTCGCGCTCGACGAGCCCTGCCTGCAGGAGCACCTTGAGGTGATGGGAGACGGTGGGTTGCGACAGCCCGACAGGCTCCGTCAGATGGCACACGCACGCCTCCGCGTTCGGTTGCGCCTGGATGAGGCTCAGGAGCCGAAGCCGCGCCGGGTCGGCGAGCACCCGGAGCGCCCCCGCCATGCGCTCGGCCTCGGCTGCGTCGAGCGGGCCGGCCAGCAGCGGTGGGCAGGCCGTCACGGTCGCGATCGTCTTCATCACCTGGATATTGACACGGATCGATGACCGCGTAACACTGACGGCATCGATCCACGTCGATATGCGAGGTAGGACGATGAGCCAGGCTCTCGATCCGGTGACACAGAATCATCTGCGGCGCACGGCCGCGGCACTCGCGGACGAGTTCAGCGGGATCTTCTCCACGGAGACGATCGAGCGCTATCTGAGCGAGTCACTCGACCTGCTCGGCGACTCGCGGATCAACGTGTTCGTGCCCGTCCTCGCCCATCGCTTCGCCCGCGAGCGCCTGCGGGCTCTCGGTCAGGCCGAGGGTGCGATCGTCAAGGAGCAGCCCGAGGTCCTGTTCGTCTGCGTGCACAACGCCGGTCGCAGCCAGATGGCCGCGGGCCTGGTCAAGCTTCGCTCGGACGGCCGGATCCACGTTCGCTCTGCCGGCAGCTCCCCAGCGGACGAGATCAACCCGGCCGTCGTCCAGGCGATGGAGGAGGTCGGGGTCGACATGGGCGAGGAGTTCCCAAAGCCGCTCACAGACGAGGTTGTGCGCGCCGCAGACGTGGTGATCACCATGGGCTGCGGGGACGCCTGCCCGATCTATCCCGGCAAGCGCTACGAGGACTGGACGCTCGACGATCCGGCCGATCAGGATCTCGAGTCGGTGCGCGCGATCCGCGACGAGATCGATGTTCGCGTGCAGAGGCTGATCGCCGAGCTCCTTGGGTAGGCCTTCGCTCGCGCGCCGCTGCGTCGCCGAGGCGTTCGCCACCTTCGCGCTGGTCTTCGCCGGCTGCGGCGCGATCGTGCTCGACAGCGAGCGCGGTGGGTCGCTCGGCGCGGTGGGGATCGCCGCAGCGTTCGGTCTCGTGATCATGGTCATGGTCTACGCCACCGGGCATCTCTCGGGAGCGCACATCAACCCGGCGGTGACGGTCGCATTCGCGCTGACTCGCCACCTGCCGGGCCGCGAAGCGGCGGCCTACGTCCCGGCGCAACTGGTCGGCGCCGTCGCCGCGGCAGCCGTGCTGCGGCTCACCTGGGAGGGGACACCCGCGAACCTCGGAGCCACCGTGCCGAGCGTCGGCATCGGCGCCGCCCTCACCTACGAGTTCCTCATGACCGCGTTCCTCATGTTCGTGATCATGGCCGTCGCCACCGACACGCGGGCCGTCGGTGCCGCTGCAGCGATCGCCATCGGAGGGACGGTGGCGCTCGATGCGATCTTCGGTGGCGGCGTCACGGGCGCCTCGATGAATCCGGCACGTTCGTTCGGCCCGGCGCTCGTCGCCTGGGAATGGACCGACTTCTGGGTCTACGTGCTCGCGCCGCTCCTAGGCGCCGTCGCGGGCGGCGTGCTCTACGCGAGCGTTCGCGCAGCACCGGCACCTCGCTGACACCCGGCGCCATACCCGAGGCGGGGGACGTGAGATCATCGCGCCTTGTCCGGGCCCATGACACCGGCCCCCTCCGGTGGGCCGCCGTTCACTGTCGTCCACCGCGTTCGTTCCTACCCGGCCGCGGTGCTCGAGGTCGTTGCGGTGGTGCTGCGAAACCGGCAGCTGCGTCGCATCGAGGCGGCGTTCGCGCTCTTCAACAGCGCGGAGTGGGCCACCTGGGTGGCGATGATCGTGTTCGCCTACGGCAAGGGTGGCGCCACCGAGGCGGCGGTCGTCGCGGCGGTCCAGCTCCTGCCGGCAGCGCTGCTGGCGCCCGTCTTCGCCTCGGTCGGGGACCGTCGGCCTCCGGGGCGGGCGCTTCTCGCCGCATATGTCGCGCAGGCTCTCGCGTGCGGCGTCGGTGGGGCCGCGCTGATCTCGGGGCTTCCGACGATCCTCGTCTACGCGCTCCTGATCCCCGCCTCGGTGTCCTTCACGCTGACACGACCGCTCCACTCGACGTTCGCACCGGCGCTCGCCCGCTCGCCGGCGGAGTTGACCGCGACGAACGTCACCTCCGGATGGATCGTCGGCCTGAGCGTGTTCGTCGCGCCCGCGATCGCCGGTGTGCTGCTCGGCGTCTCGTCCCCCGGGACGATCTTTCTCGTCATGGGCGGCGCATGCGCGGTGGGCGCGTTCCTCGTCGCGCCGCTGCGCAACCTGGTCGCAGCCAACGTCGGCGAGGAGGCGGCGGCGGGGAGGTTCGTGGACGGCTTTCGCGCGGTGGGCCGGGACCGGACGGCGCGGATTCTCGTCGCGCTGCTCGCCGCGCAGGGCTTCCTGATCGGCTCGCTGGACGTGATGTACGTCGAGCTCTCCCAGGGCGTCCTCGGCCGCGGCGGCTCGTGGGCCGGCTACCTGAACGCCGCCTTCGGCGCCGGCGGCGTGCTTGCCATCCTCGTCACCGCAAGGCTGGTGGGGCGGCCGCGCATGGGCCCTCCCCTGGTCATGGCTGTCGCGGTCGCCTCGGCGGCGATGATCGTGATCGCTGTCGAGCCGGGCGTGGCGGGCATCGTCGTCATGCTCGCGGTGGTCGGCGCATCGCTCTCGACGTTCGACGTCGCCGCCCGCACGCTGTTGCAGCGCGCCGCGCGCACCGACCTGCTGGCGCGCATCTTCGGTGTCGTCGAAGGCCTGGAGGCCGCGACCATCGCGTGCGGGGCACTCCTCGCCGGGGCGCTCGTCGCAATCGGTGGCGCCTCGCTCTGTGCGATCGTGCTCGCAGGCATCCTGCCCCTCGTCGCCGTCATCTCCGGCAGGCGGATGCTCGAGATCGATCGGCACGCAGACGTGCCGGTGGTCGAGATCGGGCTGCTCCGCTCGATGTCGCTCTTTGCCCCGCTGCCGCCACCCACGCTGGAGTCGATGGCGCGCGCCCTACAGCCGCTCGAGGTGGCGGCCGGCACCACGGTCATCCGGCAGGGTGATCCAGGCGACCTGTTCTACGCGATCGCAGCAGGCGAGGTCGAGGTCGTCCGGGACGGCGTGCGCGTCGCCAGTCTCGTCCGAGGCGAAGGCTTCGGAGAGCTCGCACTGCTGCTCGACAGGCCGCGCAACGCTACGGTGGTGGCGTTGACCGACCTGCGGCTGTACACACTGTCACGAGACGAGTTCGTGCCGGCGGTGACCGGCAACCCGCGCGCCGCCCAGGCAGGGGACGAGCTCGTACGAATCCGGCTGGAGCCGGACGCGCCGCTTCCCGACCCGTCTCTTCCCTGACAGTGACCGACACGCTGCCCAGGCGCTTGCAGCGCCGCCCTCTCCCGCGTAGGTTCCCCGCCTGAGCGTGGACGGCGATCGGATCCCACCTACCGGTACCGACGCGGTGCTCGACCCTGCTGCGATCCAAACGCTGACCGACCTCTTCGACGGTGACGCAGAGGTGATCGCCGAGCTCGTCGACGCATTCCGGGAGGAGGCTCCGGTACGACTCGACGAGCTGCGCAGCGGGATGGAGAGCGGCGATCTCACGGTTGTGGGCCGGGCGGCGCACACGCTGAAGTCGAATGCCTTCACGTTCGGAGCGCGCGAGTTGGGCGAGGTCTGCCAGGAGCTCGAGTCGGCGGCACGCGACGGACGGTCGGACGATGCGGCCCCGCTCGTCGCCCGGGTGGAACCGGAGTGGAGTCGCGTGCGGCCGGCGCTCGACGCGCTGCACGCGGACGTCTCGGCGTGACTCCGTCGGCAGAGACAGGCTCGATCCTCGTCGTCGACGACGATCGGGTGAACAGGACGCTCCTGGCGCGCGCCCTGGAGCGTTCCGGGCACACGGTGACGACGGCCAGCGACGGCGCCGAGGCGCTGCGGCTCCTCTCCGAGGCGGTGCCCGACGTCGTGCTCCTCGATGTCGTCATGCCCGAGCTGGACGGGATGAGCGTGCTCGAGCGGATGAAGGCCGACGTCGGCCTGCGCGACACCCCGGTGATCATGATCTCCGCGCTCGACGACTTCGACAGCGTGGTTCGCTGCATCGAGCTCGGCGCCGAGGACTACCTGCCGAAGCCGTTCGACCCGGTTCTCCTGCACGCGCGGATCCGGGCGGGGCTCGACAAGCGTCGGCTGCACGAGCTCGAGCGAGCGCGGGTGCGCGACGTGTTCGTGCGGTTCCTGCCCGAGACCGTGGTGGACGAGGTGCTCGTCCAGGCCAACGGCGATCCACGACTGGGTGGTGTGCGCCTGGTCGGCACGGTGCTCTTCGGCGACCTCAGGGGGTTCACGAGCTTCGCGGAGAAGAAGCCGCCGGACGTCGTGATCGACGTCCTCAACCGGTACCTCACCGAGATGAGCGACGCCGTGCTCGATCACGGCGGGACGCTGGTCGCCTACATGGGCGACGGCCTGATGGCCGTGTTCGGAGCGCCGCTCCCGGTCGACGACCACGCGGATCGTGCCCTCGACGCGGCGCGCGAGATGCTGCGCGAGCGCCTCCCGCGGTTCAACGAGTGGGTGGTTGCGGAGGGGTACCACGGCGAGGCCTTCCGCATGGGCCTCGGCCTCTGCAGCGGGAGCTTGATGTCCGGCAACGTCGGGTCGGAGCGCCGCCTCGAGTACACCGCCATCGGCGACACGGTGAACACGGCCTCGCGCCTCGAGGCGCTCACCAAGGAGTTGCACCAGCCGGTGCTCGTGGCCGACTCGACACGGTCACTGCTCACGCGGCCAGACGAGCGCCTGGTCTACGTCGACGACGTGACGCTCCGCGGCCGGACGGAGCCGACACGTCTGTGGACGGTGGCCGAGCACGACGCCGCCGCAGACGGGAGACGTCGGGAGACGATGTGACGCAGGGCGACGAGATCACGCCTCACCTGCGGCTGGCCGGGGCGGAGGCGTTCGATCCCAAGGACCTGCAGAGATTCCGTCGCATCGTCGAGTCGCTGCCGCTCGCGGTGTACCTCGACCGGCCGAACGCGCAGGCCGCGTCCTTCTACGTCAGCCCGCAGATCGAGTCGATATTCGGCTACCCCTCCGAGCGCTGGTACGAGGACGACTTCTTCGAGAGCGTGATCCACCCCGACGACCGCGTACGGGTCCTCGACGAGCACGCGGCCGCCTTTGCCGACAAGCGGGACCGCTGGACGTTCCGCTATCGCGTCGTGGCCGCCGACGGCCATGTGGTCTGGGTGCGCGACGACGCGACCGTGATCGCGGGTGACGCCGGCGAGGCCGAATACGTCCAGGGATTCCTCATCGACATCACGGACGAGGTCGAGCGCGACCTCGCGCGCGCTTCTGCGCTCGAGGCGCAGCAGGAGGCCGAGTACCGGTACCGGCGGCTCGTCGAGAACCTGCCCGGGGCGGTGTACCTCGACCGGCCCCACGCGACGACATCGGAGTACATCAGCCCGGTGGTCGAGCGCATGTTCGGGTACCCCGTCGAGCGCTGGTTGGAGGACACGTTCTACTTCTCCGTCCTCCATCCGGACGACGAAGCCCGCATTCGCGAAGAGACAGCGGGCGCGCTCCAGGAGGGCGACAACGCCTATGTCAGTGAGTACAGGCTGATCGCCGCCGACGGTCGCACGGTCCACGTTCGCGACGAGCAGTGGATCCTGAGGGACGCGGACGGCCAGCCCGAGTGGCTCCAGGGCTTCATGATGGACGTCACGGAGCAGCAGCTCGCGCGCGCCGAGCTCACGGGGGCGCTGTCGCAGGTGGAGCAGGCCGAGCGCCGCTACCGCGAGCTCCTCGATGCGATCCCGGTCACCATGTACCGGTCCGCGGTCGGCGACACGAACGCCTCGGAGTACATGAGCCCGCGGACGGTGGCGATGTTCGGGTACCCGCTCGAGGCATGGGCCGAGGCCGACTTCTTCGGCAGCGTGTTGCACCCGGACGACCGCGAGTGGGTGCTGGCCGAGAACGACCTCCCGCCGCAGGAGGACGACAGCATCTGGGTGAGCGAGTACCGCGTGATCGCCGCCGACGGACGAACGGTGTGGGTGCGCGACGAGTCGTGGACAGTGCACGACGAGCACGGGGAGGCCCAGTACCAGCAGGGCTGCATGATCGACATCACCGAGGAGAAGCAGGCGCAGCAGGAGCTCGCGGCTGCTCACGAAGCCGTCGGCCGCCAGAAGCAGTACCTCGAGTCGCTCGTCGAGGTCAGCCCGGTCGCGGTCGTGACGATGGATCGCGAGGAGGTCGTGACCGGCTGGAACCCGGCCGCAGCCTTGCTGTTCGGCTGGGCGCCCGACGAGGCGATCGGCCGCCCGATCGAAGAGCTCGTGCTCGCCTCGGACGACCTCGCGGCCGATGCGCCTGTCGAGCCCGACGAGGCGCTGGCCGCGGGGCGCGTCGACCGCGTCACGCGCCGAGCTCGCAAGGACGGCTCGCTCGTCGACGTCGAGGTCTCGATGGTGCCGCTGCACGTCGACGGTGAGCACACGGGCTTCTACGCGATCTACCGCGACAACACCGAGCGCGTCCGACACGAGCGGACGCAGGTGGCGCTCCATCGGATCGCCGAGATGGCGGGAGCCGCCCTCGACAAGCAGGAGTTCTACAAGGGCGTGCACGGCGTGGTCGGCGAGCTGATGAACGCCGAGAACCTGTACATCGCGCTCCACGACGCCGAGCGGGACGCGTTGTGCTTTGCCTACTACGTCGATTCGGTCGACGACGACATCCCCGACCCCGAGCTGTGGGAGCCGATGGGCTCGGGCGACGCGGCCGGGACGACAGCGCACGTGATCAGGACCGGTGTGCCGATGTTGTTGACGCAGCAGCAGCAGCAGCAGTTGGTGGCGGACGGTGTCGTCGAGTCCCGCGGCGAGGACTCCGTCGACTGGCTCGGCGTACCGCTCAGGCACGAGGGCCAGGTGCTGGGCGCGCTCGTGGTGCAGAGCTACAGGAGACGAGGTTCGCTACACCGACCAGGACAAGGAGCTGCTCACGTTCGTCGCGCAGCACATCGCGACAGCCCTGGAACGCATCCGCCTGCACGACGAGACGCGCCGGCACCTCCGCGAGCTCGAGACCGTCAACCGCATCGGGCAGGCGCTCGCCTCCCATCTCGACCTCGACGCCCTGATCGAGCTCGTCGGCGACCTGATCAGCGAGACGTTCGCGGCCGACATCGCGTACGTGGCGCTGTACGACGCGGAGGAGAGCCGGATCGAGTTCCCCTACTTCAGCGAGAACGCGACGCGGATCGCGCAGGAGCGAGTCCCGCTCGGCGACGGGCCGACCTCGACCGTGCTCAAGACGCGCGAGATGCTCCTCGTGCACGGGTCGGGCGAGTTCTCCGGGATCGGCGGACGACGGGTTGGAGCGTCGTTCGGCTCGTACCTGGGCGTGCCGATCCTCTCGGGGAGCGAGGCGATCGGTGCGCTGAGCGTGCAGACGACGCAGGACGACTCGCGCTACGGCGAATCCGACGGGCGGCTGCTCGAGACGATCGCCGCGAGCGTCGGCGTCGCCATCCAGAACGCCCGCCTCTTCCGCGAGACCCAGGAGGCGCGGCAGGAGGCCGACGACGCCAACCAGGCGAAGAGCGCCTTCCTCGCCACGATGAGCCACGAGATCAGGACGCCGATGAACGCGATCATCGGCATGAGCGGCCTGCTCGTCGACACCGAGCTCACGGACGATCAGCGGGACTTCGCCGAGACGATCCAGACCTCCGGCGAGGCCCTGCTCACGATCATCAACGACATCCTCGACTTCTCGAAGATCGAGGCCGGCCGTGTCGAGCTCCAGGCCGAGCCGTTCTCGCTCATCGGCTGCGTGGAAGGCGCCCTCGATCTGATCGCTCCGTCCGTGACGCGAAAGGACGTCGAGCTCGGCTACGAGCTCGGTGACGGGGTGCCGAGCGCGATCGTCGGCGACGAGGGCCGCGTGCGGCAAATCGTGCTCAACCTGCTCTCCAACGCGGCGAAGTTCACCGAGCGAGGCGAGATCGTGCTGAGGCTCACCGCCGCGCGCCTCGACGGCGGGAGACAGCCCGCTGGGGCGCTACGAGATCTCCGTCGTCGTCTCGGACACGGGCATCGGCATCCTCCCGGACGCGATGGCCCGGCTGTTCGAGTCGTTCACCCAGGCCGATGCCTCGATCTCACGCCGTTTCGGTGGCACCGGTCTCGGGCTGGCCATCAGCCGTCGCCTGGCGGAGGCGATGGGCGGTGGGATCAGCGCCGAGTCGACCGGCGTCCCGGGAGAGGGCAGCACGTTCTCCCTGACGCTGACGGCCGATGCCGCGCCGAGCCCCGAGACCGCGCCCGCCGACGACGAGCCGCCGGTGGAGCTCGAGGGCAAGCGTGTGCTGATCGTCGACGACAACGCGACGAACCGCCGCATCCTGTCCGTCCAGGTGACGCGCTGGGGCATGACGGCCGTCGACGTGGCGACGCCCGTCGAGTCGCTCGAGCTGGTGCGGGCGGGCGAGCGATTCGACGTTGCCCTGCTGGACTACATGATGCCGGGGATGGACGGCGTCGCCCTCGCGCAGGCGCTCGCCGAAGCGTTCGGCGACACACCGCTGCCGGTCGTCCTGCACTCCTCCGCCGGGTCGCTGGCTCGGGGCGGGACGCCGCGCGGGATCGACGCGCTCGTGACGAAGCCCGTCAAGCCGTCCGCGCTCCACGACGCCCTGGTGACCGTGCTCGCCGGCCGTCCGCGGCGTGCCACGGCCCCCCGCGTCGCGTCGGCCGCGGCGTTGGACGCCGACATGGCGGCGAAGCGGCCGCTGCGCATCCTGCTGGCGGAGGACAACCTCGTGAACCAGAAGCTCGCCCTGCGGCTGCTCGGCAGGATGGGCTACGTGGCCGACGTGGTGGGAAACGGCCTCGAGGCGATCGAGGCGGTCGAGCGGGAGCGCTACGACGTCGTGCTGATGGACGTCCAGATGCCCGAGCTCGACGGGCTCGAGGCAACACGCCGCATCGTCGGCGGAACGGATGCGGGCTCACGACCGTGGATCGTCGCCATGACGGCCAACGCGATGGACGGCGACCGCGAGCGCTGTCTCGACGCCGGGATGAACGCGTACGTCTCGAAGCCGATCCGGGTCGAGGAGCTCGTCGCCGCGCTGCTGGCGACACCGGTCGGCCCTGTCTCGGACTGACCACGCTCTCCTAGCGCACTCGCGCCGCGCCTGCATGCGGCTCGGGCGTCCGTCGCTCCGGCGGCCGCCGCTAGCCTGCTCCGCGTGAGCAGCGACGTGATCTACACGATGCACCGGGCCGACAAGTTCTACGGCCCGGAGCGTCAGGTGCTGGCCAACATCTCGCTCTCGTTCCTGCACGGGGCGAAGATCGGCGTGCTCGGGCCCGAACGGCGCGGGCAAGTCGACGCTGCTGCGCATCATGGCCGGGTCGCGAGGAGCCGTCCTCGGGCGTCGCCGAGCTGCACCCGGCGCGCCACCGTCGGGCTGCTCGAGCAGGAGCCGGAGCTCGACCCGGCCAAGGACGTACGCGGCAACGTCGAGGACGGGGTACGCGCGCTGCGCGACCTGCTCGACCGCTTCAACACGGTCTCGGCCGCCTTCGCCGAGCCCGACGCCGACTTCGACGCCCTCCTCGCCGAGCAGGCCAAGGTGCAGGAGCAGATCGACCGTCACGACGCGTGGGGCCTCGACCAGGCGCTCGACCGCGCCATGGACGCGCTCCGGCTCCCCGACGGCGACCGCGACGTGACCACGCTCTCGGGCGGCGAGCGCCGCCGGGTCGCCCTCTGCCGCCTCCTGCTCTCCTCGCCCGACCTGCTGCTCCTCGACGAGCCGACGAACCACCTCGACGCCGAGAGCGTCGCCTGGCTGGAGCGTTTCCTCGAGGCGTATCAGGGCACGGTGATCGCCGTCACCCACGACCGCTACTTCCTCGACAACGTCGCCGGCTGGATCCTCGAGCTCGACCGCGGCCGCGGCATCCCGTTCCGGGGCAACTACTCGTCCTGGCTGGAGCAGAAGGAGGCGCGCCTCGGCCAGGAGGAGAAGCAGTCCGCCGCGCGCCGCCGGACGCTGCAGCGCGAGCTCGAGTGGGTGCGCATGACCCCGAAGGCGCGCCACGACAAGTCGAAGGCGCGCCTCACCGCCTACGAGAAGCTGCTCGCCGAGGATCAGAGCGTCCGCCTCGACACGGTCGAGATCCACATCCCGGCCGGACCGCGGCTCGGTGACGTCGTCGTCGAGGCCGAAGAGCCTGAGCAAGGGCTTCGGCGACCGGTTGCTGATCGAGGATCTCTCCTTCTCGCTGCCACCGGGCGGCATCGTCGGCGTGATCGGTCCCAACGGCGCAGGCAAGACGACGCTCTTCCGCATGATCGCGGGGGAGGAGGAGCCCGACGGCGGTGTGCTGCGCGTCGGCGACACCGTGCAGCTCGCCTACGTCGACCAGTCGCGTGCCGATCTCGCGCCGACGAGCACGGTCTGGAAGGAGATCTCCGGCGGGCACGACACGATCGTGCTCGGCAAGCGAGAGGTCAACTCGCGCCAGTACGTGTCGTGGTTCAACTTCCGCGGCGGCGACCAGCAGAAGCCGGTCAAGGACCTCTCGGGCGGCGAGCGGAACCGCGTCCACCTCGCGAAGCTGCTCCGCTCGGGTGGCAACCTGCTGCTCCTCGACGAGCCGACGAACGACCTCGACGTCGACACGTTGCGCGCCCTCGAGGAGGCGCTCGTCGACTTCGCCGGCTGCGCCGTCGTGATCTCGCACGACCGCTGGTTCCTCGACCGCGTCGCCACGCACATCCTCGCCTTCGAGAGCGACTCGCAGGTGACCTGGTTCGAGGGCAGCTACGGCGAGTACGCGGACTGGGTGCGCGAGACGCGCGGCCCCGAGGCGCTCGAGCCGCACCGCATCCGCTACAAGCCGCTCGTCAGGCCCTGACGCCGGGCGCGCGCGCCGCCGGCCCGCGGCCCACGTCCTCGTCCGCGACGTCCTCGGCGACTTCCACGGCGACGCCGAACCTGAGGAAGCGACCGCCGAACGCGATCGCGCACACCGCGAACCAGGCCCAGCCGAGCGCGAGACCGGCGGTCACGTCGGACAGCCAGTGCACGTCCAGGAGCACCCGCGTCGACGCGACCGCCACCGCGATCGCCGCGGCCGCGCCGGCGAGGCACGCCCGACGCGACCGGGCCTCGACCGCGGCCGAGCACGAGCGCCGCCGCCGCCCAGAACGCGGCCGCCGTCGCGGAGTGCCCGCTCGGGAACGACGGCCCGAGCGTCTCGGCGATCGGGTTGAGCGTCGGGCGCGCCCGGTCGAGGAGCTCCTTCACGCCGTTCGTGAGGATGTTCTGGCCGAGGATCACGACGAGGAGAAACAGGACGATCCAGCGGTTCGGCCGCCGGACGTACTCGACGATCGCGAGCACGACGGCGAGCCCGATCACGACGACGGTGTCGCCGAGGTGCGTGATCAGGCTGAGCCCGCGCTCGGAGACGTCATCGGCGTGGTCGGCGCCCCACTGAGCCACGCTCGCGTCGAAGTCGACGAGCGTGCCGCTCGTCCGCATCAGGTAGGCGAGCAGACCGAGCAGGAGCCCTCCGACGAAGACCACGCCGAGAGCGATGGTCAGCGCCAGGCCCTGTCGCCGTCCCGGATCGAGGCGCCGCTCGACGTGTCCAGCAGGCGGCGGTGGCGCGCCAGCGTGTGACCGACGCTCTCCGCTGCGGCGACGGCCGGCGTCGGCGTCGGCGCTGTGGAGGGACGCGGTGACGACGGCCGGAGTCGGGTACCTCCAGGCGGCGTACGCGACCAGCGCGAAGACCGTGAGGGCGATGAGGAAGAGAACGAGGAGTGGCATGAATGTCGCTGCGGCCGAGCGGTTTCCGTGACCTTCGGTGCCAGACAGTGTTACCCGGTGGTGAAGTTTGGGAAAACACCAGGCTGTGACCGGATTGGAGACGACGGCGGAGAATGCTCCATCGAGTGACGCACTGGCCGCGCCTCTCGTGCGGCAGCGCCCGCCCGATGCGAGGGCCCGTGCCGGCCCTCGAGGCCCGGCCCGGAAGCGCCGCGGAGCGGCTCGGGGAGAGGCTTCGAGCATCATCACCCCGGACGCGGTGTTCATCGGGCTCGTGGTCGCGTGCTACGCGTTGCTGGCCTCGGTCACGATCGCCGTCGGCCTGCTCTTCACGGAGCTCGTGCTGACGCCCGGGCTCGACAAGCCGACGAAGACGTCGTCCAGTGGCTCGTCGACTACCGGACGCCGGAGCGGAACGACCTGTCGTTCTACGGCTCCGAGGTCTCCGGCGGCATCGCGATCCCGATCGTCGTCGCGCTCGTTGCGCTCGGCTTCGCCGTCTTCCGGCACTGGCGCGCGGCCGCGTTTCTCATCGCCGCGATCGTGCTCGAGTCGGCCACCTACCGCGCCACCGTCTTCTTCGTCGATCGCGAGCGGCCGGACGTGCCCCGGCTCGACGAGCTGCCCGTCGACGCGAGCTTTCCGTCCGGCCACCTGGCGGCCTCGATCGCCGTCTACTCGGGTCTCGCGCTGCTGCTGACGTCGCGAGTCACGTCGCCGCCGGTGCGCGTTGCTCGCCTGGACGATCGCGCTCGCGGTGCCCGTCGTCGTCGGCGTCGTCGCGCATGTACCGCGGCATGCACCACCCGCTCGACCTCGCCGCCGGAGTCGTGATGGGCATCGCCGCTCTCGTCCTGGCGGTGTTCGTGGCGCGAGTGACCGGAGTCGTGGCAGCTCGCCGGAGGAAGGTCGAGGCGGGCGGCGAGGGCGCACGAGCATGAGCGTCGTCGCCGTCGTCGCGCACACCGGCAAGACCATGGGCGGAGGGCTGGTCGAGCTCCGCCGCCTGCTGGAAGCCGAGGGGGTCACCGACCCGCTCTGGTACGAGGTGCCGAAGAGCCGCAAGGCGCCGAAGCGGGTCAAGCACGCTCTCGACGAGGGTGCGGAGCTCGTCTTCGTGTGGGGCGGCGACGGGATGGTGCAGCGCTGCGCCGACGTGCTCGCAGGCACGGAGGCGACGATGGCGATCCTTCCCGCCGGCACGGCGAACCTGTTCGCGTCGAACCTGGGCATCCCGACCGATCTCGAAGAGGCGGTCGAGGTCGGGCTCTACGGCGCCAAGCGAAAGCTCGACGTGGGCCGGATGAACGGCGAGCGGTTCTGCGTGATGGCGGGAGCGGGGTTCGACGCACGCATGATCCGCGACGCCGACGGCGGCCTCAAGGATCGGGTCGGGCGCGCTGCGTACGTCTGGACGGGCGCCAAGAACCTGAAGATGAAGCCGTTCAAGGCCGACATCAAGGTCGACGGAGCGTCGTGGTTCAACGGCAAGGCGAGCAGCATCCTGCTCGGCAACGTCGGCGAGCTGTTCGGCGGCGTCGAGGCGTTCGAGGGCGCACGACCCGACGACGGCAAGCTCGAGCTCGGCGTGGTGACGGCGGACGGGCTCCTGGAGTGGACGCGGACGATCGCCCGCACCGCGGTCGGCACGTCGAGCAAGTCGCCCTTCGTCCAGGCGACCCAGGCGCGGTCGGTCGAGGTCAAGCTCGACAGGAAGGTGCTCTACGAGCTCGACGGCGGCGACCGCGACGAAGGTCAAGGCGCTCGAGGTCGAGGTCGAGCCGGCCGCGATCACCGTCTGCGTCCCGGCGGTGGCGCCGTGAGCACCGCCGCTCGCGTCCCCGAGACCTGGGAGCTGACCGGCGACGACGCCCGGAAGACGCTGCTCGCCACGGGCCGCGGCAGGCTCGCAAAGGACGCGTTCGTCAGGCTGCGCGCCGCCGACGGCTTCAGCCACGCACGTTCGCTGGCGTTCGTCACCTCGCTCGTATTCGTGCAGGGCCTCATCGCCCTGGTCGGGCTCGCGGCCGCGCTCGGCGGGCTGCGCATCGGCGGCGTCGTCATCGACGCGATCGACAGCGCCCTTCCCGGGCCCGTCGAGCGGCGTGCTGACGGACGCCGTCAACCAGGCCAAGAAGGCCGGCGGCAACCACCGCTACCTCCCCTTGCTGCTCGGTCTGGCGGGCACGCTGGTGACCGCGACCACGGCGATGGGCCAGATCGAGCGTGGCCTCAACCGTATCTACGGGATCGAGCAGGATCGCCCGACGAAGGTGAAGTACGGTCGCGCCTTCCTGCTCGCGATCTCCGTCGGCGTTGCTCTCGCGTGCGCCTTCGTCCTGCTGGCATTCGGACGAGGGGCCACCGATCCGCACGGCACTCTGCGGGACATCTGGGCCGTCGCGCGCTGGCCGCTCGCCCTGGTGCTCGTCACCGCGGCACTGACGGCGCTGCTTCGCTGGGCCCCGAAGCGGCGGCAGCCGGCCTGGTCGTGGCTCGCGTTCGGGGCGGGCGTCGGCGTCGCGGGATGGACGCTTCGTGACGCTCCTGCTCGGCCTGGTCTTTGCCCTGAGCTCGACGTTCGGCGACACCTACGGGCCGCTGGCAGGTCTCGTCGCGCTGCAGCTCTGGACGCTGCTGTCGGCCGTCGCGATCCTGTATGGCGCTGCGGTGGCCGCCCAGCTCGAGGCCGTCCGGGCAGGCGTACCGTCTCCTCGGCACCAGAGAGAGGCAGCCGCGGCGCGGAGCGACGCCGTCGTCGACCGTCAGCCGGCGCCGACCGATGCTAGAGAGTCGTAGATACGGCCCTCGAGCGGGCCGAGGATGCGGCGATGACGCACCGAGACTCCCGGCAGCTTCACGAGCCGGTGGGTGAGCGGCTGGTCGCTTCGCAACCGCTCCAGTTGCTCGTCGGCGATCGGCTTCCAGCGCTCTTCGATCACCTCTGTCGGATCTCCGTCGATCTCGTCGACCGGGAGCTCGAGATGCTCCGACCAGAGACGGAGCCGGGTGTCCCGCGCCACGCTCGGGTCGAGCGTGACGACGTTCATCTCCGAGTCGTCGAACAGCGAGCGCTCGTTGAGATTCGCCGATCCGATGGTGAGCCAGCGATCGTCGACGATGCCGATCTTCGCGTGCACGTACACGGTGTCGCGCAGGCGTCCCTCACGGGCATAGACCGTGCAGGCGAGGAATCGTGCGTTGCCGTCGTCGGCATCGATGAGGGCGGCAACCTGGCCGCGCGACACGTCGGCACCGTCGTTCGCGTTGGCGGGTAGCAGCACGACGATCCGAAAGTCGTCGCAGGGAGGATCCCGCAGCTTGTCCGCGAGGATCTGCACGATCTCCGGCGACCAGAGAAACTGGTTCTCGAGGTAGACGAGGCGCTGCGCCGAGCGGAGCGCCCGCACGTACGACTCGAAGACCGAGAAGTCGCCCTGCGGAAGGGAGCGACTCGTAGACCCTTTCCGGGATCGTGCGGATGACCTGGACGTCGACGTCACCGGCCGGGCTCGGGACCTCCGGCTCCGGAAGCCTCTCGTCCGTCGGCCCGGACCAGCGGAGCCTGAAGTGCTCGGCGACATCCGCAACGGCAGGGCCACGGAGACGGACCGCGGCGTCGTGCCACCCCACACGTCCCCGCGGAACGTGCGACGAGCTGTCGAAGGGGTCACCGCCGTCGAGTGTCAGGTCGATGCCGCCGACAAAGGCAACGCGATCGTCGATCACGATCGTCTTCTCGTGGTGTGCGTGCAGGAAGCGCACGCACGAGTCGACCTCGCACCTGATGTTGTTCGAGCGGCACAGCTGCTCGATCATGGTCTGGACGTCGCGCCTCGAAGGGCGGTAGAGCGAGACCGGCGAGCCCTTCCAGAGCAGCAGGCGGACGTCGATCCGCTCGGCGAGCTCGGCCAGCAGGTTGCGCAGGATCGTCGGCTCCGTGCCCCTGGTCAGGTCGAGCTCGGGCGAGAAGTGCCAGCCGAGCAGGTGCACGTGCGACTGCGCCTGCGACAGCTCCTCGGCGACCGCGGGGAGGAACGTTGCGCCGTCGATCAGCACCTCCAGAGCATTTCCCTGCCGTGGCGGGAACGTGCCAGAGCCCAATCGAGCTCGGTGGCGGCGAGTGCGCGCTCCCAGCCGTTCTTTCGCAACCGCCGTGCGTAGTGCCGCATCACCGCTCGGTCGATCGTCTCGCCCACCGCGTGCCCGGCGGCGCGTCCGACGTCGCGCCTCAGCTGCCGAAGCGCCTGCGCCCGTGACGCCTCTGCGAGCGGCATGGCGCGATCCTAGCCTCGGCACGCGTCTGCCGAATGCGACTATCAGGCTGCCGCGGCGGCTTCGCTGCGTGCGAGCGCGAGCGCGGCCCCTCCCGCATCCCCGTCGAGACGACCACGAGCGGCCGGTCGAGCGCCTGCGCCGCCTCACGCAGGAGCACCGCACCGGCGAGAATCGTGCGTGCCCGGTGGGCGTGCAGGCGGAAGGTCTTCGCGAGCTTCGCCGCCGGACAGCCCGCCGCGATGCGGATGCACCTCCTCGAGATCGTCGACGCCGAGCTCCCGGCCGACGATCTTGGCCGCGGCGCGAGCGCTCCCGCCGGTCGCGTAGGCGGCGTCGGGTCGCGGTGGCGCCTCGCCGTCGAACGCGCGGTGGGCAGCATCCCGGGCGCTCCGCACGCGTCGACGCCGTTGGTGGATCGCCTTCGAGACACAGCTGCGTCAGGCGCAGCGAGCCCAGGTCTATCGACCTGACCCATGCTGGGCCGAGCGAGTGGCGTGCCGACCGCCAGCTCGGTCGAGCCACCGCCCACGTCGACCACGGACACGACCTCGGGCAGCGGCAGCGTGGTGCCATGCACGACGCCCTCGAAGGCGAGCCGTCCCTCCTCCTCTGCCGAGAGGACGCGGACGGGGGTGCGCGTGGATCGCTCGAGCGCCTGCACCAACGCGGGCGCACGCTGGTCCTGTCGCCCCGGCGCCGTGACGAGGGTGCAGACCTGGGCCGCCCCCTCTGCCCGGGCGCGGCCTGCGTACGCCCCCGCGATCCTCGCCGTTCGCTCGACGGTCACGGTGCGCAGAGAGCCCGATCGCGCGATCTCCTCGCCCAGCCCGAGGTAGGCGCGGCGCGTGTCCACCTCGACGAGCCTGCCGCTCGCGGAGACGTCCGCGACGAGGAGCCGCGCCGTGTTGGAGCCGATGTCGATCACCCCCACGCGTGTGGAGCGCATGGAGCTGATCCTCGGCCCCGGGCCGGACGTCGCGCCTGCAGAGCTACTCACGCTCACGGGCGCGGCGCCTCGCCCGGACGAGCGCACGGCGTTGCATTGCCGCCTGGTGGCTGACCGGCTTCGACCCCGCGCCGCGTGCAGCGTGACCAGATGCCGTCGCTCTGCAGCTCCCAGGCGTTGGTGTTGTCGGCGAACGCGCTGTCCAGCACGGCGCCGAGCTCCTGGCGCACCCGTGCGCCGTCCACCGGCGTCAGCACCTCGATGCGCCGGTCGAGGTTGCGCGGCATCAGGTCGGCGCTGCCGATGAAGATCGCATGGTCGTCGCCGGCCTCGAACGAGTAGATGCGGCTGTGCTCGAGGAAGCGACCGAAGATGGAGCGCACGCGGATCGTCTCCGACATGCCCTTCACACCGGGTCGGAGCATGCAGATCGCGCGGGCGCAGATGTCGATCGGGACGCCGGCCTGCGAGGCGGCGTACAGCTCCTCGATGAGCACGGGATCGACGATCTGGTTGAGCTTGATCCTGATGCGCGCACGTTCGCCGGCAGCGGCCGCGGCGGCGACGCGGCGGATCTCCTCGACCAGCCGCGTCCGCATCGCGAACGGCGCCACGAGGAGCTTGTCGAACGCCTGCGGCCGGCCGAAGCCGGTCATGTGGTTGAAGAGATCGGCGACGTCGCCCGGCGATCTTCTCGTCGGCGGTGAACAGGCCGACGTCCTCGTACAGCCGGGCGGTGGCCGCGTTGTAGTTCCCGGTCCCGATGTGGACGTAGCGCCGCAGCCCGTCCTCCTCGCGGCGGACGACGAGCGTCATCTTGGCGTGGATCTTCAGCTCGGCGAACCCGTGCACCACGTGCACGCCTGCCTGCTCCATGGCGCGCGACCACTCGATGTTCCGGCGCTCGTCGAAGCGCGCCTTCAGCTCCACCAGGCACACCGACTGCTTCCCCTGCTCGGCGCAGTCGATCAGCGCCGACACGAGGGTGGAGTCGTCGCTCGTGCGGTACACGGTCGTCTTGATCGCGATCACGTCCGGATCGGCCGCGGCGGCCTGGGCGAACGCCTCGAAGCTCGTGCGGAAGGAGTCGTACGGCTGGTGCACGATCACGTCGGCGCGGCGGATCTCCTCGAACAGCCCGTCGGCGTTCTTCACCCCCGCAAAGCGTGGATGGGTGACCGGGACCCACGGCTCGTCCTTCAGCTCGGGCCGGTCGACGCTCGCGATCTGCATCAGGTCGGCGAGGTCGAGCGGGCCCTCGATCTCGTACACCTGGTCCTGCGGCACCTCGAGACCGGCGACCAGCCGGGTGCGCATCGCGCGCGACGCGGAAGCCGACACCTCGAGCCGAACGGCGTCGCCGAAGCGCCGTCGGCGGAGCTCCGACTCCACGGCCTCGAGCAGGTCGTCGGCGTCGTCGGAGAGCTCGAAGTCGGCGTCGCGCGTGACGCGGAAGACGGCGCGCTCGGCGATCTCCATCCCGGGGAACAGCATCGGCAGGAAGTGGCCGATCACCGCCTCGAGCGGCACCAGCCGCTCACCGACGGCCACGAACCGGTCGAGACCTTCCGGGACCTTGACCCGCGCGAACCGCTCCTCGCCCGACGTCGGGTCGACGGCGAGCACGCCGAGCGACAGCGAGAGCCCCGAGATGTACGGGAACGGCTGGCCGGGCCCGACGGCGAGCGGGGTCAGCACCGGGTAGATCTCGCGCTCGAAGAAGCGCTCCAGCCGCTCGAGCTCCTTCTGCGAGCAGTCCTCGATCGACACGATCGCGATGCCCTCCGCCTCGAGCGCGGGCCGCAGCTCCTTCTTCCACAGGCGCGCCTGCCTCTGTGCCAGCGCGACGACGCGCTTGCGGATCGCGGCCAGCGCCTGGTGCGGTGTCATGCCGTCGGCCGACCGAACCGCGAGCTTGGAGGCCTCCTGCTCGACGAGGCCGGCCACGCGCACCATGAAGAACTCGTCGAGGATCGTCGAGAAGATGGAGCTGAACTTGACGCGCTCCAGCAGCGGCTGATCCTCGTCGGCGGCGAGGTCGAGCAGGCGCTCGCTCGAGTCGAGCCACGAGAGCTCGCGGTTCAGCAGACGCGAAGGAGCCGCCTCGGTCTTGACCGCCATCGCCTGATCGTGCCACGTGCGGGCCGCCTGCGCGTGTCGATCCTGTGAACGTGACGCCGGTTCGTCCGGCGAACCTCAGTCCAGCGCGAGCAGCGCCACGCCGAGCACGACGACGCCCGCGCCCGCCACGCGCATGCGATCGACGTGCTCGCCGAGCAGCGGAGCGGCGAGCACGGCCACGATGACGACGCTCGTCTCGCGCACCGCCGCCACCGGTGCGGCAGGCGCCCGGGCGAGCGCCGCGAGCACGAGGCCGTAGGCGACGAAGGTGATCACCCCGGCGCTCACCGGCGCGAGGCGCACCGCGCTGCGAACGCGCTCGCGCCCGGACGGGAGCCTGAACGCGAACACGAGGTAGCCGACCGCCGCGGGGATCATGCCGAGCTCGAGGTAGATGATCGGATCGGCGTACTCGATGCCGTGCTTGTCGACGAGGGTGTAGGCCGCGATCGCGGTGGCGATCGAGAGACCGAACGCGAGGCCTGCGGTATCGCCGCCGCGGAGCCCACGCACGAGGACGACGCCGACGCCGACGAGACACACCCCCACCGCCTGCGCCGGCCGACGCGCCGATGCCGAGGGCGACGACGCCGACGGCGAGCACGAGCACGGGCGCGACGCCGCGCGCCACCGGGTAGAAGAACGACAGCTCTGCGCGGCGGTACGCCGCGGAGAGCAGCAGGAAGTACACGAGCTGGAGGACGGCGGTGACCGCGACGAACGGCCACACACGGGGGTCGACCCGTCCCAGAGGACGATCGTCACGGGCGCGAAGACGACGACCGAGGCGACCATGGCGACGGCGGTCGCCGCCTCGGGGTCGTCCTCTCGGCGAGCAGCAGGTTCCAGAGCGCGTGCAGGAACGCCGCTCCGAGCGCAAGGGCGAAGGCCGCCGCCGGCATCGTGGCGGCAGGTTAGGCTGCTCCGCGGATGAGCGTCGTGCGTGCCGTCGTCTTCGACTTCAACGGCACCCTCTCCGACGACGAGCCGATCCTGTGCGCGTCTACGAGGCGCTGTTCGCCGAGCACGGTCGGCCGATGACCGCCGTCGCAGTACTACGACCAGCTCGCGGGACACACCGAGGAGGCGATCATCGGCAGCTGGCTGGGTGTCGCGGGCGACGAGCTCGCGGCGCTCGTCGACGAGCGGATCGCCCGCTACGTCGCGCTGGCGGGCGACGGTGCCACGATCCGACGTGACGTGCGAGAGGCGGTGCACCACACGGCGGCGCGCGTGCCGGTCGCCGTCGTCTCGGGTGCCTTTCGCGCCGAGATCGCGCCCGCGCTCGAGGGAGCCGGCCTCGGGGCCAGTTTCGCCGCCGTTGTCACCGCAGACGACGTCACGCAGGGCAAGCCTCATCCGGAGGGCTACGAGCGGGCGCTGTCGCCTCCTCGGGCCGGGTCTCGAGCCGCGCGACGTGCTGGCCTTCGAGGACACCGAGGCCGGAGTCGCGTCCGCGAAGGCCGCGGGGCTCCGCTGCGTCGGCGTGCTCGGGACGATGGGCGCCGATCGGCTCCGGCGCGGCGGACGAGCTCGTCGAGCGCATCGACGTCGCGCTCATGCAGCGCCTGCTCGGGATGACCTGGGTGATCGCGCATCGCGGCGCTTCGTGGCACGAGCCGGAGAACACGCTGCCGGCGTTCGAGCGGGCGATCGCGCTGGGCGCGGACTTCGTCGAGTTCGACGTCCACGCCGCGAGCGACGGCGCGCTCGTCGTCTGCCACGACCCGCCCCGAGGAGGCGAGCCGCGTCTCGAGGAGGTGATCGAGGTCCTGACGCGGCCGCATCGGGATCATGTGCGAGCTGAAGAGCCCGTGGCGCTACCGGCGCCACGACGTCGTCCGGCGGACGGTGCGCCTGCTTCCCGAGAGCGCGATCGTGCTGTCGTTCGACCGCCGGGCGCTCGAGACGCTGCGGGCGCGACGCACGCTCCAGCACGTCGGCTACGGCGTCTCGATCCGCGCCGCGGCGAGGTACGCGTGGGGAGTGGGCTTTCACGATCCGCGCGTCACGCGACGCGGGATCTCGAAGGCGGCCGGCCTTCGGCCTGGCGACGGTGGTCTACACGGTCAACGACCCGGCGCGCATGCAGGAGCTCGCCGCGCTGGGCGTGGACGGCATCGTCACTGATCGTCCGGATCTGGCGCGGGCAACGCTTCCTCGCTCTCCCCGAGAGTCAGCAGCCGAGCGCTCGACGACGGGAAGCTGATGCTCACCCGAGCGCCGACCGGGAGGCCGCCGGCGCGCTCGGCGGAGAGGTCGGCGGTCCACTCGCTGCCCGCGGCAGCAACGTGCAGGCGCGTCGTGGCACCGAGGAATGTCTGGGAGAGCACCTCGCCGGACGGTCCTCCGCCACCTGAGTCCGCGCTCACCTCGACGGTCTCGGGCCGTACGAGGAGCAGGACGCGCTGGCCTCGTGGGCGTCCACGGGCGGCGTCGACGGCGAGCTGCTCACCGCCCGCCTCGACCGTGCCGCGCTCGGGGTCGGACACGACCGCCTCGACGCGGTTCATCGTGCCGACGAAGTCGGCCACGAACGGCGTCGCCGGCGCGCCGTAGATCTCGGCCGGCGGGGCGATCTGCTCGATCCTGCCCTGGGAGAGGACCGCGACCCGGTCCGAGATCGAGAGCGCCTCCTCCTGGTCGTGGGTGACGTAGACGGTCGTGATACCGAGCCGGATCTGGATGCGACGGATCTCCTCGCGTAGCTGCACGCGCACCTTCGCGTCGAGCGCCGAGAGCGGCTCGTCCAGCAGCAGCACGCTCGGCTCGATCGCGAGGGCACGCGCGAGGGCGACGCGTTGCTGCATGCCGCCGGACAGCTGGTGCGGGTAGCGCTTCGCGGCGTGACCGAGCCCGACGAGCTCGAGCAGCTCTGCGACCCGCGCCCGGCGCGTCGCGCCCGACTGCTTGCGGATCTTGAGCCCGAACTCGACGTTTCGCTCGGCGGTCATGTTCGGGAACAGCGAGTACGCCTGGAAGACCATGCCCATGCCGCGCTTGTTGGGCGGGACGCCGGTCACGTCGCTGCCGCCGACGAGGACGCGCCCGGACGTGGGCCGGTCGAACCCGGCGATCAGCCGCAGCGCGGTCGTCTTCCCGCAGCCTGACGGCCCGAGCAGCGAGAGGAACTCGCCGCTGGAGATCGACACGTCGATGCCGTCGAGTGCGGCGACGTCACCGAAGAGCCGCCTCAGCTGCTGCAGCTCGACCGTCGCCATCGCTACCTCACTTCCGCCAGTCCGGGCCGGCGGCCACGGGCGAAGAACAGCAGCGCGAGCATCGCAGCCCAGGTGATGCCGAAGCTGATCAGCGTCACCGCACCGGCCGGGAAGGCCTTGTTCTGATTGATGTACTGGATGTAGACGGGGAAGGTGTAGAACTGCGCCAGGCTGGCGATCGTGTACTCGCCCATCACGATCGCGAGGGTGAGGAACGAACCGGCGAGAGCGGCATTCTTGATGTTCGGCAGGATCACGGAGAGCAACGTCCTCGTCCAGCCGGACCCGAGGCTCTGTGAGGCCTCGGTGAGCGTGTGCACGTCGATGGCGCGAAACCCGGTGTCGAGCGAGAAGTACATGTACGGGAAGGCCAGGATCACGTACGCGAAGGCGAGGAAGCCGTATGGCTCCGCGTAGAACCACCCAGGCGCGTCGCTGAACACGTCGAGCAGCCCGACGACGAGGATGATCGGCGCCACCACGAACGGGATCAGCGCCAGAAAGCCGATCACGGGGCGCATCCGTGGGAGCTTCAGGTGCACCCAGTAGACCGTCGGCACCAGCAGCACCAGCGTGATCACGATCGTCTCCAGCGCAACGACCGCGGACAGCCTGATCGTCTTCCAGAACTGCGAGTCGTGGAGGATGTAGCCGTAGTTGGCGAGCGTGCAGCAGTTCCCCGTCTGATCGCTCTTGAGGCTGAAGAGGAGCGTCGCGATCAGTGGGATGAAGAAGTAGGCGGCGCCGATGAGCAGCCACAGGACGGCCGAGGGCGCGATGAAGCGGCGCGGCGTCACCGCGTCCACCTCGACGAGATGCGGTTCAGCGGCACGTAGGCCAGCATCATCAGTGCGAGGACGACGAACATGCCGAAGGCGAGCGCCTGCGCGACGTGCGGGTCGCTGAGCACGTCGCCGGCGAGGTAGAAGCCGATCGTGACCGGCACGAGCGAGACCCCGCCGCCGGTGAGTCCGTAGGCGGTCGCGTAGGCGGCGAACGAGTTGCCGAACAGCAGCACCATCGCGCCGAGGAGGGAGGGGAGGAGGATGGGGAAGCCGATGTGCCGCCAGAACTGCCATGAGCTCGCGCCGAGGCTCGACGCGGCCTCACGCCACTCGCGCCGCAAGCCGTCGATCGCGGGGGCGATGACGAGAATCATGAGTGGGATCTGGAAGTACAGGTAGGTGAGCTCGATGCCCGTCTTCGAGAAGAGGGTGAAGCCATGGTCGTACGGGTTCCAGCCGAGTTGCTCGGTGAGGAACTGCGTCACGATCCCGATCGTCCCGAGCGTGGCGATGAAGGCGAATGCGAGCGGGATACCGGCGAAGTTGGCGGCCACTCCGGAGAACGTTGTCAGTCCCCCGCGGATCCAGCGGGGCGTCCCGTCGCGGACGGTCGCGTAGGCGATGAGGAAGCCCAGCAGGCCGCCGAGCAGCGCGGTTACGAGGCTGACCTCGATCGAGTTCCGGAACGCGCTCCGGTACGGCTCATCGACGAGCTGCGTCACGTTGTCGAGCGTCCAGCCGCCGTCCGAGCTCTGGAAGGCGCCGATCATCACGTTCGCGGCGGGGAGGAAGAGGAACGCGGTCGCGTAGGCGAGGAACGGGAGCACGCCGAGCCACGCCCACGACCAGCGCCTCCCCCGGCCGCTGCCTGCCGGCCGGGGGAGGTCGTCGGTGTGCGTCGTGCTGCTCAGCGGCCTACGAGCCGACCTTCGAAGGCCACTGCGCCCTGATCAGCGCGGCAGCCCTGGCTTGCTGACCCGGGCTGGCGAAGCGCACCTTCGCGTACGCGGCCGCACTCGGCAACGCGTTGATCAGCGCCTTCGGCACGACCTTCCGCTTGACCATGTCGGTGAACAGCGCCGGGTGCGAGAGCCCTTTGAGCCAGAGCAGCTGGCCCTGGTCGGAGTAGAGGAACTCCTGCCACAGCCGCGCCGCCCAAGGGTGCGGGCCGGTGGCGTTGATCGCCTGGCAGTAGAAGGCTCCGTAGACCGCGTCCGAGGGGATAGCGGTGCGGATCTTCGCGCTCGGGAACTCCTTGCCGTACGCGAGGTTGAGGTAGTCCCAGTCGATCGTGACCGGCGTCTGGCCCGAGGCGATCGTCTGAGGGGTCGACTGCACCGGTATGAAGTTCCCCATCTGCTTCAGCTCGGCGAAGTAGTCGATCCCCGGCTGGATGTTGGACAGCGAGCCGCCGTTGGCGAGCGCGGCCGAGAAGACGCCGGCGACGGCCGACCCCGACGAGAGCGGGCTGCCGTTCAGGGCCACCTTGTTGCGGTACTCGGGCTTCTTCAGGTCGGCCCACGACCGCGGCACGTTGGAGACGACCGCAGTGTTGACGCCGATCGAGGCCACGCCCCAGTAGTCGGCGACCCAGAACCCGCGGCCGTCCTTCATGGCGCGCGGCACCTTGTTGATCTTGGTCGTGAAGTACTTGGCGTAGAGCCCTTCGTTGGCGCCGATGGCGGCTTGTGAGGGGCTCACGTCGAGCACGTCCGGCGCGCGCGAGTCACCCTTGAGCGACCGCACGGCCTCGTTTTCTTCCGCCGACGAGGCGCCGGGGTTGGCGTTCGTGATCGGGATGCCGTACTTCTTCGAGAAGGTCGACATGATCTCGCCGTAGTTCGCCCAGTCGGGCGGTAGGGCGATCGTGTTGAGCCGACCTTCCTTCTTGGCCTCGGCGACGAACTCCTTGATCGTGGTGCCCTTGCCGCGGCCAGGTGCGTTGGCCAGCGCCTGCTTGCGCGCCGCCATGGCTGCGGGGGACAGGGAGAGGACGGTCAGGCCGACACCGGCACCAACGCCGCGTCGCAGCAGGGTGCGCCTGTCGGACCGGTCCTCCTCCAGTCGTCGCAGGAACTCGTACTCCTGTTCCTGGAAATCCTCCATAGAGCGCCCTCCAGTCGCTGAATTGTTAACGCCGCCGATGGTAGGTGTGTCCGGCCGGAGTTGCAATACGCTCACCACATGGACGACCCATGGTCACTGGGTGGAGACTGGTTGCGCTGTGCGCTTCATGCGCACACGACCGCCTCCGACGGTGACCTGCCGCCTGCGGCGCTGGCCGCCCACTACGAGCGCGCCGGCTACGACGTGCTCGCCACGACCGACCACTGGCACATCACGGAGGTCGCGTCCACCGAGCGGCTGATCGTGCTCCCGAGCGTGGAGCTCAACTGCGTGCTGCCGGGCGCCCGAGACGGGCACGTGCTCGGCTTCGGCGTCCGTGCCACGCCGGACGAGCTCCGCGAGCTCGCCGCCGGCTACTCGAACCTGGCCGAGACGGGTGCCTGGATCACGGGCCACGGCGGCGTTGCGTACCTCGCGCACCCGTACTGGACGGGCGTCACGCCCGGCACGCTCGAGCTGCCCGACGGCGTCGTCGGCATCGAGGTGTTCAACGCGGGCTGCGAGCTCGAGATCGGGCGCGGCCTCTCGTCGGTGCACTGGGACGAGCTGCTCGAGGCGGGTCGCCTCTGCCCGGCGCTGGCAACCGACGACTCGCACCATCCGGGCTTCGACTCCGGTCATGCCCAGACGTGGGTGCGCGTTCCCGAGCGGACGGCGGAGGCGGTGCTCCAGGCGCTCGAAACGGGCGCGTTCTACTCCTCGGCCGGCCCGCTCTTGCACGAGGTGCGCCGCGACGGTGACGTCGTCGCGGTGCGGTGCAGCCCGTGCCGTGCGGTGACGCTCGTCTCGGGGAAGTCGATCGGAGCCGCCGTCAACGCCGGGCGGCTCGGCTACCGGCACGCCGGAGAGATCGTCGGCGAAGACGACGGCGGGCTGGTCGTCGAGGCGCGATTGACGATCCCACCTGCCGCGCGTCACGTGCGGGTCGAAGTGACCGACACGGCGGGCAGGAAGGCGTGGGCGAACCCGGTCGCCGTGTAGCGGCCGGAGACATCCGGCCCGACGTCCGCCGCGACCGCGCGCTGGAGGAGCTGGCGGGGCGCCGCTTCGACCTGCTCGTCGTCGGGTGGCGGCATCGTCGGCGCCGCGGTCGCCGCGCACGCGGCCCGCGCAGGCCTCGCCGTCGCGCTCGTCGACGCGGGCGACTTCGGAGGCGGGACGTCGAGCGCGTCCTCGAAGCTGATCCACGGAGGCCTTCGCTACCTGCGCCTGGGCGACGTCCGCCTCGTGCGGGAGGCGCACCACGAGCGGCGCACGCTGACCACGGTCGTGGCTCCCCACCTCGTGCACCGCGTCCCGTTCCTGCTCCCGCTCTACGAAGGCGGGCCCTTTCGGCCGGCGTTCGTGCAGAGCGGCATCCTCCTGTACTCCACGCTCGCGCGGTCGCGGCTCAACTGGCTCGTCGACCCCGACCGCGCGCGCGGCATGGTCCCCGACCTCAACGTCGCCGGGCTGCGCTCCTGCGCGCTCTACGCGGATGCCTGGACGAACGACGCGCGACTCTGCCTGGCGAACGTCCGCGCGGCCGCGGACGCGGGTGCAGTCGTCCTCAACGGCGCCGAGGTCGTCGAGCTGCGGACGACCGCCGGCCGGGTCACCGGGGCGGAGGTGCGCGCGGGCGGGGAGACGATCGCAATCGAGGCGGCGTCCGTCGTCAACGCGACCGGGCCGTGGGTCGACACCGTGCGGCGGCTGGAGGATCCCCGTGCCGGCACGTCGGTGCGGCTGAGCAAGGGGGTACACGTCCTGGTGCCGGGTGGTGAGGGATGGACGGCGGCGCTCACGGTCCCGCAGGACGACGTGCGCGTCACCTTCGCGGTGCCGTGGTACGGAATGCTCCTGCTCGGGACGACGGACGACGCATACGAGGCCGACCCCGGCGCCGTCGCCGCCGAGCCGGCAGACGTGGCTCAGATCCTCGGCGAGGCAGCGGTCGCGCTGGGGGCGGAGGTGCTCGACGCGAGCCGCGTCCGGGCGACGTTCGCGGGCCTGCGCGTGCTGCCGGCCGGCCCGGGCGAAAGCGTGAGCGCCCGGCGCGAGACCGTCTACACCATCGGCCGCGCGGGGATGCTGAGCGTGGCCGGCGGCAAGCTGACGACGTACCGGCGTATCGCGCTCGAGGCGCTCGACCGGTTGCGCACGGAGCTCGGCCTGCACCGGATCGACAAGCGCCCCTGGGCCGCTGCCGGGGGCGGACGACCGGCGGCGAGCGCCTGCCCGTCCCGCTCGAGCCGGACGTGCGCGACCACTTGCTCCACCTCTACGGCAGTCGTGCGGCGGACGTCGTGGCCCCGGCCGCGGACGACCCGTCCCTGCTCGAGCGCCTGCACGCGGATGGGCCCGACATCGCCGCCCAGGCGCGCTACGCGGTCACGCACGAGTGGGCGCGCAGCAGCGAAGACGTGCTGCGGCGCCGCACCACGGTGACGCTCCGCGGCCTCGAGGACGAGGCTGCGCGTGCCCGGGTCGAATCGTTCCTCTAGACGCTCGCCGCCGACGGCAGCGAGGACGAGCGACTGGAAGTGGGCGATCAGCCGCTCGCTCTCGGGCATCAGGTGCCCGTGCTGGAGCGCACCCGTGCGCAGCCCGGCCTGGACGCGCTCCACGAGCACGCGATCCTCGGCGCCGACGACCTCGTCGAGCGCCAGGTACTCCTGCTTCCACTCCTCCTCGACGTCGGCCGCGAAGAAGTAGTCGAGGAACCGGGACGAGCGCTCCGGGCCGAGCGGCAGCACGGGCCCGATCGACAGGTTGGCGTGACCGGGCATGACGTTGACGAGCGTGCTCGGGAACAGCGCGTGGAACTGGCCGCGATCGACCGGCCCGGACGCGTCGTAGACACCGCCGCCGCCGTTCCGGGCCACCGCAACCTGGCTGGAGAAGGTAGGACGTGTCTCGAGCCGGTAGGCGTCGGGACTGACGTCGATCGCCTTCGAGAAGCTCGGATGTGCGACGGAGCAGTGGTAGCACTCGAGGTAGTTCTCGACGATCACCTTCCAGTTCGCGTCGTACGGGTCGCTCTCCGCGCGAAACGAGAACTCGAGCGCGTCGACGTCGATGCCGCCCTCGGCGAGCATGCAGCGGCAGCTCTCCGAGATGCTCGGCGAGCGGCGCCGCAGTCGGCGTCCGGGTTGACGAACACGAACGGCCCCCAGGTCTCGACGGCCACGGGCACGAGCGCCAGCTCGTCCCGGTCGAAGCCGATCTCCCGGTCGGCGCGCGGCGCCGTGCGCAGCGATCCGTCGAGGTCGTAGGTCCACGCGTGGTACGGGCACTGGATCGTCTCGCGCCGCTCCTCCCCCTCGCACAGCACGGCGCCGCGGTGGCGGCACACGTTGACGAAGCCGCGCAACTCGTCGTCGCGGCCGCGCGTGAGGATCACGGGCACGTGACCGGCCTGCACCGCGACCACGCTGCCGGGCTCGGACACCTTCGCGAGCGGCCCGGCGTACTGCCACGCGTCCGCGAAGATCCGCTCCTGCTCGACGCGGAGCACGGCCGGATCGACGTACCAGTCGTACGGAATCGTGCGCGTATCGGCCGCGGTCGCCACCCGCTCAGCCTACTTGCTGACCGTGCGGTCAGGGCCCCCGGACGAGCTATGCGGCGAGCGCCGGTGCCGGGTCGAGCCGCGCCAGGTACGTGGGGCGCGGCGAGCGCAGGTACGCGACGAGCGCCGGCTCCTCGGGGTCGCATGGCAGCAGCGTCTTCCAGCCCTCGAGGTGGGCGGGCTGGTGCACGTCCCCGCAGGCGACGGCAGGCAGGCCGGCCTCGGCCACCCAGCCGAAGAGCGTCGACCGGTTGAAGAGCTCGAACCGGTGCACGAGCGCGCGCAGGCCGGCGTCGACCGCGAAGCGCTGCGTCAGGCGAGAGGCGGTGACGCCCTCTGCGCCTCCGGCCGTGGAGGCCGTCCCCGTCGGCGGTTCCCCTCCCGGCGGGGAGCACGGCTCGTCATGGAGTCGAGGCCCTGCGGCCGCGGAGCGGACGCCTTCAGGGTGTTCCGCGGGGGGTGTCCGCGTGAGCGGATGCCCCCCTGGCGGAGAAAACGGGTGCGCCGCGATGATCGCGGCGCCGGCCGCTGAGGCCGTTTCGATCGCTCCGTCGATGCCGTCGTCGACGGAGACGAAGCTGCGGAGCCCGATCGCCACCGCGTGCGCCGCGCGATCGGGGTCGAGGTCGTTGAAGGTGAGCTCGGCGCCGGGGACGACCAGCATCCCGTAGCGGTTGCGCGCTCGCTCGGCCTCGCGCTCGATCTCCGCGACGTAGCTGTCGAACTGCTCGGCGGCGACACCCTGCGAGTCTCCTCCCCAGGTGTGCCGCCAGGGGTCGTCGGTGCGCACGATGTGGTCGGTGACGCAGAGCACGTCGAAGCCGCGCATCCCGTGCAGGTCGACCAGCTCGCGCAGCGACAGCCGGCCGTCGCTCCACGTCGTGTGCGCGTGGAGCTCTGCGAGCAGTGGGCGCGGTCTCGTCCTCATCTGTCCAGATGGTGCTGTCCGGCGCGATCGTCGTGGGGGAAAAGTGGTCGATATGCAGGGAAGAACTGGTTCACATGGCCGTGCCGAAGGTGGTTGCTACGCTCGCCCGCATGCCGACGGCCAGGATCGTGCCGACCCGCGTCGACGACGACGATCTGGCCGCAGCGTCGGCGGGCGAGGCGGCGGCCACTGACGCACACGCTTCGTCGGTCTGGGTGTTCCCGCGGTCTGCTGCGGACCGCCGGCTGAGAGAATCCACGGTGTGGACGAGCGCGTGCACCTTCCCTCGATGGTCACGAACGGCACAGGTGCCGGTGCTCGTGATCCGCGACTGGTGTGGGGTGGCCGCGTGAGGCTCCGCACGGGTGTCGCGCTTGCCGGTGCCGTTGCCGCCGCGGGCGCTGCCGCCACACGGTTGCGACGCTCACGTGACGACCCGGGCCTCGACGACCCGGCGACGCCGGCAGCCCCAACCCACGAGCCCGAGGAGCCCGAGCAGCCGGAAGAGGCTGCGCCGGCGAGGGCAGCATTGCCTACCGAGGTCGCGGTCGCAGCGGAACCGTCGCCCGCACCCGAGCTGCCGCCCGCACCCGAGCCGCCGCCGGCACCGAAGCTCGAGCCGCCGCTGCCGGCGGAGCCTGTCCCACCCAGCCGGCCCGTCGAGGACGACGACGACTCGATCCCCGAGGGCTGGAACGTCGTCGAGTTCACGGATGACGGCGTGCCCAGCGAGCCCTCGAGCTGACGCCGTACGGTGGGAGCTGGTGTGGCAACGACGTCTTCGCGCAGCCACCCCTGCGGAGCTCGTCCACGCCTTTCTCCGGGCGCCACTCTTCGGGAGGGGTTACCGACGTCGCATGGGAACGCTCTCCACCTGTGCGCCCACCTGCGCGAGGGTCGCGTCGAGTATCGCTGGCACGGCTCGGCGTGGGAGCAGAGCTTTGCGAGCTTCTCGGAAGGTGCGCGGACGGTGACGTTCGTCGAGCGCTCGGCTGCGTAGACTCAACGTCGTGGGTGGGGCGGCTGTCGTGGCGGAGATGGAGGCACGGCTGCGGCCCCTTGCGGCGGCTGCCAACCTGGCCGCCTGGGACGCGAACGTGGCGGCGTCCGAAGCGACGAGGCGCGGCGGGTCGAGACCGAGCTCGCGCTCACCGACCTCCTCTGCCGAGCCGGATCTCTTCCGCGCGGTGTCCGAGGCGCGACGGGCGAGGGCGACACACGCTGTACGACGTCAGCTCGACGTGCTTCACGACACGCTCCTCCCCCATCAGGTGCCCGCCGACCTGCGTCGCCGCATCGTCGAGCTGGAGGCGTCGGTGGAGTCCCGCTTCGTCACGCATCGTGGCGTGGTCGGCGGGCAGCGAGGTGGGCGACAACGAGATCAAGCGCATCCTCCGCTCGAGCGACGACGTGTCGACGAGCGGCGCGAGGCATGGGAGGCGTCGAAGACGGTCGGCGCCGCGGTCGCCGACGACGTGCGCGAGCTCGCCCGCCTGCGCAACGAGGCCGCCCGAGTCGCTGGGTCATCGCGACTGGTTCGCGCTGGCGGTGGCGACGATGGAGATGAGCGAGGACAAGCTGTTCGACACGCTGGCCGAGGCCGACCAGGCGACCAGCGCCGTGTTCGACCGCTGGAAGCATGCGCTCGACGAGTCACTCGCGGCGCGTTTCGGGTGCGCGCTCTCGGAGCTCCGGCCGTGGCACTACGCCGACCCGTTCTTCCAGGAGGTGCCGGTCGAGGGCGGTGTCGAGCTCGACCACGTCTTCTCGGGGCGCGACCTCGTCGAGCTGACCCGGCGCACCTTCGACGGGCTCGGTCTCGAGACGTCGCCGATCCTCGATCGCAGCGACCTCTTCCCGCGCGACCGCAAGAGCCAGCATGCGTTCTGTCTCGACGTCGATCGCGAGGGCGACATCCGCGTGCTCTGCAACGTCGTCGACGACGCCGTACTGGATGGACACGATGCTGCACGAGCTCGGGCACGGCGTCTTCAGCGCCGGCCACGATGCCGTCGCTGCCCTGGCTGCTGCGCGACTGCCATCTGACGACGACGGAGGGGATCGCGATCCTCATGGGGAGGCTTGCGGCCGACCGCGAATGGCTCGCAACGGGTCGCCGGGCTGTCGGCGGACGAGGCGCGGGAGCTCGCGCAGCCGCTGCGCGCCGCCCGCGCGGCCAGCCACGTCGTCTTCGCGCGCTGGGTGCTCGTGATGACGAACTTCGAGCGGGCGCTGTACGGCAACCCCGAGGCGGACCTCGACACGACTGGTGGGAGCTCGCGGCGCGCTTCCAGCGGTCTGACGCCACCCTGACGGCCGCCGCGCCCCCGACTGGGCGGCGAAGATCCACGTCGCCTGCGCGCCCGTCTACTACCACACCTACCTCTACGGCGTCGATCACCGCATCGCAGCTCGCTGCGGTGCTGACGAGAGACGCGGGCGGCGTCGTCGACCGGCCGGCCGCCGGCGCGTATCCTCTCGGAGCGCCTCTTCCGGCCCGGGCTGACGCTGCGCTGGGACGAGCTCCTCGAGCAGGCCACCGGTGAGCCGCTGGCGAGCCGGTACTACGCTGCGGAGATCGCCAGAAGGGCTCGCCGCATGACGGCCCTGCCGTCGGGCTGAACCACGTCAGCGTGATCGCCCGCGACCTCGACGAGAGCGTGCGGTTCTACGTCGACGTGCTCGGGCTGGAGCCGGTGCCGACCCCGGACTTCGGCTATCCCGGTGCAGTGGCTGCGCGTCGGCGACCTGCAGGTGCACGTCTTCCAGCGCCCGGGAGAGGCGCCGCCGCATGCGCACCTCGCGCTGGAGGTCGACGACCTGATGCGCGTCTACCGGCTCGCCACCGAGCTCGGCGTCCTCGACGAGGAGACGTTCGGCCATGCGATGCACGAGCTGCCGAACGGGACGGTGCAGATGTACATCCGCGACCCGAGCGGGAACCTGATCGAGCTCGACCATCGCGACGCGACGACCATCCCCCGCGACGAGATACCGGGGTACGTCGTGCTCGCGGACGTCCGCCCGCAGGAGGGCGACGCGGCCGACGCGACGCTCTTCCACTCGTAGCCGGCGCCGCTGGGTGCTGTCGGTGCCTGGCACCGCTTGCGGCTACCCTCGGGCGGTGTCGGAGCGCGACGACATACGGAACGTCGCCATCGTCGCGCACGTCGACCACGGCAAGACGACGCTCGTGGACGCGATGCTCTGGCAGTCCGGCTCCTTCCGCGAGAACCAGGACGTCGCCGAGCGCGTGCTCGACTCGATGGACCTCGAGCGCGAGAAGGGCATCACGATCCTGGCCAAGAACACGGCGGTCGACTACGGCCGGGTGAAGATCAACATCGTCGACACGCCGGGCCACGCCGACTTCGGCGGCGAGGTGGAGCGCGGCCTGCGGATGGTCGACGGTGTGCTGCTCCTCGTCGACGCGAGCGAAGGCCCGTTGCCCCAGACCCGCTTCGTGCTCCGCAAGGCGCTCGAGGCACGCCTTCCCGTGCTCCTCGTCGTCAACAAGGTCGACCGCCCCGACGCACGGATCGCCGAGGTCGTCAACGAGGTGTACGAGCTGTTCCTCGATCTCGACGCCGACGAGAGCCAGATCGAGTTCCCGATCGTCTACTGCAACGCGAGGGCGGGGCGCGCCGGGCTGACGCCCGACCCGGCGAGTCTGGACGAGGGCCTGCGGCCGCTCTTCGACCAGCTGCTCGCGACGATCCCGGCGCCGACGTTCGACGACGGTCACCCGCTGCAGGCGCTGGTCACGAACCTCGACGCGTCGCCGTACGTCGGCAGGCTCGCCATCTGCCGTGTCCGCAACGGGACGATGCGCAAGGGGCAGCAGGTCGCGTGGTGCCGCACCGACGGCGGCGTCGAGCGTGCGCGCGTCGCCGAGCTCTACGTGACCGAGGCGCTCGACCGCGTGGACGCGCTGGAGGTCGGGACCGGGGGAGATCTGCGCGGTCGCCGGTCTCGCCGACGTGACGATCGGCGAGACGCTGGCCGATCCCGACGACCCGCGCCCGCTGGCCGTGGTGCCAGGTCGACGAGCCGAGCCTCTCGATCACGCTCGGCGTCAACTCGTCCCCGCTCGCCGGTCTCGACGGATCGAAGCTCACCGCGCCGATGCTGAAGGCCCGCCTCGACCAGGAGCTGGTCGGGAACGTCTCGCTGCGCGTCGTGGCCACCGAGCGCCCCGACACCTGGGAGGTGCAGGGACGCGGCGAGCTGCAGCTCGCCGTGCTCGTCGAGCTGATGCGGCGCGAGGGGTTCGAGCTGACGGTGGGCAAGCCACGCGTCGTCGATCCGCGACGTCGACGGCAGGGTGCACGAGCCCGTGGAGCGGGTCGCGATCGACGCCCCCGAGGACGTACGTCGGCGTCGTCACGCAACTGCTCGCGCTGCGCAAGGGGCGCATGGAGCAGATGGTCAACCACGGCACGGGCTGGGTGCGGATGGAGTACCTCGTGCCGGCGCGCGGCCTGATCGGCTTTCGCACCGAGTTCCTCACGGAGACGCGCGGGACGGGGATCCTGCACCACGTGTTCGACCGCTTCGAGCCCTGGCACGGAGAGCTGCGCACGCGGCCGACGGGCAGCCTCGTCGCGGACAGGTCGGGCCCGACGACGACGTTCGCGCTGCTCAACCTGCAGGAGCGTGGCTCGCTGTTCGTCGGCCCGGGCGTCGACGTCTACGAGGGGATGATCGTCGGCGAGAACGCGCGCTCCGAGGATCTGGACGTCAACGCCACCAAGGAGAAGAAGCTCACGAACATGCGCTCGTCGACGGCCGACGAGCTCGTGCGCCTGATCCCGGCACGCCCGCTCTCGCTGGAGCAGGCGCTCGAGCACATCCGCGAGGACGAGTGCGTCGAGGTCACGCCGTCGTCGATCCGGCTGCGCAAGGTCGAGCTGTCGGCGACGAAGCGGCAGCAGCGTGCGAGTCGCGCCGCCCGCGGCCTCGTTGCCTGGCCGCGATCCGACGCCGTAGCGCAGCGGCGCCTTCGACGCCGGCCCTACGCCGAGGTAGGGCGCGGCGCCGCGCTTGAACAGGCCGCGGGCGAGGATCAGGCGCTGGATCTCGCTCGTGCCCTCCCAGATGCGGTCGACGCGGAGCTCGCGGTAGAAGCGCGCCGCGGGGCTGTCGAGCGAGTAGCCGCGGCCGCCGAGGATCTGCACGGCGCGGTCGGCGACCCGGCCGGCCATCTCGGAGGCGTAGAGCTTCGCCATCGAGACCTTGCCGTGCACGATCCTGCGGTCGGCGTGCGTGTCGAACGCGTGTGCCGCGTGGTAGGTCAGGAGGCGCGCGGCGTGCAGCTCCGTGAGCGAGTCGGCGAGCGGGAACGACACCCCCTGGTACTCGGCGATCGGTGCGCCCGAACGCGACGCGCTCCTGGGCGTAGGCGGTGGCGAGGTCGAGCAGGCGCTGCGCCGCACCGCAGCAGCGGGCGGCGATGAAGAGGCGCTCGACGAGGATCCACTCCTTGGCGCCGGCGTCCCCGCTCGCCGGCACGCGGTTCGCATCAGGCACGCGGCAGTCGCGTGAGCGTGACCTCGGGATGGTGGTCGAGGTACGGGTCGTGCAGGAAGCGGGGAGTGCGGACGATCTCCAGCCCAGGCGTCGCGGGGTCGACCAGGAACAGCGTCTGCTCGCCGTCGGCGACCGCCAGCACGATGTAGACACCGGGTGCGCCCTCGCTCGTGACGAACCACTTCTCGCCGTTCAGCACCCAGTCGTCGCCGTCACGCGACGGCGGTCGCGCTCGAGTCCGGCGAGGTCGGAGCCGGCGCCCGGCTCGGTCAGCGCCCACGCCTCGCGGTACTCGCCGCGGACGATGGGCAGCACGTAGCGCTCGACCTGGTCGGGTGTAGCGATCTCGTACAGCTCGCGCGGGCCCGCGGTCGACGACGGCGAAGCCGAGCCCGTTCGTCGCCTTGCCGGACTCCTCCTCGAGCGCCACCTGGCCGAGCATCGGCAGGTCGCGGCCGCCGAGCGCCGCGGGCATGTTGAGCTGCGAGAACCCTTCCGCACGTGCCTTGCGCGCGCAGCTCGTCGAGCGCCGCCGGATCGATCGCGTTCGCCTCGACGATCGCCGTCTCGAGCGGATAGACCTCCTGCTCGAGGAAGCGGCCCGACGCGCTGCTTCAGCTCGAGGATCTCGGCGGGGAGCTCGGGGACGATCATGGTGCGGCCTCCTGCGACGTAAGGCGTGTTTGCGCCGCCCTGGTGCAAGCACGTTTGACCGTACGGTCAGGACGGGGAGCCTACGCGAACGCCCGCTGCGCAGCGCCGGTCCCCTCGAGCACCGCCTCCTCGAGCGAGCGCGGCGAGAGGCAGTCGCCCGCCTCCTCGACGCGGAGCCCGGCGGCGACGGAGTGCGGGCGCGAGCTCGTCGGCCGGCACGCGACCGAGCGCGAGGACGAGCGCGTCGGCGGCGAGCACGACCTCGAGCTCCGGAGCGAAGACGTTGCGGAGAACACGACGCCTCCGGCGTCGGCGCCCGGCGAGCTCGAGGTGCTGCCGGACTCGACGCCGGCGCGATAGAGACGCTGCAGCGCGAGGTTGCGGCGGTACTGGTGCAGGCTCTCGCCGACGGCGACCGAGGCGACGCACAGAGTCACCGTGCGACCGCGGCCGGCGAGCGTCTCGGCGCGTCGAGACCGAGCCGGGTCGCCGCCCCAGTCGGCGACGACGACGTCGCCGGCGACGCGGCCGGGCTCGCGCAGCGCGTCCCACGCCTGCACGACGGGCACGCCCGTCGAGCGTCGAGCCTCGGCGTCGTAGGGCAGGCGCCGGTGGCGACGACGACGCGCGTCGGGCGCGAGGCCGGTCACGGCCTCCACGGTGCCTCGGTGCCGAGGCGGAGGTCGACGGCCTCGAGCGTGCGCGGACTGGTTGGCGAGCGAACCGGCGGCGATCGCCGCCGCGGCCGGCGCGACGCGATGCGCCAGCGCGAGCTGCCCGCCGACCCGATCGGTGCGCTCGAGCACGACCACCTCGTGACCGGCCGCGGCCGCTTCGCGCGGCCGCGGCAAGCCCGGCCGGCCCTGCGCCCACGACGACGAGCCGGCGCGCGTCGTCGCCGCGCACGGTCGTCGCGGCCACGACCGCTCCCGCCCGGTGCGCGGGTTGATCGCGCACCGGATCGCTTCGCCGGCGTGGTAGTGGGCGATGCAGGCCTGGCAGCCGATACAGCGTGCGATCTCGGCGCGCGTCCGTCGCGTGCCTTGCGCGGGCAGGTCGGGATCGGCGATCAGAGCGCGCGTCATGCCGACGGCGTCGGCGCACCCCGTCGACGATCAGGCGCCCCGCCGCGGCGGGATCGACGACGCGCGAGGTCGCGATCAGCGGCAGGCCGACCCGGAACGGGTCGAGCTGATCGGCGATCAGGCTCTCGCGCGAGCGGCGGCGGCGGCACGATCAGCGTCGAGCCGAGGTAGATCGGCGAGTCGCCGAGCGCGAGCGAGAGGTAGTCGACCTCGTCCCGCCAGGAGCGGAGCCACTCGCCGCGCGGGCACGCGAGTCGGCCGACAGGCGCACGCCGAGCGCCAGCCTCGGCGCGGCTGCGCGCACCGCGCGCACGACGTCGAGCAGGAAGCGCGACGGCTCGCCCCACTCGTCGTCGCGCCGGTTGAGCTCGGGGTCGAAGAACTGCGCCACGAGGTAGCGGTGCGCCGCGGAGATCTCGACGCCGTCGAGCCCACCTTCGCGCGGCGAGGGCGGCCGACGCCGCGAAGCCCGCGACGATCTCCTCGATCTCGTGCGCCCGCAGCGCGCGCGGCGCGACCCGGAAGCGCTGGCTCGGGATCGCCGACGGAGCCAGCGCGGGCGCGCGGGGCGGGCCGGAGATCTGCTCGCGGCCGCCGTGGAGGAGCTGCACGAACAGCCGCGTGCCGTGCGGCTGCACCGCAGCGGCGACGCGGCGGTAGGCGTCGACGATCTCGGGCAGGTAGCCGGCGAGCTCGTGAGGCGTGAGGATCCCGGTCGGGATGCGGCGCCGTCGCCTCGAGCACGATCAGCCCGGCGCCGCCGCGCGCGCGCGCCTCGTGGTAGGCGACGAAGTCGTCGGTCGGGCAGGTGATCCTGGACGAGCGTCGTCTGGTGCGCGGTGGAGACGATCCGGCTCGGCAGCTCGACCGGCCCGAGCCGGAGCGGCTCAAAGAGGCTCGTCGAGCACGCTCGAACGCCTCGCGCTCGGTGTCGGTGAGCGGGCGCGAGCGGCCGGTCGCCCGGTCGCGGGCGACGAGCACGGCCTCGGCCTCGGCCGAGAGCTCGCCGTCCTGCGGTCCGGATCTCCTCGGCGAGGGTCAGGCTGGACGTCCCGATCCGGACGAGCGCGACAGCTGACGACGCACGGCGTCGTCGTCCTGGGTCAGCTCGCGCCGGAAGTCGATCGCGACGCGTGCCAGCACGTAGTCCCACGATGTCGCCGACGCCCGCCGAGCGCCTGCTCGACCCACTCGTCGCGGCACTCCTCGAGGTAGGTCGCGTAGACGGCGTTGTTGACGTGCTGGTACGCGTCGACGTCGCGCCAGCGGATCTCGATCCGCTTCTCGTGCGCCATGCGGACGACGATCCTAACGGGCCCGCGGGCGAACAGCCTCGTGCCGACTCTGTGCCGATCGCTCCACAGGGCCGTCGATTTCATGCCGCGCGGCCGTGGGCCGGGGGCGAACAAGCTCTGAGCCTGGAGGTGTGCCGATTGTGTGTCGGTTTCTCCACAGGCACGTCTCGAGGCGCATCTGCGTGACAGCAGCGCCGGACGGGTCCACTGCGACGGTTGACCGCGCGGTCAGGACAGAATGCGCCGGTGACCGGGTGCGCTCGCTCCTCTTCCCGCGCTCGATCGCGATCGTCGGTGCGTCTCCGCGTCACGCCGAGCCGGTCGCGAACGACGCTGCGCAGCGGCGTCACGGCGTGGGGCGTGAACCCGAACCGCGACGAGGTGGACGGCCTGCGCTGCTACCCGACGGTCGCCGACCTGCCGGAGACGCCCGAAGCTGGCCTTCCTGCTCGTCAACCACGAGCGGGTGGAGGACGCGCTCGCGGATGCCGCTCGCGGCCGGGGTGCGCGCGTTCGTCGTGCCCGGCGTCGGCGCCGAGGCCGGGGCGGCCGGCAGCGACGTCGCGACGCGGCTCGCCGCGGCGGCGCAGGCCGCGGGCGCCGTCGCTGCTCGGCCCGAACTGCATGGGGATGTTCGTTCCGGGCGGCCCTGCGGCCTGGATCGGCGACGCGCCCGACGACGACGGCGCCGGGTCACGTCGCGGTGCTCTGCCAGTCCGGCTCGATCGCCGACGCTTTCCTCTCGCTCGGCGGCCGCATCGGCCTGCGCTGCGTCGTCTCGTCCGGCGGCGAGGCCGTCACGGACGCGGCCGACTACCTCGACGTTCTTCGCCGCAGGACGAGGGCACGCGCGCCGTCGGGCTCTTCCTCGAGACGGTACGCCGCCCGGCCGCGTTCGCCGATGCGCTCGCGGCGTGCGCTGCCGCGGGCAAGCCGGTCGTCTGCCTCAAGGTCGGCCGCTCCGAGGCGGCCGCGCGCGCGGCGCTGTCGCACACGGGAGCACTCGTCGGCTCGGTGCGCGCGTTCTCGGCCCTGCTGCGCCGCTACGGAGCGATCGAGGTGGAGGACTTCCACGAGCTCGTCGAGACGCTCGAGATCCTCGGTCGCCGCCGCTGGCCGCGCGGCACGCGCATCGCCGCGGTCTCCGAGTCGGGTGGCGAGTGCGCGCTGCTCGCCGACCACGCAGAGGCGGCGGGCATCCCGTTCCAGCCGCTGCCGGCGCGAGCTCGCCGACGCGCTGCACGGCAGAGTTCCCGAACTATCTCGACCCCGGCAACCCGCTCGACGCCTGGGCGGTGGCGGACGAGCAGGTCGTCTACCCGCGATCGCTCGAGCTGCTGGCGCGAGTCGGGCGCGTTCGACGTGCTGCTCGCGCTCGCCGACCTGTCGCAGTTTCGCGACGTAGAGCAACGAGGACTGGTGCGAGCTGACGCTGCGGACGCTCGGCCCGCCTCGCCGAGGAGCACGGCATCTTCGCCGCGGGTGATCACGGTGCACAGCGCCGACCCACCGCGCCGCTTCCAGGAGCTCGCGCGCGAGCTCGACCTCGCCGCTGCTGCGTGGCACGCGCGACGCGATGCGCGCCCTGGCTCACGTCGCCCGCTGGCGTCCTGGTGCGGCCTCCTCGACGAGGACGGCGCGCGCCCGACGTCGGCGACCTGCTGCCGGCTCGGGCGCCGCTGTCCGAGCACGAGTCCGCGCTCGTGCTCGAGCGCTACGGCGTCCCGTTCGCGCCGCGCCGCCGGGCCGCGACCCCGGAGGAGGCGGCCGCCGCGGCCGACGAGCTCGGCTTCCCGGTCGTCGTCAAGGTCGACGGTGTCGACGCACAAGGCGCGCGAGGGCGGTGTCGTGCTGGTCGGCGTCGGCTCGCCGCAGGCAGCGCGGCGGAGGCCGCACGCCGTCTCGGCGGCCGGGTGCTCGTCGCCCGGCAGGTCGACGCCGGGCGCCGAGGCGCTCTGCGGCATGACGCGCGACCCCGACTACGGTCCCGTGCTGGTCGTCGGCGCGGGCGGGGTCGCGGTCGAGGAGCTGGCGCGCGTCGTCACCACGGTTGCGCCGATCGACGACGAGACGGCGCCGAGCTCGTGGCCGAGGCCGGCATCGACGACCCGCGCGGCGTCGTCGCGCTCACGCTCGTCGCGCTCGGGCGCCTCGCGCTGGCGCATCCCGAGATCGAGTCGATCGACGTGAACCCGCTCATCGTGAGCGCTGCGGGCAACCGTCGCCGTCGACGCGCTCGTCGTCGTCGCCTAACACCCGCGTCGCGCCGGCCGTCAGAGCCTATTGACCGAACGGTCAACCCGGCTTGACTTGACGGTCAGGACCGGGATTCAATGGCTTCCGTCTGTCATGGCGCATCCCAAGGATCGATCCGGACTTTCACGCAAGGAGCTCCTGACCGGCGCGGCCGCCGGTGCCGTCGGAGTCGGCGTCCTCGGCGGTGCTCGCCGGCGTGCCAGAACACGACGACGCCCGATCGGCGCGGGCGAGAGCGGGGCCGGATCGCCGCCTCGTCGACGCGAAGCCCGTCGGTCCCGGCGGTCTGCCGCTCCCGCGCCCGGACAACGCGGTCACCTGGGCGATCACGGACGACAACCAGCCGATCGCCGAGGGCACGCCGGTCGAGGCGGGACCGCTCGCAGGTCTACAACTACCCGGACTACATCTACCCGGCGCTCGTCAAGAAGTTCGAGCAGCTGCACGGGACGAAGGTCGAGATCGCGACCTACAACTCGTCCGACGAGGCGATCGCGAAGCTCGCCTCGGGCCAGGTCACGTTCGACGTCGTCATGGGCCTCTCGGGGTCGAACATCGTCAGCCTGATCGCGCAGCAGCTGCTTGCGCCGCTCGAACCACGCGCTCCTGCCGAACCTCGCCAAGAACGTCTGGACCGAGCTGCAGGACCCGCTACTACGACCGCGGCAGCCGCTACACGGTGCCGTACGTCGTCTGGGGGGACGGCATCGGCTGGCGCAACGACAAGGTGCGCGAGGACATCGCCGGCATGGACGTCCCGTGGGACATCTTCTGGGAGTCGAAGGCGTACCGGGGCAAGGTCGGGCTCCTCGACGACAAGCGCGACGGTCTCAGCATGCCGATGCAGCGCGACGCGATGCGCGCAGGGCGGCAGACCCGACCTCAACACCGAGGATCCGGCGATCGTCGCCAAGGCGGGCCGCGACCTCGAGCAGCTGACCGACATCTGCAACATCAAGGTCACGATCACGGACTACCAGACGCTGCCCGAGGGGAAGACGGTGCTGCACCACTCGTGGTCGGGTGACCTGCTCGGCGCCGCCATCTACTACCTGCCGCCGGGCGTCAAGCCGGAGGTGCTGTCGTACTGGGGGCCGGAGAAGGACGGCGTCGTGCAGAACGACTTCCTCTGCATCGGCCGCACCTCGTCGAACCCGGCGCTGGCGCATCGGTTCATCGACTTCATGCTCGACGAGCGCAACGCCTACGACAACTTCGTCAACCAGAACGGCTACATCCCACCGCAGAAGGCGATCGACGCCGACGCGCTGATCAGGCGCGGGCTGATCCCGAAGACGCTCGCCGGCGCGGTGACGAGACCCGACCAGTTCGCCTTCAACCAGGAGCTCCTGCAGCTGAGCGTCGCCGGCGAGCGCGCCTGGGATCAGGCCTGGTCGAAGTTCAGGGCGGGGTGAGGTGTGGAGTCGCGCTGGACCTGGCGGCTGCTCGCCCTCCCGGGCGTGGCGTGGCTGACGCTGTTCTTCCTCGTCGCCTTCTACGCGGTGATCGCCGTCGCGTTCGGCAACCAGAACACGCTGTCCGAGCCGGTGCCGTTCTGGAACCCGTTCGAATGGAACGTCGGCTACGTGCTGGGCGACGCTGGAGAACATCTTCACCGGCGGCCAGTTCCTGACCGTCTTCGCGCGCACGCTCCTCTTCGTGTTCATCGCGATCGGGCTCTCCGTCCTGATCGCGTATCCGGTCGCGTACTACACCGCCCGTCACGCCGGTCGCTGGAAGTGGCTGCTGCTCGTGCTGCTGATCCTGCCGTTCTGGATCAACTACCTGATGCGCATGCTCGCCTGGATCAACCTGCTCTCGCCGGACGGGTGGGCCACGCGGGTGCTTCACGCGACGGGCATCGAGTGGCTCTTCCTCGCAGTTCGGGCTGCTCTCGACCGAGGGTGGCTGGCTCGACGGCCAGCCCTCCACGGTGATCCTGGCGCTCGTGTACGGCTACGTGCCGTTCCTGATCCTGCCGCTCTTCGCCACGCTCGACCGGATCGACCAGCGTCACATCGAGGCGGCGCGCGACCTCGGTGCCAGCCCGTTCGCGGCCTTCAGGCGTGTGACGCTGCCGGCCTCGATGCCCGGCCTGCTCGCCGGCGTGGTGCTCATCGCGCTGCCGATGTTCGGCGACTACTACACACCCGATCTCGTCTCCGCGTCGCCGAAGACGAGCCTGATCGGCAACCAGATCGACCAGCTCACGCGGCAGGGCTCCGAGAAGGTCACGGGCGCCGCGCTCACCATGGTCCTCTCGGCGGTGCTCCTCGTGCTGATGCTCTACTACCTCCGCGCGACGCGCCGCGCCGACCAGGAAGCGGCGGCGTGAGCTGGCTCAGGAATCCGTGGGGGAAGCCGCGCTTCCTGCCGATCGTCACGTGGCGCGTACATCCTGTGGTCGATCGTCCCGGTCACGATCGCCGTCCTGTTCGCCTTCAACGACGGCCGCTCGCGCACCACGTGGCAGGGGTTCTCGCCGCGCTGGTTCACCGGCGAGACGGGCAGCGTGCTCCACGATCCGTCGCTGCAGGGTGCGCTCAAGCACACGCTGTTCCTCGCCGTGCTGTGCGTCTTCGTCGCCACGCCGCTCGGCGTCGCGCTCGCGCTCGGGTCTGCAGCGCTGGCGCGGCCGCGGCTCGGGCACGGCCAACACGCTCATGCTGCTCCCGCTCGTGACACCCGAGATCGTGATGGGCGTCGCGCTGTTGCTGCTCTTCCTCCAGGTGCTGCCCGGGCTCGGGCTCGGCACGACCGCGCAGGCGATCGGGCAGGTGACCTTCACGCTCTCCTACGTCGTCGTGATCGTGCGCGGACGGCTCGTGTCGATCGGGCCGGACTACGAGGAGGCGGCGGCCGACCTCGGCGCGCCGCCGCACGACCAGCTGCTCCGCGTGCTGCTGCCGCTGCTCGCGCCCGCGATCGTGGCGAGCGCGGCGGTCGTCTTCGCGCTCTCGATCGACGACTTCGTCGTCACCCAGTACCTCTCGAGCGACGCGGGCACGACCACCGTCCCGATGCTCCTCTACTCGTCCGCGCGCGGCGCCCCGACACCGGCGCTCAACGCGCTCGCCACGATCACGCTCGCTGATCACGCTCGCAACGCTGGCGCTGGCCTACGTCGTGTACCGGAAGTTCGCGGGCGGCGAAGATGCCGCGTCGGTGGCAACCCTGGAGGTTTGACCAGCATGCCTGGCGAGATCCGGCTCGACGAGCTGACCAAGAGCTTCGAGCGGCGACGTGGTCGCGGTCGACGGCATCGACCTGCACATGCCGGCGGGCGAGTTCTTCACGATGGTCGGCCCGTCCGGCTGCGGGAAGACGACCACGCTGCGCATGATCGCGGGCTTCGAGCAGCCGACGAGCGGCCAGATCCTCCTCGACGGCGTCGACATGGCGCAGGTGCCGCCGCACAAGCGGAACGTCAACACGGTGTTCCAGAGCTACGCGCTGTTCCCGCATCTCGACGTCGCCGCCAACGTCGGGTTCGGCCTCAAGTACCAGCGCTGCACGAAGGAGGAGCAGCGGCAACGGGTGGCGGAGGTGCTCGAGGTCGTGCAGCTCACCGGGTACGAGCGACGCAAGCCCGGTCAGCTGTCCGGGGGCCAGCAGCAGCGGATCGCTCTGGCGCGGGCGCTCGTTCTGAATCCCGCGCGTGCTCCTCCTCGACGAGCCGCTCGGCGCCCTCGACGCCCGCCTGCGGAAGAGCCTCCAGGTGGAGCTCAAGGCGTTGCAGGCCGACCTCGGGATCACCTTCGTGTTCGTCACGCACGACCAGGAGGAGGCGCTGACGATGAGCGACCGCCTGGCGATCATGAACGGCGGGCAGGGTCGAGCAGGCCGGATCGCCGCAGGGCGTGTACGAGGAGCCGGAGACCGTCTTCGTGGCCAACTTCCTCGGTGTCTCGAACCTGCATGCAGGCGGAGGCGGTCGGACGCGACGGCGCGGGCTGCAGCCTGCGCGTCGGCGAGCGCTCGCTGCGGGCCGAGCAGGGCGCGACCGGCGTCGACCGGCAAGGTCACGGCGATGATCCGGCCGGAGCGGGTCGGCGTCGAGCCGCAGGGCGGCTCGGGCGAGAACCGCCTCCCGGGCATGGTCGAGCGGGCCGTGTTCCTCGGCGGCGCCTACGAGCTGCACGTGCGCATCGTCGGCGGCGACCTGCTCAAGGCGACGGTGCCGAACGACGGCTCGTCGCTCCGCTTCGAGGAGGGGGCGCCCGTCACGCTGTACCTGCCTGCGGACGCGTTGCGCGTGCTCGCCGCGGCTGCGTAGATCGATCGCGCGGCGGTCCGACGCTACGGGCGCGCTAGGATCGTCACGGCGTGGACGTCGTCAATCTCACCTCCGAGCTCGAGTGGGACCGGGAGAACGACCGCCCCGGCTACCGCCACCGCGTGGCGGCCGTCGGGCAGCCGGCTCGGGGCCGAGCTGCTCGGGGGCAGCGTGTACGAGCTCGCGCCCGGCGAGAAGACCTGGCCGTACCACTACGAAGTCGGCTGTGAGGAGTGGCTCATCGTCCTGAGCGGGCGGCCGAGCCTGCGCAGCCGGACGGCGAGCAACAGCTCGAGCCGGGCGATCTCGCGGTCTTCGCCGGAGGGCCCGGCCGGAGCGCATCAGGTGATCAACCGGTCGGACGAGCCCTGCCGCGTGCTGCTGCTGTCGTCGAAGTCGCCGCTGGCGATCGTCCACTACCCGGACAGCGGCAAGCTCGGGATCTGGTCACGCGCGGAGGGCTACTCGTCGATGCTCAGCCGCGAGCCGGAGCTCGACTACTGGCACGGCGAGGAGTGAACGACCGCCGACGCGGCTGCGCGGAAACGCCGGAGGTATCCCGTGCGACCTACCGAGCGCCGAGCGCCGCGGCCGCCGCCGCGCGACCGGTGCGGACGGCGCCCTCCATGTAGCCGGCCACCCACTGGTCGGAGCCGCACACGTAGAACGGCGGCGCGTGCGTCCCGTGCAGCGGGCCCGACGCGCAGCACGTCTCCCGGCCACCAGTGCGTCACGTAGCCGCGCGTGTACGGATCGGTGCCCCACAGGCGAAGGTGCAGGTCGACGTGCTCGCCGCCCGGGCTCGCCGAAGAGCCGGCCGAGCTCGTCTCGGATCACCTGCTCGCGATCGGCGCTCGGCCACCGCGAGCAGCAGGCCGAGGCGCTCGGGCGGCACAAGCCCGGAGAGCACACCGTCGCGTTGCGGCCACGTCGACGCCGAGCAGGTACTCGCTCTCGCTGAGCCCGTTGCGGCCGATGTCGCGCCAGACCGGTCGGTCGTAGACCGCCACGATCTTCGCCGCGAGCGCGTTGCGCTGGCGGCGGAGCGACCTGAGCCGCTCCTCGGGCACGCCCTCGATCTCGATCGCCCCGCAGTACGCCGATCGGGAGCGCGCAGACGACCGCCTCCGAGCGCAGCTCCTCGCCGCCGTCGAGGCGCACGAGGCAGCCGCCGTTCGTGACCTCGACCGCGACGACCACGGCGCCGAGCCGTACCCGCCCGTCGAGGCCGGCTGCGAGCCGCTCGGCCACCTCGGCGCTTCCCTCCACCACCTGGAGCGACTCCCACAGGTCGTAGGAGTAGAAGCCGGCGTCTCCGACGGCCGCGGCCTTGCGGAGCTCGGCGAGCAACGAGGTTTGCTCGATCGAGCCGGCGGCCAGCGCCAGCGAGCCCACGTCGAGTGCCCGGACGACGGCGGGCAGCGCCTCGACGCTGCGCAGCCACTCGCCGAACGAGAGGGCGTCGAGCCGCTCGGCCTCGGGGTGCGCCCAGGGGTCGTCCGGGTCGACGGTCGCGGTCGAGGCGCGGCGAAGAGGCGCTCGACGCGCTCGTAGTCGGCACGCTCCTCGTCGGTGGCGAAGGGCCAGGACTCGGCACGAACGCTCCCCGCGTACAGGCCGTACGTCGTGTCTCCCTCCACGCCGACGTAGCTCGGCTCCAGCGTCAGCCCGAGCTCCTCCACGAGCGACAGGTAGGACGTGTGCACCGAGCCCGACGACCTCGCCGCCGAGCTGGACGGGCCGCCCGTCGTCGACCCGGACCTGCTCCACGCGGCCACCGACGCGGTCGCGCGCCTCGAGCACGGTCACGTCGGCTCCGGCGGCGGCGAGGTCTCGCGCTGCGGTCAGCCCGGCCAGGCCGGCGCCGAGCACGAGGACGTCGTTCAAACGGTCAGCTCGCGCTCGAGCACGGCAGCCGCGAGCGCGGCGGCGGCGTCGTTGTCGACGAGCCCGAGGTAGAGCATCGAGTCGAGGCCATCGGCAGCCGCCGTGAGCCGCATGCCTGCGGGCCGAGCCTCGATCGCCGCCGGTATCGATCCGTCGGCCTGGCCCTCCTCGATCAGCGCCACGAGCCGGTCGATCGAGGCGGCGTAGCACTCCACCACGAGCGGCCGCAGCTCGTCGTCGTAGCGCAAGCCCGTCCACACCTCGTTGTAGAGCGACCGCTGGTCCGAGTACGGAGGCCCGGGCTCGACGCCGGCCACCAGCGCCCGCACCAGGCGTTCACGGCCGGTCGGCAAGAGGCGCGAGCTCCGCGTCGACCGCCTCGTTGAGGTGCCGGTCGGCGTAGGCGAATGCCTTGCGCAGCAATTCCTGGCGGGTGCTGAAGTAGTAGTGGACGAGCGCCTTGGACACTCCCGCCTCGGCGGCGACCGTCGCCATCCGCAGGCCGTGGGCGCCGTCGCGCACGATCGACGTGGCACGCGGCGCGGAGAATCGAGTCGACGCGGATGCTCGACGGGCGGTGCTCCTCTGTGGTGACCGTTGTGCTCACGGGTGTCGTATCTTGCCGGTTCACAGGCGTACCGAGTATCCTGACTGACCGGACAGTCAGGATCCGTGCGCTGACGCCGACCATGGCCACCCCCACCGTGATCCCCGAAGCGAGCGACCCGGCACTGCCGCCGCTCGAGCACGCGCTCGCGGACGGCTGGACGCTGCCGGCGGCGTGGTACACCGACCCGGCGGTCTACGAGCTCGAGAACGAGCGCATCTTCGCGAGCTCGTGGCAGTACGCGTGCCCGCTCGAGTGGCTCGCAGAGCCCGGGCGCGTTCTCGACGATGCAGGCCGGGCACGTCCCCGTCGTGATCGTCCGCGGTCGCGACGGCGAGCTACGCGGCTTCGTCAACGTCTGCCGGCACCGCGGCCACCTGGTCGCGACGGGCTCCGGCTGCCGCGAGACGCTGCAGTGCCCGTACCACGCGTGGACCTACGATCTCGACGGCACGCTGCGCCGCGCGCCGCGCTCCGAGCGCGAGCCGGGCTTCGACGCTGCGCACTTCTCTCTCCTGCCCGTCGCCGTCGACACGTGGGGCCCGTTCGTGTTCGTGAACTGCGCGCCCGATCCGGCGCCTCTCGCATCCGTGCTGGCCGACATCCCTGCACGCGTCGAGGCGTGCGGCCTCGACCTTTCCACGCTGCGCTTCCAGTCGCACCACGAGTGGCCGTCGGAGGTGAACTGGAAGGTGGCGATCGAGAACTACCTCGAGTGCTACCACTGCGCCGTCGCACATCCGGAGCTTCAGCAAGGTGATCGACGTGCGCCCCGACGAGTACCAGCTCCTCGTGGAGCCCACGTACACCAGCCAGATCGGCTCCGTGCGTGCGTCCGCGCTGGACGGCACGACGCCGCATACGACCCGCGCGGCGAGGTGACGCAGTCGCAGTTCCACCACATGTGGCCGAACACGACGATCAACATCGTCCCGGGCCCACAGAACATCTCGATGGAGCGTTGGGTCCCGACCGGCCCCACCGGGATGGTCGAGGTGACCGACTACTTCTTCGGCGCCGACGTGACCGAGCAGCAGATCGCCGAGGTGCTCGAGTTCGACAACCAGGTCGCCCTGGAGGACCTCGCGCTGGTCGAGTCCGTGCAGAAGGGGCTCGCCTCCGGTGCCGTGCCCCAGGGCCGCGTCATGGTGCAGAGCGAGCAGCTGCTGGCCGACTTCCACCGCCGCGTCCACGACGCGCTGCTCCGTTAGGGCTCGTCGGCGCGGTGCCGGCTCTCGTCCCCGTCGCGATCGTCGCCCCGTGCCCGGCCGAAGCGCGTGAGCTCGCCGCGGTCGTGCGGTGTGGCTACGTCACGGTGCCGCTCGACCGCAACGCCGTGAGCCCGGCCGGCAAGACGATCCGGATCTACTTCGAGCGCTACGCGCGCCAGGATCGCTCCCGACGCGCGGCATCGACGGTGGTCTCGATCGAAGGCGGCCCGGGCTACTCGACCACCGCCGACCGGGGAGGACGCGTCGATCTGTGGCGGCCCGTCTCGACGCGACGCGACCTCCTGCTCGTCGACCTGCGCGGCACCGGGCGGAGCGGCGCGCTGCGCTGCAAGGCGTTTGCCGCGTCCACGACCGACTACATCGCGCGCGCCGGCCGCTGCGCGGCACAGCTCGGGCCGGAGCGCGACCTCTATGCGACCGGTCGTGCCGTGGAGGACATCGAGAGCGTGCTCAAGGCGGTCGGTGCCACGACGATCGACCTCTACGGAGACTCGTACGGCACGTACGCGGCGCAGGCGTTCGCGCTGCGTCACCCGGAGCGGCTTCGCTCCGTCACTCTCGACGCTGCCTATCCGCTCCCGGGTACCGACCCGGCCTTCGCCGACCTTGCGGCGGCCGTGCGGCGCGGCCTTCGGCTCGCGTGCGCACGCCGCGACGGCTGCCCGGCGCGGCGTCTCGGCGTCGACCCGGTGACGCTGGTGGAGCGTTTCGCCGCTCGGCTGCGGGCGCGACCGATCACGGGCACGGCGCCCGACGGCGACGGGACGCCGACGCGCGTCCGGTTGACCGAGGGCGCGTTCGCGCAGGTCGTCGGCGCGACGTACTACAGCTACAACGTCTACCGGGATCTCCTCGCCGCGGTCGTCTCAGCTCGCCGAGGCGACACGCGGCCGATCCTGCGGCTGGCCGCGGAGCACGTGGTGCTCGATGCGGGTGGCGACGATCCACCGAGCTTCTCGGAGGCGGCCTACCTCGCCGTCATCTGCCACGACTATCCCCAGCCGTGGGATCCGGCGACACCGATCGCCGGTCGTGCCGCCGAGGCGGCGCGCCGCTTCGCCGACTACCCGCCGGGCGCGTTCGCACCGGTGTCGGCTGCGGCCTGGACGGGGATCCAGTACGAGGGCGTGATGGCGTGCCTGCGCTGGCCCTCCCCCGCGGACGGCGACACCGTCGAGCCACCCGGTGCCGTGTACCCGCGGGTGCCGACGCTCGTGCTGAACGGCGACCTCGACACGATCACCACGTCGGCCCAGGCGCGTGCTGCGGCGGCCAGGTTCCCGCGCTCGACGTTCGTCGAGGTGCGGAACTCCGTGCACGTGACCGCGCTGTACGACCTGGACGACTGCGCCTCGCGGATCTACCTGCGCTTCGTGAAGACACTGCGCGCCGGCGACACGTCGTGCGCGCGGCGGATACCGGAGCTTCGTGTCGTGCCGTCGTTCCCGCAGCGCGTCGGAGACGTGGCGCCGGCCTGGCGCCGGGCAGGCGACAGCTCGAGCACTGCCGACCGGCGCCTCGCCGCGGCGGCAGCCAGGACCGTGTCCGACGTGGTCTCGCGCTGGTGGGTCAACTACGACGGCACGGGCACGGGGCTCCGCGGCGGGAACTGGACGTACGAAGGTGACGATCCCGTCGTGTTCGACCTCGACGAGGTCGAGCTGGTGCCCGGTGTGCGGGTCAGCGGCACCGCGAGCTGGGTCTACGGCGGCGGCACGACCGCCGAGGTGACCGTCACGGGGCCGAGGTCGGCCGGCTCGCTGTCGATGCGCTGGGCCAACGTACGCGCAGCGCGCACGCTGCTCACCGGCGAGGTCGACGGCCGCCGAGTGCGCGCCACGATGCTCGCACCCTGACCGTGCAGTAGGTCGCTCGCGCGGAGGGGCTCACCCCGTGGCTTCCGTGAGCGCTGCCTCGAGCACCTCGGCGGCCCGTTCGGTCACCGGCGGCCCGTGGGTCGGGACGAGCAGGGAAACGGGAAGGTCGAGCAACGGCGCCAGAGCCGAGGCGACGTCCGGCGCGACGCACACCCTTCGGCAGCCAGCTCTGCGGGCACACGCGGTAGGGCTTGCGGACTCCGCCGAGCAGGACGTCGCCGGAGACGAGCGCCTGCTGCCGCGGCAGCCAGAGGACGACCTCGTCGTCGAGGCCGCTGGGCCGCGCCTCGATTCCGCCCGGGAGCGGGTCTCCGGAGACGAATGCGTGGTCGACCTCGGCGTGCAGGCGTCCGGCGCTTCCCTGCGGCGCCCACAGCGCCGCCCCGGGACGCTTTCGGTAGCGCTCGACGACCGAGGCTGCGCTGCGGCGGTGGTAGTGCAGCGTGACGATCACGTCGACGCCGGCGTGTGCCCGTGCCGCGGTGTCGAGCGCCTTCCAGAACCCGCGGGCGTCCCGCAGGCCGGCGGGGGCGAGCGGATCGATCAGGACGAGCCGCTCACCCGCCTCGAGCGCGACCGAGGCAACCTCCTTCTTCCACTCCTCGTGGTACGCGACCCATCTGTGGAGCCCGGGGGCGAGCTCCTCGGCGCCCGGCAGCACGCTCAGCAACCACCTGCCGCGCGCGGCGGCGCAGGGATCCCGACGAGGCCGTGCGTGAAGGCCGGGATCATCGTCCGTAGGAGGGACGGGACGCGCGGCTCGTGATCTTCCCGCGCACGCCTCCGGGTCGGGCTCGCCTGCTCCTGAGCGCGCTCACGGAGCACCTGCTCCTGGAACAACCCGTGTATCAGCATGACCTCTCCTCTCCTGCGTGATCGTATCGCATCTCTAACTGGCAAACCGATCTTAGCAGTTACGCAACCGGCAAGTCATGTTTGTCAGTTACCATGTCGGCATGGACGTCGATCGACTCGAGCGCGTGCGCGGGCTCGTGAACACGTTCGACACGGAAACCGGCGCCGACGACCTCGACACACCCGCGGCGTTGGCCGAGTGGCTGTCGGCGCGAGACCTGCTGCCGCCCGGTGTCACGGCGACGGCTGCGGATCTCGCCAGGGCGACTGCGCTGCGCGAGGCACTGCGCGACCTGCTGCTCGAGAATGCGGGGATGCCGGCCGTGCCGGCTGCGCTCGAGACACTCGACCGGCAGGCGCAACGATCGCGGATCACGCTGCGATTCGATCGAGCGGGAGGCACGTTCGGGCCGCAGGCAACCGGGGTCGATGCCTCTCTCGGCCGCATCCTGGCCGACGTCGCCGCCGCGATGGCCGACGGGTCGTGGGCCCGGCTCAAGGCCTGCCGCGCCGACGACTGCCGCTGGGCGTTCGTGGACAGCACGCGGAACGGCTCCCGGCACTGGTGCGACATGCGTATCTGCGGCAATCGCCAGAAGGCGCGAACGTTCCGGGCACGCCACGCGCGGTGACGCGCCTCGCCGACGCCGCGGTCAGGTAGGCGGATCGCCCGGGCGCGCTGCTCCGGGCGACGGCGCGTGGCCGACGGCGAGCTCGACCTCGAGATCGTCGAGGGCGGCTCGGAGAATGGCGATTCGCTCGGCAACGGGGGTGGCGGCGTGCTCGTCGACGAGCGGGCCTCTCGCGCCGCCGAGCTGCTCCCGCAGCACGCGACGCCGCTCGGCCTCGCGCGCCTCCTCCATCGAGTTCAGCACGATTCCGATCAGGACGTTGAGGACGATGAACGCGGCGAGCAGGATGAAGCTCACGAAGTAGATCCACGACCAGGGGTAGACCTCCATCCCCTCTTCCATGTAGACGGGGAAGTTCTCGAGCGTCAGCATCACGAACAGCGTGAGCATGGCTCGGCCGATGTTCCCCCAGTGCGACGGGATCTCGTCCGCGAACAGGATCCACCCGAGCATGCCGTAGACGAACAGGATCGCCGCGGTCACCGCCGCGATCGACAGCAAGGGCGGCACCGAGCGCCAGACGCCGAGCAGCAGGACGCGCAGGTCGGGCAGCAGGCGGAGGACGCGGACGACACGCAGGAGCCTCATGACCCGCAGCAGCGTCGCGTTCTCGCGCACGCCCGGGATGAACACGGCCCCGATGACGACGAGGTCGAAGATGTTCCAGCCGTTGCGGAAGAACGAGAGCGGGCGGGGCCAGCAGGCGACGAACCGCAGCAAGAGCTCCACCACGAAGACGCCGAGGAAGATCTCGTTCAGCAACTGCAGCTCGTCGCCGAACCGCTCCTCGAGACCGTCGTAGGTCTGGAGACCGAGCACGACGGCGTTCGCGGCGATCACGCCCACGATGAACGCCGTGAAGCCGTTGGAGTCGACGAACCGCGCGATCGAGCTCGGGCGAGGTCGGCTCATGCGCTGAATTTCTACCCGACGCCGGCATGGACCGACCCGTTCCTCGGGGACACACCCCACGGGTCCGAACCGGGGGACGAGGTGCCTCCCACGTGATGTAAGGCACCCCTTACATCAACGCGAAGGCTTGGATACCATCCGATGTATGACCCGACGTATTCCCATCGCACTCGCCGCAATTGCGGCCACCGCCGCGGTTGCCGGCACTGCAGCCGCTGCGCCGGCGCGCACGACGGCCACCGGCCCGGCGGGCACGAATCTCACCCCGACGAAGAGCTACCTGCTCCGCCACACGACGCTGCTCACGGGGTTCACGAGGAACTTCCAGGCCGCTGCGAACCGCTACTACGCAGCAGCGCAGAGCACGGGCTTCGACTACGCCGCTCTCTGGCAGGCCAAGCGCGCGGCCGTCGCCTCCGACCTGGCGCAGGCCAAGAGCCTCTGGATCAAGGGCAACCCGTTCTACGAGCGCGTCGAGGGCGTGGTTGCCGGGACGCCGTCGCTCGCCGTGTACGACGTGATCCTCGACGCGGGCTCCAGCGCGGCCGAGGACCCGGCCAGTGCCGTCCCGTTCGACCTGAAGCTGCCGAACGGCAAGGTGCTGAAGAAGCCGGGCAACCTCTACAACCTCACCGAAGGAATGCTGTGGGGGACGCTACCGGCGTACGTCGCACGCAAGGTCGACCTCGACCGCGACGGCACGGTCGAGTTCGGCGAGGCGCTACCGGACGCCCATGTGTTCAAGGCCTCTGCCGACGCCTTCGTGCTCTACGCGGGCAAGCTCGACCGCTCCGCGCGCGCGTGGCGGCCGACGGCGTCCGATGCCTTCACGTCGGTCGTCGTGATGGTGCCCACGATGAGCGAGTACTTCGGGCAGTGGAAGGTCTCCCGCTTCGTGCTCGGCGACCGGGCGAAGGGCGACGCGTTCAACGTCGTCTCGCGCCTCTCCGACATCGGTGACATCCTCGGTGGCCTGCGCGTGATCTACGCGGGCATCCGTCCGGCGATCGCAAAGGTCGACGCCGCACAGGCGGCGCAGACGAAGCGCGAGCTCGACGACCTGTACGCGTACGTCGGCAAGCTGCGTGCCCAGGAGCGCAACGGCAAGCGGTTCACTCCGCAGCAGGCCGACGTGCTCGGCCGCGACGCGCAGGAGCGCGCGACGGCCATCGCCGGCCAGGTGACGCAGGCCGCGGCACGCCTCAAGGTGAAAATCGTCCAGTAGTGCGCGGCGCGCTCTGCATCGCGTGCGTGGCGGCGGCGAGCCTCTGGCTCGCCGCCGGCGTGTCCGCGGCAGAGCCGTGGGCCGCCGCGGCTGACGTCCGCACGGCCCTCTCGAACGCCGAGACCGAGCTCGTGATCGGCTCTCGCGCCGGGGCGCGGGAGCAGCTCGAGGACGCCGGCCGCGCTGTCGAGGTCGTGCTCGCGGGACGCGAGGGGTCGCTGCGGTCTGCGCGCGAGGCGCTCTCGCGCGCGGACGAGGCGGCGAGCCGTGGTAACGCGAGCGCGTTCGCGGCGGCACGCGCCACGCTCTGGGCGGCCGTCGTGCAGGCGGGCTTCCACGAGGCGACGGCGGCCGCGAGACGCGGCGACCCGGCCACCGCGCGCTCGTGGCTCCTCATCCGCGAGTTCCGGGCTCCCACCCGCTTCTCACGCGCGGCGGCCGACGCCACGCTCGCGCTCGACCGCCTCGCGCAGGGGGACGTGACGCCGGCGGCGGCTGCCGGCGCGGTGCGCAACGACCTGCTGGACACGTATGAGGCACGGCTGCGCGCGTCGCTGGACGACGTGCGGTCGGCGCAGCTCGCCGGCTTCGAGGCCCGGCGGCAAGGCGCGGCGGCGGCCACGGCTGGCTACTGGTCGATCGTGCGGGGTGCATTCGCGGCGCAGCGCGGCCGCGAGAGCGCGCGCAGGATGGACGTGGCGCTGGCGCGCCTGAGCACGGCCGCGCGCGACGGGCGCGGTCTGGGCAAGGCGCTACGCGCGGCCGACGGCCTCCTGGCAGGGTTCCGGGCGGCGCCGCTCTCACAGGAGGAGCAGCTGCGGCGGGCCGGTCAGCTCGACCGCTTCCTGCGTCTCGTGCCCATCGAGTACGGCCGCGGCGTGCGCGACGGGCGTGTGGTGCTCGACTTCGAGATCCAGGAGGCGATCACGTTCCGCGACGGCGCCGCCGGAGCGTTCAGAGACCTCGAGCCGGCGTTGCTGCGCCGCGACGGGGCCGCGACGCGCAGGCTCGCCGTCGCGCTGAGCAGCCTCGGCGACGCGCTCGCGGCCGCGACGCGCGGGGACGCAGTGGCGGATCCCGACGACGTGCGCGCCACCACCGATCGAGCGCTCGCGCTCATCGAGGCGACCTTCCCCAAGGCATGGCGGGAGGCAGCCGAGACCGCCGACTTCGACGTGATCACCGCCACGCTCGACCGGGTGCAGGCCGCGGCGGCGGCAGGGGAATGGAGTCGGGCGGAGCAGGCACGCCTCGAGGCCTACGGCGTGTTCGAGCTCGGGCCGGAGCAGCGGCTCCGCGGGCTTGGGCCGTCGCTCTTCCAGCGGGTGGAGCAGCTGTTCTGGTACGGCCAGGGCGAGCACGACGGGCTCGTCCTGTTGATCAAGCGCCGGGCGCCGGCGGAGCAGATCGCCGCCACCCGTGCTGCGCTCGACGAGGCGCTGGCCGCCTCCGAGGAGCGGATCGGCAGCGGGCCCGGCTCCCGCGTCTCGATCGTGACCAACAGCGCGATCATCGTGTTCCGCGAGGGCCTCGAAGCCGTGCTCATCCTGGCGGCGCTGATGGCCAGCCTCGTTGGCGCGCAGCGCCGGCACCGGCGCCCGTTGCTCGGCGGCGTCGCGCTCGCACTGGCCGCGAGCGTCGTCACGTGGGCGGTCGCGCAGACGGTGCTCGGGTCGCTCGCCGGGTGGGGCGAGAAGCTCTCCGCCGTCGTCGGGCTCGTCGCGATCGGCGTGCTGCTGCTGATCCTCAACTGGTTCTACCACCGCGTCTACTGGCAGGAGAACCTGCAGGACCTGCACCGCCGCAAGAGGCGCATCCTGGGCGGTGCGAGCATCGGCGTCTTCTCTGCGCAGGCGCTCGGGCTGGTGGCACTGGGGTTCTCCAGCGTCTACCGCGAGGGCTTCGAGACCGTGCTCTTCCTGCAGGCGCTGACCCTCGAAGCGGGCGCGGTAACCGTGCTCCAGGGGGTCGCGCTCGGGTTCGCGGCAGTGGTCGGCGTCTTCCTGCTCGTCATCGCCCTCGAGCGCAAGCTGCCGCACAAGAAGATGCTGGTCGCCACCGGGTTGATGATCACCTGGGTGCTCATCGTCCTCGTCGGTCAGACGGTGCAGACCCTGCAGAAGGTCGGCTGGGTGGGCGTCACGCCGGTCCAGGGTCTCGAGCTCCCCTACTGGTCCGGGGTGTGGCTCGGCCTCTACCCGACCTGGCAGGGGCTGCTCGCGCAGGCGGCCGCGCTCGTGTTCGTCATCGGGAGCTATCTCGCGGCCGAGGGGCTGCGCACGCGGCGCCGGGCGCGTCTCCTCTCCGGTACGGCCGCGGCGAACGGACGCGGCTCAGGCGAGATCGGTGAGGGCGTCGCGCACAGCCTCGACGGTGGCCGCGATGTCCGCCTCGGTGTGAGCGGTGGAGACGAACCAGCGTCCGAGCGGATAGCGATGTCCGTAGACACCACGCTCCTCGAGCGCGTCACAGAGCCTGGTGAAGCGAGCCAGCATCCTGCCTGGCGGCGACCTCGCTCATGGTGAGCGGCTCGCGCTCGGGCCGCACGGAGAAGAACGGCTGCAGCATCGAGCCGACACGGCGCACGTGACCTGAGACGCCGCTCGTCGCGAACGCCGACTCGACGCCGGAGGCGAGCGCGGCAGAACGAGCCTCCAGCCCGGTGTAGAGACCGTCGTCCGTGCGGATTCGCTCCAGCACCGCCCGCGCGGCTGCGAGCGCGGCCGGAGAGCCTGTCGTCGTGCCGCCGTGGACGACGCGATTCTCCGCCTCGATCCGCATCAGGTCGGCCGAGCCGCCGAAGGCCGCCAGGCCGAAGCCGCCACCCAGGATCTTCCCCAGCACGGTCACGTCCGGGGCCAGCCCGAGCAGCTCCTGCGCGCCGCCCGGCGGCGAGCGCGGAACCCGGTCATCACCTCGTCGAAGATCACCAGGCCGCCGGCACCGCGCACGCGTGCGAGCCAGCGTCGTCGAGGTAGCCGGGCCCGGGCTGCACGAGCCCGGCGGAGCCGGCCACCGGCTCGAGGATCACGCCTGCGAGCCGTGAGCCCGCCGCCGCGACGGCCTCCTCGAGAGCACCCGGGTCGTTGTACGGCAGCACCCACACCGCGTCGAGGCTCGAGCGCGGCACGCCGGCCGAGCCGGGGGCTCCCGGCTGCGCGGCGCTCGCCGCCGACCAGCCGGTGCAGAGGTGATCGGCCCAGCCGTGGTAGTGACCCTCGAACTTGAGGATCACCTCTCCACCGGTCGCGGCCCGGGCGAGGCGGATCGCCGCCTGCGTCGCCTCGGTACCGGACGCCGCGTAGCGAAGCTGCTCGATGCCCGGTACGAGCTCGGTCACGAGCTCTCCGACCTCGCCTGCCAGGCGGTGTGGGAAGGCGATGTGGACACCGGTGCGCGCAACCGTTTCCTGCACGGCCTCCCACACGAAGGCCGGGTGGTGGCCGAACAGGTTGACGCCGTAGCCGCCGCAGTAGTCGAGGTACTCGTTGCCGTCGACGTCCCGGATCCGCGCCCCGGCGGCCGCATCGATCACCAGGTGCGTCCCCGCACGGAGTCGCGCATAGCTCGACTCACCGCCTGCGACGGTGCGGCTGATCGCCTCGAACGCGTCGTTCGAGGCACCCAGCGGGCGCGGTGCAGGCGTCGTCACCGGTGCAGTCTCTCGGTTCGCGCGTGGGTGGGCGCCTGTCAGCGGCGAGAATCAGCGTGGTGAGCGGCGACGTCCTGACCCGGCGTGAGCTGAATCGGGCCACGCTGCAGCGCCAGCTGCTTCTGCGGCGGTCGGAGCTGCCGGTGCTGGAGGCGGTCGAGCACCTCCTCGGCCTGCAGGCGCAGGTACCGCTGAACCCGTATACCGCCCTGTGGTCGCGGCTGGCAACGTTCCGCCCCGCCGCGCTCGCGGAGCTGCTCCTCGAGCGACGGGTGGTGCGAATCGCCGTCATGCGGGCCACCATCCACCTGGTCAGCGCCGACGACTGCCTGCGGTTGCGTCCCCTGATGCAACCCGTGCTCGACGGTGAGCTGGCCAGGCACCGTGATTTCGCGCCCGCGCTTCGTGGGGTCGAGCTGGACGCGATCCTGGCGTTCGCCCGTGCGCTTCTCGACGAGCGTCCACGCACCGGCCCGGAGCTGCGCGCCGCGCTCGCGGAGCGGTTTCCCGCAGAGGACGCAGCCGCCCTCGCCTACGCGTGCCGCAACCTCCTCGCCTGCGTGCAGGTGCCGCCCCGCGGGGTGTGGGGCCGCACCGCGCAGGTCACCTCGACGACCGCGGAGTCCTGGCTCGGCCGCCCGCTCGCCGCCGACCCGTCGATCGACGACGTCGTGCGGCGCTACCTCGGCCGCCTTCGGCCCGGCGACGGTGGCGGACGTCGCCGCCTGGTCGCGCCTCACCGGGCTGCGGGAGGTGGTCGAGCGCCTCCGTCCCGCGTTGCGCATGTTCCGGGACGAGCGCGGGCGCGAGCTGTTCGATCTCCCGGATGCCCCGAGACCCGACCCGGACACGCCTGCGCCGCCCCGCTTCCTCCCCGAGTACGACAACGTGCTGCTGTCTCACGCCGACCGGAGCCGGTTCGTCGCCGGGGAGCTCCGCGGCCGCCTGTCCGGCGTGGCCGGCCCCGTCCACGGCGCCGTGCTCTACGACGGCTTCGGGTTCGGTCTCTGGCGGCTCGAGCGCAGTGCGGACGGTGCCACCGCCACTCTGGTGGTCAATCACGCGAGGCGACTCACGAAGCGTGGCTCGGCTGCGCTTGCTGCCGAGGGCCGGCGGCTGCTGCGCTTCGTCGCGTCCGAGGCCGAGACGCGCGAGGTCCGCTTCGTGGCGCTCGACTGATCAGGTCTCGGCCGCGAGCGCGGAAGGGTGGAGGAAAGGCACGAGCGAGTCGTCCCAGCCGGTGCGCAGGAGGGCCACGAGCGACGGTGGCGTGATCAGCGTCGCCTGCTGTCGCCTCGGGCGCGGGCTGCGAACCGTGTAGCCCGCCGCCGTCCAGCGCACCAGCTGCGAGCCGAGCACGAGATGGGGCGAGCCGCTGCCGGAGGACGAAGGCGCCGTCCGGAAGCTCGTCGAGCTCGGCTTCGTGGTGCAGCTGTGCGCGGGTGCCGGGCGCGACACGCTCGCCGTGGAGCTGTGCGTCGATCGCGTCCGCGCCGGACTGCCCTGGGTGCAGCTCGGCCCAGACCTCGAGGAAGCGGACGTAGTCCGCGTAGCGACACAGCCTGCATGGGCGGTGACCCGCCGCGAACGCGGTCGCTTCGTCGAGGAAGAAGAGCTCGGTGAAGCGGCCGGGCTGCAGCAGCGGGCCACGCTGCCAGCCGCGGAACTCGAGCCGGCAGGCAATCCAGCGCTTGCCGTTGTAGCGCCTGCGAATCCGGCCGGTGTCGTCGTGCAGGCAGCCGCGGTTCCCGTACACCAGGCCGCGCGCCGGATCCGCGACGAGCTCGCCGAGCGGCGTGACGCGGTTCTGCAGCGGCATCTCGGCTCCTGCTAGCGCCGGCGCGCCGGCGGCCGGGGTGTCACCCCGAGCTGCGCGCAGATCGTGTCGCCGAACCACTGCTCGTACTGCTCGGGCGTCCAGCCGCGCTCTCCGACGAGCAGGTGCCACAGGTCGGGATGGTTGAGCGTCCACAGGATGTCGGTCGCCCGGTCGACGTCGAGGCCGGGCCGCAACGCCTTCTTCCTGTGGAGTGCCTCCACGATCGTGCGCTGGACGTCGTAGAACTCGGTCTGGATGCGGCTCCACAGCGCCGCGACATCGGGGTCGGCCGACGCGGCGTTGCGGATCACCTTCATGAGGGCGGCCGCACGCACCTTGACCAGGCGCGAGCTGCGCGCGGTCAGCCGCAGCTGCAGCTCGGGGTCGGGCTCCTCGACGATCTCCCGGTACCAGGGCCGCTCGGGGACGGGGACGTCCTCCTGGTCGCCGCGAAGGAGCAGGTGCCAGAGCGAGCGCAGCACGCCGCTCTTGGTCTCGAAGGCGACGTAGACCGTCTTCAGCGCGACACCGGCCTCGGTCGCGATCGCCGCCATCGTGGTCGCCGTGTAGCCCTGCCGTTCGAACAGCCGCTGCGCCGCTTCGAGGATCTCCCTGCGCGTCGCGGCCGCCTGCTCCCGACGGCGTGGGGACTCGTAACGGCGCTTGCTCTTGACAGGTCCCGGTCATTTCGGTAATCGTACCACTTACTTCATTACTCGTATCGAGTAATCAATATGGAGGGAGGCAGTTCATGACCTTCGTACTGACCCGCATCGAGGTGGAGGACTTCGACCGCTGGAAGCGGATGTTCGACTCGGATCCCCCCGGCGCGAGGAAGACGGCCAAGGGATACCGCCTGTTCCGCACCGTCGACGACCCGAAAGAGGTGACCATCTCGGTCGAGTTCGCCTCGCCCGAGGATGCGAACACCGCCCGCGAGAAGCTCGCTGGCCTCCGGCGTCCTCGAGCGCGTGACGGTCAAGAGCCCGCCCACGATCGTCGAGGAAGCGGAAACCGTCGTCTACTAGGCAAACGTCGACACCGCCGGGTGGCCGCCTGTGTGCGGCCACCGCGAGGAGTCGCCCGACATGGAGCGGATAGCGGCGATCGTGGAGGCACACGCCTGCGAGCTGTTCGCGTGACGCGCAGCGGCGTCGTGGTTGCGGCCGTTGCGGCCGGGCAGCATACTGCCGGGCGACTGCGTAGCGACCGACTCTGCGGCGGGGAGTGTCGCGCATGCACCAGAAGGCTGTTCCGCCCGCCGTAGCGCTGCTGCTGGCCAGCGCGGACGCGGCCACCAGGAGCCGTCTCGAGCCGCGCGTCGTGCGCGCCGTCAACGCGTGCGGCTGCACCAGCGGCGCCGTCGGCCTGCTCCTCGCGGTGCTCGCGTCGATCCTCTGGTGGGCGATCGAGCGCGACGGTCGCCTGCTGATGTGGCCTGAAGCGGCTCTCGCCGCGCTCTGCGTCATCGCGGTCACCGCGACCGCCAAGCTGGGCGGGATTCTCGTCGCCCGCGCCTGGCTGCTGCTGACGTGCCGGCGTCTGCGACGACGGCGGGTCGCCTCACCCCGGCCTGCGGCACGGGTGTCGGCATGAGAGCGGTCACCGATCGTGACCTGCACGACCTCTATCGCGCGGTCGGCCATGCGCGGCACTCCGGCGGCTTCAGCGGGCGGCACGGACCACTCGAGGCGACCGCGTGGCTGCACGTCGCCGTGGCCGACCTCGAGCGCCTCGACGACGCCGTCGCGCCGTCACGGCGGGCGACCACCAGGCGCTTGCAGTCCTGCGAGCCCTGGGGACGTACGAGCAACCGTTCGTGCTCTTCGACCCCGGCGAGTCGTTCGACGAGGAGGAGTTGCAGCTGGCGCAGGTCGGAGTAGCCGACCCGGTCGGGCTGATGGTCGCAGTCCAGCTGCTGGCGGCCGGAGGCGACCAGGAGGCAGCCGACAGGCTGATGTGGTTCGCGGTGCGCCGCACGGCCGCCGTCAACCTGGCGCTCGACGTCGCCCAGAGGTACACGGCGGGCTGGTTCTCGGCCGGCCACTTCGACTCGCGGATGCGTGCCGTCAGCCCGCTTGCGATCGATTCGGACGGGGGGCACGGGCACGGGTCGGGCGCACCGGCCGGCGGCGCGCACGGGCACGACGACGACCACGACCACGGCAGTGAGTCGGGGCATCACGGGGAGACGGGTCACGGCGAGGCCGGGCACGCGCACCACGAGGGCTGTGCCTGCCTCGACCACGAGCCGCTGACGTCGGCGATCTACCGATGGTGGCGACGCCTCCTGTCCGCCGCGCGCGACGAGGCCGGCGTGACGACCTTCCCGGCAACCGACGAGATCTCGCTGTACGAGCGGGTGCTCGACCGTGCCGACGAGCGGGCGGGACGGCGTCCTTCCGTCCCGAGCACCGCATCGCCCGTAACCGTGCCCGAGCTGCCGGAGCCGGTCACCGACGACGCCCCCACGGCCACCGCGCGCCTGACGCTGACGCCGTGTGCGTCGACGGTGACCGTCGGGGAGCCGATCAACCTCTTCGTGCGGTTGGAGGGCGTCGCCGAAGCGACGGCGGTCGTGGTGCAGGGAACGAACGCCGAACCGGTCACGGTGACCGTCAAGCCGAGGGAGCGGGACGCCTTCGTCGACGCTCAAGCCGGCGCGTGACGTCGGCGTCGTCGACGTGACTGCGACGGTCACGGATCTCGGGATCACCACCGCCCCGACTCGGGTGGAGGTCGTCCGCGAGCGCCCCGTCTGCTCACCGGCCGACGGCGGTGCCTGGCAGATCGCACGTGTCGAGGCGCACGAGACGGTCTCGACCTGCGTGCCCGCGATGGCGCTCGCCGCCACCGGCGCGGCGGCCGTCGGACAGGCCGGCAAGTGGCTCACCGGCGCCTACAACTCCGCCGTCGTCGGAGCTCAGCTGTGCCCGAAAGGCGGCAAGACGAAGCGCTGCGCGAAAAAGCGGCGCGACCGGGTGCAGAAGTGCACCGAGGAGCGCGACGAGGGCTACGACGAGTGCGCGGCGAAGGCCGACCGCGGCTACAACAGGTGCTGCGACTGGGCACCCTGCAGCTGGTTCTGCAAGGCGTGGGTCTGGGTCTCGAACATCGTCTGCGTCGCGTGGACCTGGGTCTCGAACATCGTCTGCGTCGCCTGGGCCTGGATCACGAACGTCGTCTGCGTCGCCTGGGAGTGGATCAAGGTGGCCGCGTGCGTCGTCGCTGCGATAGCGGTGGGCATCGTCAAGGCGATCGTGGGGATCATCCTGCTCATCGGCGGTCTCGTGATCGGCGCCGTCGGCAAGGTCATCGGGCTCCTCTGCCTGGGTCTCGGTGCGGGCACGCGCGATCAGGTCTCCGAGTCGCTGAAGGTCGTCGCCGTGCACATGGCGCTGCTACGTACCGGCAAGGTCCTGCTGATGGGCTACGACGAGGGCGTGTACCCCGTCGACGCAGACCACCCCGCGGACTTCACCGCCGTCGCCGACTCCGATCGTGGTCTGTGTGCTGTCTGGGACCCTGCGACGGGCAAGGCGAGGTACACGACGGACCTGCGCCGAAATCTGTTCTGCGCCCATCACTCCTTCCTGCCGGACGGGCGCCTGCTCGTGGCGGGCGGCCAGTTTCCCCTGCCGGGGCTGCCGAAGAGCCTGATCCCGTTCCGACTGCTGGCGCCCGGGGCCGACGCCGACCTGCACGTCTTCGACCCCGTGTCAGAGACCTGGCGCAGGCTGCCCGACATGCAGAAGGGCCGCTGGTACCCGACCTGCGTCACGCTCCCCGACGGCCGCGTGTTCATCACGTCGGGCACGAACGGGTACGCGACGTCGGCGGGGCTCGGTCGCGGCATCCAGAACACCTGGGAGTACGCGGACGGCACCGGGCCCGTGGGCGGGAAGCAGGACACCGGGTTCTTCTGGTTCCACCTCTATCCCTTCCAGCACGTCCTGACCGACGGTCACGTGTTCACGCATGCCGACCGCGCGACAAGATTGTTCGATCCGGCGAACCGCACGTGGAGCCGTGTCGCGCCGAAGACAGGGCCCGAACTACGGGCCGGGCCACACCGTGTGGCCGTATTCGCGCACAGGGCCGGGCCCCGGCACGAGTGCCTTGCTGCCCCTGCAACCGACGCGCCAGGGCGACCGCTGGGTGTACCCGACGGGTCGAGTGATGATCCTCGGCGGAGGTGGGGCCGAGGGCGAGCCCGAGCCGAACATCACCAACGAGCCACACGACCTGCACGCGAACACGCCCGCCACGCGGACTGCCGAGATCATCGACCTCGGCGATACGACACCGGCGTGGCGAGAGACGAGACCGATGGCCAACGGTCGCGTGATGCCGGACAGTGTGCTGCTGCCGGACGGCACGGTGCTCGTCGTCGGCGGCGGTCGCTACGGCAAGTCGGGAGGCCTGCTCGCGCACTTCGCGAGCGTCGAGATGGGCGGCAAGCCGGACAAGGGCGCGCAGGAACCGGTGCTCGAGCCGAGTTGTTCGATCCCGGCACCGAGACGTGGCGGACGCTGTGCCGGAAGCCATCGGACGGCTCTACCACACCGACCGCGATGCTGCTCCCGGACGGTCGTGTCCTCGTCGCCGGGCACGACGGCGCGCTCAACATGGAGCCGTTCGACCGCTCGCGCTACGAGCTCGAGCTGTTCTCTCCGCCCTACCTGTTCGCCGCCGACGGCTCACCCGCGGCGAGGCCTGTACTGGCAGGCGTGCCCGAGAGCATCGCCTACGGTCAGCGGCTCGAGATCACCGCCTCGGCGCACATCCGCTCGGCGGCGCTGATCCGGCCGAGCGCGCTCACGCATCAGATCAACCCGGAACAGCGGTACGTCGGCCTCGGCATCGAGGATCAGCACGCCGGCGGCGCCCTCGTGCTGCCGCTCCGACGCGAACGTCGCTCCACCCGGCTGGTATCTCTGTTCGTCGTCGCTGACTCCGGCACGCCGTCGATCGGCAGCTGGGTGCAGGTCGGCATCGGCTGACTCGTCCGAGCCGCCGCTGGACAGGGCGCGCCGATACGCATAGTGTCACTTGTGCGGGTCGCAACAATCAGCCCGCAGGCGTCGGTGGGGTCAGTCGAGCGGCCTCGCGATCCTCCTCATCACCGGGCGGAACGGCTTTCAGCCGGCGGGCAAGTGCCGGGTCTGCGGTAGCTGGGTCGAAGGGGGTCTGATCGGGATGCGGGCGAGGCTTTGGCTCGGCACGGGCGCGGCCGTCCTTGCGGCTGCGGGGGCATTCGAAGCCTCTGGCGATTCGGCCGTTGCCTCGTCCGCTCGCGACCGCGCCGTGACAGACATGCCGGACGAGATCTCAGGCCCCCAGGTGCACTTTCTCTACGTCGTGCCCTCGGACGGCGGCGACAGGCAACTCGACACGCCCGGATGCGTCATCTCCGCCTCCGTCGCCTCGTGGCAAGGGTGGCTCAGAGGACAGACCGGCGGTCGCGGGCTCCGCCTTGACACCTACCAAGGCGAGCTCGACATCACGTTTCTTCGTTTCGCCGGCAGGTTTGTCGGCAGAAACCACTCGACGTCCTTCGGGCCGCGGGCTTCAATCACCCAACCAAGATCTACGCTGTCTTCTGGGACGGCGGCGTCGGGTGGTCCGCGTGCGGTGCCTCCTGGGCATCGCCTCTGGGATCCTCACCTGCGCGGGACGCCGAGCGGGTCGTCGTGCGCTTTGCACCTTCTCGGACAAGACCCGCCCCGATACCTCGAGTTCGCGACGCTCCACGAGATCGGCCACGCGCTCGGATATGTGCCGAGCTGCGCCCCGCACTACACGTCCAATCGCGGTCCCAGATGTCGGACAGCCGGTTCGATCTCATGTACACGGGCAACCAGCTGTGGAGTGTCGGCGAACCCGGGCGGATGACGTTCGATGTGGCGCGCGACGACTACTTCATGGCGAACGTGCCCGGACGTCCCGATCTCTCGAACAGCCCCTACCTCGAGTCGCCATATCCCGTCTCCGTCACGGTGACCGGCCCCGGTTCGGTCGCGAGCAGCCCCGCAGGAATCGACTGCCCTGGGAGCTGCACCGGGAAGTTCCTGGGATCGGTCACGCTCGCGGCGATTCCGCGCGAGGGCGCGACCTTCACAGGCTGGACGGGAGCGTGCAGCGGGACGGCCACCTGCGTGATCACGCGTGAAGGCTCGGCCGCCGCGTCGTTCGTCGTCAATTCGCACGAACGCACGCTCACCCTGCGGGGCCGAGGGCAGAGTGCGACAGGGATTCTTGGGGGCCGTCGTCGACGGTTTCGAGTCGTGCCGCGCGCGCGCCCCGGTGGTGGTCGAGCGCCGCGGACAAGCAGGGGCTGGTCGATCGTGCGCAGGGCTCGAACCAACGGAGCCGGCGGGTTCACCGTTTCGACGCCCAAGGGTCGTGCGACGTACCGGGCGCGCGCGCCGCAGACGACCGCGGACGGTGAGCGATGCGTGAAGGCGGTCTCGCGGACGATGTCGAGCTCGGGCTGACGAGTGAGAACGAAGACGACCACATGAGGAAATACCTGGTCGGCGTGATCGCGCTTTTGGCCCTCACCCCGACATCGCTGAGCTGGGCGGGCGGCTCCTCGAGCATGGGGGACAACGCCCCTCGAGCCGGTCTCGCTCAGTGCTCCTCGCGCGCCGGCCGCCTGCTCGAGGGCCACCGCGAATCAACTCGTGCAGCAGCACCGCCGCCTCAACCGTTTCGTCTTGCCGAACCCGGTCCGGCAGGTGCCTCTGCGGCCCGTTCACCGGCCCGGGCAGCGAGGCGATGGCAGTCACGATCGGCGCACCCACATGCTGGGGGATCCAGAACTGGGGCGTGTTCATGCTCACCGATGGCGCATGGCGGCTCCGTCCTCGATCAGCCCGCGTACCTCGTTCCTCCCCTGCGCTCGATTGGCTCCGGTATCCGGGAGACGACGGCCGCCCACCGCTCCGGCGACTCGCGTTGTGCCTCCCGAGTCGGGGCGGCACGAGGTCGCGTATCTGGCGCTGGAACGGCTCGCGCCTCGTCGCCGGCCCCTGGAAACAGGTGACGGCGGCAGACAGCTACGTGTACGGCTCGTTCAAGACGCCGTCGTCCAACATCGTCTGCGACTACTTCATCCACATCGGCTCGCGGGCGTCCGAGTCCAACGTCGGGTGTGTGATCAAGAGCGGGCTACGGCCCGCGCCGCCGCGTCGCCCGTGTCAGGACGGCGGCTACGCCGGCGACCGCGTCTACCTGGGGGTGACGGGCGGCGTCGAAGTGCCGTCGTGCGCTGGCGACCCGGGGCCGTACGTCAACGTCGACAGGGCGAAGGTCCTCGGCTACGGCAAGAAATGGAGTGGCGGCGGGATCCGCTGCACATCGACGACGACCGGCATGACGTGCCGGAACAAGAGTGGCCACGGCTTTTTTCTGAGCCGTGAGCGCTGGAGATCGTTCTGACACTCGAAAGGGGTCTACGAATCGTGGGATCGAACACTGTGCGGAAAGGGCTTTGGCTTGGTGTGGCCGGCGCGGTTGTTGCGGCAGTGACTGCGACGGGCGCGTTCGGGGGTTCCAGCGGCGAGACGAGCGCCGCGGCGTCTCGCGCAGCCGCGAAGCAGACGCTGGCGGTCGTCGTCGTGGGGCCTGGCCGCGTGACGAGCACGCCCGCGGGGGATTTCCTGTCCCGGGAGGTGCTCGGCGGCGTTCGCCACGGGCGCGCGCGTGCTCCTCACCCAGAAGGCTCGGACAGGGTCGCGGTTTCTCCGGGTGGGGTGGCGATTGCACCGGTGCCGGCGCTTGCAGGGTGAGGGTGTCGGGCTTGGCGGCCGTGGCAGCACAGTTCGTCGGGTCGAAGCCACAACCGCCGCCGGCGGGGTCTGCGGTCGAGCCGGGCGGCTATTCGGGCCGAGGCTACGGCGGCTATGGCATTACGTTCTTTGTCCCGGCTGGCGCTGGGAGCGTGTTGAACTTCAGGACGGTCGACGCGAGCAGATCCATGGCCTGTGCGGGCGGCGGTTCGTACGGCGTTCCCTTCAAGATCCTGAAGGCGACGATCAAGCGGACCGCTCGTTCACCGCCAAGACCTCTGAGAGCGCCGTGGTTGGCGGGGCCAGGGCGACCATCACCTACTTCGTGACCGGGCGCTTCCAGGGGAACATCCGCGACCGGGGCGGCGACTGCGGCCGGGACCTTCCGCCAAGACATCGTGTTCACCGACACGCCGAACCGCAAGTGCACGTCGAACGACCAACCCTGGACGGCTGCTCGATCTCTACCGCCTGCGAAGACGTCCATAGAGCGGGGCACCTACTCCGGCTACAACGTCACCGTTCCCGTATCGTTCCTCGTCCCGGCTGGCGCTGGGAGCGTGTTGAACTTCAAGACGGTCGACGCGAGCAGATCCACGGCCTGTGCGGGCGGCGGTTCGTACGGCGTTCCCTTCAAGATCCTGAAGGCGACGATCAAGCGGGATCGCTCGTTCACCGCCAAGACCTCTCGAGAGCGCCGTGGTTGGCAGGGGCTAACGCGGCCGCACCATCACCACTTCCGTCACCGGGTACTTCCAGGGCCCGAACGCCGCTGGAGCGACGACCGCGGCTGGGTTTTCCGCCAGGACACCGTCTTCACCGACACGCCCAGCCGTACGTGCACGTCGAACGACCAGCCGTGGACGACGGCCCGAACCGGCTACAGGGTTCGGCCCCGGACGACGTCGTCGGCACCCGGCAGAGAGAAGGGCGGAACGACGTGAAACGGACGCTAACGGTGATTCTGTTCGGCGGCCTGGTCCTGGCGCTCGCAGGCTGTGGGGGAGGCGGCTCGGACTCGAGTGCGGAGGACGTCACCGTCACGGTGACGGAGACCGCGTCGAGCGAGACGACGACGGACATGTTCGGCGAGACCACCGAGGTCACGGACGCGAGCGTGGACGTCGGCCAGGGAGTCGACCAGACCTGCGAGGACCTGCTCGCGTTCTTCGTGCTCGCGAAGAACACCGACATCGCCCGCGGCGGTGACTCGGTCGGCGATGTCGAGCAAGTGCAAGCTGCGGTCTCCGACCTGGCGAGCAAGGCCCCGAGCGACTCCCGGGGCGAGCCTCGTGACAGTCTCCAGGCAATCGCGAACGCGTACGCCACGTACCTGTCCGTGCTCTCCGCGCAGGGTCTGGAGCCGAGTCCCGACGCCTTGCTGGAGCCCACGGTCGCGCAGGCGTGGGAGGACCTGAGCCTCCAGTTCGGCCTCGGCGTCGCACCGTGGATGGACGAGAGCTGCGACCCGGAGCTCCTGGCTCAGGCGCAGGAGATGTTCGGATTGGGGCTGAGTCCCGGCAGATGGGCCTGGGCTGTCCTCGGAGTCGTGCGCTAGAGCCACGGCTCCGAGGACGGCCTACGCCGCGGCTACGGCTTCGTTGCCGCGCCCCCCGCGACTGCCGCCAGAAGCCGGCGGCAGCGCTCCGCGTTCAGCGCGTTGCCCTTCTCCTCGTGGAGCGCGATCGCCTCGGCGAGGGCCGCGGCCGCGCCGGCCTGGTCGCCAGCGCGCGGAGCACCTCGGCGAGGTCGACGAGGGCTCGGCGTGCGTCGTGATGTCGTCGTTGCCGGCCATCGCGGCGACGGCCTCGCGTGCAAGCCGCACGGCTTCCTCGACTCGACCGCGCCGTGCCAGCACTCGCGCCCGCGCGGTCTTCCACCCCGTCGCACTGTCGTACGTCTCTCGCGCCTGCTCCAGCTCCGCCAGCGCGTCGTCGTCGCGGCCCTGGGCGATCAGGACGTGGGCGATGCGCGTGCGGTAGAGCGCGACGTAGCGCGACGCTCCCATCTCCTGCGCGGTGCGGATGGCGTCGCGCAGCTCGCGTTCCGCCGCCTGCGGCTCGCCGGCCAGCATCTCGAGCCCCGCGCCGGCCATGTGCGCCTCCGCGAGGCCGTAGGCGATGCCCAGCTCCCGGCAAATCGCCTTCGACCGCTCGAGGTTGCTCGCGACCCTCCTCGAAGCGGCCCAGGCGCGCGAGCAGATACGGGCCGCCGAGCAGAGCGTCCGCCTCGAGCGCGGGCAGGCCGTGGTCGCGGGCCCAGGCGAGCTCCTCCTCCATGAACACGAGCATCTCGTCGATCGTCGTCCGCCGAAGAGCATCGATCCGCCGACCTCGTTCCACGAGTCGATCTGACGTCGTATGTCCCCCGATGCGATCGCGTGCCTGCGGCCCTTCTGCAGCGCTCTCAGCTGGGCTCCGCGGTCGCGTGCCGCGAGCTCGGCGATGCCCATGAGCTGCCAGGCGTCCGCGAGGATCCGTACCGTCGCCGAGCGGCCGAAGACGGCGATCGCGCGCCTGGCTATGGCGCGCAGCTCATCCGGGTCGGGCGGTGCGCGCATGAAGGCCACCCGGCCGCGCTCACCTCCGCGCGGCACTCGGCCAACTCGTCGCCGTGGCGCCGCGCCTGCTCGATCGCCTCGGCGAGAGCACGCGGTCGGCGTCGTCGAGCGCGCCGGCCAGCTGGTACGCGCGCCCCAGGTCGGGCAGGCGCTCCGCGCGCTCGGTCGGCTCCACCTCGAGGAGGCGGCACGCGCGCTCGAGCAGCGACGCAGCGGCGGCCGGCTCGACGCGGTCGAGCGCGCGCCTGCCCGCGCTGCCGAGGAGCCGGCCGCCCTGCGCTGCGAGGGCGCGGGTCTCGTCGTCGACCCGGCCGAGCTCTGCGCGGTGCCGGTACGCCTGCTCGAGGTGGTAGCCGACGATCTCGTCGTCCGGCCGGTCACGTCCGCAGCGCGCTGCTCGAGCCAGCTCGCGAGACGCGCGTGCAGGTCCGCCGCGGAGCTCCTTCGGCATCGAGGCGTACGCGACGTCGCGGATGAGGACGTGGTTGAAGCGGAAGCCGTCGTCGCCCGGAAAGAGCGAGTGGTTCGGGACGCACGAACTCCTTGCGCGCGAGGGCGAGGAGATCGCCCCGAGGCCGGCGCCGTTCCGCGCGAGCAGCTCGCGACGGCGCCGCGGTGGAACAGCCGTCCCTCCACCGAGGCGCGCTGCACCACCGCTCGCTCCGCCGGGCTCGAGGCGGTCGATGCGCGCGGACAGGAGCGCCTGGATGGTCGCCGGCACGGTCTCGTCTGCCGCGTCGCGGGTCGTCGGCGAGCATGGCGAGGATCTGCTCGACGAAGAGCGGGTTGCCCTCGGCGCGCTCGACGATCCGGCGCCGAGCCCCGCGGCGCACGGTCGCGACCTGCAGCAGCCCCTCGACGAGCCGTCCGACTCCGCCGGCGCCAGCGGATCGCAGCGAGACGAGCGTCGCGCCGGGGCGGGTGCCGCCCAGGACGGGCGCTGGTCGAACAGGTCGGGACGGGCGAGGCAGAGGAGCAGGATTGGTGTGCCGCTCGAGAAGCCGGCGACGTACTCGAGGAGGTCGAGCAGCGTCGGCTCCGCCCAGTGGATGTCGTCGACCGCGACGACGAGCGGCCGCCGGCGGGCGAGCGTCTCGAACAGGCGCCGGAACGCCCACGCCGTCTCGTCCGGCGAGCCCGCGTCCTCCCGTGCGCCCCGGCTCCCGCTATGAGTCGTGCCGCGACGTCGCCGCGCTCGACGTGTGCGAGCAGGGCCGCGAGCTCTGGCTGCGGGTCGTCGCCCGCGACCTCGCGGACGACATCGGCGAGTGGGAGGTACGTGACCCCTGCCCGTACGCGACGCACCGCCCGACGAGCACGCGCGCGTCTGGCTCGATCGACCTGCATCAGCTCGCGCGCGAGACGCGACTTGCCGATGCCAGGCGTGCCGACGATCGTGGCGCAGCTGCACGCGCGCTCTCCCGACCGCGAGGTCGAAGGCGCGGCCAGGGCTCGGTCGACCTCACGCCGCGGCGTGCGACCGGGCGTGGCGATCGGGCGCACGAACGCCGGCACGTCGGGACGGAGCTCGAGCAGCCGCCAGGCGGCGAGCGGCTCGACCTTGCCCTTGGCGACGACCGGGGCCGCCCGCTCGACGACGACCGCATCGCGGACGAGCGCGTACGTGGCCAGGCCGACGAGCACCTCGCCCGGCCGCGCAGCCTGCTCGAGGCGTGCCGCGACGTTGACCGCGTCGCCCGTCGCGAGCTTCTCGTTCGTCCGCGCCGCCGCCGACGATCACCTCACCCGTGTTGACACCGGTGCGGGTCACGATCCGGACGCCGTGCTCGCGCGCCAGGTCGGCGTTCGACGTCGCTCGAGGTCCCTCGCCGGTCTCGAACGCGGCCCGCGCGGCACGCAGTGCGTCGTCCTCGTGGACGGCGGGAACGCCGAAGACGGCCATGACCGCGTCGCCGATGAACTTCTCGACGGTGCCGCCGTGCGCGCTCGAGCGTTCGCCTGCACCGCGTCGAAGTAGCGCCACATGACGCGCCGTAGCGTCTCGGGGTCGAGACGCTCGCCGAGTGCGGTCGAGCCGACGACGTCTGTGAACACGACGGTGACCACCGTGCGCGCCTCGCCCCGCCGGCAGGCTCTCCAGCGCTGGTCCCGCACGAGGCGCAGAACCGCGCGTCGGCCGCGTTCTCGCGTCCACAGGCGCTGCAGACCACGCGCGGACCCTACGTTCGGGACGATCCGTGTGCAGGGGTCGAGCGCGACCGGTCCCTGACGTGGAGAATGGAGGAGCAATGAGCATCGTGATCGCAGGCGCTTCCGGCCAGCTCGGACGCGGCGTCGTCGAGGAGGCGCTCGGACGTGCTCCGGCCCCGACGCTCAGGAGCTGATCCTCGTGACGCGCAACCCCGGATCCCTCGTCGGCTACGCCGAGCGCGGCGCCCAGGTCCGCCACGGCGACTTC